>JADJMA010000035.1 GCA_016709845.1 Flammeovirgaceae bacterium | reverse complement strand
GAAATACAGGAATTGTTGGAGAGTTTGACCCGACAAACGAATAAGAACTTTGAGATGATTTTGGTTGAAGATGGATCATCCAAAACAAGTGAAAAGGTATATGAAGATTACTCAAATCGGTTGACCATACAGTATTATTACAAACTAATAGTGGACCTGGTCCAAGCCGTAATTTTGGGTTTGAACGAGCCAGGGGTGAATATTTTGTTGTATTCGATAGTGACTGCATTATACCCGATCACTATTTTGAATCTGTCGAGAAATTTTTAAAGAGTGAATCGGTCGATGCGTGGGGTGGACCGGATCGAGGCCATCAAAATTTTACGATCGTTCAACAAGCGATGGGCTATACGATGTCATCTCTTTTACTACAGGTGGAATCAGAGGTGGTAAATCGAATGGATTTCAACCAAGAAGTTTTAATATGGGTATCAGCCGAAAAGTTTTTGAGCAAACCGGTGGCTTTAAATTTGATCGTCTCGCAGAACACTAGAGTTAAGTGTCGTAGCGCAAACAAGGATTTCAGGCAGCACCTTGAGTGGCTTACGTATTCCATAAGCGAAGAACCAATCTCAAAGAATTTTTTATTCAAGTTTCAAATTTTGGTAAAGGGCGGGCTTTGGTTGGCAAAGCGCATCCAGGTGAAGTTAAAGTAACTCATTGGTTCCCGGCATTCTTTTTACTGGGTATAATTCTTTTGCCGGGTCCTTTTTTTAATTCCTTCCTTTTCCTGTATTAGCGTTAGCCGGTGTTGCTGCTTATTGTCTCTACTTGTTAGCACTTGTTATTGATTGTTATCTGACAACACATTCAATAACGGTGTCGCTGTTAAGTGTGCCCGCGGCACTCATTCAACTGACTGGTTATGGATATGGTTTCTTAAAAGAAATGATTATGTCGAAGTAACTGTCTCGAGGGTTCATTGCAAAAGCCACTTTTTTCCGCAATCTTTATCTAACCAAACCCCTCAACTATGCGTGGCTATGCATGTGCCTTGGCTAATGGCTTAGTCTATCTTCATTATCTTTTACAGACCCTACCCCTAAAGGCGATTATCTTCAAAAAGGTTATTACATCGTTATAGCGTATCGAATTGGTCAGGAAAAATATATGGAGGCTACGTTTCCAAATTGAATAATACCGGCCTACATACTAAATATGGATATGATTTAGGCCTAAATTCTATTACAATATCTTGATTACTATACAGAATTTGATGTTTCTATTGAACAAATGCTGAAAACCAGAAAGGAGGGTGGGTTTACAGATGCGTGGGTACGAATTATGAAAGAAGGGTATGCTCCTCCGGTTGCAGAACAAGAGCAAGCCACAATAGAAGTGAAGCAAGAGATTGTGCCAGCACCCCTTGTTGAGGAAGTTCGAACTGAGGTAGGTCAGGATGAAGTAGTTTCCAATAAGGTTGAAGTAACTGTAGATGAGGATAAAGTAGAGGCAACCGCAAAAGGAGCGCCACCGCTTAAGGATGCTGAAGTTTTATTTTACACATATAATCCAACCAATGGTGAGCCTATTGATGGTGAGGTGGAAATTGTAGATGGCGATGTTGCCCGACTGATTAAAAAGGTTAAGGCCCATGAAGTAGAGACCTTACCAAACCCAAAATAAATCGGGTAAGCTTTCGCTGATTGGCTCATCATTCGGCTATCGAAAAGCACAGCATGATTTTGTTTTGGCTGACATCACCAAGGAAAGTATGCCCGAGTATATGGAGTGGCGCGACAATCATTATGTAATCAAGTTTGATCTGGTCCGGCTTCAAAAAGGAGATATTGAGACCTTGTATGATGTTTACTTTTTTAATGATGCAGCCGTAATGCTTCCTGACTCAAAATATGAGTTACTGCGTCTGCTGGACTTCATGAATTCGAATGAACGATATAAGATTGTGTTGCACGGCCATACCAACGGTAATGCGCATGGAAAGATTATTACTATGGGCCCGAACCATAATTTCTTCGAACTTACTACCGATGATGTCGAAGAACCAGGATCAGCAAAAGAACTTTCTTATCAGCGGGCTTTGGTTATTAAAGAGTGGCTTGTGTCAAAAGGTATCGCAGAAAATCGCATCAGCATAAAGGCTTGGTGGCAGGTTGCATGATTTATGATAAAAATAGCAGCTATGCCCGCAGAAATGTTCGCGTAGAGGTTGAGGTAGTAGAGGATTAATCAAATATGACTTGAGTCATTATTTATTGTTATACTTTATTGTTGCTTACCAATTTGGTAACCTCATTCCTTTTCTGGAATTTTCAGAGTCTATATAAAAGCATGAAACGAATTATTCAGAAGTTTTTCCTGATCATCAATTACAAGACGTTTATCATTACGATCTTATCTTGTAATTTCAACCTATACTTGCTATAAATTAGGATTTATAGCTAAGTTCCTGGATATGCTGGTTGGGGTAGCTATCGTTTTTTCCTGTCGTGTTTTCAATTGGATCTGCCTATACGCGTAGAGAGACTGCCCTCCAACGTTTTGCGGATTTTAAGGGTCATGCCATTGCTATTTATTACGCGACCTGAGATTGGTCTGGCAGTAAAGAAAATGACCTTCCAGCCCGAACTAAGCAAATCATTTTTGATATGATGAAGTTGATGCGGGATATGTTTAAAAACCGAGCATGACCCGAAATGGAAGCTGAACGAAAGAAACATGTATCAACTATTTTCCCGGCTTTCGCTGATGACCAACGAATTAAGAAACTATGGTGTGCAAAGTGGAGAGATTTCCAGGGCGAGTCAATATGTAAGTAAAATGATTATTACCTTTGATAACATGAAAATTATTCACAATTACCGAACGCCTATTACGCTTCGCACTTATTCCAAAGTATTCATTTATATATTTCAATTATCTACGGCCCATATTTTGCCAGCACAGTGGGTGATTATTCCCCTTCGCTTGAATATGTAATGCCCGTGCTTTACAGCTTTATATTAGTAAGCTTAGATAACATTCAGGATCATTTGGAAAACCCGTTTGATGATGTTGGGGAGGATGATATTTCCATTGATGCGGAAGAGACAACTCAATTGCTGGATTAATACGTCCTATAATTTGTTGAAGACTGGATTTGTCAAAGTCTGAATTATTTACAATCAGCAGCAAACGACTCAGCTTCCTTATATCCTGCCTCGACCGCTTTCTTGAATGCGTCACATGCTCCGACTTTGTCTTTCAACCTTTGTTTGGTTACCCCTAAATTGTAGTAAGCAAGGCCATAGGTAGGATTAATTTCCAAGGCTTTAAGATAATCTTCGATGGCTTCGTTTGATTGACCTAATTCATCTTTAGCATCACCACGAAAAACATACGCCTTAGCATGATTAGGATTAAGGGCAATAACACTTGTAAAATCTTCAATAGCTTTGGTGTATTCTTCCGTCATATAGTAGGCATCCCCACGATCAAAGAAATAATCACTTATTGTTGGGATATTTTTAAGTTCCACATAGCAATCATCACGATCGCAAATAGATTGGAGCCAAAGTGATTTTATTTTGATCGTCTTTTGGCCAAAGTTCAATTCCTCTTGTATAGTCGACTAACGCTTCTACGTATTCTCCTGTATTGTAAAGGGCACTTGCCCGTGTAGCAACAGCTTCCGGATGATTGGGTTTCAAGGCCAGCACAGAGTCAAAATTTGCTATCGCATTTTTATAATCACCTTGATTGAAAGCGGTCTTACCTTTCTTAAAGTAATCATCACTTTTATCGCAGCCAAAAAATATTATTGCCAGAAAAAGAAAAGCAAGAGTTTGTTTCATGTGTAAATGGAGTTAAGAATTTGTAATCCTTACATCAATTGCCAATTCTTTCAATTGTTCCTTCGAAATGGTTGAAGGGGTATCAATCATCGTATCGCGACCAGAATTATTTTTAGGGAACGCAATGAAATCACGAATAGAATCGGCACCACCGAAAAGTGAACAAAGCCTATCGAAACCAAATGCAATGCCACCATGCGGAGGTGCACCAAATTCAAAAGCATCCATTAAAAAGCCAAATTGTTTCTTAGCTTCTTCTTCGCTGAAACCAAGTTTAGAGAACATCAATTGTTGTGTGGCCCTGTCATGAATACGAATAGAGCCACCGCCTACTTCGGTTCCGTTAATCACCATATCGTATGCATTCGCACGCACTTGGCCAGGATCACTATCCAGCAAATTCATATCGGTTGGCTTAGGCGAGGTAAACGGATGATGCATGGCATGCCAACGTTTTGTTTCCTCGTTCCATTCCAACAATGGGAAATCAATTACCCAGAGTGCCGAAAATTTATTTTTATCGCGAAGACCTAATGTTTCGCCCATGCGCAAACGCAATTCGCTTAATGCTTTCTGAGTTTTCTCTTTTTCACCGGAAAGCACGAGTAGTAAATCTCCGGGCTGAGCCTGAAGTAAATCTGCCCATTGCTTTAAATTTTCGAAGAATAAAACTTATCTACCGATGACTTGAACGTTCCATCTTGTTTACACTGAACATAAACTAGACCCTTTGCCCCAATTTGTGGTTTCTTTACAAATTCGGTGAGTTCATCCAATTGCTTGCGGGTATATTCAGCACAACCTTTTACACAAATTCCAACCACCAGTTCGGCACTGTCAAAAACCTGAAATCCTTTTCCCTGTGCAACTGAGTTTAGCGCAGCAAATTTCATCTCGAATCGGGTGTCGGGTTTGTCAGAGCCATAATATTTCATCGCATCGGCATAACTCATGTGAGGTACCGAGGGCATATCAATTCCTTTTACAGTTTTAAAAAGATGTCGCACCAAGCCTTCGAAAGTATGTAGAATGTCTTCCTGGGTGATGAAAGCCATCTCGCAGTCTATTTGTGTAAACTCCGGTTGCCGATCGGCCCGCAAGTCTTCATCGCGGAAGCATTTTACAATTTGGTAATAGCGGTCGAAACCCGAAACCATCAACAATTGCTTGAATGTTTGTGGCGATTGCGGCAACGCATAAAACTCACCGGGGTTCATGCGTGAAGGCACAACAAAATCGCGGGCGCCTTCGGGCGTGCTTTTAATCAGCACGGGCGTTTCCACTTCAATAAAGTTCAGACCATCAAGATATACTCTTGTTTGTTGAGCTACTTTGTGGCGTAGCATTAAATTTTCACGAACCGGATTTCTACGCAAGTCCAGATAGCGATATTTCATTCTCAAGTCGTCACCACCATCGGTATTATCTTCGATGGTAAAAGGCGGAACTTTGGAAGGATTCAGGATTTCCAATGATGCAACCCTAATCTCAATATCGCCCGTAGCTATTTTCTCATTTTTAGAAACACGTTCAACCACCGTGCCTTGTACTTTAACCACAAATTCACGACCTGTTTTCCGTGCGGTTTCTAACAAGGCAGCATCACTCTTTCCTTCTTCTAAAAACAACTGAGTAATTCCATACCGATCGCGCAGGTCAATCCATAATAAACTTCCTTTATCGCGGGTGCGTTGTATCCAGCCGGTCAAGGTAACTTGTTTATTTGCATCGTTTAGGCGCAGTTCACCGCAGGTATGAGTTCTTAGCATAGTAAAATCCTTAAATTTGAGGGGCGCAAATTAATAAAGGTTGCACGTTATACCTTCGACTCGCCCCAATTTCGTTATACAATAACTATGAAGAGAATTCTGATTTTCCTGTCGTTTGTTAGTTTGTTTGGTTTTGCACCTGATAAGTTGATTAAAACCAAAGTTACCGATGGCATCACCATATCACTCCCTGCCGAACTTTCACCCATGACGGATGATGATATTACACAACGATACCCATCGGTTCGGGCACCCTTAGCCGCGTATACGGACCTTAATCGAACTCTGGATTTTAGCGTTAATATTTCAGCCACGCAATGGCCGGATGGTGATTTAGAGATGGCTCAGAAATTTTTCAAGTCAAGTATTCATAGCTTTTATGATCGGGTAGATATGCTTCAGGAAGGAATTCATGAAGTTCATAAAAGAAAATTGATCTATTTTGAATTTGAATCCCGTGTAAACGGAAACCGTATGACACTGGGTGAACAGCAGCCTGTATTTCGCTATACATACATACAATATCTGGTAGAGCCTAAGCGTACTTTGGTATTCACCTTTACTTCTCCTAAGTCATCGAAAGAAGACTGGCAGGGAACTGTAAGGGATATGATGAAGACGATTAAAATAAAATAATCATCGGGTTCATGGATTTGTACTCTGACGATTTCTTTATGAAAGAGGCTTTGAAAGAAGCCCGTAAAGCTTTTGAACTGGGAGAGGTGCCCGTAGGAGCTGTGGTAGTTTGTCAGAATAAAATTATTGGCCGCGCCCATAACCAAACCGAACAATTGACCGATGCAACGGCCCATGCCGAAATGCTGGCCGTAACCGCTGCTGCTAATTTTTTAGGGTCAAAATATTTAGATGAATGTACCTTGTATGTTACGCTGGAACCCTGCGTGATGTGTGCCGGAGCATTACATTGGGTACAGTTGCAGCAACTTGTTTTTGGTGCGAGTGATGTGCAACGTGGTTACTCGTTAATTCAGCAGTCGTTGTTACATCCGCGCACGGTTGTTAAGAAGGGGTGGGTGAGGCGGAAAGTAAAGAGCTACTCAATCAGTTCTTTAAAAAACTAAGAGAATAGCTCTTATTAAGTGCTTCTGCAGGTCAGGCTTCTTTGGCCTTCTTTGCTTTCGCTTTTTCAGAATCTACTTTTTGCCGTTTTTGTGCTCGCCTAAGAGAATGACATCTTTCGTCATTTCGTATTGTTTGGCAGCCTGCATCATTGCTTGATGGCTATCGCGAATTAAAATAGTACCCGTCCGCGCGCCTTTGTTACGCACTTCAAGCCAAAATCCGTCTTTTTTCTTTTTTGGTAGTACAGGAGGTCTTCCCATGATAGTTGTTTTTTAGCGTTTATATGGCCTTTATAGCCTATTCGTAAAACCCCCGAACCGCTGTTTTGGTTCAGGTGGCGCGAAGATAGCCATTTTTGACCAGATTTCTAGCATCAACGGAAAAGGTAGCCAGGTGTTGCAATGCCAGCCTTAAGTGCAGGATCAGGAATAACTGACTTACGCTCCAACGTTAAAGGCTGTACACCCGCCCAGATATTCAAGTCATAGTCCTCTTCGTCATCCTTAGGCGCTCCTTCTCTGACTTTTGCCGAAGCTTCATTTATTTCAAACGATAAAACCAGGGTTGCTTTCCATTCACCATCATTTGGTTTACGAACATCATCCCAACGGCCGGGACACATTTTATTGGTGAAGACTTCCAAGACGTTATATAGCTCTTCTTTTTCCGTAACGTTTTCGGGTTTACTAAAGATTACAACCGACCGGTAATTCACAGAATGATGAAAAGCCGAACGCGCCAACACCAGCCCGTCAATCAGTGTAACACTAATACATACCGGTAACTTTTCAGTTTGTAATTCACGCATATAATGGCTCCCCACCGATCCATGGATGTAAAGCTTATCATCAATCCGGCAAAAACCGGTTGGGATTTGATAGGGTTGATTGTCTTTTGAGTAGGCAACTGTACAATACAGGGCTTCATCTAAAATAGAATAAACAGTTTCTTTGTCGTACACACCACGCTTGGGTAAGCGAGTGATTTTGGTTTTGTCGGTGATGGGGAATTTTTCCATACTGATATTTTTAACTTTTAAGTCAATTACTTTTTCTTTTGATGATAAAGCAATCTTTAAATTGCTCCATCCCAATTTTTGGATAATACTCGACTGCTTTGGGTGCGGCTAATAAAATGAGTGTGGCGTTTTCACCGGCAGCTTCGTGCGTTAAACGAATCAACTCTTTGCCGATACCTTGTTTTTGAAAAGCTTCATCCACAGCCAGATCAGAGAGATAACAACAAAAAGAAAAGTCGATAAGTGCCCGCGATACGCCAATCAATAAATCATTTTGCCATGCGGTAATAGTAATATTACCATTCTGAAGCATTTTTCTATGCGATCGCGATCATCAACCGGTCTCCGCTCGGCTAATGTTGACCGCTTCAATACATCAATGAATTGATCGGTTGAAATTTTAACATCACTGCGATAGGTAATGCCCATGTTATTTAATATTTAAAACAATTTTCCCAAACTGATCACCTTGTTCCATACGCTTCATGGCTTCATTAATTTGATCAAATGGATAGATTTTATCAATAATTGGTTTGATGTTGCGACTTTCTATAAAATCAATCATCGAAAGAAACTCATCACGGGTACCCATGGTAGTTCCATGTATGGAGATTTGCTTCCAATATAGTAAACGTGTGGGGAGGTTGGGAATGTCTCCGGCTGTGCGACCAAATATGGCAATGCGCCCACCGGGAATCATAAGTTCTAATAATTCAGAAAACTGCGCTCCACCCGCGCTGTCAATAACAATATCAAATCCACCGGATTCTTTTAACGCTTGTTTTGTCCATTCCGGATATTTGTAGTTGAACCCCCCAACGGCTCCCAGTTGTTTTGCTTTACTCAATTTTTCATCTGATCCTGAAGTAACATAGACCCGCGCCTGGTAGGCAACAGCAAATTGAAAAGCCCATAAGGCTGCGCCACCACCAATGCCAGTAATCAAAACTTTTTCTTTCGCACGTAAACGAGCTTTAGAAAATAGGGCCCGATATGCAGTTAATGCCGATAACGGAACAGCGGCCGCTTCTGCAAAGGAGAGATGCTCGGGCTTTTCAAAACTTGTTTCTTGTAAACAACGACATAGTCGCTGAATGTTCCGGCATCGGGTACACCCAAAATCTTAAATGAGTTACCCTGCACAATTGGATTATCACCCCAGTTGAGACTGGGATTAATAATAACTTCCATCCCGATCAGCAAGGTATCCGCATCTTCACCTACATCTTCAATCACGCCACTTCCATCCGAACCTAACACCATGCCATCAGGGAAACTTTGTTCCTTTTGGATCCAAAGATCGCGATGATTGAGTGCCGCGTTGTGCAAGCGCACGAGCACCTGATCTTTTATGGGTTTAGGTTTTTTTACCTCACGAATCTCAAGGGGTGCGCCCGGTTGTATAAAGAAGGAAGCTTTCATTAAGAAAGGTTTTTATCAATTACTTCAACGGAACATTATAATTCCAGTTGTGCGTATCGGGTTCGTTACCCATGCGGATGTCATGAAGTTTTTTCTTTACGCGTTGCTGAAAGCTTGAGCTACTATCTGCCGGCAGATTATAATCTTTTCCTTCAATATTAATAATTGCAATGGTTGATACAACCGCAGCGGTGCCTACACCAAATGCTTCCGTGAGTTTTCCATTTTCAAAACCTGCTTTCAATTCGGCAACACTTACTTTTCGTTCTTCTTTTGGCATACCCATATCATTGGCCAATGTTAAAATTGAATTGCGGGTTACGCCATCTAAAATAGAAGTGGTGAGTTGCGGAGTAATTAGTTTTCCATCGAGCACAAACATCACGTTCATGGCGCCTGACTCATCAATATATTTATGCTCTTTCGCATCAGTCCAAAGTACCTGATCAAAGCCTTGCTCTTTTGCCAGTTGAGTAGGGTAGAATGCGCCACCATAATTACCGGCACATTTCGCAAAGCCTGTACTTCCTTCGGCTGCGCGCACATAAGTTTCTTCAACTTTTACCCGAACTGGTTTTGCGAAATAAGGGCCAACAGGACTTGTAAGAACCACAAACTTATATTCGTCAGAAATTTTTACTCCAAGTCGCGATTCAGTTGCAAAAATTACCGGACGCAAATAAAGAGCTGAGCCTTCTGAATCAGGGACCCAGTTAGCATCGGTAGCAACAATAGCACATAAGCTCTCAATAAACAGTTCTTCGCTAATGGCTGGCATACACATGCGATCTAACGAACGCAGTAGTCGCTGATGATGGCGCTGCGGACGGAAAATTGAAATCTCACCCTTTTTGTTTTTGAATGCTTTCATTCCTTCAAAAACAGACTGGCCATAATGAAGAGAAAGAATAGCAGGTGTCATTGGAATTTCTCCGAAAGGCATAATTTGCGGTTGTTGCCATTGACCATTTTTATAATTGGCAATCAGCATGTGATCGGAAATATAATTTCCAAAGCCAAGGTTATTGAAATCAACAGAAGAGATTTTTGATTGTTTGATACGTTCTACGGGTATGCCAACGGTTGTGTTCATAATAGTAAAGTTTTAATGAGGGTATGATATCTTTTTAGGCGGTCAATCTGCGATGATAATTAATCTGACCCAAGTGGTAGCTTAAGTGCATAGCCAGATGAATCAGGAAATATTCAGTCGTTGTTTTTTCTTTCAGAACGAGAAGTGGGTATTCTGATTTCAATTGTTCTTCTGAAAGTGTGGGCACTACTCGCTGGATAGTTTGAATCGTAGAATCAATTCGTAGAATCAATTCTGCTCTTGGAATATCTTTCAATGCAAATTCTGCATCACGGTTGCGCACATATCCGCTATTACCCAACGTAGCTCCAATGTAGGTGTCGAGATTACCTACTAAGTGCAAACACAAGTTGCCAGCAGAGTTGGTGATGTCCCCGACAACCTTCCAGATTTGAGTTTCGGTTTTATACGATTCCAACTCAACTTTAAGTTTGGCAAGATCGCGACAGAAAAGGGTATCAAGTACGGAGTTTATCATTTTCTTATATTGGTTAATTCAAATTTATAAAGGATTTCCTTCACTATTGCTGTGAAAGAGGTAATTCCATTTTTATATCACTTCGTTTGTAAGGGCCATCCAAGGCAACTTCTATAAATCCTAATTTACGATACAAGGCTATAGCCGAAATTAATTTGGTGTTTGAATAAAGAACTATCTTTTTTGCTTGTAATTGTTGCGCCTTGCCAATGGCAGCCAGCGATAATTCTTTTCCAATTTTCTTCCCCTGAAAGTTTTCATCCACTGCCATCTTGGTGAATTCATAAACACCCGGACTCACAAATTTTAAGGCAACCGTACCCGCCAACTCCTTTTCACACAATGCCATGAAGATGAATCCGCCTTTTGAAATAATGTGTTCTTCCGGATTTTGCAACACGTCAAAATCAACAGGTTCCATCCAAAAGAATTTCTCAATCCAGTCGCGATTGAATTTCTCGAACCAGGGTTGATGCTCGGGGTGATACTTAATTACTTTGATAGCTGGGTTCTCCATTTGGTGCGAAGTTGATACCCTTTATTTACAATGTAGATAACGGCTATAGTTCTACCGTGGAGTAAGAAAGTAGAGAAAGGGTTAAATACACTTGGGGAGCTGATAAGGTAGAAATCAGGGGGCAGTGTATTGGTTTTGCCACAGCTTCACCCATTTTCTTTTTTGAATTGGGTGAAGGGTGTCCCAGATTTTTTGACTACGCTCAACAAGTCCTTCCTTTGCAATCTCTTTTAACTCGGGTGGTGGCACATCCGAATTTCTTACAGTGGATTCTATTAACTGATAATATTCTGAATTGATTTCTTGAATGGATTGGCATTGGCTAGTCCTTAGCTTCAATTCAGATTTCCAGAAAAGGGGATCATAAACAATTACGGGCTCATCCGATTCTCCTTCCTGAGCCATTGCTGGAATGGCTAAGAATCCCGCCAAAAATGCCCAGATACTGAATGCCAAAAGCCGTTTCATACTGCAAAATAAATACATCTTATTGAATAAACGTATCCGCTCACCTAATCATATCGACCAAAGACAATATTTTATAGATGAATTACGAAAACAAAACGGCCTTGCCAGATTAACGGGTGACCAGTTGTCAGTTTACCGGTCACCCGTTTTATTATTTTCCAGATTTTAACTTGTCAATTTCGGCCTGGTATTGGGGCAGAAACTGCTTTTGTTCGGCTGGCAAATTTTTGATAGCTGTATCCCAATATTTAATGGCATTTTTCTTATCGCCAACAGCCGCATAACCTCTTGCTAAGCCCACGTTAGGCGTAAACTTATCTTCCGGATGTTTTTGAGCGTTGTATTTAAATACCTCTAGGGCCTTATCATTTTTGCCAGCATGTAACAAGGACCGACCGTATTGATGGATAGCTTGTACGGTTGCGTCCGATCCCTTTAATAGCCTTATCCATTATCGCATTTGCTTCGGCATCCCGACCCAAGGCATTAAGCACAGCAGCTTTTGTTTGCAAGGAATTAAAATTTTCTTGACCGACAAATGGTGCACTAACTGCAGTTTCGGCCCAGGTCAATGCTTCCTCAAGGTTGATTTTGTTCTGTACGCAAAACATAGCAGCCGTCATCCAGTTTTGATAATCAAAACCAGGAGCTGATCGCAACTCATCCCGCATTTTAGATATGTATATGGTATTGATGTTTGGTACTTCAATGCTAAACGGAACTCTTTTTTTATCCATGTCAAAGATACTTTTGCTGATGCAGGCTGCCTATCATCAAATGCGTAAGTAAGCCATTCTGTATAAGGTGCATCTTGAGGCGTTACATCCACACGTAATGCATCTTCTTTGCATCATAAAAAAACTTCCCCAACTGGTGCTATTCTTAGAGAATATCCAGGTATAAGGGCCTTCTTTTGACACGGCAAGAAATAAACCATAAGTACCGGCCTTTAAAGGTTTGCCTTCAATAGTTACCTCATGCGAAACCGTAAAGGTTGTATTTTCGTTTGCGCCTGCCCGCCAGGGTG
The DNA here is from genome assembly GCA_016709845.1 of Flammeovirgaceae bacterium. Taxonomy (GTDB): domain Bacteria; phylum Bacteroidota; class Bacteroidia; order Cytophagales; family Cyclobacteriaceae; genus ELB16-189. Next base: position 76,067 of record JADJMA010000035.1, on the reverse strand, counting down.
CAGACTTGGAATTTCCAAAACCCTGATCAATAAAGCCAAAATGTGCGGCACCGCCCCAAATCTTGCCACTTCTATCTTCTCCGCTTGGTGAATGGACATCAGGACTACTATACGCAATTGATACTTCAACCGGACCAATAAATTGAGTCACTTTTGATTTTTGATTGTCGCCACTGGGGGGTGTGGTTAGCCCTTGCGACCAACCCAGGGTAGTAATGGGAAGTAAAAAAATGAGCATGTAAAGATTTTTTTCATGATTCTTTGTTTTTGGTTACCAAATGGAAATGTTTGGTTAAACGGGATTTAAAGATTTTCGGATATCCAACTAATCTTTATTTTACTTCTAGCTACACCTTTGACATTGAATGAATTGGTACCAGCATGCGAATGGAACCCGGTTGCATTTGAATTTTAAAATGTTTTACGGTTCTGACTTTCCCCCATCAATGTGATAGGGCATGGGTTTTCAAACTGTAAAGCGATTTTTTTTTTTTAATATCCGCAAAGGCAGATTTATGAAGTTGGCCAGAAAACATTTTTGTGGCAAAGCCAACTGCCTGGTGAAGCGGTATTTTCCGAATCATACTTATATCCAATAAGCCATCGCACACGGATGCGCTGGGTGCAATATGAGCATTGTTTCCAAACTGAGATGAATTCGCGAAGGCAACCATGAAAGCATTTTGATGAAAGGATAAATCGTCAATTTGAATATTGACTTCGAATTCTTTGTAACGCAAAAACTCGCCCAGTACTAACTTGCTATAACTGATTAGGCCACGTTTTCCATCTTTACCAAACATACCGGCTATATGTCCGTCAAACCCAATACCGGAAACATTGATGGACAGCTGATCATTTACCTGAAAGGAATCCATGGCAATGATTGATGAAGATCCAATCAGGGACAATGCATCGTTAATCTTCATGGGTATGCCGAGATGCCTCGCAAGTCCATTACCTGAACCAGAAGGCAGGATACCCATAACCTGGTTAGTGTGAGCAATTGCCTTCGCCACTTCATTTACAGTTCCATCGCCCCCACGGCAAAAATCGTTTCATATTCTTTATCCACTATACCTTGACGAGCGAGCTCGGTGGCATGTCCACGGCCTTTGGTAAACTCCAGGGTAGCCTTTAGGCCGAGTTGATCGCATTGCGAAACAATAGCCCCTTCAATCTTGGATTGATACCCGGTGCCCGAGTATTTATTGATTATAAATAATACCTTCTTATTTTCGCTCATCGATTACATGCCTTGTTAAAGGTACGATACTTCATTATGGAATTTAAAAAGCGTAAAATAAAATTTAAAGCCTGGGATGTGGAAAGCCGTTTATTAATGCGGTTAAATTCTATTGATTGCAATAAAGGCGAACTCTTCAAGAAAGATCATATCCTACTTCAGTTTACCGGATTGTTAGATAAAGAAGGGGAGGAGGTTTATGAATTGGATGTATTGATGATTTCGTTAGAAAAATTCGTTGTCCATTGGAATGACAAGGCGAATGGCTGGTATTATTCTCCCATTAGTAATTTTTCGCAGGGTAACCCGTTTCTTATACAAGATGCCGGGCGAATGAAAAGGTTTTGTAGTTATTTTGAACTCCAACCTGCTAGCTAGACTAGTTTCCCTTCAATATAACTAATAGCCTGGCCAATGGTTTGCATCTTTTCTGCATCATCGTCCGGAATTTTGATATCGAAGGTTTGCTCAAACTCCATCACCAGTTCGGCATAATCTAGCGAATCAATACCAAGATCTTTTACGAAGCTTGCATCGGGAGTGATTTCAGAGTCGGGAATCCCTAATTTATCAGTAAGGATGTCATGTACTTTCTTTTGAACGTCCTGCATAGGATTGTAAGTTGTTCAAAGCTAAGAATCTTTCGGGAATTTTTATTGGGTGCTTGGCAAGTTTAAAATCTAAGTAAAAATTCTGTGCCTTCGCCTAAAGTAGACTTCACAGTAATACTACCTTCATGCTGCCTCATAATTTGTTTAGACAAACTTAATCCAATACCAGAACCCGATTTCTTTGTTGAAAAGAAAGGAATAAAAATCTTTTCAAGTGCGTCTGCATCAATGCCGGCCCCATTGTCTTTAACGGAAATGACAGCTCGGCCTTTTTCATTCGAGTAGGCCGTGAGGAATATTTCTTTATCAGGCTGTTCATCAAACGCCTGGATGGCATTCTTCAGAAGATTAATCAACACTTGTTCGATCATAGTTTTATCAGCCGATATATATAGGTTTTCGGGGTTAAGCTTTATGGTAATAGTAATCGCATGATCGGCCAATTCCTTTTTGTGGAGATGGGCAAGTTCTTCCAATAATTCTTTTACTGGTATTTCTACTAACTTAGGTTTTGGAATATGAGTAAGATTTTTGAATTCCTTTACGAAGCGAATAAGTCCACCACTTCGTCTGTTAATCGTTTGCAACGATAAGTACATATCCTCCAGTTCCACTTTTGTTAAGGGCCTTTCAGTTTGTTCATCTATTCTGCTTTTCAAGTCCTCTTCAACAATGCCAGCCAACGATGAAATCGGTGTTACCGAATTCATAATTTCGTGGGTGAGTACCCGAACCAGGTTTTGCCAGGCCTCCATTTCTTTTTCTTCTAGCTCGCTCTGAATATTATTCATAGAAATAAGCTTTACTTCTTCATCGCGCAAAGTGAGTTCTATGGCGAACACCGATAGTTGAATGGTTTCGTCCCCAAACTTAAGCCGTAATAACTCGCGGCCTCCGGTTTTTAATTTTAGAAATGTATCGACTAGTGTTTCACTTACTTCTTTCAGATCATCAATATGATCGGCCTTTGTAATGCGCAACAATCGTTTCGCGGCTGTGTTCATAATCTGAATGGAGCCATCTCGCTTAAAGGTCAGTAAACCGATGGCTACATGTTGGACAATATTTTTGAAAAACTGGTATTCTGAGTCCTTCTCCTTACGTGACATCCGTAGTTTGGCGATGGCTTCGTTAAGTTCCCTGTGTAAATTTTGAATGGTCGGATCATCACTCTCAGTTTTAAAACTCTGTGAGAGGTCATCAAATCGGATGGAATCTAAAAATGAAGCGATATTCTCGTTTGATGATTCTAACTCCTTCATCAATTTGGTTACCTGAAAAAGAATGGCACCAAGTAAAGCTAGAATAAGGATATAACTACGATCGGTAGAAGAAACAAGAAAAGCAAACACAACCATTGTTGCTAGTAGAATACCCACCCGCGTTACTAATGGCGACCGCCAGTTAATTTCCATTAAATCCCGTATTTTTCCATCCTCCTGTAAAGAGAAGCGCGCGTTAGACCAAGTTCTTCAGAGGCTTTTGAAATGTTGCCGCTGTGCAATTGAATAGCTTTTACCACAGCCGCTTTTTCAACTTCATCAAGATTTAACGTATCGCTGGCAATTTCATCCGTGCGTTTTCTGCTGAAAAGGAAATCGCTTTCCTGAAGCGTAGGTGAGTCGGCCATGATTACACCACGCTCGATGGCATGTTGTAGTTCGCGTACATTTCCGGGCCAGGGATATTTTTTTAATTTATTCATCGCCTCGGGCGAAATGCTAAGCACTTCTTTCCTGTATTTTTTGAATAGTAATTTAAAAAATGATTGGCCAGCATAGGGATGTCGTCAATCCGATCACTTAATGGGGGCAAGGTAATCTCCACGGTATTTATTCGATATAATAAATCTTGTCGAAATTTTCCTTCGTTAACCATTTGATGCAAGGGCATATTGGTAGCACAGATTAAACGGATATCAACTTCCATAGCCTGATTGGCACCCACGCGAGTAACTTGCCGACTTTGCAAAGCGCTTAATAATTTACTTTGCAAGCTCATACTTAAATTTCCGATTTCATCGAGGAACAACGTGCCGCCATGGGCAAGTTCAAAGCGTCCGGGGCGATCTTCGCGTGCATCGGTAAACGATCCCTTCTTATGTCCAAACAGTTCACTTTCAAAAAGGCTTTCCGTGATCGCGCCCATGTCCACGGCCACAAAAGAATTGTCTTTGCGCATTGACTTCTGATGAATAGCTCGAGCCACTAACTCTTTACCTGTTCCATTTTCACCTAGTATCAAAATGTTGGCATCGGTTTTTGCCACCTTGTCAATTAATCCAAATACCTGATTGAGCGCATCACTCTGACCAATAATATCCCGAAAGGGTTGACTGATTTGTTCCTCAAGCATTTGCTTGGCTTTGCGCAATTTATCTACCTCGTTATACGATTTTTTTAGTTTAATCGCAGTGGAGATAGTAGCAACCAATTTTTCGTTTTGCCATGGTTTTAAAATAAAATCAGTTGCACCTTCTTTCAGTGCACGAACGGCCATCTCCACATCACCAAAGGCAGTTATCATAATAACTACTGCGTTTGGATCTCGCTCTTTGATTTGTTTTAACCATTCAAAGCCTTCTTTACCGCTGGTAGTATCTTTGCTGAAATTCATATCCAGCAAAATCACATCGTACGTGTCGTTATTAAGAAGAAAAGGAATCTTGTTTGGATTTTTTTCGATGATCACCTGATGTCCGGTTTTTTTTAGCAACATTTTAGCCGCTAAAAGGACATCCTCATCGTCATCAATCATCAGAATTTTGCCGCCTTCATTCACAGGAGTAGATTTAAGTTAGTCTGTTTAGAGAGAAAATTATGCCATTAGTTAAACCGTCCGTAAATGGCGTTTTTCAAAATAGAATTGTGCTTATACGTACAAAGATGTTCAAAAATGAACAGAGTTGAAAGCCTTAAGGGGCCATTGTATACGAATAAAGCGTAAGCAGATTTTTTGAATTTATAGTGAGAATGTACTCATCGGTCATTAAAGCATGCACAATAGTACCCGGAAGATTTACGTGGTAAGTTTCTTCAGTACGGAGGTTAAAAAATTTTAACTGATTGTTTTCCAGATAATATAGCTCTTCTCCAAAAAAGTAAAATTGCTGTAGATTTTTTACTGGAATGATTTCTATTTCTTGCCCTAAATGATTTAAAACCAGTATACCTGAATTTTTATCCACCAGAAAAATGAGATTCAGATATTCCCGCAGATAGGTAAACTCGGCATTGGCATTGATGTTCTCAGGATTGATAGTAAACTCCTGAATAACTTCGCTGCTACCCGGAATTACTTTTTTCAAAGACCAATCCGCCTTATCAAGAATCCAAAGCTTATTGTCATGCGTTGGGCATACGAGATAAGGTTCAATAGCCAGCGCTGGGTCGATGGTGTAGTCTACTCTATTTTCAAAATTTCGTCCGTACAGTGAATAGATTTGTTTTTGCCTGGAATAAATAAAGATGCTGGGATGATACCACGGCTCTACCAATGTGGGTGATGCTTTAGAAAGAGAAGCTATCTGCTTTCCAGCAGGATCATATTTTTTGATTGTACCATTTTTATGAAATATAAAAAAATCACCTAACCGATCCAGCGTAATGGATGAAACATTTTTCTCTTTCCATCCTTTAATTTTTTTAAGATCAGTTTGTGCATGGCTTATATGCGTTGGTAGTTGGAGACACGCGAAGAATCCAAAGAAAAATAAGTAAAAACGATTACGCATGCATTTCAAATTTCTTCAATGAGACATTTTCGCCATCGTACACCGCATAGGTATCGAAGTGTACCCATTCACCCAAATTAATATACCGGCTGTTAGGCGATACGGATAGATCGAGCGGCAAGTGTCGATGACCAAAAATATAAAAATCATGGTGTTGGGTCTTTTCAAGTTCTCGGCAATAGGCCAGCAGGTATTCATTCTCCTCTCCCAAAAATTTCTCCTCCAATATTGTATTGCTAATTCGGCTTTTGCGACTCCAATAATTCGCGAGCCTTATACCCAGGTTGGGATGGATTCGTGCAAACAACCATTGACTGAAACTACTTTTAAAGATCTTCTTTAGAATTTTATAGGTTGAATCACCCGGGCCTAAGCCATCGCCATGGCCGATGAGAAGTTTTTGATTGTTATTTACCAACTCTTGCGGGTCGCGGTAAATGATAATACCCAGTTCTTTTTCAAAGTAATCGAATAGCCACATGTCATGATTACCCGTGAAGAAATAAATGGGCATGCCCTGATCTCTGAGCTCTGCTAACTTGCCCTGGAGCCGTATAAATCCTTTGGGGATGGCGTAGCGATATTCAAACCAGAAATCAAAAATATCACCTAATAGATAAATGGCATGGGCATCGGTCTTGATTATGTCGAGCCAGGCTATAATTCTTTCTCACGAGCAATACTGGTAGCATGATCGGGCACACCCAAATGAAAATCGGAGGCGAAGTATATTTTTTTCCAATCGGTAACTGAAGATCATGAGCCATCAATACAAATAACGGTAAAAAGTGAAGCAATGAAAAAAGCCTTTCAGTTTTCACCGAAAGGCTTTTAGTTTCTAGATTTTTATTTTGAGGGATCTCCGCTTACCTCTGGAGCAGGTTCGGGTTGCTTGTCTTCCGTACCATTTACTGCCGGGGTTGGTTCTTCACTTTTCAAGGGCGGAACCGGTGTGTTTGTGAATTTCTCATATGTTGTTTGATTGGCGAAGGGTCGCTTGCCAATCAGGCGTTCCAAATCCGATTGGAATAGAATTTCCTTTTCCAATAATTCTTTGGCAATGGTTTCTAAATGATCACGGTGCTTTTCTAAAAGCTTTTTAGTGCGTTCGAAAGCCTCATCAATAATCTTCTTAACTTCTTTATCTATTTTCTCGGCTGTTGCTTCTGAGTAAGGTTTATTGAATGTGTAATCAGATTGTTTTGAATCATAGAAAGACATATTGCCAATCTCCTTATTCATCCCATATACGGTTACCATGCTATAAGCCATCTTGGTTATGCGCTCCAAGTCACTCAGGGCTCCAGTAGAAATCTTGTCGAAAACGATCTCTTCAGCAGCGCGCCCGCCAAATGTCATACACATCTCATCGATGAGTTGTTCGGTCTGATACAAAAACTGCTCTTTAGGAAGATACTGCGCATAGCCTAACGCGGCAACACCGCGCGGAACGATGCTCACCTTAACGAGCGGGTCAGCATGTTCTAAAAACCATCCAGCTACGGCATGGCCCGCTTCGTGATAAGCCACAATTCGTTTTTCATCGGCAGAAATAATTTTTGTTTTCTTCTCAAGGCCTCCAATCACACGGTCAATGGCATCCTGAAAATCCTGCATATCAACTTCCGATTTATCTCTGCGGGCAGCGATCAAGGCAGCTTCATTACATACATTGGCAATCTCAGCACCTGCAAAGCCGGGTGTCTGTGCTGCTAACTTTTAACGTCTACATTTTTCGACATCTTGATTGGCTTCAAGTGTACTTTAAAGATTTGCTCGCGACCGGCAATGTCTGGCTTGTCAATACTAATCTGGCGGTCAAAACGACCTGGTCTTAATAATGCCGAGTCAAGTACATCAGGCCGGTTGGTTGCGGCCAGAATAATTACTCCACTATCCGTAGCAAAACCATCCATTTCAACCAATAAAGAGTTGAGTGTGTTTTCACGCTCGTCATTCGCTCCAGGCATTTGACCTCTTCCGCGTGAGCGACCGATGGCATCAATCTCGTCTATAAAAACAATGCACGGTGCCTTTTCTTTCGCTTGTTTAAATAAGTCGCGTACACGGGCAGCACCAACACCCACAAACATTTCAACAAAATCAGATCCCGATAAGGAGAAGAAGGGAACTCCGGCTTCGCCTGCTACTGCTTTTGCTAACAATGTTTTTCCTGTGCCAGGAGGGCCCACTAACAATGCGCCTTTAGGAATTTTTCCTCCTAGCTTAGTGAATTTTTCTGGTGTTTTAAGAAAGTCAACAATTTCTTTTACTTCTTCTTTTGCTTCTTCAAGACCGGCAACATCGGCAAACGTTATTTTTACTTTGCTCTCTGCATCAAAGAGGGCAGCTTTTGATTTTCCGATGTTAAAAATCTGACCCCCCGGTCCGCCTCCGCCAGTCATTCTTCGCATCAACATCCAAAATCCGAATACGAGTAAAAACAAAAAGCCAATGTTGAAGAACATATTGGTGTAATCCTGCCGATCTTCTGGGACAATGTATCAACTTGTTGATCACTCGGAATATTCTTTATGATTTCATTATACTGTTTATAGAACTGATCAATTGAGGCGATTTTATATTTATAATGTGGACCATTGGCATTAACACCAAAAGGACTGCTTCGTTCGAGCTCTTGCTTGTACTTTGCATTTTGAAGCGCTTCGGCCTTAAGTGTGATTTCCACCAATTCCTCATTCTTAATTAAAACCAGTCGCTTTGATATCCCGCGCCTGCACCATATCTTCGAAACGGTTGGTTTGTATCTCAACTAATTCGCCTGATCGGTTGAAGTAGCTGATACCCAAAATAACGGCCACCAAAGCCAGTATAATCCACATTTGATAATTGGGCTTTGGTACCTTGGGTGTTAAAATCTTCTTTTCTCTTTCTTTATCTGCCATTGCTATATATTACAAATTGAATAACGTCTTATTATACTTTAGGTTCTTTTAATCTTCTATTTCGGTGATTTCAGCATCGCCCCACAATTTTTCTAACGAGTAAAATTGTCTCTTGTCTTTACGAAAGATGTGCGACACCACAGAGATATAGTCGAGAATCATCCACTCTTTATTGCTTTTGCCCTCCATGTGCCAGGGTTTTTCTTTCACTTTTTTAAATACAATCTCATCGATGGAGTCACTAATAGCCTCCAGTTGTTTGTCTGAATTTCCTGAACAGATGACAAAATAATCGGCTACGGCATTCTTTACCTTCCTTAAATCCATGACTACAATGTCGAAAGCCTTCTTTTCTTGCATTCCCTTTACTATGGCGTCACTAAGTTTTTCAGAATCAACGCCCTTCTTTTTTTTCGCCATTAACTATCTTGGATTTTTTTTGAATAGATACAATCGACAAAGCTAACCAAAATACCTTGTATAAAATCCCTGCCAATACCCTTTTCGTAGGAAAGAACCTTGTTTTTGTGCCAGAATGTCACTCAACAAATACAATTGCAATGGAGCTTGGTCAGCATAATTCTGCCATTGAGGGTACCTTGGTTATCACGGATCGCCAGGTGACAGGGAGAGGGCAACGCGGAAGTTCCTGGATTTCCGAACCGGGTAAGAACCTCACACTTTCATTAATTTTTTAAACCAACTTTTTAAAAACCTGATCAGCAATTTTGGTTAACTCGGGTTATTGCTTTGGGGATAGCCGATTATGTAAGAAGTAAAGTGAAGGGTTCGGTTAAAGTAAAGTGGCCCAATGATGTACTGGTGGAAGGAAATAAAGTGTGTGGAATTCTTATTGAAAATTCTATTTCGGGGAGCACCCTGCAATTTTCTGTGGTGGGTATTGGGTTGAATATTAATCAATTGACTTTTTATAAGCTAAAGGCCACATCTTTAAAACTGGAGACTGGATTTGATTATTCTTTACAGGATGAACTCCATGCTTTGCTTCAGGTTATTGAAATCCGATATCTACAACTTAGGGAAGGAAAGCGAGATTTATTGGAAGGCGACTATTTAAAAAGCCTTTATCGAATGGGTGAGTCGCAAAGTTTCAATACATCAACAGGGTCGATACAGGGCATTATTGTGGGTGTTGATTTACTGGGCCGACTGCTTGTACAAACGGATAAGGCAATCCAGGCTTATGATCTTAAAGAGATCCGCTTTGCGGATCATTTGTGATAACCATTCAAATAAGTTCCTTACTACTTATCTAATTATTGAGGTAATACTTACAAACCTTCCTTTCAGTCGTACTTCCATCACCTATCTTGCTACCTTAAATTTCCAATTCATTATGAGATTAAGACATACACTCCTCTTTGCTTTTGCTTTGTTATTAAGCCTATCAGCATCAGCTCAAAAGCTAGATATGGAAAACTCAAGGGCATGAAGCCCAGATCAATCGGGCCAGCCGGCATGAGCGGTCGTATTACGGCCATCGATGCTGTGGTTTCCAACCCGGATATCATTTATGTAGGCGCAGCATCGGGTGGGGTATGGAAAACAACCAGTGGGGGAATTAATTGGGAGCCCATTTTTGACAAGGAAGCTACCTTGGCGATAGGTGCTCTTGCTATTCAGCAAGACAATCCGGCTGTGGTTTGGGTGGGTACGGGTGAAGGAAACCCACGAAACAGTTTAAATGGTGGCTATGGTATTTACAAAAGTTTGGATGCAGGTAAAACCTGGAAATTGATGGGTCTTGAAAAGACGCGACACATTCATCGTATTGTTATTGATCCGAAAAATCCTAATACAGTTTATGTGGGAGCGATTGGTTCTCCCTGGGGCGAACACCCAGAGCGGGGCGTTTACAAAACCACCGATGGTGGAGCCACCTGGAAGCGGGTTTTATTCGTGGATGAAAAAACAGGTTGTGCGGAATTAGTGATGGATCCTACCAACCCAAATAAATTATTTGCCGCTATGTGGCAACATCGCAGACAACCGTGGACATTTAACTCTGGGGGGCCAGGTTCTGGCTTGCATGTAACCATCGATGGTGGTGAAACGTGGACGAAGCTTACCAGTAAAGAAGGATTACCGGAAGGAGAATTAGGAAGAATTGGGTTGGCCATTGCACGCAGTAGGCCCGATGTTGTTTATGCGTTGATCGAGAGTAAGAAGAATGCTTTATACCGGTCTACCGATGGTGGAGCAAAATGGAAAATGATGAATGATAATATGGATGAGATCGGAGATCGCCCATTTTACTACTCAGAAATTTATGCAGATCCCAAAAATGAGAATCGCTTGTATACAATCTATTCAGAAGTGAATGAAAGCGAAGATGGCGGTAAATCTTTTAGCAAGTTATTACCTTATTCAGGGGTACATCCCGATCATCATGCCTGGTGGATTCATCCCGAAGATCCTTCGCTGATCATTGAAGGAAATGACGGTGGGTTAAACATTTCACGCGATATGGGTAAGAACTGGCGCTTTATTGATAATATTCCGGTAGGGCAATTTTATCATATCAATGTAGATATGGCCCATCCCTATAATGTGTATGGCGGCTTGCAGGATAATGGTTCGTGGGCTGGCCCTGGCTACACGTGGAAGGATAATGGAATCAGAAATTATTATTGGCAACCCGTTATGTTTGGTGATGGCTTTGATGTAACCCCCGATCCGGATAATGATCGCTTTGGCTATGCGATGTCGCAAGAAGGTAGCCTCGGGCGTTACGATCTTGAGACAGGGATTTGTGAAAACAATCAGACCCACCCATCCGGATGCGAAATGAAAGTTAGATTTAACTGGAACTCGGCCTTGCTTTTAGATCCGTTTGATAACAACACTATTTATTATGGTAGTCAATTTGTACATAAGTCAACCAACAAAGGCGATACCTGGGAAATTATTTCGCCCGACTTAACAACCAACGATCCGGAAAAAGCAAAAGCAAGACGAAAGTGGAGGGATAACGATGGATGCTACCGGGGCTGAGAATCATTGTACAATTTTAGCGATTGCGCCAAGTTCTATTGAGAAAGGATTGGTTTGGGTAGGAACGGATGATGGGAAAGTGCAGGTGACCCGTGATGGAGGTAAAAGTTGGACAGACGTGACTGCTAAAATTACCGGCATGCCTAAAGGTGCCTGGATACCTCAGGTAAAAGCATCCACCTATAAAGCAGGCGAAGTATTTGTGGTTGTCAATAATTACAGAATGTTTGATTACAAACCGTATCTGTTTCGCTCGCGCGATTATGGTCAAACCTGGGAGAGTATGGTTTCGCCAAGCCAGTTAGGTGATAATAATTATACCTTGGCTATGGTGCAGGATGCTGTGGAGCCTAAGTTAATTTTTGTGGGTACAGAAAATGGTTTGTTTGTTAGTTTGGATGAAGGCAAGACCTACACAAAGTGGACAAATGAATTTCCAGCGGGTGTGCCAACGATGGATTTAGTGATCCATCCGCGCGAGCAAGATTTAGTAATTGGTACTTTTGGCCGCGCCATTTATGTGTTGGATGATATCCGACCCCTGCGCCAGTTAGCGAAAGAGGGAACCCAGATTTTGGCAAAACCACTTCATGTCTTTTCGCCACCTGATGCCTATGAGGTAACTTTTCAAGATCCAGCTGGGATATTATTTCCTGGCAATGCCATGTTTCAAGGCGAGAATAGACGTTCGGGGGCAATGATCTCTTATGTCGTGAATAAACCTGAAGAGAAGAAAGAAGTGGTGCCCGCAGCAGTTAAAAGCGATTCTAAAAAGGGCGATAAAAAAATCAGAAGCAAAACCGGTAGAAGTTAAGAAAGAAGAGAAGCCAAGTAGTAAAGTAAAATACGATTCCATTACGATGGAGATTTTCAATTCGAAGGGCGAGAAGATTCGCACCGTAAAGCAGAAAGCACCTGAGGAAAATGGAATAAGCAGAATGTTTTGGTCTATGAATGAAAAGGGCCCCGCCCGCCCATCGCGCGAAAAGCCACGTGCCAATGCACCGGAACCACGCGGCTCTCAGGTTTTGCCAGGCACCTATAAAGTGCGTCTGACGTTTGGTGATAAAAAAGATTCAACAACTATCCAGGTGAAGTCGGATCCACGCTTTAATACACCCGAGTTAACTATCACAGCGCGGTACACCCTGATTAAAAATTTGGAAACGCTCACGAGTACTGCAGCACAAGCCATGGATCGCTTACGTGAATCAAAAGAAATAGCGGATGAGTATGAAAAGAAAATGAAGGGTGAAATGCGCGATGATCTTAAAGAGGCAATTGAAAAAACAAAGGTTGTTAAGGATAGCATAGCCGCTATTATGGATTACATTGTTGGTAAAGAAGATAAACGGCAAGGTATTGTTAGCCCCCCCAACCCTCCACCGATAAGTTATATTTTTGTTCCCCAAGAGTATATTGCTACCTCTAAAGATCCAGTTTCGGCTACTGACCAACGTGTTTATAAGCAGGCCCAAGATGCTATGTCTGAAGTGGTGAAACGCGTTAATAATTTTTATGAACGAACATGGCCTGATTATCGGAGTGTTATGGAAAAAGTGAGTATATCGCCATTTAAAAGCTACGATCCATTAAAACTTAATTAAGTAAAACTAAACCTCAAAAGTCGCCTTAATTTTAGGGCGACTTTTTATTTGTAACTCTTTCATGATTACGATTAAATCTCTGGCTTACGCATACTTAACGATGCCGATTTGGAGCATGGCAATTTTATTGTTGAGGAGGCTGTTGTAGTGAAGAAATAACAAAATGAAGAGCCACAGATTCACTGATTAGAATCAGCTATAATCTGTGAATCAGTGGCAAGAGAAATAACAATTATTCTCCGCAAAACTCGTTTTTTAAGCTAAAAAATTAGGTTTTAATTAATCGTCCAGCGTAAACCAACAAACCCTCTGATTCCTTGTAAAGGCGCGTAATTATAAGTCGTGTCAAAAGTATAGCCGTATGGATTGGTGAGAGGCCTTGGGTTGCCAGCATCATCAAAATACTTGATAGATTTCGTCAGCAAGAAACAGCGGCAGCTATTCATTCTTCATTGAAGAAAGATAGCTGCCGCTGTTGGGCAGAAGAGGGTAGGCTTAACAATTAAACCGCAACTATCATTTCGCCAGCGCGGTAATTTTTTCTATTCTACTTTTTAGACGAGCCATTGCATCCAGATATTTTTGTTCCCACTTTTTCAGGTTTGCTGTTTCGCGAATAGAAGCTTCGTATTGAAAAGCAGGCAACATCCACGATGCATAGCCACTGTAAGGATCGGGCGATGCATAGAGGGAACGATACCAACTTCCGTATTGCATTCCTTCTTTGTCAATCCATTGGCGTTCGAGTGCTAACAATTCCTGATTTATTGCTTTTGTATTTTTCATGTTCACCGATTTTAATGCGGCTTCACAGTCCTCACCAACTTTTTTTCAAATCATCGGCTGCTTTAATAAGCGCATCGAATGAAAAGGGTGTGGCAGATTTATCGTAAGCCTTTGTAAGTTTTTGTAAACCCTCAAAGTGTGTGTGCAAGTCGGTTCCATATCGACTGATGTCGTAGGGAATCACATCAGCATTAGCCAGGCGTAATGCCATCACACCAAACACCTGCTCTACTAAGGGACCCATCTTAAAAGTAGGATCACAAAAGCGTTCGTAGTACGCAAAGCTGTCGAAGTTTGAATGATAGATGCTGTGACCACCCGTACCACCACCCCAGGAAGGAATACCCACATGGGTATAAAACGCAATATGATCCGATCCGCCACCTAAATTACCGAGCGGAGGTTCTGGTGTGGTACGCGTTCCGAGCCAAACATCAAAAACTGATTTTGAGGAATCCGGGAAGGGAATGGATTTAGTCGTATTAATAGCAAGTCCCTTCAGGGATGGACTGGATTCTGCGCCAAAATTTCTTCCGGTAACCGCACCGTCAGCATTAAAGTATGCTACGCCTTTCGCATTGAGTTCATCGCGAAATTGTTCTACCCATTCGGTGGAACCAAGTACGCCTTGTTCTTCAGCATCCCAGTGTGCAATCTTAATAGTGCGCTTTGGTTTTTGACCAGTTTGTGAAAGTTTACCGAGTGATTCGCTTAACGCAAGCAACATAGCAGTACCGCTATTTGGATCAGTAGCACCAAATGCCCAGGCATCGTAATGCGATCCCGCAATAATCCATTGATCTGGATTTTCGCTACCAACCAACGTTCCGACAACATCATACACGCGTTGTATTTCTCTTTTTGGACTACGTTAACACGCACTTTTAATTCAGGTCCACCTTCTAACCGATAGGTGTAGGGCAAGCCACCTTGCCAGCCAGAGGGTACAGCCTGACCTTTCATTCTACCAATAATTTCTTTTGCAGCTCCGTAGGGCAATGGTAAAACGGGAATGGAGTGCATTCCTTTTACTTCTTCTGGTTTCAGGCGAGTGATTTTCTTTTTACCATCAAGGGGTAGTGCAGGTTCAAAAGGAGGTAGGGGATCACCGGTCCAGTCTAATGTTAATAGTGAACCGCGTTGAATACTACTTTCATCGTAATAGGGGCCTTCAGGATAAACAAGTCCTTTTGCATAACCGCTATCACCGGGATCAGTAAAAATGATTAATCCAGCAGCGCCATTTTCTTCTGCGTATTTGGCTTTATAGCCGCGGAAGTTTCCGCCATAGCGGGCCAAAACAATTTTACCTTTTACTGAAACACCCAGTGCTTTTAGTTTTTCAAAATCTTCTTTGCGACCAAAGTTGGCATACACCACTTCAGCGGTTACATCACCGGTGCCGGTATAGGCATTATACCCCTGATATAATTCAGCGGCATTTGAAAAGGGATCTTCTTTGTGAATGTATTCTTTGTTGTTGAGTGGCAACCGAATGGGCTCTACTAATTCTACAGAGGAGGTGCCAGGCATTACGGGTAAATAGATATCATAGGGAAAAATCTCGACTTGAAACCCCGCTTTGCGCATCACATCAGCGATGTAATCACGCACCCGCTCGTTGGCTTTGCTGGTGGCAATATGGGGTTCCTTCGTCAGGTTTTTAAGGTGATTTTTGTAGCGTTCGCTTTCTTGCTGTTTTAGAAAAGTTTCTTCGGCTTTGGTCTGTGTTGATGCGCTGCTACCAGAAAATCCGGTAAAGTTTTGTGCAAACGTGAATGAACTGGCGAAGAACAGGAGTGCGAGAAAATATTTCATGGGGTAGCTAATTTTGATTTTTATGGAATAAAGCAAATGTTTCTGAGCCTGCGAAATACAATTTTGTAGGCGGCAAAAGAAGGATTGGGCAATTCGACATTTGTTACATTCTACGGATAGTTTGTATTTACTGGAAATACATTGCCTTTGGCATGCTAACTCATTAATTTCCAACTTATATAAAGAACGACATGAAAAATACATTTTTCTTAATGAGCGTGATGGTTCTTCTTTTTAGTTTGGAGACTTATGGCCAAAAGCGAACGTACGATACCGTGCCCAACTTACCCGAGCATTATTGGGTACGGGTGGAAAACTTTAAGAAGGAAGTAACTACACCGGGCAAAGTAGTTTTTTTAGGAAACAGTATAACCGAAGGCGGGAACTGGAAGAAACTGCTTAAGGACTCAAGCATTATCAATCGGGGTATTTCGGGCGACAATACGTTTGGCATTTTAGGTCGTATGGATGAAATTATAAACCTTAAACCGTCCAGTCTTTTTATTCTCATTGGCACCAATGATTTATCAAAAAAAATTCCAGACGAAATTGTCATCGAAAATATTTTTGCCATTGTATCACGGGTAAAGGCCGGTTCGCCTAAAACTAAAATTTATGTTCAAAGTATTTTGCCTGTAAATAATACAGTAGAAAAATTTCTACAACAGTTTAATAACGAAAATCATATACTGACCATCAATGATCAACTTTCGCGGTATGCGGAAAGACTGCGCTACACGTATGTCGATTTATACGACAAATTTTTGGATGATCAGGGTAAACTAAAATTATCATATACTTTTGATGGCCTTCATTTGAATGCTTCGGGCTATCAGCAGTGGATCGAAATATTAAAAAGTTTGAAGTACCTTTGAACCCACCTGTTACGGTTATTCTCTAACTACTATGAGCCGGATTTTATTAATTTCTTTTTTTGCATTAAGCACAGTTGTGCAAGCACAGTTCAAGAACATTAAATTGGCCGAGGAAGTAGATGGAACCTATCCGCCTCTGGAGCCAAGCATTGCCATTAACAAAAAGAATCCTAAAAATATTGTTGCCGGGGTGGTGCCCGATCGTGCCATATACACATTCGATGGTGGAGAAACCTGGGCAGAAACTAAATTGGAATCTCCCTTTGGTGTCTATGGTGACCCAGCCGTGATTTCGGATTCCAAAGGGCACATATATTTTTTTCATTTAGCCGATCCCAGCAAAGAGGGCAGAAGCAACGATGCCTGGTTGGACAGGATTGTCTGCCAGAAATCTACGGATGGTGGCATAAGTTGGAACAAGGGTTATCCATTGGCAACAACCCCTCCTAAAGATCAGGATAAGCCATGGCCGGCAGTGCATCCACATAAGCAACACATTTATACCACCTGGACGCAGTTTGATAAATATGGGTTGAAAGATCCTAACTGCCAATCTAATATTTTATTTAGTAAATCAACCGATGCTGGTAAGAAGTGGTCGAAGCCAATTCAAATTAATCAGAACCCAGGCGACTGCGTTGATGATGATAATACCACCGAAGGGGCTGTACCAGCCGTAGATGAAGAAGGGCGCGTTTTTGTGGTCTGGGCCAATCAAGGAAATATTTATTTTGATCGGTCTTTTGATGGTGGCACCACCTGGCTTAACAATGATTTGCTCATTGCAAAACAACAAGGGGGTTGGTCTATGGATATCCCGGGTATTAGCCGGTGCAACGGAATGCCTGTACTGATGATTGATCAAAGCAAAGGGCCACTTCATGGTAGTTTATATTTAGTATGGGCCGATCAATCGAATGGTGTTGACGACACGGATATCTGGTTTATGCGATCAACGAATCATGGCGATCAGTGGACACAACCTAAGCGTATTAATCAAGATGATCCTGGTAAGCATCAGTTTTTACCCTGGATGGCTGTTGACCAAGGCACTGGTTACATTTATGTTGTTTATTACGATCGCAGAGCGTACGATGATTTACAAACCGATGTATATCTCGCGTATTCAACTGATGGGGGAAATGTTTTTACCGAAACAAAAATCAGCGAAAGCCCTTTTATACCTACCGATTCAAAATTCTTTGGTGATTATAACAACATCGATGCGCATAAAGGAGTAATAGCTCCTATCTGGACACGTATGGATGATGGCCGCACCAGTGTGTGGACATCCATCATTACTGATTCTGATTTATTAAAAAAGAAAGATTAGCAATCCGATCCATCAACAGCACACGCTTCACTTTCTGTGGTAATGGATTCACTTCCAATTTGTGTAAGTGCCTTTATAAAAACATCTGAAGGTTGCGCGCCTGAAATTCCATATTGATTATTGATGATGTAATAAGGAACTCCGGAAATGCCCCGTTGATGATTGACATTTTCTGCAGGATTACTTCGGCAAGTCCCGCATCAGAATCAAGTAATTGAGAAATCTTTTTCAGGGTAAGGACTGCCTTTTCACTTACCGCTATCAGGTTTTCTTTTTTAGTAAGATCGACCCCTTCTTCAAAATAAGCCTTCATGAAAGCCTCTTTTACGGCTAATTGTTTTCCTTCTTCTTTGGCATACCGGATAATACGATGGGCATCTCTTGTATTGGGCGACATACGTTGTTTTGAAAAATCAAAATTCAATCCTTCTTCGGCAGCTACTGTGGTCACCTGCTTTGTGATTTCATTATAGCGCGCTTCGCCTCCAAATTTCTTAGCCAAATATTCTTTTTGGTTAAACCCTTCTTTAGGGGTTTGCGGATTTAGTTCAAAAGGTAGATAAGTAATATCAAATTCGAATTGATCAGCCAGTGTGCTCATCGCTTTTTCTATTCTTCTTTTACCAATGTAGCACCAGGGACACACCACATCCGATACTATATCAATTTTTATTTTTTGCATAAATGTGTCGATTTCTTTATTTAATCACAATTAAGGTAAATAAGTTCCTTTGTACCTTCTGCTGTTTTTACAAAATCTTTATAACCAGTTAGGTACTTTTGTAAATGGGATTTCGCAAATCAAACCAATACCTTATCAGCTTTGGCGTGGTGCTGCAACCGTTGGTTTTTTACTTCCTTTCGGGTTGATCGACCACAGGGTGGTAGCACTGATTCTGATGGTAGTGGTTTCAATTCTGGCTATGGTATTGGTATATTTCCGGTATTGGCGCGCTTGCTTGTGCACTCATCTGAATTTCTTTTTTTCCACCCACATTTACTTTGCAAATACGCACACCAGAGGATGCCTTGATGTTTTTGATGTATTTTCTTATAGCATCAATCAATGCGGTGCTTACTTACAAAATTCGCGAGTTTGAAAAAAAGGCTCGCGATCGGGAGGAGAAAGAAAATACAATTAAACTTTATAACACAATTTTGAATTCTCTGTCGCACGAATTGCGAACTCCCCTCGCTACAGTAATTGGGGCAGTAGATACAATCAAGAATGACTTGGGGCTACCGGAAAAAGTTAAGTCAGAACTGATAAGTGAAATTGATGTGGCTGCCATGCGATTGGACAGACAGGTGGAAAATCTGCTTAACATGGGGCGAATTGAGTCTGGCGTATTGAAGCCCAAACCAGACTGGTGTGATATAAACGAGCTGATTAATTCCATACTGTTTCGGCTAAAGTCCGAGCAAGGTGATCATGCCTTGGTATATAATTCTCCTGATAATTTGCCATTATACTGGCTTGATCAAGGGTTGGTGGAACAAATTGTGGTGAACATTGTGCGTAACGGAATTCAACATACACCGGAGAATTCCATTATCACTATTCAGGTAATGATAGAGTCGGCTGGATGCTGTATTCAAATAACGGATAATGGCAATGTTTTAGAACGAAGATTTGAAATTCGTGTTTGGTAAGTTTTTCAGAGCACATAATGCAAAAACCGGAGGCACCGGCTTAGGTCTATCGATAGCTAAAGGTTTTGCTGACGCTATGCGTGGCCGTATCGAGGTAGAGAACTTACCCGAAAGGGGCGCTAAATTTTCAGTGTATTTACCGGCAGAAAGTAATTCACTTTCCTATCATGAAAATGATTAATACCATTCTGGTTATTGATGATGAGCCTCAGATAAGGAGACTCTTGCAGATTAATCTGGAGAGTAATCAATATAGAGTGATTCTTGCTGCCACAGCCAAAGAAGGTTTAATGTTGGCTGCCAGTCATCAGCCGATTTAATTCTGCTCGATTTAGGTTTGCCTGATAAAAGTGGTCAGGAATTATTAACAGAATTGCGGCTGGTTTACAAAGCCTATTCTGATTTTATCAGTGCTCAATAGTGAAAGCGAGATTGTGAAAGCATTGGATAATGGCGCTACCGATTATCTTACCAAACCTTTTCGTACCGGAGAGTTATTAGCTCGTATTCGCTCGGCCTTACGTAACAATCGCGATGACATTTCGATAACACGCTTTGAATTTGGCGAACTTGAGATTGACGTTTCTGCCCATGTGTTAAGCGCTGCGGAGAGATTATCAAGCTCACCTCCACAGAGTATAACCTCTTGTTAATGTTGATTCAAAACGAAGGCCGGGTACTTACGCACCAATTTCTTCTGAAAGAAATTTGGGGTGTGGGTTATCAAACTGAAACTCAGTATTTAAGAGTTTACGTGGCTCAACTTCGCAAGAAACTTGAATCAAACCCGAATCATCCGGTTTATATTATTACAGAAAGCGGAATCGGTTACCGGTTTCAGTCATGATCTTTATAAAATCCTTATACAGTAAGCCATCCGTTTTATAATTGCCTTATGCCCATTAAGCCAACTTTGTGTATTCGAAACACACGGCTTGGAACATGTTAGACACTCAACTTGGTATAATGTGGTTTGCAATACCGCTTTCAGGTTTTCACAAATCTTCTTTTCGGTTTTGCTACCTACGCGGGTTTAGGTTTTTTATTGTTATGCCTCCCGGGTTTTCAAACACAACCTATTAGGTGGGTTGATAATTTGTTTACGGCAACCTCAGCAATTTCTACAACGGGTTTAGTCACGTTAAGCATAACTGACAATTACACTTGGTGGGGTCAAGTGATCATTCTGGGGCTCATCCAGATTGGTGGCGTGGGATACATGACGTTTACTTCGTTTGTTATGCTTTCGCTTAAAAGCAATCTCACACACTGGCATCAGCGTGTACTCAATACAGAGTTTTCAATGCCTAAAGGTTTTCAGATACAGGATTTTTTAAGAGCCGTAATTGTATTTACAATTTTGATTGAGACAGTAGGCGCGGTGGCTTGTTTTTGCTTCGCGGCGTTAGAACACAACTTTGCTCTGGAAGTATTTTCCCGTGTGTCTGCTTTTTGTACGGCTGGTTTGGCTGTACAGTTTTGAACTGTTTGCAGTCAATGTTCCTATTAATCTCATCTTAAGTTTCCTGGCCATATTTGGGTCACTTGGATTTATTGTGGTAACTGATTTCTGGAGCCGACTTACCAGAAAAACAAAAGTGATTTCTTACACCACCAAAATTATTTTGCTTGTAACATTCGTACTAATCAGTTCGGGTACAATCATGATTTATTTCTTTGAACCTTCTATTCAACATTTTACGACAAACACACGCTGGATGGTCTCATTTTTTCAGTCTATGACAGCCCTCACCACGGTTGGATTTAACACGATACCACTCAGTGGAATTGTGTTGCCCGTTTTATTGGTGATGGTACTGTTAATGTATGTTGGTGCTTCACCCTCGGGCACGTGCGGAGGAATGAAGTCAACTACATTTGTAGCTCTAATTGCAATATGGTAAGTCGTATCCGCGCAAAGTACAGTAACTTTTCTCGGAAAGACAATTCCGCTGGAGCGCATGTTGGCAACTTCTACATTTATGCTTTACGCGTCAGTCATCTTTATAGCTACGTTTTTATTATCAGTTACGAAACGTTTTCATTTGAGCAGATTTTTTCGAAACTACTTCGGCTATCGGAACGGTTGGCTTGAGTGTGGGGATCACGTCAACGCTTACAACAGCCGGTAAACTCGTCTTGTAGCAGTATGTTTATAGGACGCTTGGGGTTATCATTTGGTCTGGCTCCGTAGCGAAAAAAATCATTACGAAAGAGCGAAGCTGATCTGGCTGTTTGTATTTGAAAAAGGTTTTGGAACCCGAGTCTGGTTTTTGTTTGATAAGTTGTTGTTTGAGATGATGAATAATTACCTTGGAATAATGTTCATTTAAAGGGAATTATCATAGGTTTCTTTTTCGGTGCGCATTGGAACGAACCGTTTGTCTTGAAGTGGCACCGGTAAAAAACAAGATGGTTACCTTTGGGCTCGTTGGGTGCGTATCGTGCAATCTTTTATCACACTGAAGTGAGAGTATTCGATTTTTACAAGACAACTCAATGATGGTATTCAATGAACCGTATCAAAGGTACCTTTTTCTGAACGGTGTAGTAATATCTTGTTTAGCTCAACTGGATAGCACGAAAACAAATTACAGTCTCAGCATCTTTGCAGACGTATTTTACGTCCAATTTTGAAAATCTTCAAGGAAAATTTGTATCCGTTTCTTTATAACTATAACCGAAATGAATCCATAAGTCTTAACCACGCTTGGTTGGGTTCAATACAGTTTCGCAAAAGTTTGAACACATGTTGCCTACAGGCAGGAACTTAGTTCCGTAATTATGCTTGACAGACTGGGCAAAAGTTATTCGTGGCCAATCTGGGGATTTCATTGAATAGGCAAAATACAATTTGGCTCGATGTGGGTGTGTTTCCTTCGTGCATAGGGTTTGAAAGTGCGGATCATTGAAAACTGGACTCTAACACGGTCCATTATCACAGAGAACTCGCCTTTTTGAATGGCTAAACTTCTGGCCAATCAACCTAAGGTGGGAGTTTTCTTTGTTTAGTTTTAACGGATGGCAAAGGATTTATGCATCCGGCAAATTATTACCGGCTTTGGGATGGCAAGTCAAATATCAACCAAACAAAGTTCTGTTTAACTGGAGTTTCTTTATTGGAAATGTGGAATCAAAAGGTGTTAACCAAATACGGTTCTTTAACAACTTTTATCTGCAAACCAATCTCACTAAAAATCTTACACTAATTGCCGATCTGGACTGGGGTGTGCAAATTATAATATATTACGGTTGGTGGGGCCTTGTTCACGCTTCGTTTAACACTTTGTTTTCATCTGCAATCCGGGCCGAGTATTATTTGTTAGCGGGTTTGTTACCAGCCCGGTTCTAACGTGGTTCGTTTTCTTAACTTTTTTAAGCCTTAGCAACTGTCCTGCTAAGATCGGAGTTGAGAACATTTGTTAGTAACAAGTCTCTGTATGATTACAGTAAAATGCCTGAATCAGGTTCATACTTTACAGTTTCTGCGATTATAGGGATAGAACTGTTGAGCAATAGTAAATGACTTCTTTCTCTATAGTTATTCTTAGTCCTTTGTTTTACCTTTGCCGCTTCTATTTTAAGAACCAAGTAAAACAAACAAAATTTATCATGTCAACAGCAGTATCTGAAAAAGCAAAATTCAAAGTAAAAGACATTTCATTGGCCGAATGGGGCCGTAAAGAGATCAAATTAGCGGAGGCGGAAATGCCCGGTTTAATGGCTCTTCGCGAGGAGTTCGGATCCAAAAAACCTTTAAAGGGAGCCAACATTGCTGGTTGCCTGCACATGACCATTCAAACCGCAGTACTTATTGAAACCTTGATTGAACTGGGTGCTGATGTTACGTGGTCTTCTTGCAACATTTTTTCTACACAAGACCATGCAGCTGCGGCTATCGCTAAAGCGGGAGTACCGGTTTTTGCCTGGAAGGGAATGAATGAACAAGAGTTTGATTGGTGTATTGAGCAAACGCTGCATGCGTTTAAAAACGGTAAGCCGTTGAATATGATTTTGGATGATGGCGGTGACCTTACCAACATGGTATTGGATCGTTTCCCTGAATTAGTAAAAGATATTAAAGGAATTTCTGAAGAGACTACTACCGGAGTACATCGTTTAGTGGAGCGTCAGCATAATGGCAAATTGCCATTGCCTGCTATCAACATCAACGATTCAGTAACCAAATCAAAGTTTGATAATAAGTATGGTTGCAAAGAATCATTGGTTGATTCAATCCGCAGAGCTACTGATGTAATGATGGCTGGTAAAGTTGCCGTTGTTGCTGGTTATGGGGATGTAGGTAAAGGTTCATCTGCTTCCCTTCGTGGTGCGGGTGCTCGTGTAATCGTTACCGAGATTGATCCGATCTGTGCGCTGCAAGCAGCTATGGATGGTTTTGCTGTGAAGAAAATGGATACAGCAGTAAAAGAAGCTGACATTGTTGTAACGACTACCGGAAATTTTGGAATCATTTTAGGTCGTCACTTCGAGTCGATGAAGGATAAGACTATTGTTTGTAACATTGGTCACTTCGATAACGAGATTGATGTTGCGTGGTTGAAGAAGAATGCAACCCGTGATGAGATTAAACCTCAGGTTGATTTGTATACGCTAAAGAGCGGCAACCAGATTTTATTATTGGCAGAAGGTCGCTTAGTGAATTTAGGTTGTGCTACCGGGCACCCTTCGTTTGTAATGTCAAACTCATTTACCAATCAAACATTGGCGCAGTTAGAACTTTGGACCAATACAGACAAGTATAAGAACGAAGTGTACATGCTGCCGAAACATCTGGACGAAAAAGTAGCTCGCTTGCACTTGAAGAGAAATTGGTGTTGAGTTGGATGAATTGTCTACAGAACAAGCCAAGTATATTGGTGTTCCACAACAAGGACCATTTAAGCCAGATTACTATCGTTATTAATAGCTTCAGGCCGCTTCCCTTCTCTCCCGATAGCTATCGGGATGGAGAAGGTGGCCGAAGGCCGGATGAAATCTACTAACTCTCTGCTTGCAAAATAGAGAGGAATCCCGTGGTGAGTGCCACGGGATTTTTTTTGTGATGCCGAATAAGGAGATATAAGAAATTCCTATATTAGGATGTTGCCAGCCAAAGGGTCGGGACAAATTAGTTTTCAAACAAAACGGCTGACATTTTACTAAAACAAATTCTCAACAGGGCAAGTACGCGACCAACGAGACGGTTGACAGGAACAACATCAAGACTCGGTTGCCAATGCGAGGGGACAAGTGATCGGCCGGATGAAACCCCTTTGATGAAATGAGCGCGCTGAAAAGACAGGAATAAATTCTACCTTGAAACTATAATTAATAAAAACCATGTTTCTAATGAACCATAAATTCTTTCGACTCCTTTTAATCTGCTTGACATTGCTTTGCATACTGGACGGTTGCAAAAAAAACGGACTTACTCCGCATGAAGGATATGTAGAAGTAACTGGAGGAAAAATATGGTATCGCATCTATGGTGAAGGGAATAAAACTCCTATGCTAGTGTTGCATGGTGGTCCTGGATCATCCAGCTATGGACTCATTCCGCTCAATGCGTTAAGCAAAGATAGACCTGTCATCTTTTATGATCAGCTAGGTTGCGGTAGGTCTACAAGAATAACTGACACAACCTTGATGACGATCGACCATTATGTAGAAGAACTAGAGCTACTGAGGAAAGCATTAAATCTTGAAGACTTCTGTCTCTATGGTCAGTCGTGGGGACCTGCGCTCGGAGTAGACTATTATTTGAAATATCCCAAATATGTAAAAGCTTTAATCTTAAGCAGTCCTTTGCTTAGCACTGATCTGTGGATTAAAGATGCGGATACGCTCATTGCCACGTTGCCAGATTCAACTCAAGTTATCATCAGAGAAAATGAGAAGAATAAAACATTCGATAATGATGCTTATAAAAATGCAGTTGATTTATACTACAGTAAATTTTTAAGAAGAAGAGAACAGCCGAAGGAAAAAGAAGATTCATCCAGTATGTTTTTTGGAACCAATGTGTACGAGTATATGTGGGGCCCAAGTGAATTCACGGCAACAGGTACATTACTGCACTATGACCGGGTGAATAGACTAAAGGAGGTAGCCGTGCCAACATTACTGCTAACAGGAGAATATGATGAAGCGAGACCGGGCACTGTAAGATATTTTCAAAGCCAGATACCTGGGGCAGAATTTACGGTTATAAAAAATTCGGGCCATGCCACAATACATGATAATCCAGAGCAAACCCTTGCTCGATTAAGTGAATTTCTACTCAAGGTTGATGCGTTAGAAAGTAAATAGTTATATGAGTTAGCTGGGTTGGCCTATGAGGATTATAACAAGTGCCAGGAACTAAGGCTATGAATGAGGTGAGGATGACCCAACAGCAACAAAATGTTTCTGCAATGGTGGGGTTCAGTCTAGCTATAAGTTTTTATCTTCGTTTAGCGTTTGGTCACATGTGGCAATGATGCGCTTCGAAAGCCGTAGTCGGCATAAACTCAAACGTTACCCAACATTTGAACACAACCAAATCAATACTTACACTTCTAAAGTAGAAATCGTTAAATGAAAAATATTATTTTACTTTTTGTAATTGTCTTTTTCTGCATTTTTCGAGTTGAAGCCCAAAAAAATACCAACAAATTTAGAATTGGATTAACGACTAGTCTTGAAAAAAATGTTAGTTCTGATATCATGGCTCTTGACAAAATTGCTGGATATTCAGCTGATTATAATAAAACTAATTATCGATTAGGGTTGAGCGTTGAATATCAATTCAAAGAAAAAATTTAGATAAATACCGCAATCAATTATTCTAACAAAGATTTTACCGGAACTTATTATTGTGTTGCCTGTAATTTTTTTGCCGCACCCAGTCCAGAACATATTGACTTTAGATTTATAGAAATACCTATGACTTTGAAATATTATTTCCTTCCAAACAAGGTTAAACTATTTGGGGAATTTGGAGTCGCTAATCTTTTATCACTCAATAAAGAAGTTACGGATAATACATATAGCTTAGGAATAAAATTTGGAGGAGGTTTAGCATACAATTTGACTGAAAAAATTTCCCTTCAGATTGCAATGAACTATACTAACGGAATTTCAAAGCTTAATAAGGAATCAGATTTTAAATTAAAGACATTGGCTTTGGGAATAGGAATTATGAAAAGATTATAGAAACGTTGAGTAACACCGCACTAAAAAAATTCCCAACTAGGACCTTAACTAAAATTCGTTGCCATGCAACTAAATAAACCGTCATGAAAATTTACGTTTTTATTTTGTGTCTTATAGGCACTCTTTCACATAGAGTTCTTGCTCAGAAGAACACTAACTTTCCTGACTACTCTACTACTTTACAATTAGAAGCGAAGACTGACACAACTGCAAATGCAAGTTTTGGAGATTTTGATGGCGATGGTCATCTTGATATTTTGTTGGTGAAAGGACGACATTGGCCCATTATTGACCGCGTTCTTCTTGGTGATGGTTTGGGTGGTATACGAAAGTCTTATAACCTCGGTGAGATATCAGACCGCTCATACACCGGTGGTTTAGCTGATTTTAATGGAGATGGTTTCCTTGATATTGCAGTTAGTAATGATTCCCCGGATCGGAAACTGATTTATTTTAATGACGGGAAAGGCAATTTTACAATAGGGTCTGAATTTGGACTTCCTAAATGACCGACACGGAATTTATCCATCACTGACATCAACACCGATGGATTGCCAGATCTAATTTTGGCGAACAGAGGCACTTCAACATCAAATTATATTTGCTTAAACATAGGAAAAGGAAAGTTTAATGCCGATTGTATTCCATTCGCTCCTTACCCATCCACCACTTAAATCCTGATCAGAACTGGTGAAGGCTTCGCTTACGAGATCATCGCCATCATCAAAATAAGAATCTTCAACAGCATTCATACTAGCATCTTCCATATCCTCTGAATAGAAGTTTGGAGTGGTATCCTCGTTGTTACACGATACAAGAAACGCGAATGTGAGTCCGATAAAAAGCAAATAGAATTTACTTTTTAGGATTTGAATTGAGTTGATCGGTGTAGTTTCCATAGTCTTGTTAAGGTTTGTTTTCAAGACTTAGAAGATAATTATAGGTGGAAGTTTAAAGACCGGTCAATAAAAGTTACATTATTTTGTTCATTGCCTTTTGCCAAAACTCCTTTATAGTAAGAAACGGAAGGAATGTTTAATGATCGAAAAAATTTTCTTTGAAACTCAGGTTTTACTCTCTTCTGAGCCTTCTTTATTTTCT
The DNA here is from genome assembly GCA_016709845.1 of Flammeovirgaceae bacterium. Lineage (GTDB taxonomy): Bacteria > Bacteroidota > Bacteroidia > Cytophagales > Cyclobacteriaceae > ELB16-189. The sequence goes on along the minus strand of JADJMA010000035.1, from coordinate 48,186 downwards.
TCCACTAATTCAATAGTGACTTCTTTACCAATGTACCTTTCGCGATTGGGTGGAGGCACAATCCCTATACCCGATAGAGCGAGAATGATAAGCAGAACGAGTCCAACGATTCTTAGTATTTTTTTAATCCGATCCATAAAATGAATTAGTGATCTACCGTTTTTACAGTGATCATGTAAATAATTAGATAGTCTCCGGCTAAACCGGAAAAACAATGAGGAAAATTTTCCTGAGGAATTAAACTAAGAGAATATCCTCATCGGAGCTGTGAGGAAGGATGTTTGAATGGAATAACTGAAAAGATAAGTCAATCAATGAAAATTGACTTTGATTTGTTTTGAATTTTATTTCAACGAGTTTGTTTTGAAATAATTGACGAGTGACCTGAGAGTGATACCAAAAAGAGGTCGGACTTTGCGTGGCCTTTGATTTGAATGCCGAGGTTAAATTCAGTTTGCCTTTTCTCGGATAACCCATTCCGACTGGGTCTTACTAGTAGGTACCGGTGATTTCGATGGCATGAAACCTGAAAACAGACTTAAGATCAGAACAACTGCCAAAATCGCTTTGGATGTCTTTTTCTTAAAAGTGTGCAGGTATTCCGAAATCATATATCAAAGATAGCGTTATTCTTCAATCAGGTAGATGTTTAAAAATAGCTGAATCTTAAAGTCTAAATTTGCGGTACGGTTGACGCATCTTTATTTTGAATAAAACTACTTCCACCTTAACTGCTCGCTTACCGCTGATTGGAGCCGCCTTGCTGTGGTTAGGATTTCATGCCTGGGCGCTACATCAATATGCAGGCTTTAGTTGGGAAATTTCGCTTTGGGATTCTTCTATTTTCAATCTGGTGCTAATTAGTACCGCTGTTCTGTTGGGTTCATTATTAAACTATTTTCCGCGAACTGGTATTTTTCAAATCACTGTAGGGTTAACGCTTGTTCTTGCTTTTGGATGCCAATGGGTTTCTTCTAAGGCAATGCTTGCCATTATTCCTGATGAAACGAGTTATTTAGAATTTCTTTCTCAATCAACCCCCGTTCGATGGACGATTGGATTTATTACATTAACCGCTGTTGGTATTAGTGCCGTATATTATACGCGATGGACAGAATTGCTTGATCAGCAAACCCGCGAATCAGATCTGAAAAATATGGCCCGCGAAGCGGAGCTACAAAAGTTGCAACTCCAATTGCAGCCGCATTTTTTATTCAATAGTTTAAATTCAATCAATGCTTTGATTCTCATAAGGCCAGATGAAGCACGAAAGATGCTGCAAGAGCTTTCTGATTTTCTTAGGCTTACCATTAAACGTGCTGATGAGCCGTGGATAAACCTTTCGCAAGAACTTGAATACCTGAAAACTTATTTAGCCATTGAGAAAGTTCGCTTTGGTCACAGATTGGATGTAATCATAAACATTGATGAGCCTTGTTACGAATGGCAAATACCAACCTTGGTGCTTCAACCACTTTTAGAAAATGCAATTAAATTTGGGTTGTATGGAACCACGGGAAAAATCTCTATCGAGTTGACAGCAAAAATGAATAACAATCAATTAGAAATAGAAATTTCAAATCCATTTGATTCCGATATGCAACCTGCATCGGGTAGTGGTTTCGGTTTAACCGGATTGCAGCGAAGACTTTACCTGATCTACGCCCGAAATGATTTAGTTAAAACGAATATTAAGACAAATACATTTACTGTTAGTTTAACTGTTCCTGCTAAGCCATGATTAAAGCTGTTTTGATCGATGATGAACCGTTGAGTCGAGAGATTATGAAAAATTATCTGAGAAATTTTTCTGAAATAGAAATTGTGGAAGAATGTAATGATGGCTTTGAAGGTGTTAAGGCGATTCAACAACACCAACCCGAGTTGATTTTTCTCGATATTCAAATGCCAAAGATAAATGGCTTTGAAATGCTGGAACTGATTCAACCGGCACCAGCAGTTATTTTTATTACTGCGTTTGATGAGTTTGCTCTCAAAGCTTTTGAAGCGAATGCGATCGATTATTTGCTAAAGCCTGTGGCTGAAGACAGATTTCAAAAGGCTGTTCAAAAATTTCTTGATAAATCAGGACAGGCACCCAATACCTCTGAGCTTCTGGAAACCATGGCAAAAGCGCCATCACAAAGTAATCGCATTGTGGTTAAGACCGGAAGCAAAGTTAAAATTATACCTGTGCAGGAAATTCAATATCTTGAGGCGGAAGATGATTTTGTAAAAATTGTAACCGCGGAAGGCTCCTTTTTAAAAAACAAAACCATGTCTTTTTATGAGCAATCGTTAGATTCGAATCTATTCGTTCGGGTACATCGGTCGTTTATCGTTCACATAGGCCAGATCACAAAAATAGAGCCTTACCAAAAGGAAACGCACATGGCCATATTGCGTAACGGGCAGCAGATTCCGATTAGCAAAACGGGATATCCTAAATTGAAATTAATTCTGGGTATATAATCATGAAGATTCGCGAACAGCTTTTTGCACAGTGCGTTAACTATGTTGAACAGCGGATCGCGGCAGCTCAATTGGAAATTAATTATGCACAGGCATCGGCCAATGCAGAAGAAAAGAGCAGTGCCGGAGATAAATACGAAACGGGTCGCGCTATGGCTCACCTGGAAAGAGATAAAGCAGCTCAACAATTGCAGGAAGCCATTAAACTAAAAGCTTCTTTGGAGAAAGTGAATCCGTCAGGTGGCAATGAAATGGTTGAGTTAGGGTCTGTGGTTACTACAACTCATGGAAATTTTTACTTGGCTGTAAGTGCAGGTAAACTTCAGATCAATGATTTTAACGTCTTTGCCTTGAGTGCGGCCTCACCGCTTGGCCAAGAACTGATGCACAAGAAAGTTGGTGACAAATTTATTTTCAATAAAAAATCTTTTGAGATCTTAAAAATTCAATAAGTAAGTTTTTCTAAATCAACTTATTTCAGGTTGCTTTGTTATTTGATAGATAAAGATGAAAGTTTGGATTGAGGCCTTCCGATTAAGAACACTTCCCTTATCATTGGCGTGTATAAGCATGGCTGGTTTTCTTGCTGCAGCGGAGCATAGCTTTAATACATTACTATTTTCTCTTTGTTGCCTCACCACCATTTTTTTACAGGTTCTTTCTAATCTGGCTAACGATTATGGTGATTCTCAACACGGTGCCGATCATGAGGGCAGGAAAGGACCTCAGCGGGCAGTTCAATCAGGCGCTATTACATCAACCGAGATGCGGAATGCAGTAATTTTGTTTGCCGCTTTAAGTCTGATTAGTGGTATATCACTTCTTTGGATTTCTTTTGGTGCCGACTGGCAAGCGTTGGCTCTGTTCTTTGGTTTAGGATTGTTGAGTATTGCTGCCGCAGTGGGTTACACAATCGGCAAGAAACCGTATGGTTATATAGGACTGGGAGATATTTCAGTACTTGTTTTTTTTGGTTTGGTTGGCGTAATGGGTTCGTACTATCTTTTTACTCATTCTTTAAGCTGGATAAAGATTTTACCTGCCCTTAGCTGCGGATTGTTTTCAATAGGGGTATTAAATATCAACAACATCAGAGACATCGAATCAGATCGGCATGCCGGCAAGTTTTCAATTCCTGTGCGAGTTGGTAAGGAGTTGGCAAGTCAGTATCATTGGTTATTGTTGGGCGGAGGCATGCTTACTGCCATTGTTTATAGCTGGCTTCACTTTCAATCTCCTTGGCAACTTATTTACTTGCTTACGCTTCCTTTGTTTATTCGAAATGGTCTTTCGGTTCAGAAAAAACCTTCTGAAGAATTGGACCCTTTACTTAAGCAGATGGCACTATCTACATTATTATTTGTTCTCTTATTTGGGATAGGCTTAATCCTTTGACGGTTTGGTTTAAACACGGTTTTTTAGCATTTTTGAAGTATGGCTAAAGTAGAATTTAACATTGCCTGTACGCTTTGCGACCATCTGAAGGATTCCCTGTTTAATGGGTTAAATCCGGAAGATTTAAGCAGGATAAACAACCATAAAACTTGTATTCAATACAAAAAGGGTCAAAATATTTTTTATGAAGGCACACGACCTACTGGCCTTTATTGTATGAATGGCGGTAAGGTAAAAGTCTACAAAAATAATGTTCAGGGTAAAGAATTTATTATTTACATAGCCAAGCCTGGAGATTTTCTTGGATACCGAGCTTTGTTAAGTGAAGAATTTTATCAGGCTACAGCAACTGTTTTGGAAGACGCAAAGATCTGCTTTATTCCTAAAGAAAGTTTTTTTGAAGTTTTGCAAAAGAACCCCGTCTTTATGAGGCGTGTAGTGCAGGCTGTTTGCCATGAAATGGGGATCATGGAAGAGAAACTAGCAGAATTGGCCCACAAATCAGTTCGCGAAAGGTTAGCCACCAACTTACTTATGCTTAAAGAAACCTATGGCATGGAAGGTGAAGGCAGTATTTTAATTGAACTGGCTTTATCACGCGAAGACCTGGCCAGTATTGTGGGTACAGCAACGGAAACTGTAATCCGTCTTTTATCTGAATTTAAATCAGATGGCCTGATTGCCTTTGAGGGCAAAAAAATCCGTGTTTTAGATGTCAGGAAACTGGCCAAGCAGGCAGATCTTATAATAGCCTGATTTATCCATTTATATTAGATTCAAGATATTTTAGCTAGCGAGAAAGTGACAAAAGTCACCTTTTTCTTTGATAGCTATCATTAGACCCGCAAGGAGTTTGTAATAGTTTTGGTTCAATAAATAACCTCTAATTATTATGAAACGGATTCTGGTTCCCTGCGATTTTTCTGACCCTGCCGTACAAGCCTTTAAGTTTGCCGTAGACATTGCCAAGTCAAGTCGCGGTGAGGTAGTGCTGCTTAATGTAATTGAGTTACCGGTAATGCACGAAAGTGTTTTGATGCCAACACTATCGTTCGAAGAATCTTTCATAAAAGATATGAAAGCACATGCCGAAAAAAACTTTGCCAAAATGAAGGACAAGTGGGCTAAAGACGGGCCTAAAGTCACTTCTATTGTTCAGTTTGGTGGCGCTACCCCCATGGTTAGAGATTTTATGAAAGAAAGTGATATTGATCTGGTTGTAATGGGTACACACGGTGCCAGTGGCATTAAGGAATTTTTTGTTGGGTCCAACACCGAAAAAATCGTTCGTACTTCTGAAGTACCCGTGATAGCTATTAAAGGTTTGGTAAAGGCAGGCTCCATTAAGAATATAGTGTTTCCAAATACTTTAAGCTTAGAACAAGAGGAGCTAGTTCAGAAGGTTAAAGGGCTACAAAATTTTTTTAAAGCGACACTGCATGTCTTATATGTAAATACTCCAGCCAACTTCAGACGCGACATTGAAGTAAAAAAGGAGATGAAGGATTTCGCTAAACGTTATATGTTAAAAGACTACACCCTTACCATCTTTAATGATTACAGCGAGGAAGAGGGTTTGCGAAACTTTGTGGCAGAATCAAAAGCAGATATGGTGGCCATGGCTACCCAAGGTCGGAGAGGAATAAACCACTTGATGAGTGGAAGTATTGCCGAAGATGCAGTAAACCATTTAACATGCCCTATTTGGACTTTTAAAATCAGCTAAACCCTATTCTTGTGAAAAAGCAAATCCTATTTCCGGTTGATTTTCAGTCGTCTCAAATTCATTTAGCAGAATACGCCAAGTTATTTGCTCATATAGATAATAAAAGTTTTACTGGTTTTTTCTTACGCGATTTTGTAAAGCCGGCAAAGTCAAAATCAGGGTGTAATGAATCAGATAAATCGGCCATTCAAACATCGCTTGAAGATGAAGCCAAGTCTCTGAATCTCGATATGTCCTTTGTTAAATGTCAGACGAGCAGTAATTCGCTGGTTAACGAAAGTAAATTTTCTGATCTAGCATTAATCAATCCCATAACACACGAAAATATTGGTCAACTTATAAAAACATTTCCTGATCATTTCTTTGAGGAAGTGGGTTGCCCTATTTTTATCTCTGAAGATTTGCTGCATCCCTACGAAGAGATTCTTGTGCTTTTTGATTATGATCAATCAGGGCTTGCCGCTCTTAAATCTTTTCTTTCATTTTTTGGTGGGCAATCAAGCAATAAGAAAGTTACTATTCTTACCGTGAGCCCAGACGATGCTCCCGAAATCCATTTAGAAAAATATCTGGTAAGCTACCTGCAAAAGATTTTTAGCGATGTTGGCATTGTGCCTATGAGCAATCGCGACCTGGCCTCGCAAATAGTTACCTATGCCTCAAAATTCAACAAGCCCGTTTTGATTATGGGACGTGCCGCCCTACATTTACTCAACGATAGCGAATTAGCTACCAAAATGGCGGATAACCACATGTCTATTTTCTATTCGAATAATTGATGGAGGTTCTTGTACAAGAAGAGTTACTATGTTATCACTGTGGTCTTCCCTGCGAAGTTGAAAAAATTCAACTAGAGGATAAGCATTTTTGTTGCCAGGGCTGTAAAACTGTTTTTGAGATTTTAAATGAGAACGATCTTTGTGAATACTATTCGTTCGACAAGAACCCGGGGGTTACGCTCCGGTATGTAAGTGACGAATCGTATGCTTATTTGGATGAACCCGCGATTAGAAAGAAAATAGCTGAATTTGATTCCGACTCTTTTTTACGGGTTCGATTTTATATTCCGGCTATACATTGTATTTCCTGTATTTGGTTATTAGAGAACCTGCAACGACTTCAAAAAGGAATTCTAAAATCAGAAGTAAATTTTTCTGCAAAGTCAGTTCGGATTGATTTTAATCCTAAAGAGATTGCCTTTAGTAAAGTTGCCAGAGTGCTTACCTCGTTGGGTTATCCTCCGAAAATAAACCTGAAGTCAGAAGAAGTATCTAATTCAGTAGGGTTCAATAAATCGTTGGTGATTAAACTGGCTATCGCAGGTTTTGGATTTGGCAACATCATGTTGTTAAGCTTCCCGGAGTATCTGGGTTTAGATCATACAGACGAATATCTTCAAAGGATCTTTTCTTACTTAAATATTATGCTGGCCATTCCGGTAGCGTTTTATAGTGGGCGCGAATATTTTGAGAATGCCTGGAAGAGTTTTACACAAAAACAAATCAACATTGATGTGCCCATAGCGGTAGGCTTGTTGGCGCTATTTTTTAGAAGTGTTTACGATATTCTTTGGCAAACCGGCCCCGGCTATCTCGATTCGCTGGCAGGTTTAGTATTCTTTTTATTGATTGGTAGGTGGTTTCAGAGCAAGACGTACGAAAATCTTGCTTTTGATCGTGACTATAAATCCTATTTTCCACTGGCAGTTCAAAAGTTAGTTGATACAGAATGGAAACCAATTTTGGTTTATGAGCTTTTACCCGAGGACATAATCAGAATTCGTAATAAAGAAATTGTACCTGCGGATAGCCTGTTGGAAAGTGAAGAGACTTATCTTGATTATAGTTTTGTTACAGGTGAGTCGAAACCGGTTCGCGTTGTTAGAGGCGAATGGGTTTACGCGGGGGGTCGATTAATCGGTCAACCCATAATACTCCAGGTAAAGAAGCGTACTTCACAAAGTCACCTTACCAATTTATGGAACGAAGCGGCATTTCAAAAACCGGAAGAGGGAAAATATAGGCGTATCATTGATAAGGCAGCTAGAATATTTACTTGGGTAGTGTTAGTGATTGCCGTGGTGACGGGTGTTGTGTGGTATTTTTATGATGCTTCCCGAATGTGGTTAGTCCTTACGTCAGTATTAATGGTTGCCTGTCCGTGTGCTCTAGCACTCGTAGCACCCTTTACTTATGGTAATATGGTTCGGATTTTTGGCAGACAAGGATTTTATCTAAAGAATGCTGAAGTGATCGAGAGAATGGCTTCGATTGATTCAATTGTTTTGATAAAACTGGTACTATTACGCATGGTGCGAGCAAAGTTAAATTTATGGGTGTACTTGACGATCGTGAGCTTGCTTGGGTTAAAGTGGTTACATCTGCCTCCACGCACCCATTAAGCAGTCTGATAGCGAAGAGTATTATCAGCCATTCGATAGTTGAGATTGAAAACTTTAAGGAGCGTGCAGGACATGGCGTTGAGGGATATGTAGAGGGAGTTTACATCAGAATAGGATCAGCAGATTATACAGACAGTAAGGATCCGATGATTGATTCTTCGCGGGTATTTGTATCTATTAATGATGAAACACGGGGTTATTTTCAAATTGAAACAACAATACGTCCGCAAGTGGAAAATGTGGTGTCTAAATTAGGCAGACGCGTTGTTGCTCTTCTTTCTGGAGATTCAGATGGCGAGTCAAATAGAATGAAGCGCATCTTTCACAACAACACCAAATTATTATTTAATCAATCTCCACACGAAAAACTAGGCTTCGTTTCTGCTCTGCAACAAGAGGGTTCAAAAGTAATGATGATTGGGGATGGATTAAACGATTCGGGAGCTTTGCAACAAAGTGATGTTGGAATTGCCGTTTCGGATGACGCGGGCATTTTCAATCCTGCTTGCGATGGAATTCTGGCCGGACAACAACTTGGACTACTTGATAAGTTTTTAGCTTTAAGTAAAAGCGCTATTGTAATTGTTAAGATTGGCTTTGGAATTTCATTCTTTTATAATCTGATTGCCTTAAGTTTAGCTTGTGGTGGATTTCTATCACCATTAAAAGCCGCAATCCTTATGCCGATTAGTAGCATGAGTGTAGTGGCGTTTAGTACGGTTGCTGTTATGTGGGTGGCTAAGCAAACATTTAAAGAAATAAAATAATCATGCTCATCATTATCTTATTAATATCCATTTCGCTCACCATTGCTATTATATTTTTAGTCGCCTTTGTGTGGAGTATGAAGAGCGGACAATTTGACGATACGTATGGACCCTCCGTACGCATGTTATTTGATGACAAAAAGAAAACGAAATCTAAGTCTGAGTAAGTTTCGTTTCCTTTTTGAATTAAAGAATTAATGTATTTACGATTGATAGATCTAATCCAAGCCAATCATCATAAATGCGCCCCAATAGATAGGCTCCGGGTATTCTACGCGAAGTTCTTTCTTGGCATCAATAAAGCTTTGCCGCATATTGTTAGTAGTTAACCATTTTCGGTAGAAGGTAAGAATAAGCTCTTGGGTAGCCGCATCATCTACTTTAAACATACTCATAATAAGAACCTTGGCACCGGCAACTAAGAATGCTCGCTGCAAACCATAGACCCCTTCGCCATTTGAAACTTGGCCTAACCCCGTCTCGCAAGCACTCAATACAACTAAATCCGTTTGATCTAAATTTAAGCTCATAGCCTCGTAGGCAGTAAGGATACCGCTTTCGATGTTATAGTTGTATTTTGTTTTATTGAGTACATCCCCGCCACCAGTTAGCAGCAGGCCTGTTTTTAGTAGTGGATTTTCATTTACTTCAGCTTGGCTTTCGGTAAGTGTTTCCAAATCGTTCTCTTCCACAGCGGGTGTATAAAAGCCGTGTGTCGCTATATGAAATATTCTTGGACTTGCTAACTCCTTCACCTGTTCTTCGCTGGCCGATTTTTTTACATATTCATCCGTTACCCATCCCTTTTCCTTTAACAATTGTTGCAGTTCTGCCACTTCTTTTTCAGTTCCTGGTAATTGCGAAATATTTCGATCGACTGAAGCCGTCATATAGTAGGTAGGGTTCCCAAACATAGTCGCTGTTTTCGATGCGGTTATTGCTTTTGATTTCACCTTGCGCAGATATAAATCTTTGGTATTGCTAACCATGATGATATTAGCATTGTCAATGACATAGCGACCATCGGGGGTTGGTATTGCTTCCAGGTTCACCAGATTGTAAACACCATCGGCAGAGAGATAAACATTGGCGGCTGTTCCAATCCCTTTTTGAATAGGTTCCCAGAATACTTTGTAGGAATATTGATCCGGCATTTTACTAATAATTGAATTTCGATAATACGAGAAAAATCGAGTTTCCATACGGCTGCCGTCTGGTAACATAATTGCTTTGGGGCGTGCATTATCATTTTTAACATACAAAGCCACGTAAATGATAGAATCCGTAAAGGAGTGGTCAAAATAGCGGTAGCGCAACACTTCAATAGCTACATCATTTTTTCCTATTGCTTTCTGAACATCTGCGTATTTTATTTTTTTATCATCAAAGCTTTGCCCAAATAATTCTGACTTTTGACTAATGTCCTTTTCCAGTTTCTCTACTTCTCCATTCAAAGCATTAAGATCAATTCCGTTATCAACCAATTGTTGCGTACTCATAGAGAGTGCGTTGGTTAAAAACTCTTTCTTTTCTACCCATAAACTATAGGATGCTTTGAGATTTTCATCGGTACTATTCAAAATACGTTCGCGAATTTTATGGATGAACTTAGCAGCAAGCCTTTAGTTAATAAATGATAATCATAAACTTTTCCACTCAAGTCTTTGAAATCATCCAGTTGACTAAAAGCCAGGGTATTGTAAAACTCAAAATCGCCTTTTATCGTATTCCAGTATTTCGCTTTTTCACGTTCACTCAAGGCAGGAAAATATTGTTTTATGAATATTTCATAATTATTGAGGGCCTCTTCTATATTTCGTTTAGCACGTTTAAAGTCTTTTTCCTGATAGTAAACTTTAGCCTGTTTGGAAAGAATCTTCACATACTCCGGGTGGGTACGACTAAAATATTTTTCGTAAATATCTCTGGCACTGTGTGTAGAATTCTTCGGCCTGTTTGTAGTTCTTAATCTGATAATAAACATCCCCGGTAAGGGTGAAAATGGCCGCTGCATTGATATTGGTTTTGGTACCTGTTTTAGCTCGCCAGATGGCTTCGGCTTGCGTGAGTACACTAAATGCTTCCGGGAATTTTTTTTGAGCGATATTAACGGTAGCAACATTTTTCAGAATTTCAGCATATTGTGGATTGTCTTTTCCTAGTTTGTTACCCATAATTTCTCGCGCTTCAATAAGGATTTTTTCAACTTCGGCAGGTTTATCGCCCTTATAGAATTTGATAAGCGCCAATTCAGAAAGTGATTTGGCAACTTCAATATGATTACGACCAAATTGTTTTTCCTGACTCGCTAAGGCCTTTAAAATCATTTTCTCGGCATTTTCGTAGTCTCCAATGGTATAATCGATGTCGGCTAAAAGTTTTTGGGTGGGAGCAGTTTTGGTGGATGTTTCTCCATATACATCCATAGCTATTTTGTTAACCCGTTGGGCAATTTTCTCAGCTTGTGTATAATCTCCCTTTGCTAAATACAATCGTCCCTGATCAACCAACGGATCGATAAGTCGTAAAGAGTTAGTTCCATAAAGTTTTTCTGATTCTACAATAAGCTTGGTAAGTATATCCTCTGTTATAGAATATCTTCCTAATTGGATGAATAAGGATGAGAGTTCTCGTGCAGTAGCAAGATCATCCAGCCCAACCAGGGCAGTACGGGAACGACTTATAATTCTTGCCGATCGGTCTAGGGCATCCTCGGCTTCATCAAACATACCTTTAATGCCGAATAGGGTAGCCTGAACTTCAATCGCGTGGACTAAAAAAACCTTTTTATCATCTTCTTTACGGAATCCATCAAGAATTTTTAATGAAGCATTTATATGCTCCTCCGCTTTTTCGTAAAGACCCAATTTAATCTCAAGGCGCGAAATGTTGGTTAGCTCAACGGCATATTGATAATCTGTTTTGCTGTATTTGGAGGCTGCCACATAACCGGCCTTATCGAGTGTGGCACTTGCTTCGGCATACTTGTCGGTAAGCTCATAGAGAACGGCCATGTGATTTAAAATATCGAGATGATCTTTGTGCCAGGCACCAATTTCTTTTGAAACCACTTTGGTGTAACTGTTTTCATAAATCTTGGCGGCTTCATTTATCTTATTCGTATTGTCCAGATAAAAATTGGCAAGGTGTAAGCGCGCCAGATGAGTTTCCGGGGCCTCCGTACCAAATAGATTTTCCTTTATTTCGATAATGTCTTTTAGATATTTTTCCGCATTGGTATAGCTCTTTTTTGTAGAGTGCCAAACCGTAAAGAAACTCAGTGACATTAACAGTAACCATATTATTATGGGGCAGCGAAGTGGTGTTGGTAATTAGATTATTGGCTTGATTTTCAAGATTCCTTGTTTTGGCTTTATCCAATTTGGCATCGAACTCCACGGCCTTTAATCGCACATTATAAATACTGTTTGATTTAAAATTCTTATTAATCATTTTCTCGTACTCTACCTTTGTGTTTAAGTACCGGGCTTGGCTATTTTCTTTTTGTAGTTGGCGCAGATATTCTTCGTAAAGCGAAATACCCAGGTAGTGCGAAGCACTGTGTTTGATTTTAAGATTATTTAGCGTACGGCTGTATTCAAGTTCCTTAGGTAAATGTTCATTACCGTTTTCAACAAGAATGTTCGCATTGTAAAACTGATTGCGAACAAAAGCCAAACTGGATTCTCCTAAATTCTTTTTTATCCAATTTGCTGCATAAACGAAAACAGAATCTGCACTTTTTAAACTACCTTGATTTCCGTAGGCATTGCCTAACAAGGTTAGCATGTTTGCATAATCATTAAACCGCACAATCATTTCGTCTTCCGAAAGTTTGCGACTCTTCAAATTCCCTTTTTCATCAACAAATGTTTCTTGCTTTACGGCTTTTCCTATAAAATATTTCTCTTGCTCATTCAATATTTGAACGGCTTCTTCAAAATAACCCTGACCGGTAAGGGCTTCTGCTAAGGCTAAGCTATACTGGCCTTTAACCACGTCTTTCATAAAACCACCCGCATCGAGCACGGTTTGAGCTTGTGTTAAAAATTCTCTAGCTATTCGATAGGATCCATTTAAATTGTTGAGTTCTGCGGCCTCTATAAGTTTTACACCATAGGCCTGACTATTTTCTTTGTCGATTGATTTACTGTTGGTAATGGCTAACTGCAGGTTAGATTCAAAGTCGGTGATATACCCCGAAGCCAGATTATATTTAGACAGCAACAAGTAATAGGTTGGTGTGTATACATTCTGCTGACCTAATTTCTTAAACGCTTTCTTTTTAAACTTGGCTAAAGAACTGAAAGCCTTTGTATAATTTCCGGCTTCATAATTTATTTCAGCGTCTTTCAGTATTTTTCATACTTGCTTTGGCCCCAACCATCGTTTGAGCTGAAAAGGAGAACAAGGATTAGCGCAAAAAAGAAAATTGTTTCATAACGCTTACGTTTTTCAAAATAGTAAAGAAATTTCTGACAAGGCTACTGCATTGGAGTACAATTAGTCAGGCACTCATCAAAATACAATGCAGGGATTAAAGGTAATCATTTCCGATGGCTGTTGCCAATGAAATCAAAAGTGAAATTGATCAATTGCTTATTTAGACAATAGGGCGTGTAGAATTTGTTTGGCAGATTCGGAGACAGGCGTACCGGGTCCGAAAATTCCGGCTACTCCGGCTTTAAATAAAAAAGCGTAGTCTTTTTGTGGAATAACTCCACCCGCCACAACTTTTATATCGGGCCGGCCAATTTTATTTAATGCATCTATTAATTGTGGAACCAATGTTTTATGGCCAGCGGCCAGACTCGATGCCCCAATTACATGGACATCATTTTCGGCCGCTTGTCTGGCAACTTCTTCCGGGGTTTGGAAAAGAGGCCCTATATCCACATCGAATCCTAAATCAGCAAAACCAGTTGCTATCACTTTAGCACCACGATCGTGCCCATCCTGTCCCATTTTAGCAATTAAAATACGGGGCCTGCGGCCATCAAGTTTCGCGAATTCATCGGATAGTGCCCGAACTTCTACCAACTCTTTTTTATTTTTCATGGCACCCGAATATACACCAGAAATAGATTGAATGTTGGCTTTATAACGTCCAAAAGATTTTTCCATAGCTAAAGAGATTTCACCCAACGTAGCTCGGTGCCGGGCTGCATCAATCGCCAACTCCAATAGGTTTCCGACCCCGGACTCGGCTGCTTTTTCAAGGGCATATAAAGTATTCTCTACTTTTTTTTGATCCCGTTCTTCTCTAAGTTTTTTTAGTTTTTCTATTTGCTCTTGGCGCACCGAAGTATTATCAACTTCGAGAATTTCAAAATCATTTTTATCCGTTGTTTGATACCGGTTTACTCCAACAATGATGTCGCTGCCAGAATCGATTCGCGCCTGTTTGATGGCGGCAGCTTCTTCAATTCTCATCTTCGGAATACCACTTTCAATAGCGTGGGTCATACCCCCTAAATTTTCTACTTCCTCAATTAGCGCCCACGATTTATTCACTAATTCATTGGTCAAATATTCGAGGTAGTAAGAACCACCCAACGGATCAACTACTTGGGTAATTCCCGTTTCCTTTTGAATGAATAATTGTGTGTTACGGGCTATGCCAGCCGAAAAATCAGTAGGCAGTGCAATAGCTTCATCGAGGGAGTTGGTATGAAGGGATTGTGTTCCCCCTAATACCGCGGCCAGTGCCTCGATCGTAGTTCGTGTTACATTGTTGTAGGGATCTTGTGCGGTTAAACTCCAGCCTGAAGTTTGGCAATGCGTACGTAACGCCATTGATTTAGGATTTTTTGGTTGGAAGGATTGAACGAGTTTAGCCCAAAGTACCCGACCCGCGCGCATCTTGGCTATCTCCATAAAAAAATTCATTCCAATTCCCCAAAAGAAAGACAACCGCGGAGCAAAATCATCAATCGCAATACCTGCTTTAAGGCCGGCCCGAATATATTCCAACCCATCAGCTAAGGTATAGGCTAACTCGATATGAGCGGGTGCCCCGGCCTCATGCATGTGGTAGCCACTAATACTTATGCTATTGAACTTGGGCATGTGTTGCGAACAATACGAAAATATATCAGCCACGATTCGCATAGAGGATGCCGGTGGATAGATATACGTATTGCGCACCATAAATTCCTTTAAAATATCATTTTGAATGGTTCCATTAAGTTGATCAGGTTTTATTCCTTGCTCTTCGGCTGCCACAATGTAAAAGGCCATGATTGGGATAACTGCTCCATTCATAGTCATGGACACAGACATTTTATCCAATGGAATCTGGTCGAAAAGAATTTTCATATCGACAACCGAATCGATGGCAACGCCAGCTTTGCCAACATCGCCAGCTACTCGTGGATGATCAGAATCATAACCACGATGCGTAGCCAGGTCGAACGCCACGGATAAACCTTTTTGTCCTGCAGCGAGATTGCGTCTGTAAAATTCGTTGGACTCTTTTGCTGTAGAAAAACCTGCATACTGCCGGATGGTCCATGGCCTCACAGCGTACATGGTAGCGTAAGGTCCGCGCACAAAAGGTGCGATACCAGCAGAAAAATCTTTAATGTGATTGTTTTCTAAATCTGTGGCTGTGAATTTGGATTTGATTTCTATTTTTTCAGGCGAAAGCCAATGTGGATGTTCACCAGAGGCGAACGCAGGTGTGAATTGCTTAAATTTAATTTTTGAAAAATCGGGGTTCATACCTTGGATTGAAATTTTTGCCACGCTTTTTCTGATATGTCGGCCGTAAGGCAATCCAGATAGTAAGACCCTGCTGTAGGGTCAGCTACTTTAGAAAGATAAGACTCTTCACGCAAGATAGAAGATACATTTCGCGCAATTCGATTCATCATTTCTTGTTCGGCTTCTGGCTCTATGGTTAGACTATCGCATCCTCCAAGTATCGCAGCGATGGCGCTCGTTGTGGATTTGATCATGTTTCCGTGTGGTTGATAGTGTTCATCAAGCCATGCTTTTGCAGTGACGTGAATATGCACAGGATGAGCCACAGCAGCGCCATATGCTTGCTGTATTTGATACCATAAATTTCGGAGAGATTTTATTTTGGCAATCTCCATAAAGAAATCGGTACCCATAGAAATCGAAAATGAAATTCCGCGAATAGCAGTGTCTACCGATATTTTTTGTTTGATCATAAATTCAATCGTAGAAATTGCATTTAAACGTGCATCAGCAATTTCGTCATCAGGATTAGGTTTAGCCTTCACTAAAATCCCGAAAGGGGATACTTGAGTACAGGTCAATAGGTGATTAAAGTCTCCCTTAGGGCTTTCTTCCCAAATAATGGTACCCGAAATATTTTTTTTGAGTTCGTTTTTGCCGATCCATAAATTCAAATCAGAAATCGAATCTGAATAGTCATCATTGACTAACCAGGAGAGTGTGCAAAATTCCGTTTTAATTTGATCCAATAAGGTTTCAAATTGGATTGTTGGTTTGCCCGGCTCAAATAAAATTCCATCGGCACCGTTAGCAAGACAATGCAACGCTGCCTGGTTGGCTTGCTTTTCATTTGAAACAAGAATGCGCGGCATATTAAGCCAACATCTGGGCCCATAGTATGGATTTACCGAGGGATGCAAAGAAAAATCAGGCTGATTTACTTCTGGAATTGACTGATGATAGTAGGGTTTAATTTTTAATGAGCCCTTCGAAATCGTAAGTTTTTCAATTGGATTAGCTCCATTAAGCTCACTTTTTGCCGCTTCAAGCCATGCTTCTATGGTTGGTTTGGTAAAATTAATAACGGGTGAATTTTGTGAAGTCTTTTCGGCCATGAATTCGTTTGAAATACTGGTTTCAAGTTGAATTATAGTTCTGAGTAAAGCAATTAATTTATGATTTCCGTCAGGAATTATAATGCTAAAGAAAATCTTATAAAGCAAGGGTGTTTTTTGTTTTTTTGTTCTTTGTTTTTTTTACACCTTTGTCTCCCGCCATAAAAAAATTGGGGAATTTTCAGGAAACCGCTAGCTAATTTAAATGGTCGTTGATTGCACAACTGTATGGAGTGATTGTCTCGAAATAATTCGTAAAGAAGTAGACGAGCAAAATTATAATACGTGGTTTAAGCCGATAAATCCGTTAAAGCATGAAGACGATGTGCTCACTATTCAGGTGCCCTCACAATTTTTTTATGAGTGGCTCGAGGAGCATTACGTACCGGTTTTAAAGAGAGCAATACACGAAGTACTGGGGCCTAATGCACGGCTCGAATATTCTGTTATAGTGGATAGCGGCAATCAAAAGAATCCACCTTTAATGGTGAATTACCCGAATGGAAATGGAATGAAACGCAATCACATTCAATCGATGAGTGGGAGTGGCGTGCATGAAGATTATTCTCCATTTACTTTTAAGCCACTCAATCCGCAAACCGTTAACTCAAGACTCAATCCAAATTATACCTTCGATAATTTTGTAGAAGGCGATTGTAATCGTTTAGCCAGATCGGCCGGTGTAGCAGTAGCGAAAAAGCCAGGTACCACCTCTTTTAATCCTTTGATGCTTTATGGCGGTGTTGGTGTTGGTAAAACACATTTGGTGCAAAGCATTGGTAATGAAATAAAAAAGAACCTGCCTGAAAAAATCGTTTTGTATATTGATCAAAATGATTTCACCAGTCAGTTTTTGAATGCTTTACAAAATCATAAGATTCAGGAGTTTCAAAACTATTACCTGCAGGTTGATCTGTTAATTCTTGATGATGTGCAGTTTTTGGCAGGACGTGAGAAAACGCAGGAAATGTTTTTTCATATTTTCAACCAGCTCCATCAATCGGGTAAACAGATTATCATGACTAGCGATTGCCCGCCACGTGATTTGAAAGGCTTTCAGGAGAGATTGTTATCGCGGTTTAAATGGGGATTAACGGCTGATTTGCAAGAGCCGGATTTTGAAACTAAACTGGCCATCATTCATAATAAAATGCAATCGGATGGAATTGAAATTCCCACTGAAGTGGCCGAATACCTGGCGTATAGTGTAGATACCAATTTGCGCGACATGGAAGGAGTTCTTAACTCCTTGCTATTTCATGCAACCTTATTGAAGAAAGATATTGATTTGGAACTCGCCAAAGAGGTCTTGAAAAATATCGTTAAGGAAATACAGTCTGATGTTAGTGTCGATTATATTCAAAAGACCGTGGCCGACTATTTTAAAGTAAGCCTGGAACAAATGAAGAGTAAGGTAAAGAAGCGTGAGATCGTTATCCCACGCCAAGTGGCCATGTATTTTTGTAAGCGCTACACACAACTTACGTTAGCGCTCATAGGCGAAAATTTTGGAGGTCGCGATCACAGCACGGTAATTCATGCTCTCGAATCGGTAGAAGACATGATGAAGACCGATGCGAATTTTAAAAACAGCGTAGACGACCTGACCAAGAAGTTCAAGTCGCGAATGACAGCTTAGTTAGCTTCTATTTCAAATCTATTTATTGCAAGTAAAACGAAAGCGGGATCTGTTGCTTGGCACCATTGATTCCATAAAGGTATACGCGCCCTTTATACGTGTTAAAGAAATCAATTACATCTTGTGGCTCTTTTACTTGCTTGCGATTAATCTGAATGATCGTATAATTTTCAGGCAACCCAATTCTTTTAAAGAGGCCATCCTGAATTTTGGAAATCTTAACTCCATAATCATCCGCTTCCAGATTAGCGCCTAGTCTTTCGTCACTGTAAATTTTTCTACGTACTAAACTGGTGTCTCCTTTTTTATTCAACAAAGTTAGTGAAGCACTTCCTGCTTTATTGTTGCGTAAATAGTCCACGGTAATCTTATCGCCCGGGTAGCGGAAACTCAATTCCTCTTCAAAGGTACTTTCGCTGTTAATTTCAATTCCATTTATTTTGGTGATAATATCACCTTCCTGCAATCCTGCAGTGGCTGCGGCTCCAGTACGGTCTACTTTACCCACCAAAACTCCTTTAAATTCTTTTACGTTTTCATTAAGGCCATATTTCTTAGCATTCAGATAATCGTACTCTATTACATTCCCTCCAAAAATTGCTTTTTGAGGAGTGCCGTATTTTATCAGGTCAGCCACAGCTTTCGCTACAATATCAACAGGAACGGCAAAGGCATAACCCGTATAGGAACCGGTGCGCGAGAGAATGGCCGTGTTTATTCCAACCAATTCTCCTTTTTTATTGACAAGGGCTCCACCACTATTACCAGGGTTGATCGCGGTATCAGTCTGGATAAAAGATTCAATTGGAAAACGATCATCCACAATGTTAATCTTTCTGCCCTTGGCACTTACAACCCCAACCGTAACGGTGGAAGAAAGCGAGAAGGGATTACCTACCGCAACTACCCATTCACCTACCTGAAGGTTTCGAGAACTACCCAGTGTGATAGCCGGAAGATCGGTTTCTTTAATTTTTAATACGGCCAGATCGGTGGATGGATCGGTGCCCACTAACTCGGCCTCATAAGACTTTTTATTATACAGCACCTGAATTTTTTCGGCTGATTCAATAACGTGATTGTTGGTAACAATGTATCCGTCCGAAGAGAAAATTACACCCGAGCCACTGCTCACCTGAGTTTGTGGGCCACCGCCACCAAATAAAAGATCCCAGGGCGAATAGGCTTGACCGCTTTGGGAGATACTGTTTATATAAACAACACTGGGCGTTGCTTTTATGGCAGCCTCACTGAAATCAACGCTTTCTGTAGGGGTTACCGGATCACTGGATTTAATAAGGTTGGGTCGGTAAACTTCGGTGGGTTTATAGTCGGTAACCTGAAATCGATTCTCTTCCGGTTGGCGGCCTGCTTTTTCTTGTTGATAGGAATAGAAACTATAGGCACCGGCCAATCCCGAAAGGAATCCCACTACAATAATTTTCAAAGTATTCATGATATCAATGTTTACTATTCGAACGATCAATGGCTTTTTAAGTTTCCTGACAAAGGAAGATTTTGATAGTTGGCAAAAATTAACCCAAAAATAAAAACCGGAAGCTTTGTCAGATTGATCGCATAAGGTTTTGAACTTAATTTGCAACCTAAATAAGGTTGAAAACCTTTAAGCACTTACTTTTGCACTATGGGGATACGCGCAGTACTAGCCAGACCTTTTGCCGCTTACATAGCCGCTCAAACCAAAGAATGGTCATCAAAACCTGTGTTGTCGCAGAATAAAGTTTTTACCGATATAATTCGTTCCGCACAGCATACTATTTTTGGAAAGGATCATGGGTTTGAATCAATAAAGAACCATGCAGATTTTATTAAACAAGTACCTATTCGCGCCTACGAAGAGCTTAAGCCTTATCTAGAAAAAGTTATTCATGGAGAATCGGATGTGCTTTGGAAAGGGAAGCCGGCTTATTTTGCAAAAACATCGGGTACTACATCAGGCACCAAGTATATTCCTATTACAAAAGAATCGGTTCCCAACCATATTAACAGTGCGCGTAATGCGTTGCTCAGCTATGTGCATGAAACGGGTAAGGCAAATTTTTTAGATGGCGGGTTAATCTTTCTTTCTGGTAGCCCGGAGTTGGATTTGAAAGCAGGAATAAATACCGGTCGCCTTTCGGGAATAGTTAATCATCACGTGCCGGGCTATTTGCGCACCAATCAAAAACCAAGTTATGCCACCAATTGCATAGACGATTGGGAAACTAAGCTTGATAAAATTATAGACGAAACACTTAAGGAAAATATGACGTTGATTTCGGGCATACCCCCTTGGGCACAAATGTATTTTGACAGAATTGTTGCGCGCACCGGTAAAAAGGTAAAAGACATATTTCCCAACTTTAATATGTTTGTGTATGGTGGTGTAAACTTTGAGCCCTATCGGGCAAAACTTTTTGAAACGATTGGTAGGCCTGTTGATTCTATAGAAACCTACCCGGCCTCGGAGGGTTTTATTGCCTATCAGGATTCGCAACATCTAGAAGGGTTGTTGCTTCTTTTGAACTCAGGAATTTTCTTTGAGTTTGTTCCGGCAGAGGAATACTTCAATGAAAAACCTACCCGACTTTCTATTGAAGAAGTAGAGCTAGGAAAAAACTATGCGGTGATTATTAACAGTAATGCAGGGTTATGGGGCTACTCGATTGGTGATACAATAAAATTCGTATCCAAAAATCCTTATCGTGTTATCGTGAGCGGCCGGATCAAGCATTTTATATCAGCGTTTGGCGAACATGTGATTGGTGAAGAGGTAGAGAAAGCGATGAAGTTTACTACGGAGAAATTTCCCGAAGTGGAGTTGGTTGAATTTACCGTAGCACCCAATGTGGCTCCTGCCGAAGGTATGCCGCATCATGAATGGTTGATTGAATTTGCCAATGCGCCACAGGATATTCAGGCATTTTCAATAGAGTTAGATAATCAACTTCGGTCGCTCAATGTTTATTATGATGATTTGATCACGGGAAATATTTTGCGTACACTTAAGATCGTTTCGTTGCAAAAAAATAGTTTTATCGAATACATGAAATCGCAAGGCAAGTTGGGTGGACAGAATAAAGTGCCTCGGTTGAGCAACGACAGAAAACTGGCTGATGAGTTGATAAAGCTCAAATCTTGAAAAATAAAATTACCGGACGTCTAACTCCGGTTTTTTTTTGACCTTAAAGAAGTACATTGGGTTCGTATTTTTCTATCAGAATTATAGACAACTCTTTCTTCCTAAATCATTTCCATAGCCATTCATAATCTCCAATCGAATGAAAAAAGAAAAAAACATCAGTTCTACGCATCCATCACGCAGAGAATTCATAAAGAAATCGGCTCTTGTTATTAGTGCTTTTGCTATTGTACCTCGCCATGTATTAGGCGGCCCAGGGTTTATGGCACCCAGCGATATGCTTACTAAAGGCATTATTGGTGTAGGTGGCATGGGGCGTGGGCACATTGCCTATGAAGGCACTAAAGTGGTGGCCATGTGTGACGTTGATAAAAATCACCTGAAAGATGGGATTGCATTGGCAGGTGGAAATGTGCGCGGGTATTCCGATTTCAGAGAATTGCTAACACAACCGGATATTGATGTGGTTCACATTGCCACACCTCCGCATTGGCATGGCATTATGTCGGTAATGGCAGCTCAGGCAGGCAAAGACGTGTGGTGCGAAAAGCCTATGACCAAAACGATAGGTGAAGGCAAGCGAGTGATTGAGGCTATGGAACAATATGGTCGCATGTTCAGGCTCAATACCTGGTTTAGGTTTAAAGATAATTTCTATGGAATGGGAACAACGGTTAAGCCTTTGAAAAAAGTCGTTGATAGTGGAATGTTAGGCTGGCCACTAAAAGTGACAATCAGCGGAGTGACTGGTTTTAACTGGAAGTTTTATTGGGTAGGAAAAACAAATCTTGAACCTATGCCCGTACCCTCTGAATTGGATTATGATATGTGGCTCGGTCCGGCTCAGTATAAGCCATACAACCCTCACCGGGTGCATAGTACATTCCGGGGTTATTGGGATTACGATGGTGGAGGTCTCGGTGATATGGGACAACATTATATAGACCCCGTTCAATATTTTTTAGGAAAAGATAATACAAGTCCAATACGCGTAGATGTTGATTGTCCGCAACAACATGATGATGCCGTAGGTACCTGGAGGCGGATTGAATTTACCTATGCGGATGGGTGTAAGATTATTTTAGATGGCGAGAACAAAGATGCAAACGTGCCATACATTGAAGGGCCCAATGGAAAAATTTACCGCAGCTTTAAATCAGATATTCCAAATATTTTAAAAGTTATCGATACGCTGCCTGATCCCGAACCACAGATGACGGTATTTTCAGATTCTGTCAGAAGCCGAAAGAAGTTTGGCCTCAATGAATTGAATGGCTTCCGATCGGCAACCATCGTAAACATGGGTAAGATAGCCCTTCAATTAGGAAGATCATTGGATTTTGATCCGGTTAAGCAAGAGTTCATCAACGATGAGGCTGCTAATAGACTGATCAATCAACCGATGAGAGGCCCTTGGAAAATCTAATCACCACTTTTAGACTACAAAGAAATGAGACTATATAAAATCACCCCGCTATTTTTTCTGCTGTTAATTTTTGTTCCGCTGTTACTTTCAGCGCAAGATCAACGATTAGTTAAGACGAAAGTAGCCGATGTGTTGGCCCTGTTGCCCGCCACGGATAATCAGCAAGCTACCCGAATTTTTAAGGAGGTCATCGGCCTCGGAGATGAAGGTTTACAATTAGTAACGGATGGCGTGCAACCCAATGGAGTAAAAGCAGGGATACCTTTTCGATATGCGGTATCCTTGTTAACGCATTATTCCATAACCAAAGAAGATAAAGCAAAAATTGAACACGCTTATCTGGCTGCTTTGAAAAAAGTACCAACGCTGAAGTAAAAGCCTATTTCATGGATAACCTGAAATTGGTTGGGTCAAATGAATCAGTAGCGGTTCTCAAAATTATATTGGCGATAAAGATTCTTATGATCCTGCTATCTCAACGCTGGTAGCAATACGCACTGAAGATGCAAAAAAAGTAATCATGGATGCCTTGCCAAATCAATCTGTGCCTGCGCAAGTACGCTTGATTAAGGCAATTGGCGAATTAAAATACCTTCCCGCACTGGCATCAATTACCACGTTCACATCAAACAATAACGTTCTACTAAAGAAACAAGCCTTGTGGACAGTGGCCTTGCTGGCTGACGCGAGTTCTTACCAGGTGCTATTACAAGAAGCAAAAATGTTGATTTCAAGAATGATCCAACGGAAGCAACTACTGCCTTGGTTGAATATTTGTACCAGATGACTACCCAGGGTAACATCACGCTAGTCAAAGAAATCAGTAAGGCTATACTTGATAATACGTTGGATGCCTCACAACAACATTTTAGATTAGCAGCACTAAAGGCACTTGAGCAAGTTGATCCGGATGCAACTTTGGTAACCTTAATAAAAGAACGCAGCCGTTTTGACGATGAGTATAAAAAGGAAGTGTTAAAAATTGCAGCACCGTCAGCGGGCTCTGCACAGGCTATGAAGCTATGGCCGAAGGAATATAAAAAAGTAACAGGAGAGGATCAGGCAGATATTTTCAGGATGTTGGCTAAAGCGAACCACAATGAGGGCTTTGTTGAAGCCATGTTGTTGCCGGCTCTTTCTTCAAAGAATAAACCGGTAAGAATTACCGCAGCTTCAGAGATCGCATCCTATAGAAATAAAAAGTACACACCTGCCTTACTAGATTATCTGTTGAGATCAACCGATGCTGATGAATTAGCCTTAGCCCAATCGGCATTGCTTCAGGTGGCCGATAAGGAAACGGATGGATTGGTAGCACAAAAAATAGAATCTGCTCAATCAAAAAATAGAATTGCGTTATTAGAAATTCTTGCTTCAAGACGTGCGGTAAATTATTTTG
Organism: Flammeovirgaceae bacterium; assembly: GCA_016709845.1. Classification (GTDB taxonomy): domain Bacteria; phylum Bacteroidota; class Bacteroidia; order Cytophagales; family Cyclobacteriaceae; genus ELB16-189. Next base: position 23,999 of record JADJMA010000035.1, on the reverse strand, counting down.
ATGCGGTTGCAAAACAAACGGCATCCAATGAAGCCTTGGTTAAGGAGGCAGCGTTCCATGCGTTGCCAAATGTTTCTTCAGGGAGTAACATAAATGCTCTTTTAGCGATGCTTGGCAGTACAGAAGATAATAATGAATTAAAGGCAATTCAGTCGGCCATTATTTCAGCTATCGATAAAAACACAGCCGGATTAATCAACGAAGCTTATGCCAATCAAAAAGTAAAATTACTACCTGTATTACCTTATATAAATGATTCAGGTGCGCTGGAAAAAGTAGTCACCTCTTTTTATCAAGGCAACGAGAACGAAAAGGGAGTAGCTTTTGAGGCATTGAAGAATTGGCAAAATCAGGAGGCGGTCAGAACCTTACTGGCAATCAGGAAGACTGAGAGCTTGAAAAAATATCATGAACAAGCACTCTATGCCTTTATTTCACAAACAGGAAAATCTTCCTGGCCGGATGATCAAAAGCTTTTGATGCTGCGTGAAATCATGCCTCTGGCTTCAGATAAGAATGAAAAAATTGCAGTACTACGAGCAGCAGGAAACGTAAGAACATTTTTGTCGCTTATGTTCGTTTCAAACTATCTGGATGATGCGGAATTGAGTAGTGCAGCCAGTCGTGCAGCCATGCAAATTGCTTTGCCAACTTCCGATGCAAAACCGGGCCTCACAGGCATAGAGGTGCGTAAAATTCTTGAGGGTATTCTTGATAAGCTAACCGGAGAGGATAGCCAATATGAACGAATTGATATTCTTACCTATCTCCAAAATCTTCCATACACCAAAGGTTACGAATCGATCTTTAATGGAAAAGATCTTAGCGGTTGGCAAGGCTTGGTGGAAAATCCCATAGCACGCGCTAAGATGACTAAAGAGATATTGGCAAAGAAGCAGGCAGAGGCTAATGCAAAAGTGAAAGACAACTGGAGTGTGAAAGATGGTATGATCGTTTTTCAAGGCGATGGAGCCAACCTTTGTACTACACGTCCTTACGGGGATTTTGAAATGATTGTGGATTGGAAAATTTCTAAAAATGGAGATAGTGGAATTTATTTACGGGGCACGCCACAAGTTCAAATCTGGGATATTGCCCGCACGGATGTTGGTGCGCAAGTAGGATCTGGAGGACTGTACAATAACCAGAAAGGGAGAAGTACTCCGTTAGTATTGACGGATAACCCAGTAGGAGAATGGAATACCTTCTACATTAAAATGATTGGCGACCGCGTTACGGTGTATTTAAATGGCGTATTGGTAGTAGATAATGTGGTCTTGGAAAATTACTGGGATAGAAATCTTCCTATCTTTATAGAAGAAGCGATTGAACTGCAGGCCCATGGAACTGATCTGGCATTCAGAAATATTTATGTAAAGGAATTGGGTACGAAGCCCTATGAACTTTCGAAAGAGGAAAAGGAACAAGGCTTTGACTTATTGTTCAATGGTAAGGATTTAAATAACTGGGTTGGTAATAAGATTGATTATGTGGTTGAGGATAACACGATTGCTATTTACCCGACCAAAGAGGGCCATGGCAACTTATTTACAGCGAAGGAATACTCCGACTTTATCTTCCGATTTGAATTTCAACTTACTGAAGGGGCCAACAATGGGTTGGGTATTCACGCGCCCTTGGAAGGAGATGCCGCTTATGTGGGAAAGGAAATTCAAATATTAGATAATGAGGCTCCGGTCTATGCCAAGTTGGAAGTTTATCAATATCATGGATCTGTATATGGTGTGATACCTGCTAAACGAGGTTTTCTAAAACCAACCGGTGAATGGAATCAAGAAGAAGTGTATGTGAAAGGTAATTATATCAAAGTAACATTGAACGGGACGATCATCCTGGAAGGAGACATGAAGAAGGCTTCCAAAAATGGAACTCTCGATCATAAAGATCATCCAGGATTGAATCGCAACTCAGGCCACATTGGATTTTTAGGACATGGGTCGATAGTTAAGTTCAGAAGCATTCGCATTAAGGATTTATCAAAATAACGAAAGCAAGTTATGGCACCCATTTTACCCTCTCAAAGATTATATTCGCTTGACGCACTGCGCGGGTTCGATATGTTCTGGATCATGGGGGCAGAAGAGATCGTTCATAATATTGCTAAAGTCACCGGCTCTTCCTTCATGGAAGCTTTTGCAATACAACTCACCCATCCGGCCTGGCATGGCTTTCATTTTTATGATTTGATTTTTCCATTGTTTCTTTTTATGGCGGGTGTAGCAACTCCCTATTCTGTTGGCAAAGAGTTGGACAATGGCAAATCCAGAAATCAATTATTGTTTCGTGTAATTAAGCGCGGTATTATTTTGGTTTTGTTAGGGATCATCTATAACAATGGTCTCGAACTTCGTCCAATTGCTGAAATACGTTTTGGTAGTGTGTTGGGTCGCATCGGGTTGGCCTACATGTTTGCCAATATTATCTATCTATATACCACGCAACGAGGACAAATTATTTGGTTTTGTTCGCTCCTGATGGGATACTGGTTCCTGCTGCTATTTAATTCGGCACCAGGGTTTCCGTCTGGAGATTTTACGATGGAAGGAAATTTTGCTTCCTATCTCGACCGGCTTATTCTTCCGGGTAAACTTTATATGCATATCCACGATCCTGAAGGGCTAATCTCAACCATACCAGCAATTGGAACAGGACTATTAGGAATCTATGCGGGCAATTTGCTAAAGAACAGTCCGATGACTATGCAACGCAAGGCACTTCATTTATTCATTATGGGAGTTGTATCGCTTGTACTTGCTCAGATTTGGAATCTGGTTTTTCCAATCAATAAAAATCTCTGGTCCAGTTCATTTGTTCTTCAAGTAGGAGGCTTAAGCCTTATCTTATTGGCTTTGTTTTATTATATTATTGATGTACGGGGTTATAAAAAATGGGCATTTTTCTTTTCGGTCATTGGCATGAACTCCATATTGATTTATATGTCGGGTGTGTTTATCAACTGGGATTATACTACTGACTCTATTTTTCACTGGCTGATTCAATGGGTAGGCGATCCGTTTAATATCGTGGTGTTTGCTGTTTGCTATTTACTCGTGAAGTGGGCATTTCTGTATTTCCTTTATCAGGAGAAAGTATTTCTTAGAGTATAATACCCAAACGATATCCTACCTTGAACAATAGTTAGTAAATGGCGTGTTAAGTGGCAAGTTTAAAATGTACTATCAATTTACCACTTTTGCGTTTCATTAATTGATTAGCAAGCCAAACATTAATAAAAAAACCTCTCTTTGGATCAAAATAAAAAACGAATCGCTATCCTCGGATCTACCGGTTCCATCGGCACACAAGCCCTCGATGTTATTTCACAGCACTCAGATGTTTTTGAAGTGGAGGTGCTCACCGCACAAAATAACGCGGCTTTACTTATTGAACAAGCCAAACAGCATAAACCAAATGCGGTGGTTATTGGCAATGAAAAATTTTATCAGCAGGTAAAGGAAGAATTAGTGCCTTTGGGTATAAAGGTTTTTGCGGGAGAGAATGCACTTGCTTCTATCGTTGAGATGGATACAATTGATTTAGTGTTGACTGCTTTGGTAGGCTATTCAGGATTGAAGCCAACCCTACGTGCTATTCAGGCTGGAAAAAATATTGCGCTTGCCAATAAAGAAACGCTTGTGGTGGGTGGTGAACTGATTACTCGATTGGCAAAAGAAAAGGGCGTCAATATTTATCCGATTGATTCAGAACACTCGGCTATTTTTCAATGCCTTGTTGGTGAGTTTCATAATAAAATTGAAAAATTGTTCTCACAGCGTCAGGGGGTCCCTTTCGGGGAATGAAAAAAAGTGACCTTGCGAAGGTGACCAAAGTTGAGGCGCTCAAGCATCCTAATTGGACAATGGGCGCAAAGGTCACGATAGACTCCGCCTCCTTAATGAACAAAGGGCTGGAAGTTATTGAAGCAAAATGGCTTTTTGGTTTGATGGCCAGTCAGGTGGAAGTAGTGGTACATCCGCAGTCGATTATCCACTCGATGGTTCAATTTGAAGATGGTTCCATAAAAGCACAACTTGGATTACCCGATATGCGTTTACCCATTCAGTTTGCAATGACCTACCCGGAGCGTCTAAAGAGCGATTTTCCACGATTTGATTTTGCCAACTACCCCGCACTCACTTTTGAGGAGCCAGATACAGAAACTTTTCGTAATCTTGCGCTCGCGTTCGAAGCATTAGGTAGGGGCGGAAATATGCCTTGCGTGCTAAATGCTGCCAATGAAGTGGCTGTAGAGGAATTTTTGAACAATAGGCTGGGTTTTCTACAAATGTCGGATGTGGTGGAACAATGCTTGGCTAAAATGAATTATATCGCTAGTCCCGCTTATGAGGATTACGTGAGTACAGATAAGGAAACGAGAATAAAAGCAAAAGAACTAATTAACTAATGGAAGGATTTATTATGACGGCCCAGCTGCTGCTGAGCCTTTCGATTTTAATTGCAGTACACGAGTGGGGTCATTTTATTACCGCTCGGATGTTCAATATCCGGGTAGAGAAATTTTATCTCTTTTTTGATTTCCTATTTCCCATGGCCAACGTACTCAACTTTTCTTTAGTGAAATTCAAGAAAGGGGATACGGAATATGGTATAGGTTGGTTTCCGCTGGGTGGCTACGTGAAGATTGCCGGCATGGTGGATGAGAGCATGGATAAAGAGCAATTAAAAGCCGAGCCCCAACCATGGGAGTTCCGTTCCAAACCAGCGTGGCAGCGATTGATTGTTATGTTAGGAGGGATCATTGTAAACGTGATTGTAGGCGTGTTGATTTTTATCGGGATGGTTTATGCTTTGGGCGATCGCTATATTTTAAATGACTATGTGAATAGCCACGGTGGCGTGCAGGCACTTGATCTAGCGAAACAGATTGGTATTCAAACAGGTGATAAAATCATTAAGATCAACGGCCAGAAATTTGAATATTTTGATGATGTTGCAAAACCCGATGTACTCCTTTCACACAACTCTTCTTACACGGTATTGCGTGGAGATAAGGAAATTGAAATCCCTATTCCCTCAAACTTCATCGAAAAATTTGACAAGAAAGAAGCTGTTGCCAACTTTTTAATTCCACGCAGGGTGCCGGTGGTCGATGAGGTTAGTAAGGGCACGATTGCCGATCGCATTCATCTGCAACGAGGCGATTTAATTGTAGCTGCTCAAAATCAACCTGTGGTTTACCACGATGAATTAAAAGCTATTACAAATAGTATTACTGGCGATTCAATACAGTTTTCAGTTAAACGCGGGCAAGAAATACTTTCCTATAAAGAATACTTTAAAGGTGAACCCGGTATCGGCTTTTATGTACCCAATGAAATTGTACCCGCAGACGGGGAGAAGAATGTAAAGTATTCTTTGGGTCAGGCATTACTTATTGGACCTGGCCGCGCCTTCGATGTTATTATTGTACAGGTAAAAGCATTCCGTAAAATTTTTACTGGTCAACTTTCTTTCCAAAAATCATTATCAGGCCCAATCGGTATGGCCAAAGCCTATGGAGGCACCTGGGATTGGGAGCGCTTTTGGCGCATGACTGGTTTGCTATCTATGGTGTTGGCATTTATGAACTTACTTCCTATACCAGCCTTAGATGGGGGCTGTGTCATGTTTCTGTTATATGAAATGGTTAGTGGTCGCGAGCCCTCAGAGAAATTTTTTGAGAATGCGATCAAAGTCGGTATGGCAATTCTATTGTTGCTGATGGTGTTCGTTTTCTATAACGACATAGCTAAATTGGTGACTGGCGGATAGTTTATCGAATCTTATCTGAATGAAGAAGGGCATCTGGTGAGATGCCTTTCTTTGTTTATGATAAAACCTAAAAAATCTATGAGATTATAAAATTGAATTGCACCCTTGCCGTTGGGATGGCTAACGAAAGAGTTTTGTATCTTTAAAAAATTACGATGAGAAAATTTTTTGTCTCTCTTTTAGTGATTGTGATTTCCTGCAAAGGAAATGAACCGGACCCCATTCCAGATTCAACGCAACTTTATTTTCCACCGATAGGAACTACCTGGGAAACCACCACTATGGCAAGTCTTGGATGGGATGAATCCAAAATTCCAGAATTAAGAACTTTCCTTTCGGAAACGAATAGCCGCGCATTGATTGTATTGAAAGATGGGAAAATTGTAATTGAAGAGTATCTGGGTAAACAGTTGGCGAATCCAGCGCTCGATTTTAATTCTTCAAGCAATTGGTATTGGGCCTCTGCTGGAAAAACGTTGACCTCGTCATTGGTGGGTATTGCCGAGTCGCAAGGCAAAATAAATTTTGATAATAAAACTTCGGATTACTTAGGCGTTGGATGGACCGCGTTAACAACAACACAAGAAAATAAAATTACAGTTCGCCATCAACTTATCATGACAACGGGTTTGGATGATGGAGTGGCTAATTCGGATTGTACCGATCCTTCTTGCCTGGTTTTTAAAGCAGAGCCGGGCAGCCGCTGGGCTTATCATAATGCACCGTACACATTATTAGATGGAGTAATCACTGCGGCAACAGGTAAAAATCTAAATACCTATGTTACCGATGAATTGAAATCTAAAATCGGTATGGATGGACAGTACATTAAAACGGGCGATAATAATATTTTTTATAGCCCCCCGCGCTCTATGGCTCGCTATGGGCTACTACTTTTAAATAAGGGGAAGTGGGAGGTCACACAAATCATTCCGGAAGCATATTTCAATTTGATGATAACCACGTCACAAAACATAAATCTTTCCTATGGCTACCTTACTTGGCTTAATGGAAAGGATTCATACCGGATTCCTCAATCTCAGATTACATTTCCCGGATCACTATCGCCTGATGCACCTAACGATATGTTTGCTGCTATGGGTAAAAACGGGCAGCTTATAAATGTTGTACCAAGGATGAACATAGTTGTTGTTCGCATGGGTGATGACCCGGATACAGGACTTGTTCCTTTTCTATACCAAAATGATCTTTGGAAAAAACTGAACACAATTATTAAGGATTAAGTATAGAGACGCATCGATTTAATGATGCGCCTCCTTCTCTTCCTTGTTTTGTGTCCTCACAAAAAAAAATGGATATTACAACTTTGCAATCTCCTCGGTCTGTGTCTCACGGACCGAAACAATTAACGAATCATTAATTCCTCGGTCTGTGTCTTCACAGACCGAAATAATTTCGAAACGATCAACTAATTACTGCTTCCCTTTTCTAAAATCTAATGGAGGTTTGCGATCACCAATCATAGATTTGTATTTAAAATCTGGACCAACAAAATCATCCAACTCTTTCTTGGCTTTGCCAATGATGGCAGGATTATTAAAAATATCAATACCCGTCATGGCAATAATTTTCGCTGCGTTGTCCATGGCTTTATAGCCAATGCTTGAGCCACCCGATGCCACCGCTTGCCATGAGTGAGCGGGAACACCCGGAACCCACGTTGCCGTTCCTAATCCTGCTGTGGGAACTACCCAGGTAATATCTCCAACGTCCGTAGAGGCAGGAAAAAATCCACCTGTTTTAAAAGGCTGTACCTGGCTGGCTGATATCAGGGGTGGAACTTTAAATGTTAATGTACTTTGAATATGTTTTCCAAACTCAACTTCTTCTGGAGTGTAATTTACACCACCCACTGTTTTTAAATTGTTATACATCAACCGGGCAAGGGTTTCATTCGGCACAAGATTGAATGATCCGGAGATAACTTCATACTTCATGGTAGTTTCTGTGCCACTGGCAGCACCTTCAGCTGCTTTAACTATACGATTCCAGATTTCCTCCACCATGCGTGCATCCGGATGACGAACCATGTATTCAGCTTCGGCAAAGTCAGGGACTACATTAGCTGCCAAGCCACCTTTTGTAATCACATAATGAATCCGAGCTTCTTGCGGCACGTGCTCGCGCATTAAGTTTACCATATAATCCATGGCTTCGAGTCCATCTAAGGCTGAGCGTCCCGCTTGTGGGGCAGCAGCAGCATGTGCAGATTTTCCATAAAAACGAAACATGGTTTGCTTGATAGCCAGACAAGATTGCGGGCTGGCATCATTCGCGCTGGATGGATGCCAATGAAGAACAACATCCACATCATCAAACAAACCATCGCGTACCATGTAAACTTTAGCGGAGCCGCCTTCTTCGGCTGGGGTTCCAAACCATTTAATGGTACCGGCCTTTTTGTTTTTTATCAACCAATCTTTTAAAGTAACCGCGGCAGCTACAAACGCTGTACCAAATAAATGATGGCCGCACGCATGGCCGGGACCACTTTCTATAAGAACTTTCCGATCGGGTACCGAATCTTGCGAGAGTCCAGGAAGCGCATCAAACTCCGCTAAGACGCCGATCACCGGGCCGCCACTTCCATAAGTAGCAACAAATGCAGTGGGCATTTCGGATACTCCGGCTTGTATAGTGAATCCTTCACTTCGTAGCACGCCTTGTAATCGTTCTGTGCTTTTCGTTTCGAGAAACCCCAACTCGGCATACGACCAAATATCTTTGGCTACCTGTCGGTAAACCGGAAATTTTTTATCCAACTCGGCAGTAACAAATGCTTTGTCTTTGTCTGGTTTTATTTTAGGATTGATTTCAGTTTGCGCAGAGGCTGAAAATCCCGTAAGGATGAACAGACCAAGAAGGATCTTTTTCATAGATGAAGGTTTAGATGGAAGGCAAAAGATAAATTTATTTTGGGAGGTGTCCTACTTTTTTGGGTGGTAGGACATCTAATTCTTTTTAAGAGGTAGGATATACTTACCTAATTCTTCTTTATCTCAAACTCAACCCTCCGGTTCAGTTGTCTGTCCTCTTCAGTTACTTCTTTCACAATAGGCTTTGAACTTCCATAACCAATAGCGGTGATGCGTTTTGGATCTATTTGAAACTGTGTACTTAGATAACTTTTAATCGCATCGGCCCGGGCTTGCGAAAGTTTAAGGTTGGATTCCTCCTTGCCGGCAGAATCGGTATGGCCAGAGATAACTAATTTAAAGGTAGGATGATCAATTAAAAAGTTCGCGATCTTATCCAGGTCGGCATGCATCTCGGGTAAGATGTTTGCTTTTCCATTTTCAAATTCCAGCGATTGAAAAGCAATTTTACTTTCAATGGGTTCTGCAATCTTGTTAATCTCTGTGTCGCCATCCATAAAGAAAATTTCCTCTATGCGAAAAAAATCATCACCCTGAATAATCAATAAGTAGTTTCGTTTATTAATCAGGCTAAAATCGAAGGTTCCATCATCGCGAATAAATTTGGGAGCCACTTCAACACCCTCATCCAAATCAATAACTGAAACAATTCCCTTTACTGATTTTCCTTGCGGATCTTTAAGACTCCCTTTTAGTTTCGTTACAGCTTCCGGCTGAGCTTCCATCGGCACAGGAAAAGAATACAGATCAAGATTCTTTAAATCGTCTTCCGTGGATCGCGCATAATATAAATCCTTTGATTGCGAGTCGATGGTAAAATAATACTCGCTGCCACCCCCATTCACCAGCGGTCCGGTATCTAAGGGTTCACTCCAACTGTTTTTAATCTGGTGCGACTTATAAATATCGAACTCGCCAAAGTTGAGTGGGTGGCCGTTCGAACTAAAATACAGTACGTTAAACTTGTGATGGAAAAACGGACTCACCTCACTTTGCACCGTGTTTATAATTGGTCCTGCATTGAGTGCTTTTTGCCAAACACCTTTTGGGTTTTTCACCGCATAAAAAATATCCGATAAACCAAAGGTGCCTACGCGATTGGAGGCAAAGAATAAGGTGTCACCATTATGAGTTAATGAAGGATGCGAATCCCAACCACTGCTGTTGATGTTAGGTCCTAAATTCTTAACATCACCCCAGGTACTATCTGCTTTTAAAGTGGCTACATATAAATCGCAGTTGCCTAAACCATCGGGGGCATTGCATCGCGAAAAGTATAAAAACTTTCCGTCTAAACTCAGACACGCAGAGCCTTCATTAAATTCAGTATTAATACTGGTGAAGGGTTGAGCGCTGTCCCAATAGCTTTCCACTTTGTAACTGTAAAACAAATCTTCGTTGTAAGTATGATCATAATGTTCATTGCGCTTGGATGTAAAGAGAATCATATCGTCTACATTGCCCACGGTAGGCCCATAGTCTTCCTTGTCGGAATTAATATAACCGCCCATGTTGATCAAAACCGATTGAGGAGGGCGTAACGTGTCTATATCTTTTCTATACTCTACGAGTTTATAATAAAAATCCAGGGGCACGTAGTTTTCCTTTTTTTCAGGATCAAGCATTTGATACCGTTTATACACATCGTTTATATCAAGACCTTGTTGATGATGTTTAAGAACCAACTTGTAGAGTAGCAACGATTCCCGGAAGGGCCGTACGTTTCTTGAAAGTTTTGCCAATCGCCAAATCATGGCAACATTCTTACTGAAGTTTTCGATGCCGAAATTTTTTACATAGACTTTGAGCTCTTTATACATCTGCTCGTTCTGCCCGGATTGATCTAAACTTCGGATTTTTTTTAGTTGACTATCGTTCTGATAGAAAGCAAGCTTATTAACATTGGGAAAATCGAATATGTCAGACTGGCTGTAGATCGTTAAAGAATCGTTGAGGTTAACGACTCCGCCCTTTTTAAAACCTTTTTTTTCCTTTTGTGCGTTAACAGAGAGCGTAACACCTTGCAAAATCAGCAAAAGAACTAGTATACAGGGTTTTGAGGCTCTCAAAGCAGGTACGAATGGTATTTTAAGGTAGAAAATTGACACAAATTTGCCTTATAACCAAAACACTGGCATATTGATTGACTAATTAGGCACACATCAAATAATCATTGTAGACACCCTTTTTTTGTGTCAAATTGGCACCTTATATATGTTTAAATCACTTGCAATTACACCCATGGTTCAGGAAGATTCGGAAGAGCTGATTCAATTAATAAATCCTGAACAAGAGTCTGACTTAAAACCCGAAGATTTACCGGAAGAGTTTTCGATCCTTCCCATTAAAAATACAGTACTGTTTCCTGGTGTTGTTATTCCCATTACGGTTACCCGGCAAAAGTCTATCCGGTTGATTAAGCAATCGTATCAAAGCAATCGCATTATTGGCGTTATTGCTCAAAAGAATAAGCAGGCGGAAGAACCAGGTATGGAAGACCTGTACCGGTTTGGTACTGTTGCGCGCATCATTAAAATGTTGGTGTTGCCCGATGGCAATACGACTATCATTATTCAGGGAAAGAATCGTTTTCAAATTCGTGAATTCTTACAAGACGAACCTTTCATCACCGCCAAAATAGATTTGCAAACAGAACCTGTACTCGATCTGGAAAGCAAAGAAGTAAAAGCGTTGGTACAATCATTAAAAGATGCTGCCTTTAAAATTCTGAAATTGAATCCGGAGATTCCGCAGGAGGCGCAAATTGCCCTCGACAATATTCAAAGCACGGGCTTTCTGATTCACTTTTTATCGTCCAACCTGAATGTGGATGTTGCGGAAAAGCAAAAGATTCTGGAAACCAATAACATTATTGATCGCGGAACTTTGTTGTTGCAATACATGCTGAAGGAAATCCAGATGTTGGAGATCAAGCACGAAATTCAAAAGAAAGTACATACGGATATTGATCAGCAACAGCGTGATTATTTTTTGCGTCAACAAATCAGAGTGCTTCAGGACGAGTTGGGGTATGATGGTCCCGATAAGGAAATAGAAAAATTAAGAAAGCGAGGGTCAGAAAAAAAATGGTCAAAGGCTGTGGCCGATCATTTCAATAAGGAGTTAGATAAATTATTGCGTATCAATCCACAGGCAGCAGAGTTTCCGGTTGCTATGAATTATGTGGAGTTTATGCTCGATTTGCCATGGGAAGAATATACGATAGATGATTTTGATTTAAACCGCGCAAAAAAGATCCTTGACAAAGATCATTTTGGTTTAGAAAAAGTTAAAACCCGCATCATTGAGTATTTGGCGGTGTTAAAACTTAAGAAGGATATGAAAGGGCCTATCCTGTGTTTGTATGGTCCTCCGGGTGTAGGAAAAACTTCGTTAGGAAAATCGATAGCCAAATCTTTACAGAGAAATTATATCCGGTTGTCGTTGGGTGGGGTTCATGATGAAGCAGAAATACGTGGTCATCGTAAAACGTATGTGGGCGCCATGCCTGGAAAAATTTTGATGAACATCAAAAAAGCCAAGTCATCGAACCCGGTTTTTATTTTAGATGAGATTGACAAGGTAAGATCAGATTTTCGCGGTGATCCTTCTTCAGCACTATTAGAAGTGTTGGACCCAGAACAAAATAATACGTTTGGGGATAATTATCTTGAGGTAGAATACGATCTCTCCAAAGTGTTATTTATTGCTACGGCAAATTCATTAGACACCATTCATCCGGCTTTGCGAGATCGGATGGAGATCATTGAGTTAACCGGTTATACGGTTGAAGAAAAACTGATGATTGCTGTTCGCCACTTGGTTCCAAAGCAATTAAAGGAACATGGCCTGAAGTCCTCACAAGTAAAATTCAAGAAAGAAGCAATTCTTAAAGTTATAGAAAGCTATACGCGCGAGTCGGGGGTGCGTAATCTGGAACGAAAAATTGGTTCTGTGATACGTAGCGTAGCTAAGTCGGTAGCTATGGAGGAAAAATTTGAAAAGGAAATTACTCCGGCTTTTGTTGTGAAAGTATTGGGTGCAGAAATATTTGATGAAGAGCTTTATCAGGGTAATGATATTGCTGGCGTGGTAACAGGTCTAGCGTGGACGCAAGTGGGAGGAGACATTCTCTTCATAGAGTCAAGCTTAAATCCGGGTAAGGGGGCGCTAACTATCTCGGGTCAGTTGGGCGATGTGATGAAAGAATCGGCCGTTGCGGCTTTGTCGTATCTAAAATCCAATGCACAGTCGTTGGGTATCGATCAGCGGGTTTTTCAACAATATGATTTACATATTCACGTTCCAGCAGGAGCCGTACCTAAGGATGGACCTTCTGCCGGCATAACCATGCTTACTTCGCTCGCGTCTATCTATACCCAACGGAAAGTAAAAGATAAACTGGCTATGACTGGGGAAATCACTTTGCGTGGCAAGGTGTTGCCAGTGGGTGGCATTAAAGAAAAAATTCTGGCTGCCAAACGCAGTGGTATCAAAGAAATAATCTTGAGTGAACGAAACAAAAGGGATATACTCGAAATCGAAAAGACATATATCAGAGGACTTAAATTTCATTATGTTGATTCCGTAGAAGCTGTACTGAAGATAGCTTTGCTTAAAGAGAAAGTAGCGAAACCTGTTGCTTTTAAATTTGCAGAGGTTAAGTCAGAAAAACAGTAGACTTTCATTTTTAAACAACAGACATGCTATCAGCAAATTTTCTTACTCCACAACAAATTGTTAAGGAACTCGACAAATATATCATTGGCCAGCATGAAGCGAAACGCAATGTGGCCATTGCCCTGCGTAACCGGTGGCGGAGAATGAATGTTACCTCCGACATTCAAAGTGAAATTGTGCCGAATAATATTCTCATGATTGGTGCAACCGGTGTGGGTAAAACGGAGATCGCCCGCAGGCTTGCAAAAATTGCAGACGCACCCTTTGTAAAAGTCGAGGCTTCAAAATTTACGGAGGTCGGGTATGTGGGGCGCGATGTCGAGAGTATGGTACGCGATCTGGTTGAGCAGTCGGTGAATATGGTGAAGGCACGTAAGAAAGAAGAAGTTCAGGAGAAGGCAGCACAGGCAGTGGAAGAAATTATTCTCGATGCGTTGATTCCACCTATGCGATCAAAGACTGCCGGTTTTCCTGTTACAACGGAAGAATCGAATGGTGCACCCGCGTCAGATATTGAATTGAATGAGCGCACCCGTAATTTATTTCGTGAGAAGATAAAAAATGGTGAGCCGGAAGATCGCAAGATCGACACTCATCTTAAGCAAAATAGCGGCCCGGGAGTGGGTATGATTGGCGCTGGCATGATGGATGACGTTTCTATGATGAATCTTCAAGAGATGTTAAGCGGGATGATGCCCAAGAAGGCGAAGAAAAGAAAAGTGACGGTGGGTGAGGCACGCAAATTTTTGTTAGAGGAAGAAGCAGCCAAACTTGTTGATATGGATGAGGTGAAGGAAGAGGCGATCAGAAAGGCGGAGGATGCCGGAATTATTTTTATTGATGAGATTGATAAGATTGCTTCAGGTTCTGGAAAGAAGGGTGGATCAGGCCCCGATGTTAGCCGGGAAGGTGTGCAGCGCGATTTGCTTCCGATAGTAGAAGGCAGCACCGTAAATACTAAGTATGGTGTTATAAAAACTGATCATGTTTTGTTTGTGGCGGCAGGCGCTTTCCATACGGCTAAACCATCTGATCTTATTCCAGAGCTACAAGGAAGGTTTCCGATTCGCGTAGAGCTGACGAATCTCACCAAGGAAGATTTTGTGCGTATTTTAAAAGAGCCTAAGAATGCATTAACAAAACAATATCAGGCACTTTTTGATGCGGAAGGAGTTACAGTGTCATTTCAAGAAGCGGCTATTGATGAAATTGCAAAGGCTGCCTTTGAATTTAATTTAGAGATGGAAAATATTGGGGCCCGGAGATTACAAACGGTCATGAGTCGGTTACTCAATGAATTTCTTTATGATGTACCGGACAAAATATTTGCGAATTCACAAATAGAGATAACCCGCGAAATGGTGATCGAAAAACTTAAGGGACTGGTTGCCAACAAAGATCTGAGCGAATATATTTTGTAAATCCATGCTTAGGGTCATAGCTCTATTGATTTTCTGTGGTACTTACCTTCCTCAGTTACAGGCTCAGACCGATTCTTTACAAAACGAATACAGACAATCCTTTCCTGATAAATTTTTTTTGTGGCCTGTATTGAAAAAGCGTCAGCAGTCCTTCGAAGTTGACAATAAAGAAGATCAAATTGGAAAATTGAATTATAAACCCAATAGTTCATTTAACGCAGGCGTGGGAATGTATTTATTTGAAGTGGGTGTTGAACTTACTTTTGCGGTACCTATTGACGATCGGAGCACCAATACCTATGGAGCTTCCGATGTTCGCGACCTTCAGTCAAATTTTCTCGGCAAGAATTGGGGTGTGGATTTGTATACGCAAAAATACTCAGGATTTTATGTCGCAAATCCGAATCAAGGCCCGTCATCACCTGATGCATTCATTAAACGATCTGACATAGAATTGAGAAACACCGGGATGAACGTATTGTATTCGCTGAATAAGGAAAAATTCTCCTTGAAGGCATCTTATAATTATTCGGAACGACAACTAAAAAGTGCAGGCTCCTTTATTGTTACAGGCACGGTTAATACGTTTCGACTTCAGGCAGATTCGGCTGTGTTGCCGTCTGTCAATTTAGCCTCAAGTGCATCCACACCTAACTTTCGTCAATTTCGATATACAGCCCTAAGTGTTGCACCCGGATATACGTATACGCTCATCTATAAATCTTTTTTTCTTAATGGCGTGCTTTCTATCGGCCCCGCCCATTATTGGTTGATGGATACTGGAAAGGATGGAAACGCACGATATGATATTTCAATTAATACATTTGCTGATGTTCGCGTAGCGCTCGGGTATAATGGTGATCGGATTTTTGGTGGGATGAGTTTTATAACGCAGTCCAGAAATATTCACTTTGAGGAGGTTCAATTTGCCAATGCAAATTATACATTCAAATTAATGGTTGGCTATCGTTTTCGCGAAGTAGGAATTTTAAAGAAACGAGCGACAGACTACATCCCTAAATAAATTCATTTACACAAGTTGCCACCGATCTTCCGGATTACCAATCGCGGTAAGAGCGGTTCGCGTGGGAATGTCCAAATAAGGGTATGTAACTTTTGAAAGAAACAAACCTTGCGGATGGGCCACTTCCAGAATAATCGGAGGTTGTTTGGTAATCAGGTAACTCTCAAATTCATCCAGGCTAAGTTCGCCTTTACCCAGTTTAATCAGTTTGCCAACAATCAGACGAATCATGCGACCTAAAAAACGATCGGCAGAAATTTGAAACCGAAGCCGGTCTCCATGCGCATTGGTAAATAAAGTAGCCGAACTCACTTTACAAATAGTATGCAGGTAGGTATCGGGAGATTTGCAGAAGGCACGAAAGTCATTGTATTTAGTAAGAAGATCAACGGCTTTCTTCATCAAATCCAGCTTTAGATTTCTTTCAGGATACCAGGTACTAATGCTGTTAAGATGCGGGTCCTTATAAGTATGGATGAAATAGTCGTACCTTCTTTGTATTGCATCGAAGCGTGCGTGCTGGTTCTCCTCTACCGGAATGATCTCATAAATGGCAATGTCATCGGGCAACATCTTGTTTAATCGAAATACCAAATCATAATCCCAGGTATTTCTAACATCCAAATGAAAAAAGAATTGACTGGCGTGAACCTGGGCATCGGTACGGCCACACCCCATAACGGTTATCGGTTCCTTCAGCATCTCGCTTAAAACGGTCTCCACTACCTGCTGCACACTATTTACCTGTGCTTGCCGCTGCCAGCCTCGATACAGATGACCGTCAAAACCTATGTGAAAAAAATATCTCAAATCTTTAGGGTTGGGAGTAAAGGATAGGATGTTAGCCGTAAAAATAATACTATTTGTTCCGTTATGTATTATTTGTGATGTTCGTAACCCTTTAATTGCCTTATATGAAAAACTTGTCCTGACAATCCTGACAGTAGCGTCAGTATTCGTCAACCAATTTTGGGATTAAGAGAATACAATTCGATTTCCTTCGTTTTACCTATAGGCAAGGCTTGGTTGGTTGTGATTGCGCTTGAGATATGGTTGGCTATATGGTTTTTTTGTTACTTTGGGGGTGATGACTTCTACGCTCAGTAAGCATTTTTTTAAAGCAGCCAGACTATTATTTATAGTCTCTTTGTTTTTGCATTTTCATCCGCTGGCGGCACAACTCAATACCGAACGTAACGCGTTAAACCGTCTTCAGTCCGGGAAGTGGGAAAGATCATTAAGTACACTAAAAAAATCACTACGCAAGGACACCGCAAACCTCGAGGCCAACTATGTTATGTCCTTATGGTTTCTAACGGCCGGCAATCCCCAACTCCAGATCGATTCTTCCTATAAGTATATTCTCAAATCCGAAAACTTATTTGAATTGTTAAACACCCGCGATCGCGAACGGGTAGCCCGATTTCCAATAGATAGTCTGCTGCTGGTAAATCAACATGATCGAATCGATAGTGCTGCTTTTGAACGGGCCAAGCACTTCAATACCGAAGAATCTTACAACCGGTTAATCTTTCCTTTCCCGGTGCCAAGCAACAAAGTAGTGCCATTGAATTGCGCGATGAGGTAGCCTTTCTGGACGCGTTAAAAATAAATACGTACACAGTCTATGAAGCCTATTTTCAGAAATATCCTCAGTCGCACCGTGCGCAGGAGGCAAAGAAGCGATATGAAAAATTGCTATTTGAGGACAAAACCAGTGACAAGAAATTGAGTAGCTATAAACTTTTTTTTGAACAGTACCCTTCTAGTCCATACAGAATGGAAGTTCAAAGGGAAATTTTTCAATTAATGACTGCCAATGGTGAACCGGAGACTTTCTTTCAATACCTGAAAGAATACCCGCAAGGTGAATATGCCAAAAATGCCCGGGATATTTTATATCATTTATTTAAGGAAACAGATGAAAAGATTCCGGCTTCCATCGAATCTGATTCATTGCTTCAGGTAATTAATCTTGGCACTAAATTTTGGATTCCTTTTTATAAGAATGGTCTGTACGGATTTATGGATCAGGATGGGGAAGAGGTGTTACCGCCCCGCTTCGAAGAAATAGAAGAAGAATATAAGTGTGGACCGGTAAAGAATGATATTCTGATTTTTAAAGCTGGGGTCTTTAGCCGGAATGGCTCTAAGTTACTGGATGCGGGCACGGAAGTAACCAACATTGGGTGGGGATTTTTAATTGCTGAGCATGAAGGGTGCAAGCAACTGATGCATAAGTCTGGGACATTGATTATTTCCGCTTGCTATGATGATTTTAAAGTGGTGGGAAATAACTTCATCGCAGCAAAAAAGCAGACACCTGGAGTCTGTTCACACTTATGGGAAGATTGTTGCCGCTAACTGAACTAAGTGATGTTAAAGAGATTGAAGGTGTAATTGTATTTACGCAAGGCGGGAAAAAGAAATTGGCAACAACCAATCAATTGGCGATGTTAGCGAATGGTGTTGAGTTAAACGAGGATTTGGTTTTTGATGATGTGCAAGCCTTGAGTAAGGGCTTGTTGTTGGTAAGAAATGGTTCGCTGGAAGGAATAATTACTTCTGATCTTGTTTACACGGTTCCGTTAGATCGCCAAACGTTAACTAAAACATCTTTTGGTCTTCTGGAAAAGCGCGCTTCCGGAACTATTGTTCGAGGGTTGGCACCTGAGTTAGAAAATCAATCGTGGCATCAGGTTTATTACCACCGCGATTGGCTGGTGTTGCGAAGAGAAGGACAATTACAATTATATAGTATTCGGGCAAAAAAAATGGTCGCTATGCAGGCCGATACCATTTGGTTCGATCGCAGTTTAGCTTTTGTAAAATCAAACTTTGAAACAAAAGTTCATTTGTCAGCCAATAGAGTTATCGACTTATCAGCGGATTCAAAAATTACATTTATTAATTCCCGCGATTCGGTTCAATTTTTTTATACCGAAAACAAAAACAAGCGTACCGTATTTAATCTTGCCAGTGGCGATATTTTATTTACTACGGATTTTGAATTAACGGAATCCATTCGCTCTGATTTTTTTATGGCAACCAAAGGAAGTAAGAAGGGCTTACTCGCCCGAAACGGGAAAGAACTTGTGCCTGTTGAAATGGACGCCATGATTCTGAATTCCAGTGGACAGATTTCTTTATTAAAGAAACAAGAATTTTGGACTCTTTGATTTGGATACCCGCAAATTTATTAAGCCGGTGTACGAGCGAAATGTTACTATGCTTGATAAAGAACATCTCATTGCATTTAAAGATGGATTTTACGGACTTATTGGCTGGGATACCAAACCCGTAACGGACTTTGAATTTGCTGAGGTGGTTCCATGGGCCGAATCGGTAATATGGGTAAAAAAAAATGCGCAGTGGATATTACTGAACTTTCGTACGGAAGAAGTTATTCTCGATCGGATTAAAGATTTTAGTTGGATCCAAAGTTCAGACGAAAACATTGTACGTGTGCACCGCGAAAATTATTATGGGGTTATCAGTAATAAGAAAGGACTGATCATTCCGCCCACTTTTCATGAAATAATCAATCTGGGCACCTCTGAAATTCCTTTTTACTTTACCGAGAAAACGGTTGAAGAGGCCGATATATACGTTGTTATTTATTATAATCAGGATGGTAAGTTGGTGCGCAGGCAGGCGTTAGAGGAAGAGGAGTATGAGGGTATTTATTGCTCAAGTCATTAGATTGCCATTTAATTATTTAATACACCGATCACATTTAACAGTAATAGTTATTATTTAAGATTTGTCTTACTTTAACAATTAATGATAGTTATGAAAAAAATTATAAGTTTTGTTGTTTTAGGGTTCATACTTCAACCCGTATTTGCGCAACAAAAGCCTAAACTGATAGTCGGTATTGTGGTTGATCAGATGCGTCAGGAGTACCTCTATCGATTTGAAAGTAAGTTTGGTGAGCAGGGTTTTAAGCGATTGATGAACCAAGGATTCATGTTGAAAAATGCACATTACAATTATGTGCCTACTTTCACAGGACCAGGTCATGCCTCTATTTATACAGGAACAACACCGGCTACCCATGGTATAATATCCAACGATTGGTATGATCGCAATCTTAAAAAGGAAGTAAACTGTGTTGGCGACAGCACCCAAAAACCAGTAGGTACCGATGAGGGAGGAAAGTATCTCCCATGCGGTTATTATCGACCACCATAACCGATGAATTAAAACAGGCAACACAAAAGCAAGCAAAAGTTATTGGTGTGTCGGTAAAAGATCGTGGCGCGGTATTGCCCAGTGGCCACATGGCCGATGGCGCCTATTGGTATGATAGTAAAACGGGCTCCATGATGACCAGTACGTTTTATAAGCAACAATTACCTGAATGGGTTGTAAAATTCAATGTGCGAAAATTACCCGACACCTATCTAAATCAGGAATGGAATACGTTGTTGCCCATTAATCAATACACAGAGTCCGGACCGGATGATTCGCCTTATGAGGGTAAGTGGGTTGGAAAAACAACACCTACTTTTCCTTATAACCTGACTGAGCTTAGAAAGAAAATGGGCATGTATGGCCTGTTAACCATGACACCTTGGGGAAATAATTTAGTCGCTGACTTTGCGAAGGCCACTGTATTGGGCGAAGGCATGGGTAAAGATGCGATCACCGATTTTCTGACCGTTTCATTTTCAAGTACCGATATCATTGGTCATGCCATGGGGCCTAATTCCGTGGAAGTGGAGGATACCTACTTGCGATTAGATAAGTCCCTCGAAGATTTATTCAATTTTCTTGATAAAGAGGTTGGCAAGGGTGCCTATACTGTTTTTTTAACAGCCGATCATGCCGTATCAGAAGTGCCTCAATATTTAAAGGATAATCATATTCCTGCGGGTTATTTCGACTATGCTGTGGTAAAAAATAAATTGAATGAACATCTGCAAAAATATTTTCCGGGCAAGACTATCGTGGAGGAGTTTACAGGCGAGCAGATATTTATTAATCACCAGGTTTTTGACGGTGACCCCAAAGCTTCAGGTATTGACTTATTTGTGGCGACCGAACTGATTTCGAAATTTTTGCTCAACACCGAAGGAGTTGCACAAGTGTTTCATGCCACCACGCTTCGTCAAGCCAATTCGGATGAAGTGGGGATGCGTGGGAAAAGTAGTTCGCGGGTTTCATCCTAAGCGTTCGGGCGATATTGCGTATGTTTTGGAGCCCGGCTGGATTCCAGCGGGTAGGATAACAGGTACCACGCATGGCTCCGGCTATAGTTATGATACCCATGTTCCAGTCTTATTTTATGGAGCGGGTATTAAACATGGAAGCTCATCGCAATTTCATACGATTACCGATCTGGCGCCTACGCTTTCGGTGTTGTTAAAATTAAATTTCCGAGTGGCTGCACAGGTCAACCAATTACGGAGATTTTGGATTGAGGTACTTTTTCTAAACGTGGGGGAGGTTTTCCCTGACTTTTTATTGTCGTTTAAAGATGTTTGATGTAATGTTCGGTCTTCCAACTGATGTTTTAGGTTTTTCAGGACCTGTCATTTCAAGCATTGTATCCGTTTGTTAAGTTTTGAAAGGTCTTGTTTTTGTGGCAGAGCTTCAAATAATCTATAAAAGTCTTACTTTAGATTTGAACTCGTCAGGTCGGAAGAGCTGACAGCAAAAAAATCCTTTTCTTCGCAAGAATTATAAAACAACATTAATATGTCACGAGCAAGCAATACATCGCGGGTAGCGCTCTTTAATTTAGGTTTCATAGCGCTCCTATTTTTAACTCTCTGCTCTTGTTCGGAAAAGAATGATTCTACTCGACCCAATATTCTCTTTATCATGTCTGATGATCATGCCTATCAGGCAATAAGTGCTTATGACAATCGGTTGATTCAAACGCCCAATATTGATCGGATTGCGAAAGAGGGCATACTTTTTACAAATGCCTGTGTTACTAATTCTATTTGTGCCCCATCGCGGGCCGTTATCCTTACGGGAAAACATTCTCATTTAAATGGCAAGATTGATAATATCATGCCTTTTGATACTACGCAAATCACTTTTCCACAGCTGTTTCAGCAGGCAGGGTACGCCACGGCTATGTTTGGTAAACTACATTTTGGTAATAACCCGAAAGGGGTAGATGAATTTATGATTTTGCCTGGACAAGGAAATTATATTAACCCTGACTTTATTACCAAGAAAGGTGATACAACTATTACGGGTTATGTAACGGACCTTATCACCGACTTTGCTATCGATTGGTTAGACAAAAAACGCCCAAAAGATAAACCGTTTATGTTGATGTACCTGCATAAGGCACCACATCGGCCATGGTGGCCACGACCGGATAAGTTTAAAGAGTTTACAAAGAAGACTTTTCCTGAGCCGGCATCGCTGTTTGATGATTATAAAAATAGAGGTACTGCAGCTAAAACCGCTGAGATGAACATACTGCTGCACATGATGTACAGTCATGACAGTAAGATTCGGCCTGAAACGTTGGTAAGCATGGGTAATGTGCAGCCCGTTGTTCCCGAATTTAAAAATAGTTTTTACGAAACTTATGACCGCGCCAATGCGGAACAACGCGCTTTGTACGATCCGGTGCTGGATTCCATAAATACATTTTTTAAAGCCAACTGGCCTGGCATGACAGATGTTGAAAAAATGAAGTGGAAATACCAACGCTACATGCAGGACTACCTAGGTACTATTTCTTCTATTGACGACAACGTGGGGCGCATGCTGGATTATCTTGATGAAAGCGGTTTAGCCGAAAACACCATGGTGATTTATACATCCGACCAGGGATTTTATTTGGGTGAACACGGCTGGTTCGACAAGCGGTTTATCTATGATGAATCTTTTAAAACTCCGCTCTTGATACGATGGCCAAATAAGATTACACCGGGCACCACCAATGATGAGATGGTGCAGAACCTGGATTTTGCACAAACTTTTTTAGAGGCTGCACAAATTTCGGCTCCTGCCGATATGCAGGGTGAAAGTTTGATGCCCCTGCTTACTGGTAACGCTACTGAGTGGAAACGCGATGCCGTGTACTATCATTACTATGAATATCCGGCTGAACATGCAGTAAAAAGACATTATGGCGTGGTGACCAAAAATTACAAGTTGATTCACTTTTATTACGATGTAGATGAGTGGGAATTGTATGATCGAAAAAATGATCCGCAGGAAATGAAGAATGTATATAATGATCCTTCCTATGCGGAGACGGTTAAAATGCTTAAGACAAAGTTGGCAGGATTAAGAACTAAGTATAAAGACTCAAATGAATTGGATCAAAAATACATTGACCAGATTCAGAAGTAGGGAAAACTTAACTCTGATTGTTAAAATCCATTATTTAGATTTGAACACTGCCCTTGTTGGTGTTGCGTGTTGGCATAGCTGGAAGATTCACCAACAAGCGTATTAAATACTAAATAGTTGTTGTATGCCGGTGAAGAACACCGGCAAAGGCGACAGGATTTGATTAGTTTGAATATTTATAACTTATAAGTTCAAAATAATTAGCAATGAATCATCCAATTTATAATAAAGATGGGTTTAGTTTATTTAGAGAAAAGAAAGGGCTCAATTCAATTTTAGGCGATACCTTAATAGTTGATAATCATAATGAAAATGAATTAAAATCATTTATAAAGAAAAATTCTATAAGAGGGGTTAGAATTATTCCGTCATATTACAATGTTCAAAATTTGGATTTTCTTAATGAACTCAATTTTATTGAGGGTGTATATATAGTTGGAAACGAGAATTTTGATTTAACACCATTGTATGCTCTAACGAACCTTCGAGTATTAGGTATTGAAAAAATTAGCACGACCTTGGATTTTGGAAGATTCCCCAATTTAGAAGTCTATGGAAGTCAGTATTCTAAAAATATTTTGAACCTGAAAGAATGTACTAAGCTTTTTTGGCTGTGGTTAGACAATTATAAAGAAGATGATTTATATGCCATTGAAACGTTTACAAAATTAAAGTTCCTCACCTTATATAAGACGTCAATTATAAGCCTTTTAGGTATTAAGGAGTTTAAGCAATTGGAAGTTCTCAGTATTGATACTGCTAATAAATTGGAATCTTTAAACGGGTTTACTGAAGCCAACAAAATTCTGGAGAAAATCGATATCTATAGGGCGAAAAATTTAGTTGATTGTTCTT
>JADJMA010000034.1 GCA_016709845.1 Flammeovirgaceae bacterium | reverse complement strand
AAGAGTGATGCTGCCTTTGTTAGAAACCGCACGGAAACAGGTCGTGAATCAGGTTAAAGTACAAGGCACGGTGGTTGAACGTGTTTCTAAAAATGAGAAAATAGCTACGGGCGATATTGAGATTAGGGTTGCTTCCCGAATTTTTGAACTCCAAAGTTCCGCCTTTGCCATCGAAGATAATACCGATGGTGGTGACGACTTGAGAATGAAATATCGCTATCTGGACTTGCGTAGAAATCGGGTTCGTGAAATTCAATGCTACGCCACCAAGTAGCTCAACAACAAGAGTATCTCGCATGTCTGAACTTTATTGAAGTGGAAACGCCCGTGCTGATTAAGCACGCCCGAAGGCCCGCGATTTTTGTTGTGCCTTCACGCATGAACCCCGGTGAGTTTTACGTTGCCGCGTAATCGCCACAAACATTCAAGCAATTGTGATGGTTTCGGGTTTCGACCGCTATTACCAGATTGGCAAATGCTTCCGATGAAGACTTGCGGGCCGATCGGCAAACCGGAGTTTACACAAATAGACTGCTGAGATGGCTATCACCCAGGAAGAGCATTCTACATACTTTCGAAGGCTTGGTGCGACATCTTTTAAAACTGTAAAGGAACCGATATGCCCTCGGTACCTCACACGAGTTATGCCGATGATGAAATATTGGCGGCTCTGACCAACCCGACACCGATTCGAGATGAATTTGCTGCGCTAAACTCAGTTGCACAGGGAAAAGGATTTCCAGGTTTTTGACAGTTCTGAACTGGTGAGTTGGAATTTGTGTAAAAGGTTGTGCTGAATATACCCGCAAGCAATTGGATGAACTCACCGAATTTGTAAAGAAGCCTCAGATAGGCGCTAAGGGTTTAGTGTACGTTCAATGCAAAGTCGATGGCTCATTCAAATCATCCGTTGACAAGTTTTATTCTGCTGAAGATTTAAAGCAATGGGTTGATTTGCTTCAGGCTCAGCCCGGAGATTTACTACTCGTGCTTTCCGGTGAAAAAGAGAAAACTCCAGAAAGCATTAAGCGAATTGCGTTTGCGCATGGGCGAAACATTAGGTCTTCAGCGATAAAATAATTTTCGGCACTCTGGGTGGCGTTGATTTCCCATTGTTGGAATGGAACGAGGAACAAAACGTTGGCATGCCATGCATCATCCGTTTACCTCACCTAGCCAACCGATATGAATTTGCTGGATAGTGATCCTGGTAAAGTGCGTGCGAATGCATGCATGATATGGTGATTAACGGAAACCATCGGCGGTGGCTCTATTCGTATTCATGAGCAGGGCTACACAACAATTGATGTTCTCTAAACTTGGTTTCAGCGAAGAAGAGGCTAAGAAACAATTCGGATTTTGACTGGATGCGTTTGAATTTGGTGCACCGCCCCATGGTGGCATTGCGTTTGGTTTCGATAAGGCTTTGTTCACTTTCGGTGGTGCCGATTCGATTCGTAGATTTTATTGCGTTCCCTAAAAATAATTCGGGTCGTGCAGATGATTATTTACCGTCAACCATTTCCAAGGAATAACTGAAAGAATTGGCTATTGATGTAAAGATTACAAATTCCTAACCCTTTTCACACATGAAACAAATTCTTGCTTTCCTTTTTCTTACAGTACTAATTTAAGGGAAGGATAAATTTCGTAAGCAAATAGAGATGTAATTAATCCAGCAACTGAGTGGTCTCTTCCGCATCTATGGAGATATCATCCTCGCCAACATCATCGAATGGATTTTCCAAGTGATCCTGAATATTATCCAGGCTTACCAATATAAAACTGTAAAGCACGGGCATTACATATTCAAGCGAAGCTGAATAATCACCTACGGTGCTGGCAAAATATGGGCCGTAGATAATGGGAAATATATAAATGAATACTTTGGAATAAGTGCGAAGCGTAATAGGCGTTCGGTAATTGTGAATAATTTTCATGTTATCAAAGGCAATAATCATTTTACTTACATATTGACTCGCCCTGGAAATCTCTCCACTTTGCACACCATAGTCTCTGAGTTCGTTGGTCATCAGCGAAAGCCGGGAAAAAAGTTGATACATGTTTCTTTCTGTTCAGCTTCCATTTCCGGGTCATGCTCGGTTTTAAACATATCCCTCATCAACTTCATCATATCAAAAATGATTTGCTTAGTTCGGGATGGAAGGTCATTTTCTTTATTGCCAGACCAATCACGGGTAGCGTAATAAATAGCAATGGCATGACCCTTAAAATCCGCAAAACGTTGGAGGGCAGTCTCTCTACGCGTATAGGCAGATCCAATTGAAAACACGACAGGAAAAACGATAGCTACCCCTACCAGCATATCCGGGAACTTGGCTATTAGTCCTAATTTATAGCAGGTATAGGTTGAAATTACAGATAAGATCGTAATGATAAACGTCTTATAATTGATGATCAGGGAAAAACTTCGAATAATTCGTTTCATGCTTTTTTATATAGACTCTGAAAATTCTAGAAAAGGAATGAGGTTACCAAATTGTTAAGCAACAATAAAGAATAACAATAAATAATGACTCAAGTCACATTTGATTAATCTTCTACTACCTCAACCTCTACGCGAACATTTCTGCGGGCATAGCTGCTATTTTTATCATAAATCATGCGGCTGCCACCCCACGCCTTTATGCCGATGCGATTTTCAGCGATACCTTGTGACACAAGCCATTCTTTAATAACCAAAGCCCGTTGATAAGAAAGTTCTTTTGCCGATCCTGGTTCTTCGACATCATCGGTAGCAAGTTCGAAGAAATTCTGGCTCGGGCCCATAGTAATAATCTTTTCGTGCGCATTACCGTTGGTATGGCCGTGCAATAGAATCTTATACTGCTCATTCGAATTCATGAACTCCAGCAGACGCAGCAACTCATATTTTGATTCAGGAAGCATAATGGCTGCATCATTAAAAAAGTAAACATCATACAACGTCTCAATATCTCCTTTTTGAAGCCGGACCAGATCAAACTTGATTACATAATGATTGTCGCGCCACTCCATATACTCGGGCATACTTTCCTTGGTGATGTCGGCCAAAACAAAATCATGCTGTGCTTTTCGATAACCGAATGATGAGCCAATCAGCGAAAGCTTGCCCGATTTATTTTTTGGATCTGGTAAAGTCTCTGCTTCGTGTGCCTTCACCTTTTTAATGAGTCGAGCAACATCGCCATCTACAATTTCCACCTCACCATCAATAGGCTCACTATTGGTTGGATTAAACGTGTAAAATAAAACTTCAGCATCCTTCAGTGGTGGTGCTTTCTGTTTAGTTTCCTTCTTTTATCCTCATCTACAGTTACTTCAACCTTATTGGAAACCACTTCGCCCTGACCTACTTCTGTTCGAACTTCTTCAACAAGGGGTGCCTGTACAATCTCTTGCTTCACTTCCATCGCGACTTGCTTTTGTTCTGCAACCGGAGGAGCATACCCTTCTTTCATAATGCGAACCCACGCATCAGTAAACCCACCCTCCTTTCTGGTTTTCAGCATTTGTTCAATCGAAACATCAAATTCTGTATAGTAATCCAGATAGATGTAATAGAATTTACGACCCAAATCATATCCATATTTAGTATGTAGGCCGGTATTATTCAATTTGGAAACGTAAGCCTCCATATATTTTTACTGACCAATTCGATACGCTGCTACAACGATGTAATAACCTTTTTGAAGATAATCGCCTTTAGGGGTAGGGTCTGTAAAAGATAATGAAGATAGACCAAGCAAAATAGCCAAGGCACATGCATAGCCACGCATAGTTGAGGGGTTTGGTTAAATAAAGATTGTGGAAAAAGTGGCTTTTGCAATGAACCCTCGAGGCAGTTACCTTGACATAATCATTTCTTTAAGAAACCATATCCATAACCAGTCAGTTGAATGAGTGCCGCGGCACACTTAACAGCGACACTGTTATTGAATGCGTTGTCAGATAACAATCAATAACAAGCGTTAAAAGTAAATGCAATAAGTGGCAACACCAAATAACGCCAATGCAGGAAAGATTAGAAACAGAATCGGCAAGAGAATTATACCCAGTAAAAAGAATGCCGGGAACCAATGAGTTACTTTAACTTCACCCGGGTGCACTTTGCCAACCAAAGCCCGCCCTTTACCAAAATTTGAAACCTGAATAAAAAATTCTTTGAGGTTGGTTCTAAAAAATTTCTCAACCGATTCGAAATAGTGATCGGGTATTAGGCAGTCGCTATCGAATACAACAAAATATTCGCCCCGGGCTCGTTCAAACCCAAAATTACGGCTTGGACCAGGTCCGCTATTGGCTTTGTAATAATACTGAATGGTCAATCGGCTTGAATAATCTTCATACACCTTTTCACTTGTTTGGGATGATCCATCTTCAACCAGAATCACTTCAAAGTCCTTATTCTCGTCTGTCAGGTTAGACTCTCTAACAATTCCTTGTATTCCCAAGGACGGTTATAGACAGGATTACTATAGAAAATCGGGGTGTGGGCATACACGTAAAAATAGCTAAATCATGTATACTAAGGGCAATTCAAATTAACGAGAGAGTACAGATTACTTTTTATACCTTTCCAGTTGGTTCTATAATACTAGGTTTAACAGATCGTGAGGTTACTTAAACTACTGCCGATTGCCGATAATGCAAAAGAAGGATTGACATACAAGAAATGCTTATTAGTTATTTATTAAAATCTTTAAAAGGACATCCAATGAAAAAATTACCAGGTGTATTACTCCTTTTTATTTCTTTCGCCACGTTGTCGCAAACGCAAAATTATTCTAAGGACACACAAACCATTGAATCCACGATTCAAACGCTCTATAATGTTATCTCGGGAGACCCGGGAACGGAAAGAGATTGGAACAGATTTAAAAACCTTTTTAAGCCCGAGGCTCGATTGATTCCCACAAGAAAAGATGATCAGGGTAATCTTACGCTTAAGGCCATGACTCCGGACGAATACGTACAGGCTTTTTCTTCACGTATTGCAACAGGATTTTTGAGCGGGAATTAAGCCAAGGTTGAAGAGTACGGAACGATAGCGCATGTTTTTAGTACCTACGAAACCAAAGAAAACAGTGACGGACCCGTAACGAATCGGGGGATCAATAGCATTCAATTGTTTAAAGATAAAGATCGATACTATATTGTTAACATTTTTTGGTGCGCTGAAAGTATGGGGTTCACCCTCCCACCCAAATATTTGAAGTGATGAAGAGAATACTAATAATTGGATTACTTCTCCTTACTTGCATCATTGGTTTTGTTCTGTTTGGTATTTTGATCCCTGCCGGTATCTTTAAAGAAATCCATCCACATTTTGGAGGCACCGTAATAAAAATAAATCTTATTGAAGCGGCCGGGCCAGAAGACATTACGATCGATCAGCAAAGTGGCATAGCTTATATTCTACAGACGACCGCAGAATTAACACGCAATCTCCGGGGAGCATCGAAGGCAAAATTTTTGTAACGGATCTTTCGGATTCCTTGCCTCAGCCTACGCAACGTAACTCCAACTAGCATCACAGATTTTCATCCTCATGGTATCTCCCCTCTGGACAAATCCTGATGGTAGAAAATATCTTTTTGTTATTAATCATCGGCAAAAAAATCCGGCAAACGTTATTGAGCGATTTGAATGGCGCAACGACAGTCTGATTTATTTGGAAAGTATACAAGATAAAAATTTAATGACGAGTCCCAACGATGTAGTTGCGGTAGGTGAACGTTCCTTTTACGTAACTAATGATCATGGTTATAGCACGAAAGGATTAGGGCGCACGCTCGAAGATTTTCTTCAACGATCTATTTCTTATGTTAATTATTATGATGGCACCTCATTCAGGAAAGTAGCAAGTGATATTGCTTATGCGAATGGCATCAATCATTCCTCAGATAACACCAAAATTTTTGTAACCTCCACCACTGGCCGCAAGATTTACATTTATGATCGATCACCCGCCACTGGCGAACTTACACTTAACCAAATAATCGACACAAAAACAGGTGCTGACAATATTGAGTTAGACGAAACTGGATCATTGTGGATTGGTTGCCATCCTCAGATGTTGAAATTTGTTGCGCATGCAAAAGATGCCTCAAAGTTCTCACCATCACAAGTCATCAAACTTTCAGTAAACAGTAATGGCGAATATGAACAGGAAGAAATCTTTTTAAATGATGGATCATCCTATTCCGGGTCATCCGTAGCTGCAGTCTACAAAGACAAGATGCTGATTGGATCTGTTTTCGAAAAGTCAATATTATTTTGCATACTCACCGATAAATAATCTACGTATGAAGTCATTACCTTATCTTCTTCTGTTGCTCTCTACTTCTCTGTTTGCTCAAAAAGCAATTGATCTCCAGCAGGTTTCAGAAAAAAATGCAATACAATCTTTTAAAGAATTGTATGAACTGCTAAGCCTTACTAACGATGCGCATTTCCCTGCTGATATCGAAAAAAATGTTCAATGGTGCGAAAATGCCTTTGCCAAGCGGGGCTTTACCACCATGCGATTAGAAACACCAACCGTTCCACGATTATTGGCCGAACGAAAAGTGAAAAAAGCAAAGAAGACTGTATTGATCTATTTACAGATTGATGGCCAGCCCGTAAACCCAGCGCAATGGAATCAGGAAAATCCTTGGATTCCGGTCTTAAAAGAAAAAGATTCTCAGGGTACATGGAAGACTATTCCGTACGAGAGATTGTATGAAGGATATAATCCGGATTGGCGAATTTTTGCGCGTTCAACTTCTGATGCTAAGGGGCCGGCCATGGCATTTATCGCTTCGTTGGATGCGTTAAAAGAATTAAAGGGCGAACCCAATTACAATATCAAAGTGATTATGGATTTTGAGGAAGAACTGGGCTCTCCGAATCTTCCTGCTGCCGTGGCTAAATATAAAAATGAACTGGCTGCCGATATGCTGATTATCTTCGATGGACCAAGGCACGTGAGTAATCAACCGACCTTAAGTTTTGGAGCTCGTGGTATTTGCGAAATCACAATTACTACATTTGGTCCTCGCACACCCATGCATAGCGGCAATTATGGAAATTATACACCTAACCCTGCGCTTCGCTTAGCAAAATTATTAGGTGGCATGAAAGATGATAATGGCGTGGTTACCATTCCGGGCTTTTATGACGGTGTGGTGCTAACTGATGAAGAGAAACAAATTCTTAAACAGGTTCCCGATGATGAAAATGAAATCAAAAAATTTCTTGGAATCGCAGCACCGGATCAGGTAGGAACCAATTTTCAGGAATCGTTACAATATCCATCGCTTAACATTCGGGGCCTCGATGCTTTATTTATTGGAAAGGAGGCCCGCAACTTAATTCCCGCAACCGCTACGGCCGAAATTGATATCCGGTTAGTTCCCAGTAGTGATCCGGAGCGATTAATTGGTCTGGTTAAAAAATATATTAAGGATGAGGGCTATTATTTAGTTGAGAATGAACCAACAGAAGCCGAACGCATGCAGTATCCAAGAATCGCATCGTTTCAATCGAGTATTTCTTATGGAGCCTTCCAAACACCGTTCAATTCGGAAACCGGAATTTGGCTTAGTAAAGCCATGCAAAAAGCCTTTGGAAAAGAACCGATAAAAGTTCGTACAGCTGGTGGCTCTATTCCCATTTCGCCATTTGTTATTACGCTTGGTATTCCAGCCGTGGCCGTTCCTACTGTAAATGCAGATAATAATCAACATGCGGAAAATGAAAATATCCGTGTGGGCAATTATGTGGAGGCAGTAAAAACCTTTTTAGCAATTTTAACAGAGAAACTTTAACACGTTCTTCCAGAAATTTTAAAATAACTTTAAAAAAATCAACGACTAATAGCCAGAATCCACGAACTGATTTTATCTTGCACCCGATGGAAAATTTTGTTGTTTCAGCACGTAAATACCGGCCACTAGGTTTTGATGAAGTGGTTGGGCAAGAACACATCACCACAACGCTGAAAAACGCCATTGATAATAATAAACTTGCACAGGCGCTTCTTTTTTGTGGTCCACGGGGCGTAGGCAAAACAACCTGTGCGCGGATTGTTGCCCGTATGATTAACGGGTTTGAAGAGAAGGCTGAAGTTAATTCATTAAATATTTTTGAATTAGATGCGGCCTCCAACAACTCGGTGGAAGATATTCGTAATCTAATTGATCAGGTTCGTTACCCACCGCAATTCGGAAAATTCAAAGTCTATATTATAGACGAGGTTCATATGCTTTCCAATTCAGCCTTCAATGCTTTTTTGAAGACGCTGGAAGAGCCACCCTCCTACGCGATTTTTATTTTAGCAACAACTGAAAAACATAAAGTAATCCCAACCATTCTTTCACGCTGTCAGATTTTTGATTTTAATAGAATTCAGGTTTCCGATATTAGTGGGCAGCTAAAAAAAGTTGCGGATCGCGAAAAGATTAAAGTAGAAGAAGAAGCATTGCACCTAATTGCTCAAAAAGCAGACGGTGCTTTACGCGATGGTCTTTCTATTTTTGATTTGATGGTTACTTTCTCATCAGGAAAGGAAGTTACTTTCAAAGATGTGCTTAGCAACCTACACATTTTAGATTATGATTATTACTTTCAAGTGGTGGACGGACTATTGGCAGAGAACCACACACAGCCTTTGCTTTTGCTCGATGAAATTCTGAGAAAGGGATTTGATGGTCATAACTTTATTGTTGGGCTCAGTGAGCACCTTCGTAATTTGTTAGTATCGCAGGATGCGCGAACGATCCAGTTAATGGAAGTACCCGATACTACAAAACAAAAATACATCGAGCAATCAGGAGCCACAGCGCCATCACTTTTGTTATCCTGGCTAAACATTGCCAATCAATGCGATATCAATTATAAGAGTAGTAAAAATCAGCGGCTACTTGTCGAACTGGCGCTTATGAAAATGGCACATGTACAATCTGTGCTTAAAGGCAATGGAGCCATTCCTACGCAAGAAGGCTTAAAAAAAAAAGTAAACTAGAGTCGGAACCTGCAGCAGAGGCTTTATCTTCTAAACCTGCGGTAACAAAAGAACCGGAAATACCTGAGCGGTCAGTCGAATCAAAAATTGTTGAAAGTATTCCGGTTAAGGAAAGCACCAGACCGAAAACAACGATTAACCTGGGTAGTATATTAAAGGGTCCCTCCAAAGAAGAAAAAAAGAGTGACACAAAAAACGGTACACATCCTGTTAAAGAAGATCTTCCTATTAATGAAAATCAGCTGCGTACGACCTGGAATAATTTTGCCGAATCTAAAAAGCACCAGATGGCCGAGTACCATCTTTTAAACCAACCCTTCACCTTTAAGAACAACACCATAAGCCTGGCGCTTACAAATGCCATAGAAGAACCCATCCTTATTTCGATAAAACTAGAGTTGCTAACCTACTTACGTGAAATGCTAGGCAATAACAGTCTCCAAATTGAAGGAATTCTGGCTGAGCAGGATAACTCAAAACGGGTAGCCTACACCAATAAAGAAAAATTTGAACATCTGATGGATAAAAATCCATTACTCAAAGATTTGAAGGACAAATTTGGGCTGGACCCAGATTTTTAAAAATGAGCTGGCTTTTTAAAGAATAATTAAACTTTATGTAGATTTTCTTTTTATCCATCACATACCCCACGGCCCAACAGGTAAGCATAATCCACAAGGCAAAAAGTACGGAGCCATTGTAATCTCCAGCCCAGGATTTAAAAAGATTTTGGTAGATCCAACTATACAACGAATCTTCGCCAACCTGAAACGCGAATAACAAAATGACGAATAACTCAGAAAGCAAATAAATAAATAACGTGTTCTTACCAAATACTTCAAAAAAGGAAGTCCACTTATTTTGCTGAGCAATTTCGATAATGAAAACTAATATAGATAAGATGATGAGATCAAGGCCAACAGTATGAAGCACGTAGGTACTTGTCCATAATTTTTTATTAATAGGAAAGAGTAAATTCCACCATGCAGCCATCAACAAAAGCGCAGCGCCAACCATCATGAGTTTGGCTATCGTTTCATAATTCTTACCGCTTCGTTGTAGAAAAAGGCCAGCCGCATATCCGGCAATAACGTTTACAATAGCTGGCAATGTACTTAACAACCCTTCCGGATCGAACGCCATTCCTTCACCATGATACATATGACTTTCACCTATCAACCAGGCGTCTAATTTCAATACGGCATTTCCCTCCAACGATAAATCGCCAAAGGCAAGAAGCAGTACGCGATAAAGAACCAAAGCAATCAAACTAAAAATTAGTGCCCCTTGAATTTTAAAATAATGAATAATCAATGAGGCAAATAAATAACAAAGCGCTATTCGCTGAAGCACTCCAAAAATTCGGGTTTCGCTAATCGGCTTTAAAAACCAACCACTTTCGTTTACATCCACAAAGGGAAACCAATACATCAGGTATCCCAACAGGAAAATTATAGCCGTGCGTTTAAAAACTTTCTTTAAAAAATTGCCTTGCACTTCGTACTTCGCCTGACTGAAACTCATAGCATTGCCCACCACAAAAAGAAATGTTGGGAACACAAGATCTGTTAATGTAAACCCGTTCCAATGTGCGTGAAGTAAGGGCGAATAGGTTTTAGAACTTCCAAGGGAGTTCACCATAATCATCAGGGCTACATCCATACCCCGAAAAGTGTCTAATGACAAAAACCTGCCTTTTAAATCTTGCATTGCCTTAAAAGTTGAAATTCATATCAATATAGATCAAAAAGCGAGTTTTACACTATTTAGAATTATTATAAATAATTTGGAATTATTAATTCACACGCTCATATTTGAGGATTATCAATAATGATTCTAAATAAACTATGGAAAAGAAGTTTGTCGCCATTAACTATATCAGTTGCGAACCACATTACTATCAGCGATTTGAAGAGTTGTTTGCATCCCGTGCCCATGCAATTGATAGAATGCCCGGCTTTGTCGATATGCAAGTTCTAAAACCAAATGGAGAAGGTGATTATCTGATTGTCAGTCATTGGTCTTCGGAAGAAGCCTTTAAAACCTGGACAAGTTCGCCTGAATTTTTGGAAGGCCACAAGGGTGGTTTTGAAGATATTAAAAAAGCAAAAGCGGAAGGAACGAAACCGCCAATGACCTCCACGTTCAAAACCTATAAAGTCATTTCAAATTAAGAAACCCTCAATCCACAATCAACCATGACAATTACTTCAAGTTTTTAAAAAGCTTTCCCTTCTTGGGATTTTTGTAATACTTATTAACACGCAGTTTTCTTGTAAACCGAAAAGCGCCAATAGCTCAACGCTTCCTACTTCGCAAAAGAAAATTGGGGTGCTGATGGTAAATCATGGCTCACGTTCAGAAACCTGGCGGCAAGCCTTGCTTGACCTGGAAACTCAGGTTAAAGATTCTATTAAAAGTTCAGGCATAGTTCAGGAAACTAAAACAGCATTCATGGAATATGCCGAGCCTTCTATTGCAACCCGATTAAAAAGTTTGATGCCGAAGGTTTTACAGATGTTATTATAATCCCTATTTTCCTTACGGTTAGCTCGCACTCTTTCGATGATATCCCTACTATTATTGGTATGAAGGAAGATGCCCAATCGTTGGAAACATTAAAGGTTGACAACATTGAGCGATACACACCCAAAGCGAAAACACACATTACTCCCCTGCTTGATTTTACTGATATTCTTAAAAAGAATATTTTGAGAAGAACATTAACCTATCGGAAAATCCGGCAAAGGAAGGGCTAGTGCTAATGGCCTACGGAGATGCTACCTACAACAAAGAATGGACAGCATTACTGAATGACGTTGGTGAGTTTGTACAAGCAAACACAGGCATAACCAAACATTCCTATGGCTGGTGCGGTCATGTGGCTCATTACAGTCCTGACTCAACCACCGTTGCTATAAATCGCGCATTGAAAGAAAAAAAGACAGCGTTGGTGGTTCCTGTGCTGGTTGCCCACGATGAAATGTTTCAGGTAAAAATAATTGGCGATGGAATTTCAAATATCAAAAATTCAAAAGAAAAAGTTCGGTATGTGGCTGATGCCATTCTGCCCGATGCCAATGTCAAAAATGGGTCATTAACATTGCTAAACAGTACGTTACCCAAGTACAAAACGAGGCACTCATTGTTCAATGAAATCTATTTTCATGAAGAAGCTGCGAAAGCTTAATATTGCTACGCATCGCGACCTGGGCTATTTCTTTTCATCGCTAATAATTATTTATTGTCTTTCGGGCTTTGCCCTCAATCATGTTAATGATTGGAACCCAGACTTCATTATTGAAAAGGAAACGATTACTATTCCGGGAGATTACTCAACCAGTAACCTTAGCAGCGAACTAATTAAAGAATTTGGAAAGCAGGTAAACGAAACAGATAACAAAGTATATGATGTACCCTCCCCAGGAAAAGTTAAAATTTATTACGACAATGCTTCCCTGCTGATTGACTTTACCACAAACAGTGGTCAATACGAAAAAATAATAAGGCGCCCCGTATTCTATCAATCAAACTTGCTCCATCGAAATAGTATTCGTGGATGGAAATGGGTCTCTGATATTTTTGCTGGCATGCTCATCATTATAAGTGTTACGGGATTATTTATTCTTAAAGGAAAAAAGGGAATCTCAGGCCGGGGCAAGTGGTTAATCGGTGCCGGTGCTTTGCTACCTATACTGGTGTTGATAATAAATGAGGCCTTTCAGTGATCTTCATTGTACAAATCTGATCATGCCACTGTACGAAAACGGAAAGTTACTCATAGGAAAGATCGAATAACCCTTGTTTAGAGCCTCGTAATCTGTTGGCCGATGATTTGCAACGGGTTTTCAAAAGTCTTCTTATGAGAACATTTATTGCCTTAGTTCTTTGGTGCTTGCTATTTGTTGTATGCTGGCCAATTGCCTTTATAATGTTGTTTCTATTTCCTATCGTCTGGCTACTCTTGTTGCCATTTAGGATTTTAGGGTTTACGATCGATGCAGTCTTTCGGTTAATCCGCGAAATCTTTATGCTTCCATTCCGATTAGTTAAGGCGCTGTAACCTTTATTGCTTACCTGTATTAACTTGCTTGAGTTCTTGTTCTCTCTTCTTCCATGATTTATCTAACCAAAAAGTTCCAGCCGGAATTAGTGACGCACCTAAGGCAACCATAAATCCAAACCAATTCCATTTCATAATCCGGTAACATAAAAGGACAACTACCAGGTAGGCGATAAACAAAACGCCATGGGCCCAGCCTACAATCTTAACAGCCATTGGCATATTGAAATAATACTTTAGCGGCATGGCTACAAGTAATAATACCAGGAAAGAAATTCCCTCTGTGAGGCCGATCACGCGCAAGCTTCGAAGTCTAATATTCATAACATTTAATAAAAGGAAATCTTCCTGCTTGGCGTTACCCAACAGGAAGATTTTAAAGTCGTTCTTAACTAGTTAAAACTACGCGTATCGTTGGGGTTGATACACATAACGGAAAGTGTAATACCGGGCTGTATTGTTAAAGGTAGGATTGGCCGGAGCGTCTTTGTAATAACTTAATATCTCCATTTTAGCATATCGGTTTTCTGAAGTCTTTACCAAAATTATCTTTCCTGCTGTTGGCTTATTCACCATTCCAGCACCATCGTACGTGTACCAGCCTTTCCCAGAGCCCGTGTGAATAGCCAGATTGGTATTAGGCGCTCCACCAATCGGTGCAACATCATTGTCGGACAAATAACCGGTTTCAGGTGCTTCTGCCAATTCATCAAAAAATTCCATTCATAATTTGAACCACGGACGTACCTGGACCACTCGTTGGTGCTATTAACAATAATTGTAGTTCCATTAAATCCAAGATCCCAGCTAGTCGGTAGCACTGTCTGCATTCACAACGATGGCACCTGATTTAAAACTGAAGAAAGTAAATTTTTTCGTCAGTCCAAGCGGATGTCCATTTGTAGGATCGAACCCCGTTCCGGGATCCGCTGGTAGGTCACTAATCTTAGTGGATACCACTGGTATGACAACATCATCATCCTTATTACATCCTGTAAAAGCAACGGCTAGCCCGAATATAAAGACTACTGCTAAAATCGATTAATTTGTTCTCATGCTTAATCTATTAATTTGTGTGTTTAAAATTCTTTTTAGCCATGGTGTAACTAACACTTGTGTACAGAAGTCTACCTGGCAAATTGGGTATAAAAATAGAGTTCGTATAATTAAACAAATTATCTACCCCGGCTTGCAGATTTACCCTTTGCTCCATGTTCTGGCAACAGAAATATTTACTTGTGCATAGCCACTTACAAAATTGTCGTAGACATCTAATATAGAATTGCTGTTAACATCGGACGGTGGAATTATTTCGCCCTGGATATTACCGCGGATGTCACCAATTCCATACTTCGATCGATATATTAAACGAATGCTGGCATCCAACTTCGGAGATTATTATAAAAAAGTTTTATGTTGCCCATATGGCGCGAACGATTATAAAGACCAAAATATTCGTTTGGCTTCAAACGCATGGTAACTAATGTATTTGGATCACGCGCATACACATCTCCTTCTTTAACAGCTGCTACCACATCTTTATCTTTCGCATACAATAATTGATACCCTACGGAGAGATTAAGATTCCTAACAAGGGGATAGTTTAGACTTGCTTCCAATCCTTTTGTAAACGCCCTTTGTACATTTCGGTAACTATAAATACTTTGGCCCGAGTGGTAATGGCTACAGCTTGGGTTTCAATCAGGTTGTCGATGCTTATTATAAAAAAATTAATGTCTGCCTTGAATTTTCAAAGCAGTTTAATTTGCGAACCCTGCATTGATTGAATAAGATCGCTCTGCCTTCAGATCACCCAGTAAAGCAGGATCATATAGATAAGCCTCAATCTGACCGGCTGCGTCTAACTCTGCTAGTCGGGGTACGGCAACTTCAGTACCCAGTACACTGTATCCACCGGCTGCCGAGTTGTTGAAATTAAAATAAAGCTGTCGAAAATCAGGAGCCTTAAAGCCAACACCTCCGGAAATTTTAAATGCTACTTTGTCGTTTAGCTCATAGCGAAGAAAGTTTCGGGCTAAACTGCGCGCCATAGATGGAGTTATAATCATATCTTACCCAGTATAACCGACAATTTTTTGCGGGCATCCACTCATCCTGAAAAAACCATACAGGTTTTCTGATCGCGTTGTTCTAAATCGCCATAGCGGAAGTTTGTACTTTTCCTGGACGTATCCCGGTACCCACTGTAAGAATATTCTTGTCGTTAAAATAATATTCTGCGTTAAGTTCTGGCCGGGAGAAGGATTGCTTAAAGTCATCCTGATAATATAGGCTTCCATCGGTTTGCAGATTAAGGTAGGTCTCCGTTTGGTACTTAGTTGAATAGTAACGGGCTATCATTTTAAACTTATCCGAAAAGCGATGCGATAGCACAGGATTAAAGTTCCAATCTTTCGTGTTTCCCTGCCCAGAGGTCCGAATGTAATTGCCATTTGATTCAACCTCAAAACCAAATATCTGATCTTCGTTAAAGAACCGTATTCCCAGACTTAGATCTGTTTGAGGGCTAAACTTGTACGTTAACTTCGAGTTTAACGTGTAGTTCGTAAAGGGAGAAACAGTTTTTCCATAGTTATCCGGTGATAAATCATAACCATCGGTCTGGTAGCGATCGGCAAATAAATAAACCCCAAGTTTTTTGAAGTTAAGATTGGCATCTGCATTTACATCTAACGTATTGTTAGTACCGTACCGGATGCTTGCCAACCCCGGTTCCAATTGGTTTTTCGGTAATGATGTTAATAACTCCGGCTAAGGCATCCGAACCGTATAAACTGGATGAGGGACCCTTAACAATTTCTATTTGTTTAATATTCCCAACAGCAATCCTACTTAATTCCAGCGATCCGGTATACCGGCCAATAATGGGTTCACCATCAATTAAGATAAGCGTATAGTCTGGGTTGAAGCCCTGCAACTGAATACCATTACCCTGACCATTAATTTGTGGTACAACAAGTAATCCGGTTTGTTCAGTCAAAACATCATTTAACCGTAACGAACCCATTGTTTTGATCTGGCTTTGGGGGATTAATGAAACCGGCATGGGAAGCAAACCCATCGTACGCTCGTTCCGGGTAGCTGTAACCACTAATGCCTCTAACTCTCTGGTTGCTAAAGTATCCTCGGATACTACTTGACTAAATGCTTCCAAAGAAAAAAGAATAAATACGATTAGTAGAAATGATTTGGTAAGCACTCTTTTTTTCAAGGCACAAATATTGGAATCGGTCCAAATAATAAATACCGTAAAAAGTACAATTAATGCCAATTCATATAATCGCCAATAAGATTCAAAAATTTGGTATTTTTGGGATAAATCAGGCAAATTGAATCAATAAACGAGGTGACTTTTGTCATTTTTTAAAAATGGAAAATTTCATTGTAGCTGCTAAGGCAGAATATAATACCCAAAAAAGTAGTTTTACTACACTTTTTGAGACCGATGAATTGAGTTTACGAATAGCCGAAAATCTATTGGATGTATTCATCTCGTTTCCGGATACCGTTAACCGAAACATAATTCATTTAAACAACACAACTATTTTTTCTATAATCCAGATACGGATCTACCTTTCGAATTAAAACTGGCACCCTCCACGCGTTTTGTTTCACTCTCCATTTCATTAGAAAGTTTGCACAGACTGTTTACACACGATGCGCTGCCATTCTTAAAGCCAGAAAATGTTAAAACTAAGTTTTACGATGAGCGAGAAATACCTTCGCAGCTTTATGTAGTGCTTAATCAACTATTTACGATTTCGCTTAGCCCCAATGCTGAAAAGTTATACTATCATGGCAAAGTGCTTGAACTGCTCGGGCTATACTTTTCAGAAAAGAAAACGGATACCGAGAGTTGTCCCTTTTTAAATGATCAGGAAACAGTTCGTAAAATAAAACAGGCCAAGGAGTACATCCTGAAACACATGGATGCCCCGCCCAGCCTTAAAGAGTTAGCTAAAATTGCAGGGCTGAATGAATACCAATTAAAAGTGGGTTTTAAAGAAATTTATGGCAATACCGTATTTGGGTTTTTAACCAACCATAAATTAGATCACTCGCGGGTGCTTTTGGATTCGGCTCGCTTTCAGGTAAATCAAGTTGCCTACCAAATTGGTTACAACAATCCCAGTCATTTTATTTCTGCCTTTAAGAAGAAGTTTGGGATAACCCCCAAGAAGTATTTAATGAATAAGCACTAATGGAAGTTGACAATTAGCAAATGACATCCCGATAGCTATCGGGAGACAATGATAGTCGCTAGCCTTTGTCAATTGTAAACTGACTTAGTACTTTCTTCGTGTGGTTGTTCGAGGAGTTTTTCCAAATAGCATTCCAAAAACGCCACGAACTAACTCTCGTCCAATTTGCTTGGTCATCGGTGATGACAGAACCTCATCAAAAGTACTTTTCTCCTTACGTGAAGTACGCGCTGCTTTAGATTCCACTTCACGCTGTTCAACTTCTTCTTCTTGTTTTTTGGCCGCAGTCATTCTCTCATTCAATATCTCAAAAGCACTTCGTGGATCAACCGTCTCTTTATATTTCTTGTAAAGAGATGAGTTATCTAATTGCGATTGATAGGCTTGTGCCGTGAGTGGACCCATGAAAGAAGCGGGTGGAGCAAGATGAGTCACAACAGTTTCGGTAGGAATACCTTTCTCATTCAAAACCGTAATAAAAGCCTGGCCAGTACCCAACTGTGTAAACTGTTGCTCCATATCATAGTAATCGGACCTAGGAAAAGTTTTAATTGTTTCCTTTAATGCTTTTACATCATTGGGTGTAAAAGCCCGAATTACATGATGCACGCGATTGCCTAATTGGGCCAACACATTAGCCGGAACATCCTGAGTGATTTGTGTACAGAAAAATACACCCACACCTTTAGAGCGAATCAATCGCATGATCTGATCGATCTGATCCATAAATGCTTTTGGCGCATCCTTAAACAGCAAATGCGCTTCATCCAAAAAGAAGACAAGTTTTGGTTTATCCAGATCGCCTGCTTCGGGCAACGAATGATAAAGCTCAGCCAATAAGGCTAACATAAATGTTGAAAAAATAGCAGGCTGACTTTGAATGTCTGAAACATTGAGCAGACTTATTACCCCTCGTCCATCCACTTTTTCAAAAAGATCATCGATATCAAAAGACTTTTCACCAAACAATTGATCTACACCTTGTTGTTCGAGAGCAACAATCTTGCGCAAGATGGTACTGGCTGTAGCCGAAGAAATTTTTCCATAATCATTTTAATTTCGGCAGCTCCAGCTCCTTCCGACAGATAGTTTAAAACTTTCTTCAAATCATTCAGATCAACAATAGGTAAATCTTTATCATCTGCATACTTGAACAAAATCATCAACACACCACTCTGTACTTCGTTTAACTCTAACACTTTACTAAGCAATACAGGACCAAACTCGGTAATCGTTGCCCGCATTTGCGCTCCCAATTTGCCACTAAGGGAATATAATTCGATAGGATAGCCTGACGGTGAATATTTTATTCCAAGTGCTGCAGCACGTTCTTCAATTTTATCGTTGACAATCCCTTCTATGACCATTCCTGAGATGTCACCTTTCATATCGGGCATAAAAACCGAAACCCCCGCAGCCGACAATTGTTCGGCCAATAATTGAAGCGTGCGCGTTTTACCCGAGCCGGTAGCTCCGGTAACTAACCCATGGCGATTCATCATGCGCAAGGGCAAATTCACTTTGGCTTCAGCCAGAATTTCTCCTTCATAGATTCCAGCACCCAAATAAATGGAGGCCCCTGCTATTGTGTAGGATTTTGAGATTGACTCAATAAATTTCTCTTTTGACATAAGGGCTATATTCTTTATAGAAAGATTGAAAATTATAGGCAAAGATAAAATTAACCATGTCAGGCTAGAGCTTCTTGCGCAGCAGCCAGTCGACCTGAGGGTCGTCACCCATTTGAAATACGTGTTCTGAAAATTTTTCGAAGCCCCATTTTTCGTAGAATTTTTGGGCTTTGTAGTTTTTCTCCCACACCCCTAACCAAATCCATTCATATTTTTTCTCCCAGGCCCAGCCTAAGCCTTTCTCCATTAACAATCTACCTACTGATTTACCCTGAGCATCCGTAAGTACATAAAGTCTTTGGAGCTCTACCGTGTTGGTACCCAGCATCGTTTTTACTTCATCGCATTCGCGAAGACGCACAAAACCTACAATCTTATTAGAATCCCAAGCCAGGTAAGTACGCGAGTTGTATTCATGATATTCCTTCTCAAAAGCAACTGCAGTATATACCTCATTAAAAAACGCACGCATATTTTCAGACGAATTAAACGCTGC
The DNA here is from genome assembly GCA_016709845.1 of Flammeovirgaceae bacterium. Taxonomy (GTDB): domain Bacteria; phylum Bacteroidota; class Bacteroidia; order Cytophagales; family Cyclobacteriaceae; genus ELB16-189. The sequence continues at coordinate 46,450 of JADJMA010000034.1, read as the reverse complement.
AAAAGTATCCGTGTACGATGAAATGGCAACCTCGCGCAAGCCAGGCAAGTCCTGAAGGGTAGCTTCTTTAATTTCAATCATATGAATAGTCCTAAAATAGGTTGATGCTATTTCTTCGCTTCGTAATTCTGGAAAGTATACGCAAAACCTAATGAAAAGGCCTGGCTCAACTGTATGCCACTATCCTGATCAAAGTCGTATAATACAATGCCTCCTAAAGAAACATTCATAAATTTATTGACCTTGGCGGTAAGTAATAAATCAAGGCGATGGTCGATAGTTTTTAATTCAAGGGTTTCGTAGTTCGCAAACATTACATAGCGAAAATTGAGGTTCAGATTCTTAGCAATGTCTTTGTTAAAATCTGCTTGCATTTGAAAAGCCAACCACTCAAAACGTGTTTGGTTACCCACAGCAACACCATAAGGTTTAACAGGATCAACGGTATCAAAGCGGCCATTGTTATCGGCTACAATAGTTACGCGGGGTGAAAATGGAGAAAATCTAAGTTTAAAATAATCTACCGGATGGTATTCAAAACCCCAGGCTGAGGTGATGAATGCCGGAGCTAAAAAATCAGAGATCAGGGTACCGGTCTCTATCCCATTTACTGTCTCATATTTATATCCTTTTGAAAATTGTGACAAAAAATTTAATGAAGAAGTGAGGCTCCACTTGGCATTCAAATCGTGACCGTATTTCGATTCCACATAGATTCGATCAAGGGTTTTACGATAACCCTGCCCTTCATTATTAACCATCCCGAAAAGGAACCCAAATTCGTTGTACCAACTGTTTTGTCCTTTTATACTCAGCCTTGTAGTTCATGAGGCCATTAAATCCAAATGAATTCACCCCCCCTGCTTTCCAATTGGAGCTAAATGCGGCTTGGTTAATGTTGATTCCACCTCGAAAATCCTTTTTCCAGTGGGTAAGGGTATCAACTTTTACTATTTGGGCTTCGGCATTTATGAAACCGATTAAAAGAAATGAAAAAATCAGAGTACTAACTCCAAATAAGGGTCTTAGATGCATAATGAATAGTTTAAGACCGCAAAAATAGGAAATATCTGACCAGAGACTAAATATTATTCAGTCTGATCTCATCGAGTGCAACCTCGGTAAGGGGCTTGGTAATGAATTTAATGACGTGATTATTATTTACGATTTTATCGATATCGCGCTTATTATCTGAACTGGAAAGAATGATGACTTTGCATTTACTGCGCACCAATTCATTGAATTTTTCAAATTCGTAGAGGAACACAAAGCCATCTACAATTGGCATGTTTATGTCTAGAAAGATAATATTTGGAATATTTTCAGAATTATTTTGATGTTCTTTCAAGTAATCTAAAGCTCCTTTCCCAGAGCTCTTGACCTCTACCCGATTAGCAAACTTGGTTATCTTAATAATTCTTTTGCTTATAAAATTGTCTGTATCGTTGTCATCTACCAACAAAACAAGATCTATCGTCTTTGTAGTAATCTCCATTTCCATTAACGTCTTAGCAAATTGCCTTTCAATTGGTGCAAAATTATTCTTTTTTGCTGCAACCTAAGGTTTTCAGTCTGTTGATATAGGTTTAAGTAAGTATTTGATGAAAAAAGTAAAAAATCAGGAATCAGCGCTAAAATCTTAAGCTTTTCGCCCAAGGCCAGATTAAAATCCTGTTTGTTATTCCAATCCATAAGCTCCTTAATCGTGACGTTGTATTGGCGGGCAACACTATAGAGCGTATCGGTAGGTTTCACCTCGTATTCAATGAACGTAGTGTCTTTGGTTTGATTCGCTATGGATTCATTTCCACTGACTCCGGATTCGGCAGGCGCTTTGACTCTTAAATACTGCCCAGTTCTAAGGCCTGCGCTAATATCCAATGCATTCCAGGTTAACAAGTCTGTTACAGCAACTCCATAATTCTTTGATATTGAATATAATGTTTCACCAGAAGTAACTACATGCTGATCTGTAAGATTTGGGCTTGGCGAATCGACAAATAAACTCTGGATAAATGGCTTTACAGTATCCTTAGGGCTTTGTGAAACCGAATCCTCGCCCTTGATAGCTTCTTCCCCCGGCTTTACCTCCCACCCAAAAAAAGAATCATCATCCACAACAACAATAGCTTCCTCAGTCAAAACGGGTTCCAGAATTGGTTCTATATGTGTCGGACTTTGGGTATTGAGATAAACAATATCGCCAACCTGTAGGTGTTCAGGACTGGTAATTTTATTCAACTTTTTAAGTCTCTTAAGTTGTACCCCATACTGTTGGCTGATCAACCAAAGATTTTCGTTCGATACCACCGAATGACTATGTTGGTCTGACTTTCTCTTCTTCTTTTTTAAGAAATAATATTCTCCACCCATTACCTTATGATCTATAGGAATCTCATTATAGCGCAAAAACAGAGACAACGAGATGCCTGCCCGATCAGCAAGTGCGACTGTTGATTCCCCTGCAACTGCACGAATAGCTACCACGCCATTTATATCTTTCTTTTCGATAGTGGCCACAGCCGCTTTGGCCGAAACAACTTCCTGCTGAGCCGCCTTAGTGGATGCCAGAATGAGGGTGTTAAATTCGCGGATAGGTTCACCATTTGGAATAAGTAGAGAATAGGTTCGGTCGGCAGGAATTTTATCAGCCCGAACCCATTTGTTATAATCTCTTAGCGTGGCTTCATCAATAGCTAATTCTGTAGCAATTTCGTGAAGTGATTTAGTTGATTGAATGGGATACTGAACCACTTTAATTTGAGGGTCACCTTTCACGGCATTCTCAAAAGCAATTTTATGCGCTAAGAATTTTTTAATGTACCAATACGTATCGGACGTGATTTCCATATGCCGGACACCATTGTATTTGTCGCCCACCGACCGCTGAACACCCCCGCCACCCATTTGATAGGATTGTAAAGCAAGCAGCCAGTTATTGAACAGATAATTATTTTTTTTCAGGTATCGGGCTGCCCCGCGTGTGGCGGAATAAATATTCATGCGCTCATCAACCTCTCTGTCAACACGCATACCCATTTCCAGAGCAGTAAAATCTTTAAACTGCCAGAAGCCTACCGCGTTCGAAACCGATACGGCATCAGAAATCAAGGCGCTTTCCTGAAGCACCAGATATTTAAAGTCATCCGGAAGCCTTTCCTCGGCAAAGATTTTTTCAATAATTGGAAAATAGGTTTTTGCGCGCTCTACCTTAATGCCAAAGTAGCGCGGGCTTTGAATTAAAGCGTCCACATCATTTTGTATCTCGCGCCTGGCATCATCACGGATAGTGAGTGTCATGTCTGCGAAATGCATCTTATGGGGCACTTCAGGAGTTTGGGCGTATGAGGCAGCAACTCCAAAAAGAATGAGTGCGACTGCAAAAAATCTCATGAGCCTCAAAAGTAGCAAAAAGAATTTAAAAGACCGAATAACGAGTATGGGTCCTTCCAAGCATAGCAAATGAAAAACGTTCGTGCTTTAGACAAATTGCAACCTGAATTAGATTCTATTCAGATTTCTTTCGCACCATCATTATTCCATCCCGTAAGGGTAGTAACAGATTTTCAACCCGACTATCGTTCATGATCTTGAGATTAAATGCCTGTAATGCCCGTGTGTGTCTTTGTCGGGTTTATTATCCGTGATCTTACCACTCCATAATACATTGTCAGCCAAAATAAGTCCACCGGGTTTCAGTTTATCAAAACCAAGTCATAGTAAATTGAATAGTTCTCTTTATCAGCATCAATAAAAATAAGATCAAAAGTTATATTCAACGAAGGAATTATTTTTTTTGCATCTCCTACTCTATAGTCAATCTTTTCTGTCAATCCAGCTAATTCAAAATAATTTTTTACTCTGGTTTCCAGTTCTTCATTAATATCTATAGTAATCAGTTTACCCGTTACGCTTAGGCCCTCTGCCAAACAAATAGCAGAATAGCCCGTGTAGGTTCCTATTTCAAGGATATATTCAGGTCGAATTAAATGACTAACGAGTGAGAGAAACCTTCCTTGAAGATGACCCGATAACATTCTGGGTCGCATAACCTGCGCTTGGGTTTCGCGGTCTATTCCTCTAAGTAGATCACTTTCGGAAGATGTATGATCCGCTACATATTTTAACAAGTCTTCAGGCAAGAAATCCATGTGCTATAAAGGTTCCATCATCAGATAACTCATTTTCCGCTCGTTGAACATTTCGTTTGATAGTTCTTGAAGAGTCCGAGCTGAAGTACCTCTTACCCGATCGAAGATTTCTTCTAAGGAAGTCACCCGACCCTGATCCAGAAGGTTCCGAGCCATCATAATCATAAAACTCATATTGTTTTCCTCGGCCATCGCAATCTGACCCAGCATTTGCTCTTTGGAGGATGCCAATTGTTTTACGCCCAGCGGCTCATCACGAAACTTTTTCAGTTCCTGGTTAACCAAGGAAATTCCTTTCTTCATCTGCGAAGGCTCTGTACCAAATGAAATAACAAACAGACCTGTATCTGTAAAGGGAACATACTGCGCACCAATCGAGTACACAAAGCCATGCTTTTCGCGAAGCGCCATATTCAATCGTGAATTCATTCCAGATCCTCCCAGTATACTGGTTAGCATATAAAAGGAGCTTCTCTTTTCGTGACTAAACGGATAGGCCGGAAGACCCATCGCACAACGCGCTTGTTTAACCGGACGCTTAAGAGTTATCTGTTTCGGTGCATATCCAGAAAATTTACGCCTTTTCTTTGGTGATGTCTGGGCCGGTACATGACCTAAATATTTTTCTGCGAGTTGTACAACCCGCTCCATCGTAAGGTTACCCACTACCGAGAATACAATTTTTCGGGTATCCAGATGTTCCTTAACAAACGAACGAAAATCTCTGCGCGTAAATGAATTCACGGTTTTATCTGTACCCAGAATATTCATACCCAGAGGATGACCGGCAAATAGTAAGGCATCAAATTCGTCTTGAAGAGAATCTTCCGGATCATCGTGATACATAGACATCTCTTCTAAAATCACATTCCGCTCTCTTTCTATTTGAGTCACTGGAAAAATGGAATCGAATGTTATGTCCGTTAGCAATTCAACGGCACGCTCAAAATAATCATCTCGTATGGAAGCGTAGAAGAGAATCTTTTCTTTATCGGTAAAAGCATTTAGCTCTCCTCCTAAAGATTCCAACCTGTTTAGAATATGAAATGCTTTTCGCTTGCGGGTGCCTTTAAAGGCCATGTGCTCCCAAAAATGAGCGATGCCCTGATTAGCGAGCGTTTCATCCCTGCTACCAATATCCAGCATAATGCCGCAATGGACAATTTTAGTAGTTGTAACCCGGTTATGTATAACTCTAATCCCGTTCTTTAATTTATAAATTTCGTAGTCTCTCATAAGCAGATTGCAAAGTTAATCTTTAACACAGACTATAAATGGAGAAACTAAAAAAGCCCTCTCCACTTTCGTGGAAAAGGCTTTGTCGTTTTTGTCGAGATGAGAGATATCTAACTACGAGTTTATGTTCCATTTAAAGGTTCGAATGGTACTAAAGCCTATTTTTAGTACATTTTTAATTAATTTGGTACTGCGTTTTACGCTGAAAAATAGTGCGAAAAAGGTTTTTAGTTTAATTCTTAACTAAGAACTGTTTGTACTAATTTACCACTAAATGAAGTGCCTATCTTATCATAAAACAAAATTCATAATCTTAAAAAACCAGACTGCTAAGAAGAGTCATTACCACTATGTATATCTGGAACTAACCTTGGTGTTTGGTGTGAAAGAGAAATACCTGACAAAGGAGACCGATAGGAAAAGAAGGAGATTCAATACTAACATCCTTGTCAATGATAGAGATTGGGATACGAAAAGGGGCAAATTGAAATCTTATGGAGATGAAAGTGAGCCGTAGAAATCAACAGTATTTTGAATAACCCGCTCAATTTTCTTTTTGGAGAATATTGGAATTGGTGATTTACTTAAGTGAATTAATTACCATTTGGCATGAGTATACTAATAAAAGCCTTGACAATATTAACAATACATGTTTCATGTTTTATTAGCAATGCTCAGGAAAAGTCAATCCTTAAAGATGATACTTTATATTACAAAGGGGAAAAGTATTATAAGGGTCAAATAATAATATTCAACAATCCTGTCACCACTTCCAATGCTAAATATTATGGAAGTGACTGGAAGGTTTATTCATCCATCTGGTTAGGTTCAGGAGCAGGATTGAATGAAGCTCATGCACCGATTGGTTACAGCATGATGGAAGCTGAAATAATAAAGATTAAAAAACATGTTTGGGTAGCCCCAATCAAGAAAATTTTCTTGTTGTAGATATGTTCGTGGGTCTGCATCTCCCAAAGCATAATTTTTTCTCAGATCAGAAAAGATATGATAAAATACCTCCAAAATACTGGTCACTTACCAGTTATTCTACATTTACCATCTACCTTCAAGGAGCTGTGGACAATAATGAAATAGTGCTTAAGAAACATGAATAAATATCTAAACGTGTTAAGTCTATGAATGAACTAACTCCAGAAATATTAGCCTCAATACTGACCTTTGGAACGAAAGCCCTATAAGTATAAAATTCTTTTATACTTTGGGTAAGTGCCTCAATTTTATCTGTCGCCTTTTTTGCATTTGGAAACAGATCAAAAGAAAGTCACCTATTTTATGAACGATAATCATCTAACAAAAAGATTGGGAACTACAATTAACAAACTGCAATATCTGACTTTAAAAATGATCTTGAGTAATAACTACTTTGACTTTAATTATGATAAGTAGTATTCCAATTTCAACTCTTGCTTTCAAAACAAGTAGAAAGGAATTCATCTTTCCTCCAAAGATGAGTTCAACAAAGAATTACATGGACTTTGTTGTGGTTGATTCATAAGTATTAGAAAGTTGTACTAAAATGGTACTGTGGGAATAAAAAGGCTGTTTTTAATATTAAAAACAGCCCTAATGTCGGCCTGAGTGGCAAAATTTTCGAACCATTTATATTCGGACCTAAAACTACTATACCGACTATCATCACTTTGTAGGAATAATTATTAGTCTTTAAGATCACAAAAACTCTTCATAGGCCGTTTTTTGATCAATTTTTAAGATTTTAAGAATTATATATCCTAATTTTCATCCACATATATCACTTTTGAGATGAATGACCTTATTGCCTTAATAAATTTCTCGCACCTAAATCATGTTGAATTCGAGGAATTATGTTTTGAACTACTTCTAAAACTCGGATTTTCTAAAGTTACGTGGAACTGAGGCGGAGCAGATAGCGGAAGAGATATAGAAGCTCATCTTTCGATCAACAATAGCTTGTTAGGATACTATTATGACCGGTTCTTCATCGAATGTAAACATCATGAAAAAGGAGTACCGCCAGAGAAATTGAATTCCAAGATAGCTTGGGCAGATGCCGAAAAACCCGACCATTTAGTATTTATGGTCTCATCTTATCTAACTGAAAAAAGTAGAATTTGGCTCGAAAAAATAAGAAGTGACAAACCTTACAAAATACACGTTCTCGAAGAGGCACAACTGAAAAGGCTTATCTCTCAGCATGAAGATATAATCAAGAAGTTTTTCCGGAAAAATGACAAGGTTACACTATTAAATGATACTAAGAAAAACTGGCTCATTCATGGCATTGTTCCAAGCTTCACCACGTTAACGTTTCTTTTTGAAAATTTAGATATAGACTCTCTCCCAACTAGTGATTTGGTTTTTCTATATATTTTATTATTCTAATTACTCAAAAATGGAGCAACTAGAAAATAGGGTCTACCATGGAATTAATGTTGATGACTCCATTTGGCATATTGAGGAGAATCTTATTAAGAGAGCTACGTATAGGAAATCATTAATTACTGATTATGCAAACATCGAAACGCTTAGTAGCGAGGGCTGCCTAACTGGAAACGATGATGATGAGCAATCACAATACATTTTCATGTCTACAGACGTGCTTATCAATGACCCATCATACTCAATAAAAAATCAACTTGGGGTTAAAGTACTTGTTCACCATCGACTTGCGATCTATCTTTTCAAACGACTAAAGAATAATCAAGCGCTTGAGATTCTGCTCTTCAGAAATAGTGACTTCGAAAATAATATACGTTTTATTGAAAAATATTCTTTTGAGGTTTTTAAAGAAGCTGTCCTCTCACTTGATCTAAGAAAAGAATTTCAAGAAGAAGTTTTGGCCAATTGCGATGGAATGAAAGAATGAACCTCAAATAATCCTCATTCGAGTGGAGATGTTTTTAGGTCAAATCCAAGAAGGTTGTAAATGGGAGCAACGTTTTACATTGCTCCTTAATTCACGGCTAACAATCAAGCTTATTTAAACTAACTTCATGTGTTCTCTAATAAATCCTACTTCGGATAGATACTCCACCTGGGCATCATTAAGTCCCTTTTTATCCGAAGTCGAGACAATTTGAAAGGGTAGTAACATTGGGCTATCCATGAACCTCTTTAGCTCCTTGGATAGTGCTCTCTGATTGTCTTTGTTAAAAATGTACTGTCCTCTCGCATCTCGAATGATATTCCCTTTTTCGTCTGTACTGCAATAGTCAATGTTGAGGTCTTCCAATTTATCATTGTATGCCTCTATAAAGAGGAGGCATTTTTTCAGAGTTTGATTTCTGGCATGTTCCAGTTTCGTACCGGCAAGTTGCCTGAGTATCCATCAATGCGGTAATGAGTCTGTAAGCTTCTTTGTTTGTCATGGTATCTTGATTTAATATTTTCCTTCTGCGTTTCCTTTTAAAATAGATTGCTCGATAAGCCAATAGACCAGATCTGAAATCTTTATCGATTTAAGTGACGCCTGAATTTCAGAGGTAACAAGACGATTCCTGGATAAGCAGTCAAGTCGATGTTTTGCCAGTATTCAATTCGGTGATTGCATCAAGTGAATCAGGTACTGCTTGAATTCCGGTTAATGGGTTGGTTAAGTTTCCATCTGTCTCCTTGGTGATTTGTTTTGGCAAGAAATAATTGCCGTTGAAGTTCATTGGAAGGCCGATGTTACTTCCATCTCCTGCAGTGAACTCAGGATTATGCTCTGCATGGCGCATCTCCAGATTGTTTTTAATGATGAGATAGTCATGGATCACTTTTTTTCTTTTGTTGGTTGTGGAGTCTATTTCTGGAAGATTCACAACAATTGATTTTCTACTCATATAATATTTTAGATTAAAATTTTACTGTTCTAACTACTCGATGGAGTAACAAATTTGGTCTTCCCCACAAAGTAGACCCTGCCCTACTCCTGCATTATTCACAGGATCAATAATCCTTGTCCAATGGATACAACTCCATCTTTATTTACAGAGAACTTTAGCCTCAAAGAGGCACTTCTGTCTCTTATAAACTTCGAAAAATGACCCGGTTGAACCTATGTTTCTTCTAATCGGATAAAATGCACCCGTATGATCAAATCCGTTCAACATTGCGTTGTGCTTTCTCATTAATAACATAGGCTTTGCGGTTCCTGCAAGCATGTTGTTTCAGTGGTACTGTATTGAAGCCACAATAAGTAGCCATCGTAATTGTAGGTACCCGTGCTTGCTGAGGCTGATGAATAATCCATTAGCCTGGAAGCATCCCTGGAGAAATCATCACTCCAGTTCGTTCTGAGCCTTTCGGAATGATAAAGAGGCGGCACTCGTTATGAAACTTCCATTCAGGGCATGGCACTGGCCCCGATGGGCCGACCCATCCGTACTCATTGCAACCACAGGAAGAGTAAAGGTCATTCCCGTTCCATCAAATTAATTCGGCTTGAAGAGACCGATAGGCATATACTTGCGCATTGGAGTCAGTACCTCTTATGTCCGCGTAAGCCATCGATATAATGATTGGTCACGGAAGCCTGAGCTGTGAATAGCTGCGCTCGATTGTTATTTGCAAAGCTATCATCAGTTGAGAGTGTGATTTGACCATGAAAAGCGGATATGAATCTGCTTTGAAGTCCTGTGTTTACTCCTTGAAGGATATACCGGTAGCCGTATCCGGTATGATAGACATCGTTCGGTCTTACCAGAATAGCAGTATTGGCATAACCGGCGGGAGAGCCTAAGCATTTCTGTTTTGGTGCCGCCAAACAGGTAGTCAGTAATTTCAGGGTAGCATTAACATTGTTAAACTCAATAGAAATTCATAGCCACCATAACCGGATATGTAACTGTTTATCCGGGACCGAGTTTTTGACGGTACCACTACCTTCCTCACCTAGGTTTATAGAAAAATTTCCGTCACGAACGAATGTCCAACCGGACACACCAATGCTAAACTTCCGGGCCTAACTACTTGAAATTTATATCCGCTAAAACCCAGGTTAGCCGTTACGCCAGGCAATTGAAAGTTGCTACTTTCTGCTCCAACCACTATTTGGTCACTAACTACTCTACCAATGACAATGGTATTTGGAGTTCGTACAATGGCCCCTGCACCAATAGCGGTCATGTAGTTCTGACCACCGCCATTCGTGATCAAATCTCCAAAACTGTTATAAGCCCGCGTGCCCGAACCTAACAATGTATTGAATGAATTCGACCTGGCGTTTTGTGCATCATAACCAACAAGCGTATGATCTGTTCCGCCCTGAGCGGCAGTCGCTCCAGCAGAAGCACCAATCATTGTGTTTCGGTGGCTTGTGTTAAATCAATCAATGTTCCGGCACGATAACCGACAAACACACAATCGGAATAGCTCGAACCATTGTTATCGGATGCACCAGCCTCCGAACCTATTACCACATTTCGGGTTAGTCCTCTTGCAGGAGAAGCTCCCGAACTGGAAGCTGCATTATATCCAAATACAGTATTGTCACTGCCTGAGTCAACCATTTTCGCTCCTAAAGCTCCCGATGTGATGACCATGTTTCTTGATCCGGTCATTCCAGGCCAACCGCCATTTAATAAAAGATTAGATCGGTCTTTGTTCATGAAGAACTTTCCAGAATTCGTCACTCCGAAAAGAAGATTTAGAATGGGGTCTTCGATGTAGGTAGCATAGTTAGCCTCTAAGGAGTCGCTTGTTCTTACATGAATCTTTCCAATAGCCAATCCTCCATACCCAATGAGGAAGTTCCCGTTAACATCAAATCTTCCTCGTTCAACATTGGCTGTGATAAAGGGCAGAGGAAAATTGTCCTTTGTTCCAATGGACTTTGTAATTCCAACATTATTTCCGTCTTGAACCCAGGCTGAAAGAATTGGTTGAAGAAGATTGTATAGCTTTTCTAACGTGTTACCTGCCAGTGGGGCATTTCAATTAGCGTATCGATGGAGCTTTGCAAGTCTTCGGTCTTGATGATATCCGCATCTGAAAGTATTGCGTTCAAGCTCAGCCAATGTGTCGATGTCTTCTGCTTTCAGGTATGTAAACCCCTGATGATATTGAATATCTTTTCAAGTGTATTACCAGCATCCGGTACATTTCCTTTGATTGCATTAATTGCTAACGTAATGTCTTCAACCTTCATGAGGTCCGCATCCGTGAGAATGGCATTCAACTTGGCCAGCGTATTAATATCACTTTCCTGGAGGCTGTTCATATCTTGTAGCTTTAGATAGATGTTATAAAGCAATTCTTCCGATGCTGAATGAAATGGTGGTTTAGGCACACTCATAATCTTACATTCGGTTTAAATACCCATCCCAAGGCGATGGCTGCAAAAAATGGTTATGGCTGTTATTACTCGCTTGAGCGTAATTCGTCTTAGCGATCTGAAATCAATCAGGGTATAGCTGAACTTATTACCATAAAGCTTGGCTGCTGACGGCACAATTCCATGAACGTCAGAAAGTCATCAGCATTCTTAAACACCTGGCATCCGGCAGAGTATCTGTCAATGGATTTGGTTGTTCCTGACACAGAAGCTCGGTGAATGTTGATCCCAAAATTCCCTGTTTGCCTGGTTCCATTTTTGAAATCCAAAATCGCATCACGGTCATAATCTCTGATCACCGTCACGGGCTTTTGCTGAACAAGTGCCTCGTACATTCCTCTATGTTTTCCGATGGCGTAAGCATCTACATTCTGACCTTGTGCCAAGATGGCAGTGCCTTGCGGAAATGATGGATTGTTTAGCCAGAATGTTCCTGGATCAGTCGTAGCCGGATAGATGTGGGTATTCCCACTTTCCATCCGGCTTTTATAAAATACATGTATCTCATCGTCAAAGGCATTTGACTGAACACTTTTACTCCGTAGTCCTACGATGTTAAGTTCATACGGCCTTGTGTAGAGAACAAAGCCATATTCTTTTAGAATTTCCTTGATACGTGATAACATGCGCTGATGCTTAAATTTTATTCACCGGAACTAGGCGTACTTGAATGAGTTCACCCGATTCATCCAACCATCGTAGAATACAATCTGATCAGGCTTCCTTCGATGATGTTATTGAGAAATACCTTTCGCTCAATTTTAAGCAGGTTGAACAGTTGCTCCTGGTCAGTGCCGTTAATGGCCCGGAGGGTTTGAATCCCTACGGTACCGTCCACTTCTCATTGACCAATCGCTGAACGATCTTAGCCTGGTCTTTCTTCCTGAATTGTAACCCCAATCCACAATAAACTCGGCCACCGATTCATTGGAAATATGGTCAGCCAGGAAGTAATCCCAGAAGATTTTCTTGGCGATATACCGTGCGTCCTCTTCCGTGAGTTTCTTGATGTCTTCGGCATCAATGTCTCCATCACCATCTTTATCATGTCCATGTTCCTTCCACACAGAAAGAATGACTCCATACTTAGTCGGGCCTCCTTTATCCAATGGATGATTCACATACCCTCCCTCTAATCGCAGGAGTTTCCCTGCGAAGTTTTCAAACTTTGCCATTGCTTATTAATTGTTTAAGTGTACTTCACGTCCTGCGTTGGGACTTTCAGAATGCTGTTATCAATAGACTTGAACCATGTCATTCCATTAGCAACTTCCAATTCATCTCCGAGTATCGTATTCCTACGCACGGGTATCCGGTTGTTTCGGGAATCGGTGACTACTGTTTCGCGAATCGTGATCAGGTCTTTGTATAACCGTAATCCTTGCAAGCTCCACGTTCCTGTACTACTCACTTTTAAACCGATGCGCAGTAATTCATTTCGGATTTGAACTTTGGCTGCTTCATTACTCTTGAAGTCATATTCCAGAAGATCGTTCACGATGGTTTTAGAAATAAAGCCTTGCTTTTTGTAGTACTCATTCACCGCTGAATATTCTGAAATAGACTTAAGTTGTTTCAAGACACTGAGTACCTGAGTGAGGTTCTTTGATTGTGCTGCACTATAAAGACTCAATGCCAATGATGAAGGATTGAAAACTACCTGAACTGTATTTTTGGTTACACCTGTAATCTTATTGAAAAGAGTTTCATCGACTAATTCAGGAAAGCCTGCATTCTTTAATGCTTCCGCAGTTTGTGGTCCGAACTGTCCATCAATCAAAATAGAAGGTGTCGTTTTTGATAGCGCTTGCTGAAGTGCAGTTACCCGCGTGCCTTTACTTCCTCGCTTCAATGGGAAGCTATCACTGGCTGAACTCAACATTTTCGAAGTGAACGAACTTATCGAAGTAGGAAGGGTATTATTAATGATGATCGTATCAGAGTTATTGTCAGAGGGTAATTGATTCTGTTCAACTGCCTTCTTCCTTTTTACCTGATCATATACCAGATAACCACCACCGCCAAGAGCTGCAAGTGCCAGGGCATAGATAAATACTTTGGCAGGTTTAACTCCTCGCTTTCTTGCCTTGACTCTTTGTCTGGGCTGTCGGTTTTTGGGTTTTGGCTTTTCGCCCTTGCGTTTTCTTCTTTCCCTTCGATACCGTCTTCGCCATCACTTCTTTGCATTTAAAACTCTAATCAGCTCGTTATACTCTTCACTGCTCAACTTCGTCTTCCAGGTCTGCATTCAGGCTTCTTCCATATAGATTGGCGTATTCCTTCTGCACTTTTGTGTACATGCTTTTGGAGGGCAAGTCGTTAAACACCCGTATCACCATCTTTTCATTTGTTCCCCAACCCGCATAGTTGTCATTATCAAAAGCCATCTTTAATTGCTTGGCAAAAGTTGCCGGATCACCTACTTCAAGACTATGCTTTTGCGAAACATTCGCTCTTGTTTTCTTATAGAAGTGACGCGCCAGAAAAAATAGTCCGGTTGCGGTACCAAGTCCCAGTGTCGAATAGATCACTACGGTCTTGAAATTTTGAATCTTCTGTCCGTCTACATTCATACCGTACTCGTCCCTTCGTTTTTTTTATAATCCCAGCGCCTTCTTTGCCAGGGCTGTCTTTCCAGGATCATTCTTTACCACATCGGCAAGCTTTGCTATTTCGCGTGCCTTTAACTTTTGCATCAAGATGGATGCTGCTGTCAGTTTTACTTCTGCTTCACCTTGCGTTTGTGCTTCAATGCTCACTTCAAAACTGTACTTGTTCATGACTATGATTGTTTAATATTTAAATGATTTATTAAGAGATCAATCTTACTCTTGTCATCGGCCAGGGTTTGAAGAATATGGAGTACCCTCTCAAACTCCTCTTTACTAAACTGTGACTTCAGTTGATTGACAAATTGAATGGCTGCCTGGTCATCCTCACTAGGAGAATGTGCAGAGGAGCTTGCCTTTGGTTTAAAGCTTACTTCTGAATCCAGTATTGGATCATCAACGGTTTCACCATTGCCTGGCTGCAATAGACCCGCGAGTGCTTCTCCACCAGGGAAGGCGGCCATGAGTTTTGGATTTCGTTTGATGAAACTCTCGACCAGGCTTGAGCCAACATCACCCAGGAAGCTATTCAAGGAGATTGCTTCAATTCAAGTCGGGCATTATGTTTCTCCAATTCATCTACCTCACTCTCCAGGTCGGCAATGTGTTGTTTCAGGTTTTTGTTTTCGTCTCTGAGCGCATCGTATTCTTTTTCACGAAGCTTTCGTTGCACTTCCTCATCTACGATGTTCTTTACATCAACTCCTGAAAGTCCTTCTTTCTGATCTTCACCGAAGTAGAAGATTCGCTTTTCATTGTTGTTGCTACTTCCTGTAAAGAGTAAAATCTCAATGGACCGTGTATCAGCAGTGACAAAGTTTTCGAACATGGTAAACATATCAGGGTCACTGGTTCTGCGCACGGCCTTAAACCCATCCACCAGAATTTCATAATCAATGGGCTGACCTTTCTCATGGTAGAGTCGCAGGTAATGCAAAAGGTTGTCAATCTTTTTCTGTTCGTATTTTTCTTTATTCGGTAGTGCCATAATCTGTTAATTCACAATGATTGCCTGTATAAATTTTATTCTTCGCTTTGCATCTCCTGGGTTCGTAATCTTGATTTCTCCGCGATGGATGTGAATGCTCTCTGGTATGGGGTCATCCGTTGAGTCATACATTCCATAATCTGAGTCCACCACGAGCCCTGGAGGTTCATCGATGATGAAGAACATTTCATTGTAGGCAGGTATGGTTACTGTTTTTCCTGCCTCAACAATAAAATCCCTGATGACGAAAGTGATACTTCGTATATCCTTGTTGTTTTAACCTCAAGGCCGCAAACTGAAGGATGAATTGTTCTGTCATAAGTTTATCTCCATCGGTTCCAGGTAGTCGTTGTCTTCCTCATCAATCTTATCTTCATCGACTACTTCCTCTAGCTCTTCCGCCATTTCACATTCCACATAGACTGTGATTACAAAAGGATTTGATAGTACATCTGAAGATTCAATTCCATCTTCCTGAACTTGTGCCACATGAAAGACATCCATCTTATCATTGGCCTGAAAGCTTAGATTGCCCAGTATCATTTTGCGGTAGCTGTTACGAGTATCCCTGTTACTTTCTTCACGTTAGCCGGTAACCTGATTTCGAATGGCTTAAACCGTTCAAGCTTGTTCACCTCAAGTTTGGTTACGATGATTCTCCGTTTGGTCTTTGTGATGATCATCGCATCTCACAGGAAAGGCTGATGATCACTTTGTAGACTGCAAAGGGAGCGTTTGGATTAGCAGTGTCTTTATACTGGATTTTTAATTCTCCATTTCCTGCAACCACTCCGTTACCCAATGATTTGTATCGTAGGTCCGGAGCCACTCCTAATCCACTCATGAACATTTTGCTTTCATAGTCTTCAGGATAAAGTTCTTCTCCGCTAAGCTCGATTCGCTGAGAGCCCCGGTAGAACAAGAGGTTCGGTCTGTCAGAACTCATCATAATGCCATGCACTACTTTTACGTTCTTATCCAGGTCAAACTTCTTGCTCACCGGTTGCCCTTCCGCGTCCACCAGGAAGGTGTAGATTTTATCCACTAAACGCTTCTCCATGACCTACTAAGGAATGGTTGCTGTTCCTTCAAGACCTACATACAAAACTGAGTTTGCATCAAGTCCTTTAATGGTGCCCAGTTCAATTTCAAACTCGATGTCTACATCATCATGAATCAGACGTGGGTTCGCCAGTTTGTAAAAACTCTTTGGCACCATGTCAAACTGGGTGGTCACAAACTTCCGGTTAGAAGTGTCGCTCACCAGTTGCTTTTTGTTGGCTTTGAGTTTGAACTCACCATTTGCTAATGCACCACGTTCTCGATGGAATCAAACTTGGTTGTTTTGACGTCATCAATATCCAGTGAGGTAGCAATACCATGCAACAGATAGATGCCTGACACAAGCAACGCCATGTTCTTCGGAAGCTTGGCATTGCTGATATTGCGCAGGTTCACTTCTTTCACATCCTGGCTTTCAAACATCTTGATCGTCTTCGCACCTTTAATGGGCTTGATCGTATAGATCAACTGATCAGCGAGACGAAGTTTGCCCTGAAGCAATTGCTCTTTGATGTGCTTACTCTTTGATTTAAAACTCCCTTTCAGTTTCTTCGACTGCATTCATTCCACCATTCATGTTGGCGATCTGTTCCTGGATTCTATCAATGGCCGTCATATCCAGCTCTTTCGAGTTGTGTGGATTGACGAAGTAGGTCACTTGTTCTTCTCCGGCTAGTCCAGCGGTTCCGGTAGGCTCAGCTTTGATGTAGAGCTTCTCCGAAAAATTCTTGAAGAATGTTCCTACACGATCTTTGGCTTGCTCCGCTATTTGTTTCATATCAAAGCCTTCGACTCCTTGAACAGTGGTCTTGTTTTGATTTTGAAATCCATTGCTCAACGTGAGGCCCAGGCCTGCTGCGATGATGTATGGGTTCTTCTTATGAAAGCCGAGTAGCGTTACAGGAATTCCGGCCAGGAGTGAGTGCTTACCAAGTGCTGCACCGGCACCTCCTGCGGCTATGGCAGCCAGTAATACAAGACCGCCTTTGGTTACTGTTTGGGTTATCGGATGCTGCATCACTGGTGCAGTTCCAAAGAGCCCATTTCCTTGTTGGTGTTTTTTGTTTTTATGTTTTCTTGTCCGTCCCATGCTATAATAGATTTTGAAATTTCACTTTGCTTTTCTTACCACTTACTTTTCTGTTCTTGTGTTTACGTTTCTTCGTTTTCCTTTTCGCAGGAAGTCCGCTTAAGCCATTGGTTCCTGATCCACCTCTCATTGCTCGCATGAGCAGAAGACCTCCGGTGATGATTCCACCCGCCACGAGCAGTGATTTTCCTGGATTTGATTTCACCCATGTCGTAGTCTTTTGAACGATGCCAGTTTTCTCTGAACCATCCTGAGTTTGTATAGCATCGCCAGGTGTTGTACTCTCATTTGGTACAAGCATAGATCCGCTGGCGGTAGGTTCATTTGATAATACAGGCTTAGCAGTCGCAGTAGGAGCTGAATATATTTTTGTCGTTTCATTGGTTTTGATCGTTGTTGCAGGCACACTCGGTGCGGGTGCGTATGGCCGCGTTGGTGCTTGTATTGATGTTGTTGGTGACGTTGTCGTTACGATTTGTTTAGGTGCGATGATCGGACTCGTAACAATTGACTTTACAGCGGTAGTTAGTTTTGATACCAGTGTTGGCTGTTGTTGTGTTACGGGTGGTGCCACATAGCTGTCGTACTTGAAGGCATCTTCATCTTCCGGTATCATCGATGGGGCAGATGCAGCCGTACCCGCGTTGTCTGTGTCACTCTGAAATGATTTTTCATTGCTTCCACCTTTGATGAATAATCCTTTCACTTGTTTCAAAGCTCCAGCGATGGCAGCCACAGCCGTAGTCGCTGCTGCGATGGCTGCACCGCTGGCAAGTTCACCGAGTCCTTCAATGTTATCTCTGTACATAATGTTATACTCATCCTGGTCTGCATACACATCGCTTAAACCACTGAGACCACTTAAGGGTACATTTCTATCTTTATTACCATTGCCTTGTAGAATGGCTTTCTTAAGATTTTCCTTTTTACCTCCGGCTTGCCAATACACTGTCTCCGCTCTGTCTTTTATGGAGCGAAGCTTTTCAGTTCGCTCAAGTTCATACCCTTGGCTTGTGCCTGGGAATCGGGTGAGGTAACCGTAACGCAATCTGCCTGCAACATTCATGAGGTTAATTTTCATGGCTAACAAAAAGCCATTCCTCAGAAGTAATGTGGCGGGATTGACGTAGCGGTTGATGACCCGAATTCCGTCTCCCACTTTATCGCCTACCTTCTTCACCGTTTTCTTCACCGCACTTCCCACTTTCTTGAAGATGTTTCCCATCTCCTCATCATCATATACCGAGGCGAGATCAGAGAGGTCAACATTGTCATGCTCTACGAGGTCAAAAGTTTCCTCTTGCATGTCGTTCTCAAATCCGTCTAAATAATCCAGTCTCATATCGTAGTCTTTACATTCTAAATAAGGTTGTTCATCATCAAACCTGTCCTTCACACAATCAATCACGATGTAGTGGTCACGTTCATCGATATAGTCTTCCCGATGGCCTGGCTTCGGAACGATGGGATACACATGCTGCCATCGTGGTACTTCCGGATAACGCTTTGGATATTTCGTTATCCTGGCGATGCAATCAATATCAAGAGATCGGAGGATGGAGAGAATGAATACGGTATAACAGTCACAGTCAACTCCTGTCTTCCTATCGCTCCATGCCCTTCTGGGACTTCGTACTTGTTCAACTCCTTCCTCGTCTTTCTTGTATTGTATGTGGTTGTACACAAAGTGCCAGATGTTGGAACAGGTTTCTTCCAGCGTCTTACCCTTCAAAACTTTTGCAATCTTTTCCGTTTGCCATACCGTTTGTGGCAATGCCTTGCGAATGAGTTTCATCGTGTCTTCTACATTCGCACTCTTCTTTACCGTTGTATCAGTTTCACCTGGGGGTGGAAAGAAATGATCGAACTCCCTTCCATCTTGCAATCGCCTCTTTCTGTCCGCTACCATACGCCTCTATCTTTCCTCATCATCTTTTTCCTTGTTGCTGTCAAGCAACCTTTCCTCCGCCCAAAGTGATCATGTCTGTTTTCTTATAGGGGAAACTATTGTTGATGGTCGTTACCGTGTGTACAATCAAATTGAGTTTGCCCGTCTCTCTATACTCTTTCACCAATGCAGGGACTGTTGTGGCCAGGCTCAGAAATCCAAGCTTGATTTTTATTGGATCAAGATTGACTTCACTAAACTTGGGTATCGTTAGGTTCACATCTTTCACTTCGGATGAGGCTATGGTTTTATCCGCATAGATCATCTTCACAAAAGGATGCTTCACCTGGATACTTCCACCACTCGGGTTCTTGAGTTTCACTTTAATCGCAAGCTCAATTCCGCTCAGGTTTACTGCGTGAATAGAAACTTTTGTTTCAGTCTCCAATTCATTGGAAAGTCTGTTGAGTTTGGAGCAGGTAGCTGCCACCAAAGTAGATGGCTGCTACCGCACCGGCTCCGATCAGTATGTGACTACTCTTGATCATTGCGCTTCTTTCTTTTCATCCTCCGAAACTTCAGTGAAGGACGACTGAACTTAAAACCCTTTGCACTCTTGATCTTAGCAAAATCGCTCACTCTGTCTTTATGCTTTTGCCATAGCGGACTGAAAACATCAGCAATGATCTTGAAAGCAAGACAGATGATACCGCCCACAAACATTGCAGCGCATAGTCCAGCAGAAAGAAAAGATTTACATTGGCCAGCAGATTAAATGCTGCTCCGAAAAGAAAGGCAATCCCATTGCCCATCCCATGATTTTGATTTATCGCTGTGTTCATGGGTCAAAGATGTAGTGACCCAATAGAGTAAGTTAACGATTGTTAACGGTAGTGAATGACTGTGTAACTTTATTAAACTTTGTGAAGGATTGTAAACGATTTTAAATGAATGTTCCCCTTGGAAATTTCATTGTGACCTTACTGATATTACTATACACCTTTTTTTCTTGAATTTTTTATCCCTTAAATAGCTATACACTATTACGACTAGCAAATGTGCTTGTCCTTTGTTCAGCAATTCTATTTTCTTTCTGTTACCTGCAAATTGGCTCTTTTGGGTTTGTGAAGCAGAAGATTATTTCAAATGGTCGATGCTCCTCAAAGAAGAGTTTCGACTCAGAGACAGCCAGGAACTTTCTGATAAAGAATGGAACCACATGAATATTTGGTTTTTTAAGGATCAGATTCATTTTTTACCCTGATAAGAAAGGAAAAGGTTTAAGGAACGTAATGGTTTATTGGTTGGCGGGGAAAGGAAAAAGTGGAGCATTATAATTAATTTGTTTAACCGTTTTATGTTTAAACATATAATATATATCTTGTATCAGATTAGAAAGGTTGGGTTCGCCCGTCCTTTATAATGACTATTTAAAAATTTTATGCACTTAAACAAACCAAAATTATGAATCTCAAAGAAAAGTCGAAGACATGAATAACATGATACTAAGCGGACAAACGATGGAGGCTTTTGAAAAGTATTATCACAAAGAAGTGTCAATGCAAGAAAACAATGCACCACCCACTGTCGGGAAAGATGCGAATAGAGAGAGGGAAATCAAATCAATGGGAATGATTGAGGAGTTCCATGGAGCAGAAGTCAAAGGTGTGGCTGTTGGTGATGACATATCCATGGTAGAATGGGAAATGGATGTTACTTACAAGGGTGCCCCTCGGGCAAAAATGGCTCAGGTAGCCGTTCAGCGATGGGCTGATGGACAAATTATTAATGAGCGGTTTTATTATTCATCGATATAAAATAAATGTTTTGAGCATGCGAATTGGTGATAAGGCTCATGATTTTGAACTTACAAATCAACGTGGTTCAAAAACTAGATTGTGTGACTTAATAATGAACGGGAATGTTGTTCTGTTCTTTTACCCTAAAGATGACAGCCCGGGCTGTACTCGGGAGGCATGTGCTTTCAGAGATAGTTACGAAGTTTTTAAAGAAGCCGGAGCGGAGGTAGTAGGGATAAGCTCTGATAGTGAAGATTCACACCAACATTTTGCAGATAAGCATAATCTGCCTTATACGCTGTTGAGTGATACGGGCGGTACTCTGAGAAAACTGTATGGTGTACCTAAAACAATGGGGATTTTACCAGGTAGAGTTACTTACATAATTGACAAGCAAGGAGTAGTTCGTCATATTTTTAATTCACAATTGAATCTTATTAGTCACATCGAGGAAGCTCTGAAAATATTAAAGTCAATGAAAGACTAACTTAAACCTTATCAATTATGAAAATGAAACCTTGATGCCGCAGGTCTGAATTCTGAAAGCAACAGGACAGGTTGATACTAACTAAATCTAAAAATTATGGAATCACAAGAAATTTCAAAAAGGAAGAAAAATTACCGGTTGGGTTATGGCCGGACTACTAATGGCGCTACTACTAATGAGTTCTTCAGCAAAATTGATGGGAAGCGAAGAACTAGTCACAAATTTCACCAAGTGGGATTTGATTGATTGGATTGTAGTTATTGGAATCGGGGAATTGATATCCGGCATACTTTTCCTGATTCCGAGAACATCCTCTCTGGGCCTATTACTTTTAAGTGCACATTTTGGTGGTGCAATAGCAACTCATATGGGTAATAATGAACCATTCATTCCCATAGCAGGAATCTTGGTCTTTATTTGGGTTACGGCACTGGTAAGGGATCCGGATACATTGAGTAGCTTCAGAAAATAAGGAATGAAAAAAATTGCAATTTTTGGAGCAACTGGCCGAACTGGCAAACATCTTGTCAATTTGGTCGCTGATGGGAGCATGACTCCTGTTTGTCTAGTTAGAAAAGAGTCAAAGGAGAAGCTTTTACATGAGACAGCAGTTCTCGTGGAGGGCTCTCCATTGATATATGATGACGTGAAGCGCGCATTGACCGATTGTGATGCGGTACTGGTCGCACTGAATGTGGCTCGGAAGAGTGATTGGCCATGGGCTAAACTCGTATCTCCACCAGATTTGCTTGAAGTCAGCATGACTAATATAGTGAAGGCTATGGGTGAGACAGGAGCTAAGCGGATCATCACGGTTTCTGCTTGGGGAGTGGGCGATAGCTACGCTGAGATCAATGGAATATTTCGATTCCTTATCAATAAAACCAATGTTGGGTCGGCCTATGCGGGGCATGAGCAACAGGAGAAAGTGTTGAAAAAAAGCAACCTCGATTGGACGGCCGTGCGGCCTGTCGGGCTGACCAATAGCACTAAGCATTGCCCGACCAGAGTTAGTCAAAATGGATCTACTAAGCTAAAAATGTCAATTAGTAGAATGGATGTTGCTATATTTATGTTGGATATACTTTATGATGTGAAATATTACAAGACAACACCTAGCATTTCCAACGATTGATAAATGGGCATTGAAAATGAAATAAAAAGCAAATTCAGAAATGAATACCACAAGGCTTTAGTAAACCTTTATTACACCAACAATGTAATTGGTGAGCAGTTCCTTAAAATGCTACAGGAGTATGGGTTGGCAGCCCCTCAATTCAATGTGCTTAGAATACTAAGAGGGCAATATCCCAATGCAGCTTCAATAGGGTTGATTAAGGAGCGAATGCTCGATAAGAATTCGGATGTGAGCCGCATTGTAGATCGATTGTTTAAAAAGAAACTTGTTGAACGTAAGGAAGGTAAATCTGACCGAAGGCAGAAAGATGTGTTGATTACAAAATGGGTCTTGAATTACTTGAGAAATGGCAGTTTGTGGAAAACCAGAAGATGCTATTCTTTCCAACCTGAATAAAAAAAGAAGTGAACCTATTGAACGAATTGTTGGATAAGATTAGGGAAAAATGAACCGTCCATCTTTTATAAAACGATTAGGTATGGGGACACTTGGTACAGGAACATTTGGTTTGTCAGGTTTAGCTAAAGCACTTAATGAAACAGAGCAGACAGGACAAAAATTACCGGTTTTATTTACTTCACACGGAAGTCCGATGGACATTCCAGTCCCACACTATGGAAATCCCTTCAACTCATATCTTGGCGATTTGGGTAAGCAGATTAGGAAGAAATATGAGGTCAATGCTATATTGGTTGTATCCGCACACTGGTGCACCAGAGGTAGCTTTGTAAACATTTCACCTTCACCTAAAACTATCTATGACTATTACGGATTTCCTGATAACTACTATACAATCAAGTATTCTGCTCCGGGATCTCCTGATATAGCCAAGCAAGTTGCGAAAAGTGTAAAACAAATTGAAACAACTACCGATTGGGGTTTTGATCATGGCAACTGGCCAATGCTTATGCATCTATTTCCTGATGCAGACGTGCCTGTTTTCCAGTTAAGCATAGATTATTACAAACCTGCACAGTATCATTACGATTTAGCCATACAGTTAAAAGAATACAGGGAAAAGGAGTATTGATAATTGGTAGCGGGGCATTGGTGCATAACCTTAAACTGGCTATGTCTAAAATGCAAAACGGAGATACTCAACTATTTGGATGGGAAACAGAATTTGACCATTGGATAAAAAAAATGTGTTGATGACAGAGATGTTAAAGCCTTGGTTGATTACGAGAAATATAAACTGGGAAAATTGGCTGCTCCAACTCCAGACCATTATGTACCGGTTATTTATTCAATGGCACTGGCTGATAGTAAGGATGAAATACACCATACTTATGCGGATATGCTCCCCGGCTTTAGCAACCGCAGTTTTATTATTGAGCACAAATCATAAGGGGTATAGTTTGAATAGTTGAGAGTTTGTCTTTGCGAGGGTGGGTAGAAAAAAAACCTTTTCCTCGAGCGGGTTTTTCATTTCTTTTAGTCCACCATGCTTGTCAACAAGCAGTGAAGTGTCTGAGTAACTTGATTGTCGTCAAGTAATAATTTAATAGATACTGTTATGAAAAAATCAGTTCTCCCGCTTTTTGTAGCCATTTTACTCGTAATCACGGGATACCAAGCAGTATCACAGGTAATCCCCCACGTTATCAGCCTTCATCCTAAAAACTCGAATTATTTCCTGTATCAGGGCAAGCCCACCATACTGGTGACGTCAGGGGAACATTATGGCGCAGTAATGAACGCTGATTTTGATTATGAAAAATACCTGAAGGCATTGCAAAATGCGCAACTAAACTATACCCGCATTTTTATCGGCCCTTATTCAGAAATGGACGACAATACCTTTGGCATTAGCAACAACACCATGAACCCTAAGCCCATAAGTTGGCTCACGCCATGGGCGAAGGAACCATCTTCGGATAAGTATGACATATCCCATTGGAACGATGCTTTTTTTGAACGCCTGAAAGCTTTTGTTTTATCAGCTTGCAACAAAGGAATTGTAGTTGAAGTAACCTTGTTTACGTCTTATTATAGTGGGAATCAATGGTCAGTAAGCCCATTTAACCCCAAAAAACAATATTCAAGGCCTCGAAACGCTGTCCTTTAAGCAAGTAAATACACTTGATAACGGATCACTGATGGGTATCCAGGAAAAGTATGTCCGACAAGTGATTAGGGAACTGAATACTTTTGGCAATTTGTTCTTCGAAATTCAGAATGAACCTTGGTCGGACAATCCGAAATTTTTCGAAAAAATTACTGAAACCGATACGCTTACTCATCCCGCACCGTGGCAACGTATTGTTGAAACAAGCAATTCAGCATCACTTGAATGGCAAAAGAAAATTGCTAAAATAATTGTTGATGAGGAAAAGGGGCTTCCCAACAAGCATCTGATTGCACAGAATATCGCCAATTTCAGAAATAAAATTGAAAACCCAGATCCGAACGTTTCCATTTTCAACTTTCATTATGCGTATCCCGATGCAGCATCCGCAAACCTGGGCTTAAAAAAAGCAATTGGCCTTGACGAAACCGGATTTATGCCGCAGGTCGATTTTCTATACCGCTCGCAAGCCTGGAAATTTATATTGGCTGGAGGAGCATTATACAATAACCTTGACTTCTCTTTTACAGTTGGGTCCGAAGATGGGTCGTACCCTATCGATGCCAAAACACCCGGCTGGGGACATGCACAATACCGAAAGCAACTGAAAATCATGAAGAATTTTGTAGATGGGTTTGATTTTATCCGGATGAAACCAGACAATTCTATTTTGCAGGCAAACAAAGGCCAGTTCGTTCCCTTTCAGGTTTTGGCTGAACCTGGAAAGCAATATGCCATTTATCTTGAGAAAGTCGTTGGCAATTCCATCCTGCTCAATATTCCAAATGGAGAATATCGGGTAGAATGGCTTAATCCCGTTTCAGGAATGACTACAAAGCCGGAAAAAATAATTTCCAGAAATGGAAAAGCAAAACTGGCATGCCCAGAATTTGCTGAAGATATTGCGTTGCGAATAGTCCGATTATAAGTATCAATTAAATTTTTAACAATCCTCTTTTTTAACTGATGTTACGCAAAGTTGAGGCATAATTAGATGCCATTTTTAAGTTCTTGTATCTTTTCGAAAGCCGCCTTCAGGGCTACTGTTACCAAGACCGTTTTCATGGCATAGTGGTTGAGGTTGAGTTTCATCTTAATAAGTTCAAGTTTGAAGAAAGCATACACGCTGGCAAAAATATGATTGGCTTGTGTGCGCGCTGTTTTAGCGGGCGAAGCTTCTAAGGAAGTATTGTTCTTCAATGAACGATGATACTCTTCCACACGCCACCGTTTTTGGTATTGTGTGATGATGCGCTGATAGTTAGCCTTCGAAGAACAACTCAGCCATCGTCATCTGCTTTATATTTTAGCCAACCAAATCAAGTGGAATATTTTTGAAGAAGCGTTTACGCCACGATGGAGAAGAACAGGGACGACTATATAATATGCAGATGTAGCCCCAATAAAAGATGAACGTTTTAACACGGTTGGGTCTATGTTGGCCGGCTCGTCAAAATTGGCGTGGATGTATGAAGTTTTTAGTCTGTTGGAAAGGGACAAGCTCCTTTTGCAATTCTGACTTTTTGAGGTTGGTCTGTGCAAATGGCAATTATAGCTTTATAATTTTTACTGTTTTTCGATTCTTTTCCGGCATCGTTCTAAAAACATAATCCCAAAGAGGAGTAGAAACACCGAATGCTCTGTCATGCTGCTGAAAATGATGTATGTTATGATGTTTCCACCAAAAATTAAACTTTTTAGGCATAGGAACTTTATGGATGGTATAATGAACCATCATATACAAAACATATCCTATTAAAAAACCAGGAGCAAATGCGAAAGCTTTATCTGCCATTAAAAGATAAAATATTAAGAAAAAAACTGAAGCTATTATAAGAGATGGAACAGGCGGCAAAATTAACCTGTCTTCATCATTAGGATATTCATGATGTATGCCATGAAATACATAATGAATGCCTGATGAAAATGAAGCGTCTCCTATCCTATGATACAGGAATCTGTGCATTAGATATTCTGCTAACGTCCAAGATAATAAACCTAACATAAAAAGACCCAATAAATTACCCCAACTAATGTTTACATAAATGTGGTAATACCTGAGTAAGAAAAAACCGAGAATAAAATACATCACTAATATGACTAGTGGATGGGTTTTCGTTAATTTTTCAAAAAATCTGTTTTTGAAAAGTTTAGGAGACTTGCCGTTTGGATAAATATTAACTTCATAAAGGCTCATGATCAATCTATTTTAAAGGGTTAAGAATAAATTTTGAAACCTATGCTTATTTATTTCTGATGTCAATTTTATTAAATCCTGCCAGTAAGTTGTAAATATTTACTGACCGCTAATTTATACTGCGTTTGTGCTTCTATCAATTTATCGGCTGTTTCAGTAACTAATGCCTGTGCTTCCAGTAAATCGGATAAGGTTACTACACCGCTTTCATAGCCTGTTTGACTTACTTTCAGATTTTCTTCTGCTTGTATGGTTGTTTCTTTCATAATGGCTATCTGCTTCCACGCTTCGTTTACGTCCGTCCAGGCCTTTTCCATTTGAAGGATAAGCAACCCTTTGGTATCTTCAAAAGTGTTTTCGGCTACCTGCTGTTTTATTTTGTGTTCTTTTATGGCGTAAGAGCCGCCCCACCAATCGGATATTGGAATAGAAACGGAAACATACCCCAATCCATTGGTATAATTTTTTGCTCCTTCTTCCAACATATTGATATGATACCCTGCCAATCCAACGGCAACGGTAGGCATATTGTCGCCTGTTTTCATTTTGGTTTGCAATTGTGCGGCTTCTACCGATTTTCCTGTTAGCTTGTATTCGGTTCTGTTACCCAAAGCGGCTTCGCTGTTTGTATAGAAAGAAGCGGGACTTTGGCTAATATCAATCGTTTCTTGTAATACCAATGTGCTGTCAAAAGGTATTCCTATGGTGTGGCAGAATTGCATGGTTGCTAATTTGTTTCCGTTCTGCAATTTGTTTTTATTGGCTTCCAATTCGCTTTGCTTGATTTGAACTTTCAGCACATCGTTTTTTATAATCAACCCTGATTTAAAAGCATCATCAACTTGCTTGCGAATGTCCTTTAGCAAGAGTTCATATTTTTCAAGTGTCTTTTGTTTTTCCTGCAAGGAAATCAACTGCCAATACTGTTGTTCGGTTTTAAGTAAAATTTCCTTTTCTGTTAGTTGTTGCTGATGTTCTTTCACATCTACATTAAGGGCTGCCAATTTGTTGCCAGTGCTTATTTTCCCGCCTGCATAAATGGGTTGTGCTATGTTCAAAACACCTATTGCCGAACGTTGAAACATACTTAATTCCAGTCCGGGAAAGTAGGCGAATTCTGTGGCAGTGGGTAAATTGGCTGGATTACCATCATACACCGGTAGGTTACCGCCAGGCACATTAAATTCAATAAGTGGATCAATCGCTTGAAAACCGATTATATTGGCATTCACTTTTGGAAAGTAGTTTGTAAAAGCATTTTTTCTTTACCTGCTGTGCTGCTTCTATTTCAAAAGCACTGTTTTGTAATGCTTTGTTGTTTTTCAATGCAAGCGATTTGCTTTGTTCCAACGTTAAAGTTGATTGACTGTATGCCGCAGCCGATGTGATCAAGGCAATAACGATTATGGTTACGTATTTCATTTCTTAAATTTTAAGCGTAATTCTTTTTGAATAATTGATGATACATTACTGGTATCAAAAAGAGTGTGAGTGCCATTGATACCAATAGTCCGAAACACACCACTGCAGCAAGCGGCCCCCAAAGAGTAGAGCCACTCAGCATCATCGGAACTACACCAACGGCTGCTGCAAAAGATGTGAGAAATATCGGACGCAATCTGCGTTTGCCTGCTGCAATGGCTGCGTTGTAAAGTGTCATTCCGCTTTTAGTTCGCAATTCTTCCGCATGATCAATCAGGATAATACCATTTCGGACAACGATACCCATAAGGCTCATAATACCTAAGAAAGACGTTAACCCGAACGGATAGCCTGTAATCACCAAGCCCAATGCTGCTCCAAAGAAAACTCAAAGGCATTGTCATCATTACAAGAAAAACCAACTTTGGATTTTTGAATTGAAACAAGAGAATAAAAAATATTAACATGACACCTGCTAACAAGGATTTGGCTAATGGAGTATAGTTTTCTATTTCGCTTTCTTCTTCCCCGCCATACGTCAGCGTAACTTGTTCTGCTTTGTGTAATTTTTTGATTTCCGATTTTAAATCAGTCAATACTTTGTAAGTCAACACACCACGTTTTACATCAGCACGAACCGTAATTGTTCTTGTGCCGTTTCTGCGGATAATTTGTCCTTCGCTCCAATCGTTGGTTATGCTTGTTGCTATTTGTCTAACAGGAACAGTTGCCCCTGTCAATGGCGATGTAACATTTTGATTAGCTATATCATCAAAGCCGTTTTTGTGGTGCTGTTCGTTCATCAGCTTTATGCTTACGGGATAATTGCCTTCCCATATAGTGCCAATAGGTATTCCTGAAAAACCTGCTGCCAATGAAGTGGCTACCACACCTTTGGTCAGTCCCAATCGGTTAGCGGTTTCATCGTTTACCTGAACGCTTACGCCTTGTCTAGGATTTAAGTAATCTGTTCTTGCCCAAATAACATTTTCATTTTTTTCCATTGCAGCTTTTACTTCCTGTGCCACTGCTTTGATAGTGTCTTTATTATCCCCGCTAATCCGCACTTCAATGGGTGCGATGGTACTCAACAAGTCTAATTGCTTCATTCTTACATAAGCATTCGGAAAAAGATTTTTGTGCTTCGTTTCGTATTCACTCAACAGGGCAACAGCATCATCTGCTGTTTGTGTATTGACAACCAACTGAGCATAATTTTTGGCGGGAAAATTAGGTGCATACGTTGTGTGAAAGCGGGGCGAACTTGTACCTACAAATGCCGCTACATTTACCACCCGCTTGTCTTTCATCAGCATTTGTTCTAAACTGTCGGAAACAAAAGCGGTTTGTTCTAATGTGTTGCCTTCGGGTAAGTATATTTCAACTGCAAATTGGTTTCTTTCCACTTTTGGGAATAATTGACGAGGAATTAAGGCAAGAATTAGCCCACCTAATACAATAGAAGCAATTCCCAAAAAATTGTTGTTTTAGGAATGCGAAACGCTATTTCCAACGTGCTGTCGTAACCTTTCTGCACGAACTCCAATAATGATTTTTTCTTTGGTTTGTCTTGTTCTTTATTAATTCCTTTTTTGATGAATACATAACTCATATAAGGTACAAGCAAACAAGCTATGAGCAATGATGTAATTAAAGCTACTCCGATCGTGATGGGTAATGAACCTACAAAATCACCAACCATTCCATCAAGGAAAAACACTAATGGAATGTAAGTGGCGATTATTGTCATGGTTGCAGAAAATACAGGAACGAAAAGTTCTTTCGTACTTTTCCAAGCTGCATTCCAAGGCGTTTCTCCGTGGTCTAATTTTTCTATATGACCATCTAAAACCACAATGGCATTATCCACTACCATTCCCAATACTACAATCAATCCTGCCAACGAAACGGTATGAAGTTCTATTCCTAATAGATATAAAAATCCAAGTGTAATAAATATGGATATTGGAATAGTGGCACCAGCAACAGCTGCGACACGGAATGGTAACAATAGCATGATAACAATAATCACTGCAAAAATGGCGATGGCAAATTCTTTTAAGAAGTGCGTAATAGAATGCCCAACGGCTTGTGGCATATCGGCAATTTTTGATATCTGCACATCAGACGAAATTTTACCTTTCAGCACTTGCAATGTTTCGTCCACCGTTTTACCAAAAGAAACAATGTTGTTGCCGGGTTGCATTTCCAACGAAATCAACAGGCTGTTTGTGCCGTTATTTTTAATATAAGCGTCAGGCTTTGGATATTCCCTTACTACACGGGCTATGTCTTTTACACGGATAACATTGCCTGTCGGGTCGGTATAGACGATTTGGTTTTTAATATCTTCTTCCGTGTTGTAAGTAGCGGGAATGTGTATCGGGGTAATGAGTTCGCCATTGTCCAACTCCCCGCCATAATATACCGCCCCTTCCAACTGTGCGGCGCCAATACGCTCATAGGTTTTACGCCATAATAAGCCAACTTGTCGTTATCAGGATAAATGGTAATTTGTTCCTGCGTTAAGCCAAAGTGTTTTACTTTTGAAACCGCCTTTATTTTACGTAATTCAGTTTCAATGATTTTCAATTCACGGTCAAGTTCCTTATAGGTTTTACTATCGGATTGCACCGTGAGCAAAATGGCTGATGTGTTGCCAAAATCATTATTGGCTATCAGTGCTAAAACCTGCGGTGGTAATTCTGCTTTCAGGTTGTTCAGCCCAAATTTTATCTTATCCCAAAAACCGTCAGGATCTTTCACATTGTCATTAACCTCTACAAACACAATCAACATTCCCTCTTTAGAAATGGAATAGGTTTTTTCCCTGTTTACTTCTGCAAAGCCATACAAAAAACTTTCTACTTTGGTAGCTAATTGTTCTTCGACCTGTTCGGAATAAGCCCCGGGATAAACACCTATGATTAGTCCCTGACGAATGGTAAATTCAGGAAATTCGTTTCTCGGCATTACCATCAGTGAGAACACGCCAAACAGCACGAATATAGATGTAATGATAATGGCTATCAGCTTATGCTTCATAGCCAATTCTATGATATTGAAATTCTTTTTTGTCATACCTTACTTGATGATTTTTACCAATGTACCGTTACTTAATTTTTGCTGTCCTGAAATGATGATGTTTGCGTTTTGCGGTACTTCGCCCTGTATCAAAACTTTGTTGTCAATCAAGGCAATGGTTTGTACAGGTATCTTTTCGGCTTGTCCGCCTTTTTCAATAAAAATGAATTGATTGCCGTTTAGGTCTTTTTGTAGTGCTTTATTGGAAACCAATAAACCTGAACGGTTGTCTTGTGCTGCAACCTGAACGGAACATATCATTCCGGGCTTTATAGCTCCGTCCGTATTTTGCACTTCAATTTTTACGGGATAAGTATGTGAGAGAATATCTGCCGATACACCGATTTCCTTTACCGTTCCTGTTACCGTTTTATTTATGGCGTTGATACTGATTTGTGCTGTTTCACCTTTTTTAAACAGGTTTATTTCATTTTCCGAAACAGGAATTTTAACGTAAACCGTTTGTATGTTCAGCAATTCCAAAGCGGTTGTTGTCGGCACTACATTCATACCTGGAAGAATGTTTTTCGTGCCGATAGTACCATTTTCAGGAGCGTACAAATTATAGTCGTTGATGTTTTTTCTGGCAATGGAAACAGCGGCTTTTGCCTGATTAAGTCCTGTTTCTACTTCCACCCACTTTATTTCGGGAAGTGTGCCGTTTTCTTTCATAGGCTTTAAACGATTGTATGCGTCTTCGGCTTGTTGTTGTTTGAGCAAAGCCATTTGATAAGCATCGGTGGCATTAGCTGAATTTACTTTGGCAAGCAATTGTCCCTTGCTTACCGATTGTCCTTCTTCCACCAATACTTCCGTTACAGTTCCCATTACAGCAAAACTTAATTGTGTAGTTTGCCTTGCTTCCACAACTCCTGAATAACCCGATTGAATAACTCCGGTGTAAATTATTGGCTGTTCGGTTTGAACGTTTACCGTTTTGTCTGTGTCGGCAGGTGTAGTTTTTTCCTGTTGTGAACAAGCTGCGAGTGCTGCAATGCCTATTATGGCTAAATGGTTTATTACCTTCATTTTCTATTTTTTTATTTTACGTTTAGACTACATTCGTTTTTTGGTCTGTTTTCAATTCCAAAAAAAAGCCCCGAAGAGCATCTTACTGTTTTCATTGTGCTGTTATCTCCCGATACCTTTGGTAAGGATATTTACCAGCATATCAGCTTTATCTGTCAGTGTTTTGTACTTGTTATGTGTTACAATTTCCGTTTCAACGCCCCGTACACAAGTAACCAGCAACTCACTTAGGATGTCAATATCATCTTGTATTTCGGCTCTGTAAAGTTTGCTGTCTATGCCCAACTTCAATATGGAACCTATCAGCTTTTTTCTTCGTTATCATATCTGTTTTTAAGTTTAATAAACAGGTCATTGATTGCTTCAGGGTGCAAATCAGTTTCAAGGGCAAACCTGTATAGGTTTACTTTTGTTTTCAATGTTTTTTATTTGGCAATCATGTATGCTTTCAGCATTTCGGTAGCATCAACTTGTTTGTTTACAGCCGTTTTTACCGTTGTGAAAAAATCGTCCATTTCCTGATTAATTACCGCATCAAAAATTTCTTCCTTGCTCTTGAAATAATAAT
Organism: Flammeovirgaceae bacterium; assembly: GCA_016709845.1. GTDB lineage: Bacteria > Bacteroidota > Bacteroidia > Cytophagales > Cyclobacteriaceae > ELB16-189. Next base: position 13,318 of record JADJMA010000034.1, on the reverse strand, counting down.
ATAATGTGCTTTTTCCTTTACCTGCTGCTTTGGCAATATCTTCCATAGTAGTTTTGCTCAATCCATATTGCTGCATCAGTTTTTTGGCGGCATCTATGATGCTTTGAATAATAATTTCGTCCTTGTCCATTTAAAAACTTTTAGACTGTTTTCGTATTTGGGTCTGCAATGTAGAAACAGTTTTTTGATTGTACAATTTTTTTCCTTTTTGTAAAAATTACCTTTCCAAGGTTCCATCTTTGGGCGGTGGGTGGGCTTGGCCCTTTTGGGGTTGTGAAGGGTTGGCATTCCTACTTCTCAACTGTTTTAAAGCACCAACAAGTATTTAGTTTGGACAAAATTTAATCGAAGAACTGCCATTGAATTAAGCAACAAACCCGCCATTTTACCAAACTGCTGTTACCTGCCGACTATTTTACTTCAGTTTCAAATTCTATACTTTATTCTATTTCAATATTTCTGTTTTTGCCCTCAAATTCAGTCTAATTATTAGAATTTAAATTAATAAACACACTAGTCTTGTTAACTCAACTTCAGTTTTATTGTAATTTAAATTTCAAACCCATTTTATTTTTCTGTTGAATTATCTTTTGAGAAAAATTATATACACCTTTTCCTTCTGCAATTAGTTCGTCATTTTGGAAGGCTTTCATTTTCGTTACAAGTATTCTATTTCCGAATCTAACAATTTTACCTTCTACAATTATTGATGATGCTTCTGCTCCTTTTAGATAATCCATTCTCAAATCAATTGTTACTAATTTATCCTCAAAAGACGTGAAATGAGTTCCGCCAGCAATTCCGCCAACAGAATCCATTATTGTTGCAATAATTCCTCCGTGCCATCTGTTTCTTCTAAAATCTCCGACTATTTCATCTCTAAAAGGAACACTAACCCTTACAAATCCTTTTTCGAGAACTAATAGTTTTAGTCCTAAAAATTGATGAATTGGGATGTTTTGTTCAATTACTTGTTTAAAAAATTCGATGTTTTTTTCTATCATCTCTTTCTGGTTTAGCTTTTTTTACATCACTCCAAATTTCTACTTTCATTTTAGTGTTTACATTAGTTATTCAGGTTTCAATAATAAAACTACGTTCACTAAAAGCCGGAATAGTTGTTGTTTTTAATAAATTTTCTTCTTTTCATCTAATCGGTTGAAGCGGCTGTGGTTCGTTGTCTGTCGTTTTAAATTAGTCTTCCGCTTCAATTTTCTCTCTGACAAGCGGAATTACTTTTGTCGCATAAACCCTGATTGCTTCTTTAACAATATCGTGTGGCATAGTTGCCAATGGCATTTGAATGATAAATCTGTCAATGCCCAAATATTGGCGAAGCAATAAAATTTTGTCAGCTACTTCTTCGGGTCCACCTACAAATAATCCTTGTCCTGCTGAACGTGCATAATCAAATTCCTCTCTTGTGTAAGGTGGAAAGCCACGTTCTCCTAATAAGTGATTTCTGTAATACTGTAAGTATGGAAAAAATATGTCGGCAGTTTCTTTGTTATCGTTAAGCACAAAACCGTGTGCATGAACACTAAATTTTAATTTATCCGAATCGTGTCCGCTTTCTTGTGCTACTGCGCGATACAATTTTGCGTAATTACTGAAATCAACAATGTTGCCACCCAACATAGCCAAAACTACGGGAAGTCCAAGTTTTGCTGCTTTAATAACTGTACTCCGTGAACCGCCCAACGCCATAGATATGTTCAATGGTTTTTCGGTGCGTGGATAAATACCTAAGTTATCAATTGGGCTTCTTGTCTTTCCTCTCCACGTAACAAACTCGTTGTCTCTTGCTTTAAGTAACAATTCAAGTCGTTCATCAAACAGTAAATCGTATTGATTAAGGTCGAAACCAAACAAAGGAAATGATTCTGTAAATGCTCCACGCCCAACCAACAACTCTGCTCGTCCATTACTGATTGCATCAATTGTAGCAAAGTTTTGATAAACACGAATAGGGTCGCTGGTCGATAAAACTGTAACGGTACTACCCAATGTAATGTGGTTGGTTTTTCCCGCAGCCGCAGCCAACACTATCGCTGGCGATGAAGCTGCAAAATCAGGTCGGTGATGTTCGCCCCGCCATAAAAATCAACTCCTAGCTTATCAGCTAACACAATGTCATCAACTACTTGCCGAATGCGTTCTGCTTGTGAAATAGTTATGCCCGTATGTGGGTCGGGCATAACATCGGCAAATGTGGAGATGCCAAATTCAATTTTCTTTTTCATAGGTTACTAATTACTCTAATAAGGTTAAACTATTTTTTATGCAGTTTATGAATGCCCCTATGCACCACCACGTTTGGAAACCGAAGATGTAACCTTAACCGGAATAAACCAGGAATCGGAATTTGATAATGCCTTTTCTTCCCAACTTTTTAGCCCCAATAATGAAACCCCCTATAGACGATGCATTGTTGAGCACAAAATTTCTTTTGGCTTAGATCACTGCTTTTCCATTTTGAATAAGCTCACCGCAAAAACTTAAGTCTCAAACTCTTTGAACCTAGCTTTTCTTGCTTCATTTAACAGCCCGGTTTTTATCAAAGCTCTGTCAACAAGCTGATAAACTACAGGAACGACCACTAAAGTTAAAAACATGGAACTGGTCAAGCCACCAATTATTGACCAGGCAAGGCCATTTTCCAGTCCGCTCCTGGTCCAGTGGCCAACGCCACTGGCATCATCCCCGCCACCATGGCAATTGTTGTCATCAGGATAGGGCGAAGGCGTTCCTTAGTTGCTTCCAACAACGCCTCTTCTGTCGTCATACCTTTTTCTTTGAGGTGATTTGTAAAATCAACTACCAGTATGGCATTTTTGGCCACCAGTCCGATAAGCATAATAATACCGAGGAGCGTAAACAAGCTCAACGTTTGGGCGGAAAGAGCCAATGCAACCAGGGCTCCTATGATTGCCAATGGTATGGAAAACAATACAACAAATGGGTAAACAAAGTTGTCATAAAGTGCCACCATTATGAGATATACTAATATTATAGATGTAATAAAGGCAAATCCTAACTGCCCAAAAGATTCTTCTTGTCTCTGCTGATTTCCACCAAAAATCACACTTACTCCAGCGGGTAAAGTCATGCCATCAATAATTCCCTTTATTTCTGCAGCAACCGATCCAGACGGGCGTCCGAGTAATTGAGAATTAATATTGACGGAAGTTATCCTATTAAACCGTTCAAGTTTGGATGGCCCAAAACTTTCCCTTACTTCGGCAAACTGGTCAAGCCTAACCAGCTTTCCGTATTTACTTAGAAAGGTAAGTGCACGCACATCCTCAATGCTTTTACGGTTAAACTCATCAAATAGTATATTAATATCATACTCATACTCGCCTTGTCTGAAACTCGCATCATTATTGCCGTTGAAAGCATATTGCATAGTGGCTCCTACAGTTTGGAGATCCAGGCCCAACTCGGCCATCTTTTGTCTGTCTGTAGTAACAACAACCTCGGGACTTCCCGCCTCTACCGTAAGCTTTACCTCTTGTGTTCCCTCCACCTTCTTTACCTTCTGCATGAGTTTATTGGCCGTGAACATTACCGTGTCAAAAAGCCGGCCCGGTAACGATAAGCTGAATCGGTGCTTGCTCGGCAGTACCCAGTATTGATATGGGTGTCGATTTTACTTTTACACCGGGAAATTTATCCATGATCTCATTCTTTAAAAGAACACCATATATATCTGAACTCTTTTCGCGCTGATCTTCCGACACAAGTTTAACTGTAATCTCTGATTTGTAGGGTGTTCCGGTAGCGGATCCAAAGAAGCCACCTTCATTGGTTTGTCCGATGGTAGTGATGGTTGACACAACCTCTTTTTTGGATGAAACAAACTCCTCAATTTTTCGCGACTGAATATTATTCTGGGCAACAGTTCTCTTTGGATATTCAAGAACCAGGACGAATTCGCCACGATCTCCCTGGGCGATAAATTCTGTTCCAATAAAGCCTGCTACAATTAAGCTAACAGATCCAAAAAGAGCAATGTAGCGATGCAGAGGGTGATAAATCTGTTTTTAAATGACCATCTCAATACGTTCTGAACCCAATAAATAAATCTGTCTAAAGTTTCCTCAAATAGCAAAACAAATCTTCCAAACAATGTTTTAATGGTTAAGCGCGCCAATTTTCCAAATCTTGAATATAGAAAAGGAACCATCGTGAATGACACTAGTAATGACAACAAGGTTGCGATCACAATCACGATAGAAAACTGGCGCATAATATTAGAAATAATACCGGTTGTCAGGGCAATGGGCAAGAACACAACAACGATTACCATTGTGATCGAGGTAACAGTGAAGCCGATTTCTTTCACGCCATCATATGCAGCCTGAATTTTATTTTTACCCATCTCCATGTGGCGATAAATATTTTCGATTACTACAATGGCATCATCTACTAATATGCCAACCACCAACGAAAGACCAAGCAGTGACATCAGGTTCAGTGTAAATCCGAACAGGGACATACCGATAAAAGTCGCTATTAGAGAAAGGGGTATCGCTACCATGACAATGATTGAATTCCTTATGGAATGGAGGAATAGTAACATGATAGCTGCCACCAGAATTATGGCGAGAATAAGATCATGTATTACGGCATCGGCTGCGTCCAGAGTATATTCGGTAGAGTCCCTGGCAATTGTAAACTTTAGATCAATATTAGAATACAAGTGCTCAAGTTTGGCTAACTCCTTGTGCACCAATTCACTCACAGCTACTGCATTGGCGTCACTTTGCTTTTGAATGCTCAGCCCAATTGAGTTCAATAAATCAATGCGGTTGATGAGTTTAACCTCCTTCTTAGTATCCTGAACTTCTGCAACATCTTTTAAATAAACAGGCCCTCCCTGGGGTGTTGAGGCAACCACCAGATTTTTTATTTCTTCCAACGTTTTGTATTTGCCGGCCAATCTTATCAGGATTTGTTCTTCATCGGATATTATTTTCCCCGTTGGAAAATCAATATTGGAAGTTTGAATCAGTTGAACGAGTTGGGGAAGGGAGAGTCTATATGCCTGCAGTTTATTTTTGTTGACGTTTATGCGAATCTCACGTTCTTCGCCACCTACTATGTTCGTCTGCGCTACACCCGGAATTTTTGCCAGATTTGGCTGAATACGTTGCGTAACCAAATCATACAAATCAGTCGCATTCATTTTAGCCGAAATGCCAAGATTAATAATTGGCAGATCATCAAAAGAGAACTTTCCTAATGAAGGTGTCTTTACATCGTCTGGAAGATTGGATAAAATAGCGTTCACTTTTCGCTGAGCATCTTGCAGCGCCAAATCAATGTTTGCCTCAGTCCGGAGTTCAATAACAATGACCGATAAGCTCTCATAAGAACTGGCGGTGATTTTATCCACATTTTCCATTGATGATATGGCATTTTCAATTTCCTTTGTTACGGAGTTCTCCACTTCATTTGGCGAAGCTCCCGGATAGATTGCGGAAATTGTTATGATAGGTGCACTGAATTTGGGCATCAATTCATAACCTAGTTTTTGATAGCTGTTAAGGCCTAGAATGTCAGTGTTATAAAAAGAACCATTATAAGAGATGGCCTTTTTATTGAAACTTCAGTTATTTTCATATCAGTATTGTGCTAAGAACGTAAATTAGTTTTCATTCAGGATTGTTACTTTAGCACCTTCAGTCAAGTTGATTTGACCGCTGATAACTACCTTCTCACCTTCGTTTATTCCATCAAGTACTTCGACATTATTGGAGAAAAGCCTCCCGATGATAATCGCCCTTAACATAACGGAGTCTCCTGAAACGACATACACCTGAGCATTTTCAATGCTCCCCAAGAGTGCAGCTCGGGGAATCACAAGGGAAGTTTCAGCCGCGGGCAATTCAAATGTGGCTCGACCAAACATTCCACCCCGAAGCGGTTTGTCTTTTACATTTGTGATCTGGAGTTCTACTGGAAAGTTCAAGTTGACATCGGCAGTCCCGCCAACAAACTTTACACGGGCCTCGTAATTAACATCAGGATAAACATCTGCTGACACCTTAATTTGCCGGGCTTGATTTACTTTCAACACTTGATCCTCTGTCACGTTCACCACCATTTTCATCTTCGTCAGGTCGACAATCTCAAAAGCTTCTTTGGCGGATGCGATGTACTGGCCATTTTCTATGAAGCGCTTATTCACATAACCGGCAAAGGTGCGGTCAGGTAAGTGTCTTTCAATCGTTCCCTGGCATTTATCAACCTTGCCTCCCCATTAATGTAATTCAGGTTGATCTCATCAAGCTGAGCCTGTGTAACTCCCCCAGTTTTTACCAGGTTTACATAGCGCTCCTTATCAGTTTCCAACTTCTTTAGGTTAGCAGTTGCTGACTTTACATCAGCTTCAAGCGTCTCATATTCCATTCTTGCCAGTAACTGTCCCGTCTGAACAAATCGTCCTTCGTCAACGGATATGTTCACAAACTTGCCAGCCGCTTCAGTGGAAACAACGACTTGTCTGGATGGCGAAAACTTCCAGCTGTAAAACTACCACCCAACGCTTCCCGCTTTGTTACTGCTACCTGTACTGGAATTGTTGCATTAGCAACCTTTGCAAGCTCTGTTTTTTCCTTCATCCTCTCCTTGTTGTTCTTGAGTACATAAGCACTAATCAATACAAGTGCAATGATGATAATTACAGCGATTATGGTTTTTTCATATTATAATTCCTGAATTAGATTAATTAGAATTTAGTTTAATAAAGATTTGATGTTACCGTTGGCCCTAAGCAGGTCTATTTCCGATTGTTTTACCTTTAACAACGCCTCGATCAGCTGGCTTTGTGCCTGGATTCTGGCAGTCTCTGCTTGCAATAAGTCAGTTAGAGGACTGATCCCTTCGTTATAATTCTGCTCGGTTGCATCGTAAACACTGTTGGCTAGCAGAACATTTTGCCGTTGAGCCTGGAAATTTTTGTAATTCACTTCAAGTGACCTGGCAGCATTTTCACTAACGGTTGACGATTGTTGCTTGACAAATGCCAAATCTTTCTCTGTTTTCATTTGCCGGATACGGGATTGCTGCATTTGTGCAGGCTTTCGAAAACCATCAAAGATGGGGACGTTTAAGCGTAAGCCAATTGATGCGACATCAAACCAAAGTGGCTTCGCATCACTCGCCAGAAAAAACGAATTAGATTGCCCCTGGTAAGTGTAATTCGCAAATGCAGACAAGGTCGGGTAATAACCTGCCGAATAATTTTTTCTCTCCAGTTGATACAAGGAGAGTTGGGTGGTTAATTGCTTATACTCAATCTTGTCTTCCCATACGAATTCTGTTGCTAATGAGGTCGGTGTATAATTTAAGAACGCAGAGTCTAAATCAGCAGGCAATTGGAAATCAATGTCGAAAGCAAAATCCTTGTTAAGGCCGATTAGTAATTTTAACTGGCTTATCGATACACTATAACTGTCCCTTATGGTGGCCAATTGAGTTTCGATATTGGTGACGCCTATCCGTAACCTGTCGACATCAAGCTTCCGGGCTAAGCCATTGTTAAAACGATCTTTGGTGATGGCAAGGCTCTTTTGTAATTCTTCTTGATTAGTCTCCAAAACAATTTGCTGCGTCTTCAAAGTGGCCACGCGGTAAAACAAGGATGCAACTTGGTGGATTGTCTCTTCTTCAATACGTTCACGGTTAAACTTGTAGTAATCTTCGCCCACTTTTGCAGCCTTGATACCCGTAAACAGACTTTGGTTAAAGAGCTGTTGATTTGCCTGCACATTAATTGATGTTGAATATGGTAGCCCGGCACGAAGCACAATGTAATCATCTGGACTGGCGTTCGGATTGCCCAATGCTGCCGGAAAAACGAACGCTTGCCGCAGCACATTATCAATCAGTTCCCCTGTTGCATTAATCTGAGGAAAGGCTGTTGCTTTCACTTCCTTTGTTTTTTGCCTTCCTTCCTCCTCATCCAATTGAGCTTTGAGAATGGAAACATTCTCGGTCATGGCCTGTTGAATACACTGCCTGAGAGAATAGTGTTGAACCTCTTGAGCAAAAAGTATTGCTGGGAAGAGATTAAAAAGGATAAATACTGACTTTAGATTCTTCATACTCATTAACTGATTATTATTTTATGGTTTAATCCAGATTTTGAAGATTGTTTAATTTCAGATTCTTGCTAACACGCCTCCCTTTTTCGGTAGCAATCCCGCTGACCAGACAATCAATTAAATTGATTGCTAATGCCTGTTCTGAATATTTTGCCCGTGGGAAAAGTTTTTCATTGCCAGCCAACCGAACCACCTCAAGAAAAAAAATGACATAGAAATTCACATCGAGTGTTGCGTTGAGGTAGTGTTTCCTGATTCCAGCCATTACAATGTCTTTAATCTTGCTGGCCAAAAAATTGTCTCTGAACTCCTGTAGAATTTGCCAGCCATTCTCGTGATACTTTTGTAAATCGTAAATCAACGAAGGGCTAGTTTCTCTCGTCATGGATGTGATGCAGATAAATATTTTTATCAACCGTTCAACAGGGTTGGCAGGTTTGTCAAAAGTGGCTTCAACTAACCCTTCCAGTCTTTTTCGAAGGACGGTTATGATCTGATATACGATTTCATTTTTGTTTGCAAATGACTCATAAATGGTTTTCTTTGACATGTTCAGGTGATGAGCGATATCATCCATAGAAATGCTTCTGGTGCCGTATTTTCTAAAAGATTCTCGGCACAGGAAAGTATTTTCTCCCTGTTTTCAGAATTGTTCATAGCTATTTGAATACAGAAGCAATGCCTTCAAACCATTTTGGACTATTAAACCGAACGTCAAGCATTTTTGGTATTACGAGGCATTGTTCCGTAAATGTAATCCCACAAAGGAGAAGAAACGCCAAAGACTGATTCACTGTCCTTGTAATGGTGAATGCTGTGGTTTAACCAAAGTACTCTAATAAAGTTTCGAGGCGGTGGAAAGGCGTGAACGATGTAATGGATGCCAAGATAAACTGAGTACCCCATTAAAAATCCGGGTAAAAATGCAAAAACATAGTCACCCGTCACTAATCTTAAAACCAATAGCAGAATTGTGGCAATGCTTAAGCTTAGTATTGGAGGCATGGCCAGCCTGTCTTTATCTCTTGGATACTCATGATGGACACCATGTAGTGTGTATTGAATCTTTGATCTCAGCTTCGAGTACGTGGCCATATAAAAAATATACCTGTGTGCATTGTATTCAACCCATGTAAACACAAACAATCCTGCAAAGAAAAGAGGGGTAGCAATGCGCCACGTTAGTGCAGTATCTGTCAGACTCCAATAAAATAGGACAACCGAATACAAAACAAGTATTGAAGTTGGTACAGCAATATGCGTTCGTGTTAATCGTTCAAGCACTACGCTGTCAAATAGTTTACGTGTTCCGGCATTCTTTGGCGTAACCTCCATAATTCTTTTATATTTTGTTTTAGTGAGCTTCTCTTCTATAAGGCATTACGATAACCGGCACAGTCGCGTGCCTTATCAAATACTCTGCATTACTCTCATAACCCAATGGGATAGTCCTGTCTTACCATGTGTTCCAATGACCAGGTAAGAAATGTCAAGCTTTTCTGCCTGCTCGATTATTTCCTTTTTTGGATCTCCGATTCTGATCACAATCTCTTTGTCAACGTCCGAATACTTTTGCGTTCCCCTGGTGAGAAATTCGATTGCGTACTGCTCAGCTTCTTCCCAGTTCCAAACTTTAGGCAGCCCGGGAACATCAATGGAATACTGTGATGTATTGTCCACAACATGCATAATCCAGACAACTCCATTGAGTTGTCGAGCAAGCTTGAAGCCTTGCTCCATCATGAGCAAAGAATTTTCACTCACATCACTTGCAATCATGATTTTCACATCGTTCACAAAACTTGTCGTCTAATATCTTGACGGTGTAAAGTTAATAGAATAACTTTACTTTTAACAGGATTGTTAAAGTACTAAGTTAAAATCAAAAAAACATTGAAATGAACGCAGAAACAAGCATTTCCACGGAAGAGGCAATTTTGGAGGCCGCAAGAAAGGTGTTTGAGTCGAAAGGATTTGATGGGGCCAGGATGCAGGAGATATCGGATCTCTGGAATCAACCGGCATTGCTTCATTATTATTTTAGGACAAAGGAGAAAATGTTTGAGCGGATTTTCGATGAAGCGCTCGAGCGTTTAATGCCCCTTTTATCCACATGGGATCAGGATCTGGAAGAAAGTTGGAAACGAAACTGAAAAGATTTATCATCAAGTTCATTACTTTTCTCAAAACGAATTCGATGCTATTCCTGCTGCGGGAAATCATTCGCAAGCCTGAATTACTGGTATCAAAAACTGAAAAGCATAGAAAGAAACTCAACAAATTTGTGCTCTACTTCGATAGATTGAAACAGGAGCGACTGATTCGTTCTGATGTGGATTCCAGGTATATCTATGTAATAATTCATTCACTTTGCTCCTTCCCGTTGATGAATGGAATTGTTTTTTCTTATAGCCTGCAATTTCTCCGAAGGAGTATGATGAGCTAATGACAGGATATCCGGAAATAATCAGCGATTTATTGATCCAATTGCTGAAGTATCAAAAAACTGAAAAATCAATGAAAGAACTCGAACTTTCGGATCGTGAGGACTGTGCCCCACTAACCACCGCGACCAGCCCTCACAAGCAATTGTCTCAAAACGGAGCCCATCACATTCATCGCAAACTTGTGCTTTGGACGCATACCATAAGCTTTGTAGAAATAAAGCCATCAATAATATCAAAGTCCCCAGCACATGGGTTGTTTCTTTCCGAAACGGTTAAACTTATGAATCCACATGCGATAGTGGAACGGGAATTTGGTCATATTCATCCATACCCCGATGGTAGCTTACATTTGTTTCTTCCGATGACAGACGCTAAGGAAATTGTTGTAAAAGGATGGGGAGAATTCCATCCGTTGGCTTTTCTAAAAGAGATTCCGTCAAACTTTATTATGCTTTACAGCCCGCGTTCGCAGGATGAACTGTCATTGGTCAAACGTATTATTTTACGATCGTATTCATTTGCTGCTATGTCAGCTAATGGTCAAAGAAATACTCATGTCAATATTTGAATTTGAGAGTAATCTCCTTAATGTCGTCCAATTTTGCCATGAGCTTGGCGAACCATTACCGATTAACAAAAACTGTATGGAAAAGCTTCTGCTGGCAGCCTAGTTCCACGACAAAGGATATTGTTTGAATATTGACAAACATTGAAAATGAAAGTGTTACCGCAGTATCGACATTTCTTGATTCGCATAGCGTGACTGAAAATTACATGCCCTCGGTTAAAATTTGATTTTCGCTACAAATTTGATTTTCGCTACAAAAAGATTAGAAGAACCAGTAACGCTTGCGGAACAAATTATATGCGATGCTTATACTCAGCATCTTGGTGCAGAAGATTATTTCAAATGGTCGATTCTCCTCAAAGAAGAGTTTCAACTAAAAATAGCCAGGAACTTTCTGATAAAGATTGGAACCACATGAATATTTCTTTTTTTTAATTCTCATCGCTATTTCACAGACTATGCACAAAGAAATGTGGGGAGAGCAAAAAATAAAAAAAATCGCAACCAACTTAAAATAGAAAGTGATTACATAAATTAATGCTCAAAAACTTCTAGAAAAAAACCTAAATATCAAACCATGACAAACATTGTAAAAAGGGTTAATTGCTGGGACAGTCTTTTGGTGTAATCTCGGTTATTCCAATGGTTTCAATGACTTTTGATGATAAGGCAGTGGCCATGACAGCGTCCTTTATCAGCCGGTTCGCCATAGGATTTATAATTATTAATATGGAACTTCCAATGCCAGGCTGGATAAAAGGTGGTCTAATCGGGCTAGTCTTTAGTTTGCCTGATGCCCTGGTGACTAAACAGTATGCACCAATTTTGGGGCTTGGTCTGATCGGGGGCATTATTTGTGGCTTTCTTAACAAGTAAGGTATGTTTCAATCCCACTCACTTACCCCTCCGACAGCAATAAAGCAAGATCTACTATTTTTAGGAACTGAACATTTCCAGGAATGTACCTGATATTTGGCTTGGATGCACCGCCCACTTGCTTTCGCAAGCCTGCCTTAGCTGACAAACGGTGTAACAATTTCAGACACAATGTCTAGAAAGGGCATAATTCAACTCCCTACAACTACTTTCAACTTTTGTTCAACCCAATTTCAACTTTCTTACAACAATTTTCTGTGGTTGACTTTCCCTTGTGATTCAGAATTGAACATATTCCTTCAAATTCCTTCATAATCGTTCATAAACATTTAAGCGCTGCTAGGCACCATATAATCTTGCTTCATGACTCAAAACAATATGGAGAAGCAGAACGCAGCATTGGAAAAACAAGAGATTTTTGTTTTAAAACCTCTTACTCATAAACAACTTGCAGAGATGTACGGGGTGAGCTGGTTAACTTTTCAAAATTGGATTAAGAAGGTTGAGAAAGAAGTTGGTAAAAAAACAGGGCACTTTTACCATGTACCCCAAGTGCGCAAAATATTTCAACTCTTTGGAATACCAAAGCGGATTAACGTTGCTGTTAGTGATGTAGAAGAATTATTTAAGTCACAGAGGTAATTATCCTTGCAGTGCTTTCTTAAGTTGCTCTTTTAATAGCACCATGTCACCCTCCAAGGCATTAATCCTCTCGTACAATCCAGAAGGTTCTGGTGCCTGACGGGTGAGCTTGATTTTGAATTTCCAGACCTCTTTAATATTCTCAACAGGTAGTGGGAAAGTTGGATACTGTGGGTCTTTGTTGTCAGATTTACAAATGATCACACCTCCTTTATCGAGGTAGTTCAGACAACGTTTCAAAACGATGTTATCCACTTCCTGCGCATTGTTAACCAGAAATGAACAAAGCCGTCTTTAATATCTTCAATCTTTCAACATATTCGCCCACCACAATATCTCCAGGAAAAATCCGGTCCGATCGGCTAACATGCTGTATCCGCTTACTTCAAAAGCTCGGTACGTTCCGTGATTCAGACCAGGAAGCCAAAAGGTTGGAAGATGCTCAATGTATTCTGGTTGTTGCGCTCCTTGGAGGTATCCGGCTTGTGCTTTAATCGGAACCAGCACAATATTATCTCTTCCGGTTTTATCCACCGTGGTGACCAAGGTCCTTCCAGGAGATGGCATCATTTCTGCAGGTTTTTGCCCTTTGGATGACCTACTAGGTTATCCCAACTTGTTGAGTAGTAATTAACTATCTTGTCAATAGACTCCAGGAAGGGTACATTTGG
>JADJMA010000033.1 GCA_016709845.1 Flammeovirgaceae bacterium | reverse complement strand
AGATACTATTAAAAATATTATTGAAACTGCAATTAAGATTGAAACAGAACAAGGACAATCCTCACGTCTTGCGCTAGGTTGGGAGAATAAACCTCCCCCCCCAGAGTTTCATAATCAACAGGTAATAGCTTATGACTCCGTTGGCCATCAGTTAAAAGCACAATACGACCCACTGAACCCCGTTTAGATATTGCGCGACCCGGAAAACAAACAGGACTTTCATTTTAAATAGAAATATGATAAATACATATACATTTGGTCAGACAGTAACCCATGAACTTCAGGGGGATAAAACCTATATGGTGTTAAAGCATGGGGATAGTGACGGCTTGCACGTTTTAACCGAGGAAGGGGAATTAGCTATTTTACATCTATCCCATGTGCGAATGAAAAGCAATACGCCCTCGATAAAAGCAGCAGACATGGCCAGAAGTGTTAATTTCAGCAAAGAAATTACAAAACAATATGCTGGCTTACTTTGGCTATGCAGCAAAGCAATACATGGATAGGGACATCAACAAGTTCTTGGACTCACTCAAAGGGCTAGTCCATACCCTGCACGAAGCAATACCCCGGTATTTGTTGATGAAATAAAAAACACCACCACTCATGGCAAAGTCAGATAATTCACCCAGGGGTTTTTTCAACCGTTTGGAAAACACGATAAACAACTCGATAGGAAATCCTCCTATTGATTGGAATTTTCGTGATTTTCAACGAAAGGTGATCAAGGCCAACCCCTTACTTCGTAAAGAAGTTCACAGGGACGACTACATCCGTAAAAGCTATGATGCCTGGACGGATTCAGGTAGCCCAACTATTAGATACAAGACCGAAGAGTTACAACGTCTGCAAAAAGAAAGAGTCAAACACTCCCTCCACTGGACGTAACGGAAGAGAATAGAAGTCGTTTCACCCGCAAAGGTTTTGCCACATTAATGGACTCATTATCTGTGGAGGTAGGGCCCAATCAGGATAGAGGAAAATATACGATGCTGTGAAGAAATATTATAATGAGGAATTTAAACCAGCCCTCCTGCAAGGTAAAATTATAAGCACTAGCAAGGTCGTTGCTGATCTTTCTTCAACAGGGATAAAAGTGAAACCTGAATTAAACATAAATGTGGCGGTGACTATAGATAAAAATAAAACAACATTATTCACCGGAATACGCCCCGATCATCTGGCTATAAATTCGATGGCATGGAATAAATCATATACACACACACTTCCCGCCACCAATCAAGTGAGACTAATAACTCCCACCTCACAAGGAATATTGCGCAAATTCGGTGTGAAGCCACAGCAAATAATCAAATCCATGTCCGATCAACAGAATCTTAATATTCCAGAGGGTATGAAAAACTTATACTCACATAATCAGGTGTAGTTAGATTATTTAATAAACAAGCTGGGATCGAAAGAAGGGTTCCAGGTAACCATCATTAGTTAAATGAATCACATTGCTATTAACAAAAAGCAATCAATCCCTGATCGGTTCCCTTTATATAGTAGTAACCCACCTCCATCAATCTTAATAAGGAAGCCTAAGTTTCCATTTCCCCTTACCATTCCCTTTATCGGTTGGGTGTAGTACTTCAATCGCGAATGTTTCTCGCAGTAGATTCGCTCATATTCCCGCACCGTTCCACCGGCCACTAACCACCGCCCATGCTGCCGCATTAGCGATAGATTATGAAAGGAAGCATCCGATATACTCACATAATCAGGTATAGCCACAACACAACGCCCACACTTGAATAACGTCTTAGCTTTTGAAAGGGGATATTTCAGTCACATCCCAAAAAAAAATTGATTTTAAGAAAATTATTACATCTACCCGCCCTGATCCACTACATTAACTTTAGGAGTGTTATCTTTAAGCATCCGAAAAACCAAACAGCATGTTACAAAGACTCATTCGCTACTTGTATTTCCGGTTATTAAAAGCCGAGCGGGAAGAATCCCGACAGGCCGCGCGTGTTCGTAGGCGCTTAGAGGCAATAGGTGGTGATTTTCGTGAGACGCGGGTTATGCAGCGTTTATACCGATTGGATAACCCGCTATTTCTGGAACTTCTGTTATCAGCTTTTGAGTCCTGTGGATATAGGGTGTCAAGGGATAAAACTCAGGCACAAGGTAATTTGGAGGGGATTGTCGTTAATCCTTATGGAAAAAAAAATATATCTATTTGTTAATCGGTCTTTAGGAATGATCGATCCCGACACACTTAATCAGTTCACTAAAAAATCAAAGGATGTTGCCGCCTGGGGATTCTTTTTTCATACAGGACAAATTAATCCATCAGCAAAAAAAATTATTCAAGGGCAAAATGTACAGATCGTTAATGGGGAAACACTCATGGACTTTATTCTCTATAAGCAAGAGCCACAATTACAATGGTAAGAAAAGAGTTATTCATTGAATTAATTGTTGAAGAATTACTTATACACGGACCAACTCTGTGAGCTATCCAAAATATTGAAAATAAACAGCTCTTAAATACACTACGGCAGGCTGGGATTAATTCAGTATCCGATTTATTAAAACTCTCTCAGCCAGAATTAATTACTCTTCGTGGAATAGGTATTAATAGGTTTAAAAAAATATCCCCCCTGATAAGCAGACTCAAACGAGCAATAATTATTTTCAATAAAATAAAAAATGGTAAAAATTATATTTAAATACTTTAATAGAGCTGATTCCGATGTATCAAGTTTACTGGTAAGTGTGATAGAGACATCAATGCACTCCTGGCTCAGTTGACATAAGATGTATAAATGATCATAGACATCCTGAGTACTGGAGAATAAAGGCTCATCTATGATATTTTTATTTGTTTTTGCTGACTTTCCTGGGTGTGTTAAGGATTCTAATAATAAAGGAACATCAATTTTATTAAATGGAGATCCATTGGCTTGAGGAGTATAACCTTTTTTTATTTTAGAAAGTACCAGGGAACAATATACTTTAAAAGCCTTGTCAAAAGTAGTTTTGCCTTTTGTCTTTTCTCCGGTATTTGTTGCTCGCATACTTGGCCCATAGGAAAAGACAACCTGAAAACCAGTAATCTCATCTCCTTGAATAGAGGCATGGTATTCTTTATCAGAAGTGTTGTGGGTATAGAAAAGACTAATAGACCGCTCTAATGGAATAGAGTGCGTATAGTCGCTGTAACTTAAAGCTTGCTTAGTTATCATTAGATTTCAAGGGTTAAAATTCAACATCCCAAGCGTGAAGTGATGTATTCTATACTAAGAGCGTTAAGGTTGTTAGATAATTCATAAATGTATACAGATGGTAATTCCATCATACAACTATCACTTGGAAAGGCTTTATGTTTAGAATTAAATGGATTGATTACAATAGATTCAAATAGAGAATAACGAAGTCGAATACCTCTGCATATAGCCATCCCGTTCCTCCCTAAGTATTGTGAAGCAGAATCAAAAATAATGTCATTATAGCAATCCGTAGAACTGATATTTATTAGTTCATCTTCTCTCTGGTACCCACAAGAATTTTTTAGATAAATTCTTGAGTGATTCTGCAAGGATATCAATTTGTGTTATTGGAATGTATATACAACAAGAAGCTATTCCTTTACGGGTAACAGGCCAAAGACTAAAGCATGGAACTTCATTAGCTGCGGTAAAATCTCCGGCTGGAACTTTTACGATAAGCCCCTGCATATCAAAAATCCCGTTTCTACATTTAAATTGTGCCGGCTCAGAATAGAGAAGTTTATAGTCTTGCTTCATCACTCTGTATGATCAATATAAATAACCTCCCCGAAGGGAGGATTAAAACTCAGGTCATCACAAGCCCAAAGCGTTGGAATGGTTTCTTCCTTATGAAATGAATCACATTGCCCATCTGTAAAGTAAATAAGACAGGCTGCATCTACATCATTATTCACAATCCATTGGTGAACAGGTTTAAAATCAGTACCACCACCACCCGCAGGTTTGACAACAGGAGCCTTATCACCCGGTTCAAGCAGCTCAACCTTTGCGATCTGAGCATCGCAGTGTAAAAGAGTTACCGGCTCATTAGCCATCCCGATAATTTCCACGACCTCATTAAGAAAGATGTTTAGCGTTTTTTCATCGATGCTTCCACTGGTATCAAAGGCAATAATAAATCTACCGCGTCTCTCATCCCGCATCGAGGGTAGGTATAATCCATTGTATAAGTATCGCTTATTAGGAGAAATCATACTGTAATCAGATTTTATCTGCTCCTGTAAGAAATTAGCCAATACCTCGCGCCAGTTAAAGTTACTTCTGGCAGTCACAGAAGCGGCCCGCTCCATCCCTATAGGAATGCGACCCCTCATTCTAGCCACATGAAGCGCTTGAGTTACCTCTATGAGAATAGATTTTATCTCCCCGCCAGACTCTATTGTTCCCATCGGAAACCCAGGGTTTTGTAAGCTATTGGGTTTTATGAAACCTCCGATTGAAAGTCCAGTTTGGGTAGTACCCTGCGGATTATTTTTATCTTCTTCCGCTAAGAGATTATAAATTCTTTCCGCACCCATATCCCGGTATTTATCATCGAGCAACGCGCCTTCTGGAAGGTCTATCTTATTATCAACCAGCATTAGGTTTATAGCGAAATCACAAGCCCGATTCCACCGTTCATCATCCCGGCCATTGATCCGGTGCATGTGCGCGTTAGAAATATGAAGAACCTCATGGCACAACACCCCAACGATATGTGCGCTTTTAGCGTAGCGAACCAGGTGGGGTTATACCAAATTTGCCTGCCATCCGTACAAGCTGTTTTAATTGTGCTATCTTCCAGAATGGGTCGTTTGAGTAGTAAGGCAGCAAAAAAGGGAAATTGTAAAAGGATTCTGGTAACCGCCTTCTTTACTTCAAAATCAACAGAGGATTTCATAAACAATTAATTAAGCTGCCAGTAACAATTCTTTATTTTCTTTTTGCCCAGCTCATGTAAGCCGGATGATTTGTAGTGTTAATTATTTTACGCTGTACAACATCACGCATAGTCATAATCGAAAATTCAGGAGAGATTCTATTCAAATAAACAATTAGTTTATCTAGCGTAGATTCATTCACTACAGAAGCCAACGCACCACATATAGCATACTGCTCATCCAGGGCGGTAAACACTTTTGCTTTTTCTGGATTTTGAAGAATTGATTTCGGATCCGGTAGATCCCTGTATAATTTAGAAACGCACCGAACTCGATAGCGAACGCTTTTCCCGCAGCACCCTCAATAACCTCAAGCTCCATCGCTTTAGGTATTTTATTGTTAATCCACGTTCCGACTTTGGCGATTGTTCGAGGACAAGGATAATTAGCAATCTCGCGGCTGGGCTGAAATTCATGAAGCATAGTAGGCTTAAATCGGATAAAGGCCTTAAGCTCTGTCGGCATTCCCGCACTTACTGCCCAGGAAACCCAATCCTCACTTTCAACCTCAAGATTAATTATAGCCCCAAAGCGGCTTTTTACTGGCTCAATAATTCCTGAAACATTACTACGGTCCGTTGCCCGGTTGGTACAGGCCGCAAAAGTTATATGTTTACTTATTTCTTTGTCGTCAATACGTCTTTCTAAGAGCAATTGCATCCATGCGCTTTGAACTGCTTGGGTGGCGGTGCCCAGGTCATCGCATAAAACAATAGTTGGTGTCTGGGCAGAAATAAGTTTTTTAATTGGCCGTAAGGAAGGAACACCGCCTCGTCACCCATTGGAAAGGGCAAACCCTTATAATCCGTTGGTTCACTGATAACCGGATGAGTTATAATTAAATCATACCCAATTTTTGCAACCGCCTGTTTTACAATATCGGTTTTACCCACGCCTGGAGGCCCGACCAACAGCACATTCTCTTTTAAAGGAAGGGCATATTGGAGAAATTCAATAAGTTGTGTTGGTCTCATAGCACAATAAATCAAAGAGATGAATATTAAATATTTAACACACCCCAACCACCTCAAAAACTAAGAGCCTGGAATCAAGCAATATGTTTGAAAAACATAACAAAGAAGGCCGTTGAATTTTGGTCACCATGAGCCGCGCTTCCGATTAATAGTATAGGGCGAAACCTATAAGCACCTCCCAGTTATGTTTATAGTGTAGTGGCAAATAGTGTTAAGCCACCTTTAGAGTATCACTGGCGCTTTGTGAGGAGTAAAGCACATAAGTATCTTCTTTAGTAATATCCTCATAATAGGAGTTATTACCATCAATCAACCACCTTCCATCTTCCTTTAGCGTAAAGACTGCCTCGCCACTTGAGCCATTATCGTTAAAATTAGCCTCACCGAGTAGGTATACCACATCTTCAAGCTTGAAAGTAAGTTCTTGAGTATCCAACTTTGGCCTGAATTCTTTATCACCCTTGTAAAATTCACATTGAGTCATCCCGCCACTATCCCCCGACCCATCATAGGACATACTAAATTTCGTTGACCCTGTTAAGGTTAATTGTTCTCCTAATTCTTCATTGAGTTCACCTTCAAAACAACTACCATCACCAGACTCGGAAACAGAGGTGGATAGCGTGAGTAGGAGGTTATACTGAGGTGTGGTAGATATTTTCAAATAAACCATCGACCCATCATCCGTTATGTCTGAAAAGTAGTTATCAATGTTCTTTGAAACCTCTCCAGCGATAGCCTCCGCAGCGCTCATAATATTATCAGGGAGGTCAACTACAACCTCATGCCCATGCGCGATTTCGCACCCTGTGTAATAGAACACATCCCCCATATCATTTGCCTCATAACATATAGCGGTGACACCAAAAAGAGGTAATGAAAATAGAATTGCATCAACGTGCTTTAGTTGTTCATCAGTAGTCATAAGAGATATTTATAGATAATTGTTTTCAATTTTAGCAGTTCGCAACATCCAGGGTTGATAACGAATTCCTTTAAGCCACATTTCAGGTGTAGGAATTTGTTGATACCTCGCGCGCAGGTATTCTTCACAGAGAATTCTCACCGGCACGACCCGTCCTGTTGAATTTGTAAGCGTCATGCCTAGAATACTCTCAATTTGAAAGATGCCATGACTGTGATGAAGTTGTAAAGGATGATGAAATTCAAACAAAGCAATTATCGGATCGTAGTCCGTGGCGCAGCCACCCCATTTTTTTTCAAGCCTGCAGGCAGATCCGCTTTTAAGTTTTGGGTATGAGTAATTTACAAGCCAATGCATTAAACTGACCACATTTTCACAATCCTCTTGGATATGTTGTTCAAAAATTAGTTTGAAAGGAATCTCAGTACCGTCCGATAATTGTAAGGTATTCGTTTTAAATTCCGCTTCCAGCAAAGTGATTAGCTTCCTTATGGTGGCGAATTGCCCGGTGTTTGAAATTAGCCACCAAAGATTTAGTAGAATCGCACCAATTATGAATTGCAGAATATTCCGTAAACACTCCTCCAAAAGTTCGGGCACTGGATAAAGCATGGTAATAAGGATGAGCCATACAAACCAAAAGGAGAAACCAGAAAGCCCCTTAGAAAGGTTACCCCAACCCCTTATTTATTTCCCACCATCAAGTAGATACATTTAACTCAATAGATATTTGGTTAATTTCTATCAGAAGATGCTTTAATAGTGGTGCTAAACCCAATACCAGCCTCAGGATAATTTCTTTCAATACTACGAACCAAGGAATCTAATTCATGGGATAGGGAAATTTCAGCTTTCAAAATTTCCTTAATCTGAAGCTTTTTAGGATCCGAACACGCTAAGGCCTCATCCCATTTATTATGAGCCTTCAGCCAGTTAGCCTCTTCTTCATTAAAGGTTACGCTCCCTAAATCAACACAAGAGGATAAGTAGAGCATAGTAATAAGACAAAATAAGATTGAGGATGTTTTCATTATAGTATTATTTAAGAAATCAGAAATCCTCTTCGGTACTAAACCGATCGCGCTCTCTGGAGTTCACATCCATGACACCGGCCTTTTGATATTCAGCTACCCTTTTTTCAAAGAAGTTCGTTTTACCCCGAAGGGAAATCATATCCATAAAATCAAATGGATTTACAGCTCCGTATATTTTTTCTCCGATTAATTCAAGAAGTAATCGATCTGCAACAAATTCAATGTAGAGACACATTTGTTTTGCGTTCATACCAATTAAATTAACAGGGAGAGCATCACTAACAAATTCCTTTTCAATAGTAACCGCATCCTGAATTATTTTCTTTACTTGTTCAGCAGGAAGTTTATTTACCAGGTGATTCGTATAAAGATGGCAGGCGAAGTCGCAGTGTAATCCCTCATCGCGGGATATTAATTCGTTTGAAAAAGTTAATCCCGGCATCAAGCCTCTTTTTCAACCAAAACAAAGAGCAAAAGGAACCAGAAAAAAAGATACCCTCTACGGCAGCGAAAGCGATAAGTCGTTCCTGAAAGCTTCCTTGATTTATCCAGCGTAGCGCCCACTCCGCCTTTTTCTTTACGCATTCAATTGTATCGATAGCATGGAAGAGTTTGTCTTTTTCTTTAGTATCTTTCACATAAGTATCAATAAGGAGCGAGTATACTTCGGAATGGTTGTGTCAGTTAAGAATGTATCTAAAACCTTTAAGTAATCACTTCTTCGAATATTGAGTTTTAATTATCGCTACACCACTTTTGCTTCATATTCTTTTTGAATTTAGTGGATAATTAGGAATGTGTTTTTGCGTGCTTTTCAACAGTTCTAAGAATTTAAAATGTGTCTACCAGTTTTCAGAGTGCGCTCTAATTTCTAAATTTTGCGCTGAAATTATCCCGATTTTTAAAATTCTGCTTTCAGTTAAAATCCCGATTTCTATCCCGAATAAACGGGATGGCTTTTTATGGTAAAAAGAGCCTTCTGTATTGATACGCCATCATGAATAAACGCCATGTTGAATTCTGCCTATCAATTGCTTGACTTCTTCCATACCAATGACATTGGTCATTAGTTGTAGGGGAGCCCTACTATGCAAAGATATTAATGGCCTGCGAAGCCATTGGTTCAACATTCCTTTGTTTCCATCAAATGTAGCGAGGCCTGCATCCCAAATCCTGGAAAGTATAATTAGCCTTTCGGAAGCTGGTTTGTTAAGCGTATCAGATTTGGTTTTATTTTGGAGGTAGCGCATGCTTACACTTAAGCAACGGGCCATTTCATTTTGGGTAAAACAAGATTGACGTTGAAAGTTTAGATATAGGGTAAAGGGCAATCCTTGCTCAACCAGATCGCTCAGTTCAATAGAGGTGTGTTCTTTTATATCCTTCAAAATATTCACAATAGGGTCAGTTAGATCTGGTTTATTTAAACACTAAGAACTCTGGCTAAGTTACTTGAATTTGATTATGAAAATTCAATATTGTTCGGACCTTCATTTGGAATTCCCAGAGAGTCTCCTTCGCCTTTAATAGGTGGCGCGTTCTGAACCCAAGGCTCTGGTCTGAAGTTTGGTCCATGTAATATTCTTAGAGGTTTTGTCAAAATCTTTACCCAGGTAATTCGAATTCACGCAAAATTCGCAATCCATCCCCCACCTATGGGGGATCGAAGTGTTCGTATGATTTCGGATAAGATCGCTAAAATAGTTTCGAAGCTAATTTCTACATTTCATTAAAATCGGTGGTTACCACTATAACTTCAGATTTCTAACCTAGACCTACAACCCTTTCATGAAAAAACTTTGCTTCTTTCCGGATGGAAATGCAATTGGGAAACTGATTTATTCATTCATCATTGCAATTAGTTTAAAGCATATCTGTAAGTATTCCTCAACTTTTCAATTGCTATGTCTATGAGGTTAACTCTACAAGGCTTTCTATTTACGATCCTAATCCTTTCAAATTCTTTTCTTCTTTTTCAACATTTTTTCCAAAGTAATGACCTCGTTTACGTTGACTCAGCCCGGCTACTGAATGGTTATAAGGGAATGACTGATGCTCGTTCTGCCTTCCAGCAAAAGGCAGTTGTGTGGCGAGCCAATGTGGATACCTTAATCAACGAGATTCAAAACGATATAAAGAAGTTTGAAAAAGAGAGTGCGGGCATGACAGCCAAAGAACGAGACTTAAGCAGACAACTCCTGCAAACCAAGCAACAACAAGTGGCCGACTATCAAAAGGCTACAAATGAAAAAGCAACTCAGGAAGATAATCAAATGACCAAACAAGTGTTAGACGAAGTTAATCTCTTTATTAAAGACTATGGTAAAAGAAAAGGCCTTCGGATCATTCTTGCAGCCACCGACTATGGAAACATTGCCTACGCCAAAGAGGGCATTGATATCACAGATGAAATTCTGGAAGGTTTAAATAAAAGTACGAAGGCCGCTAGCCTATGAAAAGGTGTTACTTGTTTTTTTAACGTATAGCATAATCTCTTGTTCGCCTCCCACATTAACGGAAGAGGAGTTGAAGCAATTTGTATTAGAGCCAGACAATAATCTGATACAGGAGGAAACCATTAATGACATTAATGTTCGTATCACCTACAGACCCACCGACTTGCTGGTTGTCCAAGAGCTAACCAACGGAACAGACACTGCTCGTATTTCATCCTTGCGGATTAAGTATAGCAAGTATTATTACTTTGTTTTGAGTTTAAGTAAAAACCAACGCGAGGCAATTCAGGCTAGTACCATGCCGCAGGCACAATTCAGTGAACTACTGCAAACCATCTCCTTTCGAATGGGGACCTATGTTAACATGACTACCGATGCGAGAGATACAATTGCTTTGGCCGACTATGTTTACAACCGCACCTTCGGCATGGGCAGCAGCAACGATTTATTGCTTGTATTCAATAAAGATGAAGCGAGAACGGCCAACTGGCTACAAATTAATCTGGCCGAATTTGGTTTGGGTGTTGGCCCAGGCTTTGCGATTTAATCGCAAGGAGTTAGATGAAGTTCCAGAAATAGATTTTACAAAAGCATCCACTAGCTATGATGATCCGTAACATCCGGAATTAAAAAAGCCATTGTCGTCTTCTTAATAATGATGATGATGACTAACGTGTTAGCGCTTACTGTAAGCTGGGCACTTACCTCCGGGCCTACTGCCCCGGAAGCAACCAGCTTTGAGCCTGTGGATACTACGGATATGGTGAACCTGGCAACTGGTGATTTTACGTACAGTGTTCCACTCATTGAAGTGCCGGGTACTGGAGGAAGTTACCCAATGGCACTATCCTATCATGCTGGCATCCAGCCGGAAGAAGATGCCAGTTGGGTAGGCTTGGGTTGGAGTCTAAACCCTGGAAGTTTGACTCGCATGGTTAACGGATACGCAGATGACTTTAATGGAAATTCACTTGTAGACAGAACTTATTGGGAAGGTGGAGAGACTGAAAACTTATACAGTTGGCGTCTCTGGTTGGGATTTCAAATGTAGCCAATGTAACAGCTGGATTATCGGTCTCACATGATACTTATCAAGGCTACGGTGTTGGTGCTTATTTAGGAGCAAGTTCTAAACTTGATAAGTTACCTGGAATTAAAGGAAATGTGCAGATTGGTATTTCTCCATACGGAGGAGGGGGATATGCAAGTGCTGGAGTAGACTTATCTATCGGAAAGTCAGCTTCAGCAATCAGCAGTGGTTTACAATTAGACGCAGGTATTTCTTCTCACTCTAATGGAATTAACACCTCGGCAGGAGTTGGAATTTCAGGATACGGGAGTCACTTGGGCTCATCAATTAGAAGTGGAAGTTCAAATCCTTCCATATCTGGAGGAATAGGTAGTTCTTCAGTTGGAGTAGCAAATTCAAAAGATGGTCAGGTCAGCACGCATTCAGAAAATTTTGCGTTGGATATACCAATAATACCGGGGCTTGTTAATCTTAACTTAGGTCGTTCGTATGTACGGTACTGGATTGATGAATCTGAAAGCAATCTAGTGTATGGATCTGTGAACATGCACAAAATGCCTTTCGTGGACAACAAAGCCTACGATGCCTATAGTAATTTTTCAGGAGCCTATGCTGCAGCTAGCGGAAAATCGAGTGATGAATTGAACGGTGGTACGTATGCTGATTATGACAACTACCTGGTAATGGCGCAAGGAGTTTCAGGCAGTATTCGTCCTTACCATTATAGAGTAAATGTGGACGTCAAAATCTCAAAAGCAGAATCAACCCTATGTAGTAAAAACCTATCAACCGGCAACTCAACAATACGATATCAATCAAAAAGTTGAGTACCATTTTATCAATGACTTCTCAAACCGGGTAATTAGCGATCCTCCAGTAGTCAATGTGGGTAGTGGCCCAAATCCTATTTATTGGCCATCGTTTCTTCCACAAACTGGCCTGAATGATGGCCACACGGCCCCTAACGTTCCAGGATCGAAGCACATTGAATATTTTTCAAATCAGGAAATGGTTACGCAACGTGCCACCATGTTGAATAGAGGATTTTTGGATTGCTCAGCAAAGGGTTTTGTCAGAGATAACATTTCCGCTGGTGGTCAGGTAGGTGGGTTTAGGATTACAAACCCCTCAGGAGTAACCTATCACTTTTCACTTCCTGCATATTCATATGATGAATATACTTTTACTCAAAAGAAGGATAATGTCGGAGGGGATCGGTTTAACTATTTAAAAAATCCTAATAAGTATGCATATACATGGTATCTGACTGCAGTTACAGGCCCCGATTATGTGGACCGCAATCAGGATGGGCTTCCAAGTGTGGGGGACTGGGGTTATTGGGTATCGCTAGAGTACGGACAATGGGCAAAGGAATACCGATGGCGAAATCCGGGTGAAAACTTCAATGAAGAGTTAGATAAGAATTTTAAATCATACTCAAAAGGTAAGAAAGAACTCTACTATCTAAATCGTATTAGCACAAATACACACACCGCACTATTTATAAAAGAGATTAGAAAAGACGGCAAAGGAGTTACATCCTCAAACGAGAACCCTGTTACAACTGATATTTTCAGCATATAAACTGGGTAGATGAAGGTGGCTATGCGCCTAAATCAAGAGGCAGTTATACTCTCCATCCTGTGAGTCAATTAAAATTGAAGTCGGTTTATTTAATGAGGAACGAGGACGTTCCTTCTAATTTAGAGACCAGTAGCACGAACTATAATCAATCTCAGTCGAGCATAGAATACCACCAAGGAAGAAATGTTATCGATGTTTATGATTTAGCAGCAAATCAAAGTCAGCTTAATCTTAACTCACTGCGAAGTATTGACATGGACACAGATTATTCACTTTGCGCTAACCTGCCAAATAACTTCTCTTCCCAAATCGACATTTTAAACTCCATACCTGACGCTTCGATTGGTTCTGGGAAGTTAACATTGAACGCAGTGACCATCTATGGAAAAGGAAGAGGCATTAGCATGCCACCAACTCGGTTTGGGTATAATCATTCCGACTCAAAAATTGTAGATGCATCTATATCTTCAATTAATAGTAGTAGTAATTCATACAATATTGCTTTAGCAACCGGAAAGCTTTGCCAGAATGGAAATTGGAGACCTATTAACCTTTAAACAGGGTGGTAATGATTTTTATGGATATATAAGATACAAACAAAGTAATGAGGTTATCGTTTGGGCACTGTTAGGTCAAACTTTGCCTCAACCGGGATCGGTACTTTCACTTAAAAAAACTAAAAACCCACCCTATCAGAAAGACATGCAGGATATATGGTCATGTTTTAAATCTGACTACAAAGAATATGGAGCGACTTATAATCAACAGAAATTAACGACTCAAATTTCTTCAAAGAATTTGGATGTTTGGTCGCTGCAATCAATTTCAACAAGTACCGGGGCAAAATACAAGTTGAATATGAAGCCGACCGATATACTAAAAGCGTATACTATAAAAACTTTTCCCTACCACTAAACATTCAATACTCAATTATATAATCCTCAAACTGGTGATCCACTTCCACAACCGATTATAACACTCAGAGGAAATATTTGGGGAAGTGGCGACATAAAGTATACTGATTATTTTAGTGTAGGAAATTCGGTGGACTTGGTTGCTGTTTATTATACAGCAATTTGCCACTCAAGGTGGTCCAATAACTACAACACCTTATCTTTTAACAAACGGTATTGTCCAAGAGGTTACGCCAACCTCCCTGATTATCTCTACTAATATTCAGCATACCCCAGATCATCGGTATTTAAAAGGGAATGTTTATTTAGGGTCAGCTCTTAATCTAGGAGGTGGCATTCGCGTGAAGTCTATTACCCTTAATGAGCCGGTTAGTAATAAAAAATCGTCAACTTTCTATGAGTATCAAAATGGAGTTACCTCATTCGAGCCGGTGGTTACAGATGATTTTAATGCGAATACTGGCTATTCTAACATAGATAGCTTTTACAAAGAAATGATGCTTCAGGGATTCGTAAGATTAGTTACAGTTGGTCGCGAAATACCATCGCCTGGGGTTATCTATGAAACTGTTAATGTGCGAGAAAAATTTACTGACGAGAACGGAAGTATTCAGATTGTTCCTGAATATTCTCAATACAAATTTCAAACTTTTCTTGATGGGATGATTGTAGAAGCAGGGCTTGCCAGTAGCAATACAAATGTAACCGGAGTCAGCCAAACCCTAGCTTACTCAAGAATTGAGACCGTGAAAAAAGCAATTCGAAATTTCACTCAATTTGTCGGAAACTTAAAATCAATAACCCTGTATGACGGACAAGGTAGAAAATCAATGAGACCATCAATAATTACCTGTATGATGCTAACCTAACAGGCTCGGTTTTTAATAATCAACAGTATGTAAATACACTCGGCTCATTTAATAACCAAGGTATTGTACATGAAGTGTTTAATAATGGAAAATTTGTAAAGAGGACTGATAATAATTACAATTTACTAGCTTCCATTTCTAGCAAAGAAAATTATCCTTCAATACAAACTGGCTCCACAAGTATCAATTATAAAACGGGCATCACCACTTCGTCCAAGAACCTTGCCTTTGATTTTTATAGTGGCGAGGTAATTAAGACACTACTAACTGATGGCTTTGGAAGCACCTACGTAACTGAGGTTAAACCTGCCTATACCATTTATCCTTTAATGGCAATGAAGGAGCATTATCAATTTGATCCCGCTAAGTCTTATAATGAGCACATGATAACGCAAGTTGCCGGCAGCGCAACTTATAAGGTTTCTGATGAGACTTCATTAAATAAGCTAGCGCTTGTTTCTGCTTCGGCACAAACGTGGAGCAATCAAATAAATGTGCTTGGAATTGGTACATCGGGTACTAATGCTCACAATACGATGTCTGGCGCCAGCGATCTAGTTATAATTTTATAGGTGATGAAAATGTAGCACTTCGAACAGATGGATTATATCCGTTTGCAAATTTCAATGAATTTACAGATTGGACAGGGAATACAGGCACTTCAAATTGGCAGAGACTTAATGAAATAAAACTATTTGATACCAACTCTAATGCCCTAGAGGCAACTGACCTAAACGGAAACTATGCAGCCACCAAAATGTCACTCGACCAAACACGGGTATTTGCAACCGCTTCCAATTCACAATATAGTGAGTTTGCTTTTTCCGGATTGGAGGAAACCGTGGGACAAAATGGTGCACTGGGCGGAGGAGTTAAATTGAATGGCACAGCGGTAAGTAGCAGCGCACACACAGGTAGTTTTTCAGCAAGCGCCAACAGGTTCAAAGGATTTAGCCATACATTTAACAATACAGGTGCTAAAAGTATCACGTAGCCGTGTGGGCAAACCGATCAGATGCTATTCTAAAAATGAAATAGCTCAACGATTCCAACCACGTTTAGCCAGGCGGGTTCATGGTACCTGATAGAAGGATATTGATATAGCTGTTGGAAGCAATATGGAAATCTCATGTGAGGCAAGAAATGCGACAACGCTATTTGATGACTTCCGAGTTCATCCGCTTAAGGCTGCCATGGTGAGTTATGTCTATAGCCCGTGGGGTGAGCTTAAGTATATCTTAGATAACAACAATCTCTTTACAGAGTATGAGTATGATGGTATAGGGCGATTAACGAAAGTGTATAAAGAGACTTTCTTACATGGACGTACAAAAACTTCGGAGACCGTATATCATTATGCTAATCATTAAACTGTCTATCCTATGATGCCCCTTGTATCAAATAGAACCCTTGGGATGACTTACATCAAAGTAATACTTTTGTGGTGTATAACTATTGGGTCAAACACTTTGTTTGGTCAGTCAATATCAGGAAGGACGACAGTTTGCGTTGGCAATAATGACAACTATACATTCAATGGCCCAGCAGGTTCAAAAATAACATCTTGGCAAATAACAAAAGGAACTGCAAGTGGCAGCGGAAATTCTCGCCTAGTGAATTGGACCAGTGCAGGTACGGGTCAGGTTAAAGTAAACTATCGTGATTCGGAAGGTGAGCCTCAACCGCCAGCCACTCTATCTGTTACAGTAAACCCCGGAAGTGGTGGTGTTACCCCTGGTGCAATTAGTGTCGCAAGCACTTCTGTTTGCAACAATAGCTCGACAATCATCCAAAGTGCTTCATCACCTACCGGAAACGGATTTTTAACCTATTATTGGTTTAAAAGGCTGCCTCAGCATCTGTTTTTACTCAAATTTCGAGCTTATTCAAACGCATACACTGCGGTTAATTTAACAGAGTCAACCACATTCTATAGGCAGGCCGTTTTTCAATGTACCAATGTAAATTCAAATACAATTACATTAACAGTAATTCCTACTCAGAATTTTGTTGTCAATATTTCTATAAATCCCCAACGCAGCTCATTCGATTATTGCCTGGGTGAGTTGAGTTTCACAGCCAATACATCTCATTCCGGTAACATATATTATAGTTGGACACACACAAATAGCGAGACGGGAACCAGTGCGATTCTATCTACCAGTCAAACCTATACACCTGTTGATTTTCAGTCAGGGGATTTTGTAACCGTAGGGCCTATTTTTTTTCAAATGCTGTTTGTATGAATAGTTATGCCGAAAGTAGCACTCAACCAATTAACATATTTAGCGATATACCAGGGCAGATTCTATCTTCTGGCGAAAATCGATGCGTAGGTAGTGGTACTTCGCAGTTCACCTATTCAGAAACGATTAACTCTGTTTATCAATGGAGTATTCTAAATGCCGGATCAAGCTCAATCAGTTCTACAGGCCTGGTAACCTGGGATCCTACATTTTCAGGAACTGCAACCATCAAATTTAGCTTAACCAATTGCCCAAGTATTTTTAAAACAAAAACATTTTACCGTTAATTCAAGGCCAGCTGTCCCTGGCAGCATTAGTCAACTAAATTGCAATTGGGAACAAGTTCAGTTTGTTCCACAAACCAATGCGAACACAAGCATTTTCGAATTGTACACACCTCAAGACGTATTGATAACTTCTGGTTTGCAACTTCCGGTCGGGCGGTTGATTAATCCAGGAACTTACAGTTATAAATTAGGAGCTGTCTCTTCCACTGGGTGCGCAAGCCCTGCTAAAGCAACTGTCACATTAACCATAACCAACGACTGCGATGGTAAACTAAACTGGATTGAGACAACGGCTTACAATCAAACTTCAACGATAGTGGGAAGTAGCAAAGCCTACTTTGATTATGCGGGCAAACCACTACAGTCACAATCTAAGAATCTGACTTCCGGAAAAATTTTTACCTCCGGTATTGTAAAAGATCAGTACGATAGGGTAGTGGCTAGTTCATTGCCTGCACACATGGTTAATTCAACATTCAAGTACGATGTGCGGTTTATGCTGGATGCCTCTGGAGCTGACGTGGTTGACTTTAATGATCTGAATTCACCCACAGGGTTTTCGGAGGATGCAGGAACAGTGGGCTGGTATTATAGTGCCGCCAATACACTCGAACAAAATACCCCCATCACTAAATTTCCTTATAGCCGAACTAAATTTTATGAAGATGGAACCGGTGAAGCAATGTTATCGGCAGCGCCTGGCGAAGCGCACAAACTAGGTACTGGGCATGAGGTGCTATCAGGAACATTCCCTGTTATTCAAGAGTTAGATGAATACATTCAACTGCGTAACACAACGGTGCTATCCGGACAAACAGCACTGACTACCCTTAAGCAACAAGGGGTACAACAAGTTACCCGCGATCAGAATGGAAAATTTGCCATTGGCATTTCTGATAAAAGCGGCAAGACATTGATGACTGCCCGCCCCGGCACCTGGAAAACAATTTCGAATACCCAAACTATAAAAAAGAATGACCCGGCCTTTATGGACAGGCTTTATTTTTATTTGTTGAGTGCATCCCCAGTTACACTAGCTCCGCAAGCTGGCGCAACGTATACCGTCACTAATTTACTAACCAACTTGCTTATGTGGTACCACCAAATAATGGAAATTGGGTTCAGGGTTTTTATCGGATTGATATTACCAGTTCCAGCACTTCATCTCTTGGTATTACCTACACCAATAGCTATGGCGACATTGCTTATAATTTTTATGATGATGCCGGGCGATTGATTTCATCAGTTTCGCCAAATGGCTATCAACAGTTAAAAATCAACAATCCGGCAGTACCCTATTCAGGTATTGATAAAACTACTTACGTGTATAACCACCGCGGGTGGTTGCTAAGCATGACCGAACCCGATGCCGGGCGTACCGAATACATGTATCGATCCGATGGAAGTATTCGCTTTTCGCAAAATGCGTTGCAGCGGGAGCGAGGCCGCTTTTCGTGTACGCATTATGATGAGCTTGGTCGCCCGATTGAATCAGGCGAATATAAAGGCACCGTAGAAGTTTTTGGAAGTGCTGTGCTTAAAAGTAAACTGGAATATATTGCCCAATCTATCTGGACGAATACAGATATCACAGACTGGACCAAAACCTATTATGACTTACCAGATGCTGACCCGATCACCGGGTTCAAGCAAAAGTATGTGCGCAGTGCCGTTGCCATTACTGAAAATCCAAACATAAAAACCTGGTATAGTTATGATGAGCGCGGCCGCGTAACCTGGATGGTTCAAAAACCAACAGGTCTTACGCGCGCCTTTGCTGTTGAGTATAGCTACGATTTCTTGGGCAACGTAACGCAAGTGGTTCAAAAGTTCTTTCGAAAGTGCTGCGCTAAAAGATATTTTTTATCACCACTATGAGTACGATGCCGACAACCGGTTATCGAAAGCGTTTACCAGTTTGAATGGAACCAATAAGACCCAACAGGCAAAGTATATTTATTACCTGCATGGGCCGTTGAAGCGCATTGAACTTGCTAAAGATTTACAAGGCATTGATTTTGTGTACAACATTCATGGCTGGTTAGAATCAATCAATCATCCCTTAGCTTCAAAAGATCCCGGGCAGGATGGAGCGATAGGAGCACACAGCAACTTTAAAGGCGATGTGTTTGGTCTTACACTGGATTATTTTGATAGCGAGTTTACCGGTCTTTATCAGGGTGCTGATGCTGGCAAACAAGGGCACAGCATTCATGGGCTACCGCAACTGGATGCCAAAGACGAAACTCGCATTGCTTCAGTTCCTTACTTTAAACTCAATCCCGCGTTCAAGCCAGAGTTAGTAGATGAAAAATTGCCCTTTAAACAATTCAGTGCTGAAAGTCCACAATACAAAGAATTGATCGCCAGGTTGAAGACTAACGCAGTAGAACTTGCTTTTACGGAAGCCGACAAGACTGAGCTCGATAACAGCGAGGTGCCTTCTCTTCCAAGTGAGAATTTGGTAGCGTCAATTAACACAAATGTATTAATGCCCAATGAAATAGATGTTGAACCTGCGCTCGCTTGGATTCCAAATTACAATGTAGTTTGGAAAGATCTGGTAGGAGTAATTGTTAGTGGTGATCAACTCGTAAAGACAGCCCCAAGCGGCTGGGGCAATGCGGGAGCAGCAACACAAAATCTTTTAGCCGCAAGTACCGATGGCTATGTGGAATTTCCAGCTTACTTAAGCAATCAATTTATGGTAGGCTTGTCGGATGTAAATGTGGATGCTAATTACACCACAATTGACTATGCAATTTATTCAAACGGATTGAGTTATGCAGTTTACAGTAACGGAAGCAACCTAGCAGCAGGTACGGCTTTAAATGGAGATATTTTGCGGGTTGAGCGCGTTGGTTCTTCAATCCTTTTAAGAAAATGGTGTTACGTTTTATACAAAAACGGCAGCCCTTACTACCAGCTTATTAGTAGACGCTGCTATTAACACAACTAATACTTCGATACCGTTAGTAACAACTTCATTTTGGATTCCCTCAACCCCTGTGCCGAATCCTTCATATGACATAGTGTGGACAGATCTGGTAGGTGTTACTGCAAATGGAAACACGATTACGAAAACTGCAGCTGGGGCTGGGGCAATGGCGGAGCTGCCTCGGTAAATGCGCTACCAGTCAATGTAGATGGTTGGGTTGAATATACTCTTGATACGCAAAATGGAAGACGGACATTTGGCCTTTCGGATGTGAATACGGATGCGGATTACACTTCAGTGGATTATGGCTGGTATACAAATGGCACAAGCGTGTACGTATATCTTAACGGTGTTAATCAGTCAAATCAGGTTGGGCAGATAGGCGATAAGCTGCGGGTTGAACGCGTTGGTTCTTCAATCTATTTTAAGAGAAATGGTGCGACTGTTTACACGGTGGTATCAGGTTATACAGGCGCTATGATTGCCGATGCCAGCATCAATGAAACGGGCTATAAAATCAACAACGCCAAAGCCTCTTTTTGGATTCCACCGACACAAGGCTTAGTACCCGACATCATTGAGTTTGCCGCCTTGAAAATATTTTATGATAGCTTGGGAGGTGCCGGGTGGACAACTAAACCAATTGGCCGGTGGCCGGCAGTTGGCCAACTTCTGCCACACTTACGCAAATGGATAGTTGGTATGGCATTGATATCATGAACGGAGATATTAGTTCAATTATTTTTTCTACTGCCAATAATCTAACCGGAAAAATTCCAACAAAAATTGGCGACTTAAAAGGATTGAGAACATTGAATATCGGTAGCAACCAAACTATGCAGGGCAGCATACCTGCTTCAATCGGAAATCTGACCCTCCTTAATACACTAACCTTATACCGCAATAACCTGAGTGGACCGATTCCCGCTTCACTTAATCAACTTACTTTGTTAAAAAGTTTACACTTAGGAACCAATTTCCTTACTGGTTTAATTCCTGATTTAAGCTCTCTTACGAGTCTTACATATTTTGATATTTCAAGTAATCTTACGTTAACGAGTGCACCAATACCAACATGGATTGGCAATTTTACTAACCTTCAAACTTTATATTTATATAGTGCAAATAGAAACGGCACTATTCCAAATGAACTACAAAACCTAACCAACTTAAAGTACTTGCATCTGGGTTCGAATCAACTTTCAGGTTCTCTTCCTGTGTGGATTGGAAACATGACTGGACTGATTAATTTATATCTCAATACGAATGCACTTACCGGCCAGATAACAGCCGACTTTTCGAACCTGCAAAATCTCACTCAATTAATTTTATATGGAAATCAGTTTACGGGCCAAATCCCACCATCCATTAACAAGCTAGCTAACCTACAGGTGCTGCAACTATTTACGAATAGTTTCACCGGCTCCATCCCGTATATGGGCGATCTGA
The DNA here is from genome assembly GCA_016709845.1 of Flammeovirgaceae bacterium. Classification (GTDB taxonomy): domain Bacteria; phylum Bacteroidota; class Bacteroidia; order Cytophagales; family Cyclobacteriaceae; genus ELB16-189. The sequence goes on along the minus strand of JADJMA010000033.1, from coordinate 30,214 downwards.
TCAACGTTACTAATTTTAACATTAGTACTAATGTTAATCTTACGCCAGCCCCAATACCCGACTGGTTTGGCAACTTAACAAAACTCTCTGTCCTTAGTCTGGCAAATACAAAGCGAACCGGGGTATTGCCTGCGTCCTCGCGAATCTGGCAAACCTGAACCAACTCTTGTTGAATGACAACCAGCTAACAGGATATATGCCAAGCTATTTTACCAGTTTGGTGAAGCTTCAAAATATTTATTTATATAATAACCAGATGGAAGGCGAACTTCCTGCAAACTGGAGTAACATGACTATGTTAAACTACCTCCAGATTAGTGGAAATAGATTTTCTGGTGCTGTACCTTCATCTCTCATCAATCTACCAGCCACCGTTTACCTTTATCTATACAGTAACGACTTCACCTCGATGCCTAATTTCACCACCGATGCGCGCAAGGCAAGTCTTTACATCCGTGTGGATAACAACCGCCTTGACTTTGCAACACTGGAGCCTAACTTTTCGGGCACCGGCACACATCCCTTTGCCTACTTTATTTATTCACCACAAAAAAACATTAGCGATTTAACCCAAGTCAGCACACCCATCAGCACCCAACTTGTAATTCCTGCACGCCCCATTACGGCACTCAATACCATTACGTGGGAAAAGTTAATTGGAGTTACCTGGACGAACGTTTCCGCTTCGAATCAAAATGCGAGTGGCACTAGCTACCAAATCAATTCGGCTGATGGAAGTTATGCCGGCAGTTATCGCTATAAAATTACCAGCTCTAAAGTGCCTGCGCTTATTCGCTACAGCGACCCGATTGCTGTGAGTATCACCGATCCGTATAATCCATCGGGTAGCTATTTAGGTAATGCCTTGTATAATGGAAATATTACCAGCCAGGCCTGGCGCACCGACCCGGCCTATGCCAGCGGTGGCAGTGAACTAAAAGGCATGTTCCTCTATCGCTATGACGATAAGTATCAATTGAAAGAAGCTCAGTTTGCCAATCCAACCTTTGGTCAGTTGAGCAGTAGTTATGCGTTAGCCGGAAACAAATTCCGCGAGAATGATCTTACCTACGATCCGAATGGAAACCTGCTAACCTTAAAACGGTACAACGAAGGTCAGCATCGGGTGCATGATTTTACGTATGGGTACGAAGCTTTGCGCGTAGCCAATGCAGCCCCAAATGAAGATTTTAATGGAACTACAGGATATACCAATAATGGCAATGCAACAATTGCCCCCGAGACTATTGGTAGTCAGAATTATGTTAAAGTTACCTGTAACCTGGTGAGTACGGTGGGTATAATTACACAGTCCTTCATTCCCGTTGCAGTGGGTGAAAAATACACGTATAAAGTTAAAGGCTATAGACAAACTTCTGGTCTGGCTTATCTTTATGTGTATGCTAACACAGGTGCAAATCTGGTTTGGTTAACCCGCGTGTTGCCACAAGGCGCTGCTAACGAAGATTGGGCAACAGTTGAGTTTACAATCCCTGCCGGAGTAACTTCAATCAAAGTGGGTGTGCTGTTTTCAAGTCCAGTGGTTGTGGGCGACATTTTCTATGTAAACCAAATTGGTTTGTATAAACAAGCCGCAGCCAGCAACCGCCTCGCCTCTGTCTCTGGCTGATGTAAACGCCTACACCTACAATGCCATTGGCCAAATGGTAGGGCAGGATAATGTAACGGTGCCGACTTATATGTAGACTATGATGTAACCGGAAAAGTAAGTGCGGTGTATTCTGATGCTGCCAAAACAATTGTTACTACTAAATACAAATATGACGACCGTGGATTCCGCCTCGCTAAAGAAACCTACAACAGCACAGGCGTGTTGCAGTTTACTACGTGGTACATTCGCGATGCCAGCGGCAACGTACTAAGTATCTATGATCAAAAGGTTGGCCAACCCATTACACTTAGCGAAGTGCCTGTGTATGGTAGCGGCAAGTTGGGCACCTACCGCCAAAAGTTAGAGGGCGGCTACGAATACATTTACGAACTCACCGACCACTTAGGCAACGTGCGCGCAACACTCAAAGCCGATGAAGATATTTACCTCGCCACCATGGAAGATACCGGGGTGGCCGACTGGACCAACCCACGCTTGCGCGAAATGCAATACTTTAAAAATATTTTTGAAACGGAGAAGCGCGACTACCGAATGAACCATTCGCCCATAACTACCGAAGTGGCCGTGCCTGAGCGCACCAGCTATCTTTTCTGGACGGATGACGGCAACCCCGCTACCAAAGAAGACATAACAGGCCCCGCCATTGCATTGAAAGTAGATGCCGGAGATACAATTAAGTTAGAAACGTGGGCAAAGTTTGAACGCAAAGTGAGCTACACGCGCAATGCCACCACCGCCATGATGGCCACCCTGCTGGGGAGCGCGTTTGTAAATGCCAGCTTTGGGTTGGAGACAGCCGCTGCCGCCAATCAGGCCTTTACCAATAATTTGCCGATTGCATTGGCAGGTACGGGCAGCGACCCGGCCACCCGCCCGTTTGCGTATTTGAACTACATTGTGTTTGACGAAGCCTATATATTGAAAGATGCTGGTGCCATGCGCGTGCCTGATAATGCCGGCTTTGACCCCGGCATGGAGATAGCCGTAACTCCAAAACAAGTTGCTTTTACAAATCCTATACGGCCGCAACAAAAAGGCTACATCTATATATGGGTGAGCAACGAGAGCGAAAATACCAAAGTGTGGTTCGATGATTTAAAAGTTACCCACCGCAGCAGGCGTGTAACGCAAGCCACCGACTACTATGCCTACGGCTCCGTGCTGCGCGAACAAAAAACTCCTGACGAACTTACCTACCGTTACAAATACCAGGGGCAGTATGCAGAAAAGGATGAAGAGACTGGGTGGAGTCATTTTGAGTTAAGAGAATATGATCCTATAATTGGAAGGTGGTTAGTGCCAGATCCAATGCGACAGTATTGGAGTCCTTATGTAGCTTACGGAAATAACCCAGTTAATATTGTTGATCCGAGAGGTGGAGAAGGTGATCCGGTGATTGGTCAGACAGATGGAAATAAGATTTTCACAAGTAGTGGGTGGATTAATATGCTAGATCCAGTTACGGTTTCGGCTCCGAAAGAATTTAATAATAATTTTAATTTGTACCACATCCTCAGGATGCAGTTACAAACATTTATAAGAATAACTATGGATATCAAGGCAGAGGAAGTATTAGATATGGGTATGTCTTTACTTCACCAAGTGGTTAGGCAGAGACTTTTTTAATGATAGGGCTATTGGAACTGAAATGATTCCTATTGATGTTATGATGTCTATTCTTGAATTTTTAAAACGTCTGCAAAAACTGATGGTCAAGATCTAGGACAAATGTTAGAAGCTGGTAGACTGGCAAGTGACTCGGTCCATAGGCTAATTGAATCCAAAGGTCCAGTTCATATTAGTTGGATTGTAAATCCTAATGATTCAGATACGGGAATGTTTTTAATAAATGGACCCAACCTTGTTAGTGCAAAAGAAGTAATCTGGGAAAAGGGTAAATTGGATACGGGAACTTTTAAGTACGTTTTTACTCCACCGCCATTAATTCAAAGACAAAATAAATGAAAAAGTATAGTGCATATAGTTTTATAGTAATGGTGAGCTTTTTCTCATGTAAGCAAAAAGAGTTAAAACATAATATATATGAAATTGATGGGAAGGAATACAAAAGCGTTTATGAAGTCGAAAACGGAAAGATCAATGGTAAATTTAAGGCTTATAACAAGGCGGGAATTTTGGTTGAAATGAGCGAGTGGCGAAATGATATAAGAAATGGAAAAACTATTAGCTATTATGAAAACGGGAAGGTCTCTGGAGAATACTACTATTCAAATGGTAAGCTTGTTGACGAATTTAGAGTTTATTATGAAAATGGAAATCTTAAAGATATGGGTACTATAAGTATAGATGGTTTTGTTTATAATTCAAAATCGTTTGATTATAACGGAAACATATTAAACATGAAAGCTATTGTAAAAATTAGTAAAGAAGTGATTAATTTAGGAGATACAGTAAAAATAAGAGCATCAGTCGCTAATGTTATTGATGAACAGTTTAAAAAAGGATCGCTGATTCTTGGAAAATACTATCTAGATCCTAGTAAAACTCTATTCAAAGACACTTTAGCAATAAATTATTCAGATAGGAACGATTATACATTAAAGTTTGTACCAGAAACAACTGGTGATTATGATTTTATCGTACAGATTGTATGTTATAAAAAGAAAATTCAAGATAAAGAAAAGTCAATTCGGATTCATTAATTTTTTTTATACAAGAAGGTAGTATTAAGGTAAACGGCCTGAAACTAAAACTTTCTTCTCCGAGGAGTTACTCTTCTGGGAACTCTGCGCAAATGCAAAGGTTGTAACTTTGTCTTTGTTGATGTTGTGCGTGAGTATGTTGTTTGGCCAACAACCATAATGATCTAAAAATTATGATTCGATTTTCTTCTTCGCAGAGTTACTCGTCTCGAGAACTCTGCGTGTCTCGTCCTAAAAAAGTTTACGGTTTTTTGAACAAAAAAAGAATTAACTTTAAATTCAAACTATGTGACTATGGACATTGCAGTAAAGAAGGTGGAACTGATTGAATGGCTAGCACGGTTACAAGACGAAAAACTTATTATGCGAATAGAAACGTTGAGAAAAAGTTCGATACAAGAGTTGTATGAACAGCGAATGCCCAAGACCAGGGAAGCACTACAAGCCAAATTAAACCAATCTGAAAATGATATAAGTGAGGGAAAAGTATACTCGCAAGATGAAGTAGAGAACTACTTTAACGCCAGGTTTAAACAGTGAAGAAAGCTCAAGTGATCTGGTCGGATACCGCACTTCAAGATATGGAAACGATCTATGATTTTTTAGCTCAGAATTCGCAACCTGCTGCTCAACGTATAATTGAAACCATTTTGGGTAGAGCAAAGCAGTTAGAATCTTTTCCCGAATCGGGTGTTAAGCAAGAAATAATTAAATCCGCTGGTAAAGAGTACCGTTATCTGGTAGAAGCTAATTACAAAATTATATATAGCTATCAAACGGAAACCCAGACCGTGCACATTGCAACAATTTTTGATGCTCGCTACAATCCTGAAAAATGCAAGTATAATAGTTCCAGTTAATCTTGATAGCTAAATTGCTTACCTCAACAATTGCAAAAAACCTTTTTGGGTATGCACTCCACCATCCTTGTCAATGTAGTTGCACTCCCAGTAGTATACTCCAGTGCTGGCCTCATCACCGTTTGTTAAACCGTTCCAACCAACAAATAAATCACCCGCAAATACCTCCTTACCCCAGCGGTTAATAATTTTTATCGAGCCAGACTGAAGGTAATTAAATTTTATAGGTTTGAACAAGCTGTTATAACTATCATCGTTGGGAGTAAATACATTCGGCATTTCCATGTACACACTACAATCGATGAAACTAACTTCAACTTCGTCAAACGTTGAACTACAAACAGGCAAGGCAACTTCAACCGAGTAAATACCAGATTGTGTTACAGTTATAGCCGGTGTTGTTTCGCCTGTACTCCATTGATATACGTATAAAACCGGTTGGCTGGAGCTTGTAAGATTATCTCTTCCCCGATACATAATGTTGTGTCGCTTCTAAGAAAAGGTGCTTTGAGATTTTCAGACAGCGTGCAGTTAGCCAGCACAATGCCGGAGACTTCATAGGCATGAACGATCAGGTAGTCATGCGTGCTTTGATTTTGATTGGCAACAAATTTAATTGTGTTTGTAGCCCAATCCATGGAAGCAGGCAACCTGCCAACCCGTATGGTGTCGGCAAATTCAGATTTATTGTTGGTATAAAGCCTGGGCGAAAAGGGTTCGTTTGGCCCGGCACCTGTATGAGCATAGGTAAACGTAAACGAATATTCATGGCCGGGCACAAAAGGCCTGTCAAGTTTTAACCCGAAACCTTCGCCACCAGCAGTCCAACCATTGCTATGGCCAATCCAAATAGCACGTTGGTTACAGCCTGGAGGCGGAGCAAGGTCCACTCCAGAATAACTGATTCGGCCTACCCATTGGGTGCCGTCCCACTCTAACATATCAGCGGCTTCGTAATTTGGGATGCAGCGGCATACCGCAGGTCAACAATCTCGGGTGTGGACTCAAACATGCCCAGTGGTGGCGAGAGAAAACAGGGGTCCAAAATTGTTTGCGAAAAGCCAGAAATTGAGCAACAAAACGCGCTGAACAGAAGACAAAATTTTGTACTTTTCACTATAATATTCAGCGCCATTAAGCCCTCACATTTCTATAAAAATAGCACCTCTTTGGCTCTAATTAAAGTAGCCCTGGGTACTTTCATTTTCATGCTTTTGTCTGGTTCACTAGTAGCACAAGGTCAGCTAGGAAAGGATTCTTTAGCCATCCAAAAAATGGATAGCTTAAGAAAAGTAACTACCGATGAAGTGGGTAAGATTAAAAGCAAAACGGATTCAGCGATCTCTAAAGTAAGCTCGGTACAAGATTCACTGAATCAAGTGGCTACTAAAATTACAAGTTTTCCGCAAACATTGGACACCCTCAAGTTTGTAAAGCGCATGGATTCGCTTCGATTAAAAATGGAGGCACTCACTATCAGCGATAGGCTCTTTTTATTTGATCCTTATTTAAGCAGGATTGATTCGCTGAAATCGGTAATGCAAAACCAGGCTAACCAGGCAACAACAAGAATTGATAAAACAGCTACTCAAATTCAAGCTACCGTTGATAGCATTCAACGAGTCTATACCGAAAAAAGCACAACAGCTATTTCAAAATGGGGACTTGAAAATCCGGGCATGGCCGAGTACCATGGCCAGCTTATTGAGAAGATGGATTTTAATGTTCCTGCAGTTTCTAACCAATATCCAGAGTTTACAAAGGATTTCAATTTAAAAAATATTTGGCCAGATTTAAAAATGGGCGACTTCAAACTCGATGATTTACAAAAAATGAATTTGGAAGTGCCTTCGTTAAATGTACCTGGCATGCCCTCTATGGAAGTGTTAAAAGATTTTAAGGCAAGCCTTAGTAAAGTAAAAGGAATAGGCAGCGAACTAAAAAGTTATCAAGCCGAACTTGATAGCATTCGTGCTGGTGGTCTTGAAAACTCTGATAAACTAAAAGGACTTGCTGAGCAGCAGCTGATGCAACGTGAGGAAATTCAAACGATAAAACAACACGAGCAGGAACTGGAAAAGATTAAATCTTTGCAGCAAGAATACCTTGATAAAGCAGAACAGTACCGCGATCCTGAAAGACTAAAAGCTGAAGCGCTTCAAAGGGAGTGAGGTTGCTACGGATCAAGTGCTCGACCAATCAGAAAAGCTTACCGATGCTCAATCTAAATTAGGAAAGGCCAAACGCAAATATGGTGAATTTGAAAGTATCAACGACCTGCCTAAACACAAGCCGAACACGATGAGGGATAAACCTTTTTAGGGAACGCTTATTTCCGGAGTAACATTTCAATTCGAAAAAGATCAGTACTCAACTCTATATCTTTCTCCACAGGTGTATTATCGAATAACTGGTAAGTGGGATTTTGGAGTTGGAGGAATCTTTAATGTCAATTTTGATAAGAAGCCTTCCTGGGTGGCGGGGCATGATGTATGGGGATATAAAGTATTAACGAATTTTCGTTTCTACAAATCGTTCTATTTCAGGTTAGAAGGGGAGCGGGTCAACCAAGAATTACCAGCCTTAGGGTTTGACCATACTTATAATCAATGGACCTATGTTGCCCTGGTTGGTATTGGTAAAGAATTTAAAATCTCGCGATTGCTCAATGGAAATACTTTGATGTTATATAATGCAAAGGGTCAGGATTTTAATCCCTATGCCAGTCGTGTGGTACTGAGAGTTGGAATAGATTTATCTCTGAAGAAGGATCAGCGCAGGCAATTTATTAAAGGACTAACTAAATAGATATGAGAGTTGTAATTTTTTCTATATTCATGTTAATGAATGTCTTTTTTCTAAAGGCGCAATTCATGATTCCACAAACAACGGTTATTAAAACGCCCAATGGGAATGTGAACCATACTACATACACGTATCATTATATGCCTACTGGTTCAGTTGGTCCTGTAAGCATTAAGTATGACTTTACAATTGTTTTAAAAGACAGTACAATGGTGAATGCCCGAACCCGAATTGAATTTAAAGACTCAACCAACATTGTTGCTATCAAGAACAAAAATGAGAAACGAATTATTAAACCAAACGAGACTATAGAATTGTTTCGCATACTTCCGGATGGTCGTAAATTTGGTGGAATGGCAACAGACTCATGTTGGCTTTTTCAATGCACTAGCGGAAAGATAAATGGCTACTCAAGACTAGCCGATCAAAACGAGGATCATGTTATAGCCATACAAACTGGTGATGGCCCGATCTTACCATTGAGCAAAAATAATCTGTTAGATATGGTTGGTGAGCATAAGTACTGCATTGAGCTGATCGAAAAGAAGAAGTTTATTAAAGCTATTGAAACTTATAATAAAGAAAATTAAGTATCAGTATCCTTCTTCTTTCTAGGTGTCGCGTTGAATAATTTAACTGAAGTACAATCCACATCCTTTATATTGCGGACTTAACAATTCATTGAGCTGAAATTCTTTTACTTTCTTCTATATTCTTACTTACATTCTTCAAAAGCCTTTTCTATTCATACTGTAAATAGGGTAATAGTTGGTTATCAAGTAGGTATTGAATCCATATTAAAATCATTTAGCTTTTTTTAAATAACATGGTAGTCTTGGCAATCGAAAGTATTAGGGCTACTTACTTTCTTTCAAAATATTGATGATTGAGTCCTTAATCGATTCAGTAACCGATTGATTAAGCGTCACCAAATAATTCACGGCATCTTGCTGTCTAATTGGATCTAGGCGATCAAACAACTTAATTATTCCTTCATTTCTTAGCTCAATTTTACCTGTTGGGGTGCTTGTAGCTTTTAAAAAATTGACTTTAAACTTCTTAAATAATTTAATTAGTTTTTCATTGTTTAAAGGCACATTTATTCGCCCACTTTCATAGGCAGTTATCGAGTTCCGCGAAACTCCAATTTCTATACCAATAGCTTTTTCGTGTCAAGTCCGATAGCTCGACTAGTTCGGTTATTAAACGACCTTTTGACTTTCTAGCTTCATTCATTTTATGGGTTTTGCATTGATAAATTAAATTAAAGTGAAATTGCTATGTAATTAAAATGCACATATAATGCACACAAAATGCAATTTAGTCTATGTGTGTTAATTTGTGTGCAATATATGGGCATTTTGTGTGCATCCATAAAAATTTGATTGAAATATTTCCTACGAATTGAAATAATTTATATCTATGTACCAGTTCCGAAAAATCAAATTTTGAAAAAGGCTTCTGATTGAGCCACCGCCTACGCTACGTGCGTCAATGGGTTCGTATCAGAAGCAAGTCGCAGATCACTGCGATACATTATTTAAAAATTTGATTAATTATGGAACGACTATACAAAACGCCTAATTTCCAGAACTCCTCCAGGATTAGTTCTGAAAAGAAAATCATTCTTTCTTTTAATGCTGATACATATCAGCCAGAAAGCTTCACTCACCTCAGGCAGAATCCTTTCATCGCGAACATCCGGGCGCACCAAACGTCTTATGTCTCGAAGATTGAAGCGATCAAATTTAAAATCCAAAAAAGTTTTTTTGACAACCGCTGGCGACAGCCGGGGCTTCAACTCCCTTTACCTTTTCATTTACCTAATGAAGGTCTCATTCACAAAATGTGGGAGCAAAAAAGGCATTTTTTTCTTTGCGATCTCCACAGATTATTTACTAAAGAGACGGTTAATTACCATGAAGTCTATTGTGCCTTTAATGAATTTCTTGTTGAGCATGGGTTGTGCGCAGAATTCAAAGAGTGTATGACTGGTCCGCTGGAACTTTGGATTCGTTGCGCATTAGAATATTCTCAGTACCAAGACTACCAACCTATAGGAATCAATAAATTAAATTAAAAGACTTAACAACAATGGAAAAAAATAGCAAACATTTCCCTACCCCCACCGTTAGTCCCGAACCTACCTACGGTGCATATCGAGCTCAGATTTACTACGCGATCAAAAAAGCATCTGGATATGGAATCGTGTTATTCCTATCCGCTGGGCTTTTGATTAAGCGGTTCGGTTTATCTGAGAAAACCATTCGTAATGGAATTTCGAAATTCGTAAACGGCAAGAGTCGCTATTACAAGACTTATAAAGAGAATGGTGTACTCATGCTTGACTATGACGAGGCATTGCCACCAACGTCAAATCGAAAGCTAAGATGCCTATTGATTCTAAGGCTGCCTATGATTTATTGAAGGCTGAGTTTACACTGCAAGAAGATATCAATCGGAATGCAGAAATTACTTACTTACGCGAAACCTTTCAAGACCTATATGATAACAAATGGCCGCGATTCTTAACATCCTACAGAGAGAAAATTACAACTGAGGCCGAGCAGATCCTATTTGCGAAATCACATGCGTTGATTGATGGCATTGAAGACTCTCATAAAGCAAAATGGCCACCAGCGGTTATTTACGATTGCTACCAAAAAGTCATCCGTAACGAAATTGATGCACAAACAACACCGGTATTTAATACAATTAGCAAAGTTTACTTCTGGCGCAAAATTTCTCTTTGCAGGCGACATGGAATTCCTGCGACTCTAATTCATGATGCCCGCGGGGAGAAGCGAGAATACCAGGTTAAAATGACCGGGGCGATTAAGGCTTTCATGCGCATTCTGTTCAGGAGCGATAGACGGTACACAATCTCTGCAGATGACGCTAATGGCAAAATTAAGAGCAGACAGAACGGCCTTCCGAAGATCACGCGTTTCCTTGCTGAAGCTGCTGGCGAACAGTATCAGGGGGACTTCTATAAATTACAAATGTACTGCCGCAACCACTTAGGGATTGTAATCCGTTTGTGGGCGTATGTAGTCCTTGATGTATTTTCAAAGAAGATTGTTGGTTGGGCGTTGTCAGAAAAGATGCTGGCAAGTCAGGCAAAAGATGCATTCAAGATGGCTTTTGTCGATCACTGCTTTCTTCCCGAAGAAATCATTGTAGATCGCGATTCTGTTTATAAACGCAACATATTCAAGCGCTTCATACGAAGGATAAATAACCTAGGGGTTATCACAACCAAAGCTTACCCAAACATCCCCACGTGGGAAAGCAGAAATCGAGTCAAGCTTCGCTGTTTTTCAGAAGTTGCACGCTGACAAGCCGTGGTTTTCGGAGAATCTGTGAGAGCAAAAATTTTGCTGGCAACCCAACAAGAACTTAGAAAAAAAATTTATAAAGACAAAAAATCCATGTTATCTGTTTCTGAAATGAAAACCGAGTTTGGCAAGATGGTCGAGGAATATAATGTGATGACTAACGACCGTAAAAAAAAGATCTCACCGGCTGACACCTTCCGCATGAACAAATCGAAAAGAACCCACCCGCTTCAAGACTGGATGGTGCCGCTCTTGTTCTGGAAAGCCAAGACAAAGAAACGCATTAAGGATGATGGTCGCATTGACCTGCAGATTGATGGCGTAGAGTACTGTTACCAAGTGACGGAACCTGAGACACTATGGTCGTATAAAAATCCGATGTCCGGATGTGTTATGACCCTTTGGATCTTTCTTTGATCCACATCTTTGAGCGCGCCACCTAAGTACATCGGCAAAATCGAGCCACGCATGGTCATGATGCGCAACAACAAAGTTGAAGTCATGAAAAAACATAGGCGAATTTTATTTGAGGCACAGAAATACCTAAAGGATGCACGCCAACAGGATGAGGATTTAGTAAGCGGCAAGACTGGACGGCCTCCGGTTAAGCGTGAAACCCTCGAAGACAAAATAATAAAACAAAAAATGAAGCAAAGCAAATTTGAGGCTGAAGTAGCAAACGTTCCTGTTCACCCTTAGTGAGATAACTTAACCATTAAACAACATTAATCATGAAAGAAAATATTCACGAAAAATTTTCTGGTGTCGATCTTTTAAACTACTTGTACACAAAGATTAAATTTATTTTTCACGCGCAGCAGCACATTCTCGTAGTGCTTGAGGAAGCACAGAGACGGTCGCGTATGGTCGGTCTTTTAGGCCGCGAAGGCATGGGCAAATCGTCAGCCATTGCCAAGTATGTCAACGAAAACTCAAACGTTTACTACCTGCGCATCGGAACCACTTATATGCTTTCGAATTTTTTCAATGAGATGCTCTTTCAGGTCTCCGGGGTTTATCCCACTGTTTATGATACCCTGTTCATAAAAATGAAAACGCTCAGTCATATGCTTACAAAGGATAACTCAAAGAAGCTAATTATAGTTGATGATGCCGGCCGTCTGTCGCCACGGGCACTGGGTGTTTTCTTTGAGCTGCGTGACAATACCATTGCCACCACCGCATTCGTATTTGTTGGCCTTGACTACTTTCAAAAAAATCTGCTACAAGCGAAAAAGAACGGGATCGCAGGCATAGCCGAATTTTATCGTAGGGTCGAGAATTGGTACACTGTACCGGGTTTACGCGCCAATGAGATTGTTGCTTATGGCGCGGCCTACGGACTTACCGCCAATCAACTTGCTCTACTAAAGGAATCCAATATTGAAACTATTGCTGAACTGGAGACCATGGTGCAGGCGATTTTGGAAGAGTCGGAACTGGCGAAAAGAGAGCGTAGCGAGCGTAAGATACCCGTCCCCTGCAGCGGTTGTTGTAAACACCAAGCCCGGCAAGAAAGCGCCCGCGGATGATGAAGAGGAAGAAGATGAACTTGAGGAAGCAATGGCAGCACAAAAAAAGCAGCCGCTGAAAAAGCAAGGAGAGCCAAGAAGGCTAAGAAAGATAAGCAAAAAGCTACCACAGATGCCGAAGCTGTTTGAAGTAAGAACGCTCGATGGCCTTGCGCGCATAGACCAACGTGCTCTGCATATTGGAATGCCGCAAGGTGCGTTGGATGAATTCAAGAGGTACACCTTCATCGTACATAAGCTGACCTGCTGTATGCCGCAAGCTGTGCGGAGAGTGGGGGAGTTGCGCCCGTCTTGGCTGGCAACTTCATCTTTTGAACAAGGTGGTCACAACTTGGTGCAGATCTTTGTAAGAGAGCCTCGGAAAAGAGCCCCCTTTTTAATTCCAACTTCACGCACGTAGGCTTTCAAGTGTACTGTAACAGTTTTAAAAAGTACGATCATCTCTTTGGCGCGGGCGCTTTTCCCTTTCCCCAAATGGAGATAACCGACTTGCGGAAATCTACATCAGTCAAAAGGAGGCGTTGCACTTCCACGGGGCGCAAGCCATTATAGGCCATCAGCGATACAATAGCTTTCTCGCGCGAGGTGGCACAGCAGTTGATCATTTGCGTGCGTTGTTTCAGCGTCAAGCTTTCTTTGTAATAGAGTTGCCGGGATACATTCTTAGTCTTAATGGCCACTACATCCTTCATGGACTTGATGCGAAGCGAAGCCAACGCAGCTTTAATCTTCGATCCGGTGCCGAGAGTTCCTCATCCAGACTGGTGAGATATCCCAACGCCCATTGAGCAAAGATTTGATTACCGAACCATACAGCGAAGAGGTGAATGGCGAAAGGCCCTTAGCGAAAATAAACCGTTGTGCCGTAAGCTTTTCAAAATGGGTAAGCGCTCCGATAAATTCAAAGTAGTTGTTGAGGATGGTGGCATAGGTGCTAAGTGTTTTTCCGGTTCTCAACCTATCAGTCGAAGTAGCCAGGTACAACTTGACATAGGCATTGCCAATTGGAAGCCGAGATTCCCGGGTGTCCTTTTTCAGGTCATTCACCGTAGAGAGGATCTTCTTCTCGAGCAAAAATTTACCGAAGCGATTCAGGATGGAGCGACCGGTGATGCTTTTTAGCCGCGAAGGTTTCGAGTTGCGAGAGCAGCGCCCCATTCGCCCGGAATTTTTTCAAAAACGATTTGGCGTGGTCGCGGTAAGTACCCACCGAGCCATAGTGTGTGAGAAGCCACTGCTCATAATCGGAAAGAATTTCAGAGGCGGGCTTGAGGGGGGTGGGGAGACGTTGGCTTTTAACAGGCAGGTTGCGCGGCATACAAAAAAAGAAAAATAGATTTATAGAAAATTATAAATAGATCTTTATTCAACCATAAATATAAAAGTGAAAAGTTCATGAACAAATATCCTTCATTGATCTTTAACTAGTAATCATTTTCTGTTTAATAAATTCTGCAAGATGAAACAAGATAAAATTAGGCGAAACGTGGACCTGTCACGTAAAGCCATCATCATTCTTCAATGGCATGCGGTGGCCTCAGGCTTTGGGACTATCAAACCATATTTAGAAAATTACCTTGAGCAACACGCTACACGAGTGCTCTCTAAAAATCCAGCTTTGAAAAAAACCTTCACTAAGACAAAAAGAAAATGAAGTTCGATCAATCCCTTGTTAACTGCTCTTGGCCGGATGCCTTTTCCCAGATCGTGAACAACGCAGTAGTCCTTGATCCTATTCTTATTGTGGGGGCGGACATTCCCGAAAAGGTATACGCTTTTAGAGACTATCTCAGATCAAGAGCCGATGTGCTTGTTGCGCAACTAGGCCGTTGTAGCAACATCAAGTATATAGAGATCGAGCTGTTGTTATTGATCGATCCTTCATATGTGAAGCGAAAATTAAAAAAAGACGTAGCGCATCAACCTGCGATCCTTCACCTGAGGAGCAAAATACTTGAGCTTTCCTTCAGACCTTTGATCGTAATCGATAACTGCCAGTTTTTGAATTTTAACTTAATGTTCAGATTACTAAGGATGATTAATGAACTAGAGGACAAAGCCCTGTTTGTTTTCATTCTTCCTGTTGATTATGTCAATCTATGGTGTAATGCGAAAATCAAAAATAAAAGGCTCGCATTCTTCTTAAAAATCATAAAGCAAAAATATGAATTTGGCGAACGATAAGTCACCAATCAGTTTGTTGCAATTTCTAGATGAGAATTACATCATTCCATCTGGCAAAACGCACAAATGGTGGGCAAACTCTGTATCTATGAAGTACCCAGCATTTAGAAATATGATGAAGGCGAAACGTCAATCACTTTCTGTACGAATCATCTTGAATTTTGCGAACTTCATAAATATCCCTCCTAAAGAATTGATCAAAAGGCAAAATAGATTCTTGCTGAATCAATATTTAATCAAAAATAAAGGCCAAAAGTCGTTGAAACGGGTAAAACAAAAAGTTGAGCATAAATTGGTAAAAGGTATTTTGTGGAATAATTTTCTTAGACCGATGAATATTTCTCGGCAAGAGCTTTCTGACCAAATGAAAATTTCAGGCTCTGACTATGATAACTTTTAACAACTTGAAACACGCTTATCAACGCTATGAATTCCTTTGTCGCCTGGGCGAAGCACTAGGAACTGGAGGAAAGTTTTGGCTTGATCTTCAAACTAAAGAAAACCTGGACCTTCACCTCAGTAAGCACCCTTACCAAAAAAAGTACCTTCATTGGAATCCGCCAAAACATTTTGTGAAGTCGGAGCATCCTATTATAAAATTTCAGCAACAGCTAGGTGTCGTGATCATGGAGCAATACATAAAACCATCAAATATTCATTTTCACCATTGGGCAGATTTTTTTTGTATGGGTCCAGATACACTTCAACGGATCATTGATGGAAGAAGAATAATGGATTTCAGGTTTATCAGTTTGCTTGTTAAGGCCTTTGATAAGAAAGCTTCTTACTGGATCGAACTTCAAAACAAATACTTGGTGAGCAAGTATCAGATTGAATGTTCTGCCAAAAATCAAATCAAACCGTTAAGTAGAAAAGCAATTAATTACAAATGCACCAAACTAGGAAAAATTCTGGTTATGGAGCACTTGAAGCCGCTTGATTTAACACCGAACAGATTTGGAAAATATCTCGGTGGTTCGAAAAGCATGGGCCAAAGTCTTGTGAAGGGCAATGTTAAGGTAGGGGTAGAAACAGCGATGAAGCTCAGTCAGGCGTTAGGAACAACACCAATGTACTGGCTTGATTTGGAAATGGAGGAAGGCCTGGAAAAAGAATTCAGCATCAAGAATAGTTCTAGATGATTGATATTTAAATATTGCCATTTATTAAGCTTAATATTTAATTAAATGATTATAAATCAGATACTTATTACATTATTTTTAAATGTTCAAATGTTGCTCAACCAGATCAGTATAAACCATACTGTAAAATATAATTTCTATTATTCCCGATATTTACCATATTTGTAGAGTCAATACCGAGAAATAAATTTGAAAAGGACTCTCAAAGATATCGCTAAACTCATTACAGGCCTGTACGCTAAACCTTCTGCGCAGGCCGACACGCTATATCTACAAGGTAACTATTTCGATAATTTTGGACTATTAGATCCCACCGTAAAGCCTCAGCTTAAATTCAGCGACAAAATTCAAAAACATCTGCTGGGTAATGGCGACATTCTTTTTGCTGCCAAAGGCCTTAACAATTATGGTGTTGTGTACAAGACGGAAATGGGTAGGGCAGTAGCCTCTTCGTCCTTTATTATAGTAAGGGTGAATAATGATGTTAATGTACTCCCCGAATATCTCGCCTGGTACTTATCTACTGATCCGGGAGTAAAACTATTTCACAAACAACTCGGCACGACCATTCCTTCTATTTCAATTGCCAAGTTATGTGAGCTGGAAGTAACAATACCTTCATTAGTGCAACAGCACAGAATTGTGCAGGTACAACAACTGCGCAACCGAGAAAAGCAATTATTCCAACAACTAGAAGTGCAAAAGACTATCTTATAAAGCAAACCTGACTCACCGCAGCAAACCAATAAGCCATGGCCGATAAAATCTCGCAAAAAGAAATCAACAACATTGTATGGAAAGCCTGCGACACCTTTCGGGGTGTAATCGATCCCAGTCAATATAAAGACTACATCCTCACCATGCTTTTCTTAAAGTATGTGAGCGATGTACATAAAGACAAATACAATGAACACTTAACCAAATACAAAGGCGACACCGAGCGCGCGGCTCGTGCTATGAAGCACGAGCGCTTTGTAGTGCCCGATCATTGCTCGTTCGATTATCTTTTTGATCACCGTAACGAAACCAATGTGGGCGAACTCATCAACATTGCGTTGAACGATTTGGAAGAAGCCAACCGCGAGAAACTAAGCAGCGAAGATGGCAGCGGCATATTCCGTAACATCGATTTTAATAGCAGCAACCTGGGGGATGCGAAAGATAAGAACACTCGCCTGCGTAATCTATTAATCGACTTCAGCGATCAGAAACTTGACTTGCGCCCTTCGCATTTACAAGGCCATGATGTAATTGGTAGTGTTTACGAATACCTCATTGCAAACTTTGCCAGCGATGCCGGTAAGAAAGCCGGAGAGTTTTATACACCAGCCGAAGTATCTACACTCATTGCACAACTCACCAAATCAAAACCCGGTGCGCGCATTTGCGACCCTACGTGTGGCTCGGGTTCATTGTTGATTAAAGCGGGGCAAGAAGTAGGTTCAGATAATTTTTCACTCTACGGGCAAGAAGCAAACGGCAGCACCTGGGCATTGGCTGTAATGAATATGTTTTTGCATGGCTTTGACAATGCTACAATACGCTGGGGCGATACCATACGCAACCCCAAACTGAAAGAAGGTGATGCGCTGATGAAGTTTGATACCGTAGTAGCAAACCCACCCTTCGTCGCTGGACAAGGTGGAGCCGATGAGGCTGCAGCCGACAAACACAACCGCTTTTGGCGTGGCACACCACCCAAGAGCAAAGGCGATTGGGCGTTTATCAGCCACATGATTGAAACATTGAATGAACAAGGCAAAGCCGGTATCGTTGTTCCCCATGGTGTACTCTTCCGCGGAGCCAGCGAAGGCAAGATCAGGCAAAAGACCATTGAAGAAAATTTACTGGAAGCTGTGATTGGTTTACCGGCCAACCTTTTCTTTGGTACGGGTATACCCGCAGCAGTTTTAGTATTTAATAAAGCGAAAGCCAAAAACAAGAACATACTCTTTATTGATGCCAGCCAACAGTATGAAGCCGGCAAGAACCAGAACAAACTGCGCAAAGAAGACCTCGATAAAATTACCGACACCTATAGAAAGTTTAATGCGGGTGATTTGAAAGCAGGAGTAGCTGAAGAAAAATACAGTTATGTAGCCACACCAGAGCAAATACTAGAGAACGACTATAACCTGAACATACCACGCTATGTAGATACGTTTGAAGAAGAAGCGGAAGTAGACATAACAAAAGTACAAGGTGAAATTGAACGACTGGAAGGTGAATTAAGAACCGTGCAGAAGGAAATGGATAAGTATCTAAAGGAGTTGGTACATGGTTAAGAAACAAATAAAATCTGGCTATAAATTTACCTCAGTTGGTGAGATTCCTGTGGAATGGGAAGTCACAAGGCTTGGAGAATTATGCTCAACTTTTAAAAGTGGACTTGGAATTACCTCAGAGAGTATTTTTGACCAAGGCAAGTACTCGGTATACGGAGGTAACGGGCTAAGGGGATATACAAATGATTTTACGCACGATGGGAACTATCTTTTGATTGGCAGGCAGGGGGCACTATGTGGTAACATAACTTTAATAAATGGTAAGAATTACGTTTCGGAACATGCTATTGCAGTCCAACCCAATAATAAAAATGATGTTTTCTTTCTTGGATATAAGTTAGACTTTTTAAACTTAAACAGATATTCAGAATCATCTGCACAACCTGGTCTTTCAGTTGAAAAGTTGGTCAGACTTAAAATTTCTGTTGCTCCGCTCAAAGAACAAACCGCCATTGCCAACTTACTCTCCACCTGGGATCGCGCTATCACCCACACCACCCAACTCATTGCCCAAAAAGAACTCAGTAAAAAATGGCTCATGCAGCAGTTGCTTAACGGCAAGAAAAGGTTACCAGCCTTCGCTAAAGCTGCGGCTGGTAAAAAAGGATTTAAGAGTGAGGGAAGGAAACAAAACTATTAGAAATATTTGAAAGAGTAACGCGCAAGAATACCGAAGCAAACACAACTGTTGTTACTATCTCTGCTCAGCGGGGCTTTGTTAGACAGGAAGATTTTTTTAATAAAAAGTAGCTAGTGAGATTACAGAAAACTACTTTTTAGTCGAACGCGGAGAATTCTGTTATAATAAGAGCTATTCTAATGGATACCCATGGGGGAGCAACCAAAAGACTTAACGCTTTTGACAAAGCAGTTGTGACCATACTTTATATCTGCTTTGGCATAAAAGATGAAACGAAAACTGATGGTGATTTTTTTGAGCAGTACTTTGAGTCAGGATCGTTGGATAAAGGATTAACAAAGATTGCTCATGAAGGTGGTAGGGCTCATGGTTTTATTAAATGTAACACCATATGATTTTTTTGAATTGAAGATATCTGTTCCTGAATTTGAAGAACAAACAGCTATTGCCAATGTGCTGCAAACAGCGGATAAAGAACTACAACTCCTTCGCCAAAAGCTCGAGCAATTAAAAGAACAGAAAAAGGGATTGATGCAGGTGTTGTTAACGTGGAAGAATAGATTGAAACTTGACTAGTATGACAAGAACAACAAAGGAAAACATTAGGATTTCACTTGAAATTGAAAGGTGCTAGAGATAACTTTTGATAATGAAGAGTTCCCACTAGGAAATTGGGGCAGTCGATAACTGGTGTGAGATAGGATATAATAAACTCGTTTTACTAGAGTGCGAACGAACTCAAAAGCACCCGACTACAAATGTTTTGAAATTGTATCCTTACCTGGAAGAATTTCCATTGGTTCATGTTATTCTTATTCATTACTTCTTTCCGGAAAATGAGGCGCCTAAGTCTCGCGTTGCTCTTTGTGATTTTATAGGCGCTAAAATGGAATCAGAACTTGGGATAAGGTTTCAGTATGTACCCTTGCGCTGTGAAGAAAAATTGATTGGAGAAGAACTAAAAAAACACAATAGACGATTAATGCAAGTGTTTCCTTCAATAACGGGTAAGTAGTTTAATGAAGTGTTATTAGTTTGAAAATTGAGATTTTAAGAAGATGAAAGTACAAGTAAACTTTAAAATTATTAACTCGGAGTATAACCAGAAGTATGCGAATGAGTTCCATGCTGGAAAGGAGAGCGAATCGAACTGGAAGTATAAATGGGCGGTAGCTTACGAAATTAAAAGGCAAAATCAGTTTCAATAATTGAAAATGAGGATTTTCTCTTAAAAGGAAAATTTGAAGATCATACAACCTTTGACTTTAAGATTCCAAACGTAATGATTTATCGCTGTCACATGGATGACGGCCAGCATACTGATTTTGCTGTTTCAAAATCAATCTTAAATAAAATACACGAGGCAAGAAAGGAAGGCTATGATGTAACACGATTTTATTTCTACCTCAATGCGGCTCCCAAATCAGTTCAGTTAAGCAACAATTTGGTTGTAGATGAGAAGGATGTTCCTAAAGAATTAATTAAACAAAAAATATAACTATGAAAAATTACCATTTAACTAAAGAAGACGATCAGTGGAAATTGAAGCAACAAGGTGCGGACAGATCAAGTAAGGTCTACGAAACAAAAGGTGATGCTCTAAAGAGTGCACCCAATTTTGTTAAAGAGCAAGGTGGTGGATCATTAAAGATTCACAAAGAAAATGGAAGGATTCAAGAAGAAAGGACTTATCCTAAGAGTGCTGATCCGAAAAAATCTAAAGGATAGAGAATACAAACTTAACATTCTACTAAATGAAATGGGAATTGTATCAGGAAAGTGAGCCGAAGGAAAAATATCTGTATAGATTTTTATCCAAAGAGCACCTTGAAAAATATCTCAATTCAGGTAGTATCTGGATGGCAAGAAGTGACCAATTTGGTGATAAGATGGAGTGTGTAACAATTAAAGATCTTTCGAAAGGAACCTCCAATATATGAAATTGAGAAGCGGAAAAAAAAGCATTTAATAAGTTGCTGGCACCTCGCTACAAACGAGTCTTTAGCAATGTGGGATACCAATATATCCGATAATCAGAAAAGAAGAGTTCTCGCGATTAGATTCGAGACTCAAAGTCTAATTCAACATGTAAAAGATGCGTTGTCTGATAATTCTCTTCCAAATAGAATATCTAAGCTAATCTTTGGCACCGTACGTTACAAAAATTTGCTTCGAAATTCCAAGGAACTTTCAAGTGATGATAAAGTGCGTTATGTAGCGTTACTTAGGCAAAGCCGTAGATCTACCTTTTTCAATTTTAGTAAACCCATTGCTTGAGAAGAGGGATTATGTAAATACTAAAGAGCAAATATTAGGAGGCCAATTCAAAAGTAAGTTTGTCGAGTCAGCACTTACCAAGTGGTTAAAGCCGGAGTTATGGTAATAGTAATATAAAAAAGTAGAGCAATGTATTCCTGTTACATAGACGAAAGTGGTCACAATGGAAGGAAGTTTAACCCTGAACAACCTGTTGAGGTGCTTTGTGGTGTACTTACGGATATGACCAAACTCTTTAAAACACAGAAAGAATTTCTTTCAATAGTGAATAAAATTACTGGGCTCGATATTCAGATTAATGAACTTAAAGCATCTAACGTTTATAGAGGAAGAAAGCAATGGGGTAAAGTAGAGGCGGCCAAAAGATTCGAACTTATAGAAGATATTTTGTTGTGGACAGAAGAAAGAAAATGCAAGTACTTGGTTTGTCCCATTGATACCCAGAAGTTTTTTGACCTAAAGGCAAGCGGGAATCAATTTGCTGAGCTTTTTAAATGCCCTTATGAAGCGGGGGCTATTAATGTCTTACTGGCATTGCAACGACATCAGGATTCTAAAAAGAATAATAAGGGCAAGACGTTGGTGGTATTTGATGAACAAAAAGCCCATGATGATAATCTCGTTAAAATTTTGGCATCAGACCGTGCTTTTACAGATTCGTTTACGGGATTTGTTCCCAAGACGAAGTCTAAAGTTGAACCTAAACGCTTAGATCAAATTATTGATATACCTTACTTCTCGCCATCACATCTTTCAATATTAATCCAACTTGCCGATTGGGCAGCCTTCATTATAAATAGGTATCTTCTTCTTTCTGTTTACCATGTGCAAGAAAGTTATGAAGGTGAATTTGTGATTATTGAGAAATGGTATAAGCTTATTGGTAAATCAGCAATTAGTCCAGGTTGCATTGATGCAGGAGGGAAAAATGATTTACCCCTTTTTTATAAGAGCATTCGGCCAGATGAATGGAATGCAAAAAAATGGCTTATTGAAAAACCCGCAGTAAACAGGTTTCCGCAAATAGAAGTGGCTCAAATCGGAAGCATTGAGGAAACTATTGAGGTTGTTATAATTGAAACGAATGACATTGAACATTAGATCATGACTATAGAACTAACTTAAACAGCTTAGCGAAAGCGAGGACAAAGTTGAGTTTAAAGAAGCTACTCGCAACTCTTTTTACTGGTGGTGATCATCGAGATCAGGCAGAAAGACGAAAATGCTTTTTTGGGCTATGTTGTTGCGTTTGCCAATGAGGGGGAGGCAAACTCGTCTTAGGAATGAAAGATGATTTACCTCATGAAGTAGTTCGGTGATTTTGGGCAAGGTGAATTAGAGCTCTGGAGGATGAGACATTCAATCGTCTAGGCATCAGAGTTAGAATGGAGGAACTTTTTGACGAAAAAAGTACTTAGAGTATTAGTTGTTCAGTATACCAACACGGCCTGTTGGAAGAAGACGCTGAAGTTTGAGGGAGTTGCGTTGATGAGAAGTAGGTGACAGTCTTCGGAATATGAGTGATGACGAAATGTTTTCCATCCTTTCAGAACAAGAACCTGATTTTTCTGCTAAAATCTGCGAAGGTATTTCGCTGGCTGATCTTGATGAAGCCGCTATAAATAAAATGAAAGAATCTTATGCACGCAAACAGAAGAATCAGGCATTTTTACAATTACCTGCAGATCAAGTATTAACTGATCTTAAACTTTTGGTGATGGAAAAAAACTTAATTATGCTGCGTTGCTCCTTCTTGCAAAGAAGGAAGTAATTCATGACAAATTACCCCAAGCAAAAACTATTTGGGAGTTCAGAAATACAGAAGTTCAGATTCACCATGATGTACGTGAAGCTATTGATGAACCGCTTTTTGTTGGTATTGATAGGATATGGCAATTGATTAATCAGCCAACACTAAACAGAAAACATCCAGTTCAATCTGGTGCATATATTTTTGACATCTATGACTTTAATGAAGAAGTTATCCGTGAAGGTATTCTAAATGCAATTGTACATAGGGATTACACCATCGCCAGCGAGGTTCTTATCAAGCAGTATCCTTCTAAAATAATAATTAATAATCCTGGAGGGTTTCTAAAGGAGTTACCATAGAGAATCTACTTACTATAAGTAGCACACCCAGAAGTCGGCTGATGGCAGAGAATTTGAAAAGACTGGATTAGTAGAAAGAAGTGGCCAGGGAGTTGATAAAATATTTTCAGTAACCCTTTCTGAAGGCAAGTCTGAACCAGACTATGCAAGACTCGAATAACTTTCAGGTTTCTCTGATTTTGAAAACTGAAATCACAGACAAAGCATTTCATGTATTTGTAAGTCAATATCAAAATAGTGGTAAACCCCCAACTTGGGAGTTGAAAGCAAATCATCACACTCTGTAAAATTCGAAATGGTGTATCAAGGAATCTTAAGCCTTCTGTAGTGGAGCAATTGGAGAAATCTGGATTGATACGGAGGTCAGGGCATGGGGATCGATACACATTATCAGAAGATTATCATGCACTAGTAAATGATGGTTTACGTATAGCTAAGAGATATGTAGTTAAAGTTGAACAACTACTATATGCTTTGCAAGGTAATGCTCTTAAAATTGGAGATTTGGAGGAACAACTATCTGATCTATTAAATAGAAATCAAATCAAATACTTATTAACAAAACTCAAAGCTGATAAAGTTTTGAAGGTAGATGGAAAGATAAAGGGAGCTAGATATTCCATAGAAGATAATTATGCACAATTACGAGGTAATGCATTAGTAAAATCAAGTTATAGCAGACCTAAGAAGAGCTTATGAATCTTGAACTCTCTGTATTTGTAGGGGTATTCTTTGAAAGTAGAGCTAGACAAGCTATAGCTAGAGGAAATAGAATTCTCCGTATTGAACCTATAAGTAATATATTAATTAGTAATAAAATTATAAATAATATGATATCAACTAGTTATGGTGCACTTAAAGGCGTATAGAATTCTCCGTATTGGATCCCGAATTCTCTGTATCCGGATAGGGCTTAGGAGTAAAGAGTTCTCCGTATTGAAGCCTGAATTGTCCAAAATAAAGGGTTGATTTTACAACCTTTACCGATCGGACACCCGGAATCCATTGAATTTTAAGAATTAACGCTGATTCTGGTTCAGCGTTAGAAACCTTCGCAGGATCCTTACCAAGGGGTAAAGCACACTCAAAGATATAATACAAAGCCACTAACGTCCAATGGTTAAGATTAAATAGTAAGCCTTAATGGAAACGCCCTCCTTCAAAGAAGACCACATCAGCCAAATCCCAGCATTGCAGCTTTTGCAAAAGTTAGGATATACATATCTAACCCAGGCAGAGGAGGCATTGAAGCTTCGCAGTGAAAAAAACGACTAGCGTATTGTTGGAAGATATTCTTCGTAAGCAATTGAAGGAGATCAATTCCATTCGCATCAGCCCAATAAAACATCCGTCTTCAGTGATTCTAACATTGAGAATGGCATTCAGGCATTGAAAGATCTACCCATGAATGAGGGGTTATATCAATGCCTGTGAATCGGCTTATAACTTATTAACCCTTGGCAAAGCGCTGGAGCAAAATGTAGATGGTGATAAAAAGAGTTTCACTCTGCAATACATTGATTGGGAAAATTGGAACAACAATGTATTTCATGTAACGGAAGAATATAGTGTAATGCGCAGCACCAGCAAAGAACACTACCGCCCGGATGTAGTGCTATTTGTTAACGGTATTCCTTTCTGCATCATCGAGTGCAAACGACCGGATATGAAGGAGCCACTCGATCAGGCCATTTCACAGCACCTGCGCAACCAGCAGGAAGATGGAGTGCGTTCGTTATATGTATATGCGCAAGTTGTGTTGAGTATTGCCACCGACCAAGCTTCGTATGCTACCAACGGAACAGAGCCAGAGTTTTGGGCTAAGTGGGAAGAAAAGTTTCAAAGTAAAGATGAAGAGAAGCGGTATAATGAGACTCTGCTTACATTGAAAAATCAACCGGCTCTCTCATCCAGTCAAAAGAAAACTTTTTAGTGATCATTTCCGCTATGTGCGTTATCACTTTGATGCAACGGAGATTGAACAGATTTTGCCTACGTTACAGGATCACTATTTACACAACCTCTGCCTTCCTGAGCGCTTGCTTGATCTCGTTTTCAATTTTATTCTCTTTGATAACGGACAAAAGAAAATCAGTCGCTATCAGCAATACTTTGCAATCAAAAAAACATTGCAACGCATTAATCATTTGGAAGAAGGTAAGCGGAAAGGCGGAGTGATCTGGCACACACAGGGCAGTGGCAAGTCGCTTACCATGGTTATGCTCGCTCAGGCCATTGCCATGGAGAAGAGTATCCGGAATCCTAAAATCATTCTGGTTACCGACCGCATTGATCTGGATGATCAGATTACCAAAACGTTTCGCAAGTGCGGTCGCACGGTTGAGAATGCCAACACCGGGCAGCGGTTAATTGAATTATTGGAAAGCAAAGGTGATGCAGTGATAACTACCATCATCAACAAGTTTGACGCTGCAGTAAAGAAACTAAAACAACCATTATCATCACTAGATATTTTTGTGTTGGTAGATGAAGGTCACCGCAGTCAGCATGGTATGTTTAACATCGATATGCAGAAGACGTTACCCAACGCCTGCTACATTGCTATGACAGGCACTCCGTTATTTAAAAAAGACAAGAGCACGGCTTTGAAATTTGGCGGTATTATTGATTCGTACACAGTAGATCAGGCTGTGAAAGACAAGGCCGTGGTACCGTTACTTTATGAAGGTCGTTATGCCGTTCAAAAAGTAAATGAAAGCCCAATTGATAATTTCTTCAGCATGATCAGCGAACCCCTGAATGATTATCAGAAGGCAGATTTAAAAAGAAGAATTTAGCCAGTGAATCAACTAAACATAGCTGAACAAAAGATTTATGCTATTGCCTGGGACATCAGCCTGCACTATCGGGACAGCTGAAAGGAACACCTTTTAAAGGACAAATTGGTTTGCCAGAGCAAGGAAGCCGCGCTAAGTATAAAACATTTCTGGATGAGATCGGATAGTGAGTACTGAGTTGCTAATGTCGCCACCGGATAGGAAGGGGGAAGACACTGCTTTGGCTAAATCAAGCGACCGCGTAAAACAGTTTTGGGCAAAGATGATGAACGAACATGGTACGCCTAAGAAGTATCAGGACAATATCATCAACCGATTCAAGAATGCATCGCAGCCGGAAATCATTATTGTAGTAGATAAACTGCTTACTGGTTTTGATGAGCCAAAGAACACCGTTTTGTATTTAACACGTAACTTAAAAAGTCATACACTTTTGCAAGCCATTGCCCGTGTTAATCGTGTGTATCCTGATAAAGAGTTGGCTACATCATTGACTCATATGGCGTGTTGGGTGAATTAGATAGTGCCTAGAGTTGTACTCCTCGCTAGAAGAAGAATTTGATGAAGCCGATTTACAAGGTACACTAACCGATATCCGCGAAGAGATCAAGAAATTACCACAAAACATTCCGAAGTTTGGGACATCTTCAAGACCATAGCTAATAAACGCGATGCAGAAGCGTACTCGCAACTGTTGCGTGATGATGCTATCCGTGCCGTGTTCTATGATAAACTTGCAGCCTTTGCCAGGGCACTGAAGCTAGCTATGTCTTCTATTGAGTTTCATAAGGAAGTAGAAAGTAAAACTATTGACCGGTATAAGGATGATTTGTCTTTCTTTTTTGGAAGTTGCGTTCTAATGTAATTCAACGCTATTCTGATGCGGTAGATTATGGACAGTATGAAGGCCAGATACAGAAATTAATTGATACACATATACAAACGGATGAAGTGAAGGTGATTACCGAACTGGTTAACATTTTTGATAAAGATAAATTTCAAGCCGAAGTAGAAAAGACCGAAGGTGTAGCGGCCAAAGCAGATAAGATCGCTTCGCGCACAGCGAAACATATCAGTGAAAAAATGAATGAAGACCCGGCATTTTACCGGAAGTTCTCGGAGATGTTAAAAGACACAATTCGCGAGTATGAAGAAAGTCGCATCAACGAAGCCCAATACCTGAATAAGGTAAAAGATATTATGGATTCGGTGTTGAGTCACACAGATTCAGATATTCCGGAAGTTCTTCAAGGAAAAGAAGCAGCAAAAGCCTTTTATGGTCTTTCGATGGAAGCATTGACTGAAAAGATTCAAGATACGGCCATTCGAAAAGAGATAGCAACACAAACTGCATTGGCCATTGATGAGCTAATTGAAAAGGCAGTGCTGGATAATGGTAAGCCAATTATTGACTGGCAATATAAATCTAACATCACCGGAAAATTACAAATTGACATTGGCGATTACCTGATTGATGACGTGCGTGATAAGTATATCATTTCACTGTCTTTCGGGGAGGTGGATGGTATTGCCGAAAAGTGTATTGATGTAGCCAAAGTTCCAGGTACCGCTAATGGAACATCGCATTCAGTTTGGCTCGAAGGAAATAAAGTTTGAGTTAACGTACTCCAATAGAAAATCATTGGGCATTACGGTCACGCCAGAACTACAGGTTCTTGTTACTGCACCGGAAGGAGCTTCCCTTCGGAAAATTGAAGCTGTTGTTAGGAAACGTGCTCCCTGGATATTAAAGCAAGAGAATTTCTTTCTCAGTTTTCATCCGAAGACACCTATCCGTAAGTATGTAGCAGGTGAAAGTCATTTGTATCTTGGTCGTCAGTATAACCTAGGAGTAAAGGAGGGAAAGAAAAATGATGTACACCGTAAACGCAATACCATTGAAGTTACCGCCACAAGTAAAGCACTGGTTAAGAAAGCTTGGTGAAGTGGTATAGGGAAGAAGCCAAACGGAAATTCATTGAGATTGCTGAGCCATGGATAGAGAAGTTTAAAAAATACAAAGTGAAACCCAGTGGTATTTATCTGCAAGCAATGCCTACACGGTGGGGCAGTTGCACGCCTAAAGGAAAAATTATTTTAAACCCCGAATTGATTAGGGCACCCAAACGGTGCATCGATTATGTAGTAGTTCATGAGCTATGCCATCTGGTGCATCACGATCACACTCAAAAGTTTTTTGACTTACAAAAGAAGATGCTGCCGGATTGGGTGAAGTGGAAAGTTAAACTCGAAAAGTTGTTAGCTTAGTTAATCGACCTGGCCTAAACTCCCACCTTTGCCAGAGGTAACAAATCAGGGGCCGTTACAGACCATATCTTTTTTAGGCTTGGGCGCTATCCTAATTTAGATTCCAGTACGTTCTAAAGGCCTTATAGCTCATTCAATGGAAATGTGCTAAAATGAAGTAAAAATGCAACATATTTTTAATTGTCCACTTGACACAGATTTAATTGTCCCAACCAGGAATGAATATTTTCAATTGCTATTTGAAATCCGTAAAAAAACTTCGCCTCTGTATACTGGACCTCACTCAAAAAATGTTCCGCCAAATTTTCATTAACAATTCCATCACTGGCAGCAAAAGAGCCAGCACATGGGTTATGAATGTTTTTTTATACTTTCAAATAAATTAAAAGGGGAGATCATCTGATTTACCCGCAGTCATGGGTGAGTCCTGGTCTCCAGCCGTTACCCCAGCGTAAGAAGCGGGAGCTGGAGCTTGATTAGAGGTCCCGTTTGAGTTCCCCTTTCCACCGATCAAAGTCATTTCGCTACCAATAATTTCTGTTGTGTACCGGGTTATATTATCCTTTTCCCATTTTCTGGTTGATAATTTTCCTTCGATAAAAACCTGATCACCTTTCTTTAAGTATTTACCCGCAACCTCCTCGATACCCCCGCCACAAAACAAATGTTATGCCACTCTGTAATTTCCTTTTCCCCAGTGTTTTTGTCCTTGTATGTCTCCGAGGTTGCAACTGTGAATCTGGCCACAGTGGTTCCATTTTCTAATGTTCTTACCTCAGGATCTTTACCGAGCCGTCCAAGAATGATAACTTTATTTACTCCACTCATAAGTTTGTATATAATTTAGATTTGAACTGAATTTTAATAGCAACCAATAAAAGTAAATGCAGGAAAGCTTAAATAGTTATTCAGCTCTCCTGCATAAAATACTCGTAGTGGACGTTGGTTTTTCGGATACCGCAATGAACGGCTTTAAATATATAGTACCATTACCACCCCTGTTAGTACGCTTTTATTAAAATATTTTTAGTGAAGGGGTATAAGCCACTGATTATCAACATTATAATTTTATTTATTTCTTGGTTAGGTAGTACCCCCACGTGCGCGCCAATTATCTACCAGTCCAAGTTTATTAAGCCCGGCCGGGTAACTTCCCTATTTACATCTTAACCATTTCAACAGGAACAAGTTGTATCACCCGCTCGTCCTGATCAACAATACTGGTTACAGAAAATGAATAGTCATTACTGTCGAATTCAATATCGTTAATACTGACACTTTCTGCATCGAAGTGATCTTCAATAATACCCTTAAGCTTAGCCGTTAAACCCAACTTTACTTTTTTGTTTTCAAGCAATGCAGAGATGTGAGATTTTTTATCTAATTGAATAGAAAGTATTGAGATTACCTGATTAGAGTTATCAGTATCAAGAGCTACAAAATATTCTTGCATAAGTTTATTGTTAGTTATTTATTTATACCAGTGCTTTTAATGTAATCATATAGTAAAATCACTCAAAAAAGCAGGATAGGTTAGAACCTCACAACCTGAACCCGAAGTCCCTTTTCAGTTGCCTGCCGGATCATATCATGAGTACCCCTGGACTCCCCATTCCAGAACGCGATTAATGAATCAGCCATTTCAGCCATTTTAGTGTTTCGTTTTGGGGCCAGCCC
>JADJMA010000032.1 GCA_016709845.1 Flammeovirgaceae bacterium | reverse complement strand
GCTCTTAAACGATTTTATCGTGCGCCATGAAGCTGGATTCAATACGAGTTTATCAACCAAGAAAATGATTCCGATCAGATCATTCAATACGATGCACTCTTAGCGAAACTGCCAACGTAAACCACCACACGTTCCGGTTTGCAAAAAGCAGAATCACTCGGCCTTGTGGTTGTTGATGACCCCCGACTCAATACTAAAGTGTACTAACAAAGTATATCTGTACGGAACTGCTAAAATCTCACAAAGGACTTACACTAAAATCTTTTGTAATAACGGAAGAAAAACTGTGATGCCCTGGAAACAAAATGGAGTTTTCCTTATTTAAAGAAACCGGATGGTGCATTTTCCAAAGGTTGTTTCAGATGAATCATTACAGGAGTTTGAAGGTAGTTCGTGAGAGCATGTTCGAAAAATCAGATCTGCTCATCGCACAGGAATTTTTACCCACCTCATTCGACTGGCGTGTAGGCGTTATTGACGGGCAGGTGATTTATGTTTGCAAATATTTTATGGCTACCAAACATTGGCAAATTGTAAACTGGAATGCCAAAGAACAATCCAGAGATGGCGATGTGGAATGTATTGCCATTGATCAGGCTCCTTCGGGTTTTGGAAAACAGCCGTTAAGGCAACCTTGCTTATTGGTAAAGGGTTGTATGGCGTAGACATGAAAGAGATTGATGGTAAGTTTTATGTAATTGAAATTAATGACAACCCAAATATTGATGCAGGGATTGAAGACAAAATTTTAAAAGAGCGCCTTTACGAAATAATCATGGAAGTGTTTCTTACCCGTATCAAATCTCAAAAATGACATCTTCTCCTTATCATCTCTTTGATGGCTTTGGCATTGAGCTGGAGTACATGATTGTTGATAAAAACACCTTACAAGTAAAATCCATTGCCGATGAATTGCTCAAACATGAGTTAGGAAGTATAGGAAGTGATTTTGAGAATGGAATGATCACTTGGTCCAACGAATTGGTCTTGCATGTTATCGAAATAAAATCAACCCGCCCCGAAGCTGATTTACAAAGTCTTGAAAAAGCATTTGCTGAAAATGTGATTCGAATAAATCAGATCCTGGAAAAATGGAATGCCATGCTGTTGCCTACTGCAGCCCATCCATTCATGAATCCATTTACCGATACCAAACTTTGGCCGCACGATAATAATGATGTGTATGCGCTCTACGATAAACTTTTTTGACTCAAAGGTCATGGCTGGTCGAACTTACAAAGTACACCTTAATTTACCTTTTCATGGTGATGAGAGTTTGCCGAACTTCCCGCTGCAATCCGATTGATCTTACCGCTTCTTCCGGCGCTTGCTGAGTTCGCCTATATTGGATAGTCGTGTTTCAGGGATGCTCGATACCAGGTTAAAATTTTATAAAACGAATCAGGCTAAAATTCCGGCTATTACCGGTAGCATCATACCAAAGAAGTTTACACGAAGATTACAAAAAGATCATCTATCAACCCATTGAAAAAGCAATAGCGCCCCATGATGCCGAGCAGATACTTGATTCGGTCTGGGTAAACTCCCGCGGGGCAATTGCCCGATTCGACCGCGGATCTGTTGAAATTAGAGGGATGGATATTCAGGAATGCCCGGCAGCCGATCTTGCGATTGTCAATCTTGTTGTTGAAACCCTTAAGCTTTTTGTATCCGAAAAATTTATAAGTCTTGGCGAACAAACAAATCCAAACAGATTCGCTTTTCAATCTCTTTGATCGGGCGATCATCACGGGGCTGACTACTCGCGTTGAGGACGCTACCGTTCTTGCCGCCTTTGGAATGAAAGCTTCCTGCACTATAAAAGAAATCTGGCAGGCGCTGCTACTTCATATGCCAAACAAAACCGAATATCAACGTCAATGGTTAAAAATAATTGAAAGCATTTTAGAAAATAGTTCGCTCTCTGAACGCATTCTGCATGCTTTAAAGAATGACGCCTCCTTAAAAAATATGGAGACTGTTTACCGTAGGCTAAGTGTTTGCCTTCAAGAGAATAAATTATTTATATAGCTGATGTATCAATCTGTAATGTTTAGTTGCGAACACGCTGGCAACAATGTGCCTAATGATTATGTTCATTTATTTCAGGATGAGCCTGAAGTTCTACAAACCCATCGGGGTGGGATCCAGGCTGGACGTTGGCGCAATTTTTCGCTTCATCGTTGAATGCCCGCTACAGGGTTGTGAAAGTACCCGGCTTTTAATTGAAGCTAATCGATCTGAAGATAGCACTGAATTGTTTTCAATTTTTCAAAAACTCTTGCCGGAACAAAAGAAAAACTCTATAAAGAAATCTATAAACCCCTACCGAAGTAAGTTGCAGAAAATGATCGAGGAATCGAAAAAACCAGTGCTTCATCTTTCCATACATTCTTTTACGCCTGTTTGGAATAATGAGGAACGCATGGTGGATATTGGAATTCTCTTTGATCCCAACAACAAATCAGAAACCAATTATAGTCATCAACTTAAAGTCAAACTGGAAAAATATTTGCCTGATCTTAAAATTCGGTTAACGGACCTTATCGCGGTACCGATGATGGCATTACTACTTGGCTACGAAAGCTATATTCCAACACGGTTTATACCGGAATTGAATTGGAAGTCAATCAAAGTTCGCTCCGATCTAAGCAAAGTTCAAGATCAAATACTTAACGCGATTCAAGCCACATTGAATTAACATCAAGTTTTATTAAATTTCTTGAGATGGATCGTCTCAAGGCTTTTATCCGCGCTTTCTTTGGTTTCTCGCGCACAGAAACGCGTGCTTTTCTGATTTTACTTCCACTATTATTAATTAGTGCGTTTATTATGCCTGCGTACCGATGGTGGTTCGTCAGTCAAAAACAAAATTACGCCACCGAATCAAAAACATTAGATAGCCTTATCGCCCAATGGCAATGGAAGGTGCCTAAAGATTCAATCCAACCTACAAGTCCAACGCTATTTCCGTTCGACCCGAACACTGCCTCGACTACAGAATTAATTCAATTAGGCTTTGCTCCCACGCTTGCCAAACGAATAGATAATTACAGAAATAAAAAAGGTAGATTTAAAACCAATCAGATTTACTTAAAATCTGGGATGGATACCGCACTTTATGAATGACTCGTTCCGTTTATTAAACTACCGGCCAATCAAACAAAGACGATCAACGAAAGTTTATCAATTAAGAAGATCCCGATAACATTAAAGTAACACCATTCGATGTTAATGAAGCAGATACCAGTCAACTAATACGTATTTATGGAATCGGCTCAAAGCTATCTCAGCGAATAATCAAGTATAGAAATCAATTGGGAGGCTTTGTAGCGATAGGTCAATTGCAAGAAGTATACGGGTTGGATTCAGTTGTAGTCAACGAGCTAAAAAACCACACCTTTATATCGGATGGTTTTAACCCGATCCAGATTTCCATCAATTCAGCCTCCGAAAAAGAATTAGCCGCTCATCCATACATTACCTACGCTTTAGCGAAAGCAATTGCCACCTATCGCTTTCAACACGGCAGATTTAGCAGTGTCGAAGATCTTCATAAAATAGCTCTGGTAGATGAAACGTTCTATACAAAAATAAAACCTTATCTTACCTAAATCCTTAGTGTGGCTACAGCCCAACAAAAAAATATTGACCACCTACTTGCGAAGACTGACAAATCTTTCGGGTAATAATCGCTCATTATTTTGCCCCGCTTATCAGAGCAATTTCTTGATATTCAGGAATTAAGTCAGTTGAATGGCGAGAATGCCTTCTCTATTATTAAAGCACTGATTGCCGAAAAGCAAAAGTCAATCTGCACGGTATTAGACACCCGTATGGAGGCCGCTAACGAAGCCAGTAAAAAATTAAAGAAGCTTCAACGCATCGATCAGCTAATTTTTGAAGAACGCGGTTCGCAAGATCTGCATGTGGGCTGGCCTATTGTGCAGGGAAAATTTATGGATGGCACGCTGGTGCGCTGTCCTCTCTTATTTTTTCCGGTCTCACTTAAAATACAGAACAACCAATGGATTTTGGAACCACGCGAAGAGGCAGGCATTACATTTAATAAATCATTTCTATTGGCTTATGCCTTTTACAATAAAATAAAGCCAGACGAATCGCTGCTGGAAGAAACGTTTGAAGAAATCGACCGGGAAAACACGGCCTTTAAAACTGCCCTTTACCAAATACTTGAAAAGAGTCAACTGGAAATTCATTTCAATCCTGATAATTACCCAGCGGGGAACTGACCAACTTTGTTAATATAAAACGTGAAGAATTTGACGAAGGCTTAAAGAATGGCGAACTAAAACTATTTCCTAAAGCGGTCATGGGTATTTTCCCACAGGCAGGCTCTTCGCTTGTTCCCGATTATTTAAAATTATTAGACAGCGATTCTATTCAAGACCTTGAAGAGTTCTTTCAGGTGCGATCTTCTGCTGAAGCGAAGTCCAACACAAATAATTTTTTGCAGGAGATTAAAGAAGAAAAGTTTATACAGCCTTTCCGCAAGATGTTTGGCAAGAAATGCTTTTAAGGCTGCTAAGCTCGGACACTCTCTGGTTGTACAAGGCCCACCGGTACGGGAAAATCACAGCTTATCTGTAATCTGATTGGGGATGCACTCGCCTCCGGCAAACGCGTTTTAGTAGTATGTCAGAAACGGGCTGCGTTGGATGTGGTTTTTTCAAGATTGAAAGCCCGCCAACTCAGTGAATATCTGGCCTTAGTTCATGATTTTAAAAATGACCGTAAAGAAATCTATTCAAAAATAGCGCAACAAATTGAACGTGTTGACGAATACAAATCCAAAAATATCAGCATCGATGCCATTCAATTGGAGCGTAAGTTTTTTACAACTCAGTCATCGCATTGACCAAATTACTGAAGAATTGGAAAGTTTTAAGAGCTT
Source organism: Flammeovirgaceae bacterium (assembly GCA_016709845.1). Classification (GTDB taxonomy): domain Bacteria; phylum Bacteroidota; class Bacteroidia; order Cytophagales; family Cyclobacteriaceae; genus ELB16-189. The sequence continues at coordinate 5,914 of JADJMA010000032.1, read as the reverse complement.
TGTTTGATGTGACGGCCTGCGGAACAACTATCAAAGAAACTTTATTTGCAATCCGATCCCACACAAGAGATAATCAATCTTAAGCAAGAGTTTCAACACTTCCGTTTTGATACGCTCCCTGACTTTCTCCGCAAATTAAATTCATACGTTCATTATGCCGTAAACCTTAACCGAAATGAGTACCCGTGGAAAGACCGGAAGTCTTTTAGTTCTTTTAGAGTCTCGATGAACCCAAAATAAAAAAGAGCATTCAGGATGTAACGAATTATTTCAATTCATTATCAGAATACTCCATGGAGAACTTTGGTACCCGATTAGATTGGGGACAATACGCAGCGCTCATTGAAATGGAACCACAGGTGCAGGAGATTAAAACATTAATCGAGCAGGGAATTAGTCTACCATTATTTTCAAAAGCATGGTGCCCGAGCAAGATGAGGAAACCAGTTCGCTCTGGCTGTCGAACATTGAAAAAATCGATGAGTTGCTTCACCGATATTGGGCCCACAAGCCTACGCCTTTCAATTGAAAACACTCTTCAAAGCATTCTACCAAGTATGAAAGCTGCGCAAAGTCTTATCGGCCTGGTGCGTTGGGAATTATTTTCAAAGGACTAATTTTTAATCAAGCGCGCTTGTTCAAAATAATCTGGAAAGCAATGAGCAAGGTTTTAAAACTTTAGAGAAAAAACTGACAGCAGATTGAATCTGGAACACAATCTTTCCAAACTCAAGGCGAAGACCTGGCTAAAAAATGTTCCGGAAACATTGGATCAAAAGAGTTCATCCGATGGTTTGCCGATCAGCACTTCGCTTTACAAGCCAAACTAAATTTCATTTGAATTCGTGGAATTAAAAATATAATCAATCCAGTAAAGCTTTCCGCAGACGCCTTCAAACAAAAGCTCGACACACTCTACGCGCAATTGGCCTCCTTACCAACGCTTCGCACCGCCTGGACGAACTACCTTACGGCTGCACAGATAAATTACATTACCCAGCAGCCTGGCTTTTCTCAAAAACTAACTGAAAATCTGAAAGCAGATTTTGATGCCCTTTGCGAGTTTGATATCCTACAGGAAAGCCTAACCGGTGATGAGCGTTCGATCTTAAATAAACTGCATGAGCAAACCCAGAGCTGGGATGAATATCTGATTAAAGGTCTCTTCGTTAATAGTCTTTCCCTTGCGTGGATTGAACATCTTGAAGTGAGGAGTCCGGAACTTCGCATGGTGTCATCAGGAAAAATAAATTTGTTGGAAAACGAGTTGCGCGATTTGCTTACCGAAAAACAAAATATAAGTGAAGAGATAATTATAATGCGTGCCCGCGAAAAGGTTGTGGACGATCTGAAATTTAACCGACTCAATAACCGGGTAACCTATCGGGACCTTCTTCATCAAACCTCAAAAAAGAAAAAAGTATGGCCCATTCGAAAACTGATTTCGGAGTTTGAAGAAGAGATTTTTAAAGTAATGCCGTGCTGGCTTGCTTCACCAGAATCAGTCTCGGCTATCTTTCCGATGAAAGACTTATTTGACCTCGTTATTTTTGATGAAGCTTCCCAGTGTTTTGCCGAGCGGGGCATCCCCGCGTTATACCGTGGTAAGCAAGCTTTGGTTGCGGGAGATGCCATGCAACTAAAGCCCGGAGACGTATACCAAACCCGGTGGCAGGAAGTAGACGAAACTGATCCCGATACGGAAATCGATTCGCTGCTCGATTTAGGTAGTCGCTATCTCATGAATGTACAACTAATGGGTCACTATCGAAGCAAGTCGTTAGAAATTATCGATTTCTCGAACCAACATTTTTATGGTGGAGACTTACAGTTGTTGCCTGATATGAAGGCGATGAACAGCGATGAACCTTCTATCCAGTTCGAGCGAATTGAGGGTAGTTGGGAGAACAATATCAATCAACCCGAAGCCGATTATATTGCCACCTTAATCGATCAGCTAATTAAGAGTGCGGTCAATAAAGAAATTGGTGTGATTACGTTTAATGCTCCGCAGCAATTTGCCGTGCTCGATGCTATCGAAAAGATTGTGGGAAATATTCCTGAAAATGTATTCGTTAAAAACATTGAAAATGTGCAAGGGGATGAGCGCGATATCATTATTTTCTCTGTGGGCTATGCACCCGACAAAAACGGAAACGTGCGGGCTCAGTTTGGCAGCTTGAACCTGGCCGGAGGCGAGAATCGATTAAATGTAGCTGTAAGTCGGGCACGCGAAAAAGTAATTGTAGTAACCAGCTTTTGGCCCGAACAACTGCATGTTGAAGAAACGGTGAATGAAGGCCCAAAGCTTCTAAAAAAATATCTGCAGTTTGCGCAGTCGGTATCCAAAGGATCTTTCGAACCGTACACGCATTTGGAAACAAGTAAACGGGTGACACGCAATCTCAAAAGTGAAATAAAAAATGGGCGGCAGAAAAATGGCCCGATTATGCTATCGAAAACAATAAGCTTCCGTTCTATGACCTCACCGCGTATAAGGTTGCACCCGGTTACTCGGGGCGGTTCTTACAGATGACAATTATTACTATCAGAGTTTAAGTGCCAAGTCCGATCATGCACTAACGCCACAATTACTTGAACATAAACATTGGGCTTCTCTCCGCGTGTATAGTCGTAACTACTGGCAAGACCCGGATAAATTCTTTAATGAGATTAGTAAGTTTTTGAATCTGGAGGTTATTTCGAATTTAAAGCTAACTCTGCCGTCATAGAGTTTCAACGTTTGTGTATGAAACGTGGCTGGCTTTCGAAGCGGTGCCCTGTCCACGTGACCAAACGTTGAACGAAGATAGCACTTTGAACTTACACTGAACCCCCCCATTGCGCAAACATTTTGTTGTGGCCAGTGCCCTCCAACTCAGTCTTTATTCTTTGTCCCATGTCAACTTAATAGTTTTGCTTTTTGTGCGTTGAATTCAGATTCAGTCAAAATTCCCTTGTCCCTTAGGTCAGCAAGTTTGTGCAATTGGTCTGAAATATTTGTTAGTCCTTGTTGTCCCGGTACGTTTACCACAATGTTGTTTGTGTTTGTATTGGTATTTTTAGTATTAGTCCGTCCCATTAATAAAGCATTGTAGGTGTCAACCCCTGTGCCTAACGTAAAAGGTCAATAAACCAACCGATAAAGAATAGTCCTAACGTGAACATGTAGATGATCCCAATTCAACTTTTCCAAGATAGAATTTATGAAATCCCAAAAGTCCAAAGAAGAACCATAACAAGTACGCTACTGTTTTCGATTTCATATTTTCATCATTTATTTGTTCATATAGTCCTGTCGGTTGTCAAAATGACCGCGGGCATTGGCCACAACGTTTGGCGGCTTTGCGTCGGGGCGGGTTTCGGAGCACCAAACTGTCAACCTGTACTGAACTTGAATAGAAGCACAAAGCTCCAAGTTTGCATGTCACCCCGCCTGACGCAAAACCCGTGTTAGCGGTTCGTTGTTCTTTTTCACTCATTGCTTTCCAAAATGTCTGCCGCAGTTTTATTGCCAAGTTGTTCCGCTAAACCAACGAGTAGTCCTTCTGTCCCGCGAATGTAGCAGAGTTTATAAATGTTCTCATAGTTTACTACTTCACCAACAATCTCAACATCTCGTTTTCTAAGTCGGCTTAGTAATTCGTCAAGGTTGTCAACCCTGAACATAACACGAAGATAACCGAGAGAGTTAACTGGTGCTGTCCTGTGGTCTGAAATAGTTTTAGGTGTTAGAAATTTTGAAATTTCAAGTCGGCTGTGTCCGTCTGGTGTTACCATCATAGCAACTTCTACCGACTGATTTCCAAGTCCTGTAACCTGACCAGCCCATTCGCCCTCAACCATTGCTCGTCCTTCAAGTGTCAGTCCGATTTCTGTAAAAAATGAAATTGCATTGTCAAGGTTTTCTACAACGACACCAACGTTGTTCATTTCTATTAATTTACTTTTAGCCATATCCAACTCTATTTTTTTTGTCAGTTTGTATCTTAAATGTGTTGTCAAGTCGGAAGGTATAACCTCTGAAATTTGTAAGTCATATTTGTCTTTGTTAATGTCGTCAAAAAGTCTAATTCCGCTACCTAAAAAGACTGGTGCAATATGAATAAAAAATTCGTCAACGAGTCCTGCATTCAAAAACTGTTGGATTGTATTTGCACCACCTTGTATTCTAATGTCTTTCCCTTTGGATTGTTTTGCCTTGTTTAACGCACTTTCAATTCCATCGTTTATAAAGTAAAAGTTGTCGTGCCTTCTTGAACCCAAGGTTCTCGTTTTTCGTGTGTTAATACATATACGTCTGCTTTGTAAAGGTCATTTGGCCAACTCGCTTCGCCTTCTTCAAACATTCGTTTGCCCATTATGAATGCACCCGTTCTTGATTGTTTCTCGAATATATTTTCCGTCAGCACTGTCTTCTTTTCCTCCTTCAAATCCAAGATATTCCCAAAAAGCTTTTTGATTAAACATCAACGAATGAATTTGTCCTGAAACTCCACCCATAGGGTTTTTAGGACTTCTGTTGTCTCCTGCAAAAAATCCGTCAAGTGATATTCCGCTGTCAAATATTATTTTACTCATACTATTTACTTTCTTATGTTTCGTTTATTTAATTTTTGTCTGTCTGTTCAATTGTTCGGACGGTCGCTCTACAATGACCGCTAACCTTTAGATTCGTTTCATCATAATTTACAATAGTTGTAGTAACTTTTGTGTGGTAAGTGGATTACCGCTTCGGTTATCCATCTTATCCACAAAAAAAGCAGCCGGAGCCCTATGCCGCCAACTAAGTGTTGCGACTTATCAAACGATTCAGTCCGGCTGCTAATTTAAAGTTGTGAGAAGGGATCAAATAGATATTCAAGGCTACGGGCCTATTATAAAGGTTTCGATCTGATGCTCACTTTATTAATAATTACTAAACCAAAAAGTTATGGAAAAGTCAGTGGAAAATCAACCGTACTTGTGGATCCAGGGCATCGATGTGTCCAAAGAAAGTATTGACGCCTGCCTCATCCGGCAAGCTGATGGTCAGTTGTTCGAAAGTAAGTTTCACAACAACTTGTCTGGGTTCAGGCACCTGAAGGCTTGGTGTAAACAAATGCAATGCGAGTGTGATCAGCATACCCTGTGTTGTATGGAGCATACGGGGTTGTATACCCGCCTGTTAGTTCATTACTTACTCAGTCGCGAGGTGCAAGTTTGGCTGGAGAGCTCTTTGCAGATCAAACGCAGCCAGGGTTTGGTGCGAGGCAAGTCAGATAAGATTGATGCGCAACGGATAGCCCGCTATGCCTATGTGTATCAGAACAAGGCCGAAATTATGCAAATCAGCGTGTTGATGCTGGAGAAATTGAAAGATCTTCAAGCCAACAGGAGGAGATTGATGAAGGCTCTTCAAAGTTTACGCACTAGTGCCGAAGAGCTTAAACAGTTTGATGCTTCCAATGCAAAAGTAATAGACAAGGTAAACCGGGAAGCTATCCGTGGACTTGAAAAGAGTTTGGATAAAGTAGATGAACAGATCCTCAGTTACATCAGCGAAGATGAATCGCTCAAGCAGAAGTATGATTTAATGATATCCATAAAAGGAGTAGGAAAAGTACTGGCCGCTATGTTATTGGTTTATACCCATGGGTTCAACCGATTGGCTGATAGCCGTAAGCTGGCATGCTATAGTGGGGTAGCACCATTTGTTTAGTGAGAGTGGCACATCGATTAGAGGAAAGACGGGCGTATCAAAATTTGCTAATGGAGAATTGAAACGAGTGCTGCACATGGCAGCGATCAGCAGTGTGCAACATAATCCTGAGCTACATGAATATTATCAGCGTAAGGTCGAAGAGGGCAAGAACAAAATGTCTGTTATTAATGCAGTGAGAAATAAATTGCTACATCGTATTGTAGCCGTAGT
>JADJMA010000031.1 GCA_016709845.1 Flammeovirgaceae bacterium | reverse complement strand
AAAAGGATGTAAAATCTTTTTCATCAGAGGTTTCTGAATATTTAAGAAACTACTACTGGCATGGAAATTTGCGTGAGCTAACCAATGTGGTTAAGCGTTCCGTTCTATTGACAACTGGAGATGAGGTATTAAAAGATAGCTTGCCTCTGGAGATCTTACAGGTTAACATGGATGACAACCCGGTAGTTGACGAGAGTAAAGGAGTATTGAAATCTATTGCTGGCACGGCCGAACGCCAGGCCATTATTGAAGCGCTTGAAAAAGTAGCCAACAACAAATCAAAAGCGGCCGACTTACTAAATATTGATCGTAAGACTTTGTATAATAAGCTTAAGCTTTATAATATCCCTATGTAAAAGTAATAAGTTGGGGCTATAAAAATGCGGATATCATATCGTGCTTTAACCTGGTATCCCGTTGGAGAATGAAAGAAAGACTTTTAGTCAGCCAACTTTTTAAATAAAAAACTCCCATCCTGTTATTAGGCGGGAGTTTGTTTTGTGATTGATTTACTTTTTACTTAACTGTTAAAGGCGATATACAATTGGGCATTTGAATTTTTGGAATCGTTAACAAGGCCCTTGCACCATCGCTATCAGCAATTTTTACAAGGCCGTAGTTGTAGCGTCCACCCACCTGCACCGCTCCGAAAGTGAAACCTATGCCCCCGGATAATCCGTAGTCATACGATTTTAATTGATCCTTATCAACCTCGTCAGTACCATTTGCCAAGTCGCCATCATAGGAGATATTCGCATTTAACAAGTAACTGGCATAGCCGCCTAATGAATTTCTGCCGACTTACCTAATTTGATTGCCGCAAGTACAGGAAGGTCAAGATAGTTTAAATTGTATTTCACTTCCTGGTTAAAACCTCCTGCGGAGTACATCGCGTCCGCACCCTTTGTAGAATAGAGTAATTCCAATTGTAAGGCAGCGGCATCGCTGGATAAGATCTGTCCATAAAAACCCACATTCATTCCAATCCGCGCATCCTCATCGTGAATGTCATCAATGTATAAATTGCTTACATTGAGTCCGCCTTTAATACCTGCTCTTTTAGTAGTCTGGGCGTCTGCCTGTTCAACAGTAAATACACCTATAACGCCATGACAAACAAAGCACTTATAATTTTGTATTTCATTTTCATAATATTTGGATTTAAATTGTTTGATTATTGATACTACAAAAGCAGGCCAAGATTGTTTTATGGCTGTTTCGCGTAAAAATGAATTTTGATTGAATGGTAACACGGTTGGGCTGTAGAAGAAATGCCACATGATTAAGAGATATTACACACAAAGTGACTTTGTTTCTGATAGTGTTTGTACTTACGGCAGTAAGTATTTTAAAGCTATCGAAATCTTAATAATTACATCAATGAGGTAGAACAAATCCGCAATTCAAACCGAGTGCTTCGAACACTGGAAGAAGTCTTTTCTTCAATAAAAGATGCGAAACAGGTCATCGGGGCTATGAGCTTACCCGTGATACCACATTTTTATTGCCTTACAATATTGCTGTAGAGTCGATCGTACCTAAAATTAATACGCTGGATAGTTTAGTGGCTGAAAATGAAGATCAACGTATGCGTGTTGATACGTTGCAGAACCTGATCGACTATCAATTCATACTTATTGATCGTATTTTATATAACACGGCCAGCTCAAGTTTATATCTGGATACCTATGAAAATAAATATGCTCCTTGAAGGCAAGAAGAATATGGATAAAATTAGGAATGTGGTAAGAAACATTCGAGCTGTGCAAACACAAATCACTACGGATCGGATTCAAAAGGAAACTACACTCCGCGAAATTGCACCTATTGCAATTCTTATCTACTCCCTATTAGCCATTGGCGCGTCTGTTATTTTATTTTATGGAACATTGACTGCTCTTGGCAAGAAAAAGGCGGAGCAGCAATTGTTAGAGAAGAATAACTCGCTGAAAGAGGAAATTAAACTTCGTTACTTTACGCAGTCCCTGCTGAGTAATATTCTAAACTATTCCCTTAGCGGGATCATGGCATTTAAATCCATTCGTGAAAACAATAAAATAGTCGACTTCGAATGGATTCTTGCTAATCAGGAAAGTGCAAAACTAACGGGAAGGGATGAGAGTGAATTAATAGGCCAGCGGCTGTTAGAGAAAATGCCGGGCAACAAGGAAGATCTTTTTGATGAATATGTACGGGTTGTTGACACGGGTGAACCTTTGATACTTGACAAACTATACAAAGGCGAAAACCTGAATAAGTGGTTTCATTTGGAAGCCGTGAAGTTAGAGGATGGATTTGTGGTAACCTTCTCAGACATCACAGACCGAAAATTAAAAGACAAGGAGTTGCAACAAATTAATGAGGACTTAAGAAGGTCCAACGAAGACCTTGAGCAATTTGCATACGTAGCCTCGCACGACTTGCAAGAACCTTTGCGCAAAATAAGAGCATTTGGAGATTTGCTGGAAGTGAATTTAAAGATTTGGATGGAGCGAATACCTACATAGAACGTATGCAAAGTGCAGCCTCGCGGATGCAAGTACTTATTCACGATTTATTATCGTTTTCAAGAGCGTCCAGAGTGGGACTTCCCAATTTGAAAATTTTGATCTCGCCTTAGTTCTTCACCGAAGTCCTGGATGATTTGGGAAATCAGATCGCCCGGGAAAAAGCCAAAGTAATTGTTCCGGATGTTGATCAAATCTTGTGGGGCGATAAAGTTCAGATAAAACGATTGTTTCAAAACTTGGTCAGCAATGCTATTAAATTTCACAAGGCCGATGTATTACCCGTTGTAAGGATCCATACGAAAATTCTCACAGATGATGAGCTTCACATTCATTTTCCAGAAGCGGAAAAAAATGTAAGCTATCTTCAGATTATTGTCGAAGACAATGGAATTGGCTTTAGTGATCAGTATAAGGAAAAGATTTTCAATATTTTCCAGCGGCTTCATGGCCGGCTGGATTATGAAGGCACGGGTATTGGGCTTGCTATCTGCCGAAAGATTGTATCGAATCACCGGGGTTACATTCTTGCTACAAGTGAAGAGCAGTTTGGCTCTAAATTTATCGTTATCTTGCCTGTTAAATAGAACTATTTTTTTGTGACAACTACTTCAAAACCTATTACAATTCTGATGGCCGATGATGATCCGGATGACAGAATGCTAATGAAAAAAAGCATTGGATCAAAATCAGACCCAACATCAAAATTCAGTTTGTCGAAAACGGAGCTGACCTGATGGACTATCTCCATAAACGTGGTCGCTACGTGTTGAAAAAGTAATCAGGCCCAGCTTAATTTTATTGGATCTGAACATGCCTAAAATGGATGGTCGCGAAGCCTAAAACTGATCAAATCCGATCCGGAGCTAAGAAGAATTCCGTGGTTGTTCTTACTACGTCCAAGTCTGAGGAAGATATTTTTCATACCTACAACCTGGGGGTTAATTCATTTATCTGTAAGCCGGCCGGCTTTCAGGAGTTAGTGGAAATTACCCGCGAAATTGAAAGTTACTGGTTTGGCACGGTTGTCCTTCCTTCCCGGTAGAACAAGAAGTTACCATGAATTCAGTTCCGATAAATGTTTTAATAGTTGAGGACGATGAAGATGATGTGTTCATTGTTCGAAAGTTTTTGAAACAAAGTGAATTCTTTCGATTTGAAACAACCTGGGAATCCGATCCGGCAAAAGCGCGCAGCTAATCGAGGACGGTAATTTCGATGTGTTTCTCATTGACTATCGTTTGGGTGAAAATGGGTTGGATCTTGTTCGGTATGCGCATTCTAAAAACATTTTAAAGCCCTCCATTTTATTAACCGGGCAAGGCGACTTGCGGGTTGATGTTGACGCGAGTCGTTTTGGTGCCGCGGATTACATTGTAAAGTCTGAGTTAAATGCCTCTATGTTAGAAAGAAGCATTCGGTATGCGATAACACAGGCTAAGGTGATTAGAGAGTTGGATGAGAAGGAGAAAAAACAGTTCGCTTTTTTGAGCGTTCAGTCGATCCCATTTTTCTGGCAACCGAAGATTTTAAATTATTGAATGTTAATAAATCATTTTTCCAGGTATTTGGGTATGAATTACAAGAGGGCTCTTTGTTTATCAATAATCTATTTGCGCATGAGGCTGATTATGAATTTGCTATTGATGTTAAAGGAAACGGAACAGATTAAGGATTTTGAAGTTGAATTGATTACGAAGTCCGGAGTAAAAAAATGGTTTCTCTTTAATTGCGTTTTTATTCCCGATCAGGCCTCTGATTTTTGCTGTTATCAGGGTATCATGCATGATATCACGCTGCGCAAAAAGGCAGAAAGAGAATTGTTGGAAACGGAACGGTTGTCATTAACAGGAAAAATGGCGCGTACCATCGCCCATGAAGTGCGCAATCCATTAACTAATTTAACGCTGGCGATAGAACATATAAATGATGAATTGCCGGATGAGAGTGAATCTATTAAAGTGTACACGGAAATCATTGAGCGTAATGCCTATCGCATAGAAGAACTCATCAGTGAGCTTTTAAACTCATCCAAACCGAAGGAGCTTAATCTTCAGTTGGTCGACCTTCGGGAACTCGTGGATGAGACGCTGGAACTTGCTGTTGATAGAATTAATTTCAATCAGGTGTATCTTCAGAAATCATTTGCCGAAAATCTTCCTCGCATACTTCTGGACAAAGCAAAAATGAAAATTGCCTTAATTAATATTATCATTAATGCGATTGAGGCTATGACAGGGGACAAACGGGAACTTACGTTAAGTACCCAACAACAAGAGAACACCATCTTATTACGAATAAGAGATACGGGTAAAGGCATGAGTGCCGACCAACTTGAAAAATTGTTTGAACCATTTTTTACAGCCAAACCAAATGGACTCGGCTTAGGCCTTACGTCTACCAAAAATATCTTGAATAGCCACAATGCAAATATTGTGGTTGAGAGCGAACTCAATAAGGGAACTACGTTTACCCTTCAATTTACATTTGCCGATTAAGGTGATTTAACTGTGTTTAATTAAGAACACAGTGGGTAAGAAATTCCACACAAAAAAAACAGGAAACCATTTAGCTGCCCGAATCTCACATTTTATAGATGGGATGAGTTTTTGCAATTGTTAACGGAAACAATTGCGTTATGAGAAATATAGGCTTAATAGTAATCATCCTGGGTATTTTAATGACCCTGTTCACGGGAATCAACATTATCACAAAAGAGAAAGTGCTTGATGTGGGCTCCGTTGAAATAAACAAAGAAGAGAAGACACCAATTTACTGGTCACCGATTACAGGTTTAGTTCTGATCGGAGTTGGAAGCGGGATGATCGCTTTGAATCGTAAGAAGTAGTCAACGAACCTTAAATTTTAAAAGTTATGAAACCGCTAAAGTTTTTATATACCGATGGGAGAGATGTAGTAGTAACAGATTACATGTTAGAAACAAAAAAATCCCGCTACCATTTAAAGGGCGTTACGAATTTTGGACTTGCCGTAATTAAACCACGACTATTGCCTGGGCTTACCCTTATCAGTATCGGCCTTGCTTTGATTGCAGATGTTTATTTCAATATAACACCCTACAATAATCTTCTGAATCTATCCCCAACAACCGAATTTTTTATAGGGATTGGTGCAGCGTTGGTTGGGTTCATCTTTATGATTATACCCAGAAAGAGGTACGCGCTTCGTATTGAAACAGCGGAAGGATACAAGCATGTGGTTATTTCAAAGAGTAAGGAATACATCGACCAGGTGCTGAATGCATTGCGCAGGGCAAAAATGACGGGTATTCAGGTGCGTAAGTAATATCTGGTTCTCATTATGAAAAGATTAAAAAACAAAACGGTATTTATTACAGGTGGGCTTTCGGGCATTGGCAAGGCGTGTGCCGTTGCCGCAGCAAGAGAAGGAGGCAATGTGGTTGTGGGCGATATCAAGTCGGTGAACCTGGATGGTGCCATGAAAGAAATACAAGCCGAAAATGAATCGGCCGTATTTTTTGAGTGTGATGCTTCCGACTTATCGAGTATAAGTGCTGCTGTTGATTTTGCAACCGAAAAATTCAAAACCCTTGATGTGGCCTTGAACAATGCGGGGGTGGGTGGAGATAATACATCGATAGCCGTGATGACCGAAGAAGACTGGAACAGTGTGTTGCGTGTAAATCTTACGGGAGTCTTTTACTGTATGAAAAAGGAAATAGAAGTGATGGCCACTCAAAAGAGCGGAGTCGTTGTAAATATGGCTTCTATTCTTGGTAAAGTTGGGTTTTCCGGTTCATCGGCCTATGTGGCGGCCAAGCATGGTGTGTTAGGGTTAACGAAAACCGCAGCATTGGAATATGCAACGTGCGGCATTCGTGTAAATGCAATAAGTCCAGGCTTTATTAATACTCCTCTATTAACAAAAGGGGGTATTAACGGTAATGACACTGCAAAGCAGCAGATTGTAAGTATGCATCCAATAAATCGATTGGGTAAACCCGAAGAGATAGCGGATGCATTCATTTTTCTGGCCAGTGCCCAAAGTTCATTTATAACGGGCACTACGCTGGACGTGGATGGTGGATATTTAAGTAGGTGATTAAAAAAACGGAATCATGAAACAAGAAGTAGAAGATTTATTTATAAGCATTGATGGTATATCAATAAGTTATACAGACAGCGGAAATGAAAAAAATCATCCGATTATTTTTATACATGGATTTCCTTTAAATAAATCTATGTGGGATAACCAACGCAAAGCATTTTGGAATAAGTATCGGGTAATCACCTACGACATTCGGGGTTATGGAAAGTCTGAACCGGGAACCAAAAAAATTTCAATAGATCTCTTAACTACGGACCTTTTACACTTCATGGATGCTCTTGGGCTTGATAAAGTTATTCTTTGTGGCTTCTCGATGGGTGGATACATTGCCTTACATGCGATGGAGAAATTTCCGGAGAGAATAATTGGGTTGGTACTGGCCGATACGCAGTGCCAGGCCGATACACAAAGAGCAAAGGAAAATAGATTTAAGACCTGTGAAGCCATCAAACAAAACGGCCTTGAACTTTTGCGGATGACTTGATAAATGGACTTTTCTACAACAACCCAAAAAAGGAAAACTCGAAAGAGATTCTGGAAGTAAGACGAATGATTGAAGGTAATTCTAAGGAAGTAGTCTGTAGTTCTTTGCTGGCCATGGCTAATAGAAAAATACCTGTGCGGTTCTTGAACATATAGATGTGCCTACGCTTATTATGGTTGGCAAAAAAGATGAAGTTATTCCGTTAGCAAAATCGGAGTTCATGCACGCAAAAATTAAAGGCGCAACGCTCCATACAATTTCGGATGCGGCTCATTTATCAAATATTGATAATCCAGATGAATTCAATAGGCACATGACTCAATTTCTTCAACAGGTAAAACTTCAGCGAAGTCATCTATTGATAACGAACTCATAGCATATGGAAAGGAATAAATCAATAGTAAAAATGCATGGGCTGGCTTGTCGTTGCTCCTGGTTGGCTGCACGGTCGGATTAATAGAGCAAACCACCACCCCGGCTCGCATTGAAGTTATTCCAGTATCGCCTTCGCCACACGTAGTTTGGATTAATGGGCATTATGGTTATCGGAATAATCAATACGTTTGGATAGATGGCCGCTATGCTAAACCTCCTCGTGGACGAAAGGTTTGGGTGCCCGCGCATTATGTGCCGGTAAGCGAAAAATACCGATACGTAAAAGGACATTGGAAATAATTTATAATAAACTTTTAAACAACTAACTGTATGAAAACTCAAATAATTGACAACGAAACAGGAACGAATAACGATGGCCCACATGCCAACACACCCTTGCATTACCTCACAGCCACCTCTATGATGGCCAATAAGGTATTTAACACGAATGATGAAAAACTGGGCGATGTGAAAGATTTCATGATTAACGTTAACACAGGAAAGATTAATTATGCCGTGATTGAATGTGGCGGATTTCTGGGTATAGGTGAGAAGTTTTTGCCATACCCTATGCTATTCTTTCTATTGACAGTGTGAAAGAATGTTTCATTATGGATCAAACTCGAGAGGCCTTGGAAAAAGCGCCAGGCTTCGATAAAGATCATTGGCCTAAAACTAATTCGCACGAGTTTGATGCATCAACTACCTATTGGGGTGGTTTTATGGGACCAAACACGGGTGGCTTTTAAACACCTGACAGTATGAACTATCAGTTTTCACAGGAGAAATCTCCACGACATTATCTGAATGAAGAAATAGAAAAACTCATTGAAGATGATAGCCTGTTTGTTTTTCCTTTTAAAACAGAAAAAGATTATAATAGGGAATGCCGCATGCATCCACATCACTATTTGAGAAAGATACATCTCTTGTTTTGAAGCAACCTATATGCTGCAAACTAACTTAAAATGAAGGCATCAAGTATTACAGTTCATCCGAATCAAGAAAATAAATCAGGGCAAGCTCCATATGCTTCTTTTACAAAAAGAAACTACAGCACCCATGAACAAATAGGATTTGATGGTGCGGAAGGGAAAAAGAGGCTTAAGTTACAAGCCTACATGAATCGAATGAAAAAATATTTTAATAAAAAATAGTTATGAGCAAGAAAGAACAAGGGGTCAATGTGGCCGCCACACAATTAGATAACAAAATGGCTAAAGCTAAGCCTGTAAAAATGGGTTGGAGCACACAGCAAATAAAGGAAATAACAAAAAGTTTGAACGCGTTGTTGGCAAATTATTCCGTTCATTATCAAAAACTAAGAAGCTTTCATTGGAATGTGAAGGGATCTGACTTTTTTGATTTGCATGAAAAGTTTGAATTACAATACACGGAGGCATTGCTGCACATTGACGCTATTGCAGAGCGCATCCGGATTTTTGGCGAGGCACACTTAAGTTCATTAAAACAATACCTGGATGTTTCCGAAATTAAAGAAACAACGCCTGAGTTGAATTCGGATTTAATGGTTCGCGAAATGTTGAGTGACTATACTATACTTATAAAATACATGGAAGATACGGTGGCAGTTTGTTCTAAACATGCGGACTCCGGAACCGAAAGTATGGTGAAGGGATATATCAATAAGATTGAGACACATCACTGGATGTTCTCAGCATTTATGGCGCGTTAATTATAGGTTATGATCGAAAACGAGGAAAACGAAATTACATTGATCTATCACTCTGATAAAACTGAGGATAAGAAAATGCTTGCCTTTGTGGAGGTAATTGAGAATTACAAGACCAAGAATCTCAACTTGAAAAGACAGACCCTTACAGAAACTCAGCTGGCCGAAATAGCAGATAAAATGGAACTGCCGATTGCGGAGCTGGTCGATGAAAGTTACATGGACCGGGCCCCGTTAGAAAATCTGCTTCAATGCAAGTCGATGAGTTCGGGAGACATATTAACGTTGCTATCTCAGAATCCAATTTTACTTGCTACCCCCATTATTATTGTGGGCTCCAAAGCCTATAAGTATAAATCGGCTTTTGAGATCATCAAGGAGATTTTATAATAAAACCTTTCTTGGATGTGGTTTGGTTTCCACACCTTTGCAGCAAAATCCGCATGATGAAAAAGTTAAATCTTATTTTTTTAAAATTTTAGCGATTTTATTGATTGGCACATTTTTTCCGGTAAAGATTATTAAAAATGTTTTACCGTAAACTTTAATGTGATGAATACTAGTAGAAGAAGTAAAAGACAGGAACGTGAGAAGAAAGGTAAGTCCGAACAACCTATTCCGTTCCACAGACGAGGTTTAAACGAGGATGACCAACGCAAAGTCACCAACAACAATACCAATGAAGATGAGGAAACGGAAAATTCATTTTATTATGTAAGCACTGCGCGCCAGGACAAAAAGATTTACAAGCCCAGACGCTAGTCAGCATATCGGGAAGACAAATAGTTCTAAACTAAAATTTGAAATCATGAAAACATCAAGAAATATAATTGTATGGGTTTTGGCTTTTGCCGCTATCGCTTTCTTTGCGGTGAATGTACAAGCAAAACTTATGGGCAAATGGACTTTGCTAGGTACGCGTGTAGTAGACTACACCTTAGACCATGACAATATCACTTTTGAAAATACGAAAAATGAATTTTCAGCCATTAGGATTAAAGTCAAAGAAGGATCAGTTCATGTCTATAAATCAACGGTTCACTTTGCCAATGGGGAAAAACAGGACATCGATTTGCCGAAAAATCTTTTCTATCGCCACTGATGGAAATGAAATTGATTTAAAGGGTGACCACCAGACAATTGAAAAAATTACCTTTTGGTACAACACAAAAATGAAGTCAGACCAACGCAGTATCATAGAGGTTTGGGGCCTCCAATAACACTTGCCGTTTGGTTTGCTTTTAAAGCCTCCAGGAATGGGGGCTTTTTTAATACCAGCCAGCCAGAAAAAATGAAAACAATGCGAGGGAGGTTGTAAGCAGGAATGCCCCAGCCATTAATTTTGTTTGTCCGTTAATAGATCTAAATGAGTGCTCAACCAATTAGCTGTATTTAAAAGATACCAAAGAATAAATTGGTGAGCGTAAAAAAGAGACTGTCTCAAAAGTCAAACTTCGGTTGTCAACCTGAGTTATCGAAGGCTAATCCAAATTGTGAAAGTTGAATTACTTTTGAAACAGCCTCTAATTACTTCTGTTCCACGTCACTTTTTAAAGATGGATGCTCCAAACAGGAGCGTCAATATAGCAAGAGCGACAAACAGGAAGAAAAGAAATTTCGCAATAGAAGCAGCGCCAGCGGCTATACCACCAAATCCGAAAATGGCAGCAACAATTGCAATTACAAAGAAAATAACAGCGTATCGTAACATAATAGTAAGGGTTTAAGTTTTAAAAATTTATTTATTAAAGTTTAAGCAGGGTCTCCCACTGTGGCTTGTTGACATTCACAACACAACGGATACGGGAAAATATTTACATTGAGCTTGTTGAATAGAGTAGTGATGTACTTTACGATAACGAGTGTTGACTTCAGAGCTTCAATTTCGGTAGCAAATAATCTTCTTTCAGATCGGGAATCCTCTGCGTAAACAGTTTCCACCAATTCGTCTAAATGACGAATGATTTTATGAGACTCAGTTTTTGTTCGTTGCCAACTAAAATCCATCGAACGGTATCCGGCAAATAGTTAGTAATAAGGGCAAGCCTCGATGGGTCTGTGCCTTTGCGAATAGCCGTTCCTACTAACCTAACTGTTTTTATCAATTGGCTAGTAGAACTAAAATTCAACTCTCTTTTAATAGCCCGAAAGAATTGCACTTCATACTCCCGGTAACGTGGCCATGTCTGGATATTCATAACAGTTTTGTTTTCCTGGGTAGCTTCAAATTCGTGCCATGTATCTAAAAGCTGCTTACCTACCTAAAATCATACTTATTTTTGGAAGTAATGTGCCTGTTTTTATGCCAGGTTGTGGCGTTTTGTTCTGCCTGTGTGGATTTTATTACTCGTAATTCTTAATGGATCAAGCTTATTCACCGCTTTAAGTTACTCCCAGGCATTTGGCATCCAATTTTCTTTAGGATACATGAAATTCTTGCAGTGTGTGAGAATATAAACTAAATCAATAAACAAGTTATGGAAGCGAAAAACTTAGTAGGCGGATTATTAGCCGGTGCGGCAATAGGTGTAGCAGTAGGAGTTTTACTTGCTCCACGCAGTGGTGAGCAAACCAGAAAAAATCATGCGCGAGTCTAAAAAATTAATGGGAGGCTTGAAGCACTCTATGGAAGACTCGGTAGACACCTTAAAGGGAAGATATAATCATGGTGTCGATGAATTGGCGAAACGTAGCAAAGGGGCTATTGCCAATGCCAGTGAGCGCGTAAAAATTTAATTGGGACATTTAATCTTTTAAACGACATTAATTATGAATAAGCTAATAATGAAAGGTACCTGGAACGAAACGAAAGGAAAACTAAAGCAAAAATATGGGGAGTTAACCGATGACGATCTAACCTTTGCCGAGGGTAAAGATGACGAACTGTTAGGTCGTTTGCAAACTAAGCTTGGCAAAACCAAAACTGAGCTGAGGGAAGAAATTAAAAATATGTAAGTAAAAATAATTCCTCACGAACACAAACTATATAACCATGAAAAAGTTACTTATAGCATTCTCTATGTTGATGAGTGCAACGCTGTTGTTTAATTGTTCTCCTTCGGGAGAAAGCAAGGCGGAAAAACGCAGGAAAGAAATTGAACGCGATATTAAAAATCAAAAGCAGGAAATTGCCAAAGATCTAAGATCGTTGCGTGATGATATCAATACCAAGCTTGATAAAATCTCGGAGAAGCTTGAGAACAGTAAAGATAAATCGAACGAAGAATTGGAAGATCTTAAGGCAAAGCTGATTGATCACCGCCAAAAGGTACAAACTGCTTTAGACGATATTGACCGCTCCAGCGATCAGGCTTGGGACGATATTCAGCAAGGTGCAAAAAATACGTGGAGTGAAATAAAAAAGTGGAGTGCGAGCGCCTGAATGAAAAACTTGATGTTGCTTTGAAAAATCCTGATAAATAATAATTGAATAAATAATTGAGTGATGAATACAACAAATAAAAGATAACCTCATTCTCCATGGCGCTACTCATGATGGCCGTGGTAATATTGATCCAGGTTTTAGTGGGTTGTAACGCTACAAACGCCACGAAAGGAGGGGCTATTGGTGCCGGTACCGGTGGTGCTATTGGCGCTGCGATAGGCCATAGTTCTGATAATACTGCTGTGGGTGCCATTATTGGTGCTACCGTTGGTGGTACTGTAGGGGCCCTTATTGGCAACCACATGGATAAACAAGCGGAAGAATTAAAGAAAGATCTGGAAGGTGCCGATGTACAACGGGTGGAGAGGGGTATTCTCATTACGTTTAATTCCGGATTGCAGTTTGATGTAAACTCTTCATCATTAGTAGGTGATACCAAGAGTAATCTGGATGACCTTTCTACCACGCTAAAAAAGTATGACGACACTTCCATTTTAATTGAAGGGCATACCGACAATACAGGTGAGGATAAGTACAATCAGGATTTGTCAGAAAGACGCGCGCGCAGCGTATCACAATATTTGAAAACACAAGGTGTGGAAGGCAGCCGCCTCACCACCAAGGGATATGGCGAAGAACAGCCGATCGCACCGAATGATACAGAAGCGGGGAGACATAAAAACCGCAGAGTAGAAGTGGCTATATACGCAAATAAGAAAATGAAGAAGATGGCCGAAAAGGGAGAGATCTAAAAAAGCATAGGAAAATGAAAAAGCAAGATGCAACCGAAAAAATGACCACACTTTCCGAACAAGTGGATAAGGTGGTGAGCCAGGGATATAAGGAAAACTTTAGAGTGGTGAACGGAGCCTTAACGAGTGAAAAGGCTTCGCACCCTTATAAGGCCCATCAAGTAGTAATTGTGAATTGTTATCGTTTTGAAGGCTATAGCAATCGGGAATATAATTCCATTCTCTATTTAATAGAAACGCAGGATGGGAAGAAGGGAACGTTGGTGGTCTCCTAGGATACGGCCGAAGATGAGAAGAGCTCCCACTTTGTTAGACAGGTAGAAGACATTCAGAAAAAAGATAAATCGTAATGATAAACCATGTGGCCCGAGGTCTTGCCAGCAAATACAAACCGCTAACAAAAACCACAAATAACAACAAACTAAAAACTCAAATTCTCCGTGAATTGAGTTTTTTTGTTGTGGGTAGGAACATTCTTGAATGGTTGACAACATAAAATTATTTCAATTTTTTTCAATTGAATATCATTACGAGTCATTTTATTTAGGGAAGTTTTTACCTCATTTTGTACTTTTGAGTTTCTAAGTCTAAAGGCTGTTGCAAATTCCATTTGGAGTACATATTATTTTAATAAAACCAGTAGAGTGAATAGAGTTGTATTTTTTTTCGTACTGGTTCATTCGGTAACGGTCTTTGCTCAGGTTGAGTCGGTTACAATCTCAGGCGTGATAAAGGATAATTCCGGGCCGGGTTTGTCCTATGTTAATGTGGTGCTTCTGACTGAAGCCGATAGAACGTTTGTGACAGGCACTGTAACAAATGAAGAAGGTCGTTATACCATTTCAAATGTAAAACCGGGCTATTACTTTTTGCAAGTATCTTTTATCGGCTACAAAAACCATGAACAAACAATTTTGGTTGGCAAGCTCAGTTCCTTTTTGGATTTAGGAAGCTTGCCACTGGAAGAAGATGTAACTGCGTTGAGTGAAGTAGTGGTAGAAGGTACGCGGGATGCTGTGGCAGAAACCCTTGACAAGAAAATATTTTAAGTAGCAGATAATTCCATCGCGAAGCTGAAAAGTATTTTTCACCAATACAATGCCCACATTTACAGGGCAAGATGCCTTAAATTACTTTCTGATGAAAATGTTTTGATCTCAATGCAGACTATGTTCAGCCACTAAAATATGGCCGGTTTGAAACGGGCATTAAATTTCGATATCGGTTTATTCCGACCAACATGCAATTTATTCCAGGTATAAACTCTCCCTTAGATACTACTGCGGGAGGCTGGGCCGATTACAGTGAACTCATTCCAGCCGCGTATGGCACGTATGTATTCGAGAATAAAAATTTTGAAGTGGAGGCTGGCTTGCGCGTTGAATATGTGAAAATATTTTATGATGTAAATCCGTATCATGTTACTTATAAGAGTGATGGATACGATTACGCGCAACCTTTTACTAACCTGCGGGTGGCTTATAAAATGAATACGAACCACGCGCTTTCCTTTTTATAATCGAAGGGTGGATCGTCCCAGTGAAGTGGATATTCGAATTTTTCCAAAGTATGATGATGCCGAAATTATTAAAGTAGGTAATCCCGGATTAAGACCTCAGTTTACCAGTAATTATGAATTGGGCTATAAACAAATTGGGAGCAGGGGTATCTCTATGGAGCTGCTTATCACAGAGAGACACAAGCTACGATTACCCGATTTCCCGAACTGTACCGCCCAGCAATTTAATTTATGCTATTTTCCAAAATGCGGGAAGAAGTTATTCCACCGGAATGGAAATTGTGCTTTCTCACACTTTTGGTAAATGGGCAAACCTAAGTTTGAATTTGAATGGATATCGTAATACGATAGAAGCCTTTACTGTAGAAAATAGATATCCTGTCGGAAGTATTTTTCGGCTCCCCGAACAACAAATTACCTCAGGAAGTGTAAAGCTGAATGGGCTTTTTTCATTTGATGAATAATGTTGATCTTCAATTTACCGGATCTTATTTGGCTCCGGACATCATTCCGCAAGGGAAAGATTTATGCCCGCTATACTTTGGACACGGGAATAAAAGAAAACGATTCAAGAAGAAAGGGAGAAGTTTTTTGAATGCTTCAGATTTGCTCAACACCCTTCGTGTAAAAAGGAAGTGCGTGGCGATGGCTTTTACTACTTAAGCACAGACTATTACGAAACACAAGTAATTCGGATTGGATATAATTACAAGTTTTAAATCAATTTCATTTTTGATTGACTCTTTTCTTGTAATCAGAAGGGGTAAGGTAACACCTAAGGCAAGGGCAAGAAGAATAAATGCGGCATTTAAACCGTTGTGAATAGTTTCTGCAAGTATTTTCGGATACTGTTCACCAGGGTTTGCAGATAGCTTCATTATGCCTAACATCATTTTGTTTGCAAACACACCGGGTACCATAGGTATAACGGAAGGTATGGCGAAAACCAACGGTGGCGCATGCTTGTTGTGGGCTGCATAAATACTAATGATGCTCACCAGAAAGGCTCCGCCTAAACTTGAAATAATGACATTAACGCCCAGCATGAGCAGGAAAGTTTTCATCAGTCCGCCTAAAGCCCTATAACAAATATGAAAAGCAACGTTCTAACTGGTACATTGAATAGTACGGCAAAACCCAGTGCAGCAAATCCAAACCAAATGCCTTTTTCAAAAGAATCTATCCAACTCATATTTGTTTACAGTTGACAAATTCTTGTGGCCAGCATATATCCCATTGAAATTGCAAAGGCGATAATCAAACTATCCACGCTTCTCACAATCCCATTCATAATGTTACCATTAATCAAGTCTGAAAAAGAGTTAATTAAGGGCACGCCAGGAATTAAATAAAGCACAGAGGCCAGTAAGGCAGGCGCCTGAATATTTCCACCGAATTTAATAGATAAACTTGCAACCATGGAAGAAGTAAAAGCAGCGAAAAATATTCGCATATAAGGATTGAAATTTCTTTTCGTGAATTCTTGCCGGATAAATAACCCGGCAAAGGTTGCTCATAAAAGCCACGATCATATCTTGCCAAGAGCCGTCAAAGAGGCGGCAGAATGAAGCTCCGGCCAGGCTTACCACAAACAGTACGAGGAGCCTTGGATAATGTGGAAGAGATATTAATCTTTCTACTTCCGTATTGATTGCGCTACTGACCAATTTTCCTCCACGACAGACCAACTCATCCGGCTGATTCCCGAGACAATCTTGAAATTAACGCCATGTGGCAGCGTCCGTTTTAGTCCGCTATGAAAATATTCAACCCCATGAGCATTAATCGTTACCATAAGTGCTTTGTGTGTGATGAGGAGATCAACAGTACAGTTGAATGCCCCTGCTAAACGCTCTAACGTTTTTGTGATACGCTGACAGTTTGCCCCGGAACTCATAAGAAGGGTCCCGATGCTCAGCAGGGTTTGGCCAAGTTCAGTCAAGTCTGATTTTGAATTGCTTGCAGTCATTTACTTTTTTAAAAGTAATAAGTATTTTGTCAAATTAATTCTCAGCAAAGTATTTGTTTCGAAACTCTGCTATTGCTCAATTTTTTTGTAAACCTCCGCCAGAGCCCTCTGCCGCCTACAGGTCCCTGTCAATGGAGATTCTACGGTGGAGAGATTAGTAGAAATAGATACCCTTTTGGGAGTATTTCTGGGTTCCGTAACAATAACTACTTGAGTAGGTGTAAAACTGAATGGCTGTTTAAATTGTTGGATACATTCTTTTTTAAACCAAAAAGCAAGATTTACAAGCAGTATCAATGCGGGCACTTCAATAAGAGGACCAATAACCCCCGCAAACGCCTGACCTGAATTGATACCGAAAACTCCTACGGAAACGGCAATGGCCAATTCAAAATTATTTCCTGTGGCGGTAAAAGAAACAGAAGTGTTCTCTTCATAATTCGCTCCTAATTTCTTGGATAAAACAAAGCTTAGAACAAAAATTATAAGAAAGTAAATAACCAATGGAATTGCGATTCGCAGTACATCAAATGGAATTTCTACAATCATTTTACCTTTGAAACTGAACATGATAACGATGGTAAAAAGCAAAGAGATTAAAGTCAGTGGACTGATTTTGGGAATCACATGGCTCACATACCAGTCTTCTCCTTTTGCTTTCTTAAAGAAATATCGGGTTAGAAAGCCAGCAATAAATGGAACGCCCAAATACAGAAACACGCTCTTAGCTACATCGCTAATACTCACATCAACTACTGAACCTTTAATGCCAAAGTAAGGCGGGAGTACAGTGATAAACAGCCAGGCAAACAGACTATAAAAAAGTACCTGAAAAATGCTGTTCAATGCAACCAGTCCCGCTGCATATTCTTTGTCGCCTTTGGCCAGATCATTCCATACTAAAACCATAGCAATGCAACGGGCAATACCAATCAGTATCAAACCCATCATATATTCAGGTTTGTCGCGAAGGAAAATGATTGCTAAGAAGAACATGAGGATGGGGCCAATAATCCAATTCAATAAGAGCGAAAGTGAAATGACTTTTACATTTTTGAAAACCTTGCCCAGGTGTTCATATTTAACTTTTGCCAATGGCGGATACATCATAATGATAAGTCCTGTGGCGATTAAAAGGTTTGTAGTGCCAATTTGAAAATTGATCATGAATTGTTCAATGGGAAAGAAGTTACCAAGTGCAATTCCTAAAAGCATAGCAAGGAAAATCCAAAGAGTAAGATAGCGGTCTAAGAATCCAAGTTTTGATTGATTATTCATATTGGGTCTGGAGGTTAAGCGTTTACAAGTGAGAAGGCATAAAATATCTCTCTGCCAATTTGATGTACGCGCTCCGCATACTTTACTTCCTCTTGGGGGGTGCCATCAAATTCTTTTGGGTCATTATAGGTAAGAGCGATTCTTGCCGATGCCCCTAATACCAACGGGCAATTTTCATCTGCTTGCGAGCACGTCATGATAGCCGCGAAATCTTTGTTGTGGTTAAAGGGGTCATCATACTTTTTTGAGAAAGCAATGATCGGTACTTCATCTTCTGCAAATTTAACTTCATAAACCGGGTTCTCACCTTCTTTGGTTTTTATAATACTGAACCCTGCATCCTGCAAGGCCTTTACCGCGCGGGGATTAAAAGCAGTTGCTTCGGTTCCGCCTGAGTAGCAGAATACATTCTCAATACCATAGTAATGTGCAGCGGCTTGTGCCCATAGTTGTGAAATGTGACTCCTTCGTGAATTATGTGTGCAGATGAAATTGAGGTAAACCGGTTTGCCCATCTTTACTTTATCTTGAACAAACCTCGTCAATTGCTGAAGCGTTTCTTTTCTCTCCGCGGATATCTGGTCAACCTCTTTGGTTAGTAGATTAATTTTTTGATTTAAGGGCTGAAAACATAATGTTTGTTGATTGTATTATCGTAATATTACGTTATGATTAAACAAAAAAATTAGCAGCAGTCTTTCTTGCTCACATACTGGGTAAAGAGGTTCACAAAGATGTCTTTGGCTTCTTCCCAAACTTTCTCATCAATGCAATAATTCACCTTGGGGCCTTCGATTTCTCCTTTAATAATCCCTATACGTTTAAGTTCTTTAAGGTGCTGCGTAATGGTTGATTGTGAAAGAGGAAGTTCGTTTACCAAATCGTTGCAAATACAGGTTTCATTTCTCAATAAGTATTCAATGATTGCTACCCGAGCCGGATGGTCAAAGGCCATGGCCAGATTAGCAATTTTGTTTTGACGCTTGTTGAATAAGGCTGATTTGGTAACTCCCATAAATGATAACGCAATATTACGATATAATGGTGATTGCCAAATGAGATAAGTTTATTTTTTCCAGATCAGTTCTCGATAACACATGGTGGTGATTTCTTGTTGGAAACATCAGTTTTTACATATGTCTTTGAAAGAGAAGACTTCCAGGTAAAATTCGACAGAGGAGTAACTTCGAAAATATCTTTGGCTGACATAGATAGTAATTTATCCGTAAAGCCATTTTCAAGTTCTCTAAGATGCTCTAACTCACAGGAAGAAAGTTTGTTATCAACAGCCAGATTGCCAAGGGAGTCAATTTCTTTTGGCTTTACACCCTCCCGTAATTTTATTTGAAGTGTTTGATTGTTATCAAGTCGTTGTACAATGAAAAGGGAAGATATTTTGTTTACATAGAAAGTATTGTATTGATATCGACCACCGGTTAAATAGACTGCCACATCGGTTAAACAGGGCGAGGGGTTACTAACAATACGCGTGTTCGTTCTGTCAACAATACCGTCCGGATAGAGTTGTAACAACGCTTCTTTCAATCCCAGAAAGCCTACCGCTAGTCCATCGCACAAGTGGCCGTGAAATTTCACTACATCATCCATGGATACTTCTTGTACGTTGCCGAGTCTTCCTTTGGAGAAATCGGTATCCTTGGTTTTTATTCTGATGGAACCTGTAGCCATAGATTTGGCCGGAAGCTGAATTTTAAGAGTACCATCCGATATAGCAATCTTATCTACATGCCCCATTTGCGTGTGATCGTTGCTGATGAAGTGTACATGGATATAACTGTCTTTAGGCGTATAAATGCCCTGATGTTTTTCTGAATAGAATCCCAATAGTTCACCGCTTGTATTTTGATACGTATAATTTGCCTGATTCTGTCCATGCTGGTAGCCCGGCATATCGGCAGATCGTGGCGTAACTACATGTGTTGTTAACTCCGTAATAGCCGTAGTTATTCTAAACGGAAAGGGACTATTTACATCATAGCCTTTTTGCTTTGCCAATTGCTCAACAGCATTCTGAAGATCGTTCATGTTGCTTATGTTGGCTTTCACTTCGTACGAAACCCAGGCAGCAACATTGGCATAAACCAGAAAGGGAGCCTCTGCTTTCCAGGTTTGCGATACCCGGGCCGATCCATCCGCCTGCACTTGTGCAACCATGGGCATTCCGTTAAGCACGGTAATTTCGCCCTGCATCTTACCGAATGGGCCGAGAGCAAAAAGATGCTGATTGTTTCGTATTGTATCCAGTTGGATGCTTGGTTTAAAATCATTTTTCCCCATTTCGCTCATGGAGCCGGCATATTTAACAAGGGGCTGTGCAAAGGATAGTTGCGTTGCTGTAAAAAGTAAAATAAGGAATGTATAACGCATAGTGTTTTGAAAGAAAGAGGTTAAATTAATTTAGCCAATGTGTTTTGGTTTTATGCTCAACAACTTCTAATTGTTCTTGTTCATAATGATAGAAATTTAGTTGTGTTTTTGAAATGCTGGTAAGCCATGTTTAACCATATTTTAAAATTAAGGCTAACTGCCCGGCATGATAAGTGGTGTGTGATACAATTCTACCGAATGCTTCCGCTTTTGTTTTAGTTCCAAATTCTTTTGTGGTAATTATTGTTTCCCAATCTTCCTCTAATTGTTTTTCAACTATTGCTTTCAATGTTTCAAAGAAAGAGAAACATATTCTTTCAGTTCTTTAAGATTTGTCCATTCGCCTGTGTCGTGTTTTTCGATCACTGTTTGTAGAGATACTTTTACCTCACTGGCTCCAAAAACATTTTTAGCAAAAAGCAATTCCACATCACCAATATGCCTGATTAAAAAACCAACACTATTTTGTGCGGGCAACAATTTCTTTTTCAAATCCGCTGTTGTAATAGTTGTCAATGGGTTAGTAAACCTTGTTCGAGCTTCTATCCACAGTTCAATAAAAATTTCCGTTTTCGTTTTCATTTTTAAAAATTGATGTCTGCACACTTTTCTTCATCAGTTTCAAATTCAAGGGTGCTGTGTGAAATATTATGTTCCGCCAGTTCCTTTTTTAACTGCTGCTTTATAGAAACTAAGTCAGATGTGTTCTGAATGAGGATATGACAAGTGATTGCATTTTCATTTGTGCTCATACTCCAAATATGAATGTGATGCACATCTTTTACCCCTGCTATTTCAAGTAAATGTTCTTTAATTTCATCGCTGTTAATACTTGAAGGAACACCATCCAAAATACTTATGATACTGTCCTTAAATAAACTCCAGGTGCTGAATAAAATAACTACTGCAACTAACAAAGCAGCAATGCCA
This sequence comes from Flammeovirgaceae bacterium, assembly GCA_016709845.1. Classification (GTDB taxonomy): domain Bacteria; phylum Bacteroidota; class Bacteroidia; order Cytophagales; family Cyclobacteriaceae; genus ELB16-189. Next base: position 10,018 of record JADJMA010000031.1, on the reverse strand, counting down.
TCCATAAAATACCAACCAGTAAATCTTATTAGTAAACCTGCAACCACTACCCCTAATGACACTAACGCATCAGCCATTAAATGCCAGTAGGCGGCTTTGATATTCAAATCATCCTTTTCTCTTTTTTTAAATAGTAAGGCAGATGTAAAATTGATAACAATTCCAATGGCAGCCACAATCATTACTAAGGTTCCATTAACCGGTGAAGGGTGAATGATATGTTGAACACCTTCCCAGGCAATGGCGCCAATGGCAAAAGCAAGTAACAGCGAATTTATAAAAGAGGCGATAACACAACCTTACTTAAAGCCATACGTAAATATTTTACCAGCTTTTATTTTTTGAAAACGAAAGGCTGCGAAGGCTAAAAGCAATCCTGAAATATCTCCGATGTTATGAACAGCATCTGAGAGTAAGGCGGTGGAGTCGCCTTTCCATCCATAAAACAATTCAATCAATACATAGACAACATTCAATGCAATACCAATCGAAAATGAACGGTTTATTTCGTTCGCTGTTATTGCCGGGATGGTATGATTGTGTGAATGCGCCATTAATTATAAAATGAAGTTAAATAAGTAACCGGATAAAATCATAAAGAAGGTAATCGTTCCAAAATAAATAGCAATCATTTGCCAGGCCATTACTTTTTTAAGCAAAGTAGCTTCGGGGAATGGATAAACCTACCGTGGCCATCATAAAGGCAATGGCGGTTCCAAGGGGTACCCCTTTGGCAACAAAAACCTGGATAACAGGAACAATTCCTGCTGCATTAGCATACATGGGTACGGCAACAAGTACGGCAAGCGGAACGGTCCACCACTCGCCACCTCCTAAATACTGGTTGAAAAAGTTTTCCGGAACATAGCCGTGCATCGCTGCACCGATAGCAATCCCGACTACTACATAAAGAAGAACGCCTTTTACAATATCCCAGGCTCCACGAGAGATTTCAGGCAATCGTTGAGAGAAAGTTCGTTTCTCCACTTCGTATTCGGCTTGTTTCAATTTTACCCAATCTGAAAGTAAAGGCTCGAGCTTAAATTTACTAAGCAGCCACCCACCCACGGTACCTAATAAAATACCTGAAACAACATAAATCAAAGTAGCTTTTATACCAAACATACCAAGAAACATCGCCACAGCAACTTCATTCACTAAAGGTGAAGTTATCAAAAAAGAGAAAGTTACTCCAAGTGGAATTCCACCTTGAACAAAGCCAATAAATAGCGGCACCGAAGAGCATGAGCAAAAAGGTGTGGCGGCCCCAAAAACCGAAGCGAAAAAAGTATTCTAAACCGTAAAACTTTTTTGTATTTAGATAGTTTTTAAGTCGGTCAACAGGAAAATAGGCATTCACAATTCCATTAAAAAACAATGAAAAATAAAAAGAATGAGAATTTTGAACGTATCATATACAAAGAAATTCAGAGCCGTTCCCAAATGTGTTTCCGCTCCGATTTTAAAACTAAATAGATCAGCCAATCCGCAAAATGTTGAAGCCAGTCGAACATACCTATTTCTTTTTAACAACAAGGGCTGCCATCATTATTTGGCGTGTCGCAGCATCCTGCACTTTCACTTTTAATCAGCACCGAATTTGTATCGCCTTTAGTAGGGAACCCTCTTTGTACCCAACGGACCAGGCCATGCTGCATGTTCATCACATTTTCATAGCCTTGGTTCATCAGGTAGTACGTTGTTTTAAGACTACGGCCACCGTCACGACAAACCATAACAAGTTCGCGATCTTTGGGTAGTTCGCTGTAACGGTCTTCAAATTCGCTTAACGGAATGTTAATGATTTCAGGCACATCGAAGGCAAGTTGTGCTACTTCATCTTTCTCTCTCACATCTACCAGTAAGGCACCGGCTTTCACACGGCCCTGTGTTGTGGTAGGACAAATTTCTATTGCTGTTTTGTTTCCATAATAATGTTGGTTACAAGGGTTATTGTAAAAATACTTTTTTACCTCATCGGGCATGGGCACACGGCCTTTTACTTTTATTACCTCGTCTATCACCAGCACTGGGGTTGAGAGCACATTGTACTCCATGATTTTTTGAATGTCCTCTACTTTTTCAATTTTTGCATCGATGCCCATTTGTTCCACCACTTGTTTTACAACGGCTTCAGTTTGTTTGCATTTAGCGCACCCGGTTCCGAGTATTTTAATGTGTTTCATTTTGGAGCGTAATTAGTTTTATATAGTTACCTATTCGTATTTATACGAACGACTTGATCAAATTTTTTTAGTCGAAGAAGCCAATCAACAAGCCCTTGGCCATGGCCCAATTTTCGCGGTTGATACAATACTTAATTTTAGGAGCTTCAATCTCACCCTGTATCAGGCCCGATTCCTTCAATACCTTTAAATGTTGTGATAGCGTGCTATGTGCTATTGGTAATTCCTCTGCCATATCGCCATGATAGCAGCAACTTTGCCTGGAAAGCTGTTGCAAAATGGCCACCCGAACGGGGTTGGCAATGGCATTTCCGAAACGGGCAATTAACTCCTGTTTTTGGGTATATTTTACTTTTCTACGGCAGTTGGCATAATCTAATCAGTTCGTAACAATACGAACAATAAATTCAACGTTTAGTTCACAAAACAGAAGTTTTATTGAAAGTGAAAGGGTTTGGCTCTTACCTTAGGATTGGTCCAGATAGGTATCGGCTGTGCGGCTATAGCATGTGGCAAATCGAAGATTTATGAGCACCAAAAAAGAGCAATTGCGAATAAATGCACGGAACAGATACATTTTTTGTGAGGGGGCTAATGGTTGAGCCTGAAAACAGCACGTCAATAATTATAAGTTCTAATCTTTAAATCAGAATGGATAACCTATGGCTATGTTAATCGCTGGATTCCAGAACTTAATATCAGTGGTCCATCTTTCTCCGGCAGGTAGGTAGGGTGTGCGCAAGGTGTATGCAAAGTCGAGCCGGGCAACAATAAAACTAAAATCCCAGCGCAAGCCCCACCCCGAGCTAATCGCAATCTGCTTAACAAATGTATTAAAATGAAATGTTCCATCGGGTCTTGATGGATCTTCTTTGGTTAGCCAGATATTTCCTGCATCCATAAACAAAGCGCCTTTCAGATTTCCATATACATCAAACCTGTATTCCAGGTTGCCTTCCAATCGAATATCACCAGTTAAGTCATTGTACCCTTCTGGGGGTATCTCACTACCGGGCCCTACCGAGCGGGCTATAAAGGAACGTAAACTATTGGTGCCCCCTACATAAAATTGTTTTATGTAAGGAATAACATCTGAATTACCTATGGGCAAACCAACCCCGGCACTAAACCGTGTTACTAATTTTGATTGTTGATTTAATTTGAAGTTGTACGTAAGGTCAACCCGCGGACGTAGATATTGCGAATAGGGAACGCCTAACAAAGTATATCGTCCCAAAGAATCTTTGGATGCGTTTGTTGCCGAGTACAAACCATTCAGAAGATTTCCGGCCATGTCAATTCCACCTCTGAAGAAAAATTCATTCGAACGACTTGGTTTAGATTGAAAAGTATATTCATAGCCCAGGCCTACAATAAATTGTTCATCGAAGCTTCGCTGTACACCGGGGTTTTCCTCTAAATATTTCTTGAATTCATCGGATTGAGAATCTTCAGGAATTTTGGTGAAAACAATTTCAACAGGATTAAAAGAATGGCTGATGCGATCCTTTTTGCTCCATCGATACCCAAAGTTTGTATAGATAGAATTTAATCGATAAAGATCGAGTCGATTAAATAAATTGTAACCGGCAGAGATATTTGTTTTAAGCAGATTTTTTTTGTCTGCATTAAATAGAAATCCCGGATAAAGTCTGGGCAAGGCATAGTTAACCTCTAAGCCTAATTCATAAGCCGGCTTAATTTCGCCATCAACAATTTGTACCTCAACTCTTCCGCGTAAATTTATTTTAAACATTTCAGCCGCTTTATTTCGGTTTCGGTCCGTGTAACTGAATATTACACCCGGGCCAAAATAATTTGTTGACCGATAGATGGCATTAAATTCGGCTGAATACGCGTAACGCTTTCGCTGAGCGAGGTAAAGGTTTGCATCCAGTTCATTGGTATTTTCATGCGGAAAAAACTTTATACTCGCATTTCGTATGATGGGAAGCGAATTCATATACCGAATCGTATGCATGTAATTGGATTGGGCAAAAGTTTCACCGGGCTTTAGAAAAGTCCCTGTTGAAGAACATCAAACCGGAGATTCTTATTTTGTGAAATCAAGTAATAATTATCGAATTGAAGCGTGTCGGTAGGCACGTTGTCAAGTATAAAGTCGTCATGAATAAAACTTTTTCGTATCGTATAAGGCTTTCTGGATTCCGGTGGCGTTTCGGGTTTAATAGTTATCTGCCCATTTTACCCGATGGTCACTGGTAGTCGTGTCGGCCTTTAGCGTAATAAATTCAGGATTAAAATAGATGTACCCGTGTTCTTTCAGGTTTAGATCAATCCTGCTTCGTTCGTTCTTTATGGCTTCTAAGGTATAGATGTCACCTTTCCTCAAAAGCGATTCTTGCCGGATGTCATTTATTTTTTGAGTGAGATCATTTTGAGGTTTGGGAAAGGTAATGGTTTCAAACCGATAGGGTTTACCCAGAGAGTCGTATACTTATATTTTATCTTTCGCTGTCCAATATATATCGTATCAAACGTTACGGTATTGTGAAAGTAGCCGTTATGAAAAATCCGATTCTGAATAGCGGCACTAACCTGTGTTGGATGAGTTTGAGACAGCAAAACAGGATCCGAAATTTTATTCTTCCAGAATTTTTTCTTTTTAGTTGATTCAGAAATTGTATTGTTAAGAGCCCAAGCCGGGTCGCATCCACAAAATTTTATTATTAGGTGCTGGTTTTAGTACATCATTGATAGTGGACAATAATTTTATTTTTTCATCACCCTTCGCAATTATTTTTATTTTATGGCCGGTGTAAGGGATTCTCAGTAGAAATATTCTTCATGCCGGTGCAGCCGGTTAATGCCAGTACAAAATCAAAAACAGTATGTAGGGATGATGGCTTCATTTTCTAGTTGTTCTTATTTTGCCCTTACTGGCAAATTCGCGAATGAAGATTAACGAGATACCCGTGTTTCTGATTTCTGATAATAATATCAAACGTTTGATTATTAAATAATTTAAGTTGTTTATCTCCTTTGCCGGTCAGGTCATAAATGATAGCGAAATCGCCTCGGTAATTTTTACCGGTGTTGCTACCCGATTGATCTTGATTGAGATTAAAATCTCCCCCTACTTCAAAGGACAACCGATCATCCATGATCGACTTCGAAACCCGGAAATCCATAGCCGTTTGAGTCTTGCCACTTGGTGGTATAATCGCTGTATGATTGTATTCCCCTACATCAACAAGCTTACATTTTAATATACTGGCTGGCAAAACGATTAAGTTGACTGGCCAACAAACTATTAACACTATTGGATAGGGCGGTGGCTGCAATCGTACTGGAATTGATATCCGCGCTGCTGGATTCTGGCAAGAACCCGCCAAGTACTAAGAGCCCGAAAACTTGCTTATTTAATTCAGCGGTATACTCGGGCTGTCGCAGCCGATCTAATTTATTGGCTAGCACCGGATAGTTCGCCTTCTCCTTTTGTGGAAGATCTAATGAAAATGATACGATCGGTTTCTCGATTGTTCCGTTGATGTTGATTCCCACTTCATAATCAAGCGCTCTTTCGTAAACTGATTTTTCATTTTCGCCAATTTCATCGCCAATCAACCCTATGGAATTAGACTCAACAGTATGCACAGCTTTTATACTGAGGTCTCCGTTTTTTGGGGAACCATTCCAGTTAATGGACGAGCCATTAACGAGCGTAAAATTCTTTTTTACCAGATTATAGAAGGACAAACTATAAATTCCTTTGCTAACCGTATAATTTCCTGCCAGTTTAAGATTTCCCGTACGGTCGTAGCCCAATTCCAAAGCAGCCTCGCCCGAGGTTTCTAAATAATCTCCGGACTCTTCATCAAGAACAATCCGGATCACAGCATTCTTCTCTATCTCCACGGAGGAATTTAGATTGAAGTTCGGCAGCCCAGCAATTAATGAATCGTAAAGCGTAATAGATTGTTTATGGGCTACAGAATCCAGCAATAATGTTGGATCAACAAATTCAACAATTCCTTCAGCCTTAAGAAGTACAATGTCTTCCTGCGGAGTTACATAAGTAAGCTTTGTGGCGTCCTTAATGGTAAGCTTTGCTTCAACGGTAGCATCCTTTTTCGGCCTTTTATAGTTGCGTCACTATCAATAACCAGTTGACCCTTGAAGTTACCTGAAGGCAGAATCGGGCGTGTTTAGAGTGCATAATTGCTCGCATTTAATTGCAGGTTATAAGAAAGAGTTTGGTAATCAAGACTCCCATTAACATGGAATGTATTATTTGCTTTATCATAGAGCCTGAAATTGTTAAATGTATAATTGAATCATCGATCGAAATCCGATCATCCGGTATTTTAAAGGTAACGGAAGGATTGACCGTTGTTACACCAACATTAAGAAATTGCAAATAACCTTTAGCACGGGCTTCTTGAGTGGCCCATGAATCGTAGTTTCTCCTCTTAGGGTTCCATTCATTTCATCTACGATTCCCGAAACCAGAAATGAAAATAATTCCAGGTTGTTAACATCGAGTTTCAAAGAGGCATCCACTTCATCCTTTGCTGAGAGTATTGCCCGTTCAGGTTAATCTTATTTGCTTCATTGGTAAGCATGAATTCAAACGGAACGAGGCCGTTATCACTTACCGCAGTGGCGGTAATGGTTACCGGTTCTGAATTATAAAGAATAAGACTATCGACAACCGCCTTTAGGTTAAGTTTCGGATTGCCCGCGTAAGAAATTGTACCGGTAAGCAACCCTTTGTTAATGATTGTTGTATCTCCGGCAAGCAGATAGTTTAACGGAGTAAGGTTTACATTTTTAAGAGAGATATCGAAAGCATCTAAATCTCCATTCATTTTAATTTCCATATCAGGCCGGGAAATCAGAAAATGATTGAACGCCAAATCATTGTTTCTTATCGATACCGGATTAGTTGAATCAACAAAATATTCTTTATTGAGAAAGAGTAGTTTATCGGGGTAAATCAAAGTACTGCTATCTGTAGGGAGAATATGGATATTCAAACCCAATAGAGTAAGAGAATCGTTCGCTAATACCAGGTTAGCATGTATGGTTTCATCTTTCTTCACCATATCAAGATTCATATTTCCCAGCGCAATTGAATCATAATACAAATGGGTAGCAATCATACGCGCGCTTTCGCTATCCTGAATAGCATGTAACGTATCAAAGGAAATACCATACCCTTTAAATTTTCCTGAGGTAACTTGAAGGGATGAGCTTTTGGTTTGCTCATCGAAATCTCCGGTTAATCTTAAATTTGAAACATTGTCAACATCAATTCCTAATAATTGAAAGAGACTGGCGTTTTCCGCTTCGAGGTCGAAATTAATAGTCGGCTTGATGTGGCGCTAACGGTATCCGCTTTATTAAAAATAGTACCGATCCATTTTTGGATTATATCTTGCGAATCCCTGATGTCAAAGTTTGAGACGAGCTTGCCCTTTTCGTTATCAGAATAATAATCAAGTTCACTGCCTGTTGGCGACAGCATAGCTTGAAAGGTCATGGTATCGAGTAAATATTTAGTCGATTGGTTTCGAAGTAAAATGCTTATTCCCTCAACTGATCCTTCCAGAGAAGGTTGATTTAATATTAATTTGGATTTAAAATCACCTGAAATAGATAAGGTACTGTCTCCATGCAATAAGGCACCCGCTTTAAAATTATCTAATTGGAGGGGTGGTAGTTATCGTTATGGGTTCGGAAAATGAAATCTCTGAATGGATTTCTGATCGAAAGACTGGATCATTAATAGCGGCCTTGATAATGAGTTAGTTTTTTTGGTCAGGCTTTCAATCGCGATATTAAAATGGGTTGATCAAGAATTTCTATAGGAGAGATCGATCCCTTGATTTCGAGATTCTGATCGGTACCTATATTTCCTTTTGCTACTAAAGAAAATCCGGTTGGCCCCAACGCGGACACATTTACCCATTTTCTCAGCGACCCACATTTTCACCGCTTAGGGTTGCATCGAGTCCGGTATTATCGGCCTTTGGTGTTGCCTCGCCGTCAAACTGTACACTACCCCAATTTGTATTGATCTTTCCATTAGCAGTTATTTTTTTGAGAGTTCCTGAACTGAACGCCAGTATGGTTAACTCGTCAGGGATACTAAAACCTCCAACAAACGGAGTTATTATTTCTTTAAAGTCTGAGCCGATCGTGCTGTTAACCCTTATGTCCTTCCAGCAGCTTTTCAAGAATTCAATACATCCGCTATTTTTCCATCGGCTTGAAAAGAACTATGCGCTGTTTTCAAATTAAACGTTTTAATCAACCCCTGCCCCTGGGACGTGGTTGCCTTCCAGTTTAACTTCCGTTGATTTCCAGTTGATGAATGGAACTCCGTAAAGCATCATTAAGGAAGTTAGAAGTGCCGCTGGATTAATTTTGCCAAGAACACTAAGTTCAAGATTGTCCAGATCAGTATTTTTATTTGAATTCAATGGAGAAGCCTTGAGGTCTGCATCGAGTTGATTGATGCTGGATGCCAGATGAAGTGGGTAAGTGAAAATTGATGTTGATTCCATTGCAGCGCAAACCTGGCATCGTCTACTTAAGACCGGGCACTGTGCCGAAAGTGAAAGTAAATCCGCATTAAGCGTGTCTTCATTAACAAGAATATCTGAAAGATTGATTTGAATATCCTCAAGTTGAATGTGTGCCGGATCGAATTTTGGGGTGGTTGTTATCAGGTTATTGTGGAGCGAGAAGTCACTATCCTCTACACGTAGATTCGTAATCTCAAAATCAATACCTAAATCGGCATCAATACTGAACAGGCTAAACGCACTGGCTTTCGTTGAGTCTGGAATACTTGGGCTATTTTCCGATTTCCAGATTGAAATACATTTACCTGTGCCTTGTTGAGGTAAATACTGTTCGCTCTAATCTTATTTGGACTGGTAATAAATTCAGCTTCCTTACCGTCCACTCTTCCTACTTTCACATCAACGGTAGTTCCATTTTTTATCGATGTAAACTTAAAATGGATGCTATCCAATTGAATGCTTTTGAAAGCAGAGTCACCTAATTTGATTTGCAGAGGAAGTCTCTCCTCACGGAAAGGCATCGAATACAATTGAATATTTAATCCGTCCTCCTGTTGAATCAGATGAAAGTCCACACCCGCAATATCCACCTTATCAAAAATGAGATGACCGCTAAGCAGATCGGCTATTCCGGATGCGACCTCAATTTTTGCAGCTGAAAAAATCTTTGTGTGATCAGGGTCCCATACGGTTATATCTTCAATAGTTACTTTGCCCAATAAAGAAAATTCAATGCTTTGAATTTCTATCCGGGTCTTCGTTTTGGAAGATAAGTAGTTAGCCAATTCAGCGGTTATCTTTTTGCTTGTGGGAGGAGATGGATGAAAGCAACAACGAGATACGATCGCCAGGAGAATTCCCAGTATTAGTTTCGCCAGAAACTTGGCAACTCGTAATAAAATCGTCCGCGGGTGCATGTTAAAGTTCAAAAATACGCAGAGATCGGCTCATTATTAATGAACGCCATAACTTCTGTTGGGTAGGAACACCATACAGATATCTATAAAACAAAAAAGGTTGACATTGCTGTCAACCTTTCTATATTTCTAATGTTCATTACTTCTTCTTCTTAGTAGCCTTCTTTTGACTTACCAATTTCTTAGCTGCTTTCTTAGCGAGCTTTTTCTTATAGGCTTTCTTTTGCTTTTTGCCATAGCATTTGTATTGTTTAAGTGAAACATGGGTTAAATGTAAGTGTTAACTTCATTGCTTGCAAATTTTATTACAAAAGAGTTGCGATGATCAATTTAGTGATGTATATACGATGGGGCATGAAAT
>JADJMA010000030.1 GCA_016709845.1 Flammeovirgaceae bacterium | reverse complement strand
TTTATAAAGAAACCTCTTGAACCATCTTCGCCAAAACCATAGTCGAAGCAAAGATTCGTCTGTGAATTTTTGTTCACTTTCAAGCGAAGCCCAAGGCCACCACCTGGAATTAATCTGTTATATAATCCTGAAAATTGAGATGAATAGGTTTGAAGATTACTGAATACAACCGCCCCGATGAGTCCATTCCTCAGCAAGTTAAACCGATATTCAAATTCAAGATACGACATGTTGTTTGCTCTGTATCGGCCCTGTATATAACCTCGCCCTGTGTTAAAATTATCGTCCCACCCTATACTGGGTAAAAGTAAGTAGGGTGCTTTGCCTGCCATTGTAAACCAATTATAATTCCAAACAGCTAAAACGTTTTTTGACCCAGCTGGAAATTTAACATACTTACGCAAATCGATAGTTGACGCTTGCCAGGACGAAGTGCTTCCAACAAGTTCGGAGTTTACACGATGCCGAATACTGGCATATACTCCATTGGTTGAATTAACCTGATTAGCACGATTATCAAATAATATCTGAAAGCAAATACCTGAAGCGGTCTCGCTATCATGCAATCCGTATTTTTGAAAATCCGTAACTGTTCCTGGTGGCAGGTCTTTTTCTTCCACATTCCATAGCAGATCCAGGTAATATCCCAGGCCACCATATAAATCAGATGAGATTTTTCTCAGTACTGATTGATGCAATTTCAAGTAGTTAAAATCAATACCGTACCCATCAGAATTCTTAGTGGTATCCCCTAGTCCAAAAGTTTTAGATGGGTAACTCATGTATCGAAAGTCAGAAAGTACATTATACTTCCCTCCTTCGGTCCAGATATCCGCGCTTACTGGTAATATTACTTGATTGTATTGAGAATACGTCAGACTGGCCACCACAGCAGACATTTTTGAGTGATCATTTTTTTCGGTGTAGAAAACAGTGTTTGCTGCCAGAACAATAGCAAATCCGGTTTGAAGCGTATATCCGACAGCAGGAACCAAACTAAAGTGAGCGTGATCTTTTTGAACCTCAACCAACGACAGTTTGCCATTGTGATGACCCAGTTTTCGAAATAAGTCTGTAACATCCTTTTCTGTCGAATTGGATAGTGTATCTGTGATTACTTCAACAGAGTCAATAGTTTGCCCTAAACTGATGTTGGACAAGAAAACAAAGAGTAACAGATATTTGATAGAGTGAAGATAGCCCCGCGCATAACAGAGCTGAGATTGCATGCTTGGTGAAAGGCCAGGCCGAAGAAAAGTTATGATTGTGGGCACAGAACTCTATTAGAATATCTAAGTTTTCGTTATGCTTCTTACCAAGCTAAGTATGAGCGAACGGGTTCAAAAGTATACAATTTTTCGAATGCTATAAGATTAACCGAATCTTATAGATTTAGAGGCACCTCTGTTGAAATATAAACTAATAAACGGCCATTTAACCTCAACGCTTATCTTTACACCGTTTTTGCTGACTGCCTTATAGTATTGGGAAAACGAGACTTAAAAACCGAACGGGGATTCGAGGTTATTTATGAAATCTTCGGTACGGAAGCACACCTTAATCGATTAAATGATTTCTTAAAGGCAGAGCCAATATCTACTCATTCGAGTATTGATCATGCTTTTCCATCCACCAACGAGTAACATGAGCCTGCAGAAATTTTTGGATTTTTGTTTAAGAATCTTTTAGTGTAGCATCAACGATTATAATAAAAACCTTGCATTCAGGGTTTCTTCTTTTAAAAGCCGCCACTCCTCTTGCGGACACTTTTGAATTGTAACACGTAAGCTTCATCAACGTACGATTGCTGACTGGATCAAGTTTGCGTACAGCCGTGTTGCTACAATCTAAACTGTTGAGTTGTGGTAAATTTTCAAAGTCATTTAATTTTCGAATCAAGGTGCCACTGATATCCAAACTCCTTAAATTTTTCAGTCCACGTAAGATTCTGAAATCTTCCAACGGAGTATCGGATAGATTTAACGTTTCAAGTTTATCTAATGCGGCCAGAGTTTCAATATTCCTTACCGGACTCTTGCTGGCCGTCAACGAATGCAAGCCTGTGTGTTTGGAGATCGGAGCCAAATCGGTAATCTCTGTATCCGAAATGTAAAGCTCCTTGAGTCGAATAAACTCGTCCAGTTGTTGTAAATCTGTAATGGGTTTGGATTCAATTTGTAATGCCTCGCCTGCTATTAATTTGTGAAGGGTTTCGGTGGCTACGGGTTCTGCGCCAACCCGCTTGCGGAACACTTCTTTCCAGGCATCGGGTAACTCGGTCCACCATTGTTTGAGCCTAGTTGTTTTATAAACCACCAGGCTGCCCGGGTTTGTATCTATAAATCGTTTTACAATGTCATCATCAAGTCCGGTGTTGTCGACATAAAGCAGCGAAAGGTTTGGCAGCAACAATTCAGGGTTCAGACTTTTGATTTGCGTATTACTGGCACGTAGTGTTGTAAGTTTTTTGAATTGATTAATCACGGAGATGTCCCCTACCTGAGTATTACTAATATCCAGGTAGGTAACATCCATAAAAGGCTGCAAAGGTGACAAATCAGAAACTAACGTGTTGGCTAAAACTATCTTACGTAATTGCTCGAAGTTGCGCAAGCGGTTCAATATCTGTTATGCTTGTATTAGATACATTGATAGAATCTAACTTAGTGAGTTTGGCTAACTCCTCTTTTGAAGGATCTCTACTTATTTTTGCTGAACTGATGAAAACAGTTTGCCATGCAGGCGAAAGTCTAACCCACCAGCTTTTCAAATCTTCGCTATCAAAAATTACAAGCACAGAAGGATTAGCTGTCATAAATGTTTCAGCGACTTCGCGTTTGATACGGGTATGATCGCAATAAATTCTTCTTAAGTTCGGTAGGCCCTGTAACGGAGATAAATCAGAAACAAGCGTATGGTTAACATATAACTCGGTAAGACCAATCATATTTTTTAACACCCCGAGGTCAGCAATCTTATTACTATCAAGCTTTAGTACTTTCAGATTCTGTAATGCTGTAAGCGAGCTTAGGTTGATTAACAGGTGTATTTGAAAGGTTCAACTCTACCAAATCCTGTAAGCTATCCAATGCTTGCAGGTTGCTGATGTTAGAGCCTTTCAAATTGAGACGTTGTAATTTTTCAGCATGTTGCAGGGGATTGTAGCTAACTAAGTTTATCTCACCTACATTCAATTGCTGCAGTTCGGGCATATTTTCAATAACTGAAATATCTGTAACAGCCGTGTTGTTGATAGCAAGATTTGTGAGTTTTGATGAATAGCGCAGTGCTGTAATGTCTTCTATTTTTGTTGCTGATAGATTTAAGTCTGTTAATTCAGTAAGATTCCTGATCGGACTTAAGTCAGTCACTTTTGTTTTGGAAAGATTGAGCGATTTTAAATTATAGAGCTGCCCCAGAGGTTCAATGTCTTTTATAAATATATTTCCAGTAACATCAATTTCCGTGATAGCCGTCATCCGCTTTAAATCGGCTAATTGAATACTATCCATCAGTTTCAATTTTCGCTTAAAGATGGATTGCCATTCATAGCTCAACTGATTCCACCAATAGGTAAGCGCAGCACTCTCGTCAAACTCATTGGTATAAATACTTACAATCTTTAGGTCTTGTGTTTCCTTATTATAATTCACTTCAATATAGCGAAGCACAGAATTATTCAGCGTCTCCCTTCTACGGTGGTACCCAGGTTGCAGCAGCTTCACTTTATAAAACACATTGTTGTCCGATTGTTTTCCTTCCTGTATATCTTCAATGGTGAATTCAAATTTTACATCCGTAAAGAAGAAGTCAACATCCTTTAGGTAAGCGGGTACATCTTTGTTGGTAATCACATCGCGCTTGGCCACAAGGTCGTCTTCAATCTGCACTTTGCTGTCGCGGAATATTTTAGAATAACTCTCAGTAACCAGTACTTCCTTATCGCGCGCTGATGTTTTACTACTACCTAGGGTATTAAGCATGAATTCCAAAAAGGAAATCATGTTCTTTACTTTATCATGCTCAGGCGGTTCTTCTTTTTTTTGACTCTTCTGTGCATGCAGACTGCACACCAATGCCAATAATAAAACACCAAGTGCAAATGCGCGCTTAGTTCTCATGATACACATATCGTTTGAGTATTTTCTCATCCCCGGCATTAGGTAACTGCACTAAGTTGGAGATTAACCAACCCGTGTTATAACCAGGTCGGTTAAATTGTGCCAACTCAAAATACCAGCCCGGTATTTGAAAGAAATGAAACTTCACTTGTTCTACCGATTTGTATTTCATACTCCCCATCTTGGTTTCGTAAAGAAACACAGAGAGATGATCGGGGGTAAATTGTTTGCTCACAAATTGAGCTACGCTGTCCTTATTTAAAAATGCTTTTCGCAAATTCATAAAGTCAAGTTCATGACTCATAGGATGCAAAACTTTCCAACAACCACCGTGTCTCTTTTAAAATAGGAATCATACATATCGGCATGAACCTTATAAATCACCCAGCGTGTGCCGAGGTGATGTTTCTCCAGTTCCATAAACAAGGTGATCGGTTCATCCTTACCATGAACAGTAAAAATAGTTTGCACTTCAGCAAACCAATTGCCGCCATGGAAATCAAGAATTACCGGGTCTTTCTTTTCCAGCACCTCGTTGACAAACTGAAGTTTTAAATCATTGCTGATGCCGGTGTTCGACTGATCGAATAAAATTCCTAGATACTTTTTCCGAAGCTTTACATTGCGGTATTGCTTGTCGGTAGAATAGTACCGCTCGCCTTTCTCATCTTCCTCTCCATTAAAGCGCCTGAAAAATTGATTAATCTGTTTGGTTTCAGCATAGAGTTTACTCTCATCTTTCATGTCATCCACAAGCTGTGCCTGCAGGTGAAACGAAATGCCAATCAGAAAAGTGAGCAGTACTTTTTTCAAAATCAGGCCGAGGTTTCTGTAACCCGAATGTCACCCAACAGCACATCCCAGAATTCAACCGTGCGTCCAGCAATCTGAGTTTTCTTGCGCTCCACATAAATAGTAATATCTTTCTTGGTGGTGTCTTTGTATTTCAAGCCGTCATCCGACACGCCTTCAAAGCGTTGGTAGATAGTGATCACGCCTACATAGCGACCATCGGGCTGACGCTCCAAATCGCTGATATAGTGAATGTCATACCACTCAATTTTAACACGGTCATAATTAAGGGCAATCAAGTGTTCGAAGTAAGCACGCACTTTATAATACGTAACGTCTTTATGATTGAGTGACGACACGCCCATCTCACTGCCATCAGCAAACAACTCCCCTGCCCTGTCCATCACACGTGTTGCTTCCGAGTATGGAGTTTTTTTATTTCTAATAATGGAAATGTATTTACTCAGGTCTTTTACTTTTTCGAGCGCCAATGAGTCGATCGCCTGCTTCCGCTTCGGACTGATCTCTCCGGTTTGGGCCATCAGCAAACCGCTGGATAAAAATAGAGCGGCCAATAATGTATATGCGTACTTTATCATGGTGTTTGACTTTTTAGAGATTGAAATTAATTTTTGGTAACCAGTTCTACTTCGGTAATCTTACCTGCACTATCAAACTGAAGTTGATTGATCTTATTGATGCTTTTCTTTTGGTCTTTCAAGTAGTTCAAATAGTCACCGATGGTGGTTGGCCGATCATAATCTTTCTGACCATTCTCTTCACTAATCACAATCAAAACCGGAGTATCTTTTGAGGCAAACAAACCAAGTGCTTCGCTAATGCTGCTATTCGCGGATGCTAAACTGTTGGAAGTTGCAATAGCTGAAAAATAGTTTTCCAATTTTCGATAAGGCTCTGTTTCTTTTCTTTTGGCCTCTGCCGCTCGGGCTTCGGCTTCCAGTTCTTGTTTTCGTCTGGCCTCTTCTTCCTGCTGCTTGCGTGCGGCTGCTTCTTGTTCCATTTTGGCTTTCTCGGCTACCGGGTCGGTAACAGCCATCGCGGCCTTTTTACTTTTACAACCTGCTCCCACTAATAATAGAAGGATAACAAGCATGGATATTCCTTGGCGTGGTGAAAATTTGTTTAATCTCATTTTACTATTTTTTGGGTGAATGTCATCTTGTGAACGATAAATACTATGCCATGTTTTAGTTTACTACTAACAAAGCGTTAACAATTCGATGTGTAGACATATTCCCCCGATTAATGGGTGTAATGTCAACAGATGAATCGTGTTACCTGAGCCGTGCATTTTAATTTGTGTAAATACAAATGGCATCCCGTCAGGATGCCATTTGCAATAAAGTCTCTCGATTTATTATCGGGTGGCGCCCAAATAAATAGAGTTGAAAATTAGTTTATACGTATTTCTCGACTGACCACGAAACTGAGGTCGGAAACCAATCAAAATTACATTGCCTTTTTCATGAACAACGTTCATCATAGCACCTTTATTTTTTATTTTGTTCGGATTAAGCGCCCAGCCACTCATTAGTAAATCATTCGAAGCATACGTAGCTACTGCTTTTACATTCGGAAGAGGCGGTGGTATCTTTACCAATTCATTTCCACCTTCGGCCTTGCGAGAAATAGTAACGGTTTCAAAGGCACTACTTCGCGAATACGATGCTGCAGCTTCTGGTTTCATTCCAAAGGCTAATGGATCAGCATTGTTCACTTTCATTCTGATAATAGAACCTGGAATAAAAAACTGGCTGGAGGATAATCCATCCGTAACATTTTAACAGGAAGTGCAAACTGATCAATGGCGAGATTACATGCCTGATCGAACATAATCATAACACCGCCTTTTTTAACATACTCATTCAACGTTAAAACACCTTCCAATTCTATGCCCCCCACATAAGGCTCGGGCATGGTGCCCGCCACGTGGCCACGGATAATATCTTCCGGAGCCTGTGATGGGAAGATAATGGCACTGTACGCGCTCAAGTCTTTACCTTTTATGTCGCTGTTATGCAGCGTGTCCAAATCAAATTCAAACTGTTCTAAAACCCAACGCGTCCAGCCTTCATCAATGTTTGCATCCCATGATTTGTAAAGACCCACCTTAACTTTCTTCAAAGGTTTAATATCCCCGGAAGGTTTAGCCGTTAAACTGGTAAAAGAAACTCCCAGTTCTTTACTTAGCTTGTCTACAAGAGCAGCTGTTTTACTTCCATTTTCAATAATAAAAGTACCCTTCTCAAAGGAATTATTTCCCTCCTTAAAGTCAGCTTGTGCGATGGAGATATGCTCGCCATCTTTTTGAAGACGATTAATAACTGTAGCTGTTGCGTTTTCTTTGCTATCAAGCGCATACCCAAATCCAGCTTTACCAGATATATTACCCGCAGGCATTTTTATAGCGGCTCCAACTTTTTTTTGTCTTAGCTGTGAACGAAGTAGCAATACGATCAACATCAACTCCCATAGACATAGGTAAAGTCCATCCCGTAAGGTCATACGGTGTAACCGGTGGGCCACCTGGATATAAATATAGGTCCGGATATTTCTGTTTCTCCATTAAATCGGATAAGTACGGACGAAATGATTGCGCCCCATACATGATGTAGCTTCCGGCTTCATATTCCTTATCGCCTATTGTAAAGTTGGCAGTGGCTTCCTCTACTTCAATGCCACCACGCATAAATACATTTACAAGATTAACAGCCTCACCCTTATCCCATTGTTTTTTTGGAATAACATAAGCAAAGGCACCTTCTTTGTCATCAATAGCATCCTTACCCATCTCATAGATGTTGTACAAAAGTTCATCATATTTTTCAGAGGCAAGATCAAGGGTGGCCATAGAGGCTTCTAACATATAATCAACAGCATCTCTAAAATGCGATTCGCCCCCTTTCCACGGATAAGGATAAAAAATTTCTGTACCATCGCTGGACATCCGTCCGCCAATCATTTTAGGAATTGAATCAGGCGGATAAAACCTTGGTGTGGGCGAAGTGTGAGCTGTTTCAGTAAGAATACCAATTTGATTATGATAATAAGGTGCTGTGCGCATGCCCCCATTCCACCACATTTCGTAGGTAGTCTGAGAAACTGCACCTGGCATTTTCTTCATCGCAAAACGATTCGCTATTGCGGTTCCCACCAAATTTACTCCAGTAGTAACGCCTGGGTGAATTTTCATATTCACCGGACTTCTAAAGGGTGGAATAAAAATACGTGCCCAGGCAGGTGCCGCTTGATGATGATTATAAACGATCTGCGGATACCACTCGGTATAAAGTACTTTCATTACTGCTTGAGTCTCCGGCATGTTACCCATAAACCAATCGCGGTTGTTATCATGGCCAACATATTCCTGATATAAAATGGGCGGCCCTGATGTTTCATACATGGTTCCAAGATTTTTTCGGTACCACGCTCCTTCAATATCTAATCCATCGGGGTTAATAACCGGAACAATAATCGTGATCACGTTGTCGCGGATTTTTTTCATCTCATCCGATTCCTCAGCCGCAATCCGATAGAGTAATTCAGGCGTCATCTGCGCATGTGCCTTTTCAGAGGCATGCATACCGCCATCGAACCAAATGATTGCCTTCCCTTCTTTCGCTAGTTGCTGGGCTTCTTTTTCAGAGAGATTTTGGCACGTGCCATTTTCTCGCTTATACTTTTTCATTTGTCAAGCGATTTCATATTCTTTTCGCTTGAAATAAATATTAATTTAATAGGCCGGCCTCGTACCGATTTACCGATCTCGGTAACTTTCACCCGATCGGTAGCGGCATCTAACTTTTCATAGTAGGCTAACATTTGATCATAGGTTGCCATTTTGTAATCAGCACCGGGCTCAAATCCAAAAGTAGCCGATGGTTTGGGAATTTGACCAAAGGCTGGTGCCAGCACAAGGAGTGCCAAGATCAAACTGAATAATTTTTTTTTCATAGGTAACTAAATAGTGAGAAGGGTTTTAAAATAAAAATTACTTGGCTGTTTGAACGATCACGCCACAAGCCACACGACCACCTGCAGCACCGGTAGGTTGTGTCTTAAAGTCATCCAATTTATCATGAATAATAATTCCTTTATTGAGAATATTAGTGCTTTCGTCACCGCCAATAGTCCAACCCTTAATATCCTGACTCCAGGAAACCTTACCATCGGCATCAGCTGTTAAGTTAATTACATCACCAGCATGAAACTGACCTTCACCTCTTTTACCATGTTCCATACCTGTTGGATTCCAGTGGCCACCTGGCTGAGCTTGCATCAGGGGCACTGCAATCTCCATTTTGATGTAAATGCAAAGCATGTTCACCGGGTGTAAGTCCTTGAACTTCTAAACTCATTTTTACTGTCATGGCATCCACTTGTTCAAAGGTAGCCGTACCTGTTACAGAACTTCCACTGGCACTGTTTAAGGTAGCTTCAGCAGTGGCTGGAGTAGTTTCTTCAACTGCATCCATAGCCATAGAGTCCTGATTTTCTTCTTTCTTAGCTGTTGTACAGGCCATGGTCATGGCAAGGCAAAAAACAACAATACCTAAACGCGTTTTCATAGTTTTTATATTTAGTTGATTTATAATGTTTGAGTTTTTGAAAATACAAAAACACGGAGCGATAGCAACCTGAATTATGTGAGGAAACCGGTCTGTTGATTGGCGGTAACTATCTGCTTCGAATAATTCGATTTATCGTCACCAACGGCTATCGGATAACCGTAAACCCTGTACGAATTTTTGAGTTGAAATGTTTTAAAATCCTTTTTTAATGAATGCAATTTCGTTTAGTTTGGATGCATGGCAACTAAATCAGGAAAAATTTTGTTGGAACAAACAATGCGCTGGTTTGGCCCCACCGATCCGGTTAGCCTTAGCGATATCCGTCAGGCGGGATGTACCGGAGTAGTTACCGCATTACACCACATTGCCGTGGGCAAAATATGGCCCATAGAAGAAATACGGATCCGGAAAGATGAAATTGAAGCAGCCGGTTTAACCTGGACTGTCATTGAAAGTCTACCCGTTCATGAGGATATTAAAAAGAACTCAGGGCTGGTGGAAAAGTATATTAAAAATTATCAGGAGAGTTTACGCCATGTTGCCCGTTGCGGTCTGAAGGTAGTGACCTACAACTTCATGCCTATTTTAGATTGGATGCGCTCCGATATGGCCTATGAATTATCTGATGGCAGCAAAGCTTTGCGGTTTGATAAATCGGCTTTTATTGTATTTGATCTATTCTTATTAAAACGACCAGGTGCTGATTGCGAATATTCGTCCGAAGAAATCGCAAAAGCTACAGGTGTTTTTAATCAAATGAATAATCAGCAAAAGGAGTTACTTTATAAGAATACATTGATGGGTTTGCCTGGTGGAAACGAACCTTTTACCCGTGAAGAACTGCTCACTCTGTTTGAATCTTATTCAAAGATTGACAGAGAAAAACTCAAACAAAATCTATTCAACTTTTTACGACAAGTCGTGCCCACCGCGCAAGAGGTTGGTTTAAAACTGGCTATCCATCCTGATGATCCGCCCTTTCCTGTGCTTGGCCTGCCTCGCATAGTAAGTACGGAGCAAGATGCGCTGGATCTTTTAGAAGCGGTGCCCTCCCCTGCCAATGGACTATGTTTTTGCACCGGCTCGTATGGGGTACGCTCTGATAATGATTTACCCGGAATGGTAAACCGATTGGGCGATAGAATTCATTTTTTACATTTACGAAATACAAGCCGAGATCAGGAAGGTAATTTTTATGAAGCCAATCATTTAGATGGCGACACCGATATGGCTTTAGTAATGAAAGAAATTGTATCGCTGATGCAACGTACGGGCAAGTCGATCCCCATGCGGCCAGATCATGGCCACCAGATGCTCGATGATCTTTCAAAAAAAACGAATCCCGGCTATTCGGCTATTGGCCGCTTACGCGGACTGGCTGAATTACGCGGATTGGAACAAGGTATTGCCTCGTTTCTATAACCCTTACCTGCGAGATTATTTTCTAAAAATGACAACCGTCATTTATTTATTGAATTTAGTTAGTGACATTAATGGCATGTGATAATCACTAAACCAAAGTAATGCTATGCCACTCAATTTTGAAAAGCATGCAGCCAAAGGCAATGAGTTTGTCAATCGGTTAGCAGCGCGTTTAGGCGATGAAAAGAATAAGGATCGTGCCGGTAGGGTTTTACGGTGTGTGCTACACACCTTACGCAACAGACTTACGCTGGAAGAATCGTTTCAATTACTAGCTCAATTGCCCATGGCAATAAAAGCACTTTATGTGGAGGGCTGGCAACCTTCGCGTAATCAAGTTAAACTACACACCATGAGAGAATTTGCACAAGAAGTAGTACGACTGGATGGACTTTCTTCCTGGCGCGATTTTTCAAATCTTGAGGATGATGCCATCAAGGGTATTGAAGCTGTGGTAAAGACCCTGGCCGATTACGTTTCAGCTGGCGAACTTCACGACATTATTGCCGTGCTTCCGGAAGACATGAAGGATTCGTTTTTAGTGTGGTCACACACCCCGTAATCTATTTCCCTCCTGGCATACTGGGGCGAACTTCAATTTTACTAGGCAAGGTTCTTGGGTTCATTTCTAATAAATCAACCACCAGTTGCCCAATGTCTTCGGGCTGTATCTTCCACGCATCTTTGGCCGAAGGTGTGTGGGCATTAAACTCTGTAGCAACCGAACCCGGCATAATGGTAGCAACCTTAATTCCAAATTTCCGAAGATCCAGCATAGCCGCTTGTGTAAACCCAACAAGTCCAAACTTACTGGCATTGTAAGCCGCACCACCTTCAAAAAAATTGGTACCCGCCAGACTGGCAATGGTAATTATATACCCTTGCGATTCTTTCAAGGCCTGTACAGAAGCTTTCAAACTATAAAAGACTCCAGACAAGTTGGTGTCAATTGTTTTCTTCCATTGCTCTATCGTAAGTGTATCTACGGACCCAAAATAACCCAGACCGGCATTGGCAATCAAAACATCTAATCGCCCCCATTTAGTAATTACTTGTTCCACTGCTCTTTGCTGGGCAATTGGATCGCAAACATCGGCTGCTATGCCGATCACCTCACCTTTACCAATTTTATTCAATACCAGAGCTGCTTTATCGGCAGTGGCTTGTGTTCTACTGGTTATAGCCACCTTGGCGAATTGGTGCACCAAAGCTTCGGCAATGCCTAGCCCAATTCCTTTGCTCCCGCCCGTAATAAGTACAACTTTGTTTTTGATGGATTGCATAGCTTTTCAATTACTTTTGATTTGAATGTATTTAGTATCTAATTCCAAACAAGAGAAACAGCCAATAAGTTTATCAGATCGTCATGAATAAAAAACTGATACAGCCCGGTACCGGATACTCTTCAAATAATACCATTGAATTAGTTCATGGTGGAGCGGATTATTTTAATTTGCTTGAAAGTCTGATTGAACGGGCCAGAGAAACCATTCATCTACAAATTTATATCTACAAAGCCGATGAAACCGGGCAACGGATTACATATGCTTTAATTCGGGCAGCACTTCGGGGTGTTAAGGTCTTTCTCCTGTTGGATGGCTATGCATCCCGTTCATTACCCGATGAAATGGTAGAGGCTATTAAAAAATCCGGAATCAATTTCAGATGGTTTAAGTCGATATTACACAACAGACGATTTTATATTGGCCGAAGAATGCACCATAAAATTTTCGTGGCCGATGGATTATATGGCTTGGTAGGTGGAATCAATATTAGTAATCATTACAATGATCTGCCCGAAAAACCCGCCTGGATGGATTGGGCTGTCTTTGTTAAAGGTGAGGTGTCTACAGAATTGCATAACCGGTGTGTGCAAATGTGGTTTCGGGGATTGCAACAATCAGCAAAGATGACAGCGATGCGCACGAGCCATAGCACAGATGCGGATTGTCTTATCCGAATTCGGATCAATGATTGGGTACGAAATCGAAATCAGATTTCAAGAAGCTATCTTGAAATGTTTCATCGGGCCAAATCGAATATCACCATTATGTCGAGCTATTTTTTACCTGGTCGGATTCTTAGAAAAAATTTGAGATTGGCAGCCAAGCGTGGTGTGCGCATTAAAATTATTCTTACCAAAATTTCGGATGTCGCTCTTGCTAAGGCGGCCGAGCGTTTTTTCTATCCGTGGCTACTCAGGCATAATATTGAAATCTATGAATATCGTAAGAAAGTTTTGCACGGTAAGATGGCTACTTATGATAGACAATGGGTAATGGTTGGATCCTATAATTTCAATAATATAAGTACGTACGCAAGTGTGAGCTTAACCCTGGATGTATTAAGTCAGCCCTTTGCTAATCAGGTCGATAAAGAATTTGAAGAAATTATACGTAGAGATTGTGATCCGATTACTACTGAATCATTTACGAAAGAAACTTCCATTGTGGATACCTTCATACATCGACTGGCTTACGAAACGGTTAGGCTCATCTTTTTTCTTTTCACATTTTATTTCAAAAAGGAAAAGACATAAGTCTATTCGTTACCTTTTATTCGAGTTATAAAATCCTTTGCAGTTTGCCAATTCCAATCGGCAAACCTTCCGCGTTGCAAAACAAGTCGGTTGTCAAGCTTGGGTTGTAAATAATAATGAAATACAAATCCTGCTCTTGGATTTTCCCACCCGATCATTTGGCCAAAGCGCAGATCATTAAAAATCAAGGTATCTCCTTTTAGCTCACACGTATAATAACCTTGAGAAAAACGTTTAAGTCGGCTCACCGCTTCTTTATCAGTCGCCAAATAAATTAATGAATCCTGTCGTTGAAAAAACTGAAAATCAATAGTGGGTTTTTTATCAAACACTGAGCGATACCCCACGTAACTTCCTGAATCGGTATTAGCCACTACAAACCAAAGCCATGTGTTAAAAGGCGTGGGTGTTGAAAAATATTGAATTACCTTACTGTTTTCAGCTAGTGAATTTCGGCCAGCAACATCAACCTGATATTTATTAAACAATCCATAACTTAAATAGAGAATACTTACCAGAATTCCGCCAAGTGCCCAGTACTTTCTTTTTCTATTGTGTAGGGAAGAGAAAATTAAAACAAGTGTGGCAATACCCAGGGATAGAGAGAAGAATGGATCGACAACAAATAAGCTATTAAAGGATACCCGATAATGACTGAAGGGTTCGAACCAACCCGTTCCATAAGCATTAAATGCATCCAGTATGATGTGCGTAAAAATCTGGGTTCCGAAAAAGAATACCCAAAATTTAAAAGTGACCTTGGCACCTCCCCATCCTCGATGGAAAAGCCCGGCTAACAGAAGTGTTACTATAAATCCGAATAAAATAGAATGCGTAAATCCCCTATGCGCCAACACGCTTGATGATGGATCCATCCATAATGAAAAAACAAAATCACCATCAGGAATCGACTGGGCAAGTGCCCCCAGTAGCAAGGCTTTTTTGCCAATGCGTTTTGTGGCAATAAGTTCACCAATACAAGCTCCTAAGGCAAAGTGGGTAATTGAATCCAAGCTAATGATTTAAAGCGCACGTCTACTTTTTTGAAAGTTACCCAATAGCATTAACATAAGACCTAGCAGCAGGTAAATCAATTGTAAAAAATGAGTTTGTGGAAGTAGATATACCTGTGCGAGAATCCAGCCTGTAAGGATAGCGCCTTGAATAAAGGTGAACGTTGCGTAGTATGGATTTTTCATCATGGTTAGTATAGCGGCTAACAGAGTAAGTATACCCACAATAAAAAAAAGAATAAAGCCGGGCGCTTCAAAATCTGTAAACATGGTGTTACTCAACCCCACGGTATTTAAATTCAATACCTCACCGGAGGGATGTATTATAAGTGCTAACCCACCCAGACTCGCTGAAATGCCAACCACTAAAAGCAGGCAAATCGTGGTTACCCAGGCATAAAATTGAGATTTGGTTTGTATCGTTTTTTTCATTGCTTCGGTTATTAGCTGTCCATTATAAAATAATTTTTATCAAAACACTCCGCTGTTTCTCCGATATGTTAATCGATTGATGCTAAGTTAAATTTATTGTATTCAATATCCATGCTGCTTTTAATAGAATACCCGATATTACTTCTTCTGTCTCAATTATAAAATGACATCAGTCAGCAAAAAAATTTATTAAATCAAAAAGCTCATAGCGATTAATCCATGAGCTTCTTAATGTTGATCAATTATCTTCTAAACAATTACCTCATTATTAACTAAGATTGCATCGAGGTCTTCGCCTGGCTTAGAAATTATTTTCTCAGCAGCAGCATCCCACTCAATCCTTCGCCCTAATTTATAAGACAACCCTGCCATGTGGGCTGAAATAGCTTCCTGAAATCCTTGAGTAATACTACAACTAGGTGTACCTCCGTTGCGAATACAACTTAACCATTCACGCATATGCAGAAAGGTTGAATCAACACGTTTACCATCCCGGTAGGTCCAGAGTAGTCCTTTGTTAGCGAAGTACTTGGCCGTGGCAGAAGTTACGGCATCGGTAGCATTAGCCATCGGATTGTATTGATAGATGGGTACATTGGGATCAATCCGTTTTTCTTTGATCATATCAGCAAATCGAGTGCTTCTGGCATCGGCATATATAGTAATCATATTGCCCAATTCCATGGTGGCATCATGGCCCATTAAATAGGAA
This sequence comes from Flammeovirgaceae bacterium, assembly GCA_016709845.1. Classification (GTDB taxonomy): domain Bacteria; phylum Bacteroidota; class Bacteroidia; order Cytophagales; family Cyclobacteriaceae; genus ELB16-189. The sequence goes on along the minus strand of JADJMA010000030.1, from coordinate 62,849 downwards.
CCTCGATCAAACTGATTTCCCAGCGTTGCACTATAAATAAAGGTCATTCCTTTTTCCTTGCCTGAGTCTTGACTTCCTCCGCTGGTAAAATCAGGATACTCCATATTCACCTGTAACACATCGGGCACATTGCGGCCATCTCTATGCGTATAAATTCCACCCGAAGCCATCACCGAAGTCGGGATACCCATCTTCAGCAAGCAATTAATCCGGTCGTAATCATGTGTTAACAAATCACCGGAAAGTCCAGAACCATAGGCCCACCATTTTCTCCAACGAAAAAAGTGTTCTTTATTAAACGGAACTTTAGGTGCGTTTCCTAAAAACATATCCCAGTCGATAGTTTCCGAAGAGGCTTTTTCATGAATATCATATTGCCAGGCTCCATTATCATCATTGCGATTGGTATTCGTAGTAATCAATGAGATGTGGCCTAATGTTTTTTTAGTGATGATATCCATGGCCGTAAGAAAACTTTGGGTTGCCGGTGCTGGTGGCCAACTTGAAATACAATTTTATCATTTGACCGAACTGCCTCGCGCAAAGCATACGTTTCTGAAATATTGTGTGTCATTGGTTTTTCAACATACACATGTACCCCCGCATTAATTGCATCAATGGCCATAGGTGCGTGCCAATGGTCGGGTGTAGCAATAATCACGGCATCCACCTGTCCGCTGGTAACTAATTCTTTATGCGTGGTAAAGCGGGTAACTTTATTCTCAGGCGTTGTAGAATGAATTTTATTACTCGTTCCGCATTTACATCAAACACATCGCATACTGCTGTAATTTTCAAATTCAGATTTTCCTGATCTAGAAATTCTTTCAATCGGGTATCGTTCGGATTTTTCTCAGAAGATTCTTTCATGCTTGCCAGCCATTCCTTAGTCGCAAAGCCAAGAGCACGGCATAACTGTTCGCCACGAATACCAAAACCAATAACGCCCAACCGTATAGGAGCGCCTGACATCGGCCCGGAAGCAGGTGGCGCAGCAGCTTTAATGTTTAACGTTTCTAACAAGAATTCCTTTTCCTGCATGGCCGTGCCCGTCAATTTTGCTCCAGCAAACCAAACAGTTCCCAGCACAGGTATACCCGCTAAACTCTTGAGCATATCTCGCCTGCTCCAGCGATTGAAAATAGTATCTTCCTTTTTCATGATCAATCTCTTTATCTGTGAAATATTATCCGTTAACAGATTCAACTTTCTTCCGATTAAACAATCGCTCAATACCAAAGGAAGTGTAAACAGGAAATTGGTAAAGAACCAGCAGCGCTGCCATTTCAATTAAATTCTTATTCACCATCCAATAGCTTCCTTCGGCCGGTCCTTGTTCTAAACCTGGAAATGGTGGATGCGCCAGATAGTACAAGGCAAGTAACAAGATGCCACCCACACAAGCCCATTTAATTTTAAGGCCTAGTAATAAACCAGCACCTACCGCAATAAGCCCAACAATATTCAAGGTGTCGACTATACCAATCATCGAATCTCCGGAGATCCAAACAAAAAAAGTTTTAAAGAAGGAAGCGCTTAAAAGATACCCCTTAGAGGTCCACGCAGGGTTATACAATTTCAAAACACCTTCATATAAAAAGTGCCATCCAATTAGAATTCGAAGTAAAATGAGGCTACTATTTTGCCCCGAAGAAAACTCGTTAGATTTCATAATTATCTCGTTTTTTTGACTGTACGATATTAGTCCACCTATCCTTGCCAAAAAATGACGCCTGTCAGCCATTAAGGTAATCTCGCTCATAACCTATCAGGTAATAATGCTTTCGATTCCAGATTGGAACTAACTCCATTTCGTCCTTTTGCTTACCTTTGCGGCTTATTTCACTTTTAATATGATTGCAGCGAATAATCTTACTCTCCAATTTGGCAAGAGGGTACTTTTTGATGAGGTAAACCTCAAATTTATAGGGGGTAATTGCTATGGAGTAATCGGTGCAAACGGTGCCGGCAAATCTACCTTCTTGAAAATTCTTTCTGGTGATATTGATCCAACCCGCGGTCAGGTAAGTATTGATCCGGGTAAAAGGATGGCTGTGTTGCGTCAAAATCACTACGAGTTCGATGAAGTAGCTGTGTTGGATACCGTGATGATGGGCTTTACGCGACTCTGGAATTTAATGAAGGAAAAGGATGCTATTTATGAAAAGCCAGATTTTTCAGAGACCGATGGTATTAAAGCATCTGAGTTAGAGGCTGAATTTGCAGAACTTAATGGATGGAATGCACAATCCGATGCAGCCGCCTTACTCAGTGGATTGGGGATTGTAGAGGAAGACCATTACAAAATGGTAAAAGAATTAAGCGGTGCTCAAAAAGTAAGAGTACTGCTGGCACAAGCTATTTACGGTAATCCCGACATTTTGATTCTGGATGAACCAACCAACGATCTGGATTTACATACCATAGGATGGCTGGAAGATTTTCTTTTGGAATTTAAGAACACGGTGATTGTGGTCTCTCACGATCGTCATTTTCTTGATACCGTCTGCACCCATATTGTTGATATTGACTTTAAGGCCATTCGTCTTTATACAGGTAACTATTCTTTCTGGTATCAATCAAGTCAATTAGCACTATCGCAAAGAGCTTCGGCCAATAAAAAAGCAGAAGAAAAAAAGAAAGAATTGCAGGAATTTATTGCCCGGTTTAGTGCCAATGCGTCCAAATCAAAACAAGCAACCAGCCGCAGAAAATTGTTAGAGAAAATCAATCTGGATGACATTCAACCCTCTAACAGAAAATATCCGGCAATCATCTTTCAACAGAAGCGAACGGCTGGCGACCAAATTCTTCATGTGGAAGAATTAACCCATTCATTAAATGGAAATGTCCTTTTTAAGAAACTTGATTTCTTTGTAAACAAGGGGGATAAGATCGCCTTCTTAAGTAAGGACAGTTTAACCATCACTACTTTATTTCAAATCCTGATTGGCGAATTAAAGGCAGATGCAGGTGGGTTCAAATTCGGGCAAACCATTACCCCTGCCTATCTCCCCGTCAACAACGAAACATATTTTCAATCTGACGACAACCTGGTAGATTGGTTAAGACAATATTCTGATGAGGAAAACAGAGACGAAGTTTATATCCGGGGATTCCTGGGCAAGATGTTGTTCTCAGGCGAAGAGGTTTTTAAAAAATGTAACGTATTGTCTGGTGGCGAAAAAGTGCGATGTATGATTTCGCGCATGATGTTGGCCGGAGCAAATCTATTAATCATTGATGAGCCCACGAACCATCTTGATCTTGAATCAATCACTGCATTTAATAATGCGCTAAAGGATTTCCCAGGCACAGTTCTGTTTACTTCGCACGATCACGAATTTACGCAAACAGTTGCTACCAGGATTATTGAAATTACTCCGAATGGCCACATCGATAAGCTTATGACGTACGATGAGTACATTTCGAGTGAGCCTATTGAAGCCCAAAAGGAATTGCTCTATTCTGTATAAGTAGTCGTTGTAACAATCGCATAAAAAAAGCCCTGACAATTGTCAGGGCTTTTCTTTGAAAAAATTAGGTGTATTAATTAGCAACGCGAACGTTGACTGCATTCAAACCTTTTTTTCCTTCCTTCAGTTCGAAAGTAATTGAATCGTTTTCACGAATCTGATCTACCAGACCTGATACATGTACGAAATACTCCTGACCTGATGAGGTCTCCTTTACAAAACCGAATCCTTTGGTTTCGTTAAAGAATTTTACTGTTCCTTCTTTCATTGTGATTTGTTATAAATTTTAAAACGCAAAGATAGGTAATTAATCTGGATTTAATCAAACCTACTTACGCAGCCTTCTTAATACGTTCGAGACTTATTTCTTTGTGTTGCACCAGACGAATGATCTTCATTTTATCCAATAGCTTAATCACTATATAGGTAGGATCAATTTCATGCCAACGAATACCTCCAAAATTGGCTCTATTACCAAATTTATGGTGGTTATTGTGGTAACTCTCCCCCATCATCAAAAAATCGACCGGCAAAAAGTTCTTAGACGTATCTCCCACAGGGAAATTTCTGTACCCGTATTTATGGGCAAACCAGTTAATGATTGCACCATGTATTGGGCTCATTAGAAAATGAATAGGTAGCAATAGCCATAACCACCAATATGTGGCAAATTGTGCATAAAATGCAACATATAAGGCTCCCCAGAATAGACGCGATGGCCACGATCTTGCAAACTTGTCAAAAGCAACCCAGTCAGGCACTCCTTCTGTAAAGCGTTTTTCCACTACCATTCTTTTATTGGAAAGATCAGAATAGATGGTTTTTGTTTTCCACATCATTTTAAAAATAGTTTCATCATAGGTGGGCGAATGTGGGTCATTTTCCGTATCGGCATAGGCATGATGCATGCGGTGCATGACGCCATACCCATAAGGGCTTAAATAATTTGAGCCCTGAAAAATCCAGGTAAGAACGTACACCACCTTCTCAACAAACGGACTCATGGTGAATGCCTTATGTGCGGCATACCGATGTAGAAAAAATGTTTGGAAAAACAGGGACAAGTACCAATGAGCAACGAAAAAAATCAAAATCTCCTTCATGAGACAAACAATTAGGTTAATAGATTAATATGAAATTGGCCCACTATGGCCAATATATTGTAAGACAATCAGCAATAAGTATTGTGACAGAATTTGTAAGAATTATTTTTTGGATTGGAGGGAGTGGGCAATATCCGTCTTCAGATGTTGTACAAAATCTGTGACGTTGCCTATGTCGCAGGCCTTTTTAAAGCTATCGAATAGATTTGATTCCGGATTAGTTACGACCTTTTTGGGGCTCCTATCTAGCTTTTTACGCGCCCGGCTAAGTAATTGACGACAATTGTCGGCTTTCTTATCCAAAACCTTTTGAATTTCTTCGTATTCGAAATCAAAAACCTCTTTTAATAAGTAGGCAGCACGTTCCAATGGCTCCAGTTTGGCCTGAATTATCTTAAAAGCGGCAGCCAGTTCTTTTTCAAAGTCAATGTTGGCAAAATCAGATTCCTTGAATTTGACAATCAACTCAGAAAGCTGAATGGAATCCCAATACTCCTCTCTTTTGCGCTTTAGTTTGTTGAGATGGTTGAGGCAATTATTTGTAACTGCCTTAATAAGATAGGCTTTTGTGTTCTCTATTTTTTCCTGTTCTGCACTTAGCCACTTTATGAAAGTATCCTGAACAATGTCTTCCGCATCCGCGTTGCAACGCAACAAATTGTAGGCAATCTGGTGCATCAGCGGTTGATAAAGCGTAATGGTTTGTGCTTGATTCAAAGTCGTATTAATAATGCCACAAAGATACGCTTAATTTAAGTCATCTGACGAAAGAATTTTATGCAAACACGAACACCTGTAAGGCTATCCTTGCAATTCTGATAATTCTAACCAACGTAGAGATTTCTCATCAATCTGATCGCCTAATTCTTGTACCTGTGCCGCCAATTTTTGCAACTCTTCATGATCTGAAATTCCGCTGTTCATCTTATTTGTCAACTCCGCTTTCTTCTTCTCAAGTATCTGAATTTCAGGTTGTAATTTCTCAAATTCCAGCTTTTCCTTAAATGACATTTTCTTGGATTCTGCTTTACGGATTTCTTCTTTGGCAGGAATTACTGGCGAATCGATTTTGACATTCTCCTTTTCCTCTAACCAGATCCGATAATCAGAATAGTTGCCATTGAAAGGCACAATCTTACCATCACCTTCGAAAACAAAAGCTGATCGATCAGGTGATCCATAAAATACCGGTCGTGCGAAACCAGGATCAGGCAACCGTTAAACTTTTCAAGAAAGTCTTCCAACATTGAGTGTATCAATATCGAAGTCGTTAGTGGGTTCATCCAACACTAAAAAATTCGGATTGCGAACAAGTACTTTTAATAACTGCAAGCGCTTCTTTTCTCCACCACTTAACTTTTCAATAATGTTGTATTGCTTCTCAGGTGGAAATAAAAACGTGTCTAAGAATTTTGAAGCTGAAACACTGGATCCATCTGCCAGCGTAATAAACTCAGCGATCTCTTTTACTTCTTCAATAACGCGATGGTTAGGATTGAGGTCTTCCACTTCTTGGGTAAAGTATCCCACCTTCGTGGTAACACCTGGAATAATTTCACCGGTATCGGATTTGGAAGCACCCGTTAATAGGTCGAGAAAGGTGGACTTACCAACACCGTTTTTACCAACAATACCAATGCGATCTTTTTTCTTAAAGACATATGAAAAATCGTCCACCATTTTGGCTGAACCATAGCTTTTAGAAACATGATGCAGTTCCAAAACTTTACCACCTTGCCGTGACTCCTTAATGTCAAGTTCCAGCCGGTCTCTTTTGAGATTTACCGATGCCTTTTCTTCAAGTTCATAGTATGCATCAATTCGGTACTTGGCTTTTGTACCCCGGGCGCGCGGCTGCTTCCGCATCCACTCCAGCTCCTTTTTAAGAAGGTGGCGAGCCTTCGAAATCTCGGTCTTAAGCATTTCCTCACGATCCGACTTCTTTTCTAAAAAGTAGGCATAATTACCTTTATACCTATAAAGTTTACCTCGGTCAAGTTCTATAATCTCATTTGCAACGTTGTCCAGGAAGTACCGATCGTGGGTAACCATCAGCAAAGTAATCTGCTGGCCAGCCAAGATAAGTTTCCAGCCATTCGATGGCTTCCAGATCGAGATGGTTAGTGGGTTCATCCATGATAATAAGATCGGGCTCGGCCAATAGCATCTGGGCCAAAAACACTCTCTTGCGCTGCCCTCCGGATAGCTCATCGAACCGTTGATCGAGATTTAGAACCCCTAACTTACTGGTTATGGTCTGCACCTTGGCGTCATAGTCCCAGGCTTTGAATTCCTCCATCAATTCAAGCACATGCTGCATGCGCTCGGCCGAAGTGTGGGCATCATGAATACAAGCTTCATAATCCTTCACTACCGATGCTACTTTATTGTTCTTATCAAAAATGATTTCATTGATCGTAAGGTGACCGGCAACCTGAGGTTGTTGCACGAGGTACCCTAACTTTATTCCATCGCGAACACTTACTACGCCTTGATCGGCTGAGAGTTGACCTATTAGAATTTTAAGGAGTGTAGATTTACCGGTTCCGTTTTCACCAACCAAAGCCATTTTATCGCCTTGCGAAATACCAAGGGTAATGTCTTTAAATAGCCAACGATCATTAAAGGATTTAGCGAGTGATTCAGCGGACAGATAATTCACAAAAAAGTAAAAATTAGTCCGCAATTTAGCACAACGATTTCACCTGAAAGACCAGGGCACAAAATAAAGTAGATCTTAATTCACTGAAACGGATTTGCCAACTCAGGCAGCCTGTGATTGCTTAACGTGGTAGCAAAAAAAGCACAAGCAGAGTTGAAAAAATACTGTAGCAGTGATGGTAAAAATTAGCAACATAGCTTCCATCTTTTATATTGAATATAAAGTTAATATAAGTACTAATAATATGCTATTATTCAGCTAGTTATATTTAAATATTTACATAACTTGTTGAAAATGAATTTGATAAAAGAGATTTTAAAGGAACATAGCAAGTCTCAAAGGACAAGATTGTGAATTATGTTAATAATGATCCGAAACGCTTTGCAGATCTGGTTGCGGTTTTCCTTGCAGGTCCCTATCGGGTAACTCCGCGGGCCGCCTGGCCTTTGAGCTACTGCGTGGAGAATAACCCAGGATTGATTAAACCTCATCTTAAAAAGATCATTGATTTTTTAGGAAAGCCGGGCGAGCATGATGCTGTTAAGCGGAATATCTTGCGGGTGCTTCAATTTATTCCAATACCCAAATCTCTACAGGGCAAAACGGTTGACTTATGCCTATCCTTTTTAACCGATGGGAAACAACCTGTTGCCATTCGGGTTTTTGCGATGACGGTGCTAGGGAACATAGCCAAGGAAAATGTTGACTTAAAAAATGAAATTATTATTATCATCGAAGATCAACTTCCTTACGGAAGTGCAGGATTTGTTTCGCGAGGGAGAAAGACGCTTAAGCAATTAAAATAATACCTTGCTGAAGATGAACGAAGCGTTAACCCATCGGTGCAAAAGCTGTCAAAATTCCTTTACAGGAAACTATTGTAACCAATGCGGAGAAAAGGTGCTCGTAGCCAGCGACCAGTCGTTCAAAGCGGTATTGAATAGCATTTTACTTACCATTACGTTTGTTGATACCCGGTTTGTTAAAACACTTTGGATGGTTCTCACAGCGCCAGGTGCCCTGTCGCGAGACTTCTCGGATGGCAAAAGAGTAAAGCGGCTTAGCCCGATGTCGCTATTCTTCCTGCTCAACCTGGTTTATTTCTTTTTTCCATTGATTCAATTGTTCAATGCCTCGCTCCATACCCAATTTCTATCTCCATTAAGTGTACTTTATAAAGATCTTATCACCCACAAAATTGTCACCTTGGGGTTGGACTTAAACTCATTTACCCTAATCTACAATCAAAAAACTACCAGCCTGGCAAAACTCATGGTTATGGTTTTTGTGATCATCAGTTCGTTACCCTTAAATATTCTTTACTGGAAAAAGAATAAATACTTTATCGATCATGTTACTTATGCGGTGGAGCTTGCCTGCTTTAATCTTTTTGTTAATGCCATTTTGCTTACTGTTATCGTAAGACTATTTGGACTTGGGCACTACCTGAATGAAATTACGCTCACTGTTATTTTCATAATAACCAATCTCTATTTCATTTTACGCTCGGGGTTAACTTTCTATCAGGAAAAAAGTATTCGGTTAGTATTAAAATCGTTAACCCTGATTGTTTTTCTGAAACTTGCACTGGAAGGTTATCGCTTGGTTTTGTTCTTTGTTACGATGGGGATGCTTTAGTAGCGAACCAAGATCGCAAGTGGTTGCGGTCAGGCGACTTGCAACAACTAAACTTTCAAACACCAGCGAGGTGTAATACTAAAATTACTCTACTCTGCTAACTGTTTACCAATCTCCCAATGAAGGCCAAACGGATCGACCAGGCGACCCAACCTCCAACCATGCTCCTCACCCACTGGAAAAATCTCCGTTGCACCATGCTTCAATGCATGGCTAAAAAAAGTATCCGGATCATCTACTATTAATACCATCTTCAAAGTATCTCCACCCAGATTCTCACTTAATGGCTCACCGGAATCATCGATTTGTCCGCTTACCCAAAATTCGGCTTCATCAACAGCAAGTTTTAATACGAGCCCACCATCGGGAGTTTCCATTCGATATGCTTCGCTTAAAGGCATTCCAGCGTGCTGTTTGTACAGTAAGAGGTTGAATGGATGTTTTGGTTTTTGTCATAGTTTTGATCATGCTGCCTTCATTTCAATTATCGCTTCTCACCTATAATTTTTACCCTTGGGTAGCCAAACTGTCTTTAGATTGTTCTTTCAAATGCAAAAAAATTTTCGCTCTTCGTCCTGCATAAAAATTATTAAAGTCCTTTTCCGAATTAAATTCCACAAAATGAATTTCATAAGGTTGCTCCATATTTATCTCAATAAACGAATCTTCTGCTGGCTTTACCCGAAACAAAAGTCTGCCTTTATATTTTGAGATTGTTGGAATGGCTACGCTTTCAAACTGATCAAAGATTTTTTCCTGACCAGCTTTTTTGTAAATGAGTTGAGTGATGTAAATCATCTGACATTAAAATTATCAAGTAACTTCGATTTGCACGGCTTATTAGTAAATACACTAACAAAGGTGTTCGTTTTCAGAAATTAAATTCTTCAAATAAATTTCATGTGGTAACTACCGAAACGAGCGCGACAGATTGATAATAAGTTCTTCAGCTTGAATTCTGTCTTCAGGAATTACCAGCGTGCGATAGGTGTTAAGACTTTCAATAGCCGAATCGATTTCTTTACTCATGGCCAACGTGAGCCCCAGATTAAAGTGGCTGTTTGGAAAGGTGGGCTCAATTTCAATGGAGATCTGATAATGAATTTTTGCTAAAGGAAGATTGCCTATTTCGGCATATACGTTGGCGAGATTATAAATTTTTGATATTGAGCAACTGCGCGACTGTCTCCTTGTTCATCCAACATCAGCGCCTCTTCAAATGCCGAAAGTTGATTCATGTTAATCACCTTCGCTCCGGCAAACAAATTCAACTGACCGTGTTTGTCAGGGCTGCCCTTCTTCTTGCGCACGGGTTTAAAGCCGAACTTCTCAGGGCTGGGTGTAGGAAATTGAATGACCTTGGCCATAACACAAAGGTAGCCAAAATCTGCTTTTAGAATGTAATAATGGAATGTTAACTCGCCTTTCTACGGAGTGTGTTCTTGGCGGCTTCTTTCTTTCTTTACCACCGGGCCTTTAGCCTTTTCCATAGGTTTCTTTTTAGCCGCATCAATGCTGGCTTTTAAGGCAATCATAATATCAACCACTTCAGGCACTTCTTCTGTCATCATTACCACTTCCTTGCCGGCAATCTTCGCATCAATAATTGCTTTGAGCGCATCGTAGTAACGATCTTTCATTTCAATCTTTGCGAAAGTCGTGGTCATAGAGTCAACCAGTGTTTTGGCTAACTTCAATTGATCTTTATCGGCCTTAACTTCAAGCAATTGAGGTACCTCACCCATACTTCGAATTTCATTAGGGTAACGCAATCGGTACATCATTATTCCTCCTTCATGCGGAGAAAGAAGTACCGGAGTTTCGCGATCTCGTAAGACTACTTTACCAACTCCAACCTTTCCACTGTCCTTTAATGTTTGGCAAAGCAATCCGTACGTCTTGGCAGCAATGTCGCTATCGGGTCCAATAAAGTAGGGAGTTTCGAATAGGGTGTGATGTACCTCTTCCGATTTCACAAAGCCCTCTATCTCGATTACCTTCTCACTCTTCAGTTTCACTTTGTTAAGATCATCTTGTTCAATAATCACATATTGCCCCGGCTCATATTGGTAGCCCTTTACAATATCTTCAGTCTTTAAGGGTTTACCCGTTACCTTATCTTTCTTCTCGTAGCTAACGGGGTTATTTCCTTCGCGCGTAAGCAAATTGAAGCTGATGCTTTGCCCCGTATCAATAGCATTATAAATGCGAATGGGGATGGTAACTAATGAAAATTGAATGTGTCCTTTCCAGATAGCTCGCATAAAAGTGATATTAGTTTAAAAAATGAACTACAAGGCACTAAATTATTGACTATGAATGATTTTTCAAAATTCATTAATCAGTATTGACCTTGAAACCCGATCGAATAGAGGTTTAAAATAGGGATTACAAAATTTCTACGCGTATGAATCGACTTTGGATTACCTAATCTTAGATAACACAACTATAGGTAATATTATTTACCTACTCTTGGGTAATACTGCCACACTTTCGACCTTTAATTTAGGAATACTCTTATTGGCAATTCACTCGAATTATCGCCAACTTTAATAGTGTCTTGGGCTAAAATCCTTCTGTTAACCAGCATCCTTTTGCCTTGTGTCTCTTCTTTATTTCCGCAAGAGACAAAAGCCCGATCGGCTTCTTACTACTATAATAAAGGCGAAGAATCCTTGCTCAACAAGTCTTATAAAACCGCCCTGGCCCAGTTCAATGAGTGCTTAAGGATCGATCCTTATTATATGGCTGCCTACTATTCAAGAGCTATAGCGCGCGACCATTTGGGTGACAAGCAAGGGGCGCTAACCGATTACAATATCTATCTGGAAACGCAACCGCTGGATAAGGAGGCACTTTTTAGCAGAGCAGTTGCCCGGTACGATTTCGGCCAATGGGCTATGTCTAAAGAAGATTTTTTAAGCCTGTTGAAACTTCCACCGGGAGGCGAAACCAATACGGTTTACTTTCAAATAGGCAGAGAAGATATTGGAGCCTCAAAAGGTTTTACAACCAGTGGTTCAATAACCCCCACCTACTTTAATTACCTGGGTTTGATCGAAACCAAGTTAAGTGATTTTACTAAGGCGCTCCATTATTTTGATTCTGCAATTCGCCTCTCCTCTGCCAACCCCGATCTATTTCTTAACCGCGGTATTGCAAGACAAAACTCGGGTGATACGTTGGGTGCTAAAAGTGATTTCGAAGTCGCCCTTCAAATTAATCCGGATAGCTATATGGCGAGCCATAATCTCGCGGTGCTTTCCGTTGCGTCTCAGAATAATGAACAATCAGAAAAGTTATTGACGGAAGCCATTGAAAAAAATCCCACCCTACCCTTCTCCTATGCTGAACGAGGTTCGTTGAGAATGAAGACCGGCAATCTACCCGGAGCTTTGCAAGATTATTCAGAGGCGATTCGATTAGACCCAGGCGAACCTGAGTACTGGCTCAACCGCGGCATTATTAAAGAACAGCTCAACGACTATCGGGGGTGCGCTCGCAGATTATCGGCAAGCAATAAAATTAAAGCCAGATTATGAAAAGTCTGGCTCAATCATGGTAATGCGTTGGTAAAACTCAATCGGGTAAAAGAAGCCATTGAAGATTACACGGTGGCCGTCACATACTACCCTGAATACGGCTTAGCCTATTATAACAGAAGCGTTGCTTATCACCGGCTCGCAAAAAAGCAGAAGCTTGTAAAGATTTAACACAAGCGATAGCGCTCGGAATGAAGGTTGAACCTGGTATGCTCGCGAAGATATGCACGGACAAATAAGAAAATTCGAGGCAAGGAATAAAATTGATTTCCGATATGCATCCATTATTAATAAGTTGAATAACTTAAATTGAAAATGAAATCAGTGAAATCATTAATCCCGTTCTCATCCGTGATGCAGATAATTTACGATATTGTGAAGGCGTACGTACGAGGAGTTATAAAGAGAAGTAGATAATATTACGTTTATTGTTTTACCGAGATAACACATTTTGTAAGATGGCCAAGCATTTTCTAAACTCAACTTGCGATTTATTATAATCGTTCTGCTACAATTCATTTTAATTGCGCTTCTTATTCCCAAAAAAGTTATCGATAGCTTGATGTCTTCACTCGCTCAAGTTGATGATACAACGAAAATAAAGTTGATGCTAACGATGGCTGAGTTTCATTCAGAAAATTCGAAATATGACACCGCTTTGATGTATCGATTCAAGGCATTTCAACTTGCGGAAAGAATTGAAAATAATGAAAGTCTCTACCAATGCCTGAAAGGTTATCTCTGTATTATGAGAGAAATGAATATCATGATAGGGCGCTGGAATTTGGATTAAGGGCTGAGAGAATTGCATTGGCTCAAAATAGCAATGAAAATCTTTTCGAGATTCTCAATCTTGTTGGAGGAAACATATACTTCAATAAAGGCGACTATAGTAAGTCTTTGGAGTATGGAGAAAGGATGATGAGGATCGCTGTGGAAGAAAAGACAGCCTAAATATTGCGTCCGTAATGACTTATTTTGGCGACATCTATAGGAACCAGAAAAATTGGTGATGCTGAAACAGCATATTCAAAAGGGCTAAAAAATTATTCGCAATAATGGAAATAAAGTTCATATTATATTCACTATTGGCAATTTTGCCAGTGTCTATATAGACCCAAAATTCATATAAAAAGCTTTAGAGTATTATTCGAAGCACTCTCGTTAGAAAGAAGCTAAATTTGATCCCGCCACCCTTTCATATTTTTCAGCCAACGTATCTACGACCCATTTGAAACTCATTAATTATAAACTGGCTTATGAATATGCTACCGAAGCGCAGTCCCTTGCGGAACAGAGCGGAAATATAAATCGACAGAGAGAAGCATATCTGATTTTAAAAAATATATACGTAGCCCAAAAAGATTATGAAAATGTCTATGAATTTCAGAATAAAAACCGGCAAATATTCTTAAAGATTCCATTGATTCACAAGGTGTCCAAAATAGTTTGTCTGCTTTTCAGGAAAAATATGCAATCGATAAAAAGGACAATGAAATTGTGGATTTACAAAGTAAATCCAGGTTGCAATTGATGATACGAAATGTATTAATCGGTAGTTCATTACTGTTGGTAGTTATCGCTGTTTTAATTGCTAGACAATTTCTACAAAAAAAGAAATCACAGGCCAATCTTCAATTGAAAAATTCCGAACTAAATAACATTATAGAAAAATTAAAATCCACCCAATCCCAACTCATCCAATCGGAAAAAATGGCAAGTCTGGGAGAACTTACCGCAGGCATCGCCCATGAAATTCAAAACCCGTTGAACTTTGTAAACAACTTTAGTGAAGTGAGTAATGAGTTGATTGACGAAATGAATGGAGAATTAGAAAAAGGAGATGTGGATGAAGCTAAGGTTATTGCAAAAGATGTAAAAGAGAATCTTGAAAGATAAACCATCATGGCAAGCGCGCAAGCAGATGTTGTAAAGGAATGTTGCAACATTCGCGCACAAGCTCCGGCCAAAAGAACCAACAGACATTAATGCTCTGTGTGATGAATACCTACGCCTCTCCTATCACGGCTTGCGGGCAAAGGACAAATCGTTCAACGCGAAGTTCGAACAGATTTTGATCAATCGCTTCCAAAAATAAATATAGTGCCTCAAGATATTGGCAGAAGTAGTTTTGAATTTGATTAATAATGCGTTTTATGCGGTGAACGAAGGCTTCGACAAGCTCAGCCTGACGGCAAGTACGAACCCATAGTAATCGATAGTACCGTGCGCTCCCTCTCGGGAGAAATTCTGATTAAAGTAACTGACAACGGCAATGGCATTCCTCAAAACATAGTCGATAAAATCTTTCAACCGTTCTTCACAACCAAACCAACCGGGACAAGGAACAGGATTAGGATTGAGTTTGAGTTATGATATTATAACCAAAAGCGCATGGAGGCACTATTGAAGTAAAGTCAACCGAAAATGGATCGGAGTTTATCGTCAAACTTCCTGCTTGAAAATTCCATTCATCTATCAGATTGAAAATTATCAACCCAAGTCAGGCCTCAGTCGTACAAAAACCGGCTCGCGAAATTGGTTGTCTTTCGTGATCATTGAAAAACTTATTTCCGCAATCAATATAGGTTCTACCCAAATACTAATTTTTCATCCATCACCTTATCGGGAATAGGTTTCTTGATCTCCTTCAACGACTTCAGCTGTTTATAAATTTCCTTAATCAGGTTATCGTCAAACCCGGTGCCCACCTTACCGCGATAAATAAATTCAGCTCCCTCCTTCTCAGCAATGTGCAAGCCACCAAATACCTGACTGCGATTTCCCTTACCGGGATTGTAACCGAGAATATAACACTCACGCGTGTTGCGTACTTTTATCTTCAACCAAAGGTCGGATCGTTTGCCCGCCAAATACCGGCCATCCTTTTCTTTAGAAATAATTCCTTCCAACTGATGTTCGCGTGCTGCTTCAAAAAGCGCTTCGCCATCTTCAACTGCTTCACTCACCCGATAGGGCGTTTCCGGTTTAATAGCGTCCCGCATCCACTCGCGTCTTTTTACGAGAGGTTCATTAATCAAGGTGCGCCCGTCCAGATACAAACAATCAAAAATGTAACAATACACCGGACTGGTTTTACTCAGTTTTTGAATAGTGGTTTCGCCATTACTCATCAAGCGATGGATTACTTTCTTGAAATCGGCTTTACCCGATTTGTCGAGACAAACTATTTCAGCATCAAACAAACCACAGGTAGCCCGAAACGCTTTGTCGGCTTTGGCCAATTCAGGAAATTGTTTTGTTACATCATTATGATTGCGCGTTCTGATCCTTACCTGTCCATCTTCCAAAGAAATGATAGCCCGGATGCCATCCCATTTTATTTCGTGGAGAAAGTTATCGCCAGTTGGCGGTTTAGTTGCCGAACTTGAGAGCATCGGCTCAATAACATCGTGCACATAGTTTATCTGGGGTGTATCCACTCTTTCCAGCAACCATTCTTTGGCTTTGATATTATAAATGCGGTATTCACCATTTACTTCTTTGCTACTCAGACGAAAGTAGAAGCCATCTTTCTTATCTTTCGTAACTGTGTATTTACCCAGTGCATAAATCCATTTCCCCGCTCCATATTGTCCCTTTGGAATCGCCCCATCGAAAGTCAAATATTTCATAGGATGATCTTCGGTTTGAACAGCCAATCGTTTTACACCGGGATAGGGTGGCAAACCGCGAGGCACCGCCCATGATTTGAGTACACCGTCTTTTTCTAATCTTAAATCGTAATGCAGGTTAGTAGCATGATGCCGATGAACCACAAAGCTGGTTCCACTTCCTTCAATCACACGAGCCGCAGGCTCTGGGAGTCTTTTTAAAGTCTCGTTTTTTTTCGTAAGCTTCAAGTTGCTCGGGTGTTTGTGTTTTTGGAAACTGGTAATTTTTTTCTTTTCGACACTTTTGTTTTTCTGTGCGTATGAATCTCCACGGCATAGGCATCCATCCCTTCCCAAGCATCGCCATCGGTGAGTACTTTCTCCACCGCATTTGCAATCGTGTATTCAAGCGGACTTTTCAGTGCACCTATTTCATCCCACGTAAGGTGGCATGGAAACCGGTGCGCCATGGCGACCTCGTAAACTATAAGGAGAAACAATGCTCTGCCCCGATCGGATTCTGAAAATATCAATAAGCACCCGCCCTTTACGCGCTTCTTTTTTATTTGTAAGGTTGTCTCCCTCACGTTACGCTCCGTATAGGGTTGTGCAATAGCCTGTGCCGCTTCAAACACGGCATGAAAATCCCAACGCGGTTCTATCGGGCAACAAATATGAATGCCTTTGCCACCGGTAGTTTTTGCAAAACAGGTATAGCCAAATGTTTCTAAGTATGATTTTAAATCAAGTGCCAGGGAAACAACTTTGGTAAAATCATATCCTTCCGGTGGATCAAGATCGAAAACCATATAATCAGGATGTTCGAAATCCGGTTTACGACTGTGGAGCTGATGTAATTCGAGAGAGGCCAGATTTGCAAGCCACACTAAGGAAGCAGGCTCGGTAGCTAAAATGTAATCTTTCTTTTCCTTGCCCAGCGTAACGAACTCAATCCAGTCTGGTGCCCACTCGGGTCTATTCTTCTGATAAAAATTTTCACCGCCTACGCCATCAGGGAATCGAATGAGAGTAAGTGCTCTACCTTTAACATGCTGAAGTAGTGTGGGTGCAATCTTTAAATAGTATTCAATTACTTCGGCTTTGGTAATGCCATCTTGTGGAAACAATACTTTCTCCAAATTGGATAATTCCAACTTTCGTTTACCAACTTGTGTCCACTGAGATTTTTTGCCATTCTTTAGTAATAGACAGTTGACAACATAACAATTGACAACCAATTTCGGAAGCTAAAATTGATCATTATTTTTTCAACTTTCAACTTGTTTAAAAATTAGTGCATCTCAAAATCCCACTATTCCATTACCTCGGCCCGCTTCTTATTGCTCAAAAAGATCATCCCAATTACAAAGCTTATAGCCGCCACAACAATAGGATACCATAATCCGCAAAGGGATCGCCTGCCGGTGAACTGCCGACTTACTGGATTCGTAAAGCGAAGTCGCTATAAAAGGTGTAAGCCCTCCAAAAATTCCGTTACCGATGTGATACGGTAATGACATAGACGTGTATCGAATACGTGTTGGAAAAAGTTCAACCAGAAATGCCGCAATCGGACCATAAACCATCGTAACTAATAATACCTGAACAACCACCAGTGCAATCATAAACCAATAGTTTTGACCGGCAATAAAAATTTCGTTTGATGCTGATTGGATCGTTTCCCCCCAGAATCCATTTTATTCGTCTCCGTTTTTATGGTTTGATCAGCGTAAACACGAACTGTCTTTACAGTCATCAGGGTGTCCCCGGCTTCAGAATATGTTTTCTTACGTTCAATTGATTTACTGCCGGCAAGTTCAACCTTAGTAGTAGTATCTGTTAATGAATACATCTTTTTATAAATAGGCATGTATAACACTACTGCCAAAATTAATCCAGCCATCATAATGTATTTTCTCCCGACACGATCAGACCACGCACCAAAAACAATAAAGAATGGCGTTCCAATCAGAAGTGCAATGGCAATTATATCCCTTGTCTGAACAAACTCTACCTGACAAGTTTTTTCGATAAACGTCATGGCATAAAATTGCCCGTGTACCAAACTACTCCCTGCCCGGCTGTTGCCCCAAACAAAGCAATCAAAACAAGAATAAGGTTTTCCTTTTTGCCAAAACTTTCTTTAATCGGGTTCTTAGAAATTTTCCCTTCGGCTTTAATCTTTTTAAACATTGGCGACTCCTGCATTCGTAAACGGATGTAGATGAAACAGCTACTAGAAAAGCCGAGACAAGAAACGGAATCCGCCAGCCCCAAATAGCAAATTGCTCCACACCAATCCAATGGCGTACGGCCAGTATAACCCCAATGGAAACAAAAAGACCCAAAGTGGCTGTAGTTTGAATAAAACTGGTGTAATATCCTCTGCGTGCGGCAGGAGCATGCTCGGCAACATAAGTAGCCGCACCGCCATATTCACCACCCAGGGCAAGGCCTTGAAGTAAGCGAAGTATTAATACAAGTATGGGAGCTGCAATTCCAATGGTTTGATATCCGGGTACTAAACCTATGGCAAACGTTGAACCGCCCATTAAGATCAACGTAACCATGAACGTATATTTTCGGCCAACCAAATCACCCAATCTGACAAATACAATGGCTCCAAAAGGACGTACAACAAACCCTGCGGCAAAAGTTGCTAAAGTTGATAAGAATGCAGCAGTAGGATTTGTCTGCGGAAAAAACTGTTGTGACAGAATGGTTGCCAGGCTACCAAAAATATAGAAGTCGTACCATTCGATGAGTGTTCCCACCGATGAGGCCATAATCACTGACCAAAGGGTGCTCTTTTCTTCTTTTGTAATGACAGTCGTGTGCATGGTTTAGTCTTTCTATGAAAGTTAGTCGAAAAAAAAACGGAGGAACATATCCTCCGCTACTTTGAATTTAGAAATAGTTAATGTTCATGCTCTTTTCCGCCAGGTCCATTCCAGGCTTCCATAATACCATGGAAACCATCATGCAAGGCCTTCAAAGAATTTCCGATCTCTTCATCGGATGATCCGCCTTTATTTTATCCGCCAACGACCGGGTGTCCTGCTTCAGTTGGTTCAGTTGCGCTTGTACAGCTTCCGAATTTACCTTAGTCGGCAAGGACGTGGCAGCCCATTTATCAGCTTCCTGTGCCATCTCTTCGGCAAGGCGTTTAACCGGTTCCAAATTGGCTGAGTCCTTGTAAGGATGAAAGGCTTCGGACATAATCATATGAAACGAATCCATTTCGGGCCATTCATCAGGGTCATTTGGAGTGGTGGCAGATTCCGGCTCTGATTTTTCTTTTGTTGAACAAGAAGTATAGCCAACAACGATCGCCAGAAGAAGGATTAAAAATTTAAATTTCATAGGTAGATTTTATTATTTCGAAATTTACAAAAGTACTCGCAATCTTAATCCTTTCCCCGATATTTTCTGTAGGCTTCAAAACTATTAACCAATTTCTTAAATAACTGGAAGTAAAGTGCAATATAAAACATAATGGAAAAAAACCAGATCATGGCAATGTTAAAGTAAAACGTATCAAATTTTTGGCCTGCAAAATATTTTACGGGAACGTAAAAATTGGCTGTAAAATCCAGTGCGTTCGCAGGCCGATGGTCATCAAAATAAATAGGCGCATGCTTCTGTATTAATTCACCCTTCCATTTAACAATCCGAATTTGTTCGTTCTTACCCTCTACCATATCACGCACATTTTCATTCTGATACTTCATGCGATTAGAATTGAACAAGTTTAGTTTTTCTGGTGTATCTGTCATTTCCTTAATCATGGTATCTCGCTTATTAATAGCGTTCTGTTCGCGGATATTATAATAATTTCGTAGCACATGAAGGAGAGTGTCCGTTTTGTTATACACAACAGAATCAAACTTTCCGATTTGCAATTTATCAAGGTAAGGAAACCGATCTTCGCCAACTTTTGATAGCTCGTGTTGCAATTCAGAATGCAGCAAATCCAACGATTGTTTAACCGGATTGCTGTCTGATTTGTCGCGCCAGCGATTTCGATTGTTTATTACAACCGAAAGCTCGGATTCCAATGCCGGCAAATAATAAATCTTTTTATACTTTGCTAAAGCTTCCTTTTGATCTAGTGCATAGAATTGTCGTTCAAATGGATTGTCTTTAAATTGAGTAACCATAAAAGCTTCAAAAGCCCAACGCGAAGCCATCAGCTCCCCCATGATGGGAATCCCTTTTGGAGAACCCACCTTGGGATTAAACTTATCAAAAGGAATTACTACCCGCTTAATAAAAGCTGAGGGATAATAAGAATGGGAATCAGAATATAAATAGCAACCGCGGAATCAAACGCGGAAGAAATATTTAGCCCCAACACATTAGCATAACAGCAACATGAAAATAAAATCAACCAGTAACGAATCTCGCTTATCGGGATTTCTAAAATCCAATTACCAATTAAAATAAAGCTTAGCGTTTGAATAGCCGATAAACTAAATAGTATCGTTAATTTAGAAATAAGGTAGCTGCTACTACTTAAATTCAAATACCGCTCGCGCTTCAAAATCTTGCGATCGCGAAATATCTCTTCCGCACTGATAATTAAACCAACAAAGAGCGCCACCACCACACTCATGAAGAAATACACGGGTATATTGCTGTTGTGATAGAAGGTGTATTGCGGGTTCTCTACACCAACAAAAGCATAATACTTCACAAAGTAAGCAATAAAGAAAGCCAATACGGGTGCCAATAAAAGCGTCACAACCATGTATTGTTTATTCGCCCACTTCGACAAAACATCTCGGATAGTGAAAATCCACAATTGTTTAAACCAGTTCGGTATTTTTTGAACTATCGGTAACGGGTCATTGACTTCAACTACCTTCGATATCTTAATTTTTTGCTTAAAGTATTGATACCACTGGCCGGGTGAAATTTTTCGTGTATGGGTAAATCGACCGTACTCGTTAACGACCCGGGTTTCAATAATGTTAAAAATCTGTTCAGGGTTAATGTTACCACATTCGGGCAGGCCCCCGGAGTCTTATTGGCGGCATTAATGATATCTTGAAAATAGTTAACCGATTCCACCGGGTTACCATAGTAAATTTGGAAGCCACCCACATCTAAGATGATAAGTGTATCGAACATCTTAAAAATATCGGAGGACTGTTGATGGATGACAACAAAAATCATTTTTCCGCGAAGGGATAATTCCTTCAACAGGTCCATGATGTTTTCCGAATCGCGCGAAGAAAGTCCTGAAGTAGGTTCATCTACAAAAAGTACAGTTGGTTCACGAAGCAATTCCAAACCGATATTTAAACGCTTACGCTGGCCACCACTAATTGTTTTTTGTAACGGAGAGCCTACTTTTAAATTTCGAATCTCAGAAAGCCCTAAATTGAGCAACACTTTTTCAACCAGTTCCGCTATTTGTTCTTTCGAATAATGACCAAAAACATAATCGTGCAGAATAATAGAGGTTTTCAAAAACGGTAAGGTCTTCAATTAACAAATCATCTTGTGGAATAAATCCAACAATACCTTCCACCAAATGAGCTTGCTTATGAATATCAATGCCATTAATTAGAACTCGCCCGCTGGATGGTAACTCTGAACCATTTAATACACTGAGTAAAGTAGATTTACCAGAACCACTGGCACCCATAAGGCCAATTAACTTTCCACCCGTCTCAGCAATATTTATGTTTTGCAGACCGGCCTTGCCACTTTTGAAATGATAAAAAATATGCTCGGCAATAAATGAAATATCCGTTTCACTTTCCTCCATCAAAATTTGCCTACTATATCCGAATAATAAATAGGATCAATCTTTGGACCGCGAATCGCGCTGCCTGTAGCGAACACATCTATCTTCCGGCTCTTTGGTGGAATGCTATTAAGGTAAAGTGGCGTTATCCCCAGGTATTTAATCAAGTAGGTTTCAATATCCTGAAGTCGCAGAATGGCAATAAGGCCAGTGAGATCGCGCGTGTAATCCGGGGGCCAGGAAAATCTTTTCCTCCAGAGCCTTCATCAATAACCAAAATATTTTTGTGGCTAACTCCTCAATGTCCTGCCCTATCACAAACATGGTGATGGCCTTTACGTCCTTTTTCGGAATTTTAAGGGCCTCACCGATATAATAGATCAGATTACTTTGACGCTCCGAAAGCTCCCCATCCGCATAGCATAATTCAATAATCTTAACTGATAGAATTGCCTTTTGCTGCATGGTCAACGCCTGATTTACCTTTTTGGCGATTTGAATTATCTGCGACCAATCGTCAACAAATTCCAAAGTAGCTTCGTCAACGTTTAGACTGGGTTCTACAAGTCGCTTATTCGCTTTGCAGAAATCATCAAACAGGGTTAGGTAATGACGAGTGGCCTCCTGATTTAAATGAAGGAAAGAAACTCATTAATATTAGACCGTTCATCTTCGGTTATTCTTTCTTTTGCAACGATGGCAAAAAGTTGAACGATGGCTTTTAGTAACTCTTCACTCATTGGCCGAACAAAGCTGGTCTAGACTCAGAAAAAATCATTGGATTCAGCATGTAAAATAGATAAAAAAAAGATGGTATAGTTAAATAATTAAGGCCCTTCTTGATTACACGCAATTCTTTTTTATTTGTTGTATAAACACCAATTCATGAAAAAAGTATTCTCTTTTCTATTAACCTCATGGATTTTTGTTCGTGAAATGAGGTTGGAAAACCCCATGCCCAGGAAGTAAGGGATATCAGAATTGTCAAACCTTCCTATCTGCCAGGTACCTCCCAAATTTATTGCAGAAAAAAATATTGTCTTCCTAAAAAAGTACGTGCAATTGCAGGATCATTCTGCAAGACAAGTTGGAAGATGTTTTTCTTATACCCTCCTGCGTTTGAGAAATACGATCTATTTAAACCGCAAAGAAGATTGGCTTGTAAAAACAGAAAAGATGATGAAGGACGAGATTGCTTTTTCCATGGGGTATCATACAAATCCAGGGAGCAAACTCGGTCCCAAAGAACAACTTAATGAAAAGGACACTCCTTACTACTCATTAAGGTAACACGCTAAAGTTATCCAAAGCGTTTTGTAACTAAGTCACCGAGAATCAACAAGCCTTCACGGAGATATCCATCTTTTAAATTTTGAAGATCATCCACTGGCAATCCTTCTTTGGCAGTGACCTTGGTGTCTAATTTTTCTTGTGCTTCCTTTTTATCTTCGACTGCCATTTCAGCCCTTCTTTTGCTCTCATTTAACGATACTTTTGTTTCAGACAATTTGACTTTAAGATCATTTGTCTCCTCTATATATTTTTTCAGGCTTATATCAGATTTGGTTCGTTCCAAATAAGATTTACTTAATTCGGATACTATTTGATTGTTCACTAAATCAGTCTTTTGAAAAGGTACTGCTTTGATAACATCCCAGGGCAACGCACTGGGGTAAGAGCTTTCACCGTATTGCTCTACCTTAAATGCAGAAGGTAAACTTATATCAGGCACAACACCCTTATGCTGGGTGCTGCTTCCTGTTACCCGGTAAAATTTTTGAAAGGTTAATTTAAGTTCCCCACCGGTTCCTTTTCATTAATAAAACGATTCAAATCTAATACGGTTTGCACGGTACCTTTTCCGAAAGTTGACTCACCGACTATCACCCCGCGTTGATAATCCTGAATAGCACCTGCAAAAATCTCTGATGCCGAAGCACTGAAACGATTGGTTAACACAACCAAAGGACCTGCATAAAAACCTCCTTGTCTTCATCGGGCAAAACTTCTACTTTACTTGCAGAATTTTTTACTTGAACTACAGGCCCATCCTTAATAAAAAGACCTGTTAAATCAACAGCTTCAGGAAGTGATCCACCGCCATTGTTCCTTAAATCCATAACAATCCCATCCACATTTTCTGCTTTTAATTCACCAATCAGTTTTTTTACATCTCGAGTTGTGCTTCTATAGTTTGGATCTCCTTTTTGATAAGCCTCATAGTCCATATAAAAACTGGGTAATGAAATAACGCCAAGCTTTACTGATCGTCCTTGCATCGGGTAATTGATAACTTCCTTTTTGGCAGCCTGATCTTCCAATTTAATTTTATCACGTACTAGTAGCACTTCTTGGGAAGGTCCATTTACACCCGTTTTCGCAGGGAGTAATTGAAGGCGTACGGTCGTTCCTTTGGGTCCTTTGATCAACTTAACTACATCATCTAGCCTCAACCTACAACATCTACCATCTCACCCTCTTTGCCTTGGCCTACGCCAATAATCAAATCATTAACATTCACTTTCCCTGATTTTTGGGCATCGCCACCGGGAAGAATCTTTACAACTTTTGTATAGTCATTCTCCGCTTGTAATTGAGCTCCAATCCCCTCTAAGGACAGACTCATTTGCTGCTTAAATAGATCAGATTGTTTTGGTGAAAGGTAATTGGTGTGCGGATCATAGGATTCCGTAATGGCATTCATGTAGATATTAAAAACATCATCAGCATTAAACTGAGAAAACGATTTGATGAATCTTTGGTATCGGGTTTTAAGAGCCTGAGTAATCTCTTCTGGCTTTTTACCGGCCAATTTCAGACTCAATGCCTGACTCTTAATTATTTTCCTCCAAACTTCGTTTAGCTCGTCCTTCGAAGCCGCCCAACTCTCTTTATCTCTATCTGTTTCGTAGTACTCATCAACAGTAAAATCGAAATCCTTTTGAATCAGATTATTCATTACATAATCCATCCGTTCCGAGTACCGCTTAGCAAATACCTCGTAGATTTCAAAAGCAGGATTTACATTCTCATTACGGGTAAGATCGTCAATTGAATATTTGAACCGGGCAAAAGATTTTACATCACTAGCTAAAAAATAGGATTTGCTATTGTCTAACTCATCAACATACCGATCCAGAATAGCAGCCGACAACGAATCATTCAATCTGAGTTTCCGATAGTGGTTATTATCAAGTATATAGGAGATAACCCGAGCCTCTTTACCAAAAACGGCTTTGGGCTGTAACTTCAGACTATCCTGCGCACTTCCCGATGCTGATATTCCAACTAATACCATCAGCATGCCAACAACACTATTTTTAATCATGTAGAGTAATTTTTTTTGATTTAACGGGATACTATGCAAACGGGATGCCTAATCAGGCTACTTTATCAAAATCAAATTCGTTAAGGAATCTCTGCGCTTCTTCTACAGATTGAAATTCGAATGTTTTCTTACCTCCTGTGTTGGAGTGTACATCAATCTTAATCAGTTCTACTTTTTTCGAGCTTTTTTTGAACTTCGGCTTTATGTGTTTATAATCCTCTGATTCTCTTTTGCTCACGTTAAATTGGGTAGCCGCACATTTTTGCAATACGCACACTGATAATGTTTTAAGAGTTCCTTGGGCGTGCCGTCTTCATTGGTTTCAATAATCTCTTCGCGATTCACGCGCATAGTATAAAACCCGCAATTGTGGCATTGAAGCGAGGTAAGATGTCCCAGATACTTCTCGATTTTAACTTCAGAAGTCTTTTCATCTACCCAAACATCGTAATCAATGGAAAATACGTTTTCCTCGGCCTGCATCCCTTCGTTGAGATGAACGTCCTCTTCGTCTTCGCTGAGTAACTTCATTTTGTTACCCGTGCCGGAAGTTCTGGGCGTATAGCGTAATCTGCGCAACTTAACATTTAAGCGCGTGGGGTAATAATAATCCAAAACCAACGAAGCTATATAGATGACCAACGTGGCCCCGGCCACTGAGAAAAATAAACGAACAAAAAAAGATACACTCAGGCCAGCAATTTCATCCATGCCGTACAAGTTAATGGCCAGAGCAGCCGCCATTCCAAAACAAATAAATACCGCTTTAAACCATTTAATCTCATTGGCATTTACAAAATCATACTTATCCTTTAAGGTTTTAACCAGGGCCACTTTAAATTGATAGATCAAATAAACGATGATCCCTAAAGCGACTAATGATATAGCACCAATAAGCATGATCGTGTGCCATGCTTCAACAAATGCTTTTGATTCTTCCAGACTCATAGTAACAAAAAATTTAGCGTTCAAAGGTAATACTTTAAGGATAAACCAAGCGGGTATCTGCGCTTACAATAAGCAAGACTAAAATCGATAGCGGTTACCTCACTTGCATTGATTCTTGAACGAATTAATTGGCATATAAATATATCAATCACACTAAAAAACGTCTCAATTCGGCTAAAAATCAAGTATTTAATATCTTTGTGTAAATTTGCACAGTATTATTTGTATATTAATGAAATAATGTATTATCATTGTGTATAAATACACAATGATATGAGCGATTTTGAAAGGAAAACACTCGAAATGGATCCAAAAGAATTTCACAAACAGGAATTTTGAAAGACCAAGTGATTGTCGGAATCTTGACCAGATCAGATTCTATGTCAGTGAGTTATGCTCTAAGATTGATGAGTACGAGAATCGTTTCAATTATGTACCATCATGGGCATATACTCTACTTGCCCAATACAACATGGTGCAAAACAGTCTGCTCCATAAGGATTTCAGAAACGCCTATGCGTAAGGAATTTGTATGAAATACATCCCCTCTCCTATTCCCATCCGGTATGAATACATGTATTCTGCCACTTCGAATAAGTCAGGACGCATGCAATATCACAAGATTCGACCCGGGGTGAGTAAGCTCAGAATAAGCAGAACAGAGTTTATAAAAGCCTATAATGCAATCCCAATATTAGCGTTGCATCCAGTGCCCTTGCGTGGACAGGATGCGGTGTTTCAATTAGAGTTTTATGTTTAGGCGTTGCTCAAAATCCCATCCAGATTGGCGGGTGAATAATTAATTGATTTGATCGTTTTATTATCGGAAGTACGATACACCAGCCATTTATTTCCTTCCTTTTTGAAATGGCATTCCGTTCCATCCTTTTGTTTGTAGTATTCAATTGTTTGCATGGCCTCTTCTTCCGAGTTACACGCTTTACTCATATTAGAACGCTGCACTTCTTCAAATAATGATTTGAATTTATCACCAAGGCCAAATTCCAGAATAGCTCCAGAAAGAACATATTGAAGATCGCATAGGGCATCCGCTACCCCAACCAGGTCATTTTCCAAAATAGCAACCTCCATTTCTTTCAATTCTTCAGCCAATAGCGCTACGCGCAGCTTGCATCGATTTTCTTCGGGTATTACAGGCCCAGGTTGTATCGGGTGCTTAAAGGTTTTATGAAATTCTGCTACCAGGTTAAGAGCATCGGGTTGTTGCATAAATATTGATTTCTTGAACTTCAATGATACATGTTTTAAGGAAGTTTACCCAAATAGAATGGTTAGTATAAGGAAACCAATTTCGTCTACGTACAGGTACTTTTCAATGCGGGCTATTCCATTAAATTATAATTCAATTGATGTAAAGTACTTTATAGTGAAGAATTGCGTTGGCGCGGCATGCTCCATGATATCATGCCTGGTACTGAAGAGCACCTGATGAAAAGTATGACTGCCGGATACATAGGTTTCGACCCAACGGCCGACTCGCTACATATTGGTCATCTGGTTCAGATTATGACCTTATTGCAATTCCAACAATGTGGGCACAAGCCCTTTGCCCTGGTGGGTGGTGCTACGGGTATGGTGGGCGACCCTTCCGGAAAATCGGCAGGACGGAATTTGCTTTCTGAAGATGCGCTTCGCCACAACGAATCGTGCGTTAAGAAGCAACTAGAAAAATTTCTTGATTTCTCATCCGGTGCGAGTAATGCGGCTGAGATGGTTAACAATTTTGATTGGTTTAAGGAGTTTACTTTTCTGGATTTTATCAGAGAAGTTGGTAAACATATTACTGTCAATTACATGATGGCCAAAGATTCAGTGCAGAAACGGCTGGAGACCGGGCTTTCATTTACTGAATTTACCTACCAATTGGTTCAAGGCTATGATTTTTACTGGCTATATAAGAACAAGAATTGCATACTCCAAATGGGAGGCCCGATCAATGGGGCAATATTGTAACGGGCACCGAGCTTATCCGTAGGAAAGATGAGGGGCAGGCCTATGCGTTAACTACACAACTCATTAAAAAGGCTGACGGAACCAAATTTGGGAAAACAGAAGGTGGAAATGTGTGGTTGGATTCTAAGAAGACTTCTCCCTACAAGTTTTATCAATACTGGTTGAATATCTCGACGAAGACGCTGCTAATTTCATTAAAATCTTTACACAATTAAATCAACCTGAAATTGAGGAGTTGATTAGGGAACATGCATTCGCACCCCATCAACGTAAGTTGCAAACAGAGCTTGCAAAAGACATTACGGTTCGGGTTCACTCGAAAGAAGATTATGAGGCTGCTGTTAAAGCTTCCTCTATCCTATTTGGCAATTCGGTTACTAAGGATTTGGAAGATCTTGATGAGGAAACTTTGCTATCCGTCTTTGAAGGTGTTCCTCAGGTTTCAATTAGTAAGGCAGCTTTTGATTCCTGCGTAACCGTAACCGATCTGCTTTCGGAAGCAACTAAGTCAACCATCTTTCCTTCAAAAGGTGAAGCCAGAAAAATGATTCAGGCCGGTGGGGTTAGCATCAATAAAACTAAACTTGCTGATGTGAATCAGAAACCCGAGTTTACTTTACTACAAAATAAATACTTGCTTGCGCAAAAGGGTAAAAAGAATTACTACTTAATTATTGTTGAGTAGGTTGTAAACCCTTACCGGGTTTTAAGTATAAAGACTACTCTACCTTTAGATCGCTCTGGTGCTTTGCCATCAGAGGTTTTCATTAACGAACTTTTCTGTATTTCTTCTCTCAGTAATTTTTCTGCTTGTGCACTGAGGCCTCGCTGAATGGTGGTAATCTTTACTATGTCACCATCCGAATCACATTCTATTTCAAATTCAATTCTTCCCTCTTCATTATCAGGCAGGCTTGGAATTTTGGGATCATTAGCCCACACCCAACCTGACATGGATAAACCAAAGCCCTTGTCGCCATTAGCACCACCGCCTTGCTGGCCAGAATACACAGTACTTTTATTTATTTCACCTTCCGGTTTTCCTTTATCCCCTCGTTTACCATCATCGCCCTGGCTGGTAGTTGGGTCGCCTTTCTTGGCATCGGTGCCTTGCTGTTCAGAAACCTTCGTCTCCTTTTTCTCTTCCTTCTTTACTTCCTCGGTAGGAGTAACTTTTGGTTTTGTTTCTACTACCTTCTCCTTAACTTCCTTAACGGGTTCTGTTTTAGGTTTTTCTTCTTTTACTTTAACCGGGCTTTCAATTTTAGAAACTACCGGTTCTTCAGCTTTCTCTGATTCAGCTTCTTCCTTCACTTGTTCTTCTACAGGTTGAGCCGCTTCGGTTTGCTCTTCCTTTGGTTGATCAGCTTCCTCCTTTACGCCTGGAGAAGTTTCAGGTTGAATCTCGCCTCCGCCCTGTTCATCCATACCAAAGTTTAATTCAATCCCATATTCCGGAAGCGGTGGATTGGGAGCACGCCATGCCATCATTAGCAAAAAAGCCAACAATAAAAGGCCATGAATACCCACGGAGGTAATCATCGCTATTCTCTTATTCTTCCGCTCTTGCTGTTCGCTCATGCTATTTTGGTTTAGTCGCTATCGAAACCCGGGCTTCTAATTTAGTAGCTATGCCGGCTACAAAAACCATTTCGCGTGTTGGCACCGACTCATCAATATGAAGCACCACCACCCCTTTTGGCCCCGCCAGTTTACTTTTAAGTTCTCCTTCCAAAGTAGATTTGGTTACTCGTTTATCATTAACGTAAAACTGAATGTCTTTGGTCACCGTTACAGAAACTTTCTGCACTTCAATGGTGCTCGCTACACTACTGGGCAAATTAACCGGAAGCCCTGAGGGGTAATAAAATTTGAGGTGAGCATAAAAAATATGAGCAGCAGGAAAATCAAATCAGTCATGGAGGCCATGCTGAATGCAGCGTCAACCTTATTTCTGGATTGTAAATTCATACTTATCTGGGTTCTTGCAAGAGATCAATAAACTCAATGGAGGAATACTCCATTTTATGCACTATTTTGGAAACCCGGGTAACTAAATAGTTGTAAGCCAGATAAGCGATAATACCCACAATCAAACCTGCCACGGTTGTCACCATAGCTGTATAAATACCGTCTGCTAAAAGTTTAGGGCTTACGGAGCCTTCCTCTTGTGCAATCGCTATAAAAGCACTCACCATACCAATTACAGTTCCTAAGAAACCAATCATAGGCGCTGCTCCGGCAATCGTTGCTAATACCGATAGGTTTTTCTCAAGTCGGAAAACCTCGATCTTTCCTACGTTCTCTATGGAAGCTTCGATATTTTTAAGCGGGCTACCTATGCGGGTAACTCCTTTTTCAATCATTCGTGCTACTGGTGTATCGTGCTGAGCACATAAAATTTTTGCCCCGTTGATATCTCCCCGCACTACCAACTCCTTTATCTTTCCCATAAAGGAGTCTGAGCTTACGTTGGCGCGGTTAACAGTAAGCAGTCGCTCAACAAAAATGTAGATGGCAATCACAGAACAGATAACGAGTGGAATCATTAATGGTCCGCCTGCCATAACAAGATTCCAAAACGAAATAGCCTGATCGGGCTTAGCAGTCTCAGCCGCTCCTGTAACAATTTGGGCAATCATCATAGTTTAAAAAATGTATAAGTTTTCTCTAAAAATATCAGCTGCGTCAACAGCTTAGTACTTTATAACCCAAGCTCCTTCACCAAATTCTGGTTTAACCGAATCGCACTAGTTTGAGCTAATGCATACGTATCAAAATCTCCACCGATGGTAAGGCGATAAAACTTCCACTTTCCAAAGGGTGGTATAATTTTAGTCCTGTTCCTTTTGCGCTTAGCTTATTGGCATAGTCCATAATCAAATCATCATCCACCGCACTGGCAACTACCACATAATAACGACCGGTACGGCTACTTAGTGTTTCAACCGTTCCGGAAGCTGGTTTGGCAACTTCTGCGAGCTTGGCTTCATCTCTTTTTCGTTGTTCTTCTGCTTCCTTTTCCCTGGCCAACCGGGCTGCTTCCTCTTTCTTCTGCTTATCAGCTGCCTTTGCTGCTAATTCTTTCTTTTGCTTTTCAGCGGCCTGAGGTTTGTACACGTATTGATAAATCAGAAATACAGCAACCACCAACACCAATCCAATGATGACCGCGATAATAACCGGTGCATTAGACTTTGGTTCTTCTTCTGAGCTTATACGAGTATGGTTCGCGCACAGGTTCCTCTACGTTGGTTTGTGATTGCTCCTGTTCCGGATTTTCTAAAGGTTTATACTCAATATCCGGGAGCCCGAAGCTATCCTCCGCATTGTTTCCATCGTTAAGATTTTCGTTTTCCTGTGGGTCTTTGTCTTTTCTTTTTGCCATGGTTTGGTTGTTATCAGGGTATTATTACAAAATTAACGTAATTTCAACAAATTAAGCTATTTTCAAAAGACCCATGTTACGCCACCCATAACCTGAAGGCCTCTCACAGGGTAATTGAGATACAATTGATAGTCACTTGATAAGAGATTGCTTCCCTTCACAAAGACCGAAACCTTTTTCGACAGAAAATAACTTGCCTTTACATTTAGGTCTACGGCCGGATTAAGTGTCAAAACAGTATTGTTGTCAACATCAAGGGCCTTAGCGCCTCCTTGAGTTATAACGTCAACATTGAACAATATCTTCGAATACAAATTATAAGACGAATTGAAACTTACCCGATAGGTTGGTCTATGCCAGGCTTCTGCTACCTGATCGGTAGAATAGCCGAACAAGTCTGCCCGCAACAACAGTCGCGCTGATTCTGCATGAGAAAATCCAAGTTCGCCAAACAAATTCGTGCGTTGCGTATTGCCTTCATCAAAAACCGTAATGAACTTAGAGCGATCGGTAGGATCGTTCTGATAGAAATATAAATCTTTGAGGTTCGTGAATCCAAAACCGCCACCGAACGACACTTTGCCACCGAACTTTCCCTTAATACCTCCCGAAAATCAATGGTGCGATTCGTATTATAGATGCCAATATTGGAATTTAACCACGCATTTTCCCGAGCCATCGTATGCAACGATACTTTATCAATATCTCCCTTAAACTGGCATATACTTCAATAGATTTGTTAAGGGGATAGCTTGCTCGTAAATCCGGATAAACATGCAGTGATTTATCTTTTCCAATCGTATCATTCTCTAACACAACATTAGCACCAATCATTAAAGTTAAGTCATCCAAAATTGAAAATTCATACCCTCCATTAACCTTAAAAATATGTCTTGGCTTAGCCTCTACTTGTTCATCCTTACGGGCGATCAGATAATAATCTGAACCAATCAAAATTTTTCCGGATTTTGAAATTTCATAATCACCTTTAAACCCTAACGCCACTTCGCTTTCTTGTGCCTTGTAATGATCATCCAGGTAACTGAATGATCCTAAAAGTTTGTAGTTAAAGGCCGATGAGGTTGAGTTTTGTACATCGCCACCTAAACTAAATATTATAGCTCTGCAAAATCTGAGATTTATCTACATCAGTGCCCGGGGTATACCCATAAAAATGGGTGGTGATGTTTTCATAATTCACAAACCCGCCTACGGTAGCTTGTTTTCCAAAAGCCTTTCCAAACATGCCTATCTCTGTATTGCCACTGGCCGAGTTGTTTTTATCTATAGGGCCTTGTCCGAAACTTTGATGAAACATCTTTACACCATAGAATTTAGCCTTGTCGCGCTTGTTGGTAATGTATGCAGCTAAATAAGGAGAGGCATAATTACCGAAGCCCGCACTAAAATAGTTGCCATAGATTTTAGTAATCTCTTCTTGCTTTAGCCGGAGTGGCCGAATAGCCGGATTAAATTCTGGCGTGGTGAATTTAATATTCTTAAAGTCGTACGTAATCTCTGGTTTAATGGGTTCAACTGGACGTGGAGGTACTTTCTCAAAATTTCTACTGGCTTTAGGCAAGACAATCTGACGCTCCTTTACAATTTCAATTTCAACTTTCTGATTTCGCCTCGCCCCACTTTTCTTGTGCGATCACATTGCCTGCAATCCCAAGAAGGAAAGCACTAATGATCAATAGCCTCACAGGCACATATTTTTTATAACAAGAGATGTATTTCAGAATCATAATCAGTTATCTAAAGTATCTGCTTTAATCTGCGATGCCTTTTTTAGTTCCGCTTCATCAATCTTTTTCAGCTTTTCTTTCGCCAACAGCTTAATATTTTCGATTGGAAATGTTTCCAACGACTTCAAGGTTGCTTTCGCTTGAAAGGTATCGCCCATAGCGAGGTAGTTGTCGGCCAACAAGAGAAATGATTTACCCACCCACTCCGGGTAAGCGGCAAAATCACTATTCAGACTTACCAGTGTTTCATAACATTGCTTGTTCTCTTTCTTGAGATATTGAATTTCTCCCAATAAATATTTTGCTTCGGCCCCATACTCATCTTGCGCGGAATTCAATGTGTTTAAAAATTCATCTTGCGCAGATTCATAGTCGCCTCGAGCCATAGCGCTTTTTCCTAAATAGAGGGATGCTTTATTTTGAGCCCCTGCGTTTATATTACCTCGTTCCAGAATAATACGCGCATACACATCAGCCGAGTCATACTGGGCCAATAAATAGTAAGACTCCATAAGGCCAGACCAAGCGGTATATTGTTCCTTCTTGTTAGAAGCCAAACGTGCCAACTGCTGAAAATAAGGAACTGCCCTTTCAAATCGATTTTGTTTAAATTCCAACTCGGCTAACCGACCCACTACCTTACTCGCAAACAAGAAGCTTTTATCACCAGCCAACTCTGTATATAATGAAATTGCTTTATCCCATTCTTTTAACCGGTAATAAGATTCTGCCTGATAATATTTAGCTTCTGCTACTCTGGGGCTTTCCGGATATGAACTTATGTAGCGTGAGAGTGCGGCAATAGCTTTTTGATAATCCTGATTGAAATACAAATTCTTGCCCGATTCAAACTCAACGGACTCTATGCCTTTCGCATCCGGATTAGCCGTTTTGAATTCTGTGAGGTATTTATCAAAGTCGCCTGATCGGCCAGCGAGCGTAAGGGCTTCCTGTAAGGGAATCAAAATATCGTTACTGACAGGATGGTTTCCATAATTTTCGATTACAGTAATATAATCTTGCGCGGTTTTATTGTATTCTTTTAGATTAAAAAAGAGGCCGCTCTGCGTGAGTAAGCGTACGGAACAAATCGTGATGAGGGCTTTGATTGAATTAAAGATGTATATCCATTTACAGCGGGTTGGTAATTACCTTGTTCAAAATCCAATTGGGCTCGCTGAAAAAGTGCTTCGTCAAAAATGTGAGATTGAGGGAAATTCTTAATCACCAAATCCAATTCAGCAGCCGCTTCTTCATACTTTCTCATAATGCCAAGAATAGCTCCTGATTGCAGATGCGCATAATCCTGATCTGCCGATTTGTATTGAACTACTTTGCGATAGTTAATAAGGGCTTCCGGATATGTTTTGGACACATAATAACAATCAGCCAATCGCAAAATGCCATCGGCCAGGTTACTTTGAGTTCGCGAAGCTTTGTTTACAAATTCTTTAAAATTAAAGAGTGCCCGATCATACTGTTGAAGATTATAGTAGGCATATCCTAAACCATACCGTGCTTTAACAAGAAGCTCGATATTATTTAACCCGCTAAGTCCAATAATTCTGAGATAATTATCAGTAGCCTGCTCATATTTCCGTCCTATGGAGTAGGCTTCGCCACACCAAAAACTTGCCTCGGCTACATACTCAGGATCGACTGGGTATTTGAGCGATTTTTCGAAAAAAATTGAACAGCTTCCTGATAGTCCTCTTTATTGAAGAGCTCAATACCTTTTAGCATAGTCGCTTTTTGATATGCCCGATCTACATTGGGACTTCGCTTGGGCATAGCCTCGATGTATTCAATCGCCCTGTTATAATTAGTAGCATTAACATAGGCCTGCGATAACAGTTCCCGGATTTCATCCGCATGTATACTTTGCGGAAACGTTACGAGCATTTTTTCAAATTCAGTAATGGCCTGATCGGGGCGACCAAGATCATAGGAGACCTTGGCATATTGAAATGTACTCTCTTCAACTAGTTTTTGATCGGTCTTAAATTTTCGCGCAATGTCAAAGGCAGTTTGAGCCATTTGCTTCTGATCTTGCTTTAGGTATAAGTAACCCAGATAATAAGCCGAATAAAAGCCAACTGAATCAGAGTCCGAAAAAGATGATTTCAAATATTTTATAGCACTTGCGTCTTCTCCCAGCGTGAAAGCAGTGTAGCCCGCTCGCAGCAACACACTTTTATCTGCTTTTTCTTCGCGGCCATCTAAGTAAAGTTTGTAGCCCTCAAATGCTTTTTTGTAATCATTCTTTTTATAGTAAGCTTCAGCCGCAAGAAGTGCTATCTCCTCTTTATTATTTACACCCTCAAGCGCATTCACTTTATCTACATAGGATAATAATTCATCATAATTTTTCTGTCGGAAGTAGACATTGGCAATCAAGTACGGAACTATTTTTGAATAGGCCTCATTCTGTTCTGCGCGTTTCAAATCTACAAGCGCACTCGAGAAGTCTCCTTCGCTATATTCAATAAAGCCTGCATAGTAACTAGAGGCGGGGCCATACTCACCCCCTATTGCTTTATTATAATTAAACTGAACAAGGGCCTCCTTCAATGACTTTTGGCTGAATAAACTATATCCCCACCGAAACCGGCCAATTCGTTGTTGCTCCTGACTAAGTCCGGCAAAATCAGCTTTCGCAAAATTCAATGATGCTTTCTTGTAATTCTTTTCGGCATAATAAAAGTTTGCTAGTTCATAGTTTGCTGTGGCAGCTTTTGGATTGGTCGGATTCTCCCGAATAAAATCTGCTATCTGTTTTTCAGAATCAATATGATAGAGGTTTAGAGCACAAAATGCTTTGTAGTATTCTGCGTCAGCCCGCCTGGAATCCGTAATGGAACTTATTTTAATAAATTCAGAAAAAACTTCGCGCGCAGCGGCAAACTGATTATGATCAATGAGATCCAATCCAGAATTGTATAGCCGCTCAGACTTGTCTTGTGAGACAATATTTTGAGCGGACAATGAAAACGCAATAAGCCAGACACTAAGGAATATAAGAAATCTCTTCATCAAGACTTTTTTGGTAAAACTGACAAAGTCAAAAAATATTGTAGAACTAAGTTTAAAAAATACTTTCCATGCATAAAGTTAAAAAAATGGATTGCATGGACTCAAAGCTACTAACTCTTTGCGATAACTTCATCATTTCTGTTTGAGAATGATAAAATCTAAACAAGAATTATTCCGCAATTGTGAGCACGAAAAAATTACGCTTGATTACATCATAAGGCGAAAGATCACCTCTTTCAATATCTGTCCTTCACCGGTGCTCCCCGAGTCAACACCTTTTAATTTCAAGTCTGCTTGCTTTAAAAGTGAGATACCCGTTATAACTTTATCCAATGAGAAATGATTCAAAGCAGCACTGTAATCCTTGACAGCAAATGGACTGATTTTTAGAGCGGTAACTAATCCTCTTTCACTTCTATCGCTGGTTGAATAAGCTACCAATAACTTACTAAAGAATGAATACAAAAATGCAATCATGGGTATTACCGGATTCTTCTTGGTATTGGCCTCAAAATAATTTACAATTTTAGAAACCTGAAATAGGTCTCTTCGAATAAGTGCTTTTTGAAGTTCAAAAATATTATACTCTTTGCTGATTCCCACCTGACTCATTACGTGTTCGGCTGATATCGGTTCATTGGCAGGCACAGCTATCAATACTTTATCAATTTCGTTGGCCAGTCGGTTTAAGTCGTTTCCAACATATTCGGCCAATATCCGCGCAGCACTATCTTCAATTTGCTTCCCCTTCCCTTTTAGGTATCCCGTAATAAATTCGCCCAAATGGTTTTCATATGGTTTCTTAAAGGCTGCTGAAACAGCAAGCTGATCAATCTTCTTACCTAACTCGCGCCTTTTATCTAACGTCTTATGCTTATGGCACATGACCAAAATGGTTGATGATAACGGACGGGCCAGATAATCCAGTAAAAGTTTAGAACCTGTTTCTTTTTGTAAATCCTGAATCTCTTGTGCTTCTTTTACAATGACCACCTGACGGTCAGCCATCATAGGAAACCGCTTTGCATGAGTAAGGATAGTAGCCACAGTGACATCCTTACCATATAATACTACCTGATTAAATCCTTTATCAGTCTCACTTAAAGCATTAGCCTCTATATAATTGGAAATCAAATCGATATAGTAAGTCTCTTCGCCTTGTAAAACATATACGGGATCAAACTTACCTGCCTGTATTCGATCCATTATTTTCTTAGCTCCAGAATCCATTAGCCCTTTCGTTTTTGTGCCAAGTTAAACGCTGTTACCATGCCTACCAAAGCCCCTGCTAAATGAGACTCCCACGAAATGCGAGGATCACTGGGTAAGATTCCGGCTAAAAATATTCCTCCATAAATAAAGAAAACAAAAGTCGATACAATGAGTGACACAAAATCCTGCTTTAAGAGTCCATAACAAATCAAGAACGCAGCCAGTCCGTAAATCAGTCCACTCGCTCCAATATGATAAGACAACCTTGGGCTAAAAATCCAAACTAAAATATTGGTGATGAAGTAACAGCGAAAAAATACGATCCCTCCTATACTTTCATAAAAGAAGAATAGTATGGTACCTAAAAATAAAAGTGGCACTGTGTTGGATAACAGGTGCATATAATTACCGTGAATCATGGGGGCGGTGAATATTCCAATCAAGCCCTCTGCAGTGCGGGGTTTAATTCCTAAAAAACCGAGGTCGATGTGGTAGAAGAATTGGATACTGAATGAAAGCCACATGATGAATACCAATCTAAAAGGAACTACTGAACTTCCAAAAAAGCGCTTTTCCCGAGTTGGCATGTTTCTAATACTTGGCAGGATCTTTTAGCATAGATAAACCCATATGCTCAGCTTCCTCATCGCCAACAGAATTAAGGCCAAGTAAGCCACCAGAAGATTTGGCAATCTCGGAGGCAATCTCAAGCAAGCTCTTGTAAAATTCATTTGCAAAATTCCTGATCAATTTTTTTCAAGATTAGGGTTCAATTGAGTTAACGATTCTTTTAATAAGGGTGTCCGTGACTCTTCCTGTACTCGGAAAGCCTTGAATTACAATTTTCAGCTTGTCCTCAAAATCCTCGCCTACTTCTTTATAAAAATCAAGAAGATGAGATTTCGCTCGCTTTTGTTTTTTTCGGTTAGTGCAAGTGCTTTTTTAATTTCCCGATTATCAATGTGATCGTCAGCCCCCGCTATTAGAATACAAACCAGGATAGGAGCCTGATGCATCAATTCTATTTCTGCCTGGCTGAGTTCATCAAATTCTTGAATCATATTTATTTATTAAAAAGAGTGAAGTCATTTTATTAACTATCAGGAATTAGCGTAAATTTCAAATATTTTGTTCAAATCTCAGCATTATCTTTTAGTCTAAATTCCAAAGAGCCAACGGATGTACGAAAAAGAGCCAGTTAGAATATTTGTTGTAGAGGACGATCCGGCCTACACTAAATTTCTAAAATATGTTTTAAGCCTAAATCCTGATTTCGAGCCTCAGTTTTACGCTACCGGAAAAGAGTGTATAGACCATCTCCATAAAAAGCCTTCTATTATTACGCTCGATTATTCGTTACCAGATATGGAAGGTGAGAAAGTATTGAGATCCATAAAAGAATTTGATCCCGATATTAGTGTAATCATCATTTCAGCGCAGGAAAAAATTGGTACAGCGGTGGGGCTTTTAAAAGCAGGAGCCTTTGATTATATCAGTAAAAATGAAGAGACGAAAGATCTCATCTTAAATTCAATCAAAAATGCCATTAACAAAACTACGCTCATAAGAGAAATAGATCGGTTAAAGCATGAGATCACAACAAAGTACGATTTTGAAAAAAGTATTGTTGGAACCAGTGATGCCATTAAAAAAGTTTTCGATTTAATCGAAAAGGCAGTCACAACTCAAATCACGGTTTCTATCACCGGAGAAACAGGAACTGGCAAGGAATTAATTGCCAAGGCTATTCACTACAATTCTAAAAGGAAAAACAAGGCCTTGATTGCTGTTAATGTTGCAGCTATACCCAAAGATCTTATTGAAAGCGAATTGTTCGGGCATGAAAAAGGTGCGTTTACGGGTGCTGCCACAAGACGGATAGGAAAATTTGAAGAGGCTGAAGGAGGAACTATTTTTCTAGATGAGATTGGTGAAATGGATTTGAACGTTCAATCCAAACTTCTACGGATACTACAGGAAAAAGAATTAGCCCGCATTGGCGGCAACCAAATTATTAAGCTTGATGTACGTGTAATTGTTGCCACGCATCGAAACTTACTGGAAGAAGTCAGGCAGGGTCGCTTCCGCGAGGACCTTTATTATCGCTTACTCGGATTACCCATAAACCTCCCTCCTTTGCGGGATCGGGATAAAGATATTCCTCTCCTTGCTAAATTTTTCATTGAACAGTTTGCGAAAGAGAATGATCTTAGAAATATAAAAATCGGAGCGAGTGCTCAGGAAAAATTGCTTCAATATTCATTTCCAGGTAATGTGCGAGAGCTTAAGTCTATTATGGAACTGGCGGTGGTTATGCGTAGTGATAATGAAATTCAAGCTAAGGATATTACCTTCAATACTCCTGTTCGCGAAGAGTCCTTTACTTCAAAAGAAATGACCTTGCAAGATTACACGTATCATATAATCAGAAATTATCTCACCAAGTATGATAATAATGTTCTTGAAGTTGCTCGAAAACTAGATATTGGAAAATCTTCTATCTACAGGTACTTAAAAGAAATGGAGTCTAAAGGAATTTAAGATGAAGTCATTAGCCACGTATGTCAAAAAAGGATTATTCTATAAATCTGTTGTAGATGACGGATCTGATATAATTTTTATTGTGAACTATGAGGGCGCGATTCTGTATCACAATCACTCCGTTCAGGAAACACTCGGTTATAAAACATCGGGATTGGTAGGTAAAAACTTTTTTGATTATCTGCCCGCTCACCTGCTTGCTGATTTTAAAAAGGAGTTTAACAAAAGCACCAGGCGCGCTTATAATAAGTCTATCGAATTTCAATTTATATGCAGAGATAAGGATATAAATACTTAGAATTCAACTCTGTGAATCTAAAGAAGGAGGGTATTGAAGGACTTATTCTCGACTGTCGGGATATTAGTCAACGGAAGAAAGATGCCGAAGAACTACTACGAGCACAAAAAGCAAAAGAACAATTTTTAGCTAATATCAGTCATGAAATCCGCACACCAATCAATGGTATTGCCGGAATGGCTTCATTATTGAGTCAAAATCCTTCAAAGGAAGAACAACGAACCTATCTTAATGCAATTAAAAGTGCAGCGG
This sequence comes from Flammeovirgaceae bacterium, assembly GCA_016709845.1. Classification (GTDB taxonomy): domain Bacteria; phylum Bacteroidota; class Bacteroidia; order Cytophagales; family Cyclobacteriaceae; genus ELB16-189. The sequence continues at coordinate 22,337 of JADJMA010000030.1, read as the reverse complement.
ATAATCTAAAGGTTATCATTAATGATATCCTCGACCTGGCCAGTATAGAATCAGGAAAATTGCAATTAGAAAAGATTGGATTCAATTTAAATGACTTGTTGCATTCGCTTATTGATACGTTTGGCGTTCAAGCATCGGAAAAAGGAATTAACCTCTCTTATATTTTAGCTAAAGACGCTAACAAAATTTTTGTAGGTGATCCTGTTCGACTTAATCAAATCCTAATCAACCTAATTAGTAATGCCATTAAATTCACTCATGCAGGAAGTATTAAGGTTGAAGTTAAAGCAGACAAGGTAAAAGGCAATAATTACAATCTACGATTCAATATTTCCGATACCGGCATTGGTATTCCAAAGGATAAACTCCAAACAATTTTTGAAAGTTTTAGTCAGGCAGACGCCAGTGTAACAAGAAAGTATGGTGGTACTGGGCTTGGCTTGACCATCGTTAAGCAATTGGTGGAACTACAGGGCGGATCAATTAATGTTGTGAGTAAAGAGAATGAAGGCTCAACCTTCACTTTTATCTTGCCTTACGTTACGGGCAAAAAGGAATTCGAATCCGATGCCAGAATGATTAAACCCCGCAACTTTACCCAACTTAAGCGGGCCTCCATACTACTGGTGGAAGACAATGATATTAATCGACTTTACGCCAGCAGCATCTTAAAAATGTGGGGATGTCATTTTGAAACTGCCGAGAATGGAGTTGTTGCTCTGGAGAAAATTCGAAATAATGCATTTGATGCAATCCTCATGGACATTCAAATGCCGGTGATGGATGGTTTTGAAACTACCAAAGCAATCCGGAAAGGTGATCCAAATAAAAGTCAGGTACCCATTATTGCATTAACCGCTAATGCCACACAAAAGGATTTTGAAAAGTGTATTGCCGCAGGTATGAATGATTGCATTACGAAACCATTTACGCAAGAAGATTTGCTACAAACCTTAACCCGATACCTGGGATCAAAACTTAAGAAAAAAACCAACCTGCCCAGGAAGCAAAAAAGAGTATTCGCGAATTTGATCTTAGCTATCTAATTAAGGCTTCCGATAATAATCAGGAATTCATACAAGAAATTATCAATACCTTTCTCGAATCTATGCCCAAAACAATTGAGGAAATTCAAATTCAATTGCAGCGGAAGAATTGGGAGCATTTAGCTAAGGTAGTTCATAAGATTAAGCCGAGTATTACGCTTATGGGCATTCACCACCTTAAGGAAAAAATAGCCCTATTGGAACACGAAGCCAAAACTAGTCGAGATGAACAAACCATTAAAAGCCTTGCTACCGAAGTAAGTCAGTCACTATCTAAAGTGATCCTGTCACTAAAAGCCTACGCTTAATTTCTATTCATCACCATCAACTTCTTACGAACCGTACCACCCTTAGGCCCTGTCATTACTACAAAGTAAACGGCATTGGCAAGTTCCTCTACATTTATTTCCTTCATTCCATTTACTGCACCCTCAAAATTACCTTCTAGCACAGTCACTCCACGCTGATCAATTATCTTCCACTGACTGCCCGGATAAACGTCACTCGGCAAACCAAAGGTAAAATGATGGTTAGCGGGGTTCGGGAACATCTGAATATTATTTAACGTAGTGAGTAAAGGTAATTCATCCTCTAATCCAACAACCGGATCACCAATTTTAACAGGCCCATCGATAACAACCGATTGGTAAATCTCTTTCGTATTCTTATCCTGAACATATCCTATTAACAAAAGCCCATTTGGATCTGATGATATGGGTACATCAATCCGTACATCGGAGACTTCAGCGACCACATCCTGATTTTGAATAAAGCCGAGGCTGATTGTTTTTCCATCACTTCCAAATAAATTCTTACGCAAAACATTCATAAAACCATTAACATCTTTTTCAACGAGAGCAACATTGAATATTACCGGTGAACTAAAGTCTTGCTTAGCCGTAATAATCATTTTAACACTTATGGGGGGGCTGCGAAGAACCAAAATAAAGTGCTCGTGCGGCCGGATCTATTGGGTTATCCTTGTTAAGTGGATCCGTACCTGAAAAATTAACGTGATACTGAATGTCCTGGAAATCAGATGTTCCCCTATCATCAATCTGTTGTTGATAGAGTCCATTCAGGTAGGCATCTGCATTTGTACTTGCCGTGAGTGTTGAGGTTGTGAAATGTTCAACAAGTACATTCCGTGATTTTCCCCAACAAAGAAATTATCAAAGGCAAAACCATCTGGGGCTGTCTCATTCCCTGTCGGTGGTGCATTACCATCATTACTGCTAAATGCAATCCGCAATCTTACTTGCGATCGATTTGCTGCAGGTACCATATCCAAATTGAATCGAGCATTCTTCCATGCCGATTGTCTATCGGTCCATCCATAGTTACCAATTGGTTGTGATCCTGGATTGGAAAGAATCCCCACTCCATTAAACCAATTAATTCCTTCATCACGAATTGATTGACCCTCCGGTGGACCAACAATGCGCCACGATTGTCCGCCATCAATGGAATACTGAAGAACAGAACCGTCCAGATTCTTTTCTGTATCTGAGAAGTAATCCAAAGCGATCATAGGTCTCTTTAATTGTGTTAAGTCGAAGCATGGCCCGTTGACTGCTGAGTTTTCATTTGAGAAATACGTGTTAGCATTTTTTCCGGTCCACCAGGCGTTGCTTCCTGATGCTGCGCTGGTAATCGTTCCCCCAGCCGGTGCTCCCCATATCCAACTTGTATCACTCTTAATAATATTTAATGGAGTTGAATTAGTTGCATCAAATGCCTCAGCAATCCAACCTCCGTCTGTAGACTCGAACCCTTCTAAATATTCAGCCCCGGCAATAGGCGTAACGGTATTGTATGGAAGGATAAATACATTCTGTGTATTTGAATTCGAACATCCATCATTCGTATCAACCAAAAGGGTTGATGAATAGGTACCATTTGAAACATATTTGTGTTGGGGATCTTTGTAGGTACCGAACGTTCTGCCTCCATGAGTACCTGCTGGGATTGTTCCTACTCCTGCCGGCAACACATCCCCATCTCCAAAATTCCATGTATAGCCAGTTATTACACTAATTCCGGGAGGAACAGAGCCCACTACCTTAGTAGTTTTATCCTGGAATGAAGTATTGTCATTATTACAAATAGCTGACCAACTAAAATCAACAATCGGTACATCACCTACACGCAGCACATAAGGAGAACTGGTAGACGAACAACCTTGACTAGTTGTCACTTTTAAAACAACATTATACGTACCTGAAGCCGTGTATCTTTTTGATGGATTTTGATCTGTGCTAAAAGTATTGTCACCAAAGGACCACTGCCAACTGGTGATTGCAGCGGGGAAAGGAGAAGGATTGATTAGTGAATTGTCTGTGAACACTACATCACTCACAATACAATTGTTGGACGATGAGAACAATGACACTGGACTTCCAAAGAAGTTAATGGTACGTTCCTTAAAGGTTATCGCGTTAAATTGATTTTTAAAAGTATAGCGGATTCTATAAGAGTCTGATAATAACCCGCTGGTTTGTATAAAATAATCGGGACCAATCTTAACGATTGTCATATTAGCAGCATTAGGCCCTTCTGAGGTGAATTGCGTCTCTGGTGGAAAGCCATCAGCAGGAACAGGGAAACCAAGTAATTTAACCAAACCTAAATCAGAACAAAGTTCAAACTCTCCACTTCCGTTTAGTACTGCCCCCTGAACGGCAAAGTCAATAGTAGTAACGGGATTAATGAATACTTCCTGCTCGTCAAAGTTTGTACAACCATTACCATCGGTATATGTGTACTTTATAAAATTAGAACCCAGGTCGGCTGCACTTGGATCAAACACTGCCCTATCTACAACATTAATAAATGTGCTACCAATAAAAGATGATGTTGGAAGGATGGTAAATGCACCTCCAGCTAAATTTCCTGTAAGCGTAATAGGCGGACCATTTTCTGCCAAGGACGCAGGAGAACCTGGAGGGAGTCCTGTATACACGACAACCGGCAATGGATTGATCTTTAAATTCATTTGATCTGAAACGGCCGTACAAGGTCCTGCCCCATCAGGATCAAGGGCTGTTAGGGTTAACACCACCGTTGTATTTACTTCAGTTGGATTATTGAATGAGTATAGTGGTTGCGCTATCGTTGGGTCTGAAAATAAACCTAAGCCCCCGCTCCAGGCCAATGTTGTAGGAGCACCCGATTGTGAACCCTGCAACAAGATAGATGGAGTATCCCGGCATAATTGTAAGTCTGAACCAGCAGAAACAACCACAGCTTGATTTATTGTAATATTAATATCCTTAAACTCTTCGATACACGGCCCACTAGGACCATCCGGATCATTGGTGGTTAATCTTAATGTAATGGTTGTTCCTATATCAGAGGCATCAATGGTGTATTGTGAGTTTACCAGAGCACCCACAGATTGGAAGCCCCTAAAGACCCTGCTCCTGAAACAATACTCCATAAACCTGTTGTTGCGCTGCCACCAATCGTTCCACTTAAACTTATTGGTGTAGCTAATAAATTCGCTGGTTCACAAACCACAAAATCAGCAGGAACAGTAACCGTAGGCATTCTGTTAATTTGAATATTGAGCAAATCAGAAGCCACTGCACAAGGACCGGCCAAATCCGGATCGTTAGATTCCAATTTTAATACGATTGTTGTAGCAATATCTGCAGGGTTAACCGTATAATTTGCTGTCACTGTGTTACCAGTTACCGTACTGGCAGAGATACTTCCAACACCTGTCACAATTGTCCATATACCCGAGGTAGCAGCACCTCCAATAAGTCCACTTACAGGAATAACAGTTGGTTCACATACTTGATAATCAACTCCTGCATCCACAGTAGGAAGCGGGTTAATCGTAACTGTAATATTTTTTATCGCACCATTGCAACCATTGGCAGAAGGTGTAATCTGATAAACGACAGTGCCTGTTGTGAAGTCAGTTAATGATAATGTTTGGCTAATGGTGGATCCGTTACCGTTTACTGCACCAAGTACATTTGCTGAAGGCACAGCCACCCAACTAAATGTAGTACCTGTAACATTATTGGGCATAGCGTTGATTGACACTACTGCATTATGCCCGCTGCAAATAATTATATCAGAACCATCCGCTGTTGGGGTTGGAAATACCGTAACAACATAGTTGACAGGATTTCCAAAACAACCAGCTACTTCTGTGTAATCGTATAAGTTACATAACCAATAGTATTTCCTGTATTAACTGGTGTATCCGTAATTGCACCAGTTCCACTTAATGAAACTCCTGTAAATGTACTTCCACTAACAGCACTTGTCCAGGCATAAATTGTAGCAGGATCAGTAGTTGAAACAGGTGTAAAGTTTAAGGCAGTGTTGCTACAGATTGTTGTTAATAATTGAAGTGCCGTATTTGTAATTACTGGTTTCGGACTTACTGTTACTACCACTACTATCGGGGTGCCGTTACAACCATTCGCTGCTGGCGTGATCGTATACGCAGCGGTACCGGCACTGCTCGTAGTCGCGGTTAATGTCTGATTGATGCTCGCTCCAAAGCCCGAAGTCGCTCCGCTTACGTTGCTCTGAATAACTGTCCAGCTATACGTAGCACCTGCAACACCATTGCTCGTACTTAAATTTATATTCGAGGTTGCGCCACTGCAGATCGCCTCTGCATTCGGAGCCGCAACTACATCCGGTAACGGATTAACCGTTACGATTACCGTGATCGGAGTGCCAGGGCAAAGGCCAACTGTTGGTGTAATGGTATAAGTAGCTGTTCCTGGTGTAGAGCCGGTCGCTGTTAAGCTTTCATTGATCGCTGCGCCTGATCCAACCAGTACTCCGCTTACGCCTGCATCTACGCGTGTCCAGCTATAAGTCGCGCCTGCAACACCATTCGTGGTGCTCAACGCAATGCCTGTTGTTGCACCACTGCAAATCGTCTGACTCGCAGGTAACGCTACGACATTGGGAGCTGGGTTAACGGTTACTACTACTACTATCGGTGTACCGTTGCAACCATTGGCTGCTGGTGTGATGGTATATGTGGCCGTGCCCGCTGAACTTGTCGTTGCTGTTAACGTCTGGTTGATGCTCGCACCAAAGCCTGAAGTCGCTCCGCTTACATTGCTCTGCACAACCGTCCAGCTATAGGTAGCGCCTGCAACACCATTGCTCGTACTTAAATTTATATTCGAGGTCGCTCCACTGCAGATCGCCTCTGCATTCGGAGTAGCAACAACATCCGGTAACGGATTAACGGTTACAATTACGTTGATCGGAACTCCATTGCAACCACCAACACTTGGCGTGATGGTATAAGTAGCTGTGCCCGCTGTCGAGCCGGTCGCAGTTAAGGTTTCATTGATCGCTGCACCTGATCCAACCAGTACTCCACTTACGCCTGCATCTACGCGTGTCCAGCTATAAGTTGCGCCTGCAACGCCATTCGTAGTGCTCAACGCAACGCCTGTTGTTGCTCCGCTGCAAATCGTCTGACTCGCAGGTGACGCTACGACATTCGGAGCCGGGTTAACGGTTACTACCACTACTATCGGTGTGCCGTTACAGCCATTTGCATTTGGTGTGATTGTATATGTGGCCGTGCCTGCGTTGCTTGTCGTTGCTGTTAACGTCTGATTGATGCTCGTGCCAAAGCCTGAGGTTGCTCCGCTTACATTGCTCTGAACAACGGTCCAGCTATACGTAGCGCCTGCAACGCCATTGCTCGTACTTAAATTTATATTCGAAGTCGCACCACTGCAGATCGCCTCTGCAATTGGAGCCGCTACAACATCCGGTAACGGATTAACGGTTACGATTACTGTTATCGGAACTCCATTGCAACCACCAACACTTGGCGTGATGGTATAAGTAGCTGTACCTGTAGTAGAGCCGGTCGCAGTTAAGGTCTCATTAATCGTAGCGCCTGATCCAAACAACACTCCGCTTATACCTGCATCTACACGCGTCCAGCTATATGTTGCGCCTGCAACTCCATTCGTTGTGCTTAAAGCAATGCCTGTAGTTGCTCCACTACAAATAGTCTGACTCGCAGGTGACGCCACTACATTAGGAGCCGGGTTAACGGTTACCACAACAACAATCGGTGTACCGTTACAACCATTCGCTGCTGGTGTGATCGTATACGTGGCTGTGCCCGCTGAACTTGTGGTAGCCGTTAAGTTTTGATTGATACTCGTGCCGAAGCCTGAAGTTGCTCCGCTTACATTGCTCTGAACAACGGTCCAGCTATACGTAGCTCCCACAACACCATTGCTCGTACTTAAATTTATATTTGAAGTCGTGCCACTGCAAATGGTTTGTGATGCCGGGGCTGCAACAACATCCGGTAACGGATTAACCGTTACGATTACTGTAATCGGAACGCCAGGGCAAAGGCCAACAGTTGGTGTAATTGTATACGTAGCTGTCCCTGCTGTCGAGCCGGTCGCGGTTAAGGTTTCATTAATCGCTGCGCCTGATCCTCCCAGCACTCCGCTTACACCTGCATCTACGCGTGTCCAGCTGTAAGTCGCGCCCGCAACACCATTCGTGGTGCCTAAGGCAATGCCTGTTGTTGCTCCGCTGCAAATCGTCTGACTCGCAGGTAACGCTACCACATTCGGAGTTGGGTTAACGGTTACCACCACTACTATCGGTGTGCCATTGCAACCATTTGCATTGGGTGTGATTGTATACGTGGCCGTGCCTGCGTTGCTTGTTGTTGCCGTTAACGTCTGATTGATACTCGTGCCGAAGCCTGAAGTTGCTCCGCTTACATTGCTCTGAACAACTGTCCAGCTATACGTAGCACCTGCCACGCCATTGCTCGTACTTAAATTTATATTCGAAGTCGCACCACTGCAAATCGCCTCTGCAATGCTGGTGCCGCAACAACATCCGGTAACGGATTGACTGTTACGATAACTGTAATCGGAACTCCATTGCAACCACCAACAGTTGGTGTAATGGTATACGTAGCTGTACCGGCTACTGAACCTGTCGCTGTTAAGGTCTCATTGATCGCTGCGCCTGATCCAACCAGTACTCCGCTTACGCCTGCATCTACGCGTGTCCAGCTATAAGTCGCGCCTGCAACGCCATTCGTGGTGCTTAATGCTACGCTTGTTGTTGCGCCACTGCAAATCGTCTGACTCGCAGGTAATGCTACTACATTAGGGATTGGACGAACATCAACATTTACTATCTGGCTGGCACTTGGTCCACATGAGCCGACAATTGCTTCAAATTCATAAGCAACAATAATTGAGCTGCTGTTGTATTGGTAACAACCTCATTAATAGTTTGTCCATTAACGAAGATCGCACCCGCGGGAAGTGTTCCTGATGCTCCGCCATAGTTTATACTTTTCAATCGAACTTGCCCCCCACTCACCGGAGCGTTCAATAAAATATTTACCGGATTTCCAGTACATATAATGCCCGTGCCACCACCTGTATTATTAGTAGCTGTAAAAGTTGGGTTTGGATTAACGCGTACTGTTGCAAACTGACTGACTGGAGCAATCGGACATACTGGAGTTGTACCAGGCGTTGTTACATTGAATTCATAAACAACATCAATTGCAGCATTGGTATTGTTGAGCAACGTTTCAATAAGGGGTGTTGCACTCGTGAATATTGTCACCCCGGGAATCACGGTTCCTCCTGTTACCGAACCATAATAAACATTGACCACATTTATTTGATGTCCTGAAGTTGCACTTCCAAATAAAATATTTGTACCCGCTCCACTACAAATTTCGGGCGATGTATTGCTTATAATAAAGGTTGGATTAGGATTTACTAAAACACTTTCAGAAAATCCTGCTGTTGTGCAACCATTTGCCAATACTTCAAAATTGTATTGAACCGTTACTGCCGAAGCGGAACTGTTCGTTAAGGTTTCTGTAATTGACGAGCCCGGTGCAAAGGTTGCGCCCGCAACCAGCGTACCGGATGCCAATCCATAATTTACAGATGCTAATCGAATGGTGGCCGCTGATGTAGGACTATTCAAAACTATGTTTACCGAACTGTTACTACAGATTTGAGTTGTACTGTTAACCGTGCTCATGATTGGTGTTGGATACACAACAATTTGTGTCTGTTGTGTTATTGGATTTGAGCAGTTAGGGGTAGCAACACTAAAAAAATATAATTTATGCTAATGGGTGCATTAGTTGGGTTAACCAATCCTGATGGCTCGGTAATAATGTTCCCTGAAACAAAAGTTCCACCTAAGGCATAGAGTCCTCCCGTTACTAACCCATAATTCACATTTTGAAGTGTAATTGATGAACCCGCGGTTGGACTTGTAAGTGAAATATTTATAGTTGAACCGCTACACACTTCGCCTGTCCCCCCACTTGTGTTATTGGTAACGGTAAATGTTGGAACTTCATAAACTGTGATATCAACCTGATTGCTATTCTGACAACCAAAAGCATCGGTAACCTGAACTATATAAGTTGTTGTACCAAGTGCTGGAGTTACGATAGGATTAGATTGTGAACTTGTGAAGCCTGGCGGAACACTTGTCCAGCTATAGGTGTATGAACCAGAGCCACCGGAAGCAGTTGGGCTTCCACCTAATGTTATACTTTGTCCTAAACATAAATCTGAATCCGTACCTGCATTTGCAGTCACTGCTGGATTAACAACTACATCAACCTGGGTTGGTAAACTTTCGCAACCAATAGTTTGAGTCACATATAATGAATAAGTTCCTGCCACAGCATTGTTTACTTCAGCTGCGGTTGGTGTAAACGGACTTCCCGTTCCTACCTGAGTGGTAAGTCCAGAATCTGAATACCAAATTAAATTAGTACCTGTGGCCGTTAGCGTTGGAATTGTTCCGGCCACACAAATTGGTGCGGGACTCGGAGCGGGCGGTGGAGTGGCTATAGAGTTAATGGTGATATCAACTGCGGCAGAAACCGCAGAAGTACATCCTGTCTGAGTTTCAATAACCGTATAACTGCCACTGTTGCAACTCCTGAGCTTGAAACACTTAATGTTTAAGGTCGGTAGTTTGCCCCTAAACAATTAGTGCTACCATTTTGTACCATTGATTCCCTCTCGTGCGCTGCTCGTTAAGAATCGCGGCCGTGCCTTCACAAACACCACAACCGGACCAGCCGGGATAATAGTGGGCGTAGCTGGAATCGGATTTAATGTGACTGCACTTCGTCCCTCAGAAGAACTGTACAACTAGTTACCGGATTGGTTGCGAGTACGGAAATCGTAGTGTTTCCGGCAAGCGGACTCGTCACTAAGTTGATCGCTCCACCTGTGCCTGCTACCACACAGCTTAATGATGTACCGCCATTAATAATTGATAGTTAATTCCGGCTGTCGCTTCCAGTTAAAGAAACGTAACCGTACTGCCACTAACAACTGTTGCAGACCGGGTGAAACACCGGATAACTAATGGCAGTGGATTAATAGTTACGTCTACTGCTGCTGAAACTGCCGATGCACAGCTCACCGTTGAGATCACTGTATAACTGCCACTGTTGCCAGGAGCCGTTGTAATGTTTAAGGTCGGTAGTGTAGCGCCTACAATCAGGCTACCATTTTTATACCATTGATTCCTGCTCCTGCACTGCTCGTTAACGCAATCGCGGCGCTGCCTTCACAAACAACCGGACCAACCGGGTTAATCGTGGGCGTAGCTGGAATCGGATTTACTGTGACTACACTCGTGCCTGTTAACAATACTGAACAGCTCGTTACCGGATTGGTAGCGCGTACGGTTATCGTAGTGTTTCCGGCAAGCGCACTCGTCACTAAGTTGATCGCTCCGCCTGTGCCTGCTATCACACTGCTCAATGATGTACCGCCATTGAATAATTCATAATTGATTCCGGCCTGACTGCCCGCAACATTCACGGTTACCGTGCCACTACAAACTGTGGGTGTAGCCGGTGTACTACCGGGTAACTAATGGCAGTGGATTAATCGTTACACTGGTCGCAACTGATACTAAGGAAGCACAGCCCGATACCGTTGAGATCACTGTATAACTGCCACTGTTGCCAGGAGCCGTTGTAATGTTTAAGGTCGGTAGTGTAGCGCCTACAATCAGGCTACCATTTTTATACCATTGATTCCCTGCTCCTGCACTGCTCGTTAACGCAATCGCGGCCGTGCCTTCACACACTACAACCGGACCAACCGGGTTAATCGTGGGCGTAGCTGGAATCGGATTTACTGTACTACACTCGTGCCTGTTAACAATACTGAACAGCTCGTTACCGGATTGGTAGCGCGTACGGTTATCGTAGTGTTTCCGGCAAGCGCACTCGTCACTAAGTTGATCGCTCCGCCTGTGCCTGCTATCACACTGCTCAATGATGTACCGCCATTGAATAATTCATAATTGATTCCGGCCTGACTGCCTGCAACATTCACGGTTACCGTGCTGCCACTACAAACTGTGGGTGTAGCCGGTGTGACTACCGGAGTAACTAATGGCAGTGGATTAATCGTTACGCTGGTCGCGACTGATACTAAGGAAGCACAGCCCGATACCGTTGAGATCACCGTATACTGCCACTGTTGCCAGGAGCCGTTGTAATGTTTAAGGTCGGTAGTGTAGCGCCTACAATCAGGCTACCATTTTTATACCATTGATTCCCTGCTCCTGCACTGCTCGTTAACGCAATCGCGGCCGTGCCTTCACACACTACAACCGGACCAACCGGGTTAATCGTGGGCGTAGCTGGAATCGGATTTACTGTGACTATACTCGTGCCTGTTAACAATACTGAACAGCTCGTTACCGGATTGGTAGCGCGTACGGTTATCGTAGTGTTTCCGGCAAGCGCACTCGTCACTAAGTTGATCGCTCCGCCTGTGCCTGCTATCACACTGCTCAATGATGTACCGCCATTGAATAATTCATAATTGATTCCGGCCTGACTGCCTGCAACATTCACGGTTACCGTGCTGCCACTACAAACTGTGGGTGTAGCCGGTGTGACTACGGAGTAACTAATGGCAGTGGATTAATCGTTACACTGGTTGCAACTGATACTAAGGAAGCACAGCCCGATACCGTTGAGATCACTGTATAACTGCCACTGTTGCCAGGAGCCGTTGTAATGTTTAAGGTCGGTAGTGTAGCGCCTACAATCAGGCTACCATTTTTATACCATTGATTCCCTGCTCCTGCACTGCTCGTTAACGCAATCGCGGCCGTGCCTTCACACACTACAACCGGACCAACCGGGTTAATCGTGGGCGTAGCTGGAATCGGATTTACTGTGACTACACTCGTGCCTGTTAACAATACTGAACAGCTCGTTACCGGATTGGTAGCGCGTACGGTTATCGTAGTGTTTCCGGCAAGCGCACTCGTCACTAAGTTGATCGCTCCGCCTGTGCCTGCTATCACACTGCTCAATGATGTACCGCCATTGAATAATTCATAATTGATTCCGGCCTGACTGCCTGCAACATTCACGGTTACCGTGCTGCCACTACAAACTGTGGGTGTAGCCGGTGTGACTACCGGAGTAACTAATGGCAGTGGATTAATCGTTACACTGGTTGCAACTGATACTAAGGAAGCACAGCCCGATACCGTTGAGATCACTGTATAACTGCCACTGTTGCCAGGAGCCGTTGTAATGTTTAAGGTCGGTAGTGTAGCGCCTACAATCAGGCTACCATTTTTATACCATTGATTCCCTGCTCCTGCACTGCTCGTTAACGCAATCGCGGCCGTGCCTTCACACACTACAACCGGACCAACCGGGTTAATCGTGGGCGTAGCTGGAATCGGATTTACTGTGACTACACTCGTGCCTGTTAACAATACTGAACAGCTCGTTACCGGATTGGTAGCGCGTACGGTTATCGTAGTGTTTCCGGCAAGCGCACTCGTCACTAAGTTGATCGCTCCGCCTGTGCCTGCTATCACACTGCTCAATGATGTACCGCCATTGAATAATTCATAATTGATTCCGGCCTGACTGCCTGCAACATTCACGGTTACCGTGCTGCCACTACAAACTGTGGGTGTAGCCGGTGTGACTACCGGAGTAACTAATGGCAGTGGATTAATCGTTACACTGGTCGCAACCGATACTAAGGAAGCACAGCCCGATACCGTTGAGATCACTGTATAACTGCCACTGTTGCCGGGAGCCGTTGTAATGTTTAAGGTCGGTAGTGTAGCGCCTACAATCAGAGCACCATTTTTATACCATTGATTCCCTGCTCCTGCACTGCTCGTTAACGCAATCGCGGCCGTGCCTTCACAAACTACAACCGGACCAACCGGGTTAATCGTGGGCGTAGCTGGAATCGGATTTACTGTGACTACACTCGTGCCTGTTAACAATACTGAACAGCTCGTTACCGGATTGGTAGCGCGTACGGTTATCGTAGTGTTTCCGGCAAGCGCACTCGTCACTAAGTTGATCGCTCCGCCTGTGCCTGCTATCACACTGCTCAATGATGTACCGCCATTGAATAATTCATAATTGATTCCGGCCTGACTGCCTGCAACATTCACGGTTACCGTGCTGCCACTACAAACTGGGTGTAGCCGGTGTGACTACCGGAGTAACTAATGGCAGTGGATTAATCGTTACACTGGTCGCAACCGATACTAAGGAAGCACAGCCCGATACCGTTGAGATCACTGTATAACTGCCACTGTTGCCAGGAGCCGTTGTAATGTTTAAGGTCGGTAGTGTAGCGCCTACAATCAGAGCACCATTTTTATACCATTGATTCCCTGCTCCTGCACTGCTCGTTAACGCAATCGCGGCCGTGCCTTCACACACTACAACCGGACCAACCGGGTTAATCGTGGGCGTAGCTGGAATCGGATTTACTGTGACTACACTCGTGCCTGTTAACAATACTGAACAGCTCGTTACCGGATTGGTAGCGCGTACGGTTATCGTAGTGTTTCCGGCAAGCGCACTCGTCACTAAGTTGATCGCTCCGCCTGTGCCTGCTATCACACTGCTCAATGATGTACCGCCATTGAATAATTCATAATTGATTCCGGCCTGACTGCCCGCAACATTCACGGTTACCGTGCTGCCACTACAAACTGTGGGTGTAGCCGGTGTGACTACCGGAGTAACTAATGGCAGTGGATTAATCGTTACACTGGTCGCAACTGATACTAAGGAAGCACAGCCCGATACCGTTGAGATCACTGTATAACTGCCACTGTTGCCAGGAGCCGTTGTAATGTTTAAGGTCGGTAGTGTAGCGCCTACAATCAGAGCACCATTTTTATACCATTGATTCCCCTGCTCCTGCACTGCTCGTTAACGCAATCGCGGCCCGTGCCTTCACAACTACTCACCGGACCAACCGGGTTAATCGTGGGCGTAGCTGGAATCGGATTTACTGTGACTCACTCCCGTGCCTGTTAACAATACTGAACAGCTCGTTACCGGATTGGTAGCGCGTACGGTTATCGTAGTGTTTCCGGCAAGCGCACTCGTCACTAAGTTGATCGCTCCACCTGTGCCTGCTATCACACTGCTCAATGATGTACCGCCATTGAATAATTCATAATTGATTCCGGCCTGACTGCCCGCAACATTCACGGTTACCGTGCTGCCACTACAAACTGTGGGTGTAGCCGGGTGACTACCGGAGTAACTAATGGCAGTGGATTAATCGTTACACTGGTCGCAACCGATACTAAGGAAGCACAGCCCGATACCGTTGAGATCACTGTATAACTGCCACTGTTGCCAGGAGCCGTTGTAATGTTTAAGGTCGGTAGTGTAGCGCCTCCAATCAGAGCACCATTTTTATACCATTGATTCCCTGCTCCTGCACTGCTCGTTAACGCAATCCCGCACTGCCTTCACAAACTACAACCGGACCAACCGGGTTAATCGTGGGCGTAGCCGGAATCGGATTTACTGTGACTACACTCGTGCCGGTTAACAATACTGAACAGCTCGTTACCGGATTGGTAGCGCGTACGGTTATCGTAGTGTTTCCGGCAAGCGCACTCGTCACTAAGTTGATCGCTCCGCCTGTGCCTGCTATCACACTGCTCAATGATGTACCGCCATTGAATAATTCATAATTGATTCCGGCCTGACTGCCTGCAACATTCACGGTTACCGTGCTGCCACCAAACTGTGGGGTGTAGCCGGTGTGACTACCGGAGTAACTAATGGCAGTGGATTAATCGTTACACTGGTCGCAACCGATACTAAGGAAGCACAGCCCGATACCGTTGAGATCACTGTATAACTGCCACTGTTGCCAGGAGCCGTTGTAATGTTTAAGGTCCGGCGGTAGCGCCTACAATCAGAGCACCATTTTATACCATTGATTCCCTGCTCCTGCACTGCTCGTTAACGCAATCGACGGCGTGCCTTCACAAACTACAACCGGACCAACCGGGTTAATCGTGGCGTAGCTGGAATCGGATTTACTGTGACCAACTCGTGCCTGTTAACAATACTGAACAGCTCGTTACCGGATTGGTAGCGCGTACGGTTATCGTAGTGTTTCCGGCAAGCGCACTCGTCCTAGGTTGATCGCCCGCCTGTGCCTGCTATCACACTGCTCAATGATGTACCGCCATTGAATAATTCATACACTGATTCCGGCCCGATTGCCCGGAACATTCACGGTTACAGAGCTGCCACTCATAACTCTGGGGTGTAGTTGGCGTGTGACTACTGAGTAATTAGGTACCAGTTGATTGACCGTTACACCGGTCGCAACTGATACAACAAGATAGTCACTCCTTAAAAAAAAACAACAACAGCCCATACCGTTGGATCACTGTATAACTGCCACTGTTGACAGGAGCCGTTGTTAATGTTTAAGGTCGGTAGTGTAGCGCCCAAATCGTAGCACCATTTTTTATACCATTGACTCCCCTGCTCCCGCAATGCTCGTTAACGCAATCGCGGCCGCAAGTCTTCACAAACTCCAACCGGAACAAACACCTGGGTTAATCGTGGGCGTAGCGAATCGGATTTAAAATACCATGTGAACTCACCAGTGCCTGTTAACGAACACTCAACACTCGGTTAACCGGATTTGGTAGCGGTACGGGTTATCGTAGTCAGTTTCCGTGCACGGCAAGCGCACTCGTCAACGCTGATCGCTCCGCCTGTGCCTGCTATCGGCACAGCTCAATGATGTACCGCCATTGAATAATTCACAATTGATTCCGTCCTGATCGCCTGCAACATCTACGGTTACCGTGCCGCCACTACAAACCAGGGTGGTAGCCGGTGTGACTACTGGAGTAACTAATGGCAGTGGATTGATCGTTACACCGGTCGCAACCGATACTAAGGAAGCACAGCCCATACCGTTGAGATCACTGTATAAACCGCTACCCGTTGTCCAGGAGCTGCCATCTTTAATGTGGTCGCGTAGTGCCGCAACCAGAGCACCATTTTTATACCATTGATTCCCTGTTCCTGCACTGCCAGTTAACGCAATCAAGGCCGTGCCTCACAAACTACAACCGACCAACTGGGTTAATCGGGCGTAGCTGGAATCGGATTTACTGTGACTAACTCGTGCCCGTTAACAATACTGGAACAGCCCGTTACTGGATTGGTAGCGTTACGGTTATCGTAGAGTTTCCGGCAAGCGCGCACGTCACTAAGTTGATCGCCCGGCTGCTCTGGTATCACACTGCTCAATGATGTACCGCCATTGAATAATTCACTATTGATTCCGGCCTGACTGCCCGCAACATTTACGGTTACCGTGCCGCCACTACAAACTGTGGGTGTGTTTGGTGTGACTACCGAGTAACTAATGGCAGTGGATTAACCGTTACACTGGTCGCAACCGATACTAAGAAGCACAGCCCGATACCGTTGAGATCACCGTATAACTGCCATTGTTGCCAGGAGCCGTTGTAATGTTTAAGGTCGGTAGTGTAGCGCCTACAATCAGAGCCACCATTTTTAATACATTGATTCCCTGCCCCGCACTGCCCGTTAACGCAATCGCGGCCGTGCCTTCACAAACTACAACCGGACCAACTAAGTTAACCGTGGGCGTAGCGAATCGGATTTACTGTGACTACACTCGTGCCTGTCAATAATACTGAACAGCTCGTTACCGGATTGGTAGCGCGTAAGGTTATTGTAGTGTTTCCGGCAAGCGCACTCGTCACTAGTTGATCGCTCCGCCCGTGCCTGCTATCACACTGCTCAATGATGTACCGCCATTGAATACTCCATAATTGATTCCTGCCCGACTGCCCGCAACATCTGCGCTTATCGCGCCGCCACCACATAATTACAAAACTGGGCAGCCAAATCGATGTGACTACCGGAGTAACTAATGCGAGTGGATTAATCGTTACACTGGTCGCGAATCTGATACTAAGGAAGTAGCTAACAGCCCGATACCGTTGAGATCACCGTAATAACTGCCACGTGTGTGCTGCGGGGGAGCCGTTGTAATGTTTAAGGTCGGTAAGGGGGGGGGAGTAGCGCCTAACAATCAGAGCACCATTTTTACTACTACAAAACAAACGATTCTCGCTCGGATTCGCACTGCCCTGCACTAAGCTCGTTAACGCAACTGCGGCTGTGCGGCTGTGCTTCACATTACGCCTTCATTAATTCACAACCGACCAATACCGTTTTAATCGTGGGCGTAGCGGAATCGGATTTACTGTAACAGACCAACCTGATTACTCAACGTTCTACTACACGTAGTGGCAAACATTAGTCGCAACTACTTTAAACAGGCAACGCCTGCTGTTAAAGGGTTCGTAGTTAGATCAAGATCAGCTCCGTTCCACCAGCAATAGCTCTTACGGGATTATTTGTTTGATCCTGAATTTCCTGTCATTCACACTCGGTTCAGACGTCGCGAATCCGAACTGTTACTGTTCCGCCATCACAGAACGTGCAGCTGTTAATGCTGTTACAACTTTGTCAATAGGAAGCGCATGAATCGTTACTACTTCCGTCACACTTTGCGCACTTGCACAAACGCCTTATCCCATCAATTACGCTTACCGTAAAGTACCACTTCCACTTGGATCATTAACAACAAGACTTATCCTCGCATCTCCCGAGTAGCAACACCCCCTTATACCAAACATAGGTTCCGCCATTGGGTGCCAGCTGAACTAAGTTAGGGTTACACGGGAGCCGGTTCTATCACAGCGCTATGCTACCGTTGTTGCAATAGTTGGTGTTGAGGGTATCAACCGTAATTGTTGAATTATCTGTGTTGAAATTCCATTGCCATCTTTCACCGTAAACGTATAAACTGTTGTTACTATTGGTGATGTTATTTGATTTTAAACATTTGTTGCACTTAATCCAACCGTTGGAATCCAGATATAGGTAAACGTTGGGTTGCCCGTAACATTGGTAGAAAGATTTACAGACGCGCCTAAACAAATGCTGACTCCACCACCAACTATAGTGGCTGTAGGATTCGCTCCAGTAATTCCCGTGAATGTATTTGTTTGACCCACAGAAAGTGGAGCCTCAACCTGCAGCCTAGTTATTGGCACCCTAAAGCCGAATATTTTATCCAGGACCCGAAGTCTAATTAAATGCACCTGTTAACTGAGCCGAGTTTATGCTTCCTTCTGTTCTTGTAATGTTTGCAACAGGGTATGTGGTGGAAAACGGTTGCTACACCTCCTGTATTATTGGATGTAACTTCCCAATATCTGGTTAAGAAACTTGGCGCTTCAATTGTTGTGGTGTTTTAATCAAAATACAGATACTCCAAGGTTAGTAGGAAACCACTACCCGCAGTAGCCTTGATTGTCATTGGAGAATATTCCGACACTCCGGTATTCTCACTGATTGAAACTAAACGCACCCAGTGCTGCTAAATGCTTTTATTACTTTGTTTCCACCCGATGCAAGATCATTTTTGTTGCTGAAGGCGACTACATATTGTAGCTGCTTCGTCCGAGAGTAAGATCAAATCCATTAAGGTTGATGATACTATTAGTCATCGTAAGAATCCCATCAACTGTACAGGGTCCGCCTTAACGAGGCCTGACCACCAGATTGATTAATTACTATATCATTGTAGATTCCTGCCGCAATAGTTTGCGTAAAGCCCCAAGTAACTAAGGGTTCGTAGTTTAACGGCTATACCATTAGCAACTCCGGTAAACCGGATGTTTCCAACCGTGTTACTCATTGCCCCTGTAACCGACAATGCATTGGCCCCAAATCGAAGATGGAAGAGTTAACCAAGTTTCCAATACCGTAATGGCTCCGCCCGCATTCTTTTGTCCCGTGCCTGGTAGAGTAAGATTTTTATAAGAAAGAACTGTGACAGTCTGAACTGTACCCCATTATAATGAACCGTCCCACTATTGTTATAAACACACCTGAATTTGGGTGAGAGGCTTCCACTTACACTTACTGTCTTCGAAGTGATGTTAAGGGTCCACTGCTAATCGTTAAGCTATTTAAGGTTATTTGATTATTTCCAAAACTGAGGGTGCTTCCCCCAGTCTTGAAGAGCGAAAATCCAGTGTTAATTACTCCACCCAAAGTAAGTTTGTTTGAGTTAACCAGTACCTCGTGTTGAACAAAAGTGATTGCCCTGTAACCTAAATTTAAATCTTGCGTACCTCCGAAGGAAAAAATCTCCACTTAGGGTTACCGGTATTATTTGTTGCCAGCGTAATTGTTGATCCACTTGTGTTTCCAATTTAGTTCCATTGAAAATCGTCAATGCACTGGTGCGAATAGTAGACGCACTATTTATATTGAGCGTTCCAACTATCAACCGGGTCGTCCCATTACGCATTGTTTCCAGACAGAGATAAGGAACCTGTTCCTGCTTTGTATAGGCTAACTCCGCCTTGATCCATTTTGGATTACGCCATAGAAGCGAAGTAGAAGTATTGTCACCGCCTGCCGTTAAGGTCATCGTTGCACCAGCATTACTGGTAACTGTTCCACTACCTGCAAGTGACCCTACTGTTTCACTATATCCATTCAGATCAAGAGTGCTATTGACAATCAGTGCACTTCCATCCGGTATTACTCCCCCAAATGCAGCGATCCTTAATGTTCCTTGGTTTGCCGTTGTAGACCCTGTATAGAGAATTGCCGGTATTGGCAAGATTCATAGAACCAATACCAGTCTTTAAGTACTCTCCACCAATAGAAATCGTACCTGTAATGTTTAGGTCAGGAATAGCGGCTGTATCATCAACATTAAATGTTCGTTTGCTCCCTCCTAATGATATAGGGGCGGATATCGTTGAAACGGTCGCACTTGCATTCGTAGTTACATTGTTCGCCAAGTCAACGCCTGTTCCGGTTATTGAGGTCCGGTCGCGTTAACTCAAACTGACCGATGAAACATCAAAAGCTCCAAATCGCAAAAATACCACTTGCCACCGTGGTAAGTGCCTGCAGGAAACATCGACACTTAGAGAAGCTGCGCCTCCGCTAATAGTCAGATTATTAAATGAAGTAAATACAGATGAAGGCAACGCCTCGTTGACTTTAGCCCAACCGTTCCTGCGCCCGGTGTCCAATTGTTTACAGGTCCAGCATTTACGCTAAGTCCATTCATGCGAAGTACCACCAGAAGTCATGTCGATTAAATTCGGGGTGCCGGGTGTTGCACCCGAACTTCCTAAGGTCACAATACCCGCATCAAGCAGTGATCCATTTGCAAAGTTTATAGTACCGCGCCTGAAATTATTCCCGTTTCCACCTACGGCAACATTTCCTGAAACAATAAGCTGAAATGCTCCTCCAAAAGTCAGGGCACCAAAATTAATACCCCCCGTTGCGGGAGTAGCACCCAATTGAATACTGGCGCAAGTAGCATTAGCTGAAACTGTAACTGTAAACCCTCTTTCTATAATTACGATGTCTCCAGCAACAGGAAAACACTCGAAAACCAACTGAGCCACCACCAGAAGATAATGACCAGGTTGCATTGGAATTCCAATCAAGTTTGTCTTGAATAGTAAGTTGCCGCGTTGCGCTGAATGCCAACTGATATGTTAGAATAGCCGAGCTTAGAATTAATCTAAAGAAATGTACCCTATTAGTAATAGATGGATGGTGTAGCGCTCTTTAAAAACCGATTAACTAATTATACGAAGTTCCAGAATCAGGTACATAGACGGGTATTGGCCAACTTCAAACACTTATAATATAGACAGCTTAAGGCAACCATATTAATCACCAACAAACGCTTATTTGATTAGTTGCCATCAAGTATTTAATTTCATTAGTACCATTTTCTTCTGCCCGCTTAGTCCACCCTATGTCATTGTACCAACAACTAAAATTCTACCATCGGGCACTCCTGAAACAGAGCCAGCAAAATCATTGCTCTCACCACCAAATATGAGTGGTATCTGCCACGCTTTTGTCAGCTCGCGGTTAGCTTGGTTAAGGCCAGATTCGTATTCTTATCGGCAGGTGTATTGTCATTGGTTAGAAAGCATAAATTCCTGACTAAGCAGACTCTTCGTTGCTAAATTTCCACCTACATCAGTGCCCATATCCGTAGGATTTGTCTCAATTAAAATATCTGTTGGTTGAAAGTTAACGTTGATTAAAGTTTAACAAGATATGATTGTGTTTCTCCAGATGAACGGGTGGCAGTCCCACTCAAAATATAACTTAGGTCCTGATTGAAGAGGACTGATTTCTACGGAAATTAACCTTCATCTTCTGAGTTTTACCCGCATATAAGTCTGCATTAGTTGGTTTTCCATCTCCACCTAAAGAGTAAATCCAGTAATTATAATCACCATTACGGGGTGGATCTATCTGATTGGAATAACAAAAACATAAAATTACTTATTCCCACTTCAAACACTTTAACCGCAACCTCATCCCTATCGTTACCATAGTTTCCGCTCCAGTTAATTGGCCCCACTTCAGGGATCCCATTTAATGAATTATCAAACCTTAGATGCATTGAATTCCGCGCTGTAGAAATAGGGTCCGCTTGCAAAGTTGTAGAGCCCGCTATAATAAATCCATCGCTAATAACGGTCAATGTATTGGCATGCTCATCACTTTTTACTCCATTTTATCAATCAGCCCAACTGTTACGCTATCCCGAAGTACGCCAGCATTAGTCTATTGAAAAAGATACATCACTATCATTCGCTCCGTTAACAAACTTACCTACTATTATAATACGTCCATCGGAATGAAGCTCAATGTCTTTGGCTGTTTTATCGCCCGGTACAGAAGCCCCGTAGTAATGTTGCCAAGCACGGTCCCTTGCATCAACTTTAACTGCATAGATCACCTGTTGATCCGTTACCGGCCCTCTGGAATTACCCAGCATGACTCCACCGAGCCATCGGTGT
>JADJMA010000029.1 GCA_016709845.1 Flammeovirgaceae bacterium | reverse complement strand
AATTTGACGTTATATTAAATAGCCTCCGCCAGCTGGCGGACGCGCTCATCCGGGCCGTGCGCACCTCGTCCTTGAGTGTCCGTGTAATTTGAAACAGTAGCAGGAAAGTTTTTTGCCAACGCTTGCCTCCGGACGGAGTAGCGCAGGCAGGCGTCCACATACCGCACCCCGCTATTTTGCCAGTGGCCACCGCGCTAACGTTACTTAACATAATGTTGGTTTACATAATGAGTATCTGTTTCTCAAAGGGAGTACTCAGCGAGAGATCGGCGAATGACTTCCGCCATGTGCTACGATGATGTGGCGAAAGCATCTGGTGTGACAGTAATTCCGGTATGCTCTACATCGAGGTTTATTACTTGCCGGTGATCTCATTCTTACTTTTAATAACTAGTTTCCAATTAAATAATGATTCAGTCTCTCCAATTTTTATGAAACTATTCTTTTCAAGAACTTTGAAAGAGGCAGTATTGGTTTTGTCTGTCGAAGCAATAATTGCTTTTATTTCAGGTTGAGTTTTAGCCCATTCAATTATTCCGCTTACCCCTTCAATATCATAAAACCTTTGTTCTGAAATTGTCTGGGTACGTTCCACAACAATCTTAATATTTCTCCTTCAAGTTTGGCTCTGCAACTATACACAAATCTCAACCATTTTGTTGTCAACTTTCGAAATTGCAGTCCAAAGTGTTGAATACAAATAATTTTACTTTTATCTGCCACATTGGGAAGAATTTGTTTCTTCAAACGCTTCTTAATGGTGCTAAAATTGTGCTTGATGTTTCGTTTAGGTTCAGTTCAGCCTCTAAGGGACGTCACATTTTCCAGTATTTTACCAACTGCTCGCTACGTCAGTTTTAAGATAAGTCGGTCAGTTTCTATCATTGAGATTTATGATTAGTTTTTATTATTGTTCTATGCTGTCCTGGTTTTTTCTATTCATATAAGTACGGTTCGTTGTGATACGCCATTTTGCTAACATTCTCAAGAACTCGTTTCATGTAAGTTGCCCAAAATGTTTTTTTGCAAATAACCAAGTCAAAGGATGAAGTAATGGGATGTTCGAATGCAAAGATTGGGTGTATTCAACTTTGATTTTATTGGGTTCCAATTGGGTTGTTTCCCATTCGGCTACAAATTTGTAAAACCCTAACATCCATGACTGGAAATCGTCAACCTGAATTTTCCAATACTGATTTTCTTTTCTTTCGATTACGTTGTCGACAGAAGCAAACCCTCCCTTCTGAGAAAAAGATTTTGCTGCGTAAACCTTTTTACTGGAACCTGGCTTACCCCAATTTTCATCATGAGTTGTATGCGTTACTTTGGGCATTATTCCAAAACCACTGTGCACTTTTGAAATATCACAAAGCATAGGTGTTTTAAATGCCCGCTCAAGGGAGCATTCGTAGATTGTGGTTACTTTGACTTTTGAAATCATCCTCTAGTTATTAAAAATTCAAGCGCTACCAACTAGTATTGGGATCAAAACATTTGGGATAAAGTCCACCATAAAATGAGCCATTACATTTATTTTTAAATCTCTTTTTTTCCAATAAAACGCAGAAAATAACATACCTGAAACCGTAGCTATTATCATACCTCCAATACCCTGATTATAATGGAGTAGTCCGAAAATTATGGATGGTATTAAAAGATAAATAATCCAGCTATCTGACATTTTACCTAATCGCTCCATAATGAATCCACGATAAAGCACTCTTCCATGATGCTTGCCCGCAACATCATTAGCGTCATCACCCATAGTGAGATGTTTTCGTATTTATGATCACCTTGTCCAAAAGAAATCCCCGTTAACTGAAACAACCCCAGGCATCCAGCTACCAAAGCAAAAAACATGAGTAAAAGCAAAAAACTCCATAGAATGGACTTGCCCCAATTTCTATTATGGAGACCTATGGATTGGAGGTCTAACTTTTCACCTTTTATAACTATCAGAAGTAATAACCCTGTGATTAAAAATAGCGATAGTTCTCTGACAATTACAACATAATTAGTCAGTGGATAAGGCGCAAATAATTGAAACGGAATTAATACGAATGATGCACCAAAGAAAGCTAGCAACAATCCTAGTTTGGTGAAATAGGGAATATTTGAAAATTTTGTCATTGTCAAGGGTCTTTTTGGATGAGGTGTTATAGTTAGAGCGTGATCTATAGAATACTAAATTCTAAATGTAGCTTTTTATTATCTCTCCAACGTAGTTCATAGCTTTATCATAGGTTTCTATTCCATGTCCTACACTGCTAAATATTTTTGTTTCTTTTAACGTCTTCATGTGTTTCTTTGCATTGTCGATAGATTTTTGAAATGGAAACAGTAAGTCTTTATCTCCTTCAATAAGGTATGTATCAACCTTTATTTCATCCAATTGACTATCCATATAATATGGCTTTTGTGTTCTGTCTTTATACCTACTGATTGCAAAGACTTCATAGTCAACTAACATTTGCTCCGCTATTTCCGATAGCTGATGGTTTGGTTTTGAAAAAACGGCTTTGTCAAGAAATTTCAGAACGTTCTTTGAGTTTGGTCTCAAAATCGGCAATAGGTTATAATATAGATTTTCAAACGTCATTGAAAATGACTGCAAACAACCGGGATTGAGTAAGAAGGCAGCAATTATTTTTTTGGGACTAACAATAGCTAATTTCATACATATTAATCCACCAAAAGATGCGCCCGCTACAAAAGTCTTTTCAATCTTTAACTTGTCTAATACTTCGGTTGCCCAAATACCGTAATCTAATGAACGCTTGTCGGGCGTTGAACCATCACTCAAATTAGGCAGCCCATTAGTCTCCACCATAAATATTTTCATCTTATGGTTTAAGCTATCAAGTCCTTTGTCAAAGTCCCAGATTAATGAAGTTGTTCGTGCTCCTGGAAATATAACCAGTGTGTCAAGATTACTTTGTGTTGTTAAGTCCCCACACGTGGGTTTTACCTAATGCGGTAGAAATCTCATAACGTTCGTATTTTCTCTCGTTATGGGTCTCTAATTTTTAACCCAATTTTCAAAATAATAAGTGTCCGCTTTCTCGTCTTTAAAATATGATTTGTTTTTTATTTTCATCTTTTATTGAGACTTGGTCGATTTTAAAGTTATCCTTAACATATGGGTTCGTTCATCATATTCCATTAAATCTAAATACGATTCTTGTGATACAGCATATTCATTGCTAAGCTTTTGTTTCCAACGTCTTTGCTCTAAAAATAATCATTGAAAGAAAAGCAACTAAGGTCGGAATTATTATTACTGAAGGGATTAATGCGCTTAGTCTAAAAAGTCCAGATTGTGCAACGGCAGAGTCTTTCATCTTCTGCAATTGTTCTGCCACCACAATAGCATCCGTCCTTGCCGCTATAAGTTCAGTTTCCTTTAGACTTAGTACAGAACTAAACCAATCTGGATTTATGAAGTGGTGATAAATGTATAAGAAGGGGTCGTAAATCAAAAATGAAATCAAGCCAACAAAAATCGCAATCAGTATTCTTTCAAAACATTAATCTTTCCTTTTTATTTTCCTGCTTTATCGCCCATAATATCATGAATACGGGTAATGCAATAATTGCCATATCTAAATATTGGCCGGTATTCAAATAAATTGTGTCCAATTTTGTCAACCACATGAAGGAAGTGTAAAAGCAGAAGCTTAAACCCATAATCACACCTTGCTTAAAGGTGCCATTCAGAAGGTTTTTAAATCTCATAGTTTATCTGATTTTGATAAAAATATTTTCTATTTATTACGGATCAAACTTTAAACATCCTATTTCGAATTAAGCGGTATATCTTCAATGTGATAATAAACTTTCAATCCCATTTCCTTTGCAATTTAACGTCATTATCTGCTCCTGTTGATGCTCCCTCTAGTCGTAAAACAGCATCACACTTTTCGAGTAACCTATGGGCAACCGGGTATTGTATCTCGTTCCATTTTTCATCGCCAGGTTTTTCCGAACCAGCCAGATGAATCAAAGGCAAAGCGACCCACTCTCCTATCATGGAAATGCCCTAACCTAAAGATGGGCAAAGCAGCAGACTCAAGTTTTTCCAAATTCTTGTGCATCAGTTCTGGATTGTCGTTTGTACCACCTCTGTATGGGCCTGCAATAAGGATCATCATATTATACTAATTTTATGTTGTAGTTTTTATTGTTTTCTAAAAGGCAAGTTTAAAACACAATCCGATACAATATGTTAGGCAGTATGCCGAACTGGTAATTCTTCACAATATCATCTTTTCTTTGATCGTAACTGATGTAAGGAAAAGCACCCGTCATGAAATCTGAATTGTTCATTGCATTCGGACTGAGCACCGTAACCACTCCCCCATTGCGTGTGTATCCTGACAAATGATTTGGCGTTGGTATTTCAACACCTTCCAATCGCCGAAGAAGTCCGGTCGGTGAATTTCCACGAATCTTAATTTCGTTAGTGAAACTATTATTGGAAACAACACCTGCAAAAGCAGAAGCCATGCGACCTGGATCTGAAAAGCTTCCCGCATAACGCGATGCCTCTTCGACAGTGAAAGACCGCGCACTAACCGTTGCCATTGAATTTAAAGGTTGATCTTTAAGAGGCTTAGCTACTACGATAACATCATTCAGTTGGTTTGCTATCTCTTTAAGTTGGATATTCAGTACGATTTCCTTTCCGGAACCAACCTGAATTTCTGATACGAAGGAATCTTCATATCCCATATAAGAGACCTTAATGCTTTGTCGGCCGATCGGCACATTTTCGATTCTAAAATTTCCATCCACATCATTGGAAGCACCGATCAGTGGATCTGTGCCGATAATAATGACGTTTGACCTATGATCCCAAATTGAGCGTCTTTGTCTACCACAACACCACGGATAGTTTGCGTAGGGCTTGTGCCAGGGTCTCCATTAACGGGAGTACTAAAGTAAAAGTAGCTTCAATGTGGTGAGGGTTTTCATATTTAAATGTTTGTTGTGTTTTAGTAGTTAGCGCAACGGTTAACGCTTGCCATGTTTTAAAAGTAGCATGATCATGCTACTAAAATGATCTTTATGATGGAATAGAGGGTCATTGACTTCTTTTGGGAACTTCTTCATTTATTGTATTGACGGCTCCTAATGGTATCAACATTTTATACTTGGAATCTTATCGCAAAGCCTCAACCCGTAAAGCCTGATAATTTCTTACCAGGCTTCCGGGCTGCGCTCACACCTACAATAATTTTTGCTAGTTCACAACAAAGTTTGAAGCAGCAACTACAGTCCAATTAAGTTGATTGTACATAGTTTGTACAAAAATGCTACCGGCTGTAACCCCAGCCGGTACTGTAAATACAATCTGCGTAGTGGATGATGATGTAACCGTTGCAGGATGACCATCCATCGTCACTTTGTTATCAGAAGGTGTCGCGCTAAAATTCTTGCCGGTGATTGTCACTGTTGTGCCAACAGGACCCGTTGTAGGAGAAAATCCTGTAATGGCTGGCTCATTGGTTTCTACAACAAAATCAGTTACTGGCATTGCCGTCCAAAATAGATCGTTGTACGTAGTCGTTACTAAAAATTTTCCTGTTGTTGCTCCTCCTGGAACAATCACTACAAGCTGTGTTGTAGAAGATGATGTTACAGTCGCTGGAAAGCCACTGAACTTCACTGAATTTTCAGAAGGGATTGCGCTAAAATTTTTGCCATTGATGGTTAACGTTGTGCCCACCACACCGCTGGTTGGTGTAAAGCCTGTAATGGTTGGCTCATTGGTTTCTACAACAAAATCAGTTGCTGGCATTGCCGTCCAGAATAAATCGTTATATGTAGTCGTTACCACAAATTTTCCTGTTGTTGCTCCTGGAACAATCACTACAAGCTGTGTTGTAGAAGATGATGTTACAGTCGCTGGAAACCCACTGAATTTCACTGAATTTTCAGAAGGGATTGCACTGAAATTAATACCAGAGATTGTTACGGTTGCTCCGACAACTCCACTGGCCGGACTAAAACTTATTATTTCAGGCTCACTCGAATCAACTGTGAAATTTGTTGATAACAGCGTGTAGTCCAAATTTCCAAACTTTGTTTGTACTACAATAGAACCTGTCGCAGCGCCAACCGGTACAGTAAATACAATCTGCGTGGTGGATGATGAAATTACTGTTGCCTGTTTGCCATTCATTAATACTTTGTTATCTGCTGGTGTTGCACTAAAATTAATACCAGTGATTGTTACCTGTGTACCAACAATGCCTGAGGTGGGCGCAAAACTGGATATCGTTGGAATTTCTAATAAAGTCCATTCACTAAAATGAGTAGTTTCAGTGGTTACCGTGTGTGTTACCACATCCAAATCTAATGTTGGCATTATTTGCCAGGTATTATCTGGTTTTTTAAAAGCGATGGCCATGGCTGAGGGAGATTTAGCTAAAGCATCATCATCGCTATATTTAAATGAAAGCTTAACCGGCTTTGCAAATTGAGTTCCATCAGGGGATAATTTATACACCTTACCAATTCCATTTGCTGGACCCGCATCGGAAGATGCTTCTATAGAAATGGTTGTATTAGCACCTAATGCACCTTCAGGAAGGTTAAGGTTTACCACACCATCAGTTCCAGTGAGTAGACCACCGGTTTTATCGATTTCTTTAGAAGTTGTACCTGGACTAACTTCTTCGTCTTTACAAGAGTTTACCATCAACAGACTTGCAACTAATAGGATAGCTGAAGCGATTATTTGAACGACCGTGGATCTTTTGCTCATTGTTTTAATGTTTTATGATTTTAGTTTCGCAAAGGATGGTATTCCTACAACCACAAAAAAATAGCATGATCATGCTACGAACCTCCGGGTGAGTGTCCTGATATTAACCTTAGTGAAAGGTCAGACTTATCTAACTAAACTAATTTTTCTTGAATAGCTTTAGCCACAGCTTCAGTTTGCGAATGAACCTGTAACTTTTCATAGATGTGCCGGATGTGGCTACGCACCGTATCAATTTGAATCTAATTTGAATGCGATGATTTTATAACTGTTCCCCTCCGATAGAGATGAAAGGATTTCTTTTCTGCGTACAGTGAGTTGATAGATGTCGGTTTTGGGTTTGGAATTTATTTGCATCGACTGCATAACCAGTTTCGCGATACTGGGTGACATGGGGCTCCCCCATTCAAAACTTCAAGTATGGAGGACACGAGTCTTTCGCCAAGGTGTTGCTTTAACAAATACCCGGAGGCTCCGGCACAAATAGCTTCAAATACATGTTGGTCATTATCGAAGATGGTAAGCATAATAATGTGAACACCTGCATTGACCTTTCGTATTTCTTTAACAGCATCGGTGCCTGTTTTACCGGGCATTGATATGTCCATTAAAATGACAACTGGATTTAATTTTTTCACGATCGCGTTAGCTTCCAAAACATTCGGAAACGCACCTACAACATCAAACCCTTCAATTGATTTTAGTAGCGTCACTGTGCTACTGCGCAGTTGATCGTTGTCTTCAAAAATGAGAATCGATACATTCATATTATAAAAAAGTAAAAGAAGGTATTTTAAAAATGGCAGAAAATAGCATGATCATGCTATTTGAACAGCCACTGAGAGGCGCGTTCCTTCACCCGGATTAGTCTCAAAATTTAATTTACCCTTCATTAGTTTAGCACGAGCTTCCATA
This sequence comes from Flammeovirgaceae bacterium, assembly GCA_016709845.1. Classification (GTDB taxonomy): domain Bacteria; phylum Bacteroidota; class Bacteroidia; order Cytophagales; family Cyclobacteriaceae; genus ELB16-189. Next base: position 13,103 of record JADJMA010000029.1, on the reverse strand, counting down.
TTATTCAAGCCATTTCCTGGTTTCACTTCGCACCTGGAAAAGCCCGTTCCGTTATCCACGATATCCAACGTTAGTTGAGAAGATGATAACGTAAGGGTAATATCGATTGTCGTACACTGACTATATTTCATCGCATTGTTCAATGCTTCCTTGAATATCAGATATAGATTTTTGCGTATGGTAGCATCAATCTTTTGATTTTTTAAATTTCCACTTTCGTGAAAGTAGTAGTCAATATTTTTAGGCTCCAGAATATCTGCGGCAAACTCCTTCATGTGCAGCACAATTTCATCCACAGTATCATTACCTGGATTAATAGACCAGATGATGTCCACCATCTGACTAAGCATTTTTCCGGAGTGATCTTCTATTTGTGCGAAACTGGTGCTTGTACTTCCATTCAACGGATCTTTGTGAATTCATTCTGCTGATCATATTGATACTCGACAACGTAGAGCCAATGTCATCGTGAAGATCTTGTGCTATATGGTTGCGCATCCGTTCTATTTCAAGTTGTCGCCTTGCTTTGCTTATGGAACGAAACCAGATGAAAGATAAAATACCGATGACCAGAACCAACGCCAAGGTTACCAATATGGCAAATTGAAATGTATTCTTTTCCTGAAGCGCAATACTTTTGAGTTGCTGATCCTTTTTCAACAAGGCAATCTCCGTTTCCTTCTGCTGATTTTCATACTTCCCTTCCATGTCTATAAGCTGCATTTTCACAGCAGCATTTGCTGAGGTATCGTACAAGGCGTGATAAAGAAGGTATTCATCGTATGCTTCTTTAAAACGATTTGTGCTGTAATAAAGATCGGCAAGCAAATGATGGGCAGCTTCTTCCGCATCAGGACTATTGGCCTGTTTCGCTTGTTCCAAACCTTGAAGTAGGCTTGTTAGAGCTTCCTTGTTTGCAGATTGCTGGATGTATAGTCTTCCCAATTCATTACTCACATGGGCTTGGTAATTTTTGTTTTGCAGTTCTTCCGCTAATGTCTTCGCTTTTAAAAAACAGGTCAATGCCTCGCGTTGATTTCCTTGCTGAAAACTAATCATACCTTTATTAATAAGCCCTTCGCAGAGACGATCTTTTAAACCAAGTTCTTCAGCAATGGCGTTGGCCCGGTTAACGTGCACTAAAGCTTTTGGGTAATCCTTCAAATCCATATACAAACTGGCAAGCCCATTTAACCCTGTAACAATTGCTCTTTTATTGTCGCTTTTTCCCCTTCAGTGCCTGGGACATAAGCAAATACTCTTCGGCTTTATCGTATTTTTTTTTGTCTATAAAATTCATTACCAAGTCCATTGTAGCAGAAAGAAATACCGGTTTCATTTTTTATCTCTTCGAAAAGCGCCAACGCTTTAAAGAGGTATTCTTGTGTTAATGATGATTTTCCCAGGGTACGATAAAGGTTGGCCATATTGAGATAATTACCGGCCATTACTTCTTTGCCTGTTACGGACTCTCCAGTAGTTGATATCAGATTGTAGAATTTTAATGCCTCATCGTACTGGCCAATATTTCTATTGAAAACGCCAGCCTTACTGTAGAAGTCGAGCCTAAGATCGGTGTCGTTTGGATAACGATTCAGAACATCTTCAGCTTGATTGAGATAAACCTTTGCACTATCATTTTTTCCCTGACTGCCGTAAAGCGATGCCATCCTTAAATAGGCTATCCCTTTCCAGGGACCAAGGGCATATTTTTCAGAAACCTGAATAGCCTCCTGATAATAAAACTGAGCTTTAACAGGATCCCTTTTTGCAGCCTCAAAGCCAAGCAAGCAAAGTGTTCTCACCTCAACCGAGTCGTGCGTGTGCTTATTGACAATATTGAGTAGACTGTCTTATCCACTTTGCTGAGCAAAGGTTAATGAGGGTAAGAGGATGAGAAGAAAAGGAAGGGTGTATTTTTTCAATAGAACGAGGTCACAACAAATCTATTCATTTTAAAATGAATAGACTATTGATAGTAGGTATTTTAAAATTACTAGAAAATTGTATGATCAAACTACTGGAACAGAAATGGAAAGGCGCGTTCCTTTACCCTGAGCAGATTCTATTTTCAATACCCCTTTTCATCAGCTTAGTACGCGCTTCCATATTATTCAAGCCATTGCCAAGCTTCACTTCGCTTAAAGAAAACCCAGTTCCATTGTCCACGATATCCAACGTAAGTAACGAAGTTGTTAATGTAAGCCTAATACCGATTGCCGTACACTGACCATATTTCATTGCATTGTTCAATGCTTCCTTAAAAATGAGGAATAGATTTTTTCAAATGCCTGCATCAATCTTTTGATTTTTTACATTTCCACTTTCGTGAAAGTAATAGTCAATATTTTTAGGTTCCAGAATATCTGCGGCAAACTCCTTCATGTGCAGAACAATTTCATCCAGTGTATCATTGCCTGGATTAATAGACCAGATGATATCGACCATCTGACTGAGCATTTTACCGGAGTGATCTTCTATTTGCGCGAAACTAGTGCTTGCACTTCCATTCAATGCATCTTGCGAATTCATTCTGCTGATCATATTAATACTCGACAACGTAGAACCAATATCATCGTGAAGATCTTGTGCAATGTGGTTGCGAATCCGTAATTTTTTATATCTCTACTCTTTTCCGCAAACATTTTCCATTCGCACCTGCCTCCCTCCTGCCAAAAATGTCACAAGAGTGTTCGTGTGCCCAAAGAAATAAAAGATGGTTTATTTTGGAAAGAAGGCCAGCGTTAACTTATTAATGCCAACCCTGACCCTAGGCTATATTAACATAACGCTCGCCATTATATAGCTCTTGCTAAGCTAAGTGGCTGACTCGCAGAGTCTGCTTGCCGCAGGCAGGTTATATAATTTGACCTTATATTAATAGCCGCTCAAGGTCGTGCCTGGCTTTGCCGAAACGGCTACGTGCAGGCAGGCCCGGATGCCCAAGCCCGTCCGACTGGCGTCAGCCGGGCGGGCTATGTTAACATAACGCAGTACATTATGTAACTCTTTCTGCGCTAACTAACTGACACCTTTGAACTTCAGTTATTTTGTAAAGGAATTTCGATTGATAAAAGCTAAGAATTTTGGTTTGTATTGCTCTGAAACGGTAATACGTTTTTTGTTAATAATAATCTGACTACGCTCTATTACTTCAACGTTTTCCAAAGACACAATGAAAGAGCGATGGACCCGCATAAATTTTATTTCTGGTAATTCCTCTTCTAACGACTTTAAACTCATAAGTGTAAGCACTGGCTTTGGGTTATCCTTCAACCATATTTTAATATAATCTTTCAGGCCTTCAAAATAGAGCACATCTGCCAATCGGATACGAAGTTGTTTGTATTCGGATTTCACAAAAAGGAATTCCTTTTCTTCAGAAAGCAGCGGTTGTTGCATTCCTTTAACTAGAGTAAACCATGTGTTCGCTTTATTGGCAGCTGCAAGAAACTCGGCATAATCAAAAGGCTTTAGTAAATAGTCCAAAGCTTCTACCTTAAAACCTTCTAAGGCATACTGATCAAAAGCTGTAGTGAAAATAACCCGTGTATCCTTGGGAAGCATTTTAGAAAACTCAATACCCGTTAAATCTGGCATCTGGATATCTAAGAACAACAAGTCTACTGGCTCTCCTTTTAAAAATTCCATCGCTTCAATGGCACTACTACATTTTTTTAAGTACTAGGAATGGAGTTTTTTTGACATAGCCTTCTACCAGTGTAAGCGCCATGGGCTCATCGTCAACAATAACGCACGTAATTTTTAGATTCGCCATAAATTAAGTTGTTACTATTTCCAAATGAACTGAAAAGCGGCCGTCCCTTAACATTGTTTTAAAGTTAAATTTATTTGGATACAACAACTGCAGCCGCTTTTCTAAATTTTGAAGTCCAATTCCAGAACCACTTTTATCATCCGTCTCTTTAGGAAAATTATTATTTTCAATAGTAAACAACACCGCATTTCTATCACAGGTCAACGTAATGTTAATAAGGCTCTCTTTACTGGCAGAGACACCATGTTTAAAGGCATTTTCAATTAATGAAATAAATAATAAGGGTGCGATTTGAATTCCCGTTTCTGCTGACGGAAAACTAGAAACCACCTTTGTTTTGTCGGATACCCGCAGCTTCATTAAATCGACATACTTTTCCATAAAACTGATTTCTTTTGAAAGCGGCACTAATTCCATATTTGTTTCATAAAGCATATAGCGCATAAGCTTACTTAAACTATGAATGGAAGTTTTAGCCTGATCCGGTGAAATATCGACCAACGAATAAATGTTATTGAGAGAATTAAAAAGAAATGTGGTTGCAATTGATAATGTAAATGCTGTAACTCAGATTGTAGCTTAACATGAGCAGCTTCTTTACGTTCTGTTTCTGTTTTCATCAATTGTTTTGTGGTTTTAATGGCAATGGAAAAAAGTAAAGGTGCGAGATACGTTAACATTTGCACATAAATGAACATCTTAAAGGGCGGGCCTGATCCATTATTTCCGTCTGGTGCATTTCTACTGATGTCCTGGAAAAGAGTACTTTCTAATTGTTCTCTTACGAGTAAGAAGAAAGAAATCATGACCACATTGATGATGACGAACTGGAGCGTTTTTTGGTGAAAAAGTACCGGTCTATTAAAATAAAATAATTGAAATAAAATATAACGGCATAAAACACCAATGGAATCCAGAAATGTGCAATCACTCTGTTGATATCCTGTTGCTGACCATAGGACAATACATACGGCATACTGAATAAGACAACCCAAACAAGGAAATGCGAAAAGGTCGTTATTTTGTTATTGCTTTGCATAAAATTATTCGAAGCCTAAGCTATAGGTATAAGTCGATATTTTTCTGATAGGCCATCATTCAAAAAAAGATACTAAAATATAATATAAGTTAACACTAGTGGGCCATTGAACAATGTAATAATAAAAACAGTTGTCACAGTCAATAGCCCATTGCTATACATGGTATCAGAATTCCGCCAGGTACCAAGATGTAAGTTTCTGCGCAGTGGTCTGACTTCCAGATGCTGATGGAGGCCCTTCACCTCTGCCCCCACCACCACCTCCACCTCCACCACCAGCTCTACCACCACTTGGTCGTGTTCCTCCATTTTGACCTCTTCCACTTCCACCTGAGGTGCACCACCAGTAGGTCGTGTATCCTCAGTGACTTCAAAACCTACCGCTATTTTCTCAAAATTGTCTTTGGCTTTTTGCTTTAGTAGATCGAGTGGAATCTTCATTTCATACAGAAGATTTTGAGTAGAGTCAAATCCAATCATCACATCAAGATCGGTTTTTGGATAGTGCTTTTGAAGGATCTCCATATCATCTGAAAAAATTCCTTGAACCATCATATTACCCAATTGACTTTCGTCTAACATTATTTCAGGACTCTTATTTCGTTCCATCCCTTTTCCCTTACCCGGACCCATTTCCATTATAGGATACTTTACGCCAATCTTCTTCTTCTTTTTTCCATCGGGGTTAAGCCAGACAGTTAAGCCCGTAGTAAGTATTCGTCTTTTGGCTTCCACTTCATGGGCTTTTACTAATACGTAGAGATAATTCGTGTCGTAGGTTACACCATATAGAATTCCTACTTTTTTATCAAAGTATTTCAGCTGTGGCCAATCAATGTCAGTCCCATCAATATCAATTTGCGTAGAGGTAGGCGTGAGTTTATCATTGGTAATGAATCCGAAATGAATAGAGAAGTAAAGTGATCATCAGTATTTTCATAAGAATGTATTAAAAAATTAATTGTTAGTTTAAAATTAAGTTTATGGATTTTGCCAAGGCCGTTATTTTATTATTCCTATTTTCATAAAATTATTCATAACGCAAAGCAGTTATTGGGTCTAAAGCAGATGCTTTTTTTGCAGGATACCATCCAAAAAATATACCCGTTACTGCACAAACAGCAAAAGATATTATAATTGAATACAAGGCAACGCTTGTTGGCCAGTTTAAGAATTTTTCAATAAAGACGGTTGCTCCCAAGCCTAAGATTACTCCTAATACCCCACCTGTAATACTTATCAAAATGGCTTCGATTAAAAACTGCATTAAAATATCAGCTCCCTTCCCGCCTACTGACATGCGTAACCCAATTTCTTTTGTTCGTTCCTTTACAGAAACATACATAATGTTCATAATTCCAATGCCACCAATTAATAATGAAATACTAGCAACTGCCACCAATAGTATGGTGAGCATTTCGCTAGTAGAACTAAAAGTAGAGATTAGTTCTTCCATAGAACGAACACTAAAGTCATCTTCTTCATTTTCGGCCAATTTATGTTGCGCCCGCATGATTTCTGTTACTTGTGTAACAGCCTCCGTGCATCATCTTCACTAACTGCGGATGCCATCACTTGATTTAAATAGTCGATTGCCAAAATGCGTTTTTGTACGGTAGTATACGGTGCAATTACCACATCGTCTTGATCCTGTCCAAAAGTGTTTTCACCTTTCTCTACTAATACGCCAATGACTTTAAAAGGAATATTATTAAAACGAATCATTTGTCCCACAGGATCTTCTCCATTAGGGAACACATTGTCAACAACGGTTTGTCCAAGCAAAACAACTTTTGCTGCCGTCTGTACTTCTGTATCTGTAAACATACTTCCACTTTGCAAATCCACTACTTTGATATTTAAGTAGTCTGGATTCACACCATAGATAGTCGATGGCCAGTTGTTGGATCCGTTGATCACTTGTCCACCACCATTAACAACTGGAGTACTGTAACTCAATAAATCAGCTTGTGCTTTTATGGCTTCATAATCTTTAAGGTCAATGTTTGTACATTACCACCACTTCCTCTTGCTGGTCCTCTATCATCTGCACCTGGCTGAATGGTAATCATATTAGAACCCATAGCTGAAATGGTTGTACGAATACTTTCCTTAGAGCCTTCACCAATAGCGAGCATAGCAATTACAGATGCCACACCGATAATAATTCCAAGCATGGTAAGCAACGTTCTCATTTTATTAAGAACAATTGCTTTGAAAGCTATTTTTAACAAGTTTAATAATCTCATAATACTTCTTCTTCTAAAGGTAAATTGGCCAATTGCGCTGCAGCAGATTGTACACTTTCGTTTTTGTAGTCTTTCAAAATATGGCCATCCCTTAACACAATGGTTCTGGCACTTAGCGTTGCTATATCTGGCTCGTGTGTTACAAAGGTGATGGTAATTCCTTGCGCGTTTAATTCCTGAAACAGCGACATAATTTCGTATGATGTACGTGTATCCAGATTTCCTGTCGCTTCATCTGCAAGAATCATAACAGGGTTATTCACTAACGATCTGGCAATAGCAACGCGCTGTTGTTGTCCACCAGAAAGCTGCGCAGGTGTATGGTGCAATCTATCGCCCAAGCCAACCATCTCCAAAGCTTTAATGGAACGTTCCCTTCGCTCTTCAGTAGAAACTTTGCTATTGTATAGTAAGGGTAACTCTACGTTTTCAATTGCCGATGTTCTAGGTAACAGATTATAAGACTGAAAAATAAATCCGATCTTTTCGTTTCTTATCGTTGCGAGTTCATTTCTACTAAGGTCTTTTACGCTTACTCCATCAATCTCATACGTTCCAGATGTTGGTTGATCTAGGCAACCCAAAATATTTAATAATGTACTTTTACCTGATCCACTAGATCCCATAATGGTTACAAACTCTCCTTCTCGTATGGTAAAGGAGACACCTCTTAATGCATGAACCGTTTCCGTTCCCATTGTAAACTCACGCTTTAACGATTCTATTTTTATAATCTCTTTACTCATAGCTGTTTACTTTTTTTTGCTTGCTCCTGGTGGTTTCGGCATAAACGGGCTTTCACTCTCCCCTTCTGAAGGTCTTGCTTGTTCATTGGTTTGAGATTTTAAACTGTACACCAATTTCTCACCCGTATTTACACCACTTAATATTTGCACATTAACTCCATCACTGGCACCTAACGTTATGTTCGTAGGCACGAGGACTCCGCTCGCTTCATAGACCCAAACGATTATATTCGCAGTGTCAACATTCGTTGCTTGCGGTCCTTCTGGAGGTGCTGATTTCATTTGCTGTTGCTGGTTGTAGGCCATCAATACAGATTCCGTTGGTTTGAAATTAATCGCTTTGGCTTCAGCAGTTAAAACATCCTTTAATTCTAAAGTATAAATAGAAATTGTTGCTGTTAGCCCTGGCTTCAATTTTAAGTCTGGGTTCTCTGCTTTAATAACCACCGTGTACGTCACTACATTTGAAGTAACCGTTGGATCTAATCGTACTTGCGTCACCTTACCTTCAAAAGTTTCGCCCATATAAGCGTCTACAGTGAACGTTACACGTTGTCCTTCTTTCACCTGACCAATATCAGCTTCATCAACATCAGCTTCTACTTGCATTTCTTTTAAATCCTGAGCAATAGTAAAAAGTGTAGGTGTACTAAAGCTTGCTGCCACTGTTTGGCCTTCGTCAATTGATCGTGAAAGCACTACACCATCGATGGGCGCATAGATATCAGCATAACTCAAATTCGTTCTGGCTGACTGGAGATCAGATAAGCGCTGCGTTACCATACCTTTTGCCGTTTCAAAATTGTATACCGCATCCTCATAATCTGATTTACTAATTACTTGATTCTCGTACAATTTCTTTTGTCGCTCGTAAATAGTTTGCATGTAGTTTTTTTGGGTCACTGCATTATCATATGTTGCCTGTGCTTGTGTGAGTGAAGCGCTAAGATTGGTTTTGTCCAATTCTGCAATTTTTTGTCCTTGTTTAACTACACTGTTATAGTCTACATATATTTTTTGACTACTCCAGAAACTTGTGTACCAACTTCTACTTGCGTAATAGGTTCCATGGTACCGGTAGCGGTAACCATGGTGGTAACATCCGCTTTTTTGGTTGTCACTGTTTTTGCTTCGATAACTACGGTATTATCACCTTGAATAAAATGGAAAGCTATACTGGCAAGTATGACTAAAACTATACCGCCTATGATTATATTTCTTTTAGTTTTCATCTTAAAATCCATTGGTGTTTAATTTCGTTTCCTTGATAAAATTGTAACACTTGATCGTATACAATATTGAGCTAGTTTGTAAGGCATCAAAGATGAAATCATTTACACTCTTAATAAAAGAGAGTATACGTTTGAGGCGATTGACTATACAAAGTGCCTTATTTTATCGATGAGAAATTAGGCTAAACGCCATTATTTGGCATATCCAGTACCTTTCATGTTTGGGGAATTTTTTATATCTCTACTCTTTTCCGCAAACATTTGCCATTCGCACCTGCCTCCCTCCTGCCAAAAATGTCACAAGAGTGCTCGTGTTTCCAAAGAAATAAAAGATGGTTTATTTTGGAAAGAAGGCCAGTGTTAACTTATTAATGCCTACCCTAGCCCCTAAGCTTACTTAACATAACGCAGTACATTATGTAACAATGTTAGTCTTTGAAATCCCAAACATCATGTATAGAATATATACATGATCGCCTAATCATGTATAATATTTATTAATATATTTACATGATAAAGAACTCGTGTAAAAACGGTTAATATGACAACTCCAGCCCAAATGCCTTTTAACAACCTCCCAGAGTTACCTCCAGAAAGGGAGAAAATCGAGACTGTCAAGGTTCTTCGTCAATTGGTAAAGTCGTCTATTGCACTCGCGGAATTAAAGGGGTTAGCCTCTACATTACCAAACCCATCTATTTTGCTAAATGCAGTTGTTCTCAAAGAGGCCAGGGCAAGTTCTGAAATAGAAAATGTAATCACTACTCAGGATAAACTATATCAGGCATTATCCGCCAAGGGTGCGGAAGTCGATCCATCAACAAAAGAAGTATTGCGATATCGTGAGGCTGTGCTGTATGGTTCAAATTTCATTAAGCAAAAAGGCTTTATAAGTACCAATGCAATTATTTCAATTCAAAAGATATTAGAGGAAAACAATGCGGGTATTCGAAAATTACCGGGAACAGCGCTTCGGAAATGCAACCACAAATGAAGTAATCTATACTCCCCCTGATGATCATGAAATCATTCTGGGGTTAATGAAAAATTTGGAGAACTACATAAATGAACAGGATGATATTTCGCCCCTTATAAAAATGGCTATTCAACATTATCAATTTGAAAGCATTCATCCGTTTTATGATGGCAATGGAAGAACAGGCAGGATCATCAACATTCTCCATATTATGCTAAACGATTTGTTGGAAAACCCTATCCTCTATTTAAGTGAATACATAATTAAAAATAAATCTGACTACTACCGTCTTTTACAGGAAGTCCGTACGAGGAACAATTGGGAAGACTGGATACTTTATATACTGAAGGGCGTAGAAGCAACTTCGCGTGAAACAATTATTCAGATAAAGGCAATCCAAAACCTGTTCCTTGAAATTCAAGATAAGGTCAACAAGAAATCCCCTAAAGTTTACAGCAAAGAGTTGATTGAAATTTTATTTGAGCACCCGTATTGCAAAGTGAAATTCTGACTACTCGAATGAAAATTTCGCGTATTACAGCAGCTAAATACCTCAAACAACTTCAAGAAATTGGTGTACTCAAAACAAAACAAGTTTGGAAAGAAACACTTTATATTAACACTAAATTATTCGATCTCTTGAAGAGGTAATCTTTATCCATCCATTCCGCATCGCTACACAACTTGTCCGATCGGGGCATCGGGATTGCGCATCTCTCCCGATAGCTATCGGGATCCTAAGCCGCTCTAAGTGGCTGACTCGCAGAGCCTGCTTGCCGCAGGCAGGTTATATAATTTGACCTTATATTAATAGCCGCTCAAGGTCGCGCCTGCCTTTGCCGAAACGGCTACGTGCAGTCAGGGGCGCATGAATTTACCGGCTGCATTCACTCAATGCAGGAATATGGGATGATTGAAACTGTGATTGTGGAAGAGCAAATTTTTCTGCTAAATTCAGCGCTTGTAAAGCTAGAAAAAAATGATGCGCGCAATGTTGTTTAATGGATGCACTTACAATGAGTAAAATCCGTTCCAAACCTTATGTATTTACAAAACAAATCGATTCCTTTCTAACGGGCATTTCAGATGCCTATTCATTCTCTGTTCAATTTTTTAAGGAAGCTTTTATACCTCCTTTTCATGTCCGCGAAATTATCAATCAAAGTTTTGAGATTGGGCTTAAATCACTATCCCTGATCACGGTAACCGGTTTCATCATCGGCATTGTTTTCACCAAACAATCACGACCTTCGTTAGAAGATTTTGGTGCTACATCCTGGCTACCTTCATTGATGGGTATTGCCATCATCCGGGCATTAGGCCCACTCGTAACTGCTTTGATCTGCGCTGGAAAAGTGGGTTCCAGTATTGGAGCAGAAATTGGCTCCATGAAGGTGACGGAACAGATCGAAGCCATGGAAGTATCCGCCATTAATCCTTTCAAGTACCTGGTGGTCTCGCGCGTCTATGCTACCACACTCACCATTCCAGTTCTCTCGTTGTACTGTGTTTGTGTTGGACTATTTGGCTCCTACATCAACGTTCATGCTCAGGAGGCTAGCAGGAATTGTCAGCTTTTATCAACATGCATTTTCATCCGTCTCTTTTTAGACATCTATACGTCCGTAATCAAATCGGTTGCCTATGGGTTTACCATCGGACTGGTAGGATGCTACAAAGGGTACAATGCCCCCAGAGGAACGCGTGGAGTGGGTCGGGCAGCCAACCAGGCTGTCATTGTTTCTATGTTTCTCATTTTTTTAGAGGAAGTAGTCATTGTTCAGGTCACAAACTGGTTTCGGTATTATTAATATGAATGGTAAACATCAAATCAATCGCGAAGAGTCGGTAATCACCATAACCGGGTTGCAGAAATCATTCGATGACCTCAATGTATTGACAGGTGTTGATTTTACTTTATTCAGAGGAGAAAATGTAGCCGTGTTGGGTAAGTCTGGATCGGGAAAATCGGTGTTGATTAAGATAATGGTGGGTCTACTCAAACCAGATGCCGGCAACTTGTGGGTGCTGGGCAAGCCGTGTCGATCGGCTGCAAGGAAGAGAACTTGATGCCTTACGCTTACGAGTTGGCTTCTCCTTTCAAAGCAGCGCATTATATGATAGTATGGATGTGTATCACAACCTTGCCTTTCCCTTAACAATGAATAAAAAATCTGTCGAAAAGCGATGTGGATCATGAGGTACACGAAGCGCTCGATGCGGTTGGTCTGGTTGAGAAAATAAATGAGATGCCTGCCGACCTTTCAGGTGGCCAGCGTAAAAAGAATTGGCATTGCAAGGACCTTAATTCTCAAACCTGAAATCATTCTTTACGATGAACCTACCTCAGGGATTGGATCCTGTAACCAGCGGAGAGATTAATGACTTGATTCGGGAAGTTCAGGAACGTTACAATACAAGTTCCGTGATCATCACACATGATTTAATATGTGCTAAACATACCAGTGATCGTGTTGCTATTTTACTGGACTTGACGATTTTTCAAAAAGTCGGAGTTTCGAAAGCGTTTTCGAAAGTGATGACGAGCAGATAAAAGTTTTTTATAATTACAATTTTATCACTTAATGCTATGCGTGAATCTCCAAATAGACGTGCTGTTATGGTTGGGCTTTTGTGATGGGTGGATTAATTTTTCTCATCAGCGGGTGCGCATGGTGGGGAATCTTCATGAAACATTTAAAAGTAAAGTGACCATTGTTACTTTTTTGAAGATGTAAATGGATTACAGGCAGGAAATAATATCTGGTTCTCAGGCGTGAAGGTGGGCACTATAAAGGAGATTCGTTTTCAATGCCGAAAGGCAGTTGAGGTGACCATGCGGGTGGATGAAAACACAAGAGTACATTAAGAAGGATGCTAACGTAAAGCTCAGTACCGATGGATTAATCGGAAATAAATCTTAGTTATTTATGGAGGTAGTGAAAAGTTTGGACCTATAGAAGATGGTGATACCCTGCAGGTTGAAAATGCAGTATCACAGGAGGATATGATCAAAATTTTGCATGAGAGTAATAAAATCTGATGTCGATCACCGCTGATTTTAAAACCATCAGCAAGAAGCT
>JADJMA010000028.1 GCA_016709845.1 Flammeovirgaceae bacterium | reverse complement strand
GAAGGCTTCTTCAAAATCGTTTAGCGTTAGGTATTGGTAGTAAATTACCTTGCTGTTTTTGTATGAGTTTATCAAGGCAAGAATGGCAGCAGTTAATGCCTTTTCATTTTTGCCAGGAATAGATAGGTATAGCGTTTGGGTGCGGTTTCTCGGTTCAATGGTATTGGTCCCTTTGTTCTTTACTGTGCGTTTACTGGATGTAACTAAAACGCCACCATCGCCCTGGACAAATAACTTTACATCCGCTACCTGCTTGGTAATGTCCTTTGCTGAGATTACGGCGGAACAACCCGGTTGCGGTAAGGTTTACCTTATCGCTTAATTGTACTTCAAAATTCCAATCTTCGTGTACTCGTCAACTTCATAATTGCCTAAAGAAAGACACTGCTTGCTAATTGTATTTTCGAGCAATTGAATAGGCTGTGCATCTCCATATAATTTTCCATTGGTAAAGTGAGTTGCAAAAGACATTCCATTCTTTTTGCTTGTAGGGATTCAAGTAGTTCTCTTATTTCGGTTACTGTCATTTGCAAAAGCTATTAGAGAACGAAGGTTTCTGAGATAATGATTTTCGGTGCTAACGGAGTGTTATCTTTTTTACCTGTCGCTTGATTTTGAAGTGTATTTTTCTGAGAGAGCAATCAGCTCTGCTTCCAATTTAGTGGATTAGTTTCGTTTCTCAGTTTGTACACTTCATTGGTTAGATTGGCTACGTGCCATTCTTTAACAATGGGAGTAAATTGACTGCAGCGTCCTTTGCATTCTCAGCACTTAACGTATCGGCTAACCAGTTTCCTTAGTCTAACTACCACTGTTTGAGTACGCACATCGCTGGTGTCATCTTTTCCGCCCACCATTTCTGGCGTGGTAATATCCTTTTCAAACTGGTTTAAAATATGATTAATGTGCTGGTAGTGGCTATCCGGTATAGGAGTAACTCCTACCTCATCTTGTTTGGCTTCAAAAATCTTCACTGCCTTTTCAAAAGGAATAGAGATGGATTTACCTTCGATATGGAAGTAGATATTTTTATGGTCGCCATTTTTTACAAATGCGATGCTTTTTTCTTTGTCCGTTGACTTGCGAGTGCATCGAACCTTTAAAGGCATTTTTCTTATGGTATTGAAATGATCTTCGTTTAGCTCTCTGAACTTACGAGCCATTCTAAGTATTCTGTTCTGATGTCTTTGTCTTCTTCCTTTTCTTCAAACATTCTGAACTGATCTATGATCTCATCGAGTGTATAGATTTTATTGTCTTCACCGAAGGTGCTATGACTGCTTTGCAATTTCACCAATGATTTTGACGAAGATTAATTCGATTATCGCCCTGCTCAGAAGGATAGAAGTTATAATTATAAATCGAGTTTGCCTTTGTACCAATTCGGTTAATACGCCCAGTTTGAATTAGCTTTGTTGGATTCCAGGGTGTGTCATAATTCACAATAACGTTGGCACGGTGCAAGTTTATGCCTTCCGCTAAAACATCGGTGGTTAGAATTATATCGAAGTCATTTTTGAATATGCCCTCATAATTCGCATCAAAGTTTTCGCGAATGGTCTCAAATTCCTTATTCCTGTTTTCGGAGGTAATGCTCAGGACTTTGTAAGTAGTTTCATTTTTGAGCCGATCTGATAAGTAGAATAGGGTATCGGCAGACTCAGTGAAGGAATCACCAATTTGCCTAACTCGTTTTTGCTACTCTCAAAGTAATCAGATTTTAGTAAGTCGATAAAGATGTTCCACTTAGGGTCGTTATGCGGCTCAACCTTTTGCCACTTTTCATTTAGAGCTTCGAGGTTTTGAAAGTCAACTCGCAGACCTTCAATAAAGCCCTTGTTAAAGTCTTTTTGAGAAAACTTTCTGTTCTTGGGTTTTTCATCGTCAATTTTGAAAATCTCTATTTCAATTTCTTCATCGCTCAACCCTTTGTTCAACAAATCTGAAATGTCTAAGTCTGGCGCAATGAAGACGCTATCGCGCTCATACATTTCTATCATTTGCTTGGTAGAAGTAGTGATTTTGCTGAGTGACTTTTTGAAGGCATAAAAACTGCTTTCCAATCGTTTAATCAATTGGGTTTGCATGATGAATGCCAATGATCGCGAAATGGTTTGTGCATTTTGGTACGTGCCTCCATTGGCTTCATCAGTTAAATAGGCGATGGCTTGATAGCGGTAGAAGTCAATCTTGTTTTTGTCGATTATAGCGTTGGCAGTCTCAACAAATAGTTCAGCCAACTCTTGCGGTAATTGATATTGGTTTGCAATTGGGTCGGCTACTTTTGGGAATACAATACCCTGCTGCATAAGATCAATTCTGTACCGATCATTCTTACGAAGGTCGGTTCGTGTCCTGCGAATTGTAATGTCTTTAATTACTTTATCCTTATATCCGTGAATATGTCTTGAATAGCCTGAAGGTCTAAAGGCGTTTGCTGGATTAAGGCTTTGCTTTACGATGTGAGGATAGAAGAACTTCTGCAAGTTGGGCTCACCTAAGTTGCTGTTACGAATATCCTGAAATAGTGAAATGAGGTAGTATATATCTTCCGGCTTATTATTTAAAGGTGTTGCTGAAATCAATACCACTTTCTTTTCAAAGCCTTCGATGCCACCGAATATTTTCTCTGCCTGATTTACAAATGATTTGTAGGTTTTGAAATTGCTGGCTTCGATGGTTTCTAAATTTATGGGCTTCATCCACCAAGATTAAATCATATCGTTCTTTGTTGTAGTAGTTGTGGTCGCCTTCAACAATTTTATTCAAACTACCGTTGGCAATGAAGTGACATTTCTCGTCTATCCTAAATTCTTTGAATGTGCTTTTCCAATTCTTCTCCAGTGTTGGAGGATACACTATTAATACCTTCGTCTTCGGACCATTATTGATTATAAACTTTTTGGCTAACAAAGCGGCCATTACGGTTTTACCTGTACCTACAACATCGGCTAAGAAGAAACCATTGTGCTTAGCCAGTAATTCGTAACCCTGATTGACGGCATCTATTTGATAGCTCAGTTTCTTAAATTTCTTTAGTGGAATATCGCTGATGCTATCAGGGTCGTACTCGATATTTTTGCCGAAAAATTCAATCAAGAACTTACATAAATCTCGAACGGTGTTGGCGTTGCTTCTAAATATGTTTTCTTAATGAGAGATGGCGCATCGACTGCGAGTATTTGTGTGCTTTGTTCCCATAGCTTTTCAAATTCAATATCGGCATACATCACGTTTTCATAATCTCTCAATTCAATATTCATTTCATAATTATGTTCTACCTCCTCCAAGCCTAAGCCCTGTGCCGAAAGATTTGAAGATCCCATTATTACCATGCCGTTGGGATTATGCTCGTTGAAATTTGGCGAGAGAAAAATGTAAAATTTAGAATGGAGTTTTTTCGACTTATGCGCTCTTATTTCAATTCTGCCAGAACCAATGTCTTGAATCAATTGTAAAATTCCTTCCTCAATGTTTTTGCCGTATTTGGCATTGAGAATGTCTTCTTGAATAGATTCAATGAAACTTTCTTTTGCATCCTTCGCATTGAGGTTAAACAGAAGACCTTGCTTTTGGGCAAGCGCAATGAATGGGTCAACATTGATTCCGGCAATTACTTTTACTTTTAGGTTTTCGGGAAAGTGTTTGCGAATGGCAAAATAACCGGAAGCCCTAAAGTACCCGATAACCGACTTGAAGTATTCAATATTTTGCATGTGCTCAAATACCCCTACAAACTTTTTGTACAGTGTATTTTCGCCCTGGTTGGTAAAAAAATTGGATGCCATTATTTCGCTTTACTTTTCGATTTTAATTTGATTTGTTCTTCTGCTACCTGCATCGCTTGAATGGCGGTCTTTTTCATCTTTCACCATATCATAGACCTTACCGGCTAACCATAAGGATAATAATTCATCCACGATACTTCAAACATTTTAGCCAAAACAGGGACGTGCTCTTTTTTTGCATTGCGTTCCCCGCGCTCAATTTTACTAAGCATGGGCGTATCAATGTCTAGTTTGGTTGCCACGTGCTTTTGCAGCAAGCCTTTCTGCTCCCTCAATTCCTTTATACGATTGCCAAAGTGATTCACTTTTCCTTGTTTGACTTGTCAGATAATGACAAATATAATAAAAGGAAGGTACAGAGAAAACAAAGGAAAGAAGGGGTTAAAGACTGGGTTTAAGGATTTTAAGGAAGACGAGAAAGTTAAGGAACCCGAACCGAAATAGGATTCCTAAACTTCCTTAGTTTCCTGTACTTCCTGATTTTCAGGATGGAGTGGTTTAGCATTAGGATTTATGTAATGATCCTGTTTTTCGCGGTGGAGCAATCCCTTTTACGGAACTCAGTGATGTACCCTTCGGGCTGTCTTGTCGGGAATGCTTAAAGATGCTGCAATTGAAAGATAGCTCTGCCTATTGAAGCTGGCGGGCAACCCATCTAAGAATTTTTCTTTCTGGTTCTTTCGTCTTGGCAGTGGCTTATCTTCGGGTAATTCTGAAAATACTTTGCTGGCATGTTTTACCAGCACCTTGCACATGGCAAGCGAAGCTTGAAAGTCACGTTCTTCACAAATGATCCGTTCGGACATATCGCCAGATTCCATAATACGCAATGCCGATAAAATCATGGCCATACGAAAGGCAATTAAACCTAAGCGCCTAACCGTAGCCATGTAATCAATGCCTTGCAAACTGAGGTAGGTATTTTGAATTTCCCGAAAGAAAGTATTGAACTGTTCTTGTTGCTCTGCCGAAAGGCAGAATTGAATTTCCTGATTGCTTTTACCGGATTGGATAGAGTGTGAAAAACTCATTACCCAGGTGATCAGTTAATCGTCTAACCCATTATCGGAACTGATCTCAAACACATTTTTCCAAATAGGTTGGATGTTCATAAAGTAAAATATGAAGCGACTGAACAAGCCGTTCTCCGCGTTGGGTATAAGGGTGGATACTTGCTTTGGAGTGCCAGAGAAAACACCAGAAAGGCAAGGACTTTCAATGTCCACGTATTCTCGATCTGTTCTTCGATAGTAAGAAATGGTTTCATGGTGAAATGCCTTGCGGAAACCATCGCTATAATTGCCATAATCAGTTTTGAACGCTTGTGCTAAGGTATCGCCTTCGGTCTCGAACATTAAGCCACGACCTTCATTGTCTGATAGTAATTGAAAGACACCGGTAGTACTGTTGTTTGCTGGAATGAAGAGCATTTTTTCCGGTGGCTTGTTTGGCTTCTCCGCGCTGGAGTCTTTGCCTTTCTTCTCATTGTATTCCATCATTTCCAATTCGAGGTCTGCTTAGAGTGGTTTGGCCTGATCGCGCAAATGTTTGTGAATCGGTTTTACTAATTGCTTGCAATGAACCATGCGGCCCTTGCCAGCGGAAGCTTTCGCAGTAATGAAAACATAGAGGTTAGGGAAAACCTTTTTGCCATCGTAGATGCCGTATAACTTGTGCAGGCTGGCACTGGGAGAAACGATAGTGCCGAGCAGTAGAATGTCTCTCTCTCTTCATTGGAGGATGAAATCTTGACACCTTTTGTGAAGGCAGGAAGCTGCCCAAAGATTGAATCTGGAAATGTTGGAAGCCCATCAACAAATTTCTCCCCAGCAGGACGAGCTTACCAATATTGATACCGGCTGTCTTTGCTCGGAAGAAAATGTTTTGAGTGTAATGCCCTGACCTTTTGACTTCAAACAGGTATTAAATTGTTTATCGCATTCACTAGAGAATGAATCTGCATAAAAACTGCTTACACGGTGAAAGTAATCTCTGCCGGATTCATTGAAAGCATCGGCAAAAGCAAAACCAATGTCGCGCCAATCGCTGTAAGCGGTGGCAATGTCAATCTGGTTGGCCTCGATTTGACGTATGATCTTTTCGACTTCTTCCGTGTCTGTGTCAGGAGCTTCAAATGAATTGTTTGTCTGCACCGTCTTTTAGGTTTGTGTTCTAACCATTCGGAAGGATTTGGAATATTTTTCTTTTCCATGCTCTACAAATATTTTGGATTGATAAACGCCTCTGTCATCGTGAGGCAAAAAGCAAGCTCTTGAAGCATCCTGCCCGATGGATCAACCTCTAACTGGTATTGGTGGTTGAGTGTGGTTGGCAACTGGCTTTGAAATAATGCTGGTGCTTTGACTTGGTTAAGTCAATCGGTATCACCCTTTTCAAGCCATCTCCGGACGGAGAAACAAAAAGCAGACCTGTTTCAAAGTATTCGTCTTGTAATAATCTGGCTTTTAACTCTTGGACATTCTCGACATGATCGAAGTCTATTGTGATTAAACCGGAATGCCTTTGCAACGATTGATCGTTGCGTTTTAAAAACGTTCCTGAAAACGTGACGTACGGGAAATGGCTTGCTTTGTATTTCCTCGCTTCCTGCTTGGTCGGTAATGTTACGTAGGGTTGTAGTTTGATCTGCAAATTTGTTACTCAGTAACAAATAGTAGACATCAAGTAAACTGATTTCTTTATAAGGTACTGTGTTTGAAACAGGGGCTTTAAAGTAGCTGAAGACCGGACTAGTTACTTTTTGTATTTGCAATACCGAAGTATCAGGATCAATTTTTGGCGAACTGCGGAAGCCGCTTTGTTTACCGATGCGTAGGTAAAGTTCTTCATTGAGTTTTTCATAGAGCTCTTTGCCCTCAAGCTTATAGTGCAACCCTGCAAAGTCAAAGGCATCACCTTTACTGATGCTGTTTTCTGTATCGATGTGCTGTGCGCGTTTTATCAATTGGTTTCTCTATTTATTCCATGGTCTTTTGAGTTTAGGTTGGAATAATTAGAGGTCAACAGATTTTCTAAATCTGAAACCTTGTAATAAAACTTGCCATTGATACGGCTGTAAGGAAGCACACCGGAATCGCGAAGCGATTGAAGAGTGCGCTTGCTAACGTGGAGCGTTTGCATTACCTCTTGGCCATCTACCCAAGTTTCTTTGAAGTTCTGTAACTCGGATTTTTTGAGACCAAGAATATAGCTTCTTACTTCCTCGAAGCTAGTGGAGACCGATTGAGTAAATCAATTACGTCTGTCATAACTTATGCCCTCCGTTTTTGATTTGAAAACTCGCTGCCTTTGCTTCTATCTCATCCACTGGCGTGGCTCGGTTACGAAGTAACCATTGGTCGAGCTCAGCCCGTTTGAAATAGATTTTCTTTCCATTGGGCTTATAGTGTGGCACACCTCCTGTACTTGTTAGCTTGTACACATGGGAGGGTGATAGATCAAGGTATTCGCAACCTTCATCGAAGTTTAATACATCCTTCATTAAGATCCCTTGCGAGGTGATCAGCTTTTCAATTTTGTCGAGACGCTTAAATAATTCGTCCATTGTCTTTGTCTGTTGAATTTTAGAAAATGGACTTTTAGTAAAGTCATCACCGTTTTTCGATGACAAGACAAAAGTGGGAGGAGCCGACTGGAAGGTTAGAAAGTGGAAATTTGATGTATATATAATTAATTGATTATCAATTAATTATAAGAAACACTGGAAATTTGAAATGGTAAATTGCCAGCAAAATGACGCAATTCAGGAAACGGGTAAATTATCTATCCAGCGCGCTGCAGTGAAAGTGGCAAGCTTATCCGGATTATTACCCCACTCTCTAAACTGTTTGTCTGTTTTTGAGTTGTAACGATGATCTAAGAATTTTCGGATTTCGACAGGTTTGATTGGCTTCTGGCCAGGGAATTTCAGTTTGTTGAAATAACCCTTTTGAAATAAGGTTTGAAAGACCGCTGCTAACTCTTGTATCTGTCCGTGTTTGTCGCGGAAATTATAATTCTCATCGATCAGTTCATTTGTGAAAAGACGCTCTTCAAAACTGGAGAAGCGATCAGCGTTTTTTATTATCGTTTCGTAGCTAAGAATACCTTTTGCAGGCGGTCTAAAATCGAAAGCCTTTGTGCGAACTGTATAGATTTAGGTTTACTACTTGATGAACCAGTCGTTGAGTTTATTTTGAGTTTAGCAGCTTCTTTAATGAAGGATTTAGGAAGAGTATCTGAATAGTATTTTGCGTTTAGTTCTTCAAATGAAAAAAATTCATCGCTTGCATAGTCTTTATAGGCATCCTGAATTTCAAGAAATATTCTCAACACTTGAAGCCTTAAAAATTCAATGATGTAGCCATCATCAAAAGCGGCACTATTTCCAGAACTACCGATAATCTTTTCAAGGTCATATTTATGAAACTCAATAATCTCTTTTGTGTCTTTGAATTTTTGAGGCAATATTTTATTCAATGAATTGTGTACCCAGTATTTTTTCTCGTTTTCATTTAGCGCACCCGATATACAACTTGTGAAAATGTTCAGGTATTGAATTACATCATTTTCAATAAGCGCATGGTAGTATTTTCGTTTTGCATTTAAGGGCTTTGGAAAATCAACGTCATATAAAGGCTGAAACGAGAAGTGTTCCTTTTTGATTTCGAGAAGCAATTGTTTGTATTTTACATCTGCAATGCCAGTCGCCATCCATGGACGAAGTTCCATGAACAGAATATTTTGAAACGTATCGAGTGCCGGGCTTTTCACTTGGCATCAAAATTAAGAAGTTGACGCTGAAAAGACTCTTTCACGCCATCTTCAAAGCTATCTAAATGTTTCAGTAGTGCGGAGGTCTTTGTGGCCAAGGCTTTCGCTGATAAATTCAGTGGGAGCGCCTGAACGTTTTAAAACTGTGGCGAAGGAATGACGGGCGGTATAAGTAGTTAAGTTAATGTTGATGCCCAAATGTTCGCCAATTCGTTTCATGTATTATTGATTGTCTTGGTTGCCTGGCGAACTTTGCCAATTCCTTTTCTGAGTTATCAGATTTCTCTAGCAATCCAAAACATATGTGTCAGGTTTGGCAGGCTTCATGCCCCACTTTTCAATGATGTGTTTGATTTCAGGAAGAGGAAACGATTATAGGCTTTAGATCCTGCTTTGTGGTTCTTTCAGTTTTAGCCCTGACAAAATGGATCATTGAATGATCAATGTTTTTGTATTGCGGCTCGGGCAATGTCCTTCACATTTGCGCCATTGCATAGGTAACTAAATAGCCAGAGATCGCGCTCGCGTTCTTCCGCCTGGGTGGCTGGTTTATAGTTTACGATCCCTTTTATATCGTTTAAGGTCAACGCTTTTTTTAATATTCCTTCCAGATGGTATCTGATATTTTCTTTTGCCAAAGGGATAGAACTCTCTGGCTAGTAATCCATCTTCAATAGCAATGTTTATGATGGTCCGTAAGCTTCTGAGATATATGCCAATGGTAGTAATTGATTTCTCTGCATCGAGCATCCACTTTTCATATTCTGCCAACCATTCCGGTGTGATGTCCCCAAAGCTGAGTTTCTTGCGATTTTTAGTTTTGATGTATTTGGTGAATGAATTATAAGCACATAGGTAACTATCAGCGGTGCCGCTTCTTTCTTCTTTTTCGAGTTGCTTTATATAGGCATCCAAGTAAGTGAGCACGTCTTTGGTGCGATCGGTTCTTTGATCAAACTTTTTCTCAAAGCCTTCGAAGGAGAAAGGGGATAGCTCCTTAATTATTTCAATCGCGCGCT
Organism: Flammeovirgaceae bacterium; assembly: GCA_016709845.1. Classification (GTDB taxonomy): domain Bacteria; phylum Bacteroidota; class Bacteroidia; order Cytophagales; family Cyclobacteriaceae; genus ELB16-189. The sequence goes on along the minus strand of JADJMA010000028.1, from coordinate 87,934 downwards.
GCTCAATCTTATTGAAGTAAAGCTTATGTTCTTTAAACTCATTTCTTGGCTTTTCGGATTGCGTACGCTGCCAATCTTCAGGCGACAGGTGAACATTGATGGGGTAGTATTTTTGCTCGCGGTTGTAGGTGATTCGAAGCTTAATTGCATAGGTGCCATCAGTTCTTTTTACCCTGGTATCTTGTACGATTGCGGTGGTGACTCCGATCATAAAGTATTGATTTTAAAGCTGTTGATTGTATGTATTACCTTCTAATTATACATACAATATACATACAAATGGGCTTATAATCACCAAAGAAGAGAAGAAAAAAGAAAGTAAAAGTGTATTTTTAGCCTAAAATTAGGCTTTTGTATAATATAAGAAAGTAAAAGAAGCTACCTGAAATGACTTGTAATCAGTAGGTCGCTGGTTCGATTCCGGCAGGGGGCTCATCAACACTAAAGCCTTGTAAACTAAAAGTTTGCAAGGCTTTTTTTATTGCCTTTTTTTTTGTCAACAGCCGCGGGGCCTCACATGGGCTTTTACTCCTAATTAAATGGTTTGATGTTTAGGAACAGGGGAGCTATCTTGTGGATTAGTCAAATTGAAATATCTGACATTTTATTATCTCAATGAAGTTCAACGAAGATTCTAGGGTAAAAATACCAACCATACTTCACCTATTCTGCGATCGTTGAAGGCAAAGAAGTAGTAAATCTCCCAGACCCACTTTGAGTAAACATGTTTAGTATTTCATTCACTCATATGTTAGGGCGTTGCTTGCAAAAAAAATGCTGCGGGTACAAAGTATAATAAACTCATCCTTCCGATTATTAATCCTGAGGATATGTTCAGAAAAATATTTACAAAGGAATTGGAGAAGAAAGATCGGGGAGGTTCTTAAATCGCTGTTGATGTTGTATGAGTCTTTTTCTCAGCAGAGTCTCTGGGACTCTGCGTCTTGCATTTACGCGGAGTCCTGAAAACAGTGACTCCGCTTGGAATTATAACAGAGACTCCCTTAAGAATTAGAATCTTATATGTGATAATCCGGCTCCACAGATAATTTTTGATCCCTTTGTAAAAACTTTATGTCTTTGGCCTAGTGGTTTAAATTCCTAAAGGGATTTCCCTATATTCGTCTTGTAGCAAGTTACGCGTAGCCAACTGATCTATCTGTTGGCAATAGAAATTAAACTGACCCTATGGAAAATAAATGTTTTGGTATTATGCCAACAAGCGATCCTGACGGATATGCACAAGGACACTTCAGTAGAGTATATCAATATATAATTGTACCTGCCTGTAAGGCTGCAGGCTTTAGTGCCGTAAGAGCCGATGACCCAACAGCAAATGACACGGCCATGGACATCTTAAAAAATATGATCGAAAGCGATATGGTCATCTGCGATATCAGCTCCAAAAACGCTAATGCCCTTTATGCATTTGCCATCCGCCAGTCTATAAATCTTCCTGTTACATTAATTAAAGATGTGAAGACTAGTGTCAGTTTTAATATTCAAGAATTTGATTACGTTGAGTATGACGATTCTCTTCGAATCGATACCGTGCAAATGGAAACGGAAGTATTGGGTAACACCCTTATGAGAACTTTTGCCAATAAAGCAGCTACCAATTCATTACTCAGTAAGTTGGATATTGTGTCTGCGCAACCAACAGATACATCGATTCCATTGGCACAAGAGGAAACAAAAAAAGAAAGCCACCTACCCGTCATTTCTCCACTTCCCGACTATGTTGGCGATCCCATTACTCAACCCCAGGAAATTGATAAACTAAAAGCAGGGGATTCCATTTTTCATATGAATTATGGTAAGGGAGAGATAGCCAGTATCAAAAAAATGGGAAAAGATAAAATGGCAGAGTTTCAGTTTGAGTCTGGATCAAAAATGTTAATGCTGATGACTTCCGGAGTGTTGAGAAAAATTAAAGTGATTGCGATAAATGTCCTTGGGGTTTCCGTGGTTCGTGGGGGGGGCCCCCCCCCCCCCCACAACCTTTTTTATGATTTATTTTGGTAACAGCGATTCTTTCTCAGCCGTGTCACCATCTCGGGCGAGACTCCAGAGAAACTTATTTCTGATAGTCAATTTTGGTGATGCGCCAAATAAACTGCCCGGTAACTGTTTTCACAATAGCTTCATCACCCACTTCTTTTTTCAATAGCGCGAGTGCCATAGGCGAGTCCATCGAGATGTAATCGGTTGACCCAATAAGTTCTTCACCACCTACTATGCGCAATCGTTTTTTCATGCCCTTATCATTTTCAATTTCTACCCAAGCCCCAAACATCACTTTGCCTTCCTGAAAGGGGGAGTAGTTCACAACCTTCAAGTCATCGATGCATTTGCGTAGGTAAAGGATGCGCTTGTCAATTTCCCGGAGTCGTTTTTTATTGTAATGATAATCTGCATTTTCAGAACGATCGCCAAGGCTAGCAGCCCAGGTAACCTTTTGTGTGGTGTCTGGCCGTTCAACCCGCCACAGGTGATCCAACTCAGCTTTCAACTTCTCTAAACCTTCGGGGGTAATCAGCAGTGTTTTCATATTACTTAATCGAGGCTGTTAGTGTTTGCGTTCATCACTACGGACTTGTTTGCAGGTAGCGTGTTGCTGAAGCCAGCACTAACACGGCAAAGTCAAATCACACTTATCGCTCTGGATTTGGAGTTTTGGGATTGCCGACCAACAATAACGAGGGTCCATGATTATTTCTTCTTCCTATTTTTTGTTGATTACTACAAATTCTTGGTAAAGAAATCTATAGTTCGCTGCCAGGCAAGTTCAGCAGCAGGTTTATCATAGCGCGGTGTGGTGTCGTTATGGAACCCATGATTCACGTCTGGATAAATATAGGCAGTGTATTTTTTCTTATTTTCTTTTAGGAGTGCTTCATATGCAGGCCAACCCTCATTTACGCGCGTATCTAAACCTGCATAATGCAGCAGTAAGGGAGATTGAATTTTAGGAACATCTTCAGCACCCGGTTGTCCACCATAGAAGGGGACTGCTGCTGATAAAGTTGGAATACGAACTGCCATCATGTTTGATATCCATCCACCAAAACAAAAACCAACAACGCCCACTTTTCCATTACACTCCGGGTGTGCTTTCAAATGATCATAAGCGGCAATAAAATCTTCAAGCATTTTATTTCTGTCGAGCTTGCTTTGCATGGTACGGCCGTCATCATCATTACCGGGATAGCCACCCAGCGGAGTGAGTGCATCCGGAGCCAAAGAAATAAATCCAGCCAGTGCCGTCCTTCTACCTACATCTTCAATGTATGGATTTAATCCTCGGTTTTCATGCACGACAATCACACCGGGTTGCTTGCGTTTTACATCAGCTTTCTTAGAAAGAAGTCCCTTAATGCTTCCGCCTCCTTTGGGTGAATCATACGTGATATAATCCGATTTTAATCTTGGATCATTGGGCTTCACCTGAATGATGTGGTAATCGGGGCTGATAAAACTAAGCAGGGAAGCAACCGTAATTCCGCCCACAGCATAGGTGGAAAGTTTATCTAAAAATAACCGTCTTTCAATCCGGTTATGTGCATAGGCATCATACAAATCAAATACTTCTTGCTTGATATCTTCTTTCTTGAGCTCTTTCATAGTATTATTTTTTTATTGTACTTGCCGACTTTCGTGGTCAGGCCAACTTCAGTTATTACGTTCAAGATAACAAATTAAAGTTTATCATAAATTGAATTTTTTATTGGTGGCCGATGGTCCTAACGAAACGGATTAGATGCTATTTCTCCGGTATCGGGTGCCTGAAAAGAATGATTCCAAAAAGTATTGCCAGCACAGCATAAACACCGCTGACAAGTATTAGCAATAGTGGAAGTTGTGGATTTGAAATAGACGCTTTTACTAACGCTAATCCGGCAATCATAAAGTGTGTGAGATTGGCAACGGCAACCGGGCGATTATAAATTCCACCGATTAAACTTTCTTTCGTCATCCAATTAAGCATGGCAAATCCAAAATAAAGGGCACCTAAAACTTGTCCAAGTAGTACAGATACTTGAGATGAATTAACTCTCAGACTGCCGATTATTAGATCGGGTGCAAATGTTAATACAATTCCGGATGCTCCAAGTAAGAGGGAGGTTGCTATCATAACCCATTTCGTGTTCATAATTGTGTTATTAGAATGTATGACATTGGTGATTTAAGAGAAAAATACCGATTAAATTAATTCATGGAATCTAATCAAATTTATTCCTTATTTAGAACATTAAATTAGATAATATACAGCATGATTTCTAGTTCAATGAATTATCCAGTGCCCAAAAAGAACGTTAATAGATTTAAATAATATGAAGGAGATTTCGCGTAGAAAATTTATCGGCAGTGTCAGCGCGTTAACGATGCTTACGGCCATGCCTGGCTTTACACAAACGAAACCGACTAACAAAGCACTTAAGTTAGCGGAGAGTTATCGTGGTGAATTACTCACCTTACTGACGGAACTTGTGCATGTTCAAAGTCTTTCTGGCGAGTCGGCAGCCAATGCACAGGCGGTGGTGAAATCATATCTATCCAAACTTCCATATCGCATTGAAGAGAGCAAAGATCGCCCCAGCAGTTATGCAAATCATCCCGAATTTATGCCCCCTGATCCGGCAGGTGATGGGCCTTTTGTTAATCTGGTCGGTTGGCCCCAAAAAAGTAAGGGTAAGCAATTTGCCATGTTTGCGCATATCGATACCGAATCTGTTTATGATAACTGGCAAACCGATCCGTTCGAGGCCAAGCTCGTTGGCAACAAACTATATGGTTTGGGAACTGCCGATGATAAGGCTGGTGTAGCCGCTATGCTGGTGGCTGCAAGGGCAATGGAAAAAATGGGAGCGCCATTACCCGTAGTGATGAGTCTGCATGGTAAAGGAGGCGGATGCCGCGGGAGTTTACCGGTATTTGATCGTATAAGTAAAGTAAACCCTAGTCTTGGTGCTGTACTTTATGTCCATCCTGCCGAAACGGGTCGTGGCCTTGAGGATATAAAAAATTCTGTGCAAGGTATTGCTGACCTGCAATTAATTGTAACCGGATGGCGAGGTCCTCAAATGGAAATAGGTAGTATCGATTCGGCTGATTGGGGAGCAGGCGGCAATGCCGTTGATGTTTGTTGGAAATTGATAAGCCACTTACGGGAAAGTGTTTTCAAAGAGGTGATGGTGAATATCGGGATCATGAATGGGGCGACCGTATTGGTTCTGTTGCTGATAAAGCGACATTAACTTTCCGATTAAAATTTGAAGGAAAAAACACCTGGGAACAATCTGGTTGCAACAGCTAAGCAATCCATAGAAACTTTTATAAAAGATCTACCTCCATCAAAAAATAATTTTACAGCTACGTTAAATACTATCGGTTATCTTACAAATCCTGGGACTTCAGATTGGGAAGCACCCGTTAGTAAAGTATTGCGTCAATCGATTACTGATGTAACCGGAATTAAACCAAATGCTTACCCTAATCATTATGCCGGTGATATCCGGTATCCAATAAGATTATTAAATATACCGGCATACGGTATCGGATCTATTGGGGGAAATTTCTATGGCCCCAACGAATGGGTGGATGTTGATGATCTGGTAAAATTGGTTGCGGTGTGTATTCAAACTATATCCGGTTGGCAGAAGATTTAGGGTAGGTAAAACAAAAGAAGTTTTCCACTCAGGTTCTGTCTGATCACTTTCGTGGAGGGAATTGGAAACTATTTCCATATTGGATAACCAATGCTTTGGTAAACAAGCGGCACAACAGTCTTTCTCACCACCTGAATAAAATTCAAACCTGAATTGAAATCATTTGTTTATTTTCATGCACTGAGTAAACTAAAAAATTATACTCTCAATGAGATAACCAGGCTGCTGATTAAAAATTAAAACTACTTAACATGAAAATTAATATCCTTTTTGCTCTGCTATTGGGTGGTTGTACCCTTGCAGTTGGACAGACAAAACCGGCTACAGATCTGATTGATAAAAAGCTTTACCAAAGCTTGACTTATCGCAATATCGGCCCATTCCGGGGTGGTCGTTCTACTTGCTCTACCGGAATTCCGGGTGACATTTTAACTTACTACATGGGTACCACAGGGGGTGGTGTTTGGAAAACCACGGATGGTGGAACTACCTGGAACAATATTTCAGATGGCTATTTCAATACAGGAGGGATCGGCTACATTGCTGTTGCTCCATCAGACCCAAATATTATATACGTTGGTACTGAGAGAAGGGCCAGTGCGTGGCGTGAAAACCTCGCATGGTGATGGTGTTTACAAATCTACAGATGCTGGGGAAACCTGGACACACATGGGCTTGGAAGCCACGAGGCATATCAGCCGGGTGTTTGTACATCCGCGCAATCCTGACAAAGTATATGTGGCAGCGCAAGGTGACCCATGGGGCCCCAATGAAGAGCGTGGTGTTTACTTGTCGGAAGATGGAGGTAAAAACTGGAAAAAGATTCTTTATGTAAATGAAAACTCAGGTATCGCTGATCTTTCTGTAGATGCATCCAATCCTGATATTATGATGGTGACCTCCTGGGACTTCAACCGAAAGCCATGGGTGGTACAAAGTGGTGGACCGGGCAGCCGCGTATACAAGACCACGAATGGTGGTGTAACCTGGAAAGAAATTAAGAAGGGATTGCCCGACCTAAAAGGAAAAATGGGTGTTGCCATTTCTGGGGCCAATCCAAAGGTGGTCTACCTGGCCATAGAAGCATTGGGTGACAAAGGTGGAGTGTACCGCTCTGATGATGGTGGCGAATCTTTCCGCCAAATGACTAACGATGGTACTACCTATGCGCGTGCATGGTATTATATGCACATCATTGCTGATCCTAATGATGAAGATGAATTGTGGGTGATGAACAGTTCTGCTATGAAGTCGATTGATGGCGGTAGGACTTTCACTGGCTTACGTGGCAGTCACCCCGACCATCATGCTATGTGGATCAATCCGAATGATAGTAAGATATTAATCAATTCCAATGACGGTGGAGCTGCTGTATCCTATAATGGAGGCACAACCTGGTCTACTTTAATGAACCAACCTACCGGACAGTTTTATCGTGCCATTACTGACAACCAGTATCCGTATCGTATCTACTCTGGTCAACAGGACAACACTACCATAGCCATTAACAGTACTTCACAAGATCAGGGCATCGGTCGTATGCATTGGAATGAATTGCGTGCAGGTGAATCTTCTACGGTGGCTTTTGATGCTAATAATCCGAGGTTCATCTATTCTACTTTCTTTGCAGGCAATTTTGTGGAGTGGGATAGCAAAATAGATAACACACGCATGGTGCGTCCTTTCCCTGAACAAGTAAGTGGTGAGCAGCCACAGAATTTGAAATACCGCGCCAATTGGAACGGCCCTGTATTGGTATCACCGCATAATCCCAATGTGATTTATTATGGATCGCAATTCATGATGAAATCTGTTGACCGTGGTGTAACATGGCAAGTAATCAGTGAAGACTTGACACGCAACGATAAGGCCCACCAGGGAAAAGGAGGTACACCCATCTCCAATGAACAAATCACAGCAGAGAGTTATAACAACGTTTTCAATATAGAAGAATCACTTTTGAAGGAAGGTAGATTTGGGTAGGTTCTGATGATGGATTGGTACATGTAACCCAAGACGGAGGTAAAACATGGAGCAACGTTACTCCCAAGGGATTAAAAGAAGCCATCATCAACGTAGTGGAGCCTTCACCACACGATCCGGCTTCAGCTTATATAGCAGTGGCTGGTTTTAAGATGAATGATTTTACGCCACATATCTTTAAGACTAAGAACTATGGTAAGACCTGGGTAGAGATTGTGAATGGTATTCCCAACAATACTTTTGCACGGTCGGTAAGAGAAGATCCGGATCGCAAAGGATTACTTTATGCAGGTACGGAAAACGGCTTGTTTGTATCGTTTGATGATGGCGCCAACTGGCAGTCCCTGCAGAATAATCTTCCGCAAGTTCCTATTACAGATATGCGTGTAAAGAGAAAGGATTTAGTGGTTACAACACAAGGTCGTGCAATATGGATTTTGGATGACTTATCACCACTTCATCAAATTTCTGATAAGGTGGCGAAAGCGGATTACTTCTTGTATAAACCTCGCGATGCCTATGCACCATTGGCCAGGGCTTTCAGTCTGAATGGTGACCAGGGTCAAAATCCACCAACAGGGACGCTAATAACATACGTCATCAATAAAGAAGTCGGTGATGATGTGCCAATGTCAATGGAAATAATTAATCAATCGGGACAGGTAGTGTATACAGAATCTACTAACGGACCAAAGACAGAATGTGATGCTTTCATTAAAAAACAATTGAAAAAAAGTGCAGGAGCGCATTCATGGAACTGGAATATGCGTATTGGTCAGTTCGATTGTATCAAAGAATTAACCATGACCAACCGTGATTTGAGTGCCTATGATGCAGCACCTGGAAAGTACCAGGCGAGATTCAAAGTAGGTGGCTTCACACAAGTACAAGATTTTGAAGTGAAGATAGACCCAAGAATAGAGGAGAGCATTCCCGGGGCAGCGGCTGCTTATGTCGAGCGTGATCAATTGTCTGAGTCTTTGTTGGTGGGCGCCACTGAAATGGCTAAAGGGGTGAGGTATTTGAGAAAAGTAAAGCAGCAGCTCGATTTTGTTCTACAAGAGGCTACTTCAAAGGATTTGCTAGATGGGGGTAAGGCGCTCAACGATAAAATTGATGCTTGGATTGAGAATATCCTACAAAAAGAATTACGTACCCCAGCAACATAACTATCAGTTTGAAGCCGCCTGTTGGTGAAGTACAAGATTCTATTGAATGACATGGGCGATGGTAATGTGCCTGTAACCCAGGGAACAAAAAGACGTAACCAAAGATTACCTGGATAAGTGGAAGGTTTTCAAAAAATGAGCTAGAGAAAATGATCAGTGAAGACATAAATAATTATAGCGATGTTTTGAAAGGAGCAGGGTTACCTGAGTTTATTTATCCTAAAATGGAAACCATCAAGATCAAGGTAAAAGAATTAATTAGAAACATTCTTAGGACTATTACTAAAACCGCTTACACACTTTGGGTAAGCGGTTTTATTTTAGGCGAGCTCAAGAAGTTTTTCAGTATCTGAAAACACAAAAAACGCTACTTGGCTTATTTTCAAGACGGCAGATAGAGATTATCAATATGGAGCATTGAAATAATTCCATTCCCTCGTTACATGTTTTGCAATATGCATTAAAGCTTCATCCTGTGATTCGTCCAATGCTTGACATCACCTTCATAATGGGTAATTAAAACGAGGGTGGTGGTTTGGTTCAGATGTTTACTGAGATACTCGTTAACGCGAGCTTTTTGTATGGGGTCAAGAAATTGAAAGGGTTCATCTAATAGCAGCAATTCCTTTTGTGATAGAAACAACCCTATCAACAATACTAATTGCAACTCGCCATTGGATAGTTGTCGTACCCGTTTTGCAGAAGATGTTCAATTCCAAAAATAATAATTGATTTCACGTCTGTTACTTCACTTTTTAAGTGAGATATTCATACAGTAAGTAAGGAAGTAGCAGCATCCAGAAAATGTATTTGCTCGGGCCCGAGATAACTAATTCGTTTTTTAATATCCCAAATGGATTCGCCCGTGCCTCTACGTTTACCAAAAAGATAGACCTGTTCACTATAGGCCATAGGATGGTCGGCATAGATAAGACTGAAGAGTGTAGTTTTGCCTGAGCCATTGGGTCCCGTAAGTGCCCAGCGTTCACCGCGATTAATTTTCCAGTTTAGGTTATTTAAAATTATCGCGTTGCCATATTGAATTTTAAGATTGCGCATTTCTACTACAGGCTCAGTCTCTTTGGCAGGAGCAATGGCTTGAGGTAAACTCGTTGAATCAAATTCACTTTGCGTGCGATTAGTAATCTCGCTCGAGCAAGAAGTTAATTCAATTTTTTTTGTAATGACGTTGGGAAGTTGTGGATGATTGTGATCGGCAATAATCATTTGAATGTGATGATAAGTTGCGAGATGATCTAAAAATTCTTTTAATTCGATGCGACTGGTGAGATCGAGTCCTTCAAACGGATAATCGAGGATCAATATTTTGGGAGATTATCCAATAGCTGTTTCAAGATGATAATCTTTTAATTGTCCGTTGCTCAATCGCGGAAGTTCGAGCTTAAGCAAATGATCAATGTTAAAGATGTGGGGAAATCAAAATCGTTCAGTTTTTATACCGCTCACCAAAGAAATCTTTCACTGTAGGGATCGGGGTAGTTTCCTCGATAGTATAATACCGTTGCTGATAATATAAATCGGGGCCGCTCATTAATTCATGCAGCGCATGGGTAGGCACATAGTGAATATTTTTTTTGCGGAGTTCGTACTTCTCATCCCACGTAAGTGCGTAGTCTATAAAATCATATATAACCGACCCAGACTTCGGTTGATTTTTTCCAGCAAGCAGATTTAGTAAAGTCGTTTTCCCAATTCCGTTTTTTCCGGTGATCAAGTAGCCTACACCAGACTCAAGCTGTAGATTGAGTTGCTTGAAGATAACTGTACCCTGTACGGAAAATAGATGTCGTTAAGAGAAATCATCTGACGTTGCTAAAGAGCACAAGATAATTATTTGAATTGTCATTCCGGGCGAGTGGAGTTAATGAGTAAAATAAAACTGATCTATATCTAGACCCGGAATCCCGTTGAGGTTAAGAACACCTTACCATTTCTAAGATCTCGTCCGTGATGACAGCTCGAATGAGATCGATACCATTAATAAATAAAAGAGGTGATCTAAAACAGATCACCTCTCAATACTAAAACTAAAGACTTCTTTTAAGCCAGATCAAAACGATCCAGGTTCATCACCTTGTTCCAGGCAGCTATAAAGTCTTTAACAAACTTTGCTTCAGCATCGGCACAGCCATATACTTCAGCAATAGCGCGCAACTCAGAGTTAGAACCTAAAATCAGGTCAGCACGAGTAGCAGTCCATTTCACTTCACCAGTCTTTCTATCGCGGCCTTCAAATTCAGTTTGTGTTTCAGAAGTTGCCTTCCAGCTTGTACCTAAATCAAGTAGGTTAACAAAAAATCATTGCTAAGTGCTTCTGATTTTTTAGTGAATACACCGTGTGCTGAATTATCGAATTGGTTTTAAGTACAAATCATCCTCCTAATAATACAGTCATTTCGGGTGCTGTAAGCGTTAGCAGTTGTGCTTTATCAACTAACATTTCTTCTACTGTAGCGCTATGCTTAGCATGAAAATAATTGCGGAAACCATCGGCAGCAGGCTCAAGCACGGCAAATGATTCTACATCTGTTTGCTCTTGTGAGGAATCAGCGCGACCTGCAGTGAATGGAACTTTCACCTCATGACCAGCATTTTTTGCAGCCTTCTCAATACCTGCACAACCTGCCAACACAATCAAGTCGGCTAATGATACGTGCTTACCACTCTTATTAAACTCATGTTGAATACCCTCAAGTTTCTTTAACACATTTGCCAATTGAGCGGGATTATTGACTTCCCAATCTTTTGTGGTGCAAGCCGAACGCGGGCACCATTGGCACCACCGCGTTTATCAGAACCACGGAATGTTGATGCGGAAGCCCAGGCAGTAGAAACCAACTGCGATACCGTTAATCCAGAAGCAAGTATTTTACTCTTCAACGTTTCAATGTCCTTATCGTCTATCAACTTATGAGTTACTGCAGGAATAGGATCTTGCCAGATCAACTCTTCTTTGGGAACCTCGGAACCTAAGTAGCGAGAGATGGGTCCCATATCGCGGTGTGTAAGTTTATACCAAGCCTTCGCAAATGCATTGGCAAACAGATCTGGATCATCAAGGAAACGTCTTGAGATCTTTTCATAAACTGGATCTACGCGTAAGGCAAGGTCAGTAGTTAGCATTACCGGTACATGGCGTTTAGAAGAGTCATGGGCATCCGGCACCGTGTTAGCACCCATACCATGCTTGGGTATCCACTGCTGGGCACCAGCCGGGCTTTTTGTTAATTCCCATTCGTAGCCAAAGAGATTCCAGAAAAAGTTGTTGCTCCATTTCGTTGGCGTAGTAGTCCAGGCGCCTTCTAAACCACTGGTTATCGTGTGAACTCCGTGGCCGGTTCCAAAGGAATTTTTCCAGCCTAAGCCTTGCTCTTCAATACCTGCAGCAGCAGGTTCTTTACCAACGTATTTACCCGGATCGGCTGCGCCATGTGTTTTACCGAAGGTGTGACCACCTGCAATAAGGGCTACTGTTTCTTCATCGTTCATAGCCATACGGCCAAACGTTTCGCGAATATCAATAGCTGCTGCCAGCGGATCTGGTTTTCCGTTAGGTCCTTCAGGGTTTACGTAGATCAAACCCATTTGAACGGCTGCCAGTGGATTTTCAAGATCACGCTTGCCGGTGTAACGTTTATCGCCCAACCAGGTATCTTCCGCGCCCCAATAAACATCTTCTTCCGATTCCCATATATCTTCGCGACCACCACCAAAGCCAAAAGTCTTGAAACCCATAGATTCTAGTGCACAGTTGCCTGCGAGGATCATCAAGTCGGCCCATGAAATTTTATTACCATACTTCTGCTTGATTGGCCAAAGTAGCAATCGTGCCTTATCGAGGTTGGCATTATCGGGCCAGCTATTGAGAGGTGCAAAGCGTTGGTTACCAGAACCGGCACCACCACGACCGTCACTAATACGATAAGTTCCGGCTGAGTGCCATGCCATACGAATAAAGAACGGACCATAGTGACCATAATCGGCAGGCCACCAATCTTGCGAAGTAGTCATCAACGCAACGATGTCCTTTTTTACCGCTTTAAGATCGAGCGATTTAAATGCCTCTGCATAATTGAACTTCTCATCCATTGGATTGGATAAGGCGGAGTGTTGCCGGAGAATGTTAAGCTTCAACTGATTTGGCCACCAGTCGCGGTTTCGTGTGCCACCACCAGCCGGCTTTTTAATCTCACCACCATGAAAGGGACATTTACCTTCACCATTCATCGTGTGCTCTGTTGTGCCTGGATTTGTTTGATCTGCCATATTTATAATATTTAGTGGTTTTTAATTATGTGTTCATTAAAGAATCGATGCTTGCATATTAAGCAATATCGATCAGGCTTACCATGATTAAAGTCATCTTCAAGATTACAATCATCTTGATAATAAATCAAATTGATTATTCTTATAATAATATAGTTAAAATCTATTAATAGCTTTCCGGACTAAAATTTTGTCATCTGAAGAAACCGTTTTACTTGCTGACATTTTGTTGAATTTGAGATATTCACACTTATCTTTAACCCTATGATCAAGAGAATTTTTCCCTATCCTCATTCTTATTTTAGCTTCCGGATCGTGCCACGAAAAGAAGGAAATCGAAGGCGCAAAAACCTAAAGAGTTTCTATCGCAGAAATAGAAGCGGGAATAAAGAGTTTTATTCAAAAGAAGACAGAAGAAAATGGAGGGTACTTTGAAGTAAGCGACCGGGGTAAGGATTTTCGGATGAAACTGGTACGGGTACATACCGAATATCTTTCTAATCTCGGTCCGAAAAGAAATTTCGCCTGTGTCGATCTGGCCGATGAACGTGGGGATGTATATGATGTTGATTTTTTTCTTGATGGTGAACCGGGAGCTATGACCGTAACCGAAACCAGCGTTCATAAATTAAATGGAAAACCGTACTACGCCTGGAAACAAAAGCCTGATAAAACCTGGAACCGCATTCCCGTTAAGGAAGCTTCCACCCGCTTATTGGGCGTAATGGAAGGCAGCGATTCGTTTGAATTCCATTATCAGGTTGAGTTGCCAGAAATAAATGGAGAGGCAAAAATGTGGATTCCAATCGCCACCACCGATGAATACCAACAAATAGAAATTGCCGAAATGAAAGTACCCATGGAGTACAAATTGTTGAATGATAAAGAATTCAATAACACAATTTTATACGTGGCTCTCAACGCTAAGGAAAGCAAAAAGACTATAGATATCTTATACAAGGTAAAGCGCGTTGAAAAAGGACCCTATGCTGATGCCGGGCCAATAGACGCGCGGTATCTGGCTGATAATCGGTTAATGCCTGTGGGTGGACGTTTTGAAACTATTGCTAACGATGCTACGCGTGGGCGCGATGGCAGTGAACTCATGAAAGCCCGCGCATTGTATGATTACATTATTGACAACATGCGTTATATGAAGTATGGCAACTACGGGAAAGGCGATTCTAATTATGCATGCGATGTACGAACCGGTAATTGTACTGAGTTCCATTCATTCTTTATTTCCCTTGCTCGCTCTCTAGGAATTCCGGCTCGCTTTGCTGTTGGTGCATCCATTCCTGCCGACAGAAATGAGGGCGGCATTGACGGGTATCATTGTTGGGCCGAGTTTTATGCCGAAGGAAAATGGTGGCCCATTGATATTAGTGAAGCCAATAAATATACGGCTTTGGCTACTTACTATTTTGGACATCATCCTGCTAACAGAATAGAATTTAGCAAGGGCCGAGATCTTATTGTAGAACCCGGCCCGGCTTCAGAACCAATAAATTTTTTGGCCTATCCCTACCTGGAAATAGATGGTAAAGAAGTAGTAACGAAAACTACTTTTACGTTTACACGTCCTGCCAATCAATCGCTATAAGCTGAGATTGTTTAATTATTCTTTGTGAGTCTTGTGGATGCTCGGGATGCTCCTCTGGGTAGAATCGGATGGGTGTTCGGTTGAATCCGAGGCCTCTACAGCCGAATCAGAGGTTGGATGTTCTCCTTCCGCAGCTTTTTCCCACAGGAAACAATAACAGTAGCTCCCATGAGGGAAAGGAAAGTTAATAGGACCAGTTTCTTCGTGATTAGTTTCATAGTATTTAGGTTTAGTTAAGGTCATTCCAATTATAAGATTTTAAACGCTCTTACGTACAAATTGCGATTTGAGACCCATGGAACCAAAGCCATCAACTTTACAATCAATATTATGATCACCGCTGGTTAGTTTAATATTCTTCACTTTTGTACCGGCTTTAATTGATTTTGAAGCTCCTTTCAGAGGCAAATCTTTGATAATAATTACGGTATCACCGTTTTCCAGCAAAGTACCATTAGCATCTCTCACCACCGATGCATCAACTTCTTCTGTAGCAACTTCGCTAATTTCATCCGAGTTCCATTCATGCCCACATTCCGGGCACATCATGGAAGAGCCCGTAGGGTAACCATATAGCGACTGACAGTTTGGGCATTTATTTGATTCAGATTTTTCGCTCATAGTTTTACAAAGGTAATCAAATTTGAATGGATGCAAACGGAATTGATAAAATTGTCATTGAGCCAATCACTAAAAAACATATCTTTATCCAACCACTAGCCTAATAATATAATGAAGAAGAAAAACCTCACTCAATACTATTCTATTTTTACTTTTTTTGAATCCTGTGTTTGCACAGGATAAGCATCATTACCAAACTGATTTTACACCGTCAGATTTTGCCGAACGGAGAACAAAAATATTTGATGCCATTGGCACTAATGCCATTGCTGTTATTCAAGGTGCAAGTGGGGTACCTGGCTTAGCGTCTTTAGGCAAGCAAATACATTCTATTACCTCACCGGAATAGAAACAGCGCATTCTTATTTGCTGCTCAATGGAAGAAATAAACAGTCAACCTTATACCTTCCACATCGCGATGAAGGCACAGAACGCGGTCAGGAAAAGTATTATCGGCAGAAGATACGGAGTTGGTTAAACAACTTACGGGTGCTGATCAGGTAAAGGGTATTGAATTTTGCTGGTGATCTGATTAGCACCGGATTGATCAGACCACCAGCGCCTTTGCTTTACACGGAATTCAGTCCGGCAGAAATCGGAAATGACAGTCGTGATGAGTTGCTTTATGGACGGCGAGGTCTTCATCAGATCCATGGGATGGCCAGGCCACTCGAGAAGCATTATTTATTTCTAAACTCAATGCACGCGTACCGCAGTTTGAAATTCGTGATTTATCGCCAGCCTTGGATTCTATGCGCCTGATAAAAAGCCCCAAGGAGGTCGACCTCATTCGCAAGGCCACACAAATTGCAGGTTTGGGAATTATAGAAGCCATGAAGTCAACCCAGCCTGGTGTTTATGAATATCAGTTGGATGCAGCGGCTAAGTATATCTTTTACATGCAAGGTGCTCGAGGCGATGCTTACCCTGCGATCATAGGAGGAGGCACCAATGCTTACATGGGGCATTATTTTTATAAAACGGATGTTTTGAAAGAGGGTGATCTCGTACTAATGGATTACGCACCCGATTATAGATACTACACCAGTGATGTTACGCGCATTTGGCCGGTGAATGGAAAGTTTAATGAGGAGCAAAAAGAACTTTACAATTTTGTAATTGCTTATCGCGATGCGCTTTTCAAATACATTAAACCAGGAGTCACTTCAAATGACGTGCTTGACAAAGCGGCTGCAGATATGAAACAATATCTTGTAGGTAAAAAGTTTGTCAAGCCGGCACATTTAAAAGCCGTTCAGGAAGGCGTGCAATTCCGTGGACACTTTCAACATCCGGTTGGCATGGCCGTGCACGATGTGGGGCGTGTGCATGGCGTAAAGTTAAAACCGGGTATGGTGTTTACGATTGATCCTATGATTTGGATTCATGAGGAAAGATTATATGTTCGTATCGAAGATGTAGCGTTGGTAACTGAAACTGGCGTTGAAAACATGAGCGCTTTCGTTCCTTCCAGCATTGAAGATGTAGAACGCACTATCAAGGAAAAGGGATTGATTGAACTTCGTCCGGCCATCGCATTACCAATTAAAAAATAGAGTTATTCAAATTATAAAACTATGAAGGCTTATACTAAAATGAAATGGTCATTGTGCATCACGCTTCTCGCTTTCACTACTACATTTTCACTTGCCGATAATTATCCCAAAAATCCGAAAGTTGATATACTAAACTATGCGTTTAAAATTCTACTCTCCGACAATACAGACGAAATTAAATGTGAAGTAACTATTGACGTTAGATATGTTGGCGCAGGCGTTGAAACCCTAAGACTTGATTTGATAAAGGCTACTGCAGCATTAGGAAATAAGGGTATGAAAGTTAGTCAGGTAACTGCCGCAGGGAAAGTGTTGGAATACACTCATGAAAATGATGAGTTGAAAATCAAGCTGCCAGTCTCTTCGCAACTCAATCAGCGTACACAATACACAATTACTTATTCGGGTGTGCCCGCCACCGGACTCAAGATTGCCAATAACAAATATGGCGATAGAACATTTTTCAGTGACAACTGGCCCGACAAAGGACGCAATTGGCTCGCGCTGGTCGATCATCCTTACGATAAAGCTACGTGCGAGTTTATTGTTACCGCGCCTGCGCATTACCAGGTAGTATCGAATGGTTTAAAAATAGAAGAAACAGATTTAGCAAATGGAAATCAGTTAACGCATTGGAAACAATCCGTTCCCATTGCACCCTGGTTGTATGTATTGGGTGTTGCTCGCTTTGCTGTTCAGTATGTAGATCAATTTGATCATAAATCGATCGAGACCTGGGTATACCATCAGGATCGCGATAAAGGATTTTATGATTTCGCAGAGCCTACAAAAAAGGTCTTGGAATTTTATAGTTCGTATGTAGGTCCATTTTCATACGAGAAGTTGGCTAACATTCAATCCAATAGCGTGAGCGGTGGCATGGAGGCAGCCTCAGCTATTTTGTATAGTGAGGGTTCAGTAGTAGGAGACAGGAACTTGCGTTGGAGGAATGTAGTCATCCATGAAATTGCCCATCAATGGTTTGGCAATGCAGTAACGGAATCTGACTGGGATGATGTTTGGTTGAGTGAAGGTTTTGCTACTTACTTTACCTTACTGTTTATTGAGCATGAGTATGGTCACGATGCTTTTATGGAAGGTCTGGCATCCAGTAAGAAAAGCGTAAACGCCTTCTATGAAAAAAATCCTAACTACCGGATTGTTCACGATAACCTAAAAGATATGAGCCAGGTTACCAGTGGCCAAACCTATCAGAAAGGCAGCTGGACATTACACATGCTGCGCGGTGTTATGGGTACCGATGTATTTTGGAAAGGAATTCAAACCTATTATAAAAAATACCAGAACCTAAATGCTACCACGGCCGACTTTCTGCGGGAAATGGAAGTGGCCTCGGGACTGGACCTAAAAGATTTTTTTCAACAGTGGTTATACAAACCGGGTACATTCAAAGTCAATGGAATCTGGCAATACAATACAAAGAATAGGGAACTAACAATTGAATTAGATCAGGTTCAAACGGATGGTAGTATTTTTAAAATGCCTATTCAGATTGCCGTGTATGCCGGAAAAGCCGATAAGCCGGTGATGAAAACTATTCAGGTAAACGAAAAGTCAAATACATTTACTATCGCACTGGATTCGGAACCCAATAAAGTTTTGCTTGATCCGGAATCATGGGTACTGATGGAGGGAACTTTGACCAGGAAATAAAATAGTTGAATTCAAGCTCGCGACTTGGGAAGATCATAAATTAATTTTAAAGTTAGATTTGCAGTACTTAGAAATTTCTGAGTCGCTTTAGAAAATCAGTTCATTGGTAATATCTTTAGTTCATGTCAAGAATCTTTATCACAGGCTCAGCGGATGGCCTTGGTCAGTTGGCCGCTATGCAATTAGTAAGTGAAGGACATCAGGTTGTGTTGCACGCACGCAACAAAGCCCGCGGACAGGAGGCTTTGAAAAAAATACCCGGTGCCGAGGCGGTAGTAACCGCAGACTTATCAAACCTCGATGAAACCAAACAGTTAGCTAATGATCTAAATGCGTTGGGAAGTTTTGATGCTGTGATTCACAATGCAGGTGTGTATCGCGCCAGCGGGAAAGTGATTGTGGCCGTCAATACCTTAGCACCTTACATCTTAACCAGTTTAATTACCCCACCCAAACGCTTGATCTATTTGAGCTCAGGATTACATAGTGGGGGACAAGCTAAATTACAACAACTAGAAAGTGATCCCGATAAAATCAGTTATTCCGATTCGAAGCTACACGTGCTTTTATTCAGCATGGCGGTGGCGCGTTTATGGCCCACAGTATATAGCAATGGTGTTAACCCGGGCTGGGTGCCTACCAAAATGGGTGGTGCCGGTGCACCGGATGATCTGGAGCAAGGTTATCAAACTCAATGTTGGCTGGCTACCAGTGATCAGGCCCAAGCGAAAGAGAGTGGCCAGTATTTTTTTCATCAACATCAAAAGCACTTTAATCCAACCGCTACCGATGAAGCGTTGCAAGATAAATTTCTCGCAGTCTGTGAAAAGATTACGGGGGTTCGGTTTTTAAATCTATAGCGAGTCTTACATTTTTCAGTTACAACTTGCTTAATATTGTACTTCACTAAAAAGGATTCCTTCTATGAAAAAGTTTCTGGTAGTTATAAGTTTACTGTTAATTCTTTCCAGCGAAGTTCTCTGTCAGCAGCTTCAGTCACCAAACGGAAAATTAAGCATGACATTCGCACTGAAAGCAGATGGAACGCCAACGTATGCGTTGACCTATAGCGGAAAGTCTGTTATAAAACCAAGTGAACTGGGGCTTGAACTTAAGAACGATGAAAAATCTCTTCTGAATGATTTTTCAATCGTGAAATCAGAAACTGCCACGAACGACTCCAACTGGGAGCCTGTGTGGGGCGAAGTAAAAAGTATCCGCAATCATTACAATGAATTTGCCGTAACGCTTTTACAAAAAGGTACCGATCGTGAATTGATTATTCGGTTCAGGATGTTTGATGAAGGTCTCGGCTTTCGGTATGAATTTCCATCTCAGAAGAACCTTATATATTTTGTGATCAAAGAGGAGCGGACCCAGTTTGCCATGGCAGGCAACCACACGGCCTTTTGGATAGCAGGCGATTACGATACGCAAGAGTACAACTATACCACTTCACGATTATCCGAAATACGAAACCTGATGAAAGGGAGCATCTCACCTAATGCTTCGCAAACGCCCTTTTCACCTACAGGTGTTCAAACCGCATTGATGATGAAGACCGATGAGGGCCTGTATATAAATATTCATGAAGCGGCACTCATTAACTATTCCTGCATGCACTTAAATCTGGATGATGCGAACCTGATCTTTCAATCGTGGCTTACGCCTGATGCGAAGGGCGATAAAGGGTACATGCAGGCGCCTAGTACATCTCCGTGGCGTACGGTTATGGTAAGTAATGATGCGCGCGAGATTCTTGCGAGTAAGATGACGTACGATTTAAATGAGCCAAATAAGATTGAAGATACCTCCTGGATTAAACCGGTTAAGTACATGGGCGTATGGTGGGAGATGATCACCGGAAAGAGTACTTGGTCATACACGAACGATTTGCCTTCTATTCAGATTGGCGTTACGGATTATTCTACGGCAAAACCGAATGGCACCCACGGAGCCAATACGGCTAACGTAAAAAAATACATCGACTTTGCTTCACTCCATGGATTTGATGGGGTGCTTGTGGAAGGTTGGAACATCGGGTGGGAAGATTGGTTTGGTCATCACAAAGATAACGTATTTGATTTTGTTACCCCATATCCGGATTTCGACTTACCGGGCTTGCGGGACTATGCAAAATCAAAAGGAATCAAACTAATCATGCATCACGAAACCTCAGGCTCAACCCGTAATTATGAACGCCACCTTGATAAAGCTTTTCAATTTATGAAAGACAATAATTACGATGCCGTGAAAACGGGATATGTGGGTGATATTCTCCCAAGAGGATATTATCACTACGATCAATGGACCGTCAATCACTACCAGTATGTAGTGGAGAAAGCCGCACAGTATAAGATTATGGTGAATGCACATGAGGCTGTTCGCCCCACAGGTATTGCCCGCACGTATCCGAATATGATCGGCAATGAATCCGCACGCGGCACCGAGTTCCAGGCATTCGGTGGTTCCAAACCAAATCATGTAACTATTCTTCCCTTCACACGATTGATAGGAGGACCCATGGATTATACCCCCGGAATTTTGAAATGAACATCAGTAAGGCTAATCCGAGCAACACCAGTCATTGCAACAGCACACTGGCCAACCAACTGGCGTTGTATGTAACGATGTACAGTCCGCTTCAAATGGCAGCCGATTTCCCAGAAAATTATTCCCGGTTTATGGATGCCTTTCAATTTATTAAAGATGTTGCGCTAGATTGGGATGACAGTAAATATCTGGAGGCAGAACCCGGTCAATACATTACTGTGGCGCGTAAAGAAAAGGGAAAGTCGACTTGGTTTCTTGGAAATGTAAATGGAGAAACACCACGCATCTCCAATGTATTGTTCAACTTTCTGGACCCAGGCAAGACCTACATTGCCACCATCTATGCCGATGCAAAGGATGCCCATTACAAAACCAATCCACAGGCGTACACCATACGAAAAGTGGTGATCAGTAATGCCTCTAAATTGCAACAATGGTCAGCCTCGGGCGGTGGCTACGCGATAAGTATCGTGGAAGCAGATAAAAACCAGATCAAGGGTTTGAAGAAGTTATAGGAGCTCTTCAACTGGGGAAGATCATGAACTGATTTTAAAATTAAATTTGCGGACCTAATATTTAGTGTTCATTGATATGAATATAGAAAAAATTCGATCACTATTCCCGATTACCAAAAAAGCAATTTATCTTAACAATGCCTCAAAAGCCCCACTAAATACTTTGGTGCAAGATCAACTTCAGGTATTCTTAAATACAGAATATGGTTCTATCGGAAATAAAGCATTTTATAGAGATGAAATACGTGTTTCACTATCCAAGTTATTAGGTGGATTACCGGAAGAATATGCACTGGTAACAAGTACTGGCGTAGGTGTAGGGATTGTTGCGCAAGGCCTGGATTTAAAAAAGGGTGACAACATTGTAATTCCTGAACGAGAACATTGGAATAACTCATTTCCCTGGTTGCAACTTGAAAAGAAGGGTGTTGAGGTTAGGTTTGCAAAAATCAATGAGGATAATAGTATTGATCCCGGGGCAATCGGAAAACTGATCGATGATAAAACGCGCGTGGTGGCCATTGCTGCCGTGCGATTCAATAGTGGTTACAGACCGAACCTGTCGACTATTGGAAAAATGGCACACAAGAAAGGTGCTTTGTTTGTCGTAGACGTAGCACAAGCAGCGGGTATGATTCCTATTGACGTAGAAAAAGATCAGATAGATGTAATGGCGGGTTGTGGTTTCAAGTGGCTACTGGGAATGCATGGAACTGGATTCTTATATGTTAATAAAAAGTTGCTAATAGGATTGCCCCGGTTTTACCTGGCATGTTTGCTGCGGACACCCTTTATGATAAACTTTCTTACTATGATGACTCTAGAAAATTTGAGACGGGTACCATTGCTTACTCACTCTTCAGTGCGTGGTCGGCAGGACTCGAGTTGTTACTTGATATTGGTATCCCGAACGTTTATAAGAAAGCGTTAGAAAATACGGATTTTCTGATTGAAGGGCTCCATGAAAAGGGACATAAAATAGTAACGCCCATAAAGAACCGCGAAGAGCGAACGGCCATTGTTCATTTCAACACAGGTTCATTGGAAGCCACCAAAGCGCTATACCAAAAGCTAACCGCTGAGAAAGTTTTGGTAACCTTGCAGGCTGAGAACATTCGGGTGAGTCCGAATTTTTTCAACACGAAAGAAGAAATTAAGATATTCCTGAGTTTAGTATAAAGCTAAAGCCTTCCGGCAGGTAAGGGCATGAGTAAAACTTGTGCCTAGAATATAAGCAAAGACTTTTTTGAGCTCTACGATGAGGGACTAAAATACACTAAACCCAAGGTCAGATTGAAACTCCTCAGACTTTCTCATCACCATAATCTTAGCCTTTTCGGCAGTAGGGCCGAAATAGAGGGTGTCAATTGTGCTGAGAAATAACGTTAACCATCTGAAGAAATGCTTAGGACTAAACATTAATTCTATGTGCTTTGGGAATAGCTCTGCGTCAGATGCGTGCGTTAAAAGTACCGTTTCCCAATATTTATACAATGTATCCTTGTGCAAGTGGCTATTTTCAATTTGAGAAAATATGGGGCCAAGTAAATCATCTTTGACAGCGCTCTCGAAGAATGTATCCACTAAGGTCCTGATATCATTCAAATCCGTTATATCTCTGTTCATATTATCCCAAGGAATAGGGATAGCAAAGTAATAAATATTTTACAAATCGGATATCAAGGTCCGATATAAACTTACTATTTTCATCAACTGGTACCTGTATGGCGTCTGCATGGATGGGTATGAACCAATTAGGTAGCCTGGTAAATGGGAGGGGGAGTGTACTTGCTCATCCATTTCGTCCCAAACGAAAATATTTGTTGAAGAAAGATTTTTTACTCTAGCGGCAATCAGTATAGTGGATTGTTCGCTTAACGTATTTTTTTCATACTGGTTGTTGTTACGATATATTTTTTGATTTAAAATTCTTAAAAGGCTTCACTAAAGGTGAAGAATACACCGGTTTGGTCTCGCCCTATGCCATAGTCAAGCCTAAGCTTAATATTCTGACTCAACGCGAATCGCATACCTGTACCATAAGTATATTTTGGTTTATCCAATGCCTGATCTGTTATATCTCCGGCATCGATGAATGCAACACCAGAAAATCTTCTGTAAATCGGAAAGCGGCCTTCAAGCTGCACTACGTAATACTTTTCCCCACGGAATCGATTAGAGTAATATCCCCGCAACGCATAAGAACCCCCCAAGCTATAGCGAAACAGATAGCTGGATGTACCACTTGAATATCCGGCCGCAAGACGTGAGGCAATCACAAAGTTTGAATTGATAACGTATGTAAAATGCCTGATCTCTGCCTGTACTTGCCCTACATCTCCAAGCCCTTTAACATTCAGTGCTTCGGGTATGTATTGAAGCGTGGCTTGCATTAACGTACCCTTTTTGGTGCTGAAGGTATTGTCGCGTGTGTCATACTTACTGGTGAGACCGAAGGCCAGTGAGTTTTCATTGGGGAAAAAACTCGTATTTATTTCCACATCATTTTGGTCAGTTACTTTAATTTCTCTTCTGCCGCGAGCATCTCCAAAGGCAATGAGCTGGAATTTCTTTTTTAACTGAATAGCTATTTCAGGCTTTACTCTATAATTATTTGAGAACAATTTTACATAGGTATCAGCATTGGTTTCATCTCCTTCCCCAAAATAGTATTGAAAGAAATTCGAATAAGAACCAGAAAAATTAAGATTCATATTTTTAAACAAATTAAAATATGAGTAGTTGGATTGTAAATTTATTTTTCCGCTGGTGATGGCCTGAATTTGGAAATCAAAATATTGACCGGGAGTTTTTAATGGAAAATTAAAATAGGCGCCACCAAGAATCATTCCGAGTGCCGGATCATATCCGATAACTGGTGAAATTGCATAGTCGCTGGGGCTTACAGGAATGGTCTTACCTGCACGCACTGAATTCGTTGTGTGGCTGGAATCAAATACTAAAGCACCACTGACAAAGGTTTGTTCCACCCTTGCCTGATAGAGCTCAATCGGATCGGTAGAAAGAATGTCATTCTCCATCACAACAAAATCTGCATGGAAGCCCGGTGCAATTTTGCCTAACTGGGTCTCCTCCATTAGCACGTAAGCACCATTTGTGGTATAGGCCTGAACGGCATCAGTGACAGTAAGAGTTTTATCACCAACGCCATGAATTAAAGTTCCATCCGGATACCTTCCAGCTAACATTAACGGCCATGAGGGGAAATGGATTGAGTCCATCAATTTCAGGTAACTCGATAAATACAGTGTCCATGCCGTATGGATAATCACTGGTCAACGCACCTTTAGCCATCTCATACTTCATTCGTGTATCCAATAATTCATGCTCGTCAAAAGGCTGATCGGCAGGAGCATGGGTTTTATAAAATGAAGACAGGTTTTCGTAGTCGAATAGCTGACTTGCAATAATCGTTAACCCTAAGCCTAAATCGGCAGCTTCTTTTATTTGTTCGCCCGAAGCATATCCGGCATGGTCCAATACATGGCGCGGCTGTGATCCTTTTTCTCATTTGTCTTAACTGCATCTAGAATATTTTGTAATCCTCTTTTTCCTTGAACATGAAAGGCGAATGTACTGGCAGGATGGAGTTGAAAAATATCCGCTAACTGATCCGGGCTAAGAAAAACATTGCCGCCAGGTTCAACCATGTCGTGCGAATGGCCATTGAGGGAGAGCGATTGATCTTCGAAAAATTTCATAGCATGATATTTTACGCGCGTCTCATCCACACCACCGCCAATAAATCCCATGTGTTTTTTACCGACACTTTTCATCAATCCCTCCGTTTCCGGAATACGGCCGTAACTTCTTGCCCGCACACGTATTTTTAATAAATCCTCCTTCTGCAACTGTTGATATATTTTAAAGAAGTAAGGGCTAAAGGTGTTGTCACCTATGGTTGTAATGCCGTAGCACAGTGCATTTGACTGAACTTTCAGTATGGCTCGCTCAATGGTTTCACTGGAATAGATAGAACTAATTTGCCGACTGGCTTCCATGGACGCGCCTTCCATTAAAAGGCCGGTGAGGTTTCCTGAAATATCCTTTTGTATGGTACCATCGGTGATTGTACTAGTAGATGTGAACCCAAGTTTTTTCAACGCTACACTATTAACAATGGCAGCATGACCGCTTTTGAGAAAAATGATGGCAGGCGTTTCCGGCATTAAAGAATCCAATAAGTCTTTCGGTTTCTCCATTGCTTTCAATACTTCATGACCTAAGTCGCGACCAATGTAGATACCATCCAACAATTCATTTTTGGTTGATTTTATTTTTTCAATCAGGCTTAGCCTATCATGAGAGTTTGAGAAACTGGTTTGCAGTAAGTTCAGCCCGGCATCAATAAAATGGAGATGACTATCTATAATTCCGGGTATCACAGTTTTGGATTGAAGATTTACCTGATTGGCGTATTTTTTTAAGTCTGATTCATCCAGTCTGCTTCCGGTTTTTGTAATGAATCCATTCTCTACCACGAAATACGTGGCAACAGGAAGGGATTGATCACTGGTAAAAATATTTCCATTGTAATAAAGGGTCACTTGTGCTGAGGAACTCACAAATCCGGATAAAATAATAGCTATAATAATTAATCCTCTCATGGCATGTAGATTATTAAATAATAAACGATGATGGACAAAAAGGAAAGTAGGGTGAGCGTATGCAAAATGCAGTGCTCCAGATTAGGTATTGGATTATCTCTGATGGCCGATAACATGATGGTAGTCTCAGCAAAAATCTTGAGGTAGTGATTTTTCCATTCTTTCGAAGCCCCAAATAGGTAAGGGATCCACCAGTCAATGATTTCCTTCACCTGTATCAAAAAAGAATTACTGCGGAAATTTCGATTAGTAGAAAATTCTTTGTCCGCAGTGCTATTAACGGGAACAACATTAAAATACCGCATGCTAAAGATTTTATAGTTCTGATCTTCGGCCTGATCTTTTCAATGTTATTGAAGGGATACACATCAAAGTGAATCGTGAATTGATGGTACATGAGGTGTAGCAGATTAAAAACCATGGCAGCTGTAAGCATTTTTTTCAGTTGCATGCAAACCTAAATCACAAGTTGCTTTCACTTCAAGATGAAGGGTTGGAAAGCCAAATTTTGGGATGAATTGCAGCCTTTGGGGTGAGTGGCAATCCGGTTGGGACACACTGTAAAGTAAAAGTGAGTGTGCGGTAAACTTGTTATTGTAGAGCCAATGAATGAATCCGCTCCTTCAAGGCTTTATTTTTTGGCCTGGCAACCGGAATAGGTTGGTTATGGCCCTCCATGTTTATTCTGTATCCCTGAGAGTTGCCTTCTACCGATTTTATCCGGTTAAGGTTCACAATGAAAGCCCTGTGGCAACGCAAAAATACTGTTGCCCTACGAGTATATCTTCCACACGACTTAAAGTACTTCGAAGCAATTCCTTATGAATTTTTTTTTCTTCTGAAAATGAATTCCACATAGTTGTCTTGCGAGGATATACTGATTAATGAAGCCGGAGTTATTTCAAAATAATCTTTGTTGTTTTCCGCTATGAATTTTAAGATGGGCGAGGCGATTTCTATCTTTTCCTGCTGATCCTTATTATTCTTGATATCCTGGTTTATTGCTGCTGCATGATTCTGATGTTGTTTTAAGAGATAGTTTTGACGAAGAAGGGTGATTCCCATCACCGGAATGATTGCGCTTGCCAATGCATAGAGCACTATTTTGATAAACGAATAAAAAGTTAAGGGAAATGCCCACCCAGACTCCGTAGATAAAGGTTGGCTCCCCCTAACCAAAATAGATGCCAGAATGCCCAGGTGATTTGTTTACCCACCGTCCAGGTAGATTCATGAAACGTTGAAGGAAATAGTTTGTAAGCGGCAAGATCATTCAATGCAATCATACAATAGCTTGTAACCCCATACCCCACGATGATATAAAACCGGTCGTAGGCAAAACTGCTTAGCCCAAACGGAGTGAATACTAAAAGGAAAATAGTGAGAAAAACACCAAAAAATATATCGCGTTTCATGACACTACGAAACGACATAAGGGGATACAATTGACTAAGGATGCGCATTCTTAAGCAGTTAGAGCTTAAATCATTTCCAGGATGTTGTCTCCTAAATTAGATTTTTGGCCACTGCAAAAATAAGGACTTTGTACTTATTGTCTGGTAATTCTACCATCCTCCATTTCAATAATGCGATGAGTGCTTTCCGCAAAACTCTGATTGTGAGTAACAATCAGTAAAGTCTGTTTGTACTCTTCCGCCATCCGCTTAAAAATATCAAAGACGATTAAGCCATTCTTTTTATCCAGGTTGCCTGTGGGTTCATCACCCATTATAATCAGCGGGTCGTTGATCAACGACCGTGCAATGGCCACTCGTTGTTTTTCACCACCGGAAAGTCGGTTTGCTTTTTTTTAGCGCAAGGGATTGAATATCCAGCATCTTCAAGCGATCCATAGCGCGCTGCTCTATTTGTTCATGCGGATACTTTCCCAATTTTAAACCGGGCAGCATTACGTTTTCAAGCACACTAAACTCGTTTAACAAATAATGGAACTGGAAAACAAACCCAATTTTTTCATTTCGTAAATGGGCGAGGTATTTCTCTTTTTTACCAGATGTGGATTCCTGATCGATCAAAAGGTCACCCTCAAAATCGGTATCCATGGTAGAAAGAATATAGAGCAAGGTTGATTTTCCACACCCGGATTTGCCAACCACAGAAACGAATTCTCCTTTGGATAAGGAGAAGGAAATATCTTTGAGCACCTGCACGCGAACCGGATCATAAAAACTTTTACTAATCTTTCGGGCTTCTAAAACAGTTTCGCTCATATCATTTTCCACGAATAATAACAACCGGATCAATCTTACTGGCTTTATTGGCAGGGAAAAGCCCCGCCATGAAAGTTGTGATCAACGAAAACGTAAGCCCAATCCCATAGTAAGCTAAATCATAATTGACCGGATAGGTTTTTACGGTTGGAAGAGATGCCGTTCTGAAAGGGATTTGATCAATCCCCAACGAAACCAAAAATCCAAAAAGTAATCCTAAGAGCCCACCAGAAATGCCGATACTCAAGGCAATAAAGATGAATATTCTGTTCACGTCTGCCCTGAAAAGCCAGTAGCTTTTAAAATGGCGATGGAGTCCATTTTTTCATAGATCATCATATTTAATATGTTGTAGATACCAAAGCCAGCCACTATTAATAAGGTGATACCCACCGCATAAGAGATAAGACTGCGAACAAAACTGCCAGTTTCAAATTGCGAATTTGCTGTTTGAATATCTTCAGCATCTGCGTGGAATAGCTGTGCATATTCTTTTGCCACGGTTGGTGCTATGCTCATATCTTTCAATTTGATCTGAATGTCGGTGATGTAATTCGTGCCCTTTCCTAAAATCTTTTGTGTGGTTTTAATAGAGGCATAGCTTAGCGTTTTATCAAACTCCTGAATGCCCGATTGAAACAGAGCAACAATTTTTAAAGAAAATCGCTCGCCCTGTGGTGTAATAATCTGAATAACATCGCCAATATTAGCCAGAAGTTTTTCGGCAAGTCCTTTACCCAGAATGATGCTATTGGATATAATGTCAATATCTTGAGATGACCCAGCCGTGACATAGTCATCAAAATGAAATAGTTTACTTTCAGTAGCCGCATCAATTCCAGTAACTATGCCGGTGATGTCCGTAGTGCCACCGTTAAAGAATACCTGTGCAGTTATTTTGGGAGCTACACCCAATACCCGATTGTCTTTTTCAATAGCACGCAGAATGGGTTCACTATCATAAATCGCTTGCCGACTTCCTGTAGGCCGAACCGAGTAAATAAAATTGTGCCCCTTACCAAATTCTTTGTCTGTATTGATAGGTTGGTGTTGGTTTACTTTTATCTCGTTGAATAATCGGATGTGTGGCGTTCGATTCAGAATTAAGCCATCGAGCAAATCATTGAGTCCATTCATGAAGCCCAGCAATGCAATAAACATGGTGATGCTAAAGGTAACGCCAACCGCGGCCACCAATGTTTGCTTCCACCGTGCCAGCAGCAATGAAATAGAAATTTTATAAAGCAATGAGTAGTTCAATTTTCGGGTTTTATAATAGCATCCTCCGCAGTGAGGCCACTGATGATTTCAACTTTTTGATAATCCTTTAATCCAGTAGTCACTTTCACAGGTTTGTTACGGTTAAGCAATACCATGGAATCAGAAATCAAATAGGAGCGGGGTATAGTAAGAGCATGTTCTTTTGCTTGAATAACGATGTTTGCCTCAACAGTAAGAAATGGGTAAAGAATGGGTGGAACTCTTAGGAATGTAGCTTCTACCGTAAATGATTTGGATCGCTCATTTAAAAGTGGAATGATTTTGCTTATAGAAGCCTCAAACACTTGTCCCTTATAGCTGTCCATGCTCAAGATCACTTTTTGATTGATTCTGATTTTAGTGATGTCATATTCATCCACCTGCAACTCCAGTATAAAGTCTTTACTATCCCCTATAACGGCCACGGGATTTAGTGGTGTAACCGATTCACCAACTACTTTTAGCAGACTGTAAACTTTCCCATCTACTTCGCTTCGAAGAGTGTACTCATCAGAAATGGTAGTACTGATTTTTTAAGTTATTCTCAGATTGTTGGGCATTAAGAATCAGTTGGCGTTGCAAATCCTGATAATGAATTTGAGCAGATTGATAACTGTTGACTGCGTTTTTATAATTCAATTCTTTTTGCTCAAGTTCTATTCGGGTGCCAATATTCTGCGACCATAAATTCTGCTGGCGTATCAGCAAAAGCGAATCATTTCTTAGCTTGATAACAGAAAGCTCAATAGCCATTCGGGCTTCATTTAATTTATCTTTCGTAACAAGTAGATCGGCATTGTCAGCTGCCAGCCTTGCATTGGCTGCATTTAAGACCGAGGTTTTGTTACGGATTTTTATGAGGGGTGATCCTTTCTTTACCGAGTCTCCTTCCTCTACAAGAACTTCTGTGATGATCCCGCTGGCCGTAGAGAAAACCTGGTACTGATTTTTACTTTTAACAATACCTGAGGCATATACGGATTCAGAAATATTCTCAATCGTTGGGTGAATGCTGGTTTGATCCTTTTGGCAGGAAATAAAGAGCACGATAAGTGTATAAAATACTAAAAATCTCATTCCTTTTTTCTTGAATCTAGCCTTTTCTTACGATACATATGCTGATCTTTATCATGTTGGATCATGACAGAGTTCATTATACTGCCTGCGGCAAACAGGTAGAAGATACGTATAACATTTTACCTTTAAAGGTGTTATAATAAAAAACAAACTATGTTTTCTCTCTTCAAAAAGAACCCGATCCAATCCCTTGAAAATAAACGCAAAAACTGCTGGAAGAAGCCATGCATGTACAGCGGTCTGGTGACTTGAGGCGCTACGCTGAAAAATGGAAGTCATCAACAAACTAGAAAAGAGATTGACGCACTTCGGCAACCATTCCAATAACGTTAACCTGCCAGCGTGTGAACAATTTGATTTTATAATGGTTTTACCAGTATGGCAAATATTTTAATCATAGGTTCCTCAACAGGAATCGGTTCATCTCTCTCAAAACAATTGATAGCTGAAGGGTATATGGTACGTTCAATAAAACCAGTGCCCACAAAGAAGGTTTCGTAAAATTTCAGCATCTCAATGTTTTAGATGACTCATTGGATTTGAGTTTTACCCCCGATATTTTAGATGGGTTAGTCTATTGTCCTGGTGCCGTGAACCTAAAGCCTTTTGCCCGCATTAAGCCAGAGGATTTTATTTCAGATTATCAATTGCAGTTGATAGGGGCGGTTAAAGTGATACAAGCGTGTTTGCCAAAATTGAAAAATGCCTCCAATCCATCTATCGTTTTATTTTCTACGGTGGCGGTACAGACTGGATTTAACTTTCACTCATTAGTCGCCTCTTCCAAAGGGGCCGTGGAAGGCCTGACGAAAGCGTTGGCGGCAGAATTTGCTCCAAAGATAAGAGTCAATTGTATTGCACCCTCCATTACCGATACGCCTCTCGCGGAGCACTTCTTAACAGCGTGGAAAGAAAGAAGCAAATGCACAGCGCCATCCACTCAAAAAAATTGGTAAGCCCGAAGACCTGGCCAACCTTGCTGAATTTCTGCTATCAGAAAAATCAGGCTGGATTACCGGGCAAATAATTCATTCCGATGGCGGCATGTCGAGCCTAAAGGTATAAACAATGCTATTATGAAAATTCTACTCACCGGCTCTACAGGTTACATTGGCCGCAGATTACTCCCCGTTTTGGTGGAAGCTGGGCGTCACGTGACTTGCCTGGTGCGCGACCAACGCAGATTTGATT
This sequence comes from Flammeovirgaceae bacterium, assembly GCA_016709845.1. Taxonomy (GTDB): domain Bacteria; phylum Bacteroidota; class Bacteroidia; order Cytophagales; family Cyclobacteriaceae; genus ELB16-189. The sequence goes on along the minus strand of JADJMA010000028.1, from coordinate 55,917 downwards.
GGGACGACTTTTCGGAAGAATTTTTGAAACACGTTTCGGTCGTTGAGGTTGATTTGAATGATGCCGAATCCTTTACGAAATCACCCAGCGATATTGATGTTGCTTTCTACCTGGTGCATTCTATGAGTTCTTCCAATCCAAACTTTACGGATTTGGAAGCACGCTCGGCACAGAATTTTGTTCAGTATATCAACCAAACAACCTGTAAGCAAATTATTTATTTAAGTGGTATAGTAAATGATGCCGATCTCTCCGATCATTTATTATCGCGAAAAATGTAGAAGATATTTTGCAAAATGCAAAAGCACCGCTTACGGTATTGCGGGCCGCCATCATCATAGGCTCGGGCAGCGCTTCCTTTGAAATCATCCGCGACCTGGTAGAAAAACTTCCGGTGATGGTAGCCCCCAGATGGCTCAAAACAACATGCCAACCCACTGGCATTCGCAATGTGATTGAATATTTGAATGGCGTGATTTTGAAGCCCAAAACCTTTCATCAAACTTTCGACATTGGGGGAACGGAAATCCTCACGTACAAACAAATGTTGATGGGCTTTGCCAAGGTGCGCGGACTCAAACGACTTATTATTACCGTTCCAGTTTTAACTCCCAAACTTTCCTCGCTTTGGTTGTTGCTCGTTACGTCTACTACTTTTTCGCTGGCGCGGAGTTTGGTAAGTAGTATGAAAAATGAAGTAGTATGCAAAGACAATAGGATTTTGGATATCGTGCCAATTCATTTGTTCAACTACACGGAAGCTTTGCAACTCGCCTTTGATAGAATCAGTCAGAAAAATGTAATCTCCAGTTGGAAAGATTCGATCTCACTTTCTACCACAGAGAAAAATTTCCTCAACTATGTGCAAGTTCCTGAGCATGGCGTATTCACGGACAAACGTTCTGTTTCATTCACACGAAAAAAAGAGAAAGTAATTGAAAATATATGGTCGATTGGCGGCAGCCGGGGTTGGTATTATGGCAATTGGATGTGGTCCATTCGCGGATTGATGGATAAACTGGTAGGCGGTGTGGGTTTACGTAGGGGCAGGCGTAGCGATACCGATTTGAAAGCAGGAGATGCACTCGACTTTTGGCGTGTCCTGGTAGCTGATAAAACGAGTGGGCGATTGCTATTGTATGCCGAAATGAAATTACCGGGCGAAGCTTGGCTTGAGTTTAAAATAAAAGAGGAAGGAGATAAAAAGTTTTGTATCAAACCGCACCTATCGTCCACTTGGGCTGTGGGGCCGATTGTATTGGTATTCGGTGTTGCCGTTTCACGGATTGATTTTCCGAAAATGGTAAAGAATATTGTGGAGAAATAACTCTTAACAAAAAACAGACTGTATCCAAAGAGATGATAAGTCATTGAATTGGCCAACAAATAACAAGTGAGGCTATTTTCAGTATGATAATACTGGTCCGGATAAAGAGTGACGCTTTGTGGTATACCTTAAGACTAAAGTTACTTAAGATTTTCCGTTATGGCATTTGAGTATCACTGATTTTTTCAGGCTAGCACTTATCTTGTCGTCAATAATTCCACTTCGGTCCATATGTTCCCTTAAAGACGCCATCAAATCCTCCAAGTTCACCCTCTGTATTTGTCTTGGTCGGATATTTATAAATTAATGGATTAATATTTTTAGGATCAGATAAATAGCCAAAGCGATTTACTGACAATCCTACGATAGTATTTAGATCCTTGCCCTCTGCGGCCGATATAAATTGGGATTTGTAGAGATTTTCAAATTCGTCATTAAGTTTTGAAGTTCAGCCCGAATTGTTTCAGCGAGATCACGCACTACACTACCCACCTCCAGCGGAATGGGTTTAGGTTTGCTTACTACTTTTCTTGTATGAATAATTCGGAGTGTTATAGGAATAGTAACATCACTCTCATTCACAAGCTTAAGGAATATACGCATAAAGGTGTTTTTCTTTAATGTATTAGAATGAGAAAGATCTTTGATGTGGTCTCTGAAAATAAAACATCATCAGTGGCCATGTCCTCGAGCTTGAATAAAATTGGAGGTGTTTGCCTGATTTACCTGCTATTGATAACTGAGTGACACTTCCTTCCTGGCCATTCAGTGCGAAGTTGGCTGCACGACTATAAGGCACATTCACTTCCATAACGGTAGTATCGGTAAATAATACTTGCTGAACGTCATCTGCATGAAGGGCAATATCCTTCAACTCCTTTTGGAAACCCAGTAGGTATATGTTCCAAGTCGATACAGCTTCCTGAAGTTTTTTCTTTTCTTCATTCTTGCTATCCATATTGATAAGCATATCCTTTAAATCTTGCTGTGCATCTTCTGCTATTAGCATAAATAAAAGCATAACCATATCCTCAACTGACCCGTCTCCAAAATTAGCCAACAGGTTATCAAAAGTCGTTACTTTTTACCTTCAAGCAAATCCAGGTACATAAAGCCAGCATCTGTTTGCTCAACGTCAGGAATGATATTACGTGCAGATTTAATTTTCTCAAATTCGCCTTGGAGTAAATCAAACTTCTTCTGCACGTCTTCAATTTTATTTTGGGGAACGTTAAGTCCTAACGAAACGATTGGCTCTGGTTCATTATTGCTACAACCCTCAATAGATAGAAACAGGCTTAATGATAAAAGGCAAAGCAGTGGGCGCATTGGTAGCATCGATTGTTACTTGAATTTACAATTATTGAGGTGTGGAAACAAAATTTAATTAGAAAATTCAACCTGTACTGGGGCTGGGAGAATGACACCTTACCGACAGACAAGCCTTTAGCAGGATTTTTCTGAGAACCCTGGATGAAACACAATTCATCAATCGCACCCAATATTGTGTAACTTTGTCAAAATATCTGCCCATTGATACCTATCGGACAACACCAGGAATTAATCATATTACGCCACACCTCTGTAGGACTGTATTTAGGAGATGAAGAAGAAACAGAGGATGTATTGCTTCCGAATAAATATTGTCCGGAAGACTTTACGATAGGTGAAAAGCTACGCGTATTTGTCTACCGCGATTACGAGGAACGAAAAATTGCACCAATCTTCAACCGAAAATTTTGTTGCATCAGTTTTCTTTTCTGCGGGTGGCATCGGTGAGCGCAGTAGGTGCTTTTCTGGATTGGGGTTTAGAGAAAGAGCTGTTGGTACCGTTCCGCGAGCAACGACAAAAAATGGAAGAAGGCCGGTGGTATATTGTATATCTCGATATAGATAAAGAGACAGATCGTTTGTACGCTACCAATAAAATCGAGAAGCGACTTAAAAATAATGAACTGACGGTAGGGGAAGGGGATGCAGTTGACGTGATGATTATGAAAAAAACCGACCTCGGGTTTTCGGTTATTATAAATCAACAACACGAAGGATTGATCTTTGAAAGTGATATCTTCACCAAACTTAACATTGGCGATAAGGTAACGGGATATGTAAAACAGATTCGGGATGATAATAAAATCGATATCACGTTGCAGCCGATAGGATTTGAAAACTTCAATGATCCGAATTGTGAAATGATTCTCGCCAAACTACAGGCAAACAAAGGATTTTTACCACTTGCGGATAAGAGTACGCCCGAAGAGATTTATGAGACGTTAAAGATCAGTAAGAAGACCTACAAAAAAGCCATTGGTACGTTATACAAACAACGTAAAATTATTCTTCAGCCTGATGGGATTAAGCTCGTTTGAGTTTGTGTAAAGACTATTTTATCAGAACAACAGAATAAGTATTTGCTGCGTCTAAATGGTTGACCTATGAAAGTTATAATTACAGGAGCGACCGGAATGATTGGCAAAGGCGTGTTATTAGAGTGTCTGGATCATGCCGAAATCTCAGAAGTACTAAGCATAGGAAGAAGACCAATTGATATTAGTCACCCAAAACTGAAAGAGCTTATCCATAAAGACTTTTCAGAATTCGAATCCGTTGCCCAACAATTGAAAGGTTATGATGCGTGCTACCATTGCATGGGAGTAAGTGCAGCGGGTATGAATGAGGAAGAATACGCCAAAATGACCCACGGCTACTCTATGGCATTGGCCAGTGTGCTCTATCGCTTAAATCCGAAAATGACCATTACCTATGTGTCCGGACAAGGAACAGACTCCACCGAAACGGGAAGAAGTATGTGGGCAAGGGTAAAGGGAAGAACAGAAAACGATATTATTAACATGGGCTTCAAGCAGGCCTTCGCGTTTCGTCCTGGAGCTATCATCCCCTTACGGGGAATACAACCCAGCAGCAAATTTTACAGAGTATTGATTAATAATCTAATCTGGCTTTTAAAATTGATAAAGAAAATGGCTCCCAACGCAGTGGTAAACACCACCCAGATTGGAATTACCATGATAAATATAACGAAGCAAGGCTATGATAAAACTATCATTGACCCAAAGGATATTTTAAAGTTAGTCGAAAGCTAAGTCCAGAGTTACTGGTTAGGTACAACATTTTCAAGCAAGAAAGTCTTTAGCTCACTCACCCGTATGTAATATTCTTGATATCTGCGGTTCCGACTTTTAGACTTCGTGAATTCACCTTGATATTGCACTGGAGATGATCAACCGTAAATAAAACAGGCCTATTCCCTGACCGAGTCAGGCTTAACTAGTCATAATGATAGCTAACTCGATGGTTAGGGCTCCAGGATCAATTTGGTAATGAGTAACACGACTCTCTTGTCAATATTACTTGTTTTTTGGCATCCCAAGGTGAATATAACTTCTATGCTGGGGGCTCAAAAGCAATGACGGCAGGCGTGAGGCCTCAATTGAAAATAAAAGTATACAAAAGTCGAATACTCAGATTCTGAATGCATGGTAGAATATTAAAAGAACTATCTTTGTGGATAGTTTAAGAATTAGTGCCTTTCAGCGAGTCCTTTAAATGCCTACCTGTTTTCACTCTTTTTTTTCAGTAATAGTGTCCTCAATCTCTTTTAGAGGTATAGGCCATTATTAATTACTGGGTGGAATTCCATCAGTCAGATATGATTTATTAATTTAATTTTTATACAATGCAAGGAACAGTAAAATTTTTCAACGAAGCCAAAGGTTTTGGATTCATAACACCGTCAGATTCAAAAACTGACATTTTTGTTCACGTTTCAGGTCTCCTGGATGAGATCCGTGAGAACGATGAAGTTACCTATGAAGAAGAAAGCGGCAAGAAGGGAATGAATGCAGTGAAGGTGGAACGAATCATGAATTGATAATTCTTTTTATACAGTAGAAAAAATCGACCCTACGGTCGATTTTTTTGTCTGAACCGAAGAGGAACAGATAAAACTCCGGGTTGAGATTATCTCGCCTTTGGTGTTCTTCACAAGTATGTTTTTTGCTGTTGCGTTGGCTCCAAGTTTATTTTTATCGTGTAAACTTTTTAATTTATAAAGTGTAGTATAATAGTACTCATCTCCGCTTATCGTTTTCAATGTTTTTTCTGTGTCCGCTGCATATTGAACAATACCATTTTCTGAATACTTGGTGAGATATGAGTCTGTAATTTCTTCGGAGCCGTCCATAAAAGAAGGCTTTGCATAGCCAATCACGTACTTATTAGGGTTTTCTGCACCGTAGGTGTATTTTGCTTCTTTCACTTGAATATCCTGCAAGCCCGGGTAGAACGACCAATGATCATACACATTTACACCATTAAAAATTACACCTTGAGTATATTCGAAAGGCAACCATAATCCGTCTACATCCATATTTGGCGTATCTCCGTTCTTAGCCCACCAGCCATCGCTCCGTTTTTGGATATAATATGCAAGTTCTGAATATTCTTCTACATTATATTCTAAAAGGGATCTATAAATCGCCTACCATTTCTTACCATTCAGAGTGGTATCCCTTGCTGTCAACACCATAATAGCACCTACTGTGTCTATCGGCACACCAAAACCTCCATTGTCAATTGGGCTTGTGATTTCATAGTGTATTCCGTAATACTCCCATCTGCTGCCAGCCTGCGGGTCTTTGTCATTGTTATTTGGAGTGGGTTGGTTATCATCTTTGCAGGATACAAACAAGATTGCCATGACGGTTACAAAAAGAAAATTTTTCAGTTGTTATTTTATATAGTAGAATAAGCACACTGGTAATGCTTAGTTGCCATGTGCATTTGCAACACCTTGCTTCACTTATAAATCGTATAATCAAAAGTATTCGTTTAGTTCATGCAGGGCAATCCCTATAAATAGGGAATTTTTAAAAATGGTTTGGTATACCTGCTAGAAAGTACAACCTTTAATTAAATTTCAAGATCAGTACTTGCAATGAATTTATCCGGACTTAAATACCTGATTATATCTTTGTATCTTATTCAGTTCTGTGCATTCATCTCAAGCACAGTCATCACCCTTTTCAAAAGACACAGCACAATTAAACGCCTGGCTTTCAGAAGTTCGCCTGCTATGGACACCAGTTCAGAAATGGCGCTCTCAATCATTCACCAAATGAAACAGCTTGCCCGTAAGCTGAAAGTAGATACACTCACGGCAAAAGTTCTGAATGAAGAAGGATTGAACTATTTCTACATGGGCAATTACAAAAAGGCCGCACAAGTGTGGGACAGCTGCGCCAGCATTTGGAAAAAGGAACTCCCCCTTAGTTATAACCATGCCAGAGCAGTCAACAATATTGGCAATGCGTATATGTACAACTCAGAATATTATGAAGCTTTAAAGACTTTTTTCAACGCCTTAAAAATATCTCAGCAAATCAATAGCAAAAAATCCGTCAGCCAGGTATTGAATAATATTGGTTAGTGTATGAGAGCATAGGGGATTATGAAAATGCTTTGCTCTATGGAAGAAAAGCCCTTGCGATAAAAAAAAGAACTAAAAGATTCTTTGAGCATGATAAACACCTATGGCAAGATAATACAATGCCTTTGAGGTGATGAAGCTAACCGACAGCCATTTTTTAACAACGGCTAAGTTATCAATGGGCTTCTTATTTGGAAAGTTGATAAGATGTCAAATGCCTCGGAATATGGGGCACGCACACATGGAAAAAAAAAAGAATGGGACTCTGCTGTTTATTACTTAGCCCAAGGAATTTCCATTTCAGAGAAATTAGGCACATAGAAAACAATGGCAACTTTCTAAACCTGATTGCCTATGCCTATTTAAAAAAGGATTTGCCCAACACATTAAAGTACGGAACTCAAGTGACTGAGTACATCGGTCAAATTACAGATAAAGAATTTTTACAAGCACATTATCAGCTATTTTATGAGTACCATAAGAAAATGGGCAATACGAAAAAGATGTATGAATATTTGGAGAAGCTAAATGTCGTTAGCGATTCGCTCTTTAAAGAAAAATTAAATATCCAAAATCAAAAAATAACGATCAGCTATGAATTCAAAGAGAAAAACCTGCAGGATAGTCTTGCCTATCAGTACCAGTTAAATGCCAGTCAAGAAAAAATCGTGACATCACGCAATAAATACATTATCGCACTTTTATTGTTTTTGCTTGCTGCTGCCATTGCCACTGTGCTCTACCATCGAAGTAAATTACAAGGACAAAAAATAAAACAACTCGAAAACGATAAACTTATACTAGCCTCTCAGTCGATCGTAAAAGGACAAGAAGAAGAAAGAAGCCGGTTGGCAAAAGATCTGCATGACGGGCTCGGTGGGTTATTATCAGGTGTTAAACATTCCATTATTACTATGAAAGAAAATGTAATCTGAGCGGTGACTATGCATCGGTTTTGAAAAGTCCTTTAATCTTATTGATACCGCTTCAAAAGAATTGAGGAGAGTTGCGCAGAACATGATGCCCGACACTCGCTAAATTTGGTCTGGAGGCTGCGCTAAAAGACTATTGCGCTGCGGCCTGCACTTCAACATTAAAAGTAACTTTGAAAGTTTTGGTAATACCATACCGATAGATAATTCTTCTTCCACCATCATTTACCGAATCATTCAGGAATTGATTACCAATGCCATCAACATTCGGAAGCTACCCAAGTTATGGTGCAGTTGGTAAAGGTGATGACTGGATTACCCTTGGCGTTGAAGATAATGGCAAAGGGTTTGATGTGGCCTTGCTTATTCAATCAACCGGATCAGGTGGAGCAATATAAAAGCAGGGTCGATTATCTAAACGGTAATATCGATATTAAATCTCAATCCGATACCGGAACCTCCGTAAGCATAGAAATCAAAATTCAATCCGCATGATTCGGGTTTTTATTGTTGACGATCACCCGGTTGTTGTTGAAGGCATTCATTCACTGTTGGCGAATGAGAAAGAGTTAACCTGGGTTGGTCATGCATTATCTGCGGCAGCCTGCTCGGAGTTTTTCAATACACATGATACTGATGTGCTGTTAATGGATATTAGCCTGCCTGATAAAAGTGGTGTTGATTTGTGTGTGGAAATAAAAAACAAAAAACCGCTGGTAAGCATACTCGCACTTACTACCCTGAACCAAGCATCCTACATACAAAAGATGATGGAGAATGGCATAGCGGTTACGTTCTGAAAAATTGTGATAAGGAGGAACTTATTGAAGCTATTCACGCTGTGGCAAGTGGAAAAACTTTTTGAGTCATGATGCTTTTATTTTTTGAAATTATAACGCATGCAACCACTAAAAAGAAGCAGTACCACGTATCACCCGAAGGGAAAAGGAAAACTCTTGATTTAGTTGTTGAGGGCTTACGAGTGGTGAGATTGCCACCAAACTGTTTGTGAGTCAGTGGACAGTGGATAGTCACAGAAAAAGTTTAATGACAAAATTCAATACAAAAATACCGCCAGCCTTATAAAGTATGCCTTCGAAACGGGTTAATAGAATTCAACCGTTAATTTATTTGATGTTAAAGATACCTAAAACACTAATTCCTGCAGAGTCTCCGCCCAATCGTTACCTTCATAATCGATAGCGGTAATTGAATAGGAGCGAAGCGTGCAAGACCAAACTGATGAGCATGACAGAAAAACAAAAGGCCATAGTAGTGGGCGTACCAGATTGAACTAGAAATCAGATGAAAAAAAGCATTTCCTTTGCGTTAGCGTTTTTGCACAACAAAACCACGAGGCTTTGAAACTTCAACAAAAGAAAGAGCATCCAACCGAAAAATCTGGTTTACATCCGAGGAACAGGCATCGCACCCGTTATAATTTCAACGAACTCATTTCCACTTCTCCTGAGTTGAAACCATTCGTCCGATTGAATGAGTACCAGGATGAATCGATTGACTTTTCAAATCCCGCTGCGGTAATGATACTGAATAAAGCGTTGCTGAAGCATTATTACGATATTGATCATTGGAATCTTCCATCGGGTTATTTGTGTCCACCGGTTCCGGGAAGAGCGGATCACCTTCATCATCTGGCCGATTTATTGGCAAGCTGTAATACCGAAATAATTCCGGTGGGCACTAACATAAAATGCCTCGATATTGGTGTTGGAGCAAATTGCATTTATCCCATCATTGGGAATAAAGAATATGGATGGTCTTTTGTGGGGTCAGATATTGACCTTGCGGCCATTCGATCGGCTCGTAAAATTGTAAAAGAAAACGTCTCTTTAAATGGAAAGGTAGAACTTCGCTTACAACCGGATGAAAAGAATATTTTCAAAGGAATTATTAATACGAATGAACATTTCGATTTAACAATTTGTAATCCGCCATTTCATACTTCATTACAAGAAGCCCAATCGGGAACGCTTCGTAAATTAAACAACCTGAATACGAAACGAATTATTAAACCCACGCTGAACTTTGGAGGTAAGACCACCGAGTTGTGGTGTGAAGGCGGTGAAGCGCAATTTGTGCAAAAGATGATCACCGAAAGCAAACAATTTTCATCGTCCTGTTTTTGGTTTTCAACGTTGATTTCTAAATCATCTAATCTTAAAGGCGTTTACGCAGCTCTTAAACAGGCAAATGTTATTGAACAAAAAACGATTCCAATAGCTCACGGAAACAAGACAAGTCGTATTGTGGCCTGGACATTTCTAACTAAGGAGGAGCAGCGTGATTGGGTAAATACGAGATGGATTAATTAAGAATTGCATTGCGCTTTTTATGTTTCAAAGTGTTGGTGGCTAATTGCTAACGTGTGCATTGGTTATCAAAAGATTCAGATAAAACCATTCAAATGTCACCCAACTCTCTTGGGATTTGAGGTGGCCCTCTGGAAAAAAAAGGCTGGCTCAAAAATTTGCGCCAGCCTTTCCATAGTAACTATTCCTAAGCAGATTAACTACTTATAATAACCTTCATTGCTTTTTCTCTGGATGCGTTTCCAAATACCTCATAAGCCTTTATTACCTCATCAAAAGAGAAACGATGCGTAATCAATTTTTCTGGTTCAATCCTCTTGCTTGCAACGGTCTTTAGAAGCATCGGAGTAGTATTGGTGTTCACTAATCCGGTGGTTAGTGTAATATTCTGTATCCACAATTTTTGTATTTGAAGATCAACACTCTTTCCGTGCACACCTACATTGGCGATATGTCCTCCTGGTCGGATAATATTTTGACAGATATCAAAAGTTTGTGGAATTCCCACGGCCTCAATGGAAACATCAACACCATCTTTTGTCTGTCCCATGATTACCTTCACAACATCTTCTTTTGCGGGATTGATTGTTTGAGTAGCCCCAAAAGTCTTGGCAAGCGCTAATCTACTTTCATCCGTATCGATCATAATGATTTGAGATGGCGAATAAAACTGTGCGGTTAGTAGTACCGACATGCCTACAGGTCCAGCACCAACAATCGCTATTGTATCACCAGGCTTAACTGCGCCATTTAAAACACCAATTTCATGTCCGGTAGGCAGGATGTCACTAAGCATTACCAGAGCTTCCTCATTGGCACCTTCAGGTATAGGGTAAAGACTATTGTCGGCATGTGGGATTCTCACAAACTCTGCTTGCGTACCATCAATCAGATGACCTAATATCCATCCACCATCTTCACAGTGCGAATACATTTGCTTTTTGCAATACTCACATTTTCCACAAGAAGTAATGCATGAAATTAAAACATGATCACCTTTTTTGAAGTTGTGAACCGCGCTGCCCAATTCTTCTATAACCCCAACACCCTCATGCCCCAAAATGCGTCCTTTAGTAACAGCAGGAACATCTCCTTTTAAGATATGCAAATCAGTTCCGCATATCGTAGTCTTTAGAACTTTAACAACTGCATCTGTTGGTGCAATTAATGTTGGCTTTGGAACATCCTTCCATTCCTTTTACTTGGTCCTTCATAGACCAATCCTTTCATTGTGGTTGTTTCCATGTTTATCTTGTTTAATTATTAGTTATAATATGCTAATGTCTTATACCAAAATAAACATGCTATCATCCTTGGTCAATGATGCCTATCAATTGAAAGTATGATTTAAATCACGCCAGCGCTTACGTGATCGGTGCAATCATTATATAACTGATCTGGGCATGACAGGAAAACAAAAGTCCTTATAGTAGGGGAGTACGAGATTCAAATATAAAACAGACGGAAAAAAGCATTTTCTTTGCTTAAGCATTTACGCTGTAATAAAACCACCGAGGCTTTGAAACTTCAACAAAAGAAAGAACATCCAAAAGAAAAATCTGGTTTACATCCCCGGAACAGACATCGCACCCGTTATAATTTCAGCGAACTCATTTCCACGTCTCCTGAATTGAAACCATTCGTGAGGCTGAATGAGTACCAGGATGAATCGATTGACTTTTCAAACCAGATGCGGTGATGATGCTGAATAAAGCATTGTTGAAGCATTATTATGATATTCATCGCTGGAATCTTCCATCGGGTTATTTGTGTCCACCGGTTCCGGGAAGAGCGGATCACCTTCATCATCTGGCCGATTTATTAGCCAGCTGTAATAATGAAATAATTCCGATGGGCACTAAGATAAGATGCCTCGATATTGGTGTTGGAGCAAATTGTATTTATCCCATCATTGGGAGTAAAGAATACGGATGGTCTTTTGTGGGCTCAGATATTGACCCTGCTGCCATTCGATCGGCTCATAAAATTGTACAAGAGAACGTCTCTTTAAACGGAAAGGTAGAGCTCCGCTTACAGAGGCGTGCAACCGATATTTTCAGGGGTATAATTCAAAAGGATGAACGCTTCGATTTAACAATTTGTAATCCACCTTTTCACGCTTCGTTACAAGAAGCCCAATCGGGAACGCTTCGCAAATTAAACAACCTGAATACTAAACGGATTACTAAACCCACGCTGAACTTTGGAGGTAAGAACACCGAGTTGTGGTGTGAAGGGGGTGAAGAGAAATTCGCGCAAAAGATGATTGCCGAAAGCAAACAATTTTCATCGTCCTGTTTTTGGTTTTCTACGTTGATTTCTAAATCGGCTACTCTTAAAAGCGTTTATGCTACGCTTAAACATGTAGATGCTATTGAACAAAAAACGATTCCAATGGCGCATGGAAACAAGACAAGTCGTATTGTGGCCTGGACATTTCTAACTCCTGAAAAGCAACGTAATTGGGTAAATACAAGATGGATTAATTAAGGGGATGATTGTTTTCAAATTCCCACACGTTAATAAAAATTATATAATGGCGTGCGTGGTTAGACGCAAATAATTGAAACGGAATCAATACTAATGATGCCCCAAGGAAGGGTAGAATCACATACTAATTCAAATATTCCGGGTTTCTCAGGAGGCTTACTAGAACTTCTCAATCATGTTCAATTCTTATTTTAAAGGCCAATCAGAATGGCAATAAACAGGGCCGTTGCACCCATTAGTAATATGATTAATAATTTTTTCATTGCGAATCTGAACCATTGATCGTAGGAAATGCCTGCAATGGTAATGATGGCCATCAATGCTCCATTCGTTGGTGAAATCATATTCATTATTATAGCACCATACTGATACGCCATAATGCAAACATCACGGGAGAGTCCAATAAGGTCGGACAAAGGAGCGAGGATTGGCATCGTTAATATGGCTTGCCCTGAATAGCTTGGTATAAGGACATGTAATAATGCTTGTGAAACCATCATCCCAACAGCAGAAATTATAGGTGCAACATTTTGCAGCGGAGTAAAAAGTGAATAAATAATGGTGTCGATTATTAATCCCTCTTTCAGCACTAAAGGAATGCCATAGGCCAACCCACCAATTATTGCTGCAAAAGTCATTTGTTTTAGCCCTTCGATATAATTGATAATGGTTCCATTCACGCCAAACCCACCTATTAACCCAATGACTATACCGATAGCAAAAAACTCGGCAGAAATTTCATTAAAACCCCATCCTAATTTTAGCATTCCAAAAATCAATAGTGCGAATGCCAGGAAAACAAGCAATAGAATTACTATATGAGAATTGCTGAACTTAACTTTTTCAGTGTTAGTATCTGTCTCCTTGGCAATTCTATTCTTGTTGGCATACCTGATTACCACCGTAATCCAGATCATGAATGCGGCAAAGAAAATAATCGATCGAAAAACTCCATTTGTAAGAAAGGGGACTTCGGCTATTTTTTGAGCAATGACAGCGCCAAAGGGATTGATCGGACTGAATGATGCCCCAACAACTGCGCTTCCATAACTAGTTCCTACTGCAACGATAGGAGAATAACCCAACGCTTTAGTGAATATGAGTAATACTGGTATTAAAGGAATTATTTCTTCTTCGAGTCCTTCGGTTGCCCCGCCTATAACAAATAAAAAGCCCATTAACACTAGCGCCAATTCTTCTCTTCCTTTAACTCTTGATGTAAAATAGACTACTCCTTCTTTTAAGGCTCCTGTTTTTTCAACAATAAAAAGACATCCGCCAACAAGTAGAATAAGTACCATAACTTCTGCACCACTCACAATGCCTCGGGGAACACAAACAAGAATTGCGAAAGGGGAGAGGTTCTCAGCATCTATCGTTTTATAGGAACCGGGAATAACAATTTCACGCTTTGTTTCTGAATCAATTGTTCGTTCGTATTGGCCTTTAGGAATAATATAGGTAAGGAGTCCTGCTCCAAGGATAAAAGCCACGATAATGGTGAGCCCGTTAGGAAAGGATTTAAATTTCATGTTTTTAAAAGTATTAAATATTCCAGACCTATTTCAATAAAATACAAATCCCACTATATTTCACAGAATTTGAATCTTGCCCTGTGCACAACATACAACCCTTACTCACGAAGACCTATCTAAAAGCAAAGTCGGCCCGCGGTGTTTATATTTATGATGAATCGGGTAAGCCCTATCTCGATGGATCTTCTGGAGCAGTGGCGTGCTCGTTAGGCCATTCCCATCCTAAAGTGCTGCCTGTTATTAAAGATCAACTCGACAAACTTCAATTTGTTTACCGATCACAGTTTGGGTCTGAAGAAGCGGAGCAGTTAGCTACCAAATTATTTGAACTGTCCGTTGGAAAAAGTCATGGGCATACTTTTTTTGTCAACAGTGGATCGGAAGCGATCGAGACGGCCATGAAAGTGGCGCTTCAATATTGGCAGGAGCAAGGTAAACCAGAAAAGAAGCACTTTATTTCACGTTGGAAAAGTTATCACGGTATTACCGTAGGTGCACTTTCCTTGTCGGGTCATGCGTTAAGGCGTCAACGATTTGAAAATTCACTTGAGAAGTATCCTTCCTTGCATGCGGATTTGGAAAACGATACGCTCGAAACACAGACCAAGGAATTTATTGCAGTCATTGAAAAAACAGGAGCTAAACACATTGCGGCTTTTGTTGCAGAGCCCATTGTTGGTGCAGCGGGAACAGCGTTAGCGCCTTCATCAGAATATTATAAAGAGATTAAGAAGATTTGTGATCAATATGAAATCTTATTCATTGCCGATGAGGTAATGACGGGGTTGGGTAGAACCGGAAAGTGGTTTGCCATGGAATACTGGAACACCATTGCCGACATTGTTACTATCGGCAAAAGTCTGGGAGCAGGTTATGCACCCATAGCGGCTACAATGATGACCGAAAAGGTTCTAGCGCCAATAAAGAAAGGAAGCGGACTAATCATGAGTGGCCATACTTACAGCGGACATCCACTATCCTGTGCAACAGCATTAAAAGTATTACAAATTGTAGAAGAAGATAACTTGCTTGCTAATGTGAATGAGAAAGGTGCTTTCATTAAGAATAGATTGATTGAATGGAAGGCGAAGTATGAAAGCATTGATGTCGTGAGAGGTAAAGGATTAATGATCGGAGTTGAGTTTGATCCTGCCATGAAAGGTTTGCAGGCCAAACTTATTGATCAATGTTTCAACAATGGATTATTGGTTTATCCTTCAGTGGGTGGACCTTACGGGAAAGATGAAAATGGGATATTAATTTCACCACCGTTTATCATTAATCAACAAGAGACGGATGAGTTGTTGGCGAAATTGGAACAGTCATTAAGAGAAGTGTTATCATGAACTTATTCAACAAAGTCACCGATTACCAAACCGTAAAGTCTATTTTCTTTGACGGAATGACTTTGCTCTTTGGTGGTTTCGGTGGGGTAGGTACTCCACCCGGTTTAGTAGATTGTCTGATAGAATCCGGAGTAAAGAATATTAACCTCATCGGTAACGATGCTGGCTTTCCGTGGGTTGGCATGGGCAAGTTCATCTGCCTGGAACGAGCACAATCACTTTTGGCCTCACATTGGTTCGAATCCTGCTGCTGGCGATTTGATGAATCAGGGAAAACTGAAAGTCGAATTTTCTCCGCAAGGAATTTTAATAGAGCGTATTCGTGCCGGTGGTGTAGGTTAGATGGATTCCTTACCCAAATTGGAAAAGGTACCAATCTCGCGTACGAGAAGCCGCTTATAAAAATTAGTGATCAGGAATATTTATATGAAGCGCCTATCACCGGAGATGTTGCCATTGTGTATGCAAAGAAAGCCGACACTTTTGGAAATCTTGTCTTCGATAAGACAGCTCGCAATACCAACCCGTATGTGGCCATGGCAAGTAAGATCACCGTGGTGGAAGCAGACGAAATTGTGCCGATGGGAACATTGAACCCGGAAGAAATTATTGTTCCTGGAATTTATGTAAAGCACATTGTGCAATCGAAAGGATATAACTGGAAATGGATATGGGAGATGAACGACAAAGCATAGCACAACGCGCAGCCCACGAAGTAAAGGATGGGATGATTGTGAACCTGGGAATTGGTATTCCTTCTATGGTACCCGATTATCTTGACGCTTCAATTCATGTTTTTTTTCAGGCTGAGAATGGTGTGTTAGGTATGGGCCCAACACCTACAACTGTTCATGCTGATGGCAACCTCAGCAACGCAGCAGGATTACCTGTTACCATTCTTCCGGGTGGAAGTTATTTTGATAGTGCCATTGCTTTTGGCATGATTCGCAAAAGGTGTATTGATGTTTCAATTTTGGGTGCACTTGCAAGTGAATGAGCGTGGTGATCTGGCGAATTGGATTGTACCGGGAAAGAGAGTGCCTGGAGTTGGTGGGGCAATGGAATTGGCGTACGGTGCAAAAAATCTGATTGCCTTAATGACCCATTGTGAAAAAGATGGTAAACCGAAGATCGTAAAAAAGTGTACGCTTCCCATCACTGCGTTTACTTGCGTCAAGAAAATAATTACTGAGATGGCAGTATTTTCTATTCACGATAATGCCATGGTACTGGATGAAATCATGCATGGTTTTTCTCTCACGGATATTAAGAACTATACCGAAGCAGATTTTATTCTTTCACCTCAACTAAAAGAAATTTAGTCATCATGAACGAGAAACAAGAACAACTCGAGGCTTATATTGATCATCACGCCAACGATGCCATTTCCTTCTTACAAAAAATGATTCAGCAACCCAGCGTGCAGGG
The DNA here is from genome assembly GCA_016709845.1 of Flammeovirgaceae bacterium. Taxonomy (GTDB): domain Bacteria; phylum Bacteroidota; class Bacteroidia; order Cytophagales; family Cyclobacteriaceae; genus ELB16-189. Next base: position 39,080 of record JADJMA010000028.1, on the reverse strand, counting down.
AAATGAAAAGGGAGTACAAGAAATAGTAATCGAAAAGTTAAAGCAACTTCAACTCGAAGTGGATGTGTGGGACCCGAAGTTCGAGGAGTTAGAAAAACATCCGTACTTTATTCCGTCACGAAAAAATTATGTAGACAGTCCCAATGTAGTGGGTGTGCTAAACGGCCAGGGTGGGGTAAGTCAATTATTTTAAATGGCCATATTGACGTGGTACCCGAAGGAGATGTTACCAAATGGAAGCAACCTCCATTTTCTGGACACATCGAAAACAATAAAATGTATGGCCGCGGAACCACCGATATGAAAGGTGGCAATGTTGCCCTCTTATTGGCGATAGAAGCAATTATTAATTCCGGTATTAAGTTGAAAGGTGACGTAATCTTTGAATCAGTGATTGAAGAAGAGTCTGGTGGTATGGGGACGTTGGCAACAATACTGCGTGGTTATAAAGCAGATGCCGCCATCATTCCAGAGCCCACCAACATGAAACTCTTCATCAAGCAACAAGGCTCTATGTGGTTTAGAGTTACGGTAGAAGGTCTCGCAGCGCATGGTGGTACGCGCTATGAAGGTGTTTCCGCTATTGACAAAGCATGGAAAGTATATGATGCAATTATAAAACTGGAAACAAAACGCAATGCTGCCATCAACGATCCATTGTATAAGCACATCTCCATTCCATTGCCAATTAATGTTGGAAAAATACAGGGTGGATCATGGCCATCATCGGTTCCTGACTTAGTTACATTAGAGGGAAGAATTGGTGTTGGTCCGCACGAAGAGATGAGTGACGTAAAGAATCAATTGGCAGCTTGTCTGAAAGAAGTGAGTGATCATGATGATTGGCTGCGTACACGTCCAGTACGACTTGAGTTTTTTGGTGCACAGTGGGTACCCAACTTTGTGGAACGCGAGCATCCGTTTGTGGATGTGTTAGTAAATAATTTTGAAACACTAAACGGTAAGAAGATTACAATCGAAGCAGCCCCATGGGGAACTGATGGAGGACTGCTAGGCAAAGTTGGTGGAATCCCAACGTTGATCATTGGACCAGGTGAAACAAAAGTTGCGCACTATCCAAACGAGTTTATCGACTTGGAAGAAATGATTAAAGCCGCTAAACTTTTTGCGCACACCATTTTATCCTGGTGCGAACCTGCTACCCCGTGACAAACGAAGTAACAACCGATAACGCCACCGTTTCTGTTTATACAGATACATTCAATAAACGTATTCGTATTGATCATTATGCAGGAGACTTGAATGAGATACGGGTTCTCATTCATCAACAAATTTCAGATTGGGTTGAAAAGTTGATTGTGAAATCGCGCGGGAAAGACCTTCCCTTTTTCATCGCGCATGGATTTTCTTGTGAAGGGTTCATTAAAGGATATTTTGCCGGGGATGATATGTATTTTGTTACGATGTATTTTTCTGTTGGGCGCGAGCGAAATGAAAAGTGGAACGAAGAACAATCCATTATTCAAAAACTGGTAGATATTAAAACTGCATCAGTGATTCCGTCTATTGAAGGAATTAAAGTTGCAACGAGCGCGCAAGCCAACGGTTTAGCGCATTTATATAAAGAGGTATTTAAAGTGTATCCTACTCCGCTAAGCGAAGAAGCACACATCATTAAGGCCCAGCAAGAGGGAACCCTATTCGCCTATATTGAAAAAGATGATCAAATCGTAAGCGCTGCTTCTGCAGAAGTGAATTGGAAATTTAAAAATGCTGAACTCACAGACTGTGCCACCTTACCAACGTCAGCAGGAAAGGTCATAAGAAGAAGATACTTTACTTTCTTGAAAATAAATTGAAGGCTAATAGACAAACCTGTTGTTATTCGATAGCCAGATCAGAATCTTTTTCAATGAATAAGGCGTTCGCGCAATTAGTACACGTATGGTGGTCGTTTAGTGAACAACTGCTTTATTTATTCTGGTTTAGAAGATATGAATGTGTGGTATAAGAATGTACTGTGATTCGAATGATTTTTTGAAGACTATGATTAACACAAATTATCCTGATAGTGCGCTTACCGGTAAAATTATTGGCTGCGCGATGGAGGTACATAAATTTTTAGGAAATGGATTTCAAGAAGTTGTTTATCAAAGATCGTTAGCAATCGAGCAGGGTCTTACATTTAGTCGTGAGCATGAAATGGAGATTTTTTACAAAGGAGAACAGGTTGGACTAAGAAGAGTAGATTTCTTTGTAGAAGGCAAAATCATGGTTGAACTCAAGGCAGTTAATAGGTGTTGATTGGACTTCTGAGAAGATAGTTTGCAATTTAAAAGAGTAATGAAACCAAAGGGCAATCGTAGTAAATCAATAAAAGAAGAATCATAGTCAATCAAATAATCAATTTGAATCATAGTTTAAGACAGATGAAAAGTAAAATAAAAGTATTAATTCTTATAGCGACTCTATGTTTGCCAATAGTCGATCTACATGCTCAACGCGTTCCTGTCCTTGATCAAATTGATCTTCCACATAATTATTATTTCAGAGAGTTATACTTGCCACAACTTACCAGCGGCCCCTCTTCGGTAGCCTGGATGCCTGACGGAAAATCATTAGTCTATTCGATGGCCGGAAGTTTATGGAAACAAAATGTTGAAAGCAATGAAGCACAACAATTGACCGATGGTGATGGCTATGACTATCAACCGGATGTTTCAGCCGATGGTAAGAAAATCAAAAAGATATTACTACAGTGCTTACGATCATGCGATCAATCCGATGTGGTCAAATGATGGGAAAGAAATTTACTTTGTCTCCAACCAGAAATAGCACAAGGTACAGGGAGTATTGTGAAACTCAATTTGGAGACAGGCAACCGAACGCTTATTCATCGCGAAGAGACAGCGTGGCGCACTAAACCTGATTTATCACCGGATGGAACGAGGTTAGTTTATAGTAGTTACCTCGGACGAAACTGGAATCAACTGTGGATGTTACCCGCCAATGGAGGATATGCGATGCAATTGACGTATGGAGAATATGATAATGCGTTACCACGATGGTCGCCTGATGGTGAAAAAGATTGCCTTCATTTCCAATCGTGAGGGCAATACTTCGCTTTGGGTAGTGAATGCCTTTGATGGTGGACAAAACAAATTGGCGCCAAGACATTTCAATACATGCAACCTCACAGTTCATTGAAACTTCATTCACAATGAAGAAGGGAAGGAAATTCCTGCGCGCGTTAGCGTTATCGATAGTCGTGGAAAATTTTATGCTCCACAGGCAGCCCGGATTCATGCCGATGATTCGAGAAATATAAAAACTCAGAAATTTGAATCCCATTATTTCCAAAGTGATGGAAGTGATGATGTAAATGTTCCGTTAGACAAATTACAAATTCAGGTGTCGCACGGACCTCAATACGAAATTCAGAAGTTGGAGATAAATGCAAGCGACATTTCCAAACCGGTGGTGATCAATTTAAAACGATTAAATATGCCGACCAATTTTGGTAAATGGTGGAGTGGCGATGTGCATGTGCACATGAACTACACGGGTACATATCAAAATAAACCCGACAGACTTGTTCAACAAGCAAAAGCTGAAGATTTGAATTTTGTCTACAACCTCATCGTCAATAAGGAACAGCGTATTCCTAATATCAACTAGTTTTCTACCACACCTGATAAAGTATCCGATAACGAAACCATGCTTCTTCAGGGTCAGGAATTTCATACCAGCTTCTGGGGACACCTGGGCTTACTTAATCTGAAAGATCATTTCATTCTCCCTGATTATTCAGGCTATCCACAAACAGCTGTTGAAAGCTTGTTCCCGCATAATTCGTTTATTGCCGATCGCGCCCACGCACAACAAGGGTTAGTTGGTTATGTACATCCCTTCGAACAATCCGAAGTTTTTCCGGATCAGTCACCAACGCTGATGAATGAATTGCCGGTTGATGCAGCATTAGGAAAAGTAGATTACTACGAACTCATTGGCTTCGCGGATCACAAAGCATCCGAACATGTATGGTATAAACTGTTGAATTGTGGTCTTCGAATCCCGGCTGCTGCTGGCACCGATGCGATGGCAAACTATGCCAGTCTTCGCGGCCCGGTTGGATTGAATCGCGTATATGTTAAAGCAGATGAAACATTAGATGTCAGTGTATTTGAAGCAAAATTAAAAGGAGGTAAAAGTTTTGTCACGAACGGACCCATCGTTGGATTGAAAGTGGAGAATGCCGATTCAGGTGAAAGTATTACCATTAACCCGAAAGGGCAGAGCCTAGCGTACACCGGTTTTTTAAGAAGTAATGTTCCGGTAGATCATGTAGAAGTTATTTGGAATGGTGAAGTGATCGCTACGCATTCGTTAAAAGGTCCAACGAACAGTGTCGATTTCAAAGGGACTATCAAAGTGAAAGGTTCGGGGTGGATACTCCTTCGCGCATGGAGTGATCAGGGGCATCCTGATTTACCCGATTTATATCCTTATGCGAGCACGAATCCAATTTATATTCAAGCTTCGGAGAAAAATTTGCAGCAACAGATTTCCGCGGCATACTTTTTAAAATGGGTGACGCGCATTGAGGACAAAATTAATGAGCTGACCTTTCGCAGTGAAGCGGAGAAACAATTGGTGCTAAAAGATATTCAACAGGCAAAATCATTTTATCAAAACCTGGTTAATAAATAGAGTAGGATATATGAACAAAATCAAAACTATTTTCCTCAGTCTTATTTTTATCTGTTTTATAAGTACGCTCGTCTTTGGGCAGCACGCACTAAATATTCTTCGTGAAGAAGTGATGATTCCCATGCGCGATAAGGTGAAGCTTGGTGCTATTGTTTACCGCCCCGAACAACCGGGAAAATTTCCAGCGCTTGTTTATCGCACTCCTTATGGTGTGGATGATTATGATAGTTATGCGGAGTTTCCGTTGAAGGCAGCGAAGCAAGGTTACGTTGTGTTTCTGGTAGATGTTCGCGGAAGGCTAAGAAGTGAAGGCGACTTGAAGCCTATCGAAATGAAAAGAAAGATGGCTACGATTTAATTGAGTGGGTAGCGCAACAAACATATTGTACGGGAAAAGTAGGAACCTATGGTGGATCGTATCCGGGCATTGTGCAATGGCAAGCGATGTCGGAAGTGCCGCCACATCTTACTGCAGCAGCTCCGGAGATGACGCCCATCGGCAGTCACCATTTCTTCTACAATGGAGGTGCGTTTTCACATTCATGGTTGGATTGGTTCATGCCCTACATATTTGCCGATAAACGTGAACGCGCCAATGACACTTCCGATACGTGGGATGATGAACTCGCCACAGAAGAGTGGGAGAAGAGCGACCGAAGACAATGGTACAACTATCGGCCGCTGATTGATTTGCCAATCTTGAAAAAGTATGCACCAGAATATTACGCATGGTTGAAACATCCGGATCTTACTTCCTGGTGGGATTTTGTAAACATGGAAAATGATTTTTCAAAATTCAAAAATCCAGTCTTTCTTGAAAGCGGTTGGTACGATGCAGCTTATGGTCCGGAAGGAGCTACACGTGCTTTTAATAAAATGCGGAACGAAGCAGCAACGGCTAAAGCCAAAGAAGAAACTATTTTAATGATTGGGCCCTGGAATCATACTTCGTTAAACACTCGCAAGACAACATTTGGTGAAGTGAATTTTGGCACCAATGCAGGTGTTGATTATGATGCAGCCTTGCTGCAATGGTTTGATGTTTTACTGAAAGATCAGGCAAAGAAAGACCCACTGCCTGTTGTTAGTATTTTTACGATGGGTGAAAACAAATGGCATGCAGAAACAGAATGGCCACTTACACGAGCAGTACCTACTTCGTTCTATTTGCAAAGTGGGAATGACAAGAACGCGGGTATGTTGGTAACTGAAAACTCTCCAAAGGATAAGAGTGTAAGCTTTGTTTTCGATCCAAACAACCTTTCTGGGATAAGTCGTATGAAAAATCTTATCCTTATGATCAACGTGAAAATGAATCGAGAAGCGATGTGATTGTGTACACATCACAGCCACTGGAAATGGATGTGGAAGTAACTGGAGAAATTATAGCAGAACTATTTGTGAGTTCTACAGCGAAAGACACAGACTTCACTTTTACCTTGTGTGATGTTTCTCCTGATGGTAAATCAATCAACCTTCACGGACTGGATGCCGGTTATTTGAGAATGCGATATCGCAATGGCTTTGAAAAACAGGAGTTGATGAAGCCGGGTGATGTTTATAAAATCCGAATAGGGCAGGTGTACACATCAAACTTATTTAAAAAGTGCCACCACATTCAGATCTACATTACCAGTAGCAAAGCTGGTCATTATGATGTTAACCCGAATACAGGAACAGAGATTGCCACAGAGAAAAATGTAGTACCAGCAACCAACACGATTCATCATTCAAAGAAAGAAGCATCGCGAATTATTTTGCCCGTTATTCCAAGGGAATAAAGTCACATATCATCTTAATCAGATTTACGGACTAACCATATGAAAATCTATGGATCAAGTGGTCAAGATCAACGAACAGGTAACTCAGTTATTTAATCCTGTTATATTTCTTCAACACGGAAATTAGCCGATCATGAGGAATAGCGTAGACTTTGTTTCCATTTATACCTCCATGGTTTCAGCAGCAATCATCGCATTGACGATGGCCTCTTCGGTGGCCGCTGTGGTAGCTTCAAACAGTGGTGTGATGCGATCATTCGGCAACATCTCAAGATGGGCTATGCCTTCATTCTTCGACACTTCTGGATTGGCCGTTGAGAAGGCTATGAAAATATCTCCTGAAGAATTTCCGCCACGACCGCCCATGGTACCAATACCTAACGACACTCGCTTTACAAGTCGCTCCAGTTGATGGGGCAACAGGGGAGCATCGGTGGCTACAACAACGATAATCGATCCCTGATCTTTATCTTCCTTATCGACAGGCATCAGGTCGGTAATTTCTTTTCCCACCGGAACTCCAGCAATCGATAACAACGAACGTCTGCCATAGTTGGCCTGCACCAAAACGCCTACGGTATAACCGCCATCATTCGCATCCAATTTTCGCGATGAAGTACCTGTGCCACCCTTGAATTGATGCGCGACCATTCCAGTTCCACCACCCACATTTCCTTCACGAATGGGTCCACTTGTTGCACTTTCCATAGCTTCAAACACATGTTCTTTCTTTACGTGAAAACCATTGATGTCATTAAGGAAACCATCCCACGTTTCGGCTACAACGGGTAAACTGATGTCTCCCGAGTAGTCACTGCCTTTCATTCTTTTAGAATACCATTCAATTACCGCATCGCGCACAATGCCAACACTGTGGGTATTGGTGATTCGCACCGGTGAGCCCAGTCCACCGGATTCATCCACCCAGGTAGTGCCCGTCATCTCGCCATTTCCATTTACAAACCAGGCGGCAAACACGCGATCCAGCGAACCTTGCCTCTCGGGAAGATAGCGGTGACCCCTGTACGAACAGGTCCTTTGCCTACTACCAGTTTCCCATTTCCTTCAATCAATGTTGTGTATCCCACCTCAACACCAACCACATCCGTAATGGCGTTGTATTTACCGGGTGTTCCATCAAAGGGAATCCCCAGATCGCGAGCCCGTGGTTTAGATTTTTGTGCGGATGCAGAAATACTAATTACAAGAACTCCAATCAAAATATAAATGTGTTTCATACCGTTTTATTTTTTAGTGAGGCGTAACAATTCTTCGCGCAAAATGCCAAGGCCTTTCAGCAATAGTGGTTTGGTGATTATAAGCGGACTCAACACCCGAATTACATTACTCGAAGTACCCGCGCTGATAATCAATAATCCTTTTGCCGCACAGCCATTGAGTATGGCCTTGCATAAATCAGCATCGGGCTTGTTTGAATCTTTTTCTTTCACCAATTCGAAAGCTACCATGGCCCCAAGACCACGAACATCACCAATGGCATCACATTCACGTTGCAGTTGCTTGAAAAAATCCATCACTATCTTTCCCACTTTTTCCGCTTTGCTGTTAAGGTCGATGTCTTTCATGTATTGGATGGTTGCCAACGAAGCAGCGCACGCCACGGGGTTGCCGGGGTAGGTGCCACCTAAAGTTCCTTTCGTGGTCCTGTCCATTATGTCGGCACGACCTATTACCGCACCAATCGGCATACCACTGCCCATGGATTTTGCCCAGGTTGAAATATCAGGAATGATGTTAAAGTGTTCATACGCACACCATTTTCCGGTGCGACCAAAACCAGTTTGAACTTCATCGAGTATCAATAAGATGCATTTGGCTTTGCAGATGCCGTGAAGTGCTTGGACATATTTTCTGGGTGCCGCCACAAATCCCCCTTCACCTTGCACCAGTTCCATGATTACTGCCGCTACATTGGTTGCATCCACTACGGTATGCAAATAATTTTCAAAGACTTCCAACTCACGCTCCACAAATTGATCCATGGTGAGGCCATCATTACGCTTATAATAATCCGGAAAGGGTAGACGGTACACTTCCGGAGCGAAGGGGCCACAACCAATTTTATAACCCGTTTTAGACGTTAATGACATACCTAATAATGTACGTCCATGAAAGCCACCAGTGAAACATATAACACCCTGTTTTCCAGTAGCTTGACGGGCTATCTTTATAGCGTTTTCTACGGCCTCGGCACCAGTGCTCGTTAACATAACTTTGGTCGATTTGCCATGAGGAAATAATTTGGCCAACACTTCACAGAGTTCTACATATGGCTCATAAATGGCCACTGGAAAGCAGGCATGGATCAGTTGTTTGGATTGCTTAATGATGGCATCCACTACGGGCTTTGGGCAATGGCCGGCATTGAGCACACCTATACCACCCGCAAAATCGATGTACTCTTTACCGTCTACATCTTTAGTGATGGCGCCTTTGGCAGATGCAATAGTAAGGGGACTGAACATACCCATGCCTTCAGGAACGATGGCATTTCTCCGGGCAAGTAGCTTTTCTGATTTCTTCATTATGGAAAGTCTTGAGGCGGAAATTTACTGTTTTTAGTGTACATCCAAATTTCTGCGAATGTGATGAAGCAGGGTCGGCCTTACGACCAAATCCGGTATCACTAGGCTTACCCAATCCTAATAGAAAGTTTTTAGCGCTGGCTTTTAGTAATTGTTTCAATGGAAATCTGCCAATAAGTATTGCTAAGATTTTGAAACATAGTATTCGCCAACACTTTATTGATAAATTTGACTCGAATGCCTCAGCCACCTAACAACACGCTAAAGCAATGAGCTTCTTCCCAACAAAATCTAAATTTAACCTCAACAAGCCTGGTAGAGATCGCTTTATCTGGGCAGGTATCTGTCTGATTCTTGCGGGACTCGCGCTTTTTACTCCTGCCTGGTCGGGTCACATACTGGAGACCCTCGGAAGCTTGTTGATCTGGATCGGTATCCTTGAAATTTTCGATGCCTTTAAGCGGATGGAACGTCATGCTGTTATTTCAGCACGTGCGAGCGGAGCCTTGAGTTTAGTGATGGGAGCGCTGTTGATTAATGCACTGAAGAAAAAGGAACAGCATGGACTTTGTCTGTCGCTGTCGCACTTCGCCTAACCGGAATTGGATTGTATTTGTTGTGGGCTAAAACTGGGGTGCTAGCCCAAGTTGATGAAGACGTGTTGACATCTTTCGGATTGAATGATAATGCTTATGTAAAAGATCTGGCAGAAAAAGTCAGACTGGAAGAAGAACGCAACGCTCCAGTTGACCAACGTTGGATCATTACTTTTATCATCTTGCTTTTTGTTATTCACCTCGGAAGGATGGGGCTGGACAGAAGCGCATTGGGAATTCTATCTCCCATAGTGGCAACCATTGGTGATGTGGTGATTGCCCTCATCATCACCTATGCCATACTAGCGCCTATTCGACTAATAATGCTTCGCTTTTTGAAAAATAAAGGTTCGCGCATCTGGACCTGGATTACAAAAATTAAAGTAGAAGAGAGAAAGAAGATCAGTGTGAGAACGATCGCTGAGTTTTGGCTTACTACCAGAATGCGTGCAGAGATGCGATTTAAGAAAGTTGGATATTCTTTACCCACTGCGATGCGCATAGGTTTGAAGATGGGCTTACCCTGGAGTGCATTATTGGCAGCAGTCATGCCTGTGCTAGGGATGAGCTGGTATTTTGACACGGAAAACTGGGCTTCCGGCATCTGGGATAAATGGGCCGCTGCCCGTGCCGATGAATGGCGCATGGCCATCACCAAAAACTCGGGCGAAGGATTTGGAGCCAACGCCTTTCGATTGTTTCCGCAAGGAGTAAATCAAACAGATGATTTTTCATTTGTTGTTATTGGCGATCCGGGCGAAGGGGATGCGTCTCAATTAATATTGAAGGATCAAATCATCAGTGTCAGTAATCAACCCGATGTTAAATTTGTGGTCATCTCTTCCGATGTTGTTTATCCCACCGGTGCACTGAGAGATTATGAAAAAATTCTGGATGCCCTTTAAAGGTGTGACCAAGCCCGTCTACGCCATTCCAGGAAACCATGATTGGTATGATGCCCTGGATGGTTTCATCGCTACTTTCTATGAACCGGAGGCTGCAAAAAATGCCATGCGCGAACGGGTTAAGGCCGACTTGAAATTTACAACAACAACCAATGGATTAATTGATGAGATGGTTCAAACCTCTGCCATCTGGCGGAAGGAATATGAAGTCCCAACCGGATTTCAGAAAGCACCCTATTTCCAATTGAGCACAGACGAATTTGTTTTCATCACAATCGAAACGGGTGTGTTGCGGCAAATTGATTCGCTACAGCGGCATTGGCTAAACAACGTATTGGAAGCTTCCAAAGGAAAATTTGTAATGGTTTTGTTAGGACATCCCTTTTACGCTATCGGAGAATACGAGGGGATTCTGAATCCCGATTTTGATTCCATACACGATTTGCTGCGAAAATATAAAGTGCCGCTGGTCATGGCAGGCGACACCCATGATCTGGAATATTATAACGAACTCCCAACAAGTGCTGAAACAAGTACCATGCATCATTTCGTCAATGGTGGTGGTGGTGCTTACTTGAGTATCGGTGCGGCTATGGCCCCAGCCGGTAGCATGCCAACAAAAGATTTTGCGTTTTATCCATCACACGATCCATTGGTAAAGAAGATAGAAGAAAATACGTCATGGTATAAAAGACCTGCGTGGTGGTGGACCACCCAACTGCACGGCTGGCCATTTTCCGCAGAGTGGTTGTCAGCCATGTTCGATTACAATGTGTCTCCCTATTTTCAAAGTTTCATGAAAATCAAAGTAGAGCCGTCTAAAAAGAGAGTAACGCTGATCCCTTATAGTAATCATGGCAGGATTCGCTGGCGAGACATGACGAGTACAGAAGGGGCGAGGCCCCAAGGCGCATCGATGGATGATTTTTCGGAATGGGTGATTCCTATGGAATAGCAATGCTTAAATTGGAAGAAGTTATTTATAAATCATTAACGTTTTGATCTAAATAGTTGAAAAATGAAGTTATTATTTCTGTTGAGTTGCATCGCGTTCACGTGCTTTTCGCAAGCATCTGCAACAACATTAAAAGGGTACGTGTATGTCGATAAAATAATACGGTGTTCGTGATAAAAATGAAGTCGGTTTAAAAGATGTAATAGTATCCGACCAGGTAACTACAACCACAACGAATGTAGAAGGATATTATCAATTTGAAAGCAGCAGTAATTTAGGATTTGTATTTATTAGTCAACCAACAGGATATGCTGTTAAGGGATTATTTTGGAAACCAATTCTAAAAATCAAGCTGAGTTTACGTGCGATTTTCCGTTGAGTATTATTCCTGCTTCAACCAAATTTACATTCATCCACGCTTCTGATACACACCTGAGTGAAATTTCCGTTAGCCGGATTCAAAAATTGAGACAGAAGTCTGACTCACTGAAGGCTGCTTTTGTTTTGATATCCGGTGATCTTATAAAGATGCACTGCGTGTATCAGAAAAAGAAGCTTCACGACTTTATGAATTGTATGTTGCTGAGATCAATAAATTTTCAGTTCCGGTTTACAGCGTGCCAGGCAATCATGAAATTTTTGGAATTGAACGTCATAATTCGCTTGTAAGCTCAAACAATCCGCTTTATGGAAAAGGTATGTATCGTTCTTACTTAGGTCCCGATTATTATTCTTTTTAATTATGGAGGCATTCACTTTATGGGAATAAATTCAGTCGATTACAATGACCTTTGGTACTACGGCCATGTAGATTCACTTCAACTTACCTGGATGCAACGTGACATTTCTTCCATTAGCAAATCAATACCTATTGTAACATTTAACCATATACCATTTTATTCGGGCGGATTAAGCACGTGGGGATACCAGGATGAAGAACCAGGAAGCACACTCATTTCTATTAATGGCAAAAAAACTTTCCGACACGTGGTTGATAATTCAATCTATGTAATGAACGTATTCAAAAATAATTTCTACCCGCTTGCTTTGTCCGGACACTATCACGCATCACAACAATTTAATATAGAAGGAGTGAAGACTCGTTTCAATCAAACAGGTGCCGTTATTGGCCCTTCGGGACTGGGCAATATTTTACTTCCTTCCGGATTTACAGTTTATTCAGTTGGGGACGGAAAAATAGATACCGGAAAATTTATTGAAATTCGGTAGACTGTAAACCAGGTTAGGAGAGATGGAACATTTTAATTACTCGCCCTTCTTAATGCCTTGCTGAGTAACAATACCTGCTTGAATCCCTTGAACCGGATTGCAAATATTTGTACATTAAGCTCACATCAAATGTAATTAAATGAGAACGTGTATTAAGTTTTTTTTTATGAGTAGCCTGCTACTGGGGCTGGCTTATGATTCTTTGGGACAGGCAACTAGAGCCGAGTCAGCGGATAGTGTCATGATCACTATTTTCCTAAAACATCAGCAAGACAAAAGTCTTGATTCGCTAAGTAAAATACAGGACAAGAATAAGTTTCGCGAAATGTTTCCGCCAAAGTCGGCTCGGGTTATTTCCTGGTACGTAATGATGGGGATTGGACAGGTAGTAACAGTTAAAATACCTGGCGGAGAACTTCGTACACTTAATCTAGCAATCGAACGAGGAGCCTGGGGTGCATTTAACACTGAGTTTTATCCCACGTATGACTTGTGGCCTGTTATAAAGGCTCGAGAATTGCAAAAGCCAAAGCCCTAAACAATCTAACATGGAGACCCTGCTATCGAAAAAAATCAACAGTACATTCGAAAATCATCCTTAGCAAAATGCCCAGAGATGCATAACGGGCCAAAAAAAACACATCAATACAATTTATTAGCGTTATCTTCCAGAAATTATAATTAAGAAAAACTATGCGAGTATCCGTTACCAGAAAGAATATTCGATTCAACCCTGATTCAAGTAGGGTGGTGGCCAGGTTTTTTATGAATGGTGATCATCGTACAATAAAGATGATTGAGCGGATCATGACGCTGGATGATAAGCAAGCAATGTCTTCATTGGAACATACCCTGCGCGAGTTTGCCAGCAGGCATAGGAATATCTCCAGAGTTTTTCTAAAACACTGCGCCAATATTCAGGGCATAATTGAAGGTATGAAGATTGACTATGCCGGACTGTCTGAAGAGCGTAAAATGCTCATCGGTTCGTACTGCACCAGTGAATACTCCATTGAGTCAGCAGCCTTTTTTAATCCATCGATTGTAGAAGATTTTGATCAACTGTATCTGGAAAAAGGGGAGAAGCGCGTAATTATTTCTTTCCGGGCTACGGGAGAAGGGCATATTTCCTCTATTGTTTTCAGAAGAGGGGTGCTGGATAAAAACAATGATATGCAATTGATGAAATCGGGGATCTTATCGATATGGCAGAAGTTTCGCACAAAGTACTGTATGACAAAAAACGGTTTATGATGAAACTTTTGGAAATGGACATCCCGGATAAGTACTCCACGAGTATCATGCAAAGCCTGCCCGAAAAATTTGAGTACTATAGTTTAAAGCAGGAAGTCAGCAAAGTATTAAGCGACAATGCAATAAGCGACAGTAGAAGAAAAGCCTTGGAAGAATTAACGTGGCTGGCAGATTCATTCTATGATGTTCAGTTTAAAGTCGACTCTGATATATCGGAACGCGTTATTTTTCCGGTTTCAGATTCCGAAAGCCGTGGAATTGAGGATGCCCGATTTGTAAGGTTTACAGATGATGATGGTAAAGAGACCATTTTCGCCACCTATACAGCGTACAATGGCCACACCATCTTACCAAAACTTTTATCCACAGAAAACTTCTATACATTTCGGGTGATGCCCTTACACGGCAGTGGTGCTCAAAACAAAAACCTGGCTTTGTTTCCAAAGAAAATAAAGGGCCAGTATGCCATGTTAGCAAGACTTGATGGTGTGAATAACTATTTGATGTATTCCGAGAGGCCTACTGTTTGGAATAATCCGGTGATGATTCAGGAACCTCGTTACCCTTGGGAATTTGTTCAAATAGGAAATTGCGGATCGCCATTATGGACGAAAGAAGGCTGGTTAGTTATTTCTCATGGCGTTGGTCCCATGAGGCGTTATTGCCTCGGGGCTTCGTTGTTTGATTTGGATGATCCTTCGAAAGAGATTGGCAGGTTAAATGAGCCCCTACTTGCTCCCCTTGAAAACGAGCGCGAAGGATATGTGCCCAACGTGGTATATTCCTGCGGATCAATTATTCATAATAATAGCCTCATCCTACCATATGCTGTGTCAGATTATTCTTCTACCTATGGAACGGTGGATATGACAGAGCTGCTGGATACCATAAAAAAGAGTCACTAAATTTGATGCACACAGGTTATTGACTCCGTAGAATTTCGGTATAAACATTTATATACTCGTCTATCATGCTGTTCTGGCTAAACTTACTGAGCGCATGTTCACGACACGCTAAGGGATCAATTCGATTTATTTGGGATACAGCACGAACCGCATCCGAATTGTTTTTAACCAAGTAACCGGTTACACCATCTTTAATCAGCTCCGGCATGCTACCGCGATTGAACGCTATAACCGGTGTTCCGCACATCATTGCCTCGATTACGCTTAAACCGAACGGTTCATCAAAACTAATGGGATGAAGGAGCGCTTTCGCGCCACCCATTAATTCATTTCGCATCACAGGGTCTACATTTCCCAGGTACTCCACTTTATCACTCTCAAAATAGGGTTGAATTTTTTCTTTGAAGTACTCTTCATCTTGAATCAATCCAGCAAGCTTCAATGGCATTCCACATTGTTTAGCAATTTCAATTGCTTCGGCAGCACCTTTATGTGAATGAATTCTCCCAAAGAAGAGTAAATAATTGCCTTTATCATGACGATACGTAAAACCATCTGTTGGGATGCCGTGATAAATTGTTTTTATGTATTCAAGTTCCGCGTGCCTATCAGCATTGGAAATGGATACGTAGGAAGAATTGGCATTGTATTTTTGTAAACCGGAATTATTTGTGAAGAAGAAAACCCATGAATAGTTGTTACCATGGGCACGTTTATCAATCGGGAATAGGTGAGGGGTAGAAAGTCAAAATGATTGTGAATAATATCAAACTCTCCAGCGTGCTCCATTACATTACTAATGTGCACACTCCCATACTTTTGGATCAACACGATGATCTTCTGCATAGGGATGATCACAAACTGAATTAAGCTTTCCTTTCGTTATTGAATCACCCGTAGCAAACAGGGTTACATCAATTCCTCGTGCAATCAATCCTTCAGCAATATTGGGGCAACTTGTTCCCACGGTCCATACATTCTGGGTGGAGTTCTCCAGGCAATTGATGATAGTATGGCAATTCTCATGCATCCGATTTATAGAATTCATCATACGCTTGTAGAACGGTTAGATGAGAAATCAAGTAGGCCAAAGAACTTTCAGCACCCTGATTTCTATTGACTCCATCTATTTCAAATCCATCGCAACATCCCTTGGTTTCAAAATCATAAAGACTCATGCGCAGATCATTTTCACCAAGAAACCACATAAACGAAGTGTATAATTGATCCAGGTACTTCTTATCTTTTGTTAAATGAAAGGCCTGCTCATACATCAATACCATCGCTAAGGCATCGATTGGCTGTTGGGCAAACAGCGATCGCTCACCATCTTTCCGGTACCAATCCTTATTTCCGATCACGGACAAATAGCCGTCTTTCATAGTTATGCTCGTGAGGAAATTCATAGTAGTCAAAGCAGCTTCGGTAACTTTAGTGTCATTTAAAAGTTCAGCCGAATGCAGAAGGGCCAGTGGCAAGATTCCATTATCATAGGCCAGCAATGGCTCAAACCAGTTCCACTCTTCCTTACTGCTATCATTCAAATTCTTAATGAGAACAGCTGAAAGTTTTCTTAACCGATCCAGCATGCCTTCATCCCAGGGGTTACTTCGCAAATAATAGCTTATGCCGATCATGGTATTGGCAATGCCTCGTATGGATTGCAGTTTTTCAAAATTGGGAGCCGCATTAAAGAATACCAGTTTGCCCATTTGGTAGTACGCATCATTTGGTGCGTTGCCCATTAGATAACCCAGTGCCCAAATAGTTCTTCCAAAAGAATCTTCCGAGCCTACGTCATCAAGAAAATTTCTACTAAAGCTTAGAAAATTTCTGAACATGCCATCTTTGTTTTGCATGTAATGAATGTAGCTCATGTAAATGGGAGTGAGCTCAAGAGCCGATGTATCCTTCTTTTGTTTATAGGCCATTAAAACCATCAGCAGCGCACGGGCATTATCGTCTAAACAATAACCTTCTTTGAGATTGGGGATTCCGAATTTTGCGTGCTGAATTATTCCCGTGTCATCCGTTAACCGCTTGATATGCGCCAGTGAAAATGGAGGAAGTAAGAGCGGATCTACAATGGTTTTCTTTTTTGCAACTGCTTTAGGTGGCTCACTCAACATCACTTCACCCAACATTTTGTATTTCTTACCAATTTCTGGCCAGGTAATATTTTTCCCGTAGTCATACGCCTTGTCCTGAATTTCTTTAAGCCTTTCCGGATGGTCAAGAAGTTCCAATAAGATGGTTGCCAACTCATTTGAATTAGCAAAGCCGAATAGTCGGCCACGGCCTTCTGCTAATAACTCCGAGGCATGCCAATACGGAGTTGAAATTGCTGCACAGCCAGCACCCAATGCATACGAAAGTGCACCGCTTGTTATCTGAGCTTCATTCATGTACGGAGTTAAATACATATCCGCGGCCGATAAATACTTAAATAGTTCTTGCTGATCAATAAACTCATTGAGAAACAAAACATGATTAGTCAGATTGAGACTTTTAACCAAAAGATTTAAAAAATTCCTATACTCTTCACCAGCATGCCGCAGCACATTTGGGATGGGTCTTTCCTAAAATTATATAAAGCGTGTCAAGGTATTTTTCAATTACGCTGGGCAGGGCTTTGATAGCCATTCAATTCCCTTGTTGCGACTGATGAGGCCGAACGTAAGTAAGATTTTTTGCCCTCCAGTTTGAATTCCTTTTTACCTTAGCTTTATCAAAGTGAATGTCAGGAACACCATGCTCGATAAATGAAATTTTGTCCAAAGGCACTCCATAAATTTCATCCAGAAAACCAATCGCCATCTTACTCATCACTACAACCTTGGTAGCCATTTTGCAAATCTCTTTCATTACAGCTTTCTCATTGTAGGAGGGACTTTTGAGTACGGTATGGAGGATCACCATTACGGGTATCTCTAGACGGTGCAACAAAGGCAAAATATATACGCCATTCTGTCCACCATAAATTCCAAATTCATGCTCTAGTATGCAGTAATCAGCACCGCTCAAATTGATGAAGTTGGCAGCTTCCAGATAGTCAGCTTGCTGTTCCTGTTGAATCGTTAATTTAACTTCTGGCCCATAAGGATAGTCCTGCTCATGATCGCTGATAGCCACAACAAATCCGGTGTCGTTCGTTTCATGACCTCCGGTCTTTACTATAGAATGCAACAGATTTTGAGTAAATGTGCCAATGCCGCATACGCGTGGTGGATAGGTACTAATATTGGCGATTTTCATTTAATTTAATTCATTTAAACCAACTCCTCGGATATCCTTAAGCACTTCCAGTATAATGATTGTGAGGGAAATGAGGAGTGGTTAAAGCAGTAAGAATTTTAATGAGGCAAGATAAGAATTTTCTTCCCCGAATGGTGGCTAAAGTCACGGCTACTTGTTAATTAAAATGTTAAAAACATGAAGTGATAAATTGAATCATTTATAATCTACCAATAGCCATTCATATCTGACTAGATTTATAGCATGAGAAAGTGAGCGGGCAAAGTAGCGTGCCCCACCTTTGGCTTGCGTAGCGATTATTTAGTACACTATGAAATTAGAATTAAGAAGTTCGGAAACAAAATCGGTCTTCGTTGAAATCGAAGAGCGCCTACAAACGTAGAACCTGACTGTTGTTTCCATGACTTTCATCACATAAATTTGTGTTGAAGATGATTTCAATTGAATTCTGATTCAGTTATTATCGCGGCTCACTCATCCTTTTTTTTATCCATGACCCTAATCATGGACGATAGCAATAAAAAATAACCGCTGTTCGTCTAATTTTCTAGACCAGTACTATCCCTAGCGTTTTCCTTTTCCATCTTTTTAAATCCCTTTTTGAACGGCCAGGAATGTTTAGCAGCTTCAAGGTCTTTATCCAGTTTCTTTGAACTGCTTTCAAGATTTTTGAGAGTAACCTTTAACCGGGCACCTTCTGTTCGGTCGTGCATCAATACTCCAAGGGTGGTAGTCGTGTCGGTGCTGCTGGTCTTGAGTTGTGTTACTACAAAAAGGGTGGTGTCGGCAATTTGTTTCAACCGCTCTGAAAATTCACGAATGGAGGAAAAAACCACAGTATCCGTAACCAACTCATTCGCCAGTGTTCCTTCCTGATTTAGTCGAGAAGCAAAAGAATTCAGATTTCTCAATAAATCTTGCGCATTCGCAGATGTTCGGTGTATAGATTGGATTGCCTCATTGGCCTGATCATACAGGAGTTGTCATTCAGTAATTTTCCCATGGTGCCTTCACCGACATCAGCTTCTTGCTGATGGTTTTAAAATCAGCGGTGATCGACATCAGGTTTTTATTACTCTCATGCAAAATTTTGATCATATCCTCCTGTGATACTGCATTTTCAACCTGCAGGGTATCCCCATCTTCTATAGGTCCAAACTTTTCACTACCTCCATAAATAACTAAGATTTTATTTCCGATTAATCCATCGGTACTGAGCTTTACGTTAGCATCCTTCTTAATGTACTCTTGTGTTTTTTCATCCACCCGCATGGTCACCTCAACTGCCTTTCGGCTGTGAAAACGAATCTCCTTTATAGTGCCCACCTTCACGCCTGAGAACCAGATATTATTTCCTGCCTGTAATCCATTTACATCTTCAAAAAAAGTAACAATGGTCACTTTACTTTTAAATGTTTCATGAAGATTCCCCACCATGAGCACCCCGCTGATGAGAAAAATTAATCCACCCATCACAAAAAGCCCAACCATAACAGCACGTCTATTTGGAGATTCACGCATAGCATTAAGTGATAAAATTGTAATTATAAAAACTTTTTATCTGCTCGTCATCACTTTCGAAAACGCTTTCGAAACTTCCGACTTTTGAAAATCGTCCGTCCAGTAAAATAGCAACACGATCACTGGTATGTTTAGCACATGTTAAATCATGTGTGATGATCACGGAACTTGTATTGTAACGTTCCTGAACTTCCCGAATCAAGTCATTAATCTCTCCGCTGGTTACAGGATCCAATCCTGAGGTAGGTTCATCGTAAAGAATGATTTCAGGTTTGAGAATTAAGGTCCTTGCAATGCCAATTCTTTTACGCTGGCCACCTGAAAGGTCGGCAGGCATCTCATTTATTTTCTCAACCAGACCAACCGCATCGAGCGCTTCGTGTACCTCATGATCCACATCGCTTTTCGACAGATTTTTTTTATTCATTGTTAAGGGAAAGGCAAGGTTGTGATACACATCCATACTATCATATAATGCGCTGCTTTGAAAGGAGAAGCCAACTCGTAAGCGTAAGGCATCAAGTTCTCTTCCTGGCAGCCGATCGAACGGCTTGCCCAGCACCCACAAGTTGCCGGCATCTGGTTTGAGTAGACCCACTATTATCTTGATCAACACCGATTTTCCCGATCCAGACTTACCCAACACGGCTACATTTTCTCCTCTGAATAAAGTAAAATCAACACCTGTCAATACATTGAGGTCATCGAATGATTTCTGCAACCCGGTTATGGTAATTACCGACTCTTCGCGATTGATTTGATGTTTACCATTCATATTAATAATACCGAAACCAGTTTGTGACCTGAACAATAACTACTTCCTCTAAAAAAATGAGAAACATAGAAACGATGACAGCCTGGTTGGCTGCCCGACCCACTCCACGCGTTCCTCTGGTGGCATTGTACCCTTTGTAGCATCCTACCAGTCCGATGGTAAACCCATAGGCAACCGATTTGATTACGGACGTATAGATGTCTAAAAAAGAGACGGATGAAAATGCATGTTGATAAAAGCTGACAATTCCTGTAGCCTCCTGAGCATGAACGTTGATGTAGGAGCCAAATAGTCCAACACAAACACAGTACAACGAGAGAACTGGAATGGTGAGTGTGGTAGCATAGACGCGCGAGACCACCAGGTACTTGAAAGGATTAATGGCGGATACTTCCATGGCTTCGATCTGTTCCGTCACCTTCATGGAGCCAATTTCTGCTCCAATACTGGAACCCACTTTTCCAGCGCAGATCAAAGCAGTTACGAGTGGGCCTAATGCCCGAATGATGGCAATACCCATCAATGAAGGTAGCCAGGATGTAGCACAAAAATCTTCTAACGAAGGTCGTGATTGTTTGGTGAAAACAATGCCGATGATGAAACCAGTTACCGTGATCAGTGATAGTGATTTAAGCCCAATCTCAAAACTTTGATTGATAATTTCGCGGACATGAAAAGGAGGTATAAAAGCTTCCTTAAAAAATTGAACAGAGAATGAATAGGCATCTGAAATGCCCGTTAGAAAGGAATCGATTTGTTTTGTAAATACATAAGGTTTGGAACCGATTTTACTCATTGTAAGTGCTTCCATTGAACAACATTGCGCATCATTTTTTTTCTAGCTTTACAAGCGCTGAATTTAGCAGAAAAATTTGCTCTTCCACAATCACAGTTTCAATCATCCCATATTCCTGCATTGAGTGAATGCAGCCGGTAAATTCATGCGCACCTGCCTGCACGTAGCCGTTTCGGCAAAGGCAGGCTCGACCTTGAGCGGCTACGGGTCAGCCACTTAGCTTGGTAAGAGTTATATAATGGCGAGCGTTATCCGCCAAAGGGCGGACAAGTTGTTAATATAGCCTAGGGACAGGGTTGGCATTAATAAGTTAACGCTGGCCTTCTTTCCAAAATAAACCATCTTTTATTTCTTTGGACACACGAGCACTCTTGTGACATTTTTGGCATGAGGGAGGCAGGTGCGAATGGCAAATGTGTGCGGAAAAGAGTGGAGATATAAAAAATTCTCCAAACATGTACAGGTACTGGATATGCCAAATAGTGGCGTCTAGCCTAATTTCTCATCGATAAAATAAGGCTCTTTGTATAGTCAATCCTCCCAAACGTCTATTCTCTTTTATTAAGCGAGTCCATGATTTCATCTTTGAGATGACTTAGTGAATATTTTATACTATCAATTGTTACAATTTTATCAAGGAAACGAGATCACACTTTAATAGATTTTAAGATGAAAACTAAAGGAAAAATAATCATAGGCGGAATAGTAGTTCTACTTGCCATTGTAGCGTTTCGTTTTATTCAACGGGATAGTGCTGTGGTTATCAAGCAAAAACAGTGACAACCAAAAAAGCGGATGTTACTACCCTGGTTACTGCTACGGGTACCATGGAACCTATCACACAAGTAGAAGTGGGTACACAAGTTTCTGGGGTGGTCGAAAAAATATATGTAGACTATAACAGTGAAGTTAAACAAGGACAAAAAATAGCCGAGTTGGATAAAACCAATCTTAAAGCTTCCCTTACACAATCCCAGGCAACGTATGATAATGCAGTTACTCAAAGAAACTACATGCAAACTATTTACGAACGGCAATTGAAATTGTACGAGAGTCAAGTAATTAGTAAATCCGATTATGATGATGCGGTATACAATTTTGAAACTGCTAAAGGTACGGTAAAGCAGCGCTTATCCGATCTACAGTCAGCAAGAACTAATTTAAGTTATGCTGATATCTATGCACCCATTGATGGTGTAGTGCTTTCACGATCAATTGACGAAGGCCAAACAGTGGCAGCAAGTTTTAGTACACCTACACTTTTTACTATTGCTCAGGATTTAAAAGAAATGCAAGTAGAAGCGGATGTTGATGAAGCTGATATTGGTCAGGTGAAAGAAGGACAACGCGTAACGTTTACTGTAGATGCTTATATGGGCGAACCTTTTGAAGGTAAGGTGACACAGGTAAGATTAGATCCAACAGTTACTTCAAACGTAGTGACTTATACAGTAGTCATTAAAGCAGAGAATCCGGATTTAAAATTGAAGCCAGGCTTAACAGCCACGATTTCGATTTATACCCTGGAGCTAAAGGATGTTTTAACTGCTGAAGCCAAAGCGATTAATTTTAAACCGACACGCACATTATTAACGGCCTATAACGAACAACAAAATTTTACGGTACAACCAACAAATGATAGACCAATAGAAAGAAATAATGGCAGCGTAGTTTGGATTTATAGTAGCAATGGTGAAATCAAAGCCCAAAAAGTCACTTTGGGTGCAAGTGATGGTGTAAACGTTCAAATTTTAGAGGGACTTTCTGAAGGCGAAGAATTAGTGTACAGTTTGGAAGGCGTTAGTAAATCAGAAGCAAAAACAGCAGATAAAAACGAAAGTCCATTTATGCCACAACGAGGGGTGGAGGAAAAGACAATAAGATGAACAAAGAAATTATTAAAATAGAAAATTTAAAACGTGATTTCTCAATGGGAACGGAACCATTCACGCATTAAGAGGTGTTTCCTTTACCATACACGAAGGAGAGTTTGTAACCATTATGGGAACTAGCGGATCAGGTAAAAGTACATTGTTAAATATTTTGGGATGCTTAGATCAACCAACATCCGGAACGTATGAGATTGATGGAGTCAGTGTAAAAGACCTGAGTAGAAATGAACTGGCAACCATACGAAATGAAAAGATCGGATTTATTTTTCAGTCTTATAATTTATTGCCCAGAACATCGGCTATTGAAAACGTAGAGTTACCCTTACTATACAATAGCAAAGTTTCTACTGAAGAACGAAGGGAACGTTCCATTAAAGCTTTGGAGATGGTTGGCTTGGGCGATAGATTGCACCATACACCTGCGCAGCTTTCTGGTGGACAACAACAGCGCGTTGCTATTGCCAGATCGTTATTGAATAACCCTGTTATGATTCTTGCAGATGAAGCGACAGGAAATCTGGATACACGTACATCATACGAAATTATGTCGCTGTTTCAGGAATTAAACGCGCAAGGAATTACCATCACCTTTGTAACACACGAGCCAGATATAGCAACGCTAGTGCCAGAACCATTGTGTTAAGGATGGCCATATTTTGAAAGACTACAAAAACGAAAGTGTACAATCTGCTGCAGCGCAATTGGCCAATTTACCTTTAGAAGAAGAAGTATTGTAGATTATTAAACTTGTTAAAAATAGCTTTCAAAGCAATTGTTCTTAATAAAATGAGAACGTTGCTTACCATGCTTGGAATTATTATCAGTGTGGCATCTGTAATTGCTATGCTCGCTATTGGTGAAGGCTCTAAGGAAAGTATTCGTACAACCATTTCAGCTATGGGTTCTAATATGATTACCATTCAGCCAGGTGCAGATGATAGAGGACCAGCAAGAGGAAGTGGTGGTAATGTACAAACATTGACCCTTAAAGATTATGAAGCCATAAAAGCACAAGCTGATTTATTGAGTTACAGTACTCCAGTTGTTAATGGTGGTGGACAAGTGATCAACGGATCCAACAACTGGCCATCGACTATCTATGGTGTGAATCCAGACTACTTAAATATCAAAGTAGTGGATTTGCAAAGTGGAAGTATGTTTACAGATACAGAAGTACAGACGGCAGCAAAAAGTTGTTTTGCTTGGACAAACCGTTGTTGACAATGTGTTCCCTAATGGAGAAGATCTTGGGACAAATGATTCGTTTTAATAATATTCCTTTTAAAGTCATTGGCGTATTAGTAGAGAAAGGTGAAAACACTTTTGGACAGGATCAAGACGATGTGGTAATTGCACCGTATACTACCGTACAAAAAACGCATTTTGGCAATCGACTATTTAAATCTAGTGATGGCATCCGCAGTTAGTGAAGATGATGCACCGGAGGCGGTTACACAAGTAACAGAAATCATGCGGGCACAACATAAATTGGCCGATAATGAAGAAGATGACTTTAGTGTTCGTTCTATGGAAGAACTAATCTCTACTTTTAGTTCTACTAGTGAAATGCTTACGATACTATTGGTGGCAGTTGCTAGTATTTCATTATTAATTGGTGGCATTGGAATTATGAACATTATGTATGTTTCTGTAAAAGAACGAACAAAAGAAATTGGGTTACGCATGGCAGTAGGCGGGAAGGGAGCTGATATTTTAATGCAGTTTTTAATAAAGCCATTTTGATCAGTATTACTGGTGGAGTATTAGGCGTAATCTTAGGCTTGGGTGCAACCGTTTTATTGAAAAATTCTTAAACTGGCCTACCAGTGTTTGCCTTATACTCAATTATAATATCTTTTGCAGTTTGTGCAGTAACGGGTATCTTTTTTGGATGGTATCCTGCAAAAAAAGCATCAGCGTTAGACCCAATAACTGCTTTGCGTTATGAATAAGTTTGTGCCCAAGAAAATAAATTTTATTATGGGCAGGGATCGATCGAAGGTTTGCGTCTAATGTTCACACCATCAAAAACATCGTTTTAAACTAACAATTAATTTTTTAATACATTCTTATGAAAATACTGATGATCACTTTACTTTCTCTATTCATTTTCGGATTCATTACCAATGATAAACTCACGCCTACCTCTACGCAAATTGATATTGATGGGACTGACATTGATTGGCCACAGCTGAAATACTTTGATAAAAAAGTAGGAATTCTATATGGTGTAACCTACGACACGAATTATCTCTACGTATTAGTAAAAGCCCATGAAGTGGAAGCCAAAGACGAATACTTTCTTCTGGCTTAACTGTCTGGCTTAACCCCGATGGAAAAAAGAAGAAGAAGATTGGCGTAAAGTATCCTATAATGGAAATGGGTCCGGGTAAGGGAAAAGGGATGGAACGAAATAAGAGTCGTGAAATAATGTTAGACGAAAGTCAATTGGATAATATGATGGTTCAAGGAATTTTTCAGATGATATGGAGATCCTTCAAAGCACTATCTAAAAAACCGATCTTGATGTGATGATTGGATTTGACTCTACTCAAAATCTTCTGTATGAAATGAAGATTCCACTCGATCTACTAAAGCAAAAAGCTAAAGACAATTTTGAGGAAAATAGCGGTAGGTTTTGAAGTCACTGAGGATACACGACCTACTGGTGGTGCACCTCAGGGTGGAAGTGGAAGAGGTCAAAATGGAGGAACACGACCAAGTGGTGGTAGAGCTGGAGGTGGAGGTGGTGGTGGGGGCAGAGGTGAAGGGCCTCCATCAGCATCTGGAAGTCAGACCACTGCGCAGAAACTTACATCTTGGTACCTGGCGGAATTCTGATACCATGTATAGCAATGGGCTATTGATTGAGCCAATAGTGTTGGACATATACTCTATTTTGCTATCTTTTTAGAATGATTGCCTATGGAAGTAGAAGCGAGAATAAATTAAAAACCTCCTGTTAAAAAAAACAGGAGGTTCGTAAATCATTGGGTTGACGGGCCCCACGGGATAGTTTAAGAAAAACACCGCGAACGAACGCGGAAATTGTGGTATCAAGCCCACCCCGTGACAATATTTAAAATAGTCAAAAGACTTACGATTCCGCAACCGTAAGAGCCTCTTTGAATTTACAAAGGTAATAAATTATTGG
The DNA here is from genome assembly GCA_016709845.1 of Flammeovirgaceae bacterium. Lineage (GTDB taxonomy): Bacteria > Bacteroidota > Bacteroidia > Cytophagales > Cyclobacteriaceae > ELB16-189. The sequence goes on along the minus strand of JADJMA010000028.1, from coordinate 12,844 downwards.
ACATAAAATACTTTACTACTCCTCAGAGGGTTGCATACGTTTGTGGCTTAACGGGTATCTTTTTTGGATGTTATACGGCAAAAAAAGCTTCTGCTTTTAGATCCAATAACTACTTTACGATATGAATAATGGTATGCCAAACAACAATAAAATAACCGCCTTTTCTCATTTCCTTGTTTGGGTGGTCTTATTCAGTATGCCGTATGTTTTGTCATATGGTCAGGAACAGGTATCAACAGAGTGATTGCACGTTTCTGGATTCCGTTAGTGTTCTATGCTATCATCTTTTATTTCAATTATTTCATTTTAATAGATAGATTCTTTTTCACCAAAAAGACGATACAATTCATCGTCATCAATGTGGTGGTCATTTCTTTTTTCTTACTGTTAAGAGAACAATTAGAAAGTACTCTTTTTCAGGATTTGGGCGAAAGGGATCAAAAGACAATGATGGATCAGGGCCGCCTTTTACGATGTTTATTTATGTACAAATGTTATCCTATCTGGCACCTTTACTTTTTTCAATAGCCATTAAAACCACCCAACAATGGGTAAAACAGAAGCCCAGCGTAAAGAAGCTGCAAACTATAAGTTACAGTCCGAGTTGCAACATTTACATTACCAACTGCAACCTCATTTCTTTTTAATTCCCTCAACAACATCTATTCGTTGGTAGATATTTCACCAGATCAGGCTAAAACTTCCATTCACAGTTTAAGTAAGCTCATGCGCTATATGCTTTATGAAACAAATATGGAATTAGTGCCGCTTTCAAAAGAAATCGATTTTATGAAAAAGTATATCGATTTAATGAAGCTACGTGTATCCCGACAAAACAAAGGTTGAGTATAGCTTTCCTTCCGAAGAAACTGGAGTTCAAATCGCACCCCTATTATTTATCTCATTAATTGAAAATGCCTTTAAACATGGTGTTTCTTCTAGCAAAGAAAGTCTTATTAACATTGCATTGACCTGTGATAATAATGCTGTGTTGTTTACCATTGATAATGATAATTTTCCTAAAGAGATGGATGATAAAAGTGGTTCGGGAATCGGAATACAAAATTTAGAAAAGCGACTGCAATTGTTGTATCCAAATAAGTTTAACTTTAAAACAAGATTAAGCGATCGACGCTTTGTGATTCATTTAGAAATAGTAACCACTTAATTTATGGGGAGTCTAATAATCACATGCGTTATTGTTGACGATGAGCCCATGGCTCTTACCCTGGTAGAGGGCTATGTCAAGAAAACTCCATTCTTAGTGCTTAAAAGAAATGCACTAGTGCCATTGAGGCGATGGAGTTTTAAAGAAGAGCCAGTAGATTTGTTGTTCTTAGATATCCAGATGCCGGATTTAACGGGTATTGAATTTTCCAAAATGCTTCCTAAAGAAACACGGGTTATTTTCACCACAGCATTTGATCAGTATGCCTTAGAGGGTTTTAAAGTAGAAGCATTAGATTATTTATTAAAGCCATTTGATTATGCTGAGTTTCTAGCCGCTGCCAATAAAGCGAACACTTGGTTCACCTTGGTAAAAGGAAAACAACAATCCCTGTTATCAGAGGAAAAGGAATTTCTTTTTGTCAAATCTGAATACAAACAACTTCGAATTCGATTAGCAGATGTACTCTATTTTGAAGGTCTCAAGGATTATATTAAAATATGGTTGAAGGATAACCCTAAACCCGTGCTCACGCTCATGAGTTTAAAGTCATTAGAAGAGGAATTGCCTGAAGCAAGATTTATGCGCGTACACCGCTCTTTATTGTATCCTTAGACAACATTGAAGTGATAGAGCGCAGTCAAATTATTATCAATAAAAATCGCATTACCGTATCAGAGCAATACAAACCGAAATTTCTGAATTTATCAATCGAAATTCCTTCACAAAATAATCGTGTTTCAACGGGTAGCTTCGAGACTGCAAAAAATACTTCAAAAGGTTTGAACTTTCCGCTATCTTAAAATAGTCCTTCGGATAGTTAATGGGCTAAAATATAACATCGCTGAACCCAGCTAATCTTGTGGTTAGGGTAAAATTTGCTACTTTTAATAGCAATTTATTCACGAACTCAATAGCTACCTCTTGAACTTCATCCGCAAATTTTTCTATTGTCAGTTTGTGAGTATTCTCCTAACTATATTTTTGATCATTTGTTCTTCCTCAACATTTGCCCAACAACTTAATGCGGATAGCCTGAAGGCAGTGTTGTTGGAGTCAAAAGATACAACCCGTATACGGATATTAAATCAGCTTGCAGATGTGCTTAAATCCAAAGCCCCAGTTCAATCCATTGAGTATGGACAGGAGGCTTATGAATTAGCCAAAAAATAGATCACTCCAAAGGAATGGTAATGGCGCTATATCGAATTGGTATTTCTCAGGGGTTTAATAATGATTACGATAAGGCAATTGAATACCTAATGCAATGCGGAAAGTTAGCGGAAGAAATTGACGATAAGAAAACAGCAGCTAATTGCTACATGAATATTGGCGGTGCCTACTATGTCTCCAATAATTATGAGCAACAATTAAACTTCTATTTAAAGTCATTAAAGCTCTACCAGGCATTGGATGACAAGAAGGGAATCGGTTCTACTTTGAGTGGAATTGGGGGTGTTTATGCATCCACTGCCCAATATGACTTGGCAATGGAAAATTACACACATGCCATTGAGTATTTCAAAGAAATAAACGACCGCAATCAAATGGCTAAGGTATACACTAATATCGGTGACCTATATAGCAGCAAGAAAGAATTTAACAAGGCATTGCAATTTTTCACTAAAGCTTTTGATTTATTTAAAGAGCTTGACAATAACAGAGGTATGGCCGCCTCCCAATCAGGAAAAGGAGACATCTATTTTCAGCAAGGAAACTATTCGTTAGCTGAAATTAATTTAAAAGAAGGGCTTCAAATAAATCGGAATCCAATCATCAATCTTCAGTAGCAGGAAATTTAATTTTATTGGGCAAAGTAGTATTAGCTGAAAATCGATTTGATAAGGCCATTGAGTATTTTAATGAGGCGATAATGCTCTCTCAAAAATTAAATAGTAATTCCAATCTGAGCGCAATCTACCTGCAACTAGCCAATCTGCACCAGATGAAAAATGATTATAAAAGCGCTTTCACTTTTTACAAACTGCATAAAAGCTATAACGACAGTATTTTGAATATAGAAAAGACAAAGCAACTTCAGTCTCTGCAACTAAAATTTGAATCTGAAAAAGGAAAAGGAAATACAGATTTTGAAAAGCGAGAAGACGCTTGCAATTTGTATAATAAAGTAGCCATCTTCGCTTTCTTGGTTACTCTTGTTATTGGGGTTTTATCTTTCATTTGGTACCAGACAATTAGTAGAACAAAGCGACAACTTGAAATCGAACGGATCCGCAACCACATTGCACAAGATCTTCACGATGATATTGGTTCTACGTTGTCGAGTATTAATATGATCAGCAGAATGAATTCGCAAGATGCATTGAATGGAAGTGCAAGCACTAGTTTCGCGCAAATAGAAGATCACTCCGGTAAAATGCTTAGTCAGATGGTCGATATCATCTGGTCTATTAATCCAGGCAATGATACACTAGATGAAATTGTTCTGCACATGAAGGAGTTTGCCGCAGATATTCTGGAACCTAAAAATATTGACTACTACTTTCACGAAAGTGGAAATGTAAAAAATCAAAAGATTGATGCTACCATACGCAAAAATCTATATCTGATATTCAAGGAAGCGTTGAACAATGCGATGAAATATAGTCAGTGTACGAGTATCGATATTACGCTTACATTAACAGCTTCGCAACTTACGTTGGATATCGTGGATAATGGAACCGGGTTTTCTATGAGTGAGGTGAAGCTTGGAAATGGCCTGAATAATATGGAATCTCGTGCTAAACTAATGAAGGGTAAATTAAATTTTGAGACTAATCCGTGTGAAGGAACGCGCCTCTCCGTGGCTGTTCAAATAGCATGATCATGCTATTTTCTACCAATTTTAAAATACCGTCTTTTGCTTTTTGATAGTATGAACGTATCTATTCTCATTTTTGAAGACAACGATCAATTGCGCAGTAGTACAGTGGCGCTGCTAAAATCAATTGAAGGGTTTGATGTTGTAGGTGCGTTTCCGAATGTTTTGGAAGCTAACGCGATCGTGAAAAAGTTAAATCCAGTTGTCATTTTAATGGACATTTCAATGCCCGGTAAAACAGGCACCGATGCTGTTAAAGAAATACGAAAGGTCAACACGGGTGTTCATATTATTATGCTCACCATCTTCGATAATGACCAACATGTATTTGAAGCTATTTGTGCCGGAGCCTCCGGGTATTTGTTAAAGCAGCACCTTGCTGAAAGACTCGTGTCCTCCATACTTGAAGTTTTGAATGGAGGAGCACCCATGTCGCCAAGTATCGCAAAACTGGTTATGCAGTCGATGCAAGGAAGTTCCAAGTCCAAGCCCAAAACCGATACCTATCAACTCACCGTACGCGAAAAGGAAATCCTGTCATCTCTATCGGATGGCAATAGTTACAAAATCATCGCTTACAAATTAGATATTCAAATTGATACGGTACGCAGCCACATCCGCCATATCTATGAAAAGCTACAGGTCCATTCTCAAACCGAAGCTGTGGCGAAAGCTATTCAAGAAAAATTAGTTTAGTTAGAGAAGTCTGACCTTTCACTAAGGTTAATATCAGGACACTCACCCGGAGGTTCGTAGCATGATCATGCTATTTTTTGTGGTTGTAGGAATACCATCCTTTGCGAAACTAAAATCATAAAACATTAAAACAATGAGCAAAAGATCCACGGTCGTTCAAATAATCGCTTCAGCTATCCTATTAGTTGCAAGTCTGTTGATGGTAAACTCTTGTAAAGACGAAGAAGTTAGTCCAGGTACAACTTCTAAAGAAATCGATAAAACCGGTGGTCTACTCGCTGGAACTGACGGTGTGGTAAACCTTAACCTTCCTGAAGGTGCATTAGGTGCTAATACAACCATTTCTATAGAAGCATCTTCCGATGCGGGTCCAGCAAATGGAATTGGTAAGGTGTATAAATTATCCCCTGATGGAACTCAATTTGCAAAGCCGGTTAAGCTTTCATTTAAATATAGCGATGATGATGCTTTAGCTAAATCTCCCTCAGCCATGGCCATCGCTTTTAAAAACCAGATAACACCTGGCAAATAATGCCAACATTAGATTTGGACGTAGTAACGCACACGATAACAACAGAAACTACTCATTTCAGTGAATGGACTTTATTGGAAATTCCAACCATAGCTAGTTTTGCACCCACTTCAGGCATCGTTGGTACACAGGTAACAATCACCGGTATTAATTTTAGTGCAACACCGGAAGATAACAAAGTATTGATGAATGGGAAGCAGGCAACGGTAGCTTCATCCTCTGCTACACAAATTACATTCATGGTACCCGTTGGAGCCGTAACAGGACAAATAATAGTGCAAACAAAGTTTCACACTTTAGACTACACAGTAGTATCACCAACAAATTTCACTGTTGATAAGAATGAACCTGAAATAATAAGCTTTAGCCCAGCCAATGGTATAGTAGGAGCTACCGTAACGATAGTCGGTAAGAATTTTAGTACAACGCAATCAGATAACAAAGTATTGATGAATGGGAAGCTGGCAACGGTAGCTTCATCGTCCGCGACACAGATTGTATTTGCAGTACCGGTGGGCGCTGTGACAGGTCCCATTGTAGTACAAACAAAGTTTGGCACGTTGGACTACACGTTGTCATCAACAAATTTCACAGTTGATTCCTCCGAGCCTTCAATCACTAGTTATACACCTTCAACGGGTGCTGTAGGAACAACCGTAACCATTACCGGAAAGAATTTTAGTGCAACACCATCCGATAACAAAGTATTGATGGATGGTCTTCCGGCAACCGTCACCTCATCATCCACTACGCAGATTGTATTTATTGTACCTGGTGGCGCTACAACTGGTTCTTTTTCGGTCCAGACTGTTTTTAACCAATTTCAGTGGACAGTATTACCGGGTTGAAATTTCATTGTGAATTAGTAAATTAACTTCAGAGATTAAGCAAAGCTCGAAAGCCTGATAAGAAATTATCAGGCTTTTTGAGTTGGGTCAAGAAGTAAAGATTTCCTTATGAAAGGCCACGAACCTCAGGAATTGTGACACTACAAAAAATAAATTCCGATATAATACATAGTAATACAATGTATTATGTTATGTTTGCAGCATGGGAAGTGAATTTGTATCTAAATGGCAGTCACAGGTCAAAAAGGCACTTTGTCATTTATAATACTTAGTATTTTGAAAGGTAACGAGTATTACGGCTATGAATTAATAGAGGAGATAAAGCAGAGTCTTCAAATGCAACTTGCGGAAGGCACTTTGTATCCATTAATGAATAGACTAAAGGATGAAGAACTTGTGACATCAAGGTGGGTGGAACAGGAATCAGGCATACCAAGAAAATATTATACCCTAACCAAACAGGGTGAAACTGTGCTTAAAGAGATGAAGGATTATTGGGTTCAAATGAATAATTCGATTAAAAAAATACTCTAATGAAAAATATTGAATTTAAGTCGGATTCAGCGCAGAGAATATACAATGACTATTTGTATAGAGTTAAGTCAACTACTTCTATTCTTTCTGTAGCCGATCAAACTGATTTGCTTTTAGAAATCAATAGCCACATCTATGAAGCAATGCAAACTGTTTCTAGTACTAATGAAGTGGAAAGTCTATTGACCATTACAGAGAAACTTGGCAGACCTGAAGAATTCCTGGTGCCCATGGTGGCCGCTAGAAAAATAGTGGAGGCGCAACGTACTTTTAATCCAAGACATGTATTGCAGGCTTTGCGATTGAATATTTCGAATGGAATATTTTATGCATTAATGTCTTTTCTCTATCTCTTTCTATCCGTATTCTTATTACTAATACTCTCAAAATTATTCGCACCACAAAGGACAGGAATGTTTATGTTGGATGGAAAATTTAAAGCCTTTGGTTTCGTTAGTGATACAAATCAAATGACCGAAGTTCTTGGGTATTGGTTCATACCCATTACACTGGGAGTAGCGTTACTTTTTTATGTTACCCTTACTTTACTCTTCCGATTGAAAACGAAAACTCAGAATTAAAAAATTTACTTTCATACATAGCAATACTATGTATAATGCTTAACAACTTAATAAATAAATTATGAATAAAATTATTCTTTCAAGTATCCTATTAATCGCCTTCGTCACCAATGTATCCCAAGCGCAAAACGCCACCGCCAAGGTATATCGAGAGCTTGATAACGTGAAGGTGATTGTCCTCGAACTGAGTGGGAGTACAACCCTTGAACCTTTGTTAGGAAACAAGATCAATATCCTTTCTATACTAAGTACAGATGGAGATGTCTGGGGGATTAAGTTTCCGGACGAGCGACCAAAATTTCTGATCGATAGTACTCAATCTGGTGATACCCTATATGTGAAAACGCCTCCTGTTTTTACCTACAAGTCGTTTGGTATCAGCACCTATATTGAGAAAACCAACAACGTCATTCAAGTATCATCTGCAATTCCCATCATAATTTCTACTGCAGATCAGATCGAAATTCATTCTGGTTTTTTACAGGTAGAAATACTGGATGCAGACGACATTGATTTTAATGCGAATAAATCTGACATCAAACTACTGAATTGTAAAAGCAAAAATAATTTAATGGTAAATGGGCTTAAAAAATCTTCCTCTTTTGAATTTCAAGGAGTAGGGGGAAGGATCCTATTTATTAAATGCGAAAACCATAAATCTAACTTTCTAATACTAAGTATTATGAACAATCAAGAAATAACAATGGTCAAGAGAGAGCTTGCGTGGTTCCTGATCCCCACATTTATTATCACGTATGGATTGGCCGCTTCGCATATTCCAAAGGAGGCTTAGAACACTTTCCGCTCATGGTTGTCTCCATGTATGTACCTGCTTTGGTGGTGATCCTAAATTATGTATTGAATTTCAAACGAAACGTTTTTAAAAATAATGATCTGGGCCTTCGATTTATAGGAATGAAGTATTGGCTTATAGCTCCGATATTTCTTTTTATAATCATTGCCTCTACGTACATGATTCCATTTTTATTCAATACTGATTTCTTTAAGAATTCAACTGAAATTTTAACAACAACAGAGAAAACTGGTATGGGTGTTGGTCATTGGTTTTTGAATTTGGTGATCATTTTTAGCATCAACACGTTTGTAGCGCCTATTCTAAATATACTCATGCTCCTAGGTGAAGAACTGGCATGGAGAGGGTTTTTATTTCCACGCTTACTCTGCCTGTTTGGTGCGAAAAGAAGTTTTGTAATCAGCGGTACTATCTGGTCGCTTTGGCATGCCGGTGGAATAATGTTAGATTGGAATTATCCTGGCCATCCGCTAATTGGTAATATGCTAATGATCCTATTGTGTATTCCCATGGGGCTAATATTTCAATACCTATACGCTAAGAGCAGAAGCATTTTTGTTCCTGCACTAGCACATGGTGCTATGAATTGGACTGCGGGAAATTTTATCATGTTCGTGGTAGCAAGATCCTGACTATAACAAATTGATGTATGGTCCAACAGGAATTATTGGGATTCCATCTTTTGGATAATTTCGATAATACTTTTCGTAAGATGGCATGGGAAAGAAAATACCTATTCACCTGATAGGAGTAACATGCCAAATATACCGGCAATTCAATAAATGAAGGAGTTGACCAGGAGAAGCCAATACACTCTATTCTCCATCATAATGAGCATTTTTAGTAGCATGATCATGCTACTTTTAAAACCTTTAAAAACTCTGATGCTAAATTCAATAGCTCGGGTGACTGATAGATTATTTTCATCAATTTCATTTACGTTGCATTTATCCTTCTCAACAGTAACGCTAGGGAAAGAAAATATGGCTGTGTATTCGCGATCAATGTGCAGATATGATGATATTACAGCTGCTAGACTCGCTTGGCCCTTATCAATAATGCATGAGAATTTTGTACTTACTTTAGGTATTTGATGATTTGGCATAAAACCTGTGTTTCGAACATTTCCATGAGTTAAAAGTCAATATTTTTTAATCATCTGCAATTCGATTTTTTTAATTTTACTAAGGTGTTGTTTTTGAAAACATTTTCACTTACCCACAATTATTGGTTTTTTGTTCATTGATTTTGATTTCCTGATTCAGAATCAGGTTTCGTCACTCTCAACCTCATTCCGATTTTCTCAAGCAAGTATATCTCCTTTTTACTCCACGGTCTCCAGTTTTCCTCCGTTGTTCATCTTGCTCTTTTTGCCTTTGGGCCTTCTCCTGCGCGGGGTTACTTTGATTGGTCACTTCGTCTGGTTTCATATTGTTTGAATTTAGATGTTGAAGCGCTTTTGTGAGTAAACAAATCACACTTTTATTCAATTTTTTTGTTCAAAGCAATATGAAAGATATGGGATTGCCAGATATTTATAAAGTAATATTTGAGATTTCTTTAATCAAAGAAAATGATGTGGAATGACCTTTTCCGGGAAATCTTATACTACCTTTATTTAAAATGAAGAATAAATATCTGGCAGCACATAGGATTAAATCGGAAACAGCAATGAAAAGAAATGATCGAAGTGCCAATCTATTATTAGTAATTATCTTTTTTGTTTCAATACCTGCCTTTAGCCAAGAGAAAACTTTTGAACGTGAATACACTTACAAGGCAAGTGAAATGGATAGTAAAGTCTCATGTCGTGCAACAACTATAAATCAATTGCGGAGCATGCTTTTAAATGAGATAGGCGTTTACGTTGAAAGTGAAAGCCTGCTTAAGACCACTGAATTGAATGGAAAATTCGCACAGGATTTTGTTGAAAATATTGCAACAATCAGTGCAGGAATAACCAAACTGGAAGTACTTGATGAGAAATGGAATGGAGAAACATTTTGGATGAAGGCTTCAATAACAATTGATAAAAAGAGCCTCGAAGAATCTTTTAAAACAACTAATCAATGATCGACAAAAGATAAGAGAGTTGGAGGAAACAAAACAGCAATTAGAAATCGTAACGAAAGAATTAGATAGATTAAAAAATGAAATTGCAAAAGACAATGGAAACGGGAAAAACTTTACAGCAGACGGCAAAAATAAAAAAGAACCTGGGTTTGTTGATTATTTTCTTTGGGAAATTCAAAGTATGGTCTCAATGATTATGAGGGCGCCAAAGAAGCTTATAGTAAGGCTATGGAGAGTTTTCCCTGAAGATGGTGACCTTTATTTAAATAGAGGAAATGCAAGGTACATGCTCCAAGACTATAGTGGAGCAATTAGCGACTACTCCCGAGCTATTGAGTTTAATCCTAAACTTGCAATGTTATATTACAACCGAGGGATTGCGGAGATCAGGCTAGTCGACTATAAAGCAGCAATAGATGACTTTTCCAAGTCAATCAGGATTGACCCTAAGTATAAAGAAGCTTATTATTCAAGAGGTACTGTAAAACATGAAACCAATGACTACCAAGGAGCATTAGGAGACTATTCAATGGCTCTTGAAATCTCTTCAGAAACAGCGAACCTAAAATCGGAAGATAAAGAACACATATTGCAATGGTCTGCAGATGTTTATGTAGATCGTGGTTTCATTAAGTATATTCTCAATGACTATAAGGGTGCATTAGAAGACTGTAATAAAGCAATCGAGAGATATCCAAAACATAAAGCTGCTTATTACTACAAGGGACTTGTAAAAAATGACCTGCAAGACTACTATGGAGCTATTGAATCCTACACTATGGCTATCGAGGTTGATCCTAAGTTTGCAAAGGCATTCTACTATAGAGCGAAAGTAAAATATTCTGTTAGCGATTTTGAAGGTGCTTTGCAAGATTACAAAAATGCCTCTGAAATTGATACTGAGTATTCAATTGATATTAATTATGCAGAAACATATTATCACTTAGGTTTAGCAAAACGTGATATTAAAGACTATCAGGGAGCTATAGATATTTTCACTAATGTAATAGAGCTATTTGAGAGATTCAATTTTGCTGTGCATAATTTACATTATGCGTATGCGCAATCTTATTACGAAAGAGGAAGTATTAAAGGTTTTTTAGAAGATAATGAAGGAGCTATTAAGGACTACTCTAAAGTTATTGAAATTAATCCAAATAATTCGCAAGCTTATTATTGGCGCGGCTTTACTAAAGAACGCATAAAGGATTATAAAGGAGCTTTGACTGACTATGGTAATGCTATAAAAGCTTTTCCCTGAACAAATGAGATTCTATTACGACAGAGCACAATTAAAAGAGAAATTAGGCGACTACCAAGGTGCTCTTGAGGACTACAATGAGACAATTTCACACGCAATCTTTGGTCAACCTTTTTGGGCTGCTTATAAAGCAAGAGGAGAACTAAAAGATAAACTGCATGACTACAAAGGAGCAATAGTGGATTATAATAAATTAATAGAAATGTATCCTAAAGATACTGATCCTTACGTATTGAGAGGATTTGCAAAATTTCATATGAAGGATTTTATGGGAGCAATAAAAGATTATGATATTGCAATAACAAGATCTCCTACCTATGTAAAAGTTTACTACCAAAGAGGGCTTGCAAAAAGGAAATTCAAGATCATGTTGGAGCAATGGCCGATTTCAAAAAAACAATTGAATACTCTAACCAAAAGATATTAGACACACGAATTGACTCAAAGAATCCCGACATTCAATATTACCGTTATTATAGAGGTCTTGCAAGAATAGCATTGGGGCAAAAGGATGATGGATGCTTGGATTTGTCAAAAGCTGGTGAGTTTGGCTACAAGATGCCTATGAAATGATCAAAACCTACTGCCATTAATATTAAAAGGGGCTGTCCTAAGCTAAAACTTAAGAAACTCAAAGTCGGCAATAGATGGAGGAACATGGAGTGAAAAGTAGACTTCCCAAATATGAAAAAAAAGAGCCCCTAAAATGGGAGCTCAGATAAAGAAATTTCAAACCACAACACGCGAAGTGTGTACTCACGATAGTCCCACCACATGCTGCGATAACGAAAGGGCGAAACACGCCACTTGAGCCAAACGCCCGCCAGCAGCCACCAGCCACCGATGCGGACACGAAATATATATTTAAACATAATGCAGCCACACGGGACCGGATAGAAAGGTGCAAGGGCCGCACAAAAAAAATACTACCCGGAGGAAGGAGGGAGGCACGACCAACTGACGGAGGGTGGAGATTTTTTTTGAAGCGGCGAAGCGAACCCTTGTAGCTTTCTATTCCGCACGCCCGTAACTTGGCAGTTATGCTTAAGTATTACCCTTTTAGTAGGCTCATTACATTTTAGGGCAAGGTGAACCTTGTTTTGGAAAAATCAGTTTAACTTCACTCAATTAAAAAGACTATGGAAGAAAATTTACCGAAGGCAACCGATCAATTGTTCAAAGAGGAATCAAATTTTGAGACTGGTGCATGGATTAAAGACGCCTGCGGACAAGTTCTTTCTGTATTCTGAAGGCTACAAAAAGGCAGCTGAAACACTTTATAAGCTTTGTGAAGAATCATCTTATCACAACAACTCAATCGTTTATCCATTGATATTTAATTATCGTCAATATTGCGAGTTACGTCTAAAGGAATTAATAATTATGGGCTACAAATATCTTGATCAGCCAAAGGATTTTAAGGATGAGCACCATTTAAGTAATCTTTGGAATGTCTATAGAAACGAGATTCTTAAAAACGTTGAGAATTAAACTGACATTAATGCGCTTGACAATG
>JADJMA010000027.1 GCA_016709845.1 Flammeovirgaceae bacterium | reverse complement strand
AGATAAAACTGGCCGAAGGTTTTTCTAATAAAATTTCTGTACCCACTTCTCGATCTTACCATCGTGAGTTTATCGGATTCCACATTAAGAAATGCTGTTGGATTTGATAACAAGGTTTAGTCGCATTTAAGTTACTTCAGCTAACGTTTTCACTACCATCTTTTTCTATCGGTATAACTCTTCAACACGAGCCGCCCTTTATCGTCCGTACTTAATTCTTTGGGTGGCGGTAATACCTGGCAGCGCATCAATTTTTCCCACATAGAAAAAGTTAACAATCAGCAAGGGCGGGCCGTCTTGCACCGTGCGGGCTGCGTAATTTCTGCGGCAATAGCCATCGTCATGAAAAGAATGATACTTGCCCATGAATTCAGGCGCGAACCATAACGCACTTTTATTCTTCGCGAATAGAACCAAACTGGTGTAACACCCATCATTCAGTTCAAATACACAGGGACACTCTATATCGTCATACATCCTGGGATATAGTAAGGCGGTAAATGCTCCACGACATCCTTGCGGAATCTTCACCAATCCAACACAGCCTCTACGGCTGACGGCCCGGCAATGGATCTGCACAGATCAGTAAATAGACCTCTCCGTTATGTTCTAAAACCGAAACGGAGCTGAAAGCTTAACCACTTTCTGGGATCTGACCCAGCAGACTCCATAATATTTGCTGCAAGGATTCAATCGGAAAATTTCTTTCTATTTTTTCCCAATCTAATAAGATCATTTGATTAAAAAAGTTTCAACTCTTGGAAACTACGCCCCGTCTCGTTGCAAACCCGTGTAGTACATTTCAAACTTACTTTCCCACTTCGCAAACATGCATCGTCCATAACATGTCGTCATCCCACTCACCGGGTTACTCTACAAACAGCGCATTGTTTACACGCTTCCAGGAAATTCCATCTTTTGATGTTGTGCGCGATATAATCATGATTCGGTATAATCAAATGGAATAAGTGATAGACTCCCTTATGAATAATTACGGTTATATCTCCCATTTCCAATCACTAAAGCCCGAAACCTGGAATACATACTACTCCTTTATATAAAACATGATTGAAAGTAAAAGTACTCGCACTTATTTTGATTTAGTTAGTTTTACCGTCTCGAATCGACTTCAGTTACTACTATGAACGGATATTATATACAATTATTCAGCCCGGCATTTTGGCCTTATCCGTTTCAACGATCCTCCGAAATTGGTCAGATAGTGATACCGGTGTCAGGTAAAAATATGTTCTGGAACTGCTTGAGAATCTTTCCAATCATCCGCAAGTGCGCAAAGTGATTTGTTTACTCCGAAAAATTGTTGACAAGCGTGTTTCTTCTTCCTATGAAAATGAATTGGAAATTGTTAATGACAAAGTAAGAATCATTCGAATGGTGTGTGGTGGATTAACCCATCGCCCCAAAGAATCGTTGTGGGATTATCTTGACGAATTTGTAGATAAAAGACAACCGCTTCATTGAAACGGAAGATGATTCTCCGGATGTTGTCTATGGACATTATGCCGATGGTAATTATGTCGTCAACAGATTAGTGAAATGTTTGCTCCTCCCGCCACAGCGCCACCAGTCATTCTGCTCGGCGAAACAAAGCAAAATTTTACAAGCAGGCATGTCTGTTGAGAAGATCAACGAGAAGTTCAACATGGAGAAACGCATCGCGGCAGAAGAAAATACGTTGACTACCGCGGATATTGTTGTTAGTACTCTCATCACGAAATTGAAACGCAATTCGGGCTGTATGATAATAAAATGAAGGCAAATGGGAAGTAATCCTACCAGGCGCCAATAACGATTTATTTTATTCTTTCTACCGGCATGAGATGCCTTCCTTTAAAATGACCTTGGAGCAGGAACGAGCGTTGTGTCATTAACTCTGAATCGAACGATTTTATTTGATCCTACCAACCTTTAATTCTTTCTTTATTGGTCGTGCCGATAAGCGAAAGAATTTGAAACCATCATCCAGGCTTTCGGTCAGGATAAAGAACTTCAGGCTATGGGCCAACCTGGCCATCTTTGCAGGCGTGCGAAAAGACATTACCCAAATGCCCCATGATGAAAAAGAGCTTTTAACCAACCTGCTTTTATTGTTGGATAAATATGATCTCTACGGGAAGATGGCCATTCCAAAAGAACGATCCCACGCTGAAGTGCCAGAAATCTATCGCGTAGCCGCTCGCAAGAAAGGCGTGTTTGAAACGCAACACCCGGAGAAAATTTCGGGTTAACGATTGTGGAAGCAGCAGCATGCGGGTTGCCGGTGGTGGCTTCCCAACCGAAATGGTCCGAAAGAGATTCTTGAACATTGTAAAAACGGATTGTTGGTGGATGTGGAAGATCCGTTCAAAATTTCGGAGGCTTTAAAAAAAATAATTTCAGACAAAATCGCTTGGGAAAAATATTCGGGCAATGGCATGAGGCAATTGATCGACTCTATAACTGAGCGCCCATGTCAATCAATATGTTCAGGTTATCCAAAATCTATTTAGCAAAAAGAGTTCTGATCGACCCACCTTTTCACAAAAGACAGCTCACGGGCAAACCTTAGCGAAGGCCAATCTATTTATTATCTCCGATCTGGATGGAACCTTGGTAGAAGGAAAAAAAACAGCTGGTTTGGAAGAACTAAAAGAGTGGATAAACAACCACCGAGACCAGGTTGTTTTTGGTGTTGCGAGCGGGCGTAACCGAGAAATCACCGCGCAGGCATTTATAGATTATGATTTACCCGCAGCAGATATTTTGATTTGTTCTGCAGGATCTGAAATTTATTACACAGACAAATTTATTCCAGACAACGGTTGGGAAAGCCATATTAACTTTCAATGGAAGAAAGAAGAGTTACAAAATGAGTTGGCGCAATTTCCAGGCATCCGGCTGCAAGAGACAAATGCTCAAAAGCGTTTTAAACTAAGTTATTATGTAAACAAAGAATTTAATGAAGATGACTTGGCTGATCTGCATAAATTTCTTGACGATCGTAAACTCAGGGTAAAAATATTGCTAACTGAAAACCATTTCCTCGACTTCCTTCCCTTTCGTGCAAGCAAAGGGGCTGCGGTTCGGTACCTAAGCTATAAATGGAAGATATTCCAGGATCGAATTATTACGGCCGGCAATAGTGGTAATGATATCGATATGCTGAAAGGGAAAACGAGAGGAATTGTAGTGTCCAATTATAGTCCGGAGTTAGAAGATCTAAAGAAGAGTAGTCTATCTATTTTGCCAGCAATCCTCTTTCCGTGGGAGTCTTGGGGGAATCAAGGCGCATGTTTCAAATAATCCTACGTTGTTGGAGAAACTATAAAAAACGTTCTGTTAATTTCTCGTATCATCCTCGAAAACGAGAGACGATGTTTGAAAAGAAAACCTGACGACCTATTAGCTTCCCTAAAGGTGCATGGATGAGGTCTCCTATAGTTTTGTCAGTTCAGTCAATTCTGCGTTGAAAAAATCTAAGAAATGAGGGGGAAACATCGTTTCTACCTTTATATTTGCACTCCTTTTAAGAAAAAAAGAGTTTATGAATTCTATTCTTGAATAGGTAAAACAGTTGTTCTTAATGTATTGGAGAGGTGGGTGAGAGGCTTAAACCAGCAGTTTGCTAAACTGTCGTACGGGTTAAACCGTACCGGGGGTTCGAATCCCCCCCCCTCCGCTCTTTTCAAATTTTGGTCTCATAGCTCAATTGGATAGAGCAGCTGCCTTCTAAGCAGCAGGTTGCTGGTTCGATTCCAGCTGGGATCACTAAATATTGAAGAGTTGGTTGTTGAAGATGTTTTTATATCTTCGCGCCTCCATTTAATGCTCGGGGCGTAGCGTAGCCCGGTATCGCGCCTGGTTTGGGACCAGGAGATCGTCAGTTCGAATCTGGCCGCCCGACTTGACAGGACAAATTGGAGTTAGCTCCATTTGTCCTGTTTTTATTTTGCCCAAAATCTGTGTTCAACGTGTAGATAAGGCGCACTGCCTCATTGATGCGAGTTGTTCGAAGTACGAATCCGTCAAATGTCATTTTTCGGGGAACATCGAACTAATTATAACCCGCTTCTTTTCTATGTCACCGCTTTCATAAGCATAATCAAGCTTTAGAAGGTTATCCAATCCCTTATCTAAAAGTTGCTTAATATCTATCTGCTCATGATTGAAGGCGCTCAGCTTGGCTTCGAGCCTTTCTAACTTATTGCTGTAATCAGACTTCATTTCCCTGAAATCTGCCGGATCGATCTGTCGAGATGAAAGCAAGTCCCTGATATAAGAAATCTTGCCCTCAAGCTCTTTTATTTGCGTCAGGAGCTTAGTTCTATCATCCTGCATAGAACCGAACTGTCCGTGCCATGCTTCCAGTTAAAACCAGTTTATAGACGTCTATCATTTCCGGTTTCGGTATGTATTTCTTCAACTCATAGACAAACAGATTATTTATTCCATCTGCTCTTAAATCTACAGGTGCAACCGTCAAAGCAGTGATAGTAAGAATAATACTTTCTGGCTCCCTTAGAGGCACTTCCAGTTAATAATTTTTTACAATGAGGACAAATCAAAAAACCTCTTAAAGGAAGTGTGGCATTGGAAGCAATCTTGAGTTTGTATTGACCTCTTTTCCTTCCATCCAAAACGTCTTGCACATCATAAAACAGAGATTCAGAAATCAGCGGTTCATGCTGTCCTTTAACAAAACGACTCTCTTCATCCTTATACTTTGCAATGAATATCTTTCCGCAATAGACAGGATTACGGACGGCAAACCAGAATAAACTTTTAGTGCCTTCAAAACCTTTTTCCTTTGCCATTTTATAGACCTGCTCGGTATTGAATACTCCTTCGGCAATTTTCTCAAATGACCAACGTATAATTCCTGCTTGAGGGTCTTGTGGGGCTATGAGCTTTCTACCTCCTTCATCTATACGGTTCACATAACCGATTGGTGCCAATCCCATATAACGACCCTCCTTTCTTGCTCTGCGCATGCCGTGTATTACGTTCAATGCCCTTCTGTCATTCTCTACCTCTGGCGCAGCGAGATAGAAAGCCAGCATCATTTTATTCTCCGGGATGGAAAGATCTAAAGGTTGTTCAATGGCTTGTGGCTCAACACCAAGTTTCCGAAGAGTGTTTATCATCTGATAAGCGTCTCCCGCATTACGGCTGAATCTGTCCCATTTGAGAAATAATACAACGTCAGTTTGCCGCTTGTGCTTTCGTAGTTCCAGCAGATATTTTTGCCACTCGGGGCGGTTGAAAGTCTTGGCTGAATGATCTTCCATGATCACCTTGCTAACCGCTATTTTATTAATGTCACAGTACTTGCGTAGTAGTTCTTCCTGACTACGCTGTGAGTAGCCTTTGTCTGCTTGCTCGTCTGTGCTTACTCGTACATAAAGATCTGCCGTTTTCATGAGACGATAATTTTTAGATTAATGAATCATTTATTTTCCTTGCTTTTGCCCAAGTACTGAGACACCACGGCATCAGCAAGTAGTTGGAGGAATTTAAGTATAGAGGTAGCTTCCTCAAGGGATACTTCCATACCCCTTGCTTTGAGCATCTGTACTACCTTTTCTGGCGTAATTTTCTCCATTTGGCACCCTTCATCCGCCCTGCGCATGACAAGGGGTACCGTTTAAACGCTAAGTTAAAAAGTTTTGTTTTGTTAACAACTTAATTTAACTAAACTTGTATCAAATTAGTTCAAACTAATTCAGAATGGTTTAGTTTGGATCATGAAATAAATGTACAGCATGTCAAACAGTAGCAAAACGGCCAAAACTTATAAGGTCAGTTACAAGACTTTTCTCAACGATAGACTAAAGAAGGTCCATTTTCACGGAAAACAAACGCATCCGCTGTACGTCCACGTCACTTATGATCGGAAAACAATTTTCTTTAAGAGCTATTTTTTTGAATTATTTTCAAAACCTCGCTACGTTCTTTTTTCATCGGGAAAACAACAAGGCCCAACTATCCCCGAAATCATTGAGAAGGAAAAAGAACTCATCGACTTTGTAATAGAAAAGACGCTGTCCGGTTTTTCTCTCGAACGTTTTAAGGAGGAGTATTTATTTTATGGTCAGGATCTATGCGATTTGACCGAACCCGGATTGGAGATTACTTGTTTACTTTCTTTCAAGACAAAGGAATGCCAGCTTTAGCAACTACCATCAAAGAAGGTGGTAAGTTCAGGATTTTATTTGATGTAGTTCGCGACATGAGAACTGCTCTTGCCAAACCTTTATACAATGAATTAGTGGAAAGTTCTTTCTACTACGCTCCGCCATACTTATCGCTGTTTGGTTTTATGATTCAGTCAAAAAATGGCCTATGCTTAGTCTTACTATAATGGAATGGGAAGACGTGAAAATTAGAAATGGTTTTTCTGAATATGTTCTGAAAAACTTTCCCTCACAAAATGTGAAAGAAGTTGAGGAACAAGTTAATAAGTGGTTAATTTATTTAAGAAAGGAACGAGAGAATGTTAAGACTCCTCAGTAGTCTCTTTACTTTCAATAAACGATATTAAGCGGGTCCCGCCTTCCTGTTTCAGCCTCTATAAATTGCTTAAGCCGCTTAATTTGTCTTTCCTTTTCTCTTGCCGTTGCACCGACAAGTATGCCTAATGTTCGGTATGGATTCGAATGTATTAATTTCATCTATAGACAATATTTCGTTAGCTAATATAAGTTTTAAATCGGAATGTCCTTGTCTATGTGCGGTATGATTTAGCTCTTGTCATAAATGTTAGACCCTATCGCAGACTGTCCTAAACTGAATTCAGTAGTTATAGCTTCATTAGTAATTCTGTTCTGATATTTTCGTAAGCAATATCCTGGTCATACTTCTCCGTGGGTCGAAGGAGTGCAGTAATATCACCACGAAATTCACTGTCCTTTATTTTGAGTTCCATATTATCTATAAATTGCTTTTGACTTGGCGAGTTGCCAACGGAAAACTTCATATACTCAAGATAACATTTTATCAGGTTACCGGTGTTTAGGCCTTCGTTTAGTGTGAATGCCTTATATAAATCATATAAATCTCTTCCTTTTCTCCTCTGGTACAAGGCTCGAAGCTTAGTACCAAGCAATTCCTCCAATTGATAAGTTGTGATATTGCAAGAGCCTTTAAACCACGATGAGTCTACGTTGAATGGAATCTTGGCAAGACCTAGCACCGTAAAGTGTTCGCGACAATTCGTTTCTACCTTCAGGCGAAGCCTTTGAACGGGCCGAAATTCTGACTCGAATCTGAAAACTAGAGTGTTGTTATTCTCTTTTGTTTTCGGGTTGGTAAACCTAAAAGAAAGCCTATCGCGCAGCGCGTCAGTGACAGGCCCGAAGGGTTCGTTTGTTATCTGAACCAGGTCAATGTCTTCCGAATAGCGAGGCTGGGGTTCAAGGTATAACTTATGAAGAGCTGTACCGCCACGAAAAGCCAAGCGATCAGCCAGAAACTTGTCGGAGAAAATCTCTACTAATGCGCGGCAGATCACCAAGTCTTGTTCTACTTGTTCATTTGTTTGCCAGGGAACTTGTGCAGACCATTCCGTTATGTATGCCTGTGGGATCATTCGTCTATTTCAATTTCAGTATTGGCAATTACTTTCCATTTCTCTTCCGAGAAAAAACCTTTGACAGGTAAGTCGGCTTTAAGAGGCACACGAAAGAACGATAGATTTGCCTCTCTCACTTTCATTAGCAATGCGTCTGCTAACTCCTGTTGTCCTAGCTTGTATTCTAATAGATACCCCAATCGTTGTATTGAATGAGTGGATGATTCGTTAAATAAACTTGGAGTAAACATTTCTGGTTTTAATACTTCAGCCAGCTCGTTGATTACTGTTGCTGCGCGATTCATACCTCCAATTCTTTTTTCATATTGAACTAAGTCAATCGCTGTCAATGCCGGTGATGAAATTTTCAAATATCCGCTTTCAGTTTTTCGGATTTCAATCAGATTTTCATTGATTGCCTTCTTGCTGATGTAGTTTACCTTAATCCCTTTGCGTTGGGTTGCGCGTAATGCAGGGGGTGAAGTAATGATAAAGAACTCCTGTGGCTGCTGATGTGCCGCACCGTGGTAAGCGGCTGCGCTTAATAGCCCTACATAGTATGGCCGCTTCAAGAATTGCATAAATCCATCGATGTATAATGCGGGAGGTAGTATGCCCTTGGATGCGTATTTCAAATCCACTATCAGGTAGTAACCTTTATAGATGGAAACTATCCTTTTCTTTTTGGACAGTCGTTTCAACGAAAGTTTGACTGCATTCTCAGAAAGATCAGGAAAAGCTTCGTGTGCCTGGCTAAGCGTAAACGCGATTTTACCCTTAGATTGAAGCTGCTCTATCCAATCGCGCAATCCTCCGGAAATTACCTGTTGACCCATGGGTGAGTAATATTTAGCGAAGGTATTGAAAAATGACCCTTTTCGCAAATAAATACTTCTCTCAATTGACTGATGAGTGAACGGTGAGCGAATCTATTTGTAAGGGACGATTAAATCTCTCACATCCCTTTTAAGAGCCTTAGCAATTTCAAAGAGCATCTCAAGGGAAGGCTGTTGAGTATTAGTACACCATCTGGAAACGGTCGGCTCTGCAACACGAAGCTGATCAGCCAATTCTTTATTAGTCTTTCCTTCCTCGGCAAGCACCGCTTTGACCCGGTTTAGAATAAGTTTTTTCATCAAAGGATCGTGTATCTGACAAATATAAATAACCGTAAGTTGCTGATTTAGAGCACAGTAATATCCTTATTGGTTATTTAATTGATCTAAAACGATCATTATATAATTTTTTTGGTTATTTTCGTTACCGATACGCATGTTGAAAATAAATTCGAAATGTATGAAACTAAAGAATCCAACATACCCATTAATTAAAATGCCCATCGACATTCAGATCCCTTTGTATCTGATAAAAGAAGAACTGAAAAGCAGAAAGCTCTTCCACATGCTACAAGAATTGGGGATGACTGACTGTGATTTTGAACCTCATTTGGATTCGCTGATCCTTCAGATCATCGGCCTTGATGAGGATGATGACAATGTCTCGGACAAATATTTTGACGTCATGGAGAGGCGAAGCAAAAAAATTGAAGCTGATAGAGATCAGATAATGAAACAGGCCGTCAAAGCCTACCATGAAATACTAACTATTAAAAAACAGTTCGACATTAAAAGTAAATGAGCTATGAAGACCGTACTTCCTTGTATAACAGAATCTCAGCGTAAACTCATTCAGGAAACGGTAGGCAGAATAGTTGAGTCTGTTCTGCCTGAAAAGATCATTTGCTACGGAATAAGAACATTGTGTATTGAACGATGGAGTAGCTTTTCAAATGGAAATAAAAGTGAACCGGCATTTCCATTGATCTACTCGTCATTCTCCAGGAAAAGGATAAGGGTAAAAGGGAATCTGTTTCTGATATCGTTGAAAATCTTTCTAATGAAAGCATCAGACTGATCCCCGTAGTCCACAGTATGGATGCCGTTAACATTAACCTTGAGCAGGGCAATCCATTTTTCACAACACTCTATAACAATGGAGTACTTGTCTACGATAGTAATCGGGTTCCCTTAAGCGTTCCTGTAAGTAGCGATACCAACAAATCTTTTAATGAAGGCAATCAAAGGAAATTCGATCTCGCCCAAATGTTTTATGAAACGGCTTGCGATTGTGCCACAGAAGGCAGGAACGATGTAGCCGTATTCATGTTTCATCAGGCTATCGAGTTAACCTGCATTGCCTTGTTAAGAATATGCTTAGGCTACAAGCCAACCACACACAGCATTAAAAAGCTTTTTATGCTGATCGAGAATGTTACACCTCGGAGATTGAACAAATATTCCCCAGATCAACTAATGAAGAAGCGGAGCTTTTTTAATATTCTTCAACGAGCTTACTCAGATGTGAGATACAAGGAAAGCTATAGTGTGTCTGGTGATAAAGTTTTTATGCTTCTTGAACGGGTGCATGAATTTCAAGTCATGGCGTTGGCAATTTGTGAGGAAAACGGAATCAATTTAAAACAGCTACTGCCGATGGAAATTAAAATTCAAATACCGGAAAGAGTTCTGCGAGATGTGCGAATTTATGGATGTCTCCATACCTCATTTTTTGGAGAGGTTTTGTGGTTAATGTTCTATCTTATGAAGATGTAGAAGATCCGGACGGTGCTGAAATAACAATGGCTATTCGTTATTTCCTTATCTATTCAGCCAATCGTAACCGTATCTATGGAAAACAGGTGCTAGTAAGAGAGGCCTTTATCAAAAGACCAGTTAAAGAGTAAATCCTTTTCTGCTTGACTTAATTGATAACGGAGGTCTGGTTATGGAAACCGAGGTACTTGAATTTTACAGGACTGGAAGTTTAAATGGAAAAAGGTTAATCAGGCTTGGAATGAAGAGAGCGTAAAAAGGATCGTGATGAATCGCAGCCTCAACAATCAAAGGAACATCTATTCATAGCTAACTATAACGTCTCGCACTTTGAAAGTATCGGCATAGATACTTTCGCAGACGTTGTTATTCAGAAAGGGAATACCGAAAGCATTCGAATCGAATCAAAGGAGAACATGGGGCATATCGTTGTAACAAAGATCGAAGATAAACGGTTGTGGATCACAGTCAAGAATGACTCCTTTGATGTTATTCCTTATGCCGTTATCGGGGTACGTAACCTACAAG
This sequence comes from Flammeovirgaceae bacterium, assembly GCA_016709845.1. GTDB lineage: Bacteria > Bacteroidota > Bacteroidia > Cytophagales > Cyclobacteriaceae > ELB16-189. Next base: position 48,079 of record JADJMA010000027.1, on the reverse strand, counting down.
ACACTGAGCGGTCTGGTTGTTAATCATTCCGGCAATGTCACGGCCAAAGAACCGATCGAGGGCGGCTTTCTGGGTGTCATTCAAAATGGCAAGGGCCATATTGATCTTCATGTTGACGTTTCCACGCTTGACGCTACTATAACAAAGACAGGCAGCTTAAAATTTCCGGCTCCGCTGATAAAGCGCACATTCTGAATACTGGGCCAGGAACTTTTGACGGGAATTGATCTTGAAACGTCTGAAGCAAAGTGACTATCAAAGATTCAGGGGAGTATCACTCCATGTTGAAGACGAGTTGCATGCCGCTCTTGAAGGTGACGGCAATCTTATGCTTAAAGGAGAGCCTCGTTTGAAAACATTTACGATGTCTTAAAAAATTATTGTGACACCGTTATAAATCAACCTTAAATCGGAATTGCATATGAAAAGCTTTTCTATTCCCTTGAATTTTAGACATGGCTATCGATTAGTTCGCTCTCCGAATATTAAGATTCCACGGGAGATCGAAATTCCTATTTTTCTAATTCGTCACGAACTTCAAAGCTGAATGCTTTTAAGCATTTACATGTTATTGGCTTCCAGGATTTGTTATTTCGAAAATTTTCTTGATCGCCTGATTCTCGCAAGCTTAAAAATGTGGGACGGAACAGATGAGACTTTCAAAGTGTATTTTGACCTTATGCAAAAATGGTCGGATAACGTGAGCGCAAATGATGATGTAATAACAAGAAGGGCGCTGAAAATTTATGCTGCATTGATTAAAGCAAGAGATAGAAAGGCTATAAAGAGTAAAGTTTCTAAGAAGCCAAACGCCAAGTCATCAAAATAATGCCTATCGGTTTATGAAAAAGACTGTACGAAAAGACACAAACGAAAAGTACCGATGAAACCCAAGTTTTAAGTGAGGAGTTGAGAGCGGTTTTGTTCGGTTCATTGAATACCAATCCCTGCAACGAGACTTAGTCTTAATCTCCGAAAAATGATTCTTTAATTTTTACAGTAGTTGATGGTGCAATTAAGGCAGAGTTATTTAAAATGATTTACTTTTTGATCTCGGAAGGTTTGTTTCGAATTATTGGATACAATTCAGGCGGCGAAGTTGTAAACTATGAAAAGCAATGATGATACGTTAAAAAAATTTATAGATGGCCTTTTCAAAGAAATCAACTAGGCGTGTTACAAATTCTTTCTCGCGATCTATATATATCTTCTTTGACCGAATCTTTTTTTTGGGGTAATTGCTTAGATCCTGTACAACTGAAATGCCGGAGACAGCATACCTTTTTTTCTTTACTCCAAAATATCCATTACCGGCTTGAATGTTAAGTTTCTTCTCAAACGCAATTTTATTACCGAATCTATCCAGAAATGTTTGCGCATCCTTTTCATCCCATCCGTGGTAATTTGTGTTTTGCCATTTTTTGAAAAATATGTTCAATTTCAAATGTTGTCGGAATCACTTGTGTTTGCGTGGGGTTTAAATAAGCATCTAGTAGGATCAATGCTAGAGATTCTAGAAGAAGAATGACTTGAAATTTGTGCTTTGACATTATCCGGATGAAGTTCAAATTTAAATTGCAATCCTTGTTGCTGATAAACTGAAATACAAGCAACATAGATGTCGTCTTTGATCGCATTAACTGATGGCGCATCAATAAATTTAACAAACAGAAAAGCTGCAATTAGCTGCGGGAATTCACTAAAGTCGTTTCAAAAAAAAAAAGCTTTTTGAATTCTTATTTGTGCTAAAAAAAATACCCAAAGTGAGCTGATACTTGCAAAATTGTTTGGATAACACATAAGGCAGCGTAAATACTTTTGGGCATCTACCGAAATAATGTACTCCTCTTCCTCCGGTTTTATGCCTGTATTGATATACCGCCAGAAATTTGCTAGCAACATAATATTATCCATAAAACCTTCAGGGGTTTTGAACTTCGGCACGTAGTTGTCAGATTCGGGGGCACAGTGTAGAATTTTCTTAGACCAACCCTCCTATGATCAGAAAGCCATTAAATGCCTCCTGTTCATTTCTCCCTGAAAGACTATGAAGTCATACAAGTCACTTTCTGCGGCATTCGGGGATGATCATCGGCCGGAAAGGTGTTTGAGGAGTCTGGGATTGACTTTCTTATATTACAAGTCGCGGAAAGCGATGCTAGCTAGATGTTTACTTTTAGTTCAAAAACTTCCCTTTTTGGTTTTTCAACCCCCATTGCAAGGTTTTTATACTTCATTTTTGCTTTGTAGAGATTTTAGGTAATGCAATTCTAAATTTTCAGATGCTCTTATATATTCGCATTTGGCGTTCTATCCTATGCGTGTGTAGTGTGTGTAGGTGATGGCAAAACATGCCTAGATGAAAAAAAAATTGGTAGGCCTGTTGTTAGTCAATCCGATCATAACCATACTTCTTGAGAAGGATATTTGGAGCCTTCTGTATTTATTCTTGTTTGCAGCTTTGTTCCTTAATTGACTGTGTTTCAAATGTTGTCCTTACTTTCGTTGCTCATAATACAAGATTTCTTATCCCATATAAGGAAAGACCATTGTTAAGCAACTCTTCTGTCATCTGGCAACCTCCTAAAGCCGCTTAGGCTTTCCCTGCATTCAGATTAAATCTGAATCTTATTTCCTTTTTCGTAAAATTTTAATCTGTGGCTAAGCGCAAAATTACTAAGCGCAAGAAAACGAAACGTACTGGTTTCCAGATCGTAAGCTTAATCTGCGGCTTTATTATCATCCTGCTCATGACAATTTTTGTAATACTCAGGATTAGGAATCATATACTTCATCATTAATGAATTATTAAGATGATAACAGATGATTCGTTTTTCTTCCTAGCTCAAACTCGAAATAAGTATAAGTATAAGTATAAGTATATGTAGGTAAATGAAGAAAGTAAAAACGACAAGGACTAAACCAGAAAGTAAGTTAAGAACAGTAATCCAATATGTGCTGCTTTCACTGTTGACCTTGTTCATACTCGCATTAATTATCATTTCGCACTTATTGTCAAATATGAACCTTAATCATAATCTCTAAACTATGCTCGATAAAATCATTCACTTCAATTCATAATAAATTAATTATTGGGCTCTTTACGTTAGGCCTTATAACATGGGGGCTATTCAATTAAGCAACTTCCCATAGATGCTGTACCTGACATCACCAACAATCAGGTTCAGGTAATTACACTCAGTCCTTCACTGGCTGGCCAGGAAATAGAGCGGTTGATCACCTTTCCCATTGAACAAACAATGGCCACTATTCCTGAACTACTGGAGATCAGGTCAATGTCAAGATTTGGATTGTCTGTTGTTACCGTTGTGTTTCACGATGATGTGGATATTTACTGGGCTCGTCAGCAAGTCAATGAAAAACTTGGCGAGGCGAATAATAATATTCCTCCAGGAGTAGGCACACCAGAAATGTCACCCATATCAACAGGTCTGGGAGAAATTTATCAATATGTGATACATGCCAAACCGGGGTATGAGAAAAAATACAATGCATCTGATTTACGAACCATACAGGATTGGATTGTCAGGCGTCAGCTATTAGGTACTCAGGGAATTGCCGAAGTCAACAGTTTTGTCGGTTTGCTGGCAACAATATGAGATCGCGCTGATCCGTTGCAGCAGCTACAATTTAGTTCAGTGATATTTTTACTGCGCTTGAGAATAACAATCAGAATACTGGCGGAGCATATATTGATAAGAAACCGAATGCTTATTTTATTCGAAGCGAAGGGTTAATAGCCAGTATTGAAGACATCAGTAAAATAGTTATAAAAAGAACAGCCCAGGGTATTCCCATCCTGGTCAAAGACATTGCAACAGTACAAATAGGAAACTCCGTACGTTATGGCGCTTTAACGCGTACCACAAAAAAATCATCTGGTGAAGCGGTAGGAGGAATTGTAATGATGTTAAAGGGGGAAAACTCAAACAATGTTGTAGCCAGTGTGAAAGCAAAAATGGATCAGATACGAAAGACCTTACCGGAAGGGATAATCGTTGAACCGTTTCTGGATCGCAGTGAATTTGTCGGTCGGGCAATACACACAGTTGAAAAAAATCTAATTGAAGGAGCGCTCATCGTAATCTTTGTGCTCGTTTTATTTCTTGGAAATTTCAGAGCAGGTTTTATTGTAGCTTCAGTAATTCCATTGGCTATGCTCTTTGCCATTTCTTTAATGAATTTATTTGGAGTCTCGGGCAATTTGATGAGCCTCGGAGCGATAGATTTTGGATTGATCGTAGATGGCGCTGTAATTATTGTAGAAGCTACCATGCATCAGCTTGCCCATGGAAAGTTTAAAACTAAACTCACACAGTCTGAGATGGATTTAGAGGTAGAAGGATCAGCCAACAAAATGATGGGGTCAGCGGCCTTTGGTCAAATTATTATCTTAATAGTTTATCTTCCTTTATTAGCATTGGTAGGTATAGAAGAAAAAATGTTCAGGCCTATGGCACAAACTGTATCGTTTGCTATTCTTGGTGCATTTATTCTATCACTGACTTATGTTCCCATGATTTCTGCTGCATTCCTTAGCAAAAACACCACACATAAGCGAAATTTTTCTGACAGGATGATGGACGCAATCCAGCGGGTTTATTCTCCCATCATAAACGGTGCGCTTAAATACAGATTAACCGTACTTTTATCAGCAATAGGTTTGCTTGCAGTAAGCGGTATTATTTTTAGCAGGTTAGGCGGAGAATTTATTCCTACGCTTGAAGAGTGGTGACTTTGCCGTTGAGACACGTTTGCTTACCGGTAGTTCTTTATCTCAAACAATAGACAAAGTAACACTTGCTTCTGAGATTCTAATTAAAAAAGTATCCGGAAATTAAAGAAATTGTGGGCAAGATTGGCGCAGCGGAAATCCCTACCGATCCCATGCCAATGGAATCATGTGACTTGGACCATTATTCTTAAAGACAGGTCTGAATGGAAAAACAGATTATACCAGAGAAGGACTTCAAAATAGCATGGCAGAAACATTGGAAGCTGTGCCAGGTGTTACGTTCGGTTTTTCGCAACCCATTCAATTACGATTTAATGAACTTATCTCTGGTGTACGACAGGATGTTGGTATAAAGATTTTCGGAGAAGATCTGAACGAGCTAACCGTTCTTTCAGAAAAAATTGGAAAAATCGTTTCAAGGGTTGAAGGTGCGAAAGATATTTATCTTGAAAAGGTTACGGGGTTGCCTCAAATTGTAATTACTATTAATCGCGATCAGGTTGCCAAATATGGATTAGACATACGCACCGTTAATGAAGCAATTAATGCTGGCTTCGCAGGCCAATCGGCAGGCTTGGTTTACGAGGGAGAAAAACGGTTTGAATTGGTTGTTCGCTTGTCAAAAGAAAATAGACAAGGTATTGAAGATGTCAAGTCTCTCTATGTCACTTCTCCTGATGGAAATCAGATTCCACTGGAGAATTTAGCGAATATCGAATTCAGGCAAGGGCCAAATCAGATACAACGCGAAGATGCCAAGCGAAGAATAATTGTTGGCTTCAATGTGAGAGGCAGAGACATTGCAAGTGTAGTAACAGAAATCGAAGCAAATATTGCTAAAGAAATAAAATTGCCTACTGGCTATTTCATAACCTATGGCGGTCAATTTGAGAATCTGAAGGAAGCACAAAAAAGACTTTCAGTAGCTGTACCTATTGCGTTAGCGTTAATACTGCTCCTCCTTTATTTCTCTTTTGGTTCTATCAAGCAATCTTTTCTGATCTTCTCCGCGATACCAATGGCGGCTATTGGTGGGGTGTTTGCACTTTTAGTTAGAGGGATGCCGTTTAGTATCTCTGCCGGAGTAGGATTCATTGCACTGTTTGGTGTTGCTGTTCTAAATGGCATTGTACTTATAGCCGAATTCAATCGTCTTAAAAAAGAGGGTCTGACAGATTTAAAAGAAATTATTTTAAAAGGAACCTCAATACGGTTGCGACCGGTGTTGATGACAGCTTCCGTAGCATCGCTAGGATTTTTGCCAATGGCAATATCTTCGTCAGCGGGTGCAGAAGTACAAAAACCCTTGGCAACTGTTGTCATCGGTGGTCTTATCACTTCTACCATCCTTACACTTGTTGTGCTGCCGGTTCTCTATACATTCTTTGAAAAAATAAAAAAAGAAACTATGAAACCAACTGTTTTGCCTGTCATCATAATACTGATGTTTATTGGCGGTACCGGGTATGCTCAGCAAGTGCCCTTGACTTTAGATAAGGCCACGCAGACTGCATTGCAGAATAATTTTTCAATACGATCTGCCGGCCTGGAAATTCAATACAATCAAAAGTTGAAACGAACCGCCTTTGAAATACCGAAGACAAGTATTGTTTATATGGGTGGACAATACAACAGTTTTTATAAGGATAATAATATCTCTGCTTCGCAAAGTATTCCATTCCCTACAGTTTTCACTGCGCAAAGTGCATTAGGGAAATCGATGATCCGGGGAAGCGAATTGAAAAAAGCAGCAACTGAAAATGAATTGATTTTTCAGGTGCGGCAAGTCTACTATCAGTTAATGTTCCAATATGCAAGACAACAATTACTTCTGCAACAGGATAGTCTTTATGAAGGTTTCTTTCGCTCCGCTTCCCTGCGATATAAAACCGGAGAGAGTAACCTGCTGGAAAAAACATCTGTAGAGACACAACGAAACGAAGTTAAAAATCAGCTCCGTCTTAGTGAGTCTGATATTCAAATTTACCTGAGTCAATTGAAAACGCTTGTGAACAGCCCAGAACCGGTAACCGTTGCTGATCATAAAATCTTTAAAAGAGATTTCTCTATTGTAACAGATTCTGCCTTGATTAGTGATAATCCGTTGCTTCAATACCTGAACGCACAAACCAATACAGCGGTACTGGAAAGGAAAGTTGCTTCGGCCAGAGCACTCCCGGATTTTTTAGTTGGTTACTTTAGTCAAACGCTTATTGGTATTCCATTGCAGAATTCGGAAACGGCAACAAGTAGCAATCGCTTTACCGGGTTTCAGGTTGGTATAAGTATTCCCTTGTTGTTTGGGCCTTATGCTGCCCGCGTTCAGGCCAGTAGAATTAATACTGATATTGCCCGAAGTAATTATGCCCTTTATGAAACAAACCTACGTGGTCAGTATCTGCAAGCTGCGCAGGAATATCTTAAAAATAAAAGCAGTCTTGACTACTATGAATCATCAGCGCTGCCCAATGCTGATTTAATTCTGAAGCAGGTACAAACTGCTTTTAGTAAAGGAGAGATTAATTATACTGAATATCTTTTAGGGTTGCAAAGAGCGCTTACTATTAAAGAAGGTTATCTGCAATCGCTCAACCAGTATAACCAGAGCATATTAACAATAGAATTTCTTATCGGTAAAAAATAACAAGTAAAATTAAAACAGAATCATGATGAAAATCCAATATAAATTATTTGCCTTTCTTTTATTTCTGTCGCTTTATTCTCAACATCGTGCGGAGAACAAAAAACTTCAGATGCAAAAAATTGACGAAGATAAAAGTTCGGCAGACACAACTAAAACAGAAGAGAATGTTGTTCAGTTTTCACAAGAGCAATATCAAAACACGGGCATTGAACTAGGCAAAATTCAAATGTAAAAATTAGCGGTGCAAGGAAAGTAAGCGGAGCACTTGATGTTCCGCCCTGAAAGTCTGGCATTGGTTTCTGCACCACTTGGTGGTTTTTTAAAATCAACAAATCTTTTTGCAGGAACTTATGTGAACAAGGGCCAGGTGGTAGCGGTGATGCAAGACCAAAAAGTTATATACAACTTCAGCAGGACTATCTGGAAAGTAAGAGTCAGATGGAATTTCTTGAAACAGAATATCAGCGTCAGCAGGAACTCGCCAAGGAAAATGTAAACGCGCAAAAAACTTTACAACAATCCAAATCCGATTTCCTTAGTATTTCTGCCAAAGTAAATGGCCTCAAAAAGAAGCTAGAGATGATCAATATTCCTTTCGCTTCACTTGAGAAAGGGGATATTCATAGTACAATTAATATTTATGCGCCCATTAGCGGATATGTTACGAAAATATTGGTAAGCATTGGTGCATATGTGAACCCCAGCGATCAAATGTTTGAGATTGTTGATACTAAACATCTTCATGCAGAATTAGAAGTATTTGAACAGGACGTGCCCAAATTAAAAAGTAGGCCAGCAAGTACGCTTTACACTAGGCAATGAATCTAAAGAAAGAATGGCCACCATTCATTTGATTGGGCGTGAGATAAGTGCAGAACGAACTGTTCGTGTTCATTGCCATTTGGTGAAAGAGGATAGCCAGCTATTACCCTGGTACTTTTTAAAGGCAATAGTTGAAATTGAAGCACTGGAAACCCCGGCACTTCCAGATCAGGCTATTGCAAGTTTTGAGGGCAAAAAATATATTATGAGGTGTATCTCGATGCCAAATGCAAATTCTGCTAAAGACTCGAAAGAAAACCCTGGAGAATTTACATTTGAAATGCTGGAAATTGAAACAGGAGTAAGTGAATCAGGTTATACCGCTGTAATTCTTCCGGATAATTTCGATACGAAAACTGCAAATATTGTTGTTAAGGGAACTTATGATATACTATCTGAAAATGAAAATAGTGAGGAAGAAGAATAGGTTGAAAGTAGAATGAGCAATGGTTTGCGGGTAAAAAAAAAAATTTAATGGAAGGGTTTAAGGAAAAATTTGATAAGGTTTTGGTTGATAGATTAAATGTGTCCTATGAATTAATAAAACCAGAGTCTAAATTTATTGGTGACCTTGGCGCAGATTCTTTGGATGTTGCAGAACTTATTGTTGAGTTTGAAAAGCAATTCAACGTAAGCATATCAGATGAAGAAGCGGAAAATTTTCAAACGGTTCGTGATGCAGAAAACTATTTGCGCAGCAAGTTGGGGAAAAGAGAACGCAGGTCAGACAAATCGATACTTTAGCGCAGGTGGTTATGATTTAAACTTTTGCTTAACAAAAAATCTCGTGTAAAATGAAATCTCTGGAAATACCTTTTTGCTTCATAATAGCAGTCTTTCTATTGCAAAGCTGTGTAATCATCCGACCGGGTGAAGTGGCATTAAATGTGCGCTATGGAAAAATTAAACCGGGAATTCTCTTGCCTGGGATGCACCCAATTGGAATTTTCGGAACAAAAATTGTCCGCTTTGACACCCGAATCAGGGAGTATGAAGGTAAATTTAATCTTCATACCGAGGAAGGGATTGAAGTAAATGTTGACCTAACTCTCACCTACCATTTGCTATCCGATTCCGTCAAAGACGTTTATCTTAATTTTGGAACCGACTACAAAAATATTGTCATCGTTGATAACCTGACGAGCGTGGTTCGTGCCGTTGGCGCCAAGCTAAAATCGGCTGATCTGATTGATGCCAGGGCCAGTATGGAGAAGGCGATTAAGGATGATATGAATGCTCTGATCAGGCCCTATGGATTTGACATTGATCTGGTTCTTCTACAGCATATTGCTCTTCCTCAAAATGTCGTAGCAACAATTGAAGCAAAACTAAATTCGGAGCAGATCGCAAAGAAGACTTTGATCGACAATGAAATAAAACGCAAGGAACTTGATTTTGTACTTGAAAAGCAAAGGAAGGAGGCCGAACTAGAAATCATCAAGCAACGGTTAACACTCGACTTTGCGATTGAAAAGCAGAAGAAAGAGGCAGAGCGTTTACTGATAGAAGCTGAGGCGATTAAGAAACAACAGGAGATAATAAACGCCACGCTTACCGACAAACTGCTTCGTTTTAAAAGTCTAGAGATAACCAGAGACCTTGTAAAATCGCCCAATTCGAAAATCATCATTACTGATGGCAAGTCGCCTGTAATTGTAAACAACAATAAATAGTATTCGCCTCTAAACCCTTAAACAATGAAAAGAAATCAATCCTGATCGCAGTCATCACGGGTATCCTGTTGGGTATATTTGTGATTCGGCCTTTAACAATGTTTGTTCATTTTTTTGATGAACATAATGTCGGCACTTCCTGGTTGAATTATCTTGGCAACTGCTATCTCGAAATCCTTTCGTTCAAAGATTTTGGTAATACCTTTTTCTCCATGCTTGGAGGGATTATGGTATGTATGCTGGTTGTGATGATTAAAGCGCGGAAAAGGAATTAAGAGCCCTTTATAAATTGCTTAAAACATACACGTTCTGATCGGAGTTATGCGTCAAGTCGGAAATGATAGTCAATGAAGACTTGTTGCATTTCTCTTTAAGAATTCGCATGTAGATGAAATGGGCCAGTTGACAACAGATAAATCAAAAATAAAATGACACCCTTATTTCAAAAGATTCTATTGTTTTCACTGATTCCGGTTATTACCATGATAGCTGGTGGCGTAATCGCTCTGGTAAAAAAACCGAGCGGTCATCTGAGAAGCCTGATTTTGCATTTTGCGGCCGGGGTTGTTTTCTCTGTAGTTGCTGTGGAGTTACTTCCGGATATCGTAAAAGAACATAAGCCCGTTCAGGTGGTGATTGGCTTTGCCTCGGCCTGGTTACGATGCTGCTCATCCGGAAGTTTGTTGAACCACCCGAAGATGGTTCTGCTGTCAGCAAAGGCAGTAATAAAATTCGCTCGGATTGTTGGCGGCTATTGGGGTGGATATTTTTATAGATGGATTACTGCTGGGCATTGGCTTCTCAGCAGGCGGCACCGAGGGCATGTTGCTGGCCGTTGCTCTTTCGATTGAGTTGCTCTCCCTGGGGATGGCCACCGCCAGTGAATTGGCTGACAATGAGGTTGCCCGAAAAAAATCGGTGGTCATTATCATGCTTCTTGCTGGATTGTTTTTTATCAGCGCGGTTTTAGGCGCCACGCTTTTGCACAGTCTTTCTGACAGCGCTATGGAACTGGTGCTTTCGTTTGGTCTTTCTGCTTTGTTGTTTTTAGTCACTGAAGAGTTGTTGATCGAAGCGCACGAAGAAGAAGAATCGGTATGGCATACCGGTATTTTTTCGGGGGATTTTTATTGTTCCTTATTTTAGGAATGATCGCTTAAGAGTGAATTTTCAAATGAAATTAATAATGCAAATTCCCCGACATGCTTCTTGACAAACGAATCCCAATTCTCCCATTTATCAAAATAATAAAGGTTGACCTTATAATAATAGCTGTCTTTGCTTTTACGGTGGGGGTATTGGATCAATACTCTTTTTTGAAAGAAATTTGGATACCCTTGCCTGTAACTGCAATTATTGGTACTACGCTGGCGCTTCTGCTTGCCTTTCGGATTAGTCAATCCTATGGAAGGTGGTGGGAAGCGAGGATCATCTGGGGCGCGATCGTAAATGACTCGAGAACGCTGGTGCGTCAGGTTATATCTTTTCATAAAAACAGTGATGAGAGCGACCACGAAGTGATCAATAACTTTGCCTACAGGCAGATACACTGGTGTCACACCTTTGCCAAGGGTTGCGAAAACTTCCATACTCCAAAGAAGTCTACGACTATTTGACCACTCATTCGATTAAAGCGGATAATATTCCTAATGCTTTGCTTTCTATCCATTCAGGTGAAATAAAGAAGGCGTTGGTCGAGGGGAAAATAAATCAGTATCAGCAAATACAACTTGATGAAACGATACTCAGGTTATGCGCATCTATGGGCATGTGCGAAAGAATAAAAAACACGGTGTTCCCAAAATCGTATAGCTTAATGATCCATTTCACCATTTACGTTTTTGCAACACTACTCCCATTTGGTATAAGTGATGACTTGCCGCTACTTGAGATAGCGCTCACCATTATTCTCCCATCCATTTTTATCGCCATTGAGGAGACCTCCATATTGATGCAGGATCCATTTGAGAACCAGCCGCTGGACACCCCGATGACTGCCCTTTGTAAAACTATTGAGATTAACCTGAAAGAAATGATCGAGGACCGTGACGTGCCGGTGCGTGAAAAGGAAACCGGATATTATGTGCTATAAAAATTTAAATTAAAAGTCAACACAATTATGAAACTTTCACCCATAGCCAAAGGGCTTTTATTGGGATTTATCATTTTAATTGTTTCGTTGGGCAGCGGCATGATCGGATTCAAATATTTTTGCCCCATCACCTGGCATGATGCTTTTTTAAATGCCGCCATGTTGCTTACGGGCATGGCCCCGTACATGAACCCGCTTCCAATGCAGGTAAAGTGTTTGCTGGTGTGTATGCCTTGTACAGCGGTATTATATTCTTGTCACTGGTGGGTATTATGACGATACCAATTTTTCATCGGTACATTCATAAGCTCAACATCAGTCATCCATATGATGAGGAAGTAAACTCAGAAAACGAACAAAACAATAAACCTGTATGAGATTGCCATACGATAAATTATTTGAAAACAACAAAGCCTGGGCCTCACGACAAACGGAGAAAGACCCGCACTATTTTTCCGATCTAGCCAAGAGTCAGAGCCCCGAATATTTATTTATAGGTTGCTCTGACAGCCGCGCACCGGCCAGTGTAATCACCGGAACCAGGCCGGGAGAAATTTTTGAACACCGCAATATTGCCAATCTAGTTATCTCTACTGATATGAACCTGATGGCAGTGCTGCAGTATGCAGTGGATGTATTAAAAGTGAAACACATTGTAGTATGCGGTCATTATGGATGTGGCGGAGTAAAAGCCGCGCTCGGTAAAAAACATAACGGATTAATCGATAACTGGCTGCGGAGCATTCGTGACGTCTATCGCCAGTATCGCCATACGCTGGATCCCCTGGCCGAAGAAAAAGTGGCGCACGTTAGTTGAACTGAATGTGCGGGAGCAGGTGTTTCGGCTTTCTATGACATCGATTGTACAGGAAGCGCTTGATCGTCATCAGGAAATTCACTTGCACGGCTGGGTTTATGAAATTGAAAATGGACTGATCTGTGACCTCGACCTGAATATAAAGAGAGACTTTAAAGACTTCGATATTTACAACTGCGATCATTCACATGATTAACACAAAAACATAAGCACATATGCGTCAATCATTTAAAAAGATAATTTCCTCCCGCGAAAATCAGTAGCCCTGCGTGCGGCCTTATCCTGAAAACAACATTATTCATTAACTTCATCCTGTATCCCGGTTTGGTGTTTTTCCCAGACGGAGCGTTTTCCAGAATCCCATTCCCATTTTAATGTATTGGCAAAAACTATCAGGTCAGCAGCTCGCAGCAATATCTTCGAAAGAACATCACTTTTAATTCACCCCTGGCAATTCTTTCAATCAGCCAATCTTCTTAAATACATCTTTGAACAACCCAAGAAAAATTATCAGGCGAAGCGAAGGCTTTTGTAGGATTAACAATCCCGCTGGTGACAGCATCTCTGGTGGCCAATCAGGCAAACAATAAAGAGTTGGCCGGGGCTTTCGCCCTGGGTGGCCTCGCTACATCTTCCCTCGCTCTATATTTTACTATAAAAGACGATCGTGCAAGAAAAACCAGTGGAAAATGACTACTATATTATTATGTGAGAAAATAACCTATGGATATAAATTTTGAATTAATAATTGTTGGCAAGCTCCTGATTTCATTGCTACTGGGTGGGCTCATCGGTTTAGACAGGGAAACGCACGGCATTGATGCAGGCATACGAACCTATGCAGCAGTCTGCATCGGAGCAGCCATTTTCACTTCCATAGCAGGTCATCTTGAAAATGATCTCTCAGCCCCTTCAAGGATTATTGCCAACATTATCACAGGCGTGGGTTTCCTGTGTGCTGGTATTATCTATCGCAATAATAACAGCGACACCCTTCATGGTCTCACCACGGCAGCTACGGTTTGGTGTACGGCAGGCGTTGGCGTAGCTATAGGTTTAAATATGTTTGTGATCGCAATAGCCAGCACTCTTGCACTATACTTTTTGTTGTCACTGCAAAATCAAAAATGGTATATACGATGGAAACAAAAAATAGCGGATAAACTTTCAACTAAACCTAAGAGCGATTCTTAAACAATGGGAACACGATCATTTTAACAAACAGTAATTAACAAAGGCGAATGATATTCGCACTAACAATACATGGGCGGGGATTTGTTTTTTTTAGGGGTACAAAAAAGGTGCCTTCATGCGTCAGGTCCTCTCGCCCACCACATTTAAAATGTAAATCATGACAAACAAAGATCCCAACCACCAACACACCTACGATGCACAGGGCAACATAACCTGCTGCACACTGGAAGAAAAAATAAATAAAGCAGCCGACACACATAGAGATGATGACGGCCATGATCATGGCATTGCAGATGAAAGTACGTTCAAAATGTTTTTGCCTGCAATGATAAGCGTGGTGTTGATGGGATCAGCCATCATCATTGACAATTACGTCCGTTGTCGTTCTTCAAGGGTTGGGTGCGAACGTTGTGGTATGTAGCAGCATACCTTCCTGTGGGCCTACCTGTTTTAAAAGATGCAGCGAAGGCAATGATACGTGGCGAAGTATTCACCGAATTTTTATTGATGAGCATCGCCACCATTGGTGCGTTTGCCATTGGCGAATTCCCCGAAGGTGTTGCTGTGATGTTGTTCTACGCTGTTGGCGAGGTTTTTCAAACACTTGCCGTCAAACGTGCAAAATTGAATATCAAAAGTCTACTCGATCAGCGGCCAGATGAGGTAACGGTTGTAGTGAACAACCAAACCAAAACAATTAAAGCAGAACTGGCCACCATCGGTTCGGTGATCCAATTAAAACCTGGAGAAAAGTTGGGGCTGGATGGAGAACTGCTTTCGGAAACCGCATCATTTAATACGGCTGCCCTTACCGGAGAAAGCACACCGGATACAAAAACCAAGGGCGATACTGTTTTAGCGGGTATGCTCAACTTAAACACAGTGGCCTTAGTGAAAGTAACTACGGCCTATACGGATAGTAAGCTTTCTAAAATTCTGGACATGGTGCAGAATGCTGCCTCTCAAAAAGCACCTACCGAATTATTCATCCGTAAATTTGCACGATACTATACTCCCGCAGTAGTAGCATTAGCCGTGCTCATCATTGTCGTTCCTTACTTCTCAGTCAACGACTATGTATTTCGTGACTGGCTGTATCGTGCCTTGATATTTTTAGTTATCTCTTGCCCGTGTGCGTTGGTCATCTCCATTCCGCCTTGGCTACTTCGGTGGTATTGGCGCAGCCTCCAAAAATGGAATCTTATTCAAGGGAAGTAATTTTCTTGACATCATGGCGGGTATACAAAACGTAGTGATGGATAAAACCGGAACACTAACCAAAGGTGTTTTTAAAGTGCAAGAAGTAGTGATCAAAGAAAATTTCGACAAGGCCGAAGTGCTTCGTCAGGTAAATGCACTGGAAAGCAAGAGTACGCATCCCGTGGCAACGGCTATACATGAATATGTAGGCGCAGTAGACAGTTCAACAGAAATAACAAATGTGGAAGAAATTTCAGGTCATGGTTTACGCGCCATGATCGGTGGCAAAGAGATATTGGCAGGTAATTTTAAGCTGATGGACAAATTTTCCATAGCCTATGATATAGATCCTGCTTCTATTGTTTACACGGTTATCGCCATTGGTTATGACAAAAAATTTGCAGGCTACATTACTATTGCCGATGAAATAAAAGAAGATGCAGCGTCTGCTATAAAGCGCTGCATCAACTTAATGTAAAAAACCACCATGCTCAGTGGCGACAAAAGCTCTGTTGTAAAATTGGTGGCAGAAAAACTGGGTATTGATAATGCCTTTGGCGATTTACTGCCGGAAGATAAAGTGAACAAAGTAAAAGAGATAAAAGCAACCGGTGGTAGCGTTGCCTTTACAGGCGATGGCGTAAACGATGCCCCCGTTGTAGCACTTAGTGATGTAGGTATTGCCATGGGAGGCCTGGGTAGTGATGCCACCATAGAAACTGCGGATGTAGTTATACAGGATGATAAACCTTCAAAAATCCCAATGGCGATTAACATCGGCAAGAAAACCAAACGGATTGTATGGCAAAACATAAGTCTGGCCTTTGCAGTAAAAGCAATTGTTCTCGTTCTCGGAGCCGGAGGGTTGGCCACCATGTGGGAGGCTGTGTTTGCAGATGTAGGTGTGGCATTGCTGGCCATTCTAAATGCGGTGAGAATTCAAAGGATGAAATTCTAAATCATAAACGCATGAAAAAGCAAACACTAACAATCACTTTTGCTTTGCTTTTTACACTAGCTGTACTTGTACTAGGATACGTCATGTTGGGACTTCTGCCCATGTTCCTTTTCGCATTCGGATTTCTCGGAGGGTTCATATTGTGGCTTATCGTACCGACAAATACAACATTCGCAGCTATCCAGCTTCCGTATTTCTGACGCTTGCATTTTTCGTGCTTCATAAATTTGAAGAGCGTTATATATAGCGGGAGCATGAAAAGCATAGTCATTATGAAAAAAACATCTACACTACAAAGAAGGTATTGATTTTAGCTGGCGGGTCGATAAAGGGCGCATTTCAGGCAGGCGCTTTTCAAGCGCTCATTGAGAATGGATATAGGCCGGATTTTATTTATGGGGTCTCAGTCGGAAGTCTTAACGGAGCATTCATTTGCAATGAGGCCGGGAAACAAGATATTGATTCAGTTGAAAATCTTGACTGGAATTTAATTGCCCAAAATCTAACTAGCTTTTGGGCCCGCAATATTGCGCAGCCAGCGGACATCGCAGTAAGAACAAAAGACGTCTCATTGTTTGCGCATATTTTATTTGAAAGGTTTCATGGATTATTGAATACAACTCCTATTCAGAACCTGATCAAAAAAACCATTGAAGTCCACAATTTGAAAAAGAGCCCAATTGGTTTTCAGGCTGGTGCTGTTAACATTGACAATGGTCAAATTACTTACGTGGATTCAACGCATAAAGATTTTATTGATTATTTGCTGGCCAGTAGTGCTATTCCGATAATCATGCCGGTTGTCAACATAGGGGGAGATAAGACTAAACAATTTGTCGATGGTGCCTTAAGAGATGTGGCTCCTTTAAGAAGAGCAATAGAAAACGGGGCCGAGGAAATCGTTTGTATTTTATGTCATCCGGAAAATTTTGAAGGAGGGGATTTTAACTCAAGAAATATTCTTCAGCTTTCAGAACGGATAATGGATATTGCGGTAAACGAAATTATGAGCAATGATATAGAGTGGGTACTATTTCTAAGGAATTTAGTATCAGATAAAGAGTTTAAAAAATCCAGTAAAACTTTTGCTTCTTATAAAAAAATAAAGCTCACTATAATAAGGCCTCAATCCGCAATTAATCTCAATTTGCAAAAGTTTAATTCTTTGGATATTCGAAATTTGATGGATTTAGGATACCAGAGTGGTAAGGAGAATTATAGAGTGACTTGAACACGGTAGTTAGTGTTTTTATTTTCAGCTATACGCTTTACAAATATTTGCCACACAATATAGCTGAGTCTTTGAAAAATGCTGTTATAGTTCATAATTCTAAACCTAAATAAATATAAGTATGCCATTTGACGAAATACCAACCACCAGATGAACTTTCGCAAGAAACAAGGACTTTTGCCCGAATGATCGTCTCACTAATTGAAGAAGCAGAAGCCACTAATTGGTATGAGCAAAGATTGTCTGTTGAAAAAGACAAAACCGCGAAAGCTATTATGGAGAATGCGCAAAGTGAAGAATTCAAACACTTCGGCATGGACCTTGAGTTCCTTCTAAGGAAGAAACCAAAATGGAAAAAAGTGTTGCAAGGGATTTGTTTCAGAAAGGTGATATAGTAAAGAATGGAAAGAAGGCTGAGGAAAAGGCTGAATAACTATTTTGTAATTACTTGCTTAAACCTGCGATAATATTGATGGTAAGCGCAACGACAATGGTATTAAAAACGAAAGCTATCAATCCGTGTAGTAGAACGAATCATCTAATAACAGAGGAAGTTACACGTACATCAGAAACTTGCAATGTCATACCAATAATAAAAGCAAAATATGCAAAATCGAGATAGTCCGGCTCCGTGGTTTCCGGAAAATCCAGACCGCTCGGATGGGCCTTCGGGTTATCTAAACTGACTGAATAATACAGATGCGCGTATCGTAATGTATAAATAGTATGTAACAGAATCCAGGAGAACACTACACTCAACAGCGATGCTATAATGTGTAGTTGTTTGCTTCTAAGCCTTCATCGGTATTTTGAATAAGGAACAAAGTGCCTAAAAGACTAAGGCAAACAGAGATTAAAACGATGAGAAATGTATTGCACGGCTTTCATCTTGTTCTTTTGCACGGATGCAAAGCTGTTTCGATGTTGTAGTAAAAAAAAGTGATCCAACTGATGATAATCATGAAAAGACTAAAACTACTCCATGCAATGATTACGCATAGCATTACTTCCACTTTACTAATGAAGAGTGTGAGGAACACTAATGCAGCTAATCCTAAACAAAATAGTAACCTGTGTACCGCCCTGAAATTCTTTAGAAAAGTATATTCCTTTGAAATTGATTTTTTTGCTCTCACAAGATTGGGATTATATGAATGTAAGTTAAATGTATTTTAATTATTAAGTAAGCTAGAATGAAAGTGTTTTATTATATCACAATGATTCTAATATTTACCTGTATAGTGACGAATGTTTATTGGTTATTTGTGAATCCGCAAAAGTCATTCCTTCTGATTATTGTGAACATCATCACGCCAATCATCGTAGTTATCTATTTATTTCTATTAATAAGAAGAAAGAAAAATTTAAAAGAAAGTTTAATGAAGAATTCTTCAAGCTTTTCAGCAAGAATTAAAGATTTATACGAATCCTTGGACCTGGTCTCGTAACCGGTGCAAGCGATGATGATCCTTCGGGCATCGCCACCTATTCTCAGGCCGGAGCTGGCTTTGGTTATGCAACGTTATGGACAGCGTTATTGACATTTCCGTTAATGGCGGCCATTCAGGGAATGTGCGCACGGATAGGTATTGTAACAACTCAAGGGCTTACTGTAACATTAAAAAATCACTACCCAAAAAGCATTTTGTATTTAATGCTTCTCTTTAGTTTTCCTGCAATTACTTTTAATATCGGGGCTGACATTCATGCAATGGGCTCTGTTGCCAATATGCTTTTTCCTGCAATACCTGCTTTTGCCTTTAGCGCTTTTATAACAGGTATTTTAATTTTTGTTATTATCAAGGTATCCTTATCAACAGCTGGCCTTGATATTAAAATGGTTATGCTTGTCATTGTTACTATACGTAATTGTTCCATTTCTCGTGAAACAGGATTGGGGACTGGTTATGCAAAGTACCTTCATTCCTTCCATTCAATTCAATAAAGATTTTTTATCAATCCTCGTTGCTATACTCGGCACAACAATCTCTCCCTATCTTTTTTTCTGGCAGGCCACTATGGAAGCTGAAAGTGTTGCACATAGCAAACGAAAGGTAATTGTAAATAAACATGTTTTGGATAACATGAAAACGGATGTGAATCTTGGAATGCTATTTTCTAACATCGTCATGTTTTTTATAATACTTACCACAGGCACCGTTTTATATAATTCGGGTATTCACCAAATTACTACTGTTGAGCAGGCCGCCAAAGCATTGGAGCCATTAGCGGGCAAACTCACCTATATTATTTTTGCTATCGGAGTATTGGGTACGGGGATGATCGCCATACCTGTATTGGCAGGTTCACAGTCCTATATGTTAGCCGAAACCTTTGGATGGGATAGTGGACTTGATAAGAAATTCAGCAGTGCGAAAGTTTTATTTTACAGTGATTGTATCGCTGCTTATCGGATTGTCATTGGATTTTGTTGGTATTAGTCCGATTCAGGCGCTTATATACACCGCCATTTTGTATGGTCTAACATCGCCCGTATTGATCGCTATCATTTTGCATATCGGCAATAATAAAAGATTATGGGTGAGTTTACCAATAGTAAATTGTCAAATACATTGGGTTTCATGACGCTTATTCTAATGACTATTGCCGCAGTTGCTTTATTAATATTTCAATTTAAATGAGTTTCAAAATTTCATCGCATGAAAAAATATGATGTTGTAATTATAGGATCAGGCCCCGGAGGATATGTCGCTGCAATTCGTTGCGCACAGTTGGGCATGAAGACTGCGTTGGTAGAAAAATATCAGGCGCTCGGTGGTACATGCCTCAACGTGGGATGCATTCCTTCTAAAGCCGTACTCGATAGTTCCGAAAGGTTTCACGATGCACAAACCAAACTCAAAGATCATGGAATTTCACTTACAGATCTTTCCATTGACATCAATAAGATGATTGCGCACAAGGCAGATGTTGTTAAAAAAACCGTAGATGGCGTGGCGTTTTTAATGAAGAAAAACAAGGTAGATGTATTACAGGGAACAGGCAGTTTTATCGACGAAATAAAATTTCTATTGCTGGTGAAAAGGGTGTTACAGAAATAGAAACGCGAAACACAATTATTGCCACCGGTTCAAAGCCATCATCGCTTCCCAGCATCACCATTGATAAGAAACGCATAATTTCATCGACTGAAGCGCTGGAGCTTAAAGAGATACCGAAAAACATGATCATTGTTGGTGGTGGAGTTATCGGCATGGAACTGGGCTCTGTATTTGCCAGAATCGGAACAAAAATTACCGTTATCGAATTTCTGGATTCCATTATCGCGAATATGGATTCGTCCCTCGGGAAGGAGCTTCAAAAATCATTGCAAAAGCTAGGCTTTGAATTTCATCTTTCACACAAAGTTACCCGGGCAGAGAACAAAGGTGATTCCGTTACGGTGACAGCAGAAGATAAAGCCGGAAAGCAGATCACTATTGAAGGCGACTATTGCCTGATGTCGGTAGGCCGTAAACCTTATACCGAGGGACTAGGGCTTGATAAATTAAACATCAAAACAGATAAAGCGGGCCGTATTGAGGTGGATGAATTTCTTCAAACTTCTGAAGGTGGAATATATGCTATCGGTGATGTTGTAGTGAGCGATGCTCGCACACAAAGCTTCAGAAGAAGGAACCTATGTAGCCGAACGGATAACGGGACAAAACCCGCATATCAATTATCTCACCATTCCTAACATTGTCTATACCTGGCCTGAGGTTGCCAGCGTGGGATATACCGAAGAGCAGCTAAAAAGATGGAAGGGGTTACCGTGCCGGATCATTTCCATTCAAAGCCAATGCAAGAGCAAGAATGAATTCAGATCTGGAAGGCTTCATTAAAGTTTTGGTGGATGTTAATACTGATGAGATATTGGGCATTCACATGATCGGGCCACGGCATCCGACATGATTGGAGAAGCTACGGTTGCGATGGAGTATCGCGCTTCTGCGGAAGACATTTCAAGAATGTCGCATGGACATCCGACATTTTACGAATCATTCAAGGAAGCATGCCTGGCGGCTACCGGTAATCGTGCAATACACATGTAAGTCGGGCTTGCAACAGGCATAGTAATAAAATTTTTTGTAATTAATTTTGAGACAGCATTCTGAACCATAGTATGAATATAAAAAATTTGAAATATGACTTACCATCGAGTTTAGTAGTGTATCTGGTTGCGCTGCCCCTATGTCTGGGCATAGCATTGGCCTCAGGAGCACCATTACTATCAGGAATAATTTCCGGGATTATCGGAGGAGTGATTGTAGGTTTTTTAGCGGATCACAAACCAGCGTAAGCGGTCCTGCCCGCAGGTCTTGCTGCAATAGTACTGGCGTCCATCACTAAATTGGGTGGCTTCGAAGTATTTTCTGTAGCTCTTTTAATAGCTGGCGTGTTGCAATTAATAGCAGGTTTATTAAAGGGTGGATTTATTGCTAATTATATTCCCTCCAATGTTATTAAAGGGCTGCTGGCGGCTATTGGTATTTTGCTCATCCTAAAACAGATTCCACATGCCTTAGGCTACGATGCAGATCATGAAGATATTTTTGCATTTCATCAGCCAAATGGCGAAAACACATTCTCTCACCTGTTTGAAAGCTACTCCCATCTGAATCCAGGCGCTATTATTATCGGAATTATTTCACTGGCACTTTTAATTTTTTGGGACAGGACTTCGCTGAAGAAAATTAAATTTTTACCATCATCATTATTTGTAGTTGCCATTAGCATAGGCTTGAATGAATTGTTCAGGAAAGTTGCTCCTTCAGTTTATGTTGAAGGTCATCATTTGGTAAACTTACCGGCAGCTGATGTGTTGGCATTGATCAAAATTAATTTGCGATCATTTCCGGCTATTGCTAATTATGAAGTTTGGATTGTGGGATTCACCATAGCCATAGTGGCCTCTCTGGAGACGATGCTCAATTTGGAGGCAGTTGATAATATAGATCCTCATAAAAGAGAGTCGCCTCCTAACAAAGAATTGATGGCACAAGGCGTAGGAAACATGGTGGCCGGATTATTTGGTGGCATACCTGTTACCTCAGTTATTGTGCGAAGTTCAGTCAATGTTTATTCAGGAGCGAAAACCAAAGCTTCCACTATTATTCATGGCTTGCTGCTGCTCGTCAGTATTTTATCAATGACTTCAGTATTAAATAAAATTCCATTAGCCGCTCTGGCTGCAATATTAATTGTGACAGGTTATAAACTAGCCAAAATTACGCTATTCAAAGAAATGTATAAGAAAGGCTTGAGTCAATTTATACCCTTCATTATTACCATAGTCGGCATCTTGTTCACTGATCTGTTAATAGGCGTTTTAATAGGATTGGCAGTCGCTATTTTTTACATATTACGAAGTAATTTCAGAAATCCATTTACGATAGAGAAAGAGACACATTATACCAATGAGACCATTCGCATAGAATTACCCAATCAGGTTTCATTCTTAAACAAGGCAACCATTAAAAGCACACTCTGGGGTATTCCGGAAAAATCAAAGGTTATTATTGATGCTGCCAAAACAGATTACATTGATAACGATATTCTGGAACTTTTGCACGATTTTAAAAATGTTGTAAGCACTGAAAAAAATATACAGCTCAATATGATTGGTCTGAAAAACAAATATCAGCCCATTGATCATGTAGAATTTATTGATGTATTGGATAAGCAAACACAACAGGCGTTAACGCCAGGCAAGATATTAGCCTTATTGAAGACAGGTAACGAACGCTTTGTCAAAGGCAAATGGTCTAAAAAAGAATTTCTTCATCAGGTAGATGCCACTTCATCCGGGCAATACCCCATGGCCGTTATATTGAGTTGTATTGATTCCAGAATAACTCCTGAAGTGATATTCGATAGCAATCTCGGAGAGCTGATTTCAATACGCGTTGCCGGAAATATTATCAATGACGACATCATCGGAAGCATGGAACTCTCGCATAAAGAAATCGGGACTAAGCTGATAATCGTGATGGGCCATGCAAAATGCGGAGCTATAAATACAGCCATTCACAAAATCAGCGATGGATACATCTCAGGTATCACTGAAAAAATTAAACCATCAGTTGATAAAGCTAAGGTACAAGGTGATAAAAATTCTCAAGCCAATCTTTTAGAAGATGCTTGTCGCTTAAACACACAAAACTCCATGCAGGAAATTTTAAAAACAAGCAAATATATAACCGATCAAATATCCAGCGGCAGTTTAGGAATAGTGTCGGCTTATTATGATACCGGAACAGGAGACGTTATTTTTGGTGAGTTAATTTCTTCCAACCAACACTTATTAGAAGTAATGAAAACGGAAGCTATTTAAAAGCTATAGGCAGCAACGCAATTCGCCAGCCAATGAAAGTATATTGTAACTAAAACATATCTAATTTAAACTAAATATTATGAGTGAATATACAGTTAGTCTGAAGTGGATTTCGGAATCAAACGATTTCTCATATAAAAACTACAGCCGCACACATGAGTTGAAATTCGGTGGTGGAATTGTAGTTAAAGCCTCGGCAGCACCAGAGTACTTAGGGAAGCCAGAATATGTAAATCCCGAGGAAGCATTTATTGCATCACTAGCAAGTTGCCATATGCTAACTTTTCTGGCGATAGCGTCTTACAAAAAGTATTCAATCAAAAGCTATGAAGGCAATGCCGTTGGAATAGTGGGCAAAAACGACAGCAATAAAATGGCGGTGCTGAAAGTTATACTGAGGCCTGTCGTTGAATTTGATGAAGCTAACAAACCTTCTGAAGACGATTTGAACAAGATGCACGAAAAGGCGCATGCGGAATGTTTTATATCAAACTCGGTTTTGACGGCTGTGACGATAGAGCTGAAAAAATAACTGTGCTATAATTTGATCCCTTTTCTGTCGGAGTTGTGTGGTTTTTGCGTTTGAAATATAATTGTTTGATTATGAAAATATATTCGATAACAGCATTGTTGATTCTACTTACAAGTGTAGCAACAAATTTAATGGCAGGAATAAGATGGATAGATATTGGGGTCAACGGATTTACATGCTCCATGTGCTCAAGAAGCGTTGAAATGAGTCTTCGCAAATTGGATTTTGTGGACTCTGTAGGGATGAGTCTGGAGAAAACCGAGGGAAGAATCTACTTGAAAGATGTTGAAGTTATCGATTTGAAAAGGATAGCAAAAGCAATTACCGATGCGGGTTTTTCAGTTCGGTTCGTTCGTCTTCAACTTGATTTTAGAGATATACGAGTCGACAAGGACGGTTTCTTTACCTTTAAGGGACAACGCTACCAATGGCTTCAATTTAAGGGTAACGCATTACTAAATAGCGTTGCGTTGACATTGGTAGATGAGGGGTTCCTTCCTAAGAAAGAAAGCAATCAATGGAAAAAGAAATTAGGAATCCAGCCTGATCAAAACATTTTGTATTTGATACATGAAATATAAGTCTGTTTTAATTTATATCTTTTTATTAACAGTCGTAACGCCCTGCGTTTCGCAGGAGTTATTTCCTTTAAATGAACCGGCCAGCTCCGTCCCGAAAAATGTACTTGGCCTAAGGGTACTCAATCAAAATTATAAGGAGGTCAACCTTACCCGATCTATGTACGCCATCCGCGCGATGTACGGGGTTACTTCAAAACTATCTATACTGATAACGGGTTCAATATCCAATCACCATGACAGGAAATTGCCACCTGACCTGGTCAACCATACGCATGTTGGAAATCAAACCAACTACTATGCACAAGTTCCTAAACGAGGTGTCGACTATCCCTATTTGTTCAGCGGAGTCCATCTGTATGCCAAGTACCGATTCGTTTCGATTGACAAGAAGAACAGCCATTTCAGGATTGCAGGTTATGGCGAGTGGTCGAGACTTACGGTGGCCCATGATGAAGCGGAACCCAACTTGATGGATGATACCGGGGGATATGGCTATGGGGTTATTGCCACGCTGCTTAAAAACCGTTTTGCTGTTTCGCTCACCGCTGGATTAATCAAACCCAACTCATATTCGGAGACACAACCTGACTTTACCGGTGGCCCCGATTTGCCAACTACGATCTATTTTGGCAATGCAACCCGATATGATCTCTCCTTTGGATACCGACTTGCGCCTTCACTCTATACTGACTATGAGCAGCCAAACTGGAATGTGTATCTGGAATTTCGGGGTAGGGAATACGATGCTGCAAGAGTAATTCAGAATGGTGTAGAGCTAGCTTCCAAGTCAATACCCTTGGCTAAAGGGTCTTATCTGGAGGTTCACCCTGGTATTCAACGAATAGTAAAATCGAACTTGAGGATTGACTTTTCGGTAGGTTTTAGTTTGTATGGCAATTCGTATGTTCGGTTCACTCCCGTTTGGGAATTGGGCATCCAGCGATATTTTTATCGGAAGTAAAACTCCTGACGAACCATGAAGACCATTTCACCGGCAAACCAAAGGTAGGCCTGTTGCGAAACCTTTGTCAAGGGCAAGGCAAGTGCCGATTGTTGTTTGTTTTTTAGTGGAATCGCCACCCTTGACAAACAATCCCGCAACTTTTCTTTTGGATATTCCCTTCAGTAGTAGGAATTCCAATCAGCATTTTTACACTGATTAAGCACCATTAAACAAACACAATGCAGGTGCAAGATAAATCTTGCCTAAAACTCAATCTCGTACTTGATAAAATCCTTTACCCCTTCTGGCCCTGTTAGCTCTAGCCACGAGAAACTATTGTCGCTAGAGGCTGTCAGGTTGAAAACGAAGAAATCACAGCACAAACGTTCAGTCTTGATAAAGCTAATAAGAAGACAAAACCTTGAAATGTTGCTTTTTCCTGAAAAGGTTCTGGTACTAATTCACGTTAGAGCATGTTTTAGGCATCGAAACAAAAAAAACGGCCATACTTACCGGGTGATAATGTGGCCGCTTAATGTTCAAAGAAATTTACTTGTTCTTCTTATGGTGCTCTTTTTCGGAGTGGTGTTCTTTCTCGGTATGATGTTCACTCTCATCATGACGCTCAGGTTTACCTTTACCAGCCGCTCCGTCATGATGCTCTTCGTGCTTATGATGCTCCGGATGTTTATGATGATCATCATGCGTATCCTTTTCTTTTTTCGGGTCTTTATTATTAGTTACCATAATTAATATGTTTTTAAATTGATAATGAATAGCATATCAAAATATCATGCCTGAAATGGAGGGCTCCCTGCTCGTTTACCATATTTATTAAACTTATCACATTCGTTGAATAGCTCTCAATAACGGGGACATCTTGAAAATAAATAAATTCATTTGGAGCAAATAAATTGGGAGTATTATTCACGGTTGTTAATTTTTATCCTCAGTGCTGTTGCCCAATCAGCAACGTAAAATGTTCAATGCCTGGCTACAACTGGATTTCAAGGAAAGGACAAGAATGACAACTTTAAGGTAAAGCAGTTCCACTCCGGGTACGGCTACGAGCTGGAACCCGTATTGAATCGGTACCCGATCAAGGAGTTGGCCAACGATGAGGAAATGGTCAGGCTTATCAAGTCCCTAGAGAAAGGAAATCAGCATCAAACTGAGGTTGAGTCATTAAAAAAATATGGACTTGCAAATGTGTACAGTGCAGAAGCTGAAGCATTGCATGTGGTCAAGTAGACTTATCTCAAGCAGCTTGCCACCTTCTTTTATTTTTCTTGTTAAATCCATATCAGCCTGGCTTGGGTTAAGATTGCCAGAAGGATGATTATGAGAAAGTATAATTCCAGAGGCTCCAGCTTTCAGTGCAGCTACAAAAATTAGTTTGGGATCGGCTACAGTGCCAGCAATTCCTCCTGTAGACACTTCAAATATTCCCAGAACCTTATTGGCTCTGTTTGTAAGAATAACTTTGAACTGTTCAATAAGGTCAAGTCTGGAATCATCCCAGCTTTGCCTCAATATGTCAAAGGCATCTTTTGATCTATTGATCTTTGGTCGCATGGAAGGTTTAACAGTTGACTTGTAGGATAGTTGAATTTCTGCTACTTGAAATTGTTTTGTTTGATCATTTGTAGTTTCCATAATCGTAAGAATTAATTATGGAGCTTCACACTGCTTAGGTGGCGAGTGGTGCCAAAAGGAAAGGAATAATTGGGGGTTCCTGGAAGCGATAGCTGGAAGGGGGAACCGTTTATGCCGGAAGCTTTTGGCAGCACTCCTTTAGCCTGCCACCCTAAGCTATCTTTGCGCCAAATTAATCTTACGATTATGGAAATGAGCTAATCAAAGATATTGCAGAATAGAGTTAACTTATGGCTCAAACATGGTAAATGTGATATTACCAGACCTACTTAAAGAGAAATTGGACATCGTGTTTTGCGGTACTGCAGCAGGGAATAAATCAGCTGAACGCAAAGCATATTATGCCGGTGCTGGCAACTTGTTTTATGCAACCTTAGCAAGTTGTTGTTTAACTCCCCGTATCCTAAAGCCTAATGAATTTCCAGAATTGCTTAACTACCAAATTGGATTGACCGATTTAGCAAAATTCACTTTCGGTATGGATAAGGATTTGAAACATGAAGATTACGATGCGAAAGGTTTTGAAGAAAAGATACTAATACATCAACCAAAGTTTGTTTGCTTTAATGGCAAAACGGCTGCTTCAAAATATTTAGGCGTTACGGACACCAGACTATTATCGTACGGATTAAATGGAGTGACCATAAATAAAACAAAATTATTTATAGCTCCTTCTACGTCACCTAAAGCATTTGCCTACTGGGATGAAAGTATTTGGCGACAATTAAAAAATCTAATTATTTGAAATGAAACCGAGCTGGGCAAAACAAGATGTGTACGATCACTTTGATGCTTTTTTGAAAAAGAGTATCCTCAATAACGACAGTTATATTACCGATAATCCCGGAATTTTTAGCATTGACAAACTCAATGCTTGCGTAACAGCTTTTGTTGATAATCCAGATACAGGTGATCGCAATTTTGATGCAAAATCTAAAGATCAGTTTTCCAAAACATCAAAAGATGTCCAGGAAGTATTTGCCCATTTCATTTGGCTTTGGGGTATGCCCGCTTCCGATATGACAAGTTCTGGAAAGAAAGGATCAGTTATTAGGTTTTTGGGTGATGAGTATAACGACAAACTTACTAATGTTTTTGTAGACGGAGGGATCGGTTCGGCAGGTCAACGCCATAAACTAAACAAGCCCTTCGAAATTTCATATCTGCTTTTGCTTTTCAGAGATGTAAAAAGTAACCTGCAAACAAAGCAAATCAATGATGTTGCTACTCTAAAAAAATACGTTGAAGCACTTTGCCGGGAGTTATACTATAATAACCAAACCACAACAGCCACCAGAGACGAGAAACTGAAAAAGGCAGGAAAGGAATTTCTTGCTCTTCATCATATTCTCTTACACTTATGCGACTCTGATAAGTATGAGGCGATTGCAGCACAGAAACACAAGGATGCTATCATTAATACTTTTTTTAGTCTTTTGGACAAAGAGAATACTGAGGGTCTTTGGGATGATATCGATAAAAGCATATTGGCTATCCGTAAAAAGCTGGATGAGGTTTTAGGTTATGAAGTAAGTTTCTATGATGAGGATATTCAAGATGCCTGGAACTTTGGCGAAAGTAAGGACGATGTTTCGGAAGTAACCTTGTTTGAGTACAAAAAGGCAATGGTTTTTTATGGCCCTCCGGGCACGTCTAAAACACATTCGGCCACCCGTTTAGCAGAGTTGTTAATCACAAAGCAATATTTCCGCAACAAGCAAAACATCAAAAAGTATTTTGAAAATTCGGATAAGATTTTTTGCGAACACATACATCATTGCAATTGCACAGCAATTACAATTATAAGATTTTATTGCCGGTATGCACATTGAAGATAAAAGCAGTGTGGTAAAGCCGGGCTATCTTTTAAATCTTATAGATAAAATAAAGGCTGACCCACTTCCTCATATTTTAATACTCGATGAAATAAACCGTACAGATATTTCAAGGTTGTTTGGCGAGCTATTTTCTGCATTAGAGTATCGAAATAAAAAGATAAGGCTTTCCATCGGAGATTTGGAAATTGCCCTTCCTGCCAATCTCTATTTCATTGGCACAATGAATGAAATAGACTTTTTCACTTGAACGCATTGACTTTGCTCTCCGCAGAAGGTTTTTGTGGCAGTTTAAGGGCTTTGACGGAGGCATCCTTTGGAACATGTTACAGCAAAGAAAAAGGATTTGCAAATGAATATCAGTGATGCAGATATTGAGACTTTTATCAATCGTTGCGAAAGGTTAAATAAAGAAGTGTCTGCTATGCCGGAATTAGGTGAAAATTATCAGGTAGGTCATACATTTTTTGCTGAAGTCGTTGATATTTATAGGTCATTAAAAGGTGTTCATTCAGGTCGCCTTTATTTCTTAAAACAACCCGTAAACATTCTATGGGAAATTAGTATCAAGCCAATATTACAAGCATTCCTGGGTAATATGGATGCAGATTCTAAAAGAGATAAAATAAACGATTTACAGAAAGTATTAATTAATGACTGAAACGCTTAAACATATAACAGCTTTTGATTGCTTGCCTTTTGATACTGAAACGGCAACAGCCGATGTAATGCAGGAGTTCATACAATCGCAAAGCAAAAATGTGTTTTGGTTTTCCGCTGATTATCATGCAGATGATGATTCTAAGTTAGCCGAATATGACTACAGAAGTAATAATTGGACAGCCGGAAGATTTGTTGGCGAAGCTATTTTCAACCACAACCAGACGGATTATAAAATTACCATCAAACCAAGATTTGGTGAGAAGACGCTATTCAGAATGTTGGAAGAGATTTTCAATATTCGGATAACTACCTCCGCAAGTCAGACGAGTAAGAGCATTGATTGGCAACATTATATTAAGCGGATAATCGCATTTATTTGGTTGCAAAAATTAGCCAATGCCAATTTACATGGAGTTCCTAAAACCCAAATAAAGAGAGAATACAGAGGGCAAGCCATTAGAGGCCGTTTAGATGTAAGAAGATCTATGAAGCCTTTGCATCGCAGCAGTGAAGTAGTTTCAACCTATCGAGAAAAACATATTGATGAAAGCATTGCTCAGATCATATTTCAAGCTTACCAAATCTTAAAAAAATGATTTTGAAATTGGCAAAATCAATATCCCTGATTCTGCAAGGGAAGCCATCAATCAGGTTCATAGCGTAGTTCAAAACAAGGTATATATCAGCGAAAGCAATTATAAAAACATTAAGTACAAACACATTTATCTGAGTTGGAAACCATTGGTTGAATTATCGTGGGATATTATAAAACGAAAACAATTCAGCTTAAGGCAGGACAAAGAAAAAAAAGGTTTCGGATTGTTTATTGATATGGCCGAAGTATGGGAACAATATCTACGTGCAATTCTAAAGAAAAATCTTTCGCCTTATGGCTGGCGTTACAAAAATGACAAGCAGATAGCTTATAAAGGATATTTCTTTCAACGGGAATTGATACCGGACTTGGTCTTTCAAAAGGACAATGAGGTGGCTATTTGGGATGCAAAGTATAAAAGAATGAAAGGCAGATTTGTTGATGTAGATCGATCAGATTTTTTTCAAATTCATACCTACATTCAATACCAGATAAATCATAAGACAGTTAAAGCAGGTGGTTTATTTTATCCGATTTCGGCTTCGCCAGATTTTGATCAATACAGAAGCCCTCATCTCATTAACGAAGCGGGATTTAGAATGAACTTCTCAATTGACGGAATTCAACTAACTGATGAACAAGATTTAGAAAATCTTAAAATCAGAGAACGGGAATTCGTTAATAGGGTCGTAAAAAGCATTAGTTGAAATCTATTTAATCCTTTTTGATTTTCTATCGACCGAGACCTTTCTTGCGCTTTTTCCTACGCTTCAATCTCAATAAACTTTCAGGATTAAAACCGGTTTGCTGATCTGCGTGAATAAGACTCCCTTGAGAATTTCCGTCCAGCAACGTAGCCAAACTGAAACCTCCGGTGCTTTTAAATGCGGATTCATTAATTCGGTTAGGTTCTGCTATTACGAATTGATCACTTTGTTTACTTCGCTTGCCTGACTTCGCGTGTTCCGTATAGATCTTTCCCAAAGTTTTAGGTTGTTCACGTGCCGCTTGCTGTTCTGAAGTGGTTCCAAGTTTAGAGTTGAGTGACTTTGTTCGAGCATTGGTTTTGTAATTAGATTTGATCTCTTTCTTGCTCATAGTCGATGCTATTTTTATAGTTGTCCATTTAAAATCATTTCCAAGCTTTGAACTAGTAAATGTCATTCCCCAGCCATAGGAAATGCCACTGACACATCCAGTGGAAGCCTGATTGAATAAAATATTGACTCCTTGCTTTGAAGGGCTTTACAAATCTGAACAAGACAATTGAGCTTTGGGAAGCAAGCGTACTCTTGATGATTAGTTGCGTTCATCTTGTGAGAAGGAGTATTGCGCGCTTCATCATTTCCAGTTCGTCCTTAGTCATAGCACGCTCGTGTGCCTGGCTACTTGAAATTACATCGGTGAGGTTATACTTTTTTCAAGCTCACGCAGGATCTTTTCACATCTGGCGAAATCGTTGCTGTCGCTTAGCACCTTACCATCGTAGCCGATTCGGTTAACAAGGATGTGCAGGTGAGGGTGATCAGCGTCATGGTGACGGAACATAATGTATTGGTGTTGGATGAAACCGCTCTCCTGAAGGTAATCCCGACCAATTTTAGTCATTGTCTCGTTGGTCAGGTCTTCGCTCGGAGGGAAATTGATTGATGTATGGTAGAAATACTTTTGAAGGTTTGGCCGCATAATCTTGATCATCTGTACTTCTTTCATTATGGATTTGACGAAACTTCTGCGAATGAATGATCCAGCACCTCGGCTACATTCTTTTCGACCTTTTCCATATTGTAACGCAACGCACCTCCGAAGCCTTTACCCTTGATCATGTTGCCTGTCTGCGGATTATGGCTTTAAGTATGTGGTTCAATAGCGTCATTAAATCAAGCTGAATCATTCGCAACTCACTAGGAAGTCTCCTGATTGAGTTTATGTGTTGCCTGATTCAGGTTAACTCCAATCTTCCGTAGTTCCTGATAGATAGAAGCATCCAATGGCGACAGTTTGGTTGCCGGAATCTTGCCAGTAAATACTTTTTCGCGTATCCAGTTAGCCGGGCTTAAGCCACTTGCCGTTGCATATTCATTTACTTTCACATTCTCTTCTGTTGTCAGGCGAATATTCACTTGTACTATTCTTTTATCCTGTTCACTTATTTTTTGGTCTGCTCATAACTCTAAAATTGAACGAAGTGGTCAGTTATTTTAATAAAGCTGTTGGCAAGCAGGTTGAAGCGTAGCGGGAAACATTGCTTGCTCCGAACTTGACAAGGCTTCAGTTGGCCTTTAAGTAGGCTGTACTTAATTGTGGTTATGTGATTCAACTTGATTTTGATTTAGCATCCATTAATTATTTTCAATTCGCTTAGTTTATTTTGAAGCTGCCTGGTTTTGTTTCATTTTCTTTAAGCTCGTGCGAATCTTTGAACGGCCATTTTCTCGAAGTCGCTTCCGACTTCGAGATGGCCTTAACTTTTTTGTATTTCGCAATCGCTTGTGCGAGGCTGAAATAATTCAGTTCGACTATGGCTCCTGATTCCTTTTCCAAGTCTTCCTTGATTATTTCCAATGCCATCGTCACCGCCATAGACGTAGCTACATCAGAATACATTTCTACCATTAATGTGTAAACCCCTCTTTTTCTTTCTTTTAAGAATCTAATGATGTGCTTCTTTTCCATTGCAGATATTATTTGGATTGCTTACCGAGATACACCCTAACGGTCTTCGAGCTTAGTTTTTGGAACTCCTTGAAATTTTGAACTGAATCTCCTTTGGATACTGAGAAATCAATGAAGTAGTAACCATCATTAGTTTTTTGAACGCGCTTAACAAGTTCACTCAGGTTGCCAGAAACTCCAATAATCGTCTTGGCTCTATCAACGTCATTGGCTATTGACCAATACCAGATTGCTGCCCATAAAAAAGCAAAACAACAAGGCCGCTTAAAATCCATCTGAGTATCACGCCCATTTGGAATTTCCATGCTTCTCCGGGAGAATTGAAATGGAAGACTGTGAGATTGATTCGCGCTGAGGCGCTTCTTTAACCAGTGACGCAATAGCATTGTTGTTTTGATTATTCAGTTGCATCTCCTTATGGATAATGTATAGTGCAGAATTACCGGATCGTCGGTGGAAACTGGAAATCCGTACTCCTTCAAATGAAAAGCAATAGGAACGTAACTCCTTTTGCTCCTGATCTGTCATTGCCATAAGCTTAGAATTTAGTTCTTCAATTGTTCTTGAAGTAAATCGAAGTGAATGGGCTTAGCCGCCTATCCCTTTTCCATCTTTGAGTACATTCTCAACTGTCCTCATTGCTATTTCTCCCTGTCCTTCACAAGATCAAAGTGGATCAACGAGAGGTTGTTTTCATGGATATAATCAAGCAGAATAGTTTGCTGTTCTGGTGAACAAGGATAGAAACCATTTTGCGCAACTGTTATTTGCAGCGATCCTTTTGTTGAATCAACCATTCAGCCAAGTACTCCATCGTAGCTTTAAAATGTTTCCCGCCACCAACGATGCAAACAAGCTGTAATTGAATACTGCTTTGCTCAAGCATGTCCATAATCGCTCTATTCCGTTCATAGAAAATATTTTGGCAATTGCTCGTTGCTGCTTGCCCCCAGATCTGCGATAAACTGTTCCTTCTTTGCTTCGACTACACTTTCAAAGAGTCCATTAAAAGCACCTCTGTCAATTCGTTTTGTTGCTGGATCAAGGAATGAAACCTTGATCGGCTTCCGATAAGCAAGCTGTTTCATGGTCGTTGTGGTAGCATCATCAAGATCAAGCAGTACTGCTTCTGGATATTTTTCTGCCGGCATGAATGCTAACATGGATTTGCCTGAACCGCCTTTGGCTTGCGTGATAAATTGAATTTTCGTTTCTCATAATTTTTTTGTTTTTAGTTGTGTTACGTTGTTGATCAAATATTTTAGTCTGGCTCATCGCCCAGCCTGTTTCTCGGCTTGGGTTTTGACTGATTCTTGTTTCTTTGCCAATGCGTCTGCCAAGAGAAATTCGTTCACGTCCTTATGTTTGGAGTACCAGGTCGATGCATCTTTGAAGGGGATGCCTTGTGCGTGAAGCCTTGTCTTCGCTTCTTTTCCTGCATTGTCATTATCGAGGAATAGACTCACTTCAGGGAATGATCGAAGCAATGGAATTTCCCTTCCGATGAAGGCCACGGAATTCAGCACTAGAAAACTTGAATCCTTTGTTGTTTCAAGAAACTTAGGGTTGCGGATTGTTAGCGCAGAGAGAAAATCTATAAATCCCTCAAACACCGATAGCTTCGAAGAGTTGTTTTCAGAGGTGATCAAAGAAATGTCTTTTGGAGTCGATGAGCCTTTGAACCATTGATTGCGTAACTCAAATCCTCCGGTACGATTGGGAAAGCCTATGGCCTTATAAGTTCTTTCAACAATTCGGAAATCCACCTCCGAGCAATATTGTGTGGCTGTGTCAATGTAAATGCCTCGACTCTTTAGATAGCTCGTCAGCTCTGGGGCTTTTAGACTACCGCATAGACAAAACCTCAATCTTACTTTGATTTCTTTTGTGGGCTGCGCCTCTGAACGTTTGTTCAGAATTAGCTACCATTTGCTAATTTTTCAATAAGCTCATGGTACGTGCAATTGTAAAGCTTGACACCTAGGTCAATTATTGTTCCTCCTTCTCCCGTGCTATGATCGAACCATACGTTTCGCTGACGATTAACTTTAAATGATGGTGTCTTTTCCTCGCGAAAAGGGGAGTGATACCAATAGTCACTATTTCGAATCAGCTTTGGCTGGTGACCTAAGCTGTCCAAATAGCTGACCAGATCGATCCGCTTTAACTCATCCCAAATTGATGTCTTATTCTCCTCCATTGCCTACCCCTTAATGAAAAAGGCCGGAAAACCCGCGGAATTATGCCGCTGTTGCCACCATTTTAGATCCTCTAAAAAGTGTTCGAGAATTGTACAGGAGGGCGACAAACCCCTTCACCCAAAGTGAGGGGTTTTTTGCTTTTATGAAGATTCAAATCCATCCCAACTATCAATTGCTAAGTGAGGCCGTTGCCGATCTGATCATCCATTATGTAAACTCGAAGAAAGATGCGTTGATTTGTCTCGCTTCGGGCCATACGCCTCTGGGTGTCTTTGAAGAACTGCGGCTGGCGCAACAATCGGAAAAAATTGATTTAAGTAACTGTCGATTTCTAAGTTTAGATGAATGGATAGGCATCGATCCCTCCGATCCCGGTTCCTGTCTCTCGATGTTGCAAAAAGATTGTTTTGGTCCGTTAGAAATAAAAAAAGATCAGATTGAATTCTTCCACGTACTTATTTCGGACCTGGAAGCAGAATGTGAACGAATCAATAAATTAATTGAGGTAAATAATGGACTTGACATTATGCTCGTTGGGGTAGGTACTAACGGCCACATTGGTATGAATGAGCCCGGCACACCATTCAACACCTATGCACACATCAGCACGCTCGCGGAAGAAACAAAAACGGTAGGTCAAAAGTATTTTCAAAAGACAACCGTCTTATCCCAAGGTATTACGTTAGGATTGCAACATCTGCGCGAATCAAAATTGCCTATCGTAATGGCCAGCGGGATCAAGAAGGCTCCCATCATTGCAAAGCTCTTGAAGGTCCGCCACCGAAGCCATACCCTTGAGTATCATTCATCAGATATCCGGTGGTTATGTCATGCTCGATGCGGATGCAGCTAGTTTGATTAACTCATAACCGTGAACGCTGAACAGCAACCAAGCCGCACCAATAGCCCTGGCGCATTCGTTGAAATGTGTGCTTTTACTATTGACTTTGGCTTGCCGTCTAAAGCAATTCCAATACCATTCATGGTACTAATCATTACCTTTGCAAATATTAAGGCTTCGACAAGCTCAGCCTGACAAATAGATAAACTCAGCCTGACAATAGCTCGATGGGCTCAGCCTGGCAATAGCTTTGATAAATCGGGTACGGAAATAGGTTATAGAAACAAAATGCGTATGAGCAACAGAGTCAGAATTATTTCGTTTCATAAATTTGCCAGACTTATTTTATTATGACCTTGTTTCGGGATTTTGGGTGGACTGAAGGGATCTTCATCGATTGTTTTTAATCGCTTATGCGATGTATCTGATCCGGATTATTCGTATCAGCCGCTCGCTGAATACACCCTATGGCACCGTATTCATCAAACTGGCTCTTCGCTCAGTCATCATTCTGCTCCTTTTGGTTTCCGTTTTAGGACCCACCTTTGGGGATGCCAGGCGAGATAAAATCGGTTGGAAAGGATATTATGTTTTGTGTTGATCTCTCCAAATCCATGGACGCCTTCGATGTTCAGCCTACGCGTCTCGAGAAAATTAAATTTGAGATGAAAAAAATTGTTGCTGCCTTTAATTCCGATCGGTTGGGCATCATCATTTTTTCATCCGAAGCCTTTATGCAATGCCCGCTCACCTACGATCAAAATGCACTAAATCTTTTATTGAAACGATGAACACTGGATTAGTGCCTTCGAGCGGAACCGATTTTGGTCCACCCATTAAAATGGCCCTTGCAAAATTGGAGGATGAAACTACGCCCAGCAATCAACAAAAATCTAAAGTGATTGTATTGATTAGTGATGGAGAAGATTTTGGAGAGGAAACTGACAAAATCGCGAAGGACGTAGAAGATCAGGACATTCGGCTGTTTACCTTAGGAGTAGGAACAGAATCCGGAAGTCAGATATCAACCCCACGGGGCGGATATAAAACGGATCGACAAGGCAATACCGTTGTTTCTAAACTTAATCCGGCATCGCTAAAAATCTGGCTAGCAAAACAGATGGTCAGTATTTGAGATTAATGAATCGAGAAATGATGTAAACAAACCAATTAATTCAATCAACAAATTGAAGGCCAGGTGCGCGACACCCGACTGGTAGATGTTTCGTCAAATCGTTATTTTTACTTTTTATTAGCAGCCTTATTATTGCTCGTGTTGGATATTTTGATGAGTGTGAGAACGGTGAGGAGATAGTTAACATCCCGATAGCTATCGGGAGACAATGGATAGTTGACAATGAGCAATTAATAATGGATAGTTGACAATTGACAATGAGTAATTGACAATTAAGAATGCGGAAAATTGAAAGTAAAGAACCAAAAGTTGAGAAATAGGAAAGATTAAAATAGGGAGATGATGGTGAAGGGATTGGTTTTGTTTATGATGATGGCGGTGTTGGTTGATCCGGTGAGATCGGAAAATTAATTCCCTGAAATCTGAAGCGAAAGAAGCCTACAAAAGGAGACTTCCAGACCGCTATTTCCAAATATCGGTATCTGGTTGATTCTTTGGGTGTAAAGGAGGATGAAGTGCAGCTTAATATGGCTAATGCCTATTTTCAATCGCATGATACCACGTACACAGCCAACAGTTACCAACCGGTTACACAAAGCAGTAATGCTAAACTTCGATCCATTGCTCATCAACAATTGGGCGTTCTTGCTAACCAACAAAACAAATACGAAGAAGCACTCGCTAATTTTAAACAGGCCTTGAAAGCAGATCCTATGAATGAGGATGCCCGCTACAATTACGAAATGGTGAAACAGCAATCAGAAGAGCAAAAGAAAAAAGAAGCGGAGCAGAAAAAGAACGATCCTAACAAGAAAGAAGAAAATAAAGATAAGAAAGACCAGAACAAGGAAGAGAATAAAGACGAAAAGAAGGATCAGAAAGAAAAGCAAGATCAGGAAAACAAAGATAAAAAAGAGCAGCAAGACCAGGAGAAGAAAGAGCAGGAACAAAAAGATAAAGAGAAGCAGGACCAACAAAAGGAAGACGAACAACAGAAAGAGAATAAAGAGAAAAAAGATATTCCTCCTTCCGTATCAGACAAACTCAAGCAAATGGAAATGAGCGAAGAGAAAGCAAAGATGATTCTGGAGGCAATGAAAAATCAAGAGATTCAATACCTGCAACAAAATAAACGGAAGGCAACAAAGCCTCAAAGATAAAGGTAAACCGGATTGGTAGTAAACAGTCGATAGTATATAGTCAATAGTCAATAGTTAGATAGAGCAAAAAAAACGCACTGATATGAAAGAAATATATATAGTATCTGCCGTACGCACACCGATTGGAAGTTTTGGCGGTACCCTGGCTGGTTTATCGGCAACACAACTAGGCTCACTCGCTGTGAAGGCAGCCATGAGTAAAATCAATCTTGATGCAAAACAGGTTCAGGAATTATTTTTTGGAAATGTTATCTCAGCCGGATTAGGGCAAGCTCCCGCTACGCAGGTGGCTGCTGGCGCAGGGCTTGGTTATACCATTCCGTGTACGTTGGTTAACAAAGTTTGCGCTTCGGGTATGAAAGCCATTATGGTGGGTGCACAATCCATTATGCTTGGTCAAAATGAGGTTGTTGTTGCAGTTGGAGCAGAAAGCATGTCGAATATCCCCTACTACCTGATGAAGGCCCGCTATGGATACAAGTATGGAAACGGTGAGTTACTTGATGGGCTCACGTATGATGGATTAACGGATGTTTATAATCGTTGCGCCATGGGTGTTTGTTCTGATAATACTGCCAAAGAAATGAATATCGTACCGTGCGGATCAGGATGCCTATGCCATCAATTCCTATAAGTGCTGCGGCTGCGTGGGCGGCAGGGAAATTTAAAGATGAAGTAATACCTGTAGAAATAACCGGGCGAAAAGGAGAAGTAACGTTGTTTGCCGAAGATGAAGAATACAAGAATGTAAACTTCGATAAGATTCCAGCATTAAACCGGTGTTTGGCAAAGAAGGTACGGCTACAGCCGCCAATGCATCGACCATCAACGATGGTGGTGCTGCGGTAATATTGATGAGTAAAGAGAAAGCAAAAGAATTGGGTATTACACCTATTGCCAGAATACGAGGGTTTGCCGATGCTGCGCAGGACCCCATGTGGTTTACTACTACGCCTTCGCTCGCTATTCCGAAAGCAATCAAAGCGGCAGGTATCGATAAAAAGATGTTGCCTATTACGAAATTAACGAAGCGTTCTCAGCCGTTGCGTTGGCTAATAACATGAAGTTGGAGCTTGATCCCGCTAAGGTAAATGTAAACGGTGGTGGTAGCTTTGGGTCATCCGCTAGGTGCTTCGGGTGCAAGAATCACGATTACATTAGCTAACGTTTTGAAACAAAACAATGCCACGCTAGAGTTGCCGGTATCTGTAATGGAGGTGGCGGAGCTTCCGCTATCGTCATCGAAAGGATGTAAGCTATACAACATCTCTTTGTCCATTCGTTTAACCAGATTAGGTATTAGGAATTTTACTCCATAATTTGAGTTTTAAACTCCTGTAAATACATAAAGGTTATCATGCGTTTAATTCTGATTCTCTTTTGTTCAGCAGCTATTTTGGGAGCGCACAAAATCGTGAAGACGTACTATGATCCTATGCATCTGCATGTGGAAGAAGAGTATGTTGCCTCGGCAACCGATGGACAAACGCTGGACGGTGCTTATCGAAAATATTTTGAATCGGGTAAACTGGCCCTTGAAGGTACCTTTAAGGGAGGTGTTAGGTGGGGAACCTTTTACGAATATCACGAGAACGGAACACTCATCCGAAAAATTGATTATGAAAATGGCTTGCGCCATGGTTCGGTAGCTGTGTACGACCCGCAAGGCCATCCTATTCAAAGCGCCTTTTATCAGAACAATAAACTGGTGGATAGCGTGAAGTCTTATTTCCTACCGGGATTTTAAAACAAGAAGGATTGTTTGTAAAAGGAAAACCGGATGGGTTTATCAAAGAGTATTATCCTTCGGGCCAACCTCAAAAAGAGATTACCTACAAAAATCAAAAGCCAAACTGAATCACAAAAACATTTTATGAAAAGGGTTCCTTAGAAAGTGAAGCCAATTATAAGGATGGATTTATAGCCGGGTTCTACAAACTTTATTATCCCAACACCCAATTAGAACTGGTTTACACCATTAAAGAAGGTGAAAAGGTGGGGGATTTTATTCATTACGATCAGCAAGGGGCATAAACTATTAGAGGGACATTTTATGAATGCCCAACTTCATGGAGAAAATATCGGATACTATGCAGATGGTACCCTGCGCCATACGTATCAATTTAAATCGGGTGCTAAGGTGGGTAACAATGTTGATTACTATACCAATGGAAAAATAAGAGCGAAAGAACAATTCGCCTTAAATGGTCGCGATAGCAAGCTGACCGAGTATACAGCCGAAGGTCAACTTGTTTTTGAGAAATCTTTCCGTGAAGGAAAACCCAATGGGACCTGGATCTTTTATGCGGCCGATGGTAAAACACCAAGCATGAAAGAGAATTATGAAGATGGTCAGTTGCATGGAACCCGAACGCTGTATTTTCCTAATGGCCAAAAATCAACCGAGGAGACCTGGAAATACAATCTGATTACTGGGCCGGTTAAGAATTATTATGAGGATGGTAAGATACTTTCCGTGTGCGAGTATCGCTGCCGACAGCATGGGCTTTACACCGCGTATTATCCAACCGGCAAAATCAAAGAACAAGGTAATTACGTAGCCAATAAAAAACACAATGAGTGGAAAGAGTATGATGAGCAGGGCAAGGTAGTGAAGACACTCGTTTTCAGGGCTGGCATTTTAATAGATGAGAAATAGTTTGACAGAAAGCGTAATAGCTAACTATTTTTTACCATTAAGATCATTAAGAAATGAAGAGGGGATTTTCTTAATCTTATTAGTTTTAATTTACGGTTAATGAACATTTTGTAACTTTCTTCAATAGATTATCCACCGATGAATGCAATAAAAGAGACCCATTTTACATTTCCCGGGCAAACCGGTTTTTATCGAGGCAAGGTGCGTGATGTTTACTATTTTGGTGATACCATGGTTATGGTTGCCACCGATCGCATTTCGGCCTTTGACGTTGTGCTTCCGAAAGCTATTCCCGATAAGGGGCGGGTGTTGAATCAAATCGCTGCTTATAATCTGCAAGCCACCAAAATGGTGGTGCCCAATTGGGTTATTACTACCCTGACCCTAACGTAACGATTGGCTTTACGTGTGAACCCTACGCAGTTGAAATGGTGGTGAGAGGATATTTAGCCGGGCATGCGGCTCGTGAATACAAAGCCGGCAAAAGAAAAATTTGTGGCGTTGCTCTTCCCGAGGGGCTGAAGGAGAATGACAAATTACCGACTCCCATCATTACACCCACCACCAAAGCGAAAGTGGGCCATGACGAAGATATTTCGAGAGAAGATATTTTGGCGCGCGGCATCGTAAATGAAAAAGAATACGAGCAACTCGAGGCATACACGTATGCACTCTATCAAAAAGGAACGGAGATGGCTGCCGAGCAGGGTTTAATCCTGGTGGACACCAAGTATGAGTTTGGTAAGCATGATGGTAAAATCTATCTGATTGATGAGGTGCATACTCCGGATTCGAGTCGTTATTTTTATAAAGAAGGGTATGAGGAATGCCAGCGAAAAGGGGAAATTCAAAAACAATTATCTAAAGAGTTTGTCAGGCAATGGTTAATCGAAAACGGATTTCAGGGCAAAGAGGCAATCCGTTCCTGAGATGACAGACGAGATTGTTCAATCTATCTCCGATCGCTATCAGGAATTATATCGGCAAATGACCGGAGAATCGCTGGCCCCGGTGAATTATGATTCTCTGCCCGAACGAATTGAGCGGAGTATCGTTAATTATATAAGCTCAAAAAACTGATTAACGGTTTATGTCCCGAAGGACAGAATTGTCATTCTTAATGACAATCTTGGGATAAATTAACTTAATTTTAGGCCCCTAAAGAGTTCTTATGAAGTATTCGATCGATAAACAAGAAAAGTACACCCTGTTTCGGCTAAACGAAGAAAAGCTTGATTCGAGCATTGCCCCTCAATTGAAATCGGAAATGGTGACGTTACATGCCGAAGGCGTACGGAATATTATCCTGGATCTCTCTGAAGTAAAATATACCGATTCGTCTGGCCTTAGTGCTTCTGGTGGGCAACCGCGTGTTGCAGGAAGACAATGGAATTTTTATTCTCACCAAACTTTCTGATCACACCATGAAACTGATTAAGATTTCACAATTGATAGTGTGCTCAATATTCTGCCTACTGTAGAGGAAGGAATTGATGCCGTATTCATGCACGAAATTGAAAAAGACATGAAAGACGGTGACTAATTTGAAGATTTGAAAATATTTCAATTTGAAAATTCATCTTAGCTCATTTTCATATCTTCAAATTAAATAATTTTCAAATTAATCCTTGAGTTTCTCATTAACCATTCTTGGATCAAGCGGAGCCTTGCCAGCGCATGGCCGGTTTCCTACATCCCAGTATTTGGTTATTCAAAACCATCACTTTTTGATTGATTGTGGCGAAGGCACGCAAATGCAATTACTTCGCTACCAGATTCCGATTCACAAGATCGACAGAATCTTTATTAGCCATTTGCATGGCGATCATTACCTGGGCCTGATGGGACTGCTCTTTTCCATGCATCTGCAAAGGCGAACCAACGAACTTCATCTCCATAGTCCACGGGGACTAGACGAAATAATTCTACTTCAACTCAAATATTCCAAATCAGTTTTAAACTACGAGATTAAGTTTCATTCGTTCGATCCGCAATCTTCAACCCTTTTACATCATGATGATGTTCTTACGGTAGAAACCATACCCCTGATTCATAAGTTACCGTGTGCCGGATTTTTATTTAAGGAGAAACGGAAGCCGGTTAAACTGAACAAAGAAAAACTAAAGCCAGGCATGTTATTACAACATATCGCCCAGTTAAAGAAGGGCGTGGATGTGATTGACGAAAACGGAAAAGTGCTTTACCTCAACGCGGATTACACGCTTCCCCCGCTGCCCTCCTACTCGTTTGCCTTTTGTTCGGATACCGCGTGGAATGAACCGATGCTTAAACACATTGAAGGCGTAACGGTTTTATATCATGAAGCTAC
Organism: Flammeovirgaceae bacterium; assembly: GCA_016709845.1. Taxonomy (GTDB): domain Bacteria; phylum Bacteroidota; class Bacteroidia; order Cytophagales; family Cyclobacteriaceae; genus ELB16-189. The sequence continues at coordinate 4,549 of JADJMA010000027.1, read as the reverse complement.
CTTTATGGAGAACGAGAAGGACAAAGCACATGAAACAAAACACAGCACCACCCGCGAAGCCGCTACGATAGCAAAACGTGCCGGTGTTGGAAAACTTTTGATTGGTCATTTTTCTGCCCGCTATCAAAATCTTGAACCGTTGTTACAAGAAGCTAAGGAGGTTTTTCTTAATACCGAATTAGCGATAGAAGGAACTACATTTGAATTACCCTATGACAGAAAACCTGGAACAGAAGAAAAATAGATTATTTGTAGTGCTGTCAGGTATTTTTCTGACCAATGCTATTCTCGCTGAGATGATTGTGCATAAAGATTTTCTCTGGAGAAGGTACGCTTGGACTGCAACCGGCAGGGCTCTCCATCCTGGGCTTTACGATGGATTTTAATCTTACCGCAGGGCGGTTATCTGCCTGTTGTTTTTATAACCTCCGATTTAATTAATGAATATTTTGGAAAGCCGGTGTAAAAACGAATCAGCTTATTTAGCTGCTTTTTTTATTACCTACTGCTTCCTTGTTGTTTTCTTCACGATGAGACTCCTCCTGCGGCCTGGTGGCTCGAGGCAAACAATCAGGATCTGCAAGGCAATTTTTTTAATATAGATTTTGCCTTCAACAAAATTTTTGGTCAAGGGCAGCGAATCATTATTGGCTCGCTATCCGCTTTTTTAATTAGCCAATTGGTGGATGTGTTTGTATTTCAAAAGTTGCGGAAAATAACCGGACATAAAATGCTCTGGCTCCGGGCCACCGGCTCTACACTGGTCTCTCAGTTTATCGATAGCTTGCTGTATTATACATTGCGTTCATCGGGATATTCTCGGGGCAGCAAATTTGCCATTGGCATTACTAATTATATCTACAAGTTCACGGTTGCTATCCTTTTAACTCCACTTATTTATCTGGGGCACTACTTCATCGATCGGTATTTAGGAAAGAACATGCCCAAAAATTTCTGAAGAAGCGGCTCAAGGAAGTCAATCCTTTTTTGATTCATTACCCAATCCAGAATTACACCTGTGGCTATAGCCGCATTCAATGACTCGGCACTACCATACCGGGAATGGTAATTTTTTGAGTTACTAATTTTTCAATGGATCTTGAAATTCCATTCGACTCATTACCGATTACGATCAATCCACCCTCTTTAAAATTTAATTGATGAACATCCAGACCATCCAAAAAAGTACCATATATTGGTCTTCTTGCCATCGTGAGGTAAGATTCAATATCGGTATAGAAAACCTGTACCCGACAAAAAGATCCCATCGTAGCACTCAATACTTTGGGATTGTAAAAAGTCGGTTGACTCTCGGAAGCAATAATTTGTTTAACTCCGTACCAATCTGCAGTACGGATAATAGTTCCCAAATTACCCGGATCACGAATATCATCATGACCAGTACTATTCCGTTTTGATCGGGCGTAAAAGCCGCATTGGGCTTCATCCGGCAACCGCGAGGGCGCCTTCGTTGGTTTTAAAACTCCCGGCCGCTACTAATTCCATTTCTGTTGCTAAAACCACCTCACCGTTAAGGTTCTGGATGGCCTGTGAATTCTGATGCAAAAAGTGTTCGGTGCCAGCTAACCATATCACCTCATAGTCTGCCTTTATCAACTCAATTACACTTTTCGTGCCTTCCACCACAAAGCATTGCTCCTGTTTTCGGTATTTCTTTACTTGCAACGCTTTGAGATGCTTAATTTTAGCTTTTGAGATCATACGTGGGTAAACCTATAAAACTTTTTTCATTCCTGTGTCTGGCGTGGCTCGTCAGTGGTTGTCTGGGTACCTGCTATCTCCAAGAAAATCAAAAGTTGTTATACCACCAAACTATTGAGGCACCCAAAGGCTTTAATAAAGAGGGGCTTTCGGATTTATATGTAAAAAAGGTAAACCGAAAACTTTTTGGGCTGCCTATCAATTCCCTGGTTTGGATGTATCAGGAAGGAAAAAGGAATTATACTCAACAAAAATTTATTGATAAAAAGGTAAAGCTGGTTGAGAAATTGATCGCAAAATTGCAGGAACCAAAACCAAAAGAAATTAACATCCCTGCAGTATAGAAAGTAAGAGAAGGTGGCTACACTGGATGGCAAATTGAAAATGGAAATCTCTTTATGCAATGGGGTGAACCCGCTACCATTTTTGATAGTACCAGTCTGGATGCTACCGTTGAAAAATTGTCTGACCACCTTTTTCAATCGTGGATACTTTGAGAACTCTATTAGCTATCGTACCAAAGAATTTAAAAACGCGTGGGCGTTGTTTACCACATAGAACCAGGCCGGCCTTCCTTTTATGATACGATTTTTACCAGATCGCTGACAAAAAATTGATTCCATTGTACAAAGTACCCGATCGGCCAGCCTTATTAAAATAAATGACCGGTACGACCAGGATAAACTGAATAAGGAACGCGAGCGCCTTGATCTGCAAATGAAAAACCTGGGCTATTTTGATTTTACCCGTCAATACGTTGAGTTTTCTATTGACACCGCCTATGGGAAGTTACCGATTGCCTGCAGGTTGAAATAAAGAATCCCGCGCAGAGATTCCCATAAGATATTTCATATTGATTCTATTTCATTCACCACCGATGCCGGGGTAAATTTCTACCGATACCCTGAAGCGTCAATCCGTTGAAAAATATAATATCACCTTTAATTATTTTAAAAGTGAATACAGTAAAAATTATTAGCCCAACGTGTTTTCATTAAGCGCGACAGCTTATAAGCTCGAACGGATTTTTGATACCCAACGGCAACTTGCCAATCTTGACATTTTCAAATTCATCAACATGAACTACGATTCTCGGATGGTAAATTTATTGCCAATGTTTTTGTGGACCTCAACAAGTATTCTGGTCGAATGAGGCGGGAGATTGGGCGCATGACCCAGGGATACCCGGTCCGTACATCAGCACTAACTTAAAAAGAGAAATGTATTTGGCGGCATGAAGTCACGGAGCTGTGGGCGATTCGGTTTGAGGGTGTGCGTCAGCCACCGATCCCAATAATGTTTATGCCAGTACCGAAGCGAAAGTGTTAACGGTAGTACTACGTCCGCAGTTTCTTTTACACTTGACCGAGAAAAGCCTTCAATTTCGTTTCGCGAGAATATAATCCGCGGAACCCGACTGTTGGCCGGGTTCTACGTACACCGCTGTCCGGAGTACACCCGATCGATCAACACAGTATCGGATACCTATACTTCCGGCAGAATGAAAAACGTACCTAATTCATTTACGCTATCAACCTTAACGTTAGTTCAATCTACTTGGATAGTGCCTTTCAATGCTCTTCTTACTGATCTTCAGGAAAACGATGGTAACAACTTAAAAATTCATTTAAACCAATCCTTTGTGGGTAGAAGTGATTTTGGAGTAACCTGGAACCCGGTCACCAATTACGGGAATATAGAACGGAACTTTACTTATTCAGATTACAGGCTGAGTCGGGTGCGGCACGTTATTCAACTTTTGCGGAACCCGGTTATATCTTAGATCGGGGACTTGAATTATACCAATACGTACGATTGAGCTTAGACGGCAGGCGAAATCAGATCATAGATAAAAACACGATGCTTTCTTATCGCTTTCACGGAGGCATCGGGTACGCCTATAGCGCTAATGAAGTTACCTTATGAGAAAATATTTTTTGTTGGTAGCAACAGCATCCGGGGCCTGGTTACCCCGCAGGTTAGCCCTTACAGTGTACCCTCGAATCTTCAGTGATCCGAAGGAAGAATTGACTCTTCGATTATAGTTTTGAGAAGCCCGGTGATATATTACTGAGGGAAGTGTTGAACTAAGAAACATTATTCGGCTTTGCCAACGGTGCCGTCTTTCTGATGTCGGGAAACGTTTGGTCCTTTACGATATTCAGACTTCAGAAGTTGGCGATGACACCTCCTGGAAAGGAAGTTCAAAATTTCAAACTTCTATCGAGATCTAGCTGTAGGCACGGGGTTTGGCTTGTGTTCGATTTTTCTTTTGTTGCTTCGCCCGGATGTGGGTATGAAAGGATCGATCCAAGGAAGCCGGTAATCGGTTTGTTTTGGATCAAGTGAAATTCTTAAGCCTTTTGGTACAGAAAGAGAACCTGTAATCTTTAATGTGGGTATTTATTATCCATTCTAGCATACAACTATGCCAAATCCAGAGCGATTTATACGATGAGGTTAATCGAATGATAAATCATGAATACTACTACACGGATTTGGATGATGTACAAACGAGCGAAGGATCCTTTAAAAGCACCCCTGAAACTATGGATCCTTCGCTGGTTTCCTTTAAATAATAGAAAACGTTATTTGAATTTACGACCTGCTATCATTCTGTACGAATAACGCTCTGGATTGACTCGGGATGAATTGCGTCAACAAAGCTGCCTGATTGATGCTCGAAAAATCTCTTAAATTCGTAGAAAATGCTTCCTGCGGCTTATGTCTATATTCTCACTAACCGCCATCATACTGTTCTCTATGTAGGCATGACTACAGACTTGCGAACACGGCTTTGGGAACATCAGCAAAAGATAAACCCTTC
>JADJMA010000026.1 GCA_016709845.1 Flammeovirgaceae bacterium | reverse complement strand
TGTTCCTGAAGCATCCGTGTGGCCGCTAATCTCTATTCTGATTGCAGGATTTTGATTCATGAAATCCACCACCTCTCTTTTAATTCAGTGATTGACTCTGGCTTCAATTCATATTCATTCAAATCAAAAAATAGATTATTCAAAACCACTTTAGCGTTTTGCTGAGCGGGTTGTAGCGCAATGTCTTTAACAACTGGCTTGTTTGTATTTTGAGTATAATTAAAATGAAGGCTTTGAAATAAAAATCCGGGTCGGTTTACATACAAAGCATATTCTGATCCCCCCGGAAGAACCATGAGATATTCACCGGTTACAGAATCGGAAGTGACCTGAGCCACCGTACTTTCGTTTTCAAATCTATAAGTTCGATGGTTGCATCCAGTGATGCTTTGGTAATGGCATGCACAACGGTACCCTTTACAATATTTCCTTTTGCTTTTGTTATTAGATTTTCGGGCAGGGTTATCTTGAACAGTCGGCTTCGGTTTTTACTTTCTTCCTTTGAATAATAGGCAATGGCACCATCGCCCGATACGATGAAAGAATACTGATCCTTAAAGTCATTCAGCGGCTGACCTAAATTAACAGGCTGCCCCCAACCCGACTCAGATTTTTCGCTGCGATAAATATCGTACCCGCCAAACCCAGGATAACCATTCGATACAACATAGAGATTTTGATTATTGACATGGATGTAGGGCGAGATCTCATCAAACGGTGAATTAATTGTTGGTCCCAGATTTTTTGCTTGTGTCCAACCAGCACCATCCCATTGCGAGTACCAAATATCATATCCGCCAAATCCACCCTTTCGCTCAGACACAAAATAGAGCTCGCGTCCATCAGCGGAAAGCGAAGGTTGAGCATCCCAGCCCGAACTATTAATTTTCGGACCGAGATTTTTAGGAACAGACCATTCATTACCTTTTTTACGACTTTCATAGAGATCACAACCCATAGTTCCGCAAACGGTAAAAATTAGATGCCTTCCATCTGCAGAAATAGTACAAGCACCTTCGCGTTGAATCGTATTGATATTTTTGGAGATCGAAACCGGAGTTCCCCAACTTCCGTCTTCCGTTTGAGAGGAGACTACTATATCCTCATTATCATTTCGGGCACCTCCAAAGCCGCCGTAAAAATGAGTTGGGCTCCATCGCCAGTCACCACTGGAAAGTATTGCATGGGGTACTGATTCACTATTTCACTTAACGGCTCGATTATAAACTTGCCAACAGTATTCTTGTTCGCAATAGAATAAGTTGCCTGAGTTTTCCATAAAGATGCTTTGTCAATTTTTCGCTTATAAAGTTCAATAGCCTTTTTGTTTTTAGTACTTAAGGATTGTGCTTGTGAAGGCAATCCCATAGAAACAAATGCAATCAGTACTATAAGGTTTCGCAAGATCATACAGCAAGTTAAACCCAAATTATATAATAGAAATTTCTTTTGCATAATTGACGAATGAAAATCAACCACTTATCCAATAAAACTAAAACCAATCTGATGATTTTCATTATCAGCGTTAAATTCCTTTTGGGAAGTATTACCTTAAAACGACAAAAACGAAGGAATGGTATCCTCAGGGTACATCAATGTACTTATGTACTTGTGCGGAAATCTTCCACTTTGGATTAGCCTTAACGTATTCGATCAACATAGGAAGCACTTCTTTCTCTTTCGACCACTCGGGGCTGTAAAAAATAATTCGCAGTTCGATTTAACGAGTTCAGCAAACTCTTCGGCCCATGCAATAATCAGATTTATGAAAGATCACCACTTTCAATTCATTGGCCTGCGCGGCAACTGAGGCGTGCGGTGGCTTAAATTTTTTTGGCGAGAAGCAAACCCAATCCCATTCGCCTGTTAGCGGATAGGCACCCGATGTTTCGAGATGGGTTCGCAAACCAGCCTTTTTAAGTTCGGCAGTTAGTTGTGATAAATTGTGCATGGTGGGTTCGCCACCGTTAATCACCACTATTTTACTTCCACTGGCTTTCGCTTTATCAACGAGCTGACTAACCTCTACTTTTGCATGTGCATCTCATCCCACGAATCTTTTACATCGCACCAAACACAACGCACTTCGCAGCCGCCCAATCGTATAAAATAAGCGGCACTTCCCTGATAGAATCCTTCACCCTGAATGGTGTAAAGTCTTCCATTACGGGTAATTCAAAATTTATAATTCCTGACTGCTGATTTGACATCATTATTGAATTTTGAATCTTAATTAGTTATGGATTTCGCAATTCTGTTGCACGCAAAGTGTTTAATAAAAGCGATGCGATAGTCATAGGACCTACCCCACCCGGCACGGGTGTAATGAACGATGTTTTGGGTGCTACTTGTTTAAAGTCTACATCGCCCTTCAGCCCAAAACCATTTTTAAATTGTGGACCTTCTACGCGCGTAGTGCCAACATCAATAACCACGGCCCCTTCTTTCACCATATCAGCCGTAACCATACCCGGCTTGCCTACGGCTACAATCAGAATATCAGCTTGTCTGGTAAACTGCGAAATATCTTTAGTGTGCTTGTGACAAATAGTAACAGTGGCTTTTCCTTCTTCCACCAACATCATGCTTAACGCTGCACCTGCTAACCAGCTGGCGCCTATAACCACACAATTTTTTCCTTCTGTTGGGATATTGTAGCGCTTGAATAATTCCATTACACCAAAGGCGTGGCTGGCAGCAGCAAAGGATTTTTAGAAATAATACTTCCAAAGTTGCGATTGGTGAAACCATCTACATCTTTATCGGGTCTGATTTTTTCCGTTATCCGCTCTACCGAAATGTTTGGCGGCAAAGGTAACTGCACAATAAATCCATCCACATCTTCATCGCGGTTTACCTGATCGATGTGTTTCATCAATTTATCTTCACTAATCGTATCGGCAAAGCGAAGCATTGAATAATGAAAACCCACTTCCTTACAGGCTTTTACCTTATGATCGACATAGGTTTGACTGGCCCCGTCATCACCCACTAAAATGATAGCGAGGTGAGGAATCTTTTTACCTTCTTGTTTACGGATAGCAACTTTATCAGAAATTTCCTTTTTTATTTCTGATGAAATCTTGCGACCATCAATAAGGGTGTACGTTCTGCCTCAGTCATTCATCAAACTCGCACGCAAACTCCCCCCAGTTAGGTTAAATATTACTCTATCTTTAATACTGCCATAAAAGCCTCTTGCGGAATCTCTACATTACCTACCTGCCGCATGCGCTTCTTACCTTTTTTCTGTTTCTCCAACAGCTTGCGTTTCCGCGAAATATCTCCACCATAACATTTTGCTATTACGTTTTTACGAATGGCGCTTATATTTTCGCGGGCTACAATTTTTTGACCGATTGCCGCCTGGATTGCAATTTCAAACATCTGGCGCGGAATTAATTCTCTTAATTTTTCGCACAGCTTTCGGCCCCAGTCTTGCGACTTATACCGGTGAACAATCGCACTTAGCGCATCAACCTTTTCTCCGTTCAACATTACATCCAACTTTACCATATCCGACTCGCGCATTCCAATCAAATGATAATCCAACGAGGCATAGCCACGTGAAATAGATTTCAGTTTATCGAAGAAGTCGAATACAATTTCGGATAAAGGCATTTCGAACGTTAGTTCTACCCGATCTTGTGTAAGATAATTCTGATTCATAATCTGCCCACGCTTATCAATACACAAATTAATGATAGGGCCAATGTATTCGGATTTGAAATGATCTGTGCTTTTATGTAGGGCTCTTCTATGCTCTTCATCCGCGTAGGGTCGGGCATTTCGGAAGGGGCGTTTATAAAAAGTTCAGTCCCATCAGTAAGGTGTGCTTTAAATTGCACTGAAGGCACAGTTGTAATAACCGTCATGTCAAACTCGCGCTCCAACCTTTCCTGAATAATTTCCATGTGCAACATGCCCAGGAAACCACACCGGAAACCAAAACCCAGCGCAGCCGAAGTTTCCAATTCCCAAACAAGTGAAGCATCATTAAGTTGTAACTTCTCCATCGAAGCCCTTAGCTCTTCGAACTCCGTTGTATCAACCGGGTAAATACCGGCAAATACCATCGGTTTAACTTTTTCAAATCCCCTTAAGGATGGGCCCGGATTTAAAGGGTTAGTTATAGTATCACCCACGTGTACTTCGCTGGCTACTTTTATACCCGAAATCAAATACCCCACATTCCCTGCGCTATCTCTTCACGCGGCTGTTTGTTTAATTTTAGTACGCCAATTTCATCGGCATAATATTCCTGCCCGGTGCTGATAAACTTAACCTTATCTCCCTTCTTTAAAGTGCCATTGAATACTCGAAAATAAATCTCTATGCCCCGAAAAGAATTAAACACCGAATCAAAAATCATGGCCTGCAATGGCGCTTTGGTATCGCCTTTGGGCGCAGAGATACGTTTTACAATGGCCTGCAAAATTTCTTCAATGCCTTTACCCTCTTTGGCGCTGGCGGATAGAATGTCTTCACGCTTGCAACCAATCAATTCAATAATTTCATCAGCTACCACCTCGGGGTTAGCGTGTGGCAAGTCGATTTTATTCATGATCGGAATGATTTCCAGATCGTGCTCCAAAGCCAGGTAAAGATTAGAAATAGTCTGTGCTTCAATACCCTGACTGGCATCAACAATTAAAAGGGCGCCTTCGCACGAGGCAATAGCCCGTGAAACCTCATAGCTGAAGTCTACATGGCCGGGGGTATCAATCAGGTTCAGGATGTAGTTGGTGCCACCCTCGGTATAGTTCATTTGAATGGCGTGGGCCTTAATAGTAATGCCTTTTTCCTTCTCCAAATCCATGTTGTCGAGTACCTGAGCCTCCATTTGGCGCGAGTTTAGGGTACCGGTAAATTCCAACAGGCGGTCGGCCAGCGTGCTTTTACCGTGGTCGATATGGGCTATTATGCAAAAATTGCGAATGTTGTCCATTCCCTTCATTTCTTTCAAGCGATTTAGGCCGCAAAGGTAGCAAAAAGGGGGGTTGCAAGGGCTAATTCTGACGGGTGTCAAGGAACATTTAAGCAGGAAGTCTGAATTTTTTTGATTGTATGGCTACAACTGAAGTCAGGCTCCAAAGTTTGTCTACAAGTTTTTCATAATCGCCCGATTTCGAAACACAACATATTTCGATTAACCACAGAATTCCTGCTAAATTCGCACCCAAATTTTACTGCAACGAGTTCTCGTCCGAATGACAAAATCGATATTCTGCCTTTTGTGGCTTCTGGTTAGTCTGCCTGCCTTAGCCCAACAACAAAAATCTATCTCCACCGAAAAGAAGAAACTTCATGGAACCTTTTTCTTACAATGGGGCTATCATCGCGATGCGTACACCAACAGTACGATTCAATTTAAGGATACCGAAACACCGAACATGCCCAAGTATGATTTTACCTTTCATAACGCCAAAGCGCACGATCAGCCCGACATGGATGATCTTCTTAATGACCCATTAACCGTTCCGCAATACGTGTTAACAGGTGGTTATTTTTTTAACGACAAGCATGATCTGGGAGTTGAGGTATCGTGGAACCACCTGAAATATGTTTTTACTGATAATCAAATGTTGCACATGACGGGCACCATTGACGGTCAATCGTATGATCTTGACACTCTTATTACTCCTCAATTTGTTCGCTTTGAGCATACTAATGGAAATAATTATTTAATTATCAGCTTGCTCAAACGCATTTCACTTCTCAGTTCAAAAAATCAGAAACACATCCTAAGTGCAAATTTTCGGGCTGGCCCTGGGGTGTTAATTCCTAAGACAGATTCGCACATAACTATAAACAATCAGGAATATCACAACGATGGGCCTTTCCGAGTATCCGGGTGGGTAATTGGTGTGGGTGCCGCTTTGCGCTACGACTTCTTTAAATATTTCTTTTTTGAGCCAAGCATAAAGGGTTCGTTCGTAGATTATACCAACGTGAAACTGTATGAGAAAGGCAGAGCCAATCATACCTTCTTTTCGGTGCAGTATATCCTATCGGCAGGAATTAATATACCGCTTGGTTCTGAAAAATAACGGACTGCCAATAACTCAGTTCAATTGATGCTTTTGCGATGTTTGGGCTGTTATCGAATTAGAAGCCAAAACCAACGCCAGAATGATCAGGCCAATAATTATAATCATGCCCAACTCAAACTGGGTAAGGATGGTTGACCCCGCTACAATTTTCTTTGATTGATCGATTAATGTTTTGCCCTCAGTCAATTGAATATCCGAAAGTTGATTAAGGTTACTGAAGGCATTTAAAAATTGGTTTTCAAAAGAAGGTTTGCTCAAAAATTCAGTATTTGGTTTTAATAATTCAGCTTCAATCATTTCCATTTCGGACAACGTTGATTTTAAGGATTGAAAAGAAACCACTTCGGCTTCCGTAAGTTTTGTCTTCTCGTAGTCTGCCACCAATAAATTTATAGCGGCATTGTGCTTTGTTATTTCGGTACGCACCTCTTCGGGATTTTTACTTTCTTCGCAATGATCTAAGAGTAGCTTTTTCTTATGGAGTCTATCAGAAAGCTGGTAGATGTAACTTTCCACAAGCAATCGGTCTTCATACACGGAAGAAAAGGAATCTCCCAGCTCAGAAACATTGTTGCGTTCCAGCATACTTTTAATAAACACCCCTGCCAGAACAATGGCCAACAAAAAAGCTATTTGCAATTTTTGCTGAATTCGATAGATCCACTTCATACTAAACGATTTGTTGCACCACGAAGTAACCGCTTAAATATCACTCAAACAATTACTTGTGCTTCAAATATGTTTCGCTCAATTTCTCCTTAAGAGAACTTCTCTTTACCAGAAAAAATTTATGATCTCAAACCGTAGAAACTTTGAAGTCAACGCTTTCAACGAATTTTTTTCTTCAGCACTCATTTTATCTGATTTGATTCTGAGCAGCAACTCGAACATAACCTGAGGTTGATAGCCCAATTTAGAAGCTACGTTGGCGCAAAATTTAATTTCCTTCTCGTACAATCGTTCATCAATCTTCATTAGCTGCACGAGGCTAAAAATATAATCGAACTTTTGATCAGCCGTTAAATCCCCCGGAATAATCACATCATGAATGGAATAGAAAAGTGTTTCCACTGACGATTCGGGGAAGCCATGAGCTTTGCCAATAGTAATAATGTAATTTCTTTCGATGATGGCCAGCTCGCCATCCATGCACGCGAGGTTGACAAGCAATTTAAGTTGTTCCAGAACAATCATACAAATAAGGCTTAGGTAACACCAATTTGGCTGGGTAAAAATAGATTAAAATCACCTATCTTACCTACCGTCTAAAACTTAATTGACTTGAATTTTTTAGCGCATCTTTTTCTCTCTGGAAGCAACCCCGAAATACGAGTAGGAAATTTCATTGGTGACTTTGTGCGCGGGCGAAACCTCTATGAACAGTTTAGTCCAAACATTGCGCTGGGCATCGAGCTACATCGTGAAATTGATGACTTCACTGATAGCCACGCAGTGGTGCGGGAAAGTAAGATCCGGCTTCGGCCCAAATACAGACATTACGCCCCCGTTATAGTCGATGTGTTTTATGATCATTTCTTGGCCAGCCTTTGGAGTAATTATCATCCGCTTTCGCTGGATCAATACGCAAAAGAAAGTTATGAACTGCTTCAGGAATTTTCAGATCAACTTCCCGCGCGGGTTCAACAACTGCTTCCCTACATGATTAATGGAAATTGGCTGGTAAACTATTCTCGCATTGAAGGTATTAACCGCGCATTAAGTGGCATGGCACATCGAACCCCTTACGAATCAAAGATGGAGGAAGCTACCTTTGAACTAAAAGAATATTATGCTGATTTTGAAAAGGAGTTCCTGCAATTCTTTCCTGAGCTAAAAGAAATGTGCGAACAATTTCTAATTGCGAAATCGAACAGCCAAAAGAAATAACAGAAATCGAAGATATTTATTCGTAGTGATCTATTTTTGCACGAATAACTAGAATCTAACAGTAAACGAATAAAGATATGTTTAATGATCCGGAGCTAAACGGAAAATACCTGGGTACCATTTCGGAAGACTTCATAAAAGTGGCCGACACGCTGAAAGAAGCCTCTTACCAAATCCGCAAAAGCGGTTTTGATTTTCCCATCTTTCCAATTTCAAAAAAAGAAATTCCGGTCGGTCAATTATTAATTCCGCGCAAGCCACTTAACCTTACCTGGAATTACAATGCCTCTTTTTTAAATGAATTTGTACAACGCGAGCTGGTTGCTACCGACAAAGAAGAAGAGTTCAAAAATAATTACAGAGACCCGGATGAGTTCTGTTGTTTGTTTGTGGTCGATGAGGAGTTTGCCAACTTCGTTTACATTCCGTTTCCGGAGGATTAAATTTTTTTCATCACTTAACAATTGCCTGATAAATCAGTGCGCGTAGTTTACTCTGATCATCCAGGTTGTTGGTTGGCGTTAATTGTTTAAAGTACACAACCACCAAATCTTCTTTTGGATCGACCCAATATGTAGAGCCGTACGCTCCGCCCCAACCATACTCGCCTACAGAGCCAGGGGTGCCACGATCGCCAAGGTCCTCGCAAACAGAAAACCCAAGTCCAAAGCCCATGCCCGAATTATATTTTATTTCGTTCAGGTGACTTACTGTCATTAATTTCACTGTGTTTGGAGCAAGAATACGATTGCCATTAAGAGTACCTTTGTTAAGCATCATCTGAAGAAATTTTGCGTAATCAGCCGCGGTAGAAAGTAAACCCGCACCACCGGAAAAACTTTTCCTTGGGCCGTTAACATACATTCCCTGCCCCACCATACCGCCCGGATCAGGCGAGCGTTCAAGAGGTTTATCTGCATACGCAGAATAAACCGCGGCCAGTCGATTCGCTTTATTTTGAGGTAAATAAAAATGCGTGTCCTTCATACCCAACGGGGTTAGAATTCTGGAACTGATAAATTCATCCAACGGCTTCCCGGAAACTTTTTCAATGACCACGCCCAAAATATCCGTGTTATATCCATAAACAAATTTCTCACCCGGATGCTCATCCATAGGAAGTTTTGCAATTCTTGCAATAGTGGCACCCACCGGTTCATCCCGATCGGCAAAGTACCAACCTTGTATACCTGCTTCTTTCCATTTATCGGCAGCCAATCCGTAACCGTAACCAATACCTGCTGTATGCGTAAGTAGATCGCGAAGGGTGATTTGACGTTTTGCTTTTACAATATTATACCCACCACCCGCCTTGGGCTCTGCTACGGTAGTCTCTGCAAACTCAGGAATGTATTTACCAACCGGATCGGCAATAAGCAACTTCCCTTCTTCCTGTAAAATCATGATCCCCACACTGATCAATGCTTTTGTCTGCGAAGCAATTCTAAAAATAGCATCCTTCTCCATGGTTGCATTTGCTTCAACATCTCTCTTACCAAATGCATTGAAGTAAGCTACCTGACCATGCCTGGCCACAAGCACCACACTGCCAGACATTTTTTTATCGTTAGCATACGCTTGAAAAACATCGGTAAGTCGTTGAAGTCTTTCCGTTGAAAAACCCAACTCCTCCGGCTTAGCAACAGGAAGTTCCTGTGCATTAACCGATGATAAAACAAGTAAAAAGATAAAAAGGAAACCGTCTCTTCGCAGATGTGCCATATGGGTAATTTGATTACCTAATATTAGAGATGATATAAGGACAAATCAAAATCAACTTATCAACTACTACTCGCCCTTGAAGTGATTCCACCCCTGCGCGGTTAAGGGAATAACAGTTTCCTGCTTGGTAACCATTACATTTTGAGTGGCATCCGGATGCATATGACCAATAAAATGGATATCCGGATGGTTTTTGATTTTGTCGTAATCAGCGGGGTTGATGGTAAAAAGAAGTTCATAATCCTCGCCTCCATGCAGCGCGCAGGTAATCGGATCGAGTTTAAATTCAATGGCGGTCTCGAAAGTCATGTGATCAATCGGCACTTTATCTTCAAAAATTTTAACACCCACACCCGATTGTTTTCCTAAGTGAAATAATTCCGAAGCCAAGCCATCAGAGATATCAATCATGGAAGTAGGAACACACTTTCTTTCGCGCAACTCATGCACAATATCCATGCGGGCTTCCGGTTTTAGTTGTCGACCTACCAGATATTCATATTGCTCCAGGTCAGGTTGCACATCTGGGTTAGAAAGGAAAACTTCTTTTCTCGCTCTAACACTTGTAAACCCATGTAGGCAGCACCTAAATCTCCGGTTACACAAATAATATCATTTGCTTTGGCTCCGTTGCGTTGAACAACTTCGCTCTTTGGTGCACGACCCAATACGGTTATGGATATTACTAAACCAGATACCGATGAAGTCGTATCGCCACCCACCAGATCAACATTATAATTTTTACAAGCCGCGTGAATTCCCTCAAACAGTGCATCCACCGCCTCGAGTGAAAAACGATTACTGATACCAATACTAATTACAATTTGCGTGGGTGTGGCGTTCATCGCAGCGATGTCAGAAACATTTACAGCAACCGCTTTATAACCTAAATGCGGCAACGGCATGTACGATAAATTGAAATGAACTCCTTCCATCAGCATATCAGTCGAAATCAACAGAGAATCACTGCCGGCATCAATAATGGCCGCATCATCGCCAATACCTTTTAGTGTGGTAGGTTGGGATATTGAAAATTTACTGGTGATGTGGTCTATTAAACCAAATTCACCCAATTGGGAAAGTTCTGTGCGCATTTCGCTCATGATAAAGGCTGTTAGTCGGGCTAATCGCTTGTTTGACTGGCAAAAGTACTATGTTTGATGTTTAAACTGAGGTAATCTGCTTACTTTCATGTATTAATAACAAAACACGTGGTTATGAAAAAGAAGGCGGTAGTATTTGTACTTGCTGCAATACTTTTTGCTGCATGCAGTAGCTCAAAGCCTTATTACGAAACGAAAGAAGGCAAAAAGAAGCAGAAGTATTATAATGATATCCAATACGGGAAAAATGCGCACCCGAAAATGAAATTCTGATTACTGTTTTTCCTGACAGAGTTCAATCAATACCTGGTTTGTTGTTTTAGGGTGCAAACACACAATTTCTTTGTTATCCGCACCTGACTTTGGCGCATCGGCTAACAACGTAAAGCCATCCTTTTTCAACGAGCTCATTTTATCTGTTATTGGATCAGCCTCAAAGGCAAGGTGATGTAATCCTTCGCCTCGCTTTTCAATAAATTTAGCTATAGCCGAATCGGGTCGGGTCGCTTCTAACAATTCGATCTTAATTCCACCCACATCAAAAAAAGAAGTTCGTACGCCTTCGCTCTCTACATCCTCAATTTTATAGTGGGGTTTTCCCAGTAATTTGGCAAACAGTTTATTGGATTATTCCAGGTTTTTGACAGCGATGCCGATATGTTCCAGTTTATTCATACCCTCTATTAGTCTGATTTTGTTTAATTTTGAGTTGAATTTGAGAACTTTTAATCGTTTACGAAAGTTTTAAAACGAAATGCCAAAAATCACAACAGAATCGACCAGCGATGTGCATGTAGAAGCTGCCCGCGTACAACAGCAAATCAAGGATTACCTCGGCTTGCGTACCAGCGACCTTATTTTTGAATACAATGTACATGAGGGTAAAACCAAATTAGACCTGATCACGATCAATCCCCGCCATAATCAATCCTTTCTTTTTCGGTCCGAAAGCGGAGCTGATAAAGTAGATGCTTTAAAGAAAATGTGGGATTACGTTCAGAACTATAAAGAAAAAGAAAACTCCTACACCATTTAGTGGGTAACCAAAAACGACAGCGAATTACATACCTCCTACTTCCGCGCCAGCAATGTGATGGACGTATTAGAGAAATTATATTATGGCCGCGACCGGAACACAATCACTGTGTTTAGTGTTGTATTGAACCCAATCTCTTAGAAACTATGATTAGCGTAACCGATAAAGCCAAAGACAGAATCACAAACCTGCGTGTAGAAGAGGGTAAAAGTGAAAACCATAACATCCGTGTTTCGGTAAGGGGGGGCGGTTGTTCAGGTTTAATGTATGATTTGGGTTTTGATGATCAGATCAACGCTGCCGATCAGGTTTTTGAGGATAAGGGTGTAAAAATTCTTGTTGACAAAAAAAGCTTGCTCTATCTTTTAGGAACTACGCTCGACTTTTCGGATGGACTGAATGGCAAAGGTTTTCAGTTCATTAACCCAAATGCATCGCGTACATACGGCTGTGGGGAGAGTTTTTCGATTTAGCGCTATCAAAAAAAATCTATACATCTTCTTGGTACTCTTGCCACTGGCTTCCTATGCCCAGAGCATAAGTAATAGTCAATGGTTTTTATGGATTCGCTATTACAATCAGACCCGGTTGAATGAAAAGCTAACCTTACATGCAGAAATAGACGATCGGGTCTATTCGAATCCGCTGCAACAATCCCAATTCTTCAGCCATATTCATTTACATAATCGGATTAAACCTTGGGTGGATATTGCTGGCGCGATGAGTTATAATCTCACGAATTTACCAAGCAACCTATCCGTTAGAGTTACAGAATGGCGCCCCTGGCAGGAGGTCAATTTCTTTTCGGATAAGAATAAAAAAATCTTGTTTCAATTTCGATATCGACTCGATGAACGCTTTATTCAAAATAATAACAAAACAGAACTTACGGGGGGTTATCATTTTAACTTACGCCATCGGTTCAGATTACAAATGACCACCTCACTGATTAAACTTAAAAATGATAGGAGTATCTCATTAAAACTGTCCGATGAAGTAATGCTTAATACTGGGGATGTTCCCCGCGTATTTGATCAAAACCGCCTCAGTGGATCGCTGGAATATCAAATGAGTGATCGCTGGTCTATAGAAAGCGGATATGTTAATCTAATACAACCCATTACTGATTCAGAGTTTTATGAGCGTCATGTAATCCGCACTACTATTTATCATAAGCTGGGGAAATGGAAATGATTGCTATCAATAAATTAGTGCGATACACTTTAACTCAATAGCAATGGGTGTAGGCAAAGCATTCACCTCCACGGTGGTGCGGCATGGCTGCGTTGCCTTGTCGGGAAAATAAGTAGTATAGATTTTATTGAATACCTGAAAATCATCCTTCATGTTAGTCAGGTACACGGTGATGTCAATCAAATTCTCCCACGATGATCCAGAAGCCTCTAATACATATTTTACATTTTGAAAAACCGCGTGACATTGTTCTTCGATGTTGTACGCCACAATCTTTTTATTTTCATCAAGCGTTACTCCTGGAATTTCCTTCGATCCTTTTTTGCGTGGCCCAACCCCCGAAAGAAAAAGCAGGTTGCCTACTTTGCGCGCATGTGGATAAGGACCAACAGGATCTGGGGCATTCGCTGAATTTATTATCTTATCCATACTATTCAATCCCAAAAACTAAACTTGCCCACAGGCTATGGTAGTCCGCGCCTTCCTTTTCGGATGGGATCATCTTCACACTGCTCACCATCCAGGGGCCGGCTGCGCTGATTGGAAAGCGAATGGTGCCATCCGTTTCGGTATAAATATTTTGTAAAAATGTGGTGTTGTTTACCTTGTTCCAGACTTTAACCAATGCGTGAGCCGCAGGCTTTCCTTCATAGGAAATCTGACATTGTAAATGATCACCTACCTTCAGTGAATATGGATTTTGAAGGGGCGTTACTTCATATCGAAAACCAACAGTCCTTTTAAATGTATCATCCGTTTTTGAACCGGTTTGAACTAACACCTTGGCGTAACGGGAAAAAAATTCTCTAGACGGTTTTTGTAAAATGTTTAATCTCGTTCTTTCATCCAAAATATAATCCAACCCATCGTCCTTCAAATATTCATTGAACTTTTCGCCCTCCAGTCCAATATAAGCCGCATCACTTTGTAGAGAAAAAAGATAGGTACCCTCCTGATCTGTTTTAAATAATAAATTATTTCCTTCTGTTGGTTTTATCTTGCCCTTTAAATCGCTCACACCACTTACCCGATACAGGTTCATTCGTTCTGCTTTATGGATGGACAAATCCCAGAACTCACCGGTAAAACTTTCGCCTACCATAAAGTCCAGTTTTATATCTTCACCCAAAGCATATCTGAATTTTTTAGGCTGAAGCCAGAACTCGTGCGCTTGCACAAAGCATGTGATCACCAATAGCATAGAAAGTGCTAAAACCTTCTTCTTCATCTTTTCCTGCTTTTGGTTTTGCTATTCATTATCTCTTCAATCTCATCGGCTTCTATTGGAATGTTACTCATCAGGTCAACATTTTTACTTTTGCCAATAACTACGTTGTTCTCTAGGCGA
The DNA here is from genome assembly GCA_016709845.1 of Flammeovirgaceae bacterium. Taxonomy (GTDB): domain Bacteria; phylum Bacteroidota; class Bacteroidia; order Cytophagales; family Cyclobacteriaceae; genus ELB16-189. Next base: position 85,920 of record JADJMA010000026.1, on the reverse strand, counting down.
ATGCCAAATTTTTCTTCTTTGATATAAATACCGGGTTCAATCGTCCAGACAGAACCCACCTGTACTTTGTCGTGCATGTTACCTACGTCATGAACATCCAGACCTAACATGTGCGAAGTGCCATGATAGAAATATTTACGATAAGCGGGATTATCCGCGGATTGATTTTTAATGTCAGTCTTATCAATCAGCTTCAATGTGAGCAATTCACTTTGCATTAATTTTTCAATTTCCTTCTGGTAATCGAAATAAACTACTGAGGGCCGCAACATTTTAAAGGCTTCACGCTCAATTCGCAGCACCGCATTATACACATCTCTTTGTCTTTTGGAGTATCTTCCACTTACCGGAATGGTTCGGGTGAGATCAGAATTATAATTGGCATATTCCGCAGCTACATCCAGCAATACTAAATCTCCGGTGTGGCATTGGCGACTATTTTCTACGTAATGAAGTATCACATTATTCTCGCCTGAAGCAATAATGGGCGTATATGCAAACCCTTTCGACCCCAGTCGTTTAAACTCATGAATAAATTCTGCCTCTAGTTCATATTCCATTACCCCGGGCCGCAAGTAATTGAGCACTCTGCGAAATCCACATTCGGTAATGTCACACGCTTTTTGAATAAGCTCTATCTCGCGCGGTTGTTTCACTCTTCGCAATTCACCCATAACCGGTGCAATTCTTTCATAGCGATGTAACGGATATGTTTTCTTACACCATTCAATGAAGCGGGCATCACGGCTTTGCACCATTACTTCGGAGCGATAATGTTCATTCGTGTTGAGATAAACCTCGTTAACGCCACCCATCGTCATCATATGATGAAAAAGTTTTTCAAAGCCAGAAAGCCACACCACCGTTTCGATGCCCGAAATTTCCGTTGCCTCTTTTTTAGTGAGCTTATGGCCTTCCCACTTTTCCATCAACTCGTTCGGTTCTTTAATAAAAAGTACCTCGCGATATTTTTTATCGGGAAAACCCGGGCACAGCACCACCATACTATCCTCCTGATGGATGCCGCTCATATAATACAAATCACTGTTTTGGATATAGCCCAAGGTACCATCGGCATTGCTGGGCATAATATCATTTGAATTAAAAACTACCAGGGAACCAGGAGGCAACTTCTTGAACAGTTGCCTACGGTTCGTTATAAATAATTCCTTGCCAATCGGTTCGTGTCTCATGTGCTTATTCCGGATTTTATTTGATAAATCAATTAAGTTCCTATAGATTTTGGAAAGTTACAAAATACGCCTTCACATGAAAAAGCATTCTATCACAATCATCTTGTTATTTATTTGTCTGGTCTCGGGATGGTCGCAGGTAACAAAATATGTTCCGACCCCAGAAAATGAAAAGGCGCGTGCCTGGTTTCAGGATGCCCGGTTCGGGTTATTTATCCACTGGGGGGTGTATAGCATATTGGGTGATGGCGAATGGGTAATGAACAATCAACAAATTCCTATAAAGACCTATGAAAAGCTTCCTGCGTTTTTTAATCCCACAGAATTTAATGCTGCTGAGTGGGTACAAATGGCGAAAGATGCAGGCATGAAGTACATTACCATTACCAGTAAACATCATGATGGATTTGCGATGTTCGATTCAAAAGTTTCGGATTACAACATCGTAAAGAAAACGCCTCATGGGAAAGATGTTTTAAAAATGCTAGCTGACGAATGTAAGAAGCAAGGCATCAAACTTTTCTTTTATCATTCCCAGCTCGACTGGCATAACCCGGATTATTACCCCAGAGGAAACACCGGGGGCGATTATACCGGGCGCCCCGATAAAGGAGACATGAATAAATATCTGGATTACATGGATGCCCAGTTAACTGAATTGCTTACCAACTATGGCGATGTAGCGGGCATTTGGTTTGATGGGATGTGGGATAAAAAAGATGCAGAATGGCGATTAGATAAAACGTATTCACTCATTCATAAACTTCAACCCGCAGCGTTGATAGGAAGCAATCATCATCGTCCACCGTATGAAGGGGAAGATTTTCAAATGTTTGAAAAAGATTTACCCGGCCACAACACCACGGGCTTTGCTCCTGAACAAAAAATTGGGGATCTGCCAAAAGAAATATGCGAGACTATTAACCACTCGTGGGGTTTTAATTTACAGGATGCACGTAATAAAAGCGCTAAGGAGTTGATTCAATATCTAGTGAAGGCAGCTGGCTATGACGCAAATTTTCTTCTAAATGTTGGCCCGATGCCTAATGGAAAAATCCAACCCGAACATATTGCATTACTAAAACAAATGGGCGAATGGAAGAGACTCTATGACGAAACTATTTCAGGGACACGGGGCGGTCCACTTAGTGCCCGCGATTGGGGTGTAATGACGCAAAAGGGAAACAAAGTTTACGTTCACATTTTAAATTGGAAAGATGAAACGCTTACTCTCCCCAAGCTCGGTAAAAAAGTGGTCAGTGCTAAAATCTTCCTTGACAAAACGCCCGTGAAGTTTCTGGAAAATGATTTTGGACTAAGTCTTAAAATCCCCAAGGATAAGATGAATGATATTGATACGGTGATCGAACTGGAGTTAAAAAATTAGCCTTTTGATTAGGGCGTATGCCATTATCTAATTGCAAACAATAAATTATTTACTTTCTCCCACCGGGTCATTCACATTATCAGTATCTACATAGTTGATGATGATGAACGTGAATAGAAATCCTGAAAAAAAGCCTTCAAGGGCTACCGCAAAAGAAGAGATGTAAGGATTGAGGTATCTACCCATGGGTTCATTATCAATAACGCCCTGCATAAAGGCGGTATTAATGGACATGTAAACAAAAAGAAAAATTGCAAGAACAGCGGAAGCAATGGCCCCAGTGGCCACCCCTGTAACCAAGCCTCTGAAATAATTCATGTGCCCTCCATGAGCCTTTTTGAATTTCTTCAATGCAAAATAAATACCTACTACCTGAATGAAGACATTTAGATAGCGAAGATCATGGTGATGACCCAAGCCCAACACGCTCATTAGAAGAAAGTAGGCTATCAAACCACCGGCTGTCTTAAGACCGTAACTCTCAGGAATGCGATTAGGGTTATTAAAGAAATTCATGGGTAGCGAATTAAGTGCCAACTAATTTTAGGAATATTTCTCACACTTACAATCTTTTACGTTCATTAATAATTTAATAAATTCAGTCTCGATTTTAAAAAACCACCAATTCCAGATAATCAAAACGAATAACCACCAAACCCGATGATCAAAAAAATTCTTTTTTCCATAGCCGGGCTTATTGTCCTGTTGCTATTAATTGGCTTTGTACTTCCAGCCAGGCTGCATATCTCAAAAAGTGTTTCTATACACGCACCCGTTAGTGCCGTTTTTGAAGAAATTAATGATTTGAAGCGATGGGAAGACTGGCAATATTGGAATACGCTGGATCCAAAGATGCAAATAGTATATGGTGAGAAGACCGTTGGAACGGGAGCCTCGTACAGTTGGGAAGGACCTGTATTGGATAAAGGCAACCTGACTATATCTGAAAGTGTTCCTGATAAATCCGTAGCCCTTACCATGAACTTTGGCGGAAATCCGACTTCGGGTTTATACACCGTTGAATCAGAGAATGGCAACACAAAATTAAATTTCAATTTCTATGCCGATCAAGGGATGAACCCTATTGGACGATGGATCAATGTGTTTATGAAAGGTGAAATTGAAAAGTCGTTTGATTATGCTGGAGAAAAGATTAAAGCCATAGCAGAGGCAAAACCTAAATAATTATTTGTTCGTGACTCTCGCAGAATTCAAGCAAACATTAACTAATTCTTCACCACCCAAAGTTTCTGCATTACTGGAAGCCTTATGGTATGATGCGAAAGGAGATTGGGAAAAGGCTCACACGATCGCGCAAGATGTAAACACAAAGATGGCGATTGGATTCATGCTTACCTGCACAGAAAAGAAGGTGATCAGTTTAATGCGCAGTATTGGTACAAACGGGCAAGTCGTCCTATGCCAAAAAATAAGTTTAGATGAAGAATGGAGCGCCATTGTGCGGGAGTTACTCAATAGTTAAACCAAGTGAATAATAAACACAAACCGGAAAATTTAATTTTCAATGATCTCGTGATCTCTCGTTTGCACTTTTTTCTCTTTCCAATCTGCCAATTCCTTTTTTCTTGCTTCCAATTCTTCAGCAGTTGGTTTATAATTTATTAATGATTTTAAATCGGGCTGGCCAGCATCTACCCACGCGGTGTACCAGACATCGCCAACACTTTTTATGCTGTTGCGAAACATTCGCTCCACCATGCCCGAAAGCATTTGATGATATTTATAGGAATATTCTTGCGAATACACTTTCACCGTCTGCTTACCCTTTGTCTCAAAGTTAAATTTGTTTTCACCAACGGCTTCAGAAAGTTCTTTTCAAATCGCAAAACAGAATCTACTGCGATGTTGGATTGCCTGACCATTTCCCAGGCGGCCAGTTGCACATTGGGCAAATACGTGGCTGGCCCCACAAAAAAATCATACTCGTCAAAATATAATTCCGGTAATCGCGATTCCCAAAATCCATGAATACCTGTTTGCCCGGTAAGCTGACCATCGTAATTTTTTGTTGTATGTAACGGCACGTGCGCATCGGCCACATAATGACCGAGGTCACTGAGACTCTGATGATTTCTTTCAGGATCTTTTAAGAGAAATGCTTCCTTCAGTTGAAAATACATTCGATATATGTGCCACGGCACAATCCCTCTGGCTTGAAGGGAATCCTCACCGAATTTTTCAACAGCCTCGCGCCAGTAACGGGGTAGTTTATAAATCGCGCTATCGCCATAATCATCCAGATCTATAAAATGACGTGCTCCTTCTTCGGCTACGGCATAGCGCCTGCGATCGGGGTTTACCGCTGCCTCAGACAGATATTGAATATTCTTCTTGTAAAATCCAGCCATGGGGGAAGGAAGCGTATACACGGCCAATTGATTAATTTTTCGATGCGCAAAGAATCCCCAACTGCAAAACAGCAGCCCCGCTCCTACCAAAACTATTTTAGGAATTACTTTCATGCGTTACCTTACCAACTAAAGTTACAAATCATGAAGAAGATTTTCATTCTTTTCCTTTTTATCAGTTTCTATAGCGGAGCCACCGATCCTTATAAAAGAAACCCAGCTATCGATGTTCAGCAGTACACTTTTCAATTAGAGGTAAATGATTCTACAGACGTTATTGCCGGGAAAGCTTTTGCAACTATCAAATTTAAAAAGCCAACAACGGAGTTTGAGCTTGACTTAACCAGCAAAGACAAATCCGGTAAAGGAATGAGTGTAAGTTCTGTTCTGATCGATGGAAAAAGTTGACCTTCAATCATTCCTCTAATCGAATAAAAATAACCCTCACTAATCCCGCTAAGGAAAATGAGACCATAACCTTTGAAATTAATTATAGCGGCATTCCGCAAGATGGCCTCATTATTGGCAAAAATAAATTTGGTGATCGCGGTTTCTTTGGCGACACTTTTATTATCATCGCTCCGTTGCATTATTCGGTAGTGGCCAATGGAATAAAAGTTGAAGAAAGCTTTTTGGATGCTAATCGTAAACTCACTCATTGGCATGAAGAAGTGCCTATTCCCGTTAAGGTAATGGTAGCAGGTATCGCGCGTTTTGCGGTTCAGTATGTGGGCAAAGTTGATGACATTCCGATAGAGAGTTGGGTCTATCCACAAAACAGGGCCGAAGGTTTTTATGATTATGCGGTAGCTATAAAAATATTGGATTATTTCCATCATCACATAGGCCCATACTCTTATAAAAAATTAGCCAACGTACAATCTAAAACTCGCTGGGGCGGACTGGAAAATGCCAACACCATTTTTTATTTCGAAAATTCAGTAACGGGAAAAGGAGATCACGAATCGTTGATTACGCATGAAGAAGCACACCAATGGTTTGGGAACTCCGCAACAGAAAACGATTGGCATCATGCCTGGCTAAGTGAAGGATTTGCCACCTACTTTACAAGTTTATACCTGGAATACGCTTATGGCCACGATCGCCTGGTGGAAGAAGAAAAGAAAGACAGACAAGAGATCATCCAGTTCTACAAAAAGAATCAGGCACCCATTGTGGATACCACCATCATGGATATTAATAAAGTGCTTAGTACTAATACCTATCAAAAAGCCGGCTGGGTGCTGCACATGTTGCGCCATGAAGTAGGTGATGTAGATTTTTGGAAGGGAATCAGAACGTATTACGCTACCTACCAAAACAGTAATGCCATGACCTCCGATTTTAAAAGAATAATGGAGGAAGCATCCGGTAAAGACCTATCGCTTTTCTTTCATCAATGGCTTTATACGGGCGGGCACCCCAACCTTTCGGGTAGCTGGAGCTACAATGCAAAACTTAAGGAAGTCACAATTGATGTAAAACAAGTTCAGAAAGGCGCTTTCTTCAATTCCCATTGCAAATAGCGTTTATTGGTGCGGATGGAAATAAGGAAATTAAATCTGTTCAAATTGATGGTCAACAATCAAAATTTACGGTAAAACCGCATTGGAGCCTATAGAGGCAGTTTTAGATCCTGAAACCTGGCTTCTTTATGAAGGAACTATTCAAAAGAAATGAGAAAAATACCTTGCAAATCAGCTGTTAGCCCTTATTTTTGCAGTCCGTTTGAAAAAAGCATTATGGCAAATCACAAATCAGCAGAGAAAAGAATCAGAGCGAATGAGACAAAACGTCTAAGAAATCGCTATCAGGCTAAAACAACCCGTACGCAAGTCAAAAAATTAGTGGCTACCACTAAAAAAGATGACGCACAGGCTCTATTGAAGGAAGTTTCTTCTATGATCGATAAATTGGCAAAGAAGAATGTTATTCATTGGAAAAAAGCAGCAAACCAGAAATCGCAATTGGCAAAGCGCGTTAATGCGTTAGCCTGATTATAATCAAAATTTTATTTTTCCCTCTCTGGCTTTTGCCGGAGAGGGTTTTTTTATGGGGAAAATCTTCGCTAAACCACACGCAATTTGGCAAAGCCAAAATCGTTAACATTTTTCATTAATTAATGCCCTCTAATTTTTTAGTTTGGATAAGCAATTCGGTTTCACTTTAAAGAAATTTATTACCTTCTGGAAATGCTGAATTGCTACGAAAATAGTAAAACCTGAATATCAAAGACTGGTCTCCAGCTTCTTTGGCCTTGTTCTTAAAATACACTTTTTATTTAGTAAAAATTAAACAAAAAACCGAAGACCGGCCTCGCGAAAAACTTTTGTTAAAAGGAACATCTGCCCTTACAGAAGCCGAGCTAATCGCAATATTGATTGGTTCGGGAACCGCTAAGACAAGTGCTGTGGAGTTAGCTAAAAAGTTTGCTAATCCGGAAACAACTCTTTAAAGAGGTGGCCCGGCTAACCGTTAAAGATTTGACAAAAATAAAAGGCATTGGCGAAGAAGCAATTACCATTGTAGCGGCATTGAATTGGGCCGAAGGCGAAAAGAACAAGATCCTGAAGAAAAGCCTAAAATAAACAGCTCGAAAGATGCGTTTGATTTGTTGAAAGGTGACTTTATGGATTTACCGCATGAAGAGTTTTGGGTGCTGCTCTTAAATAGAGCAAACCGGGTAGTGAAGAAAAAAGAATTAGCGAAGGCGGAGTTTCTGGTACCGTAGCCGATCCAAAAATTATTTATAAACTGGCGTTGGAAGACCTGGCCAGCGGTGTTATTGTAGCGCATAATCATCAATCGGGTAACATGATGGCGAGCCAAACCGATATTGACTTAACCAAAAAACTAAAAGAAGCCGGCAGGTTTCTGGAAATCCAGTTGCTTGATCATCTGATCATTAGTAACCAGAAATACTTTAGCTTTGCAGACGAAGGGCTGATTTAAACCAATAATGAAGGCAGGGTTCGCGATTTTTTTTGTTGTGTTGATGGTTCTCCTGGTTGCATTCGTGTATTCGACTCCAGAAGATGATAGGGTTGTTCTCTCAAAATTTGAACCCGACACCACCTTGGTTTCTCATCCGGTATTAAATTCTGATTCAGAAAGAATACTCACTGCCCTTCCTGATCCAAACCCATACATGCAAGAGGTTGCGTCAGCGTACGGAGAGTTCATTGAGAACGCCATTAAAAAAGGCATGGCCCCAGGAGCCGCTGTCGCCATTGTTCGTGACACCTCGATCATATTTTTAAAAGGGTTCGGTTTAAAACAAACCGGAACAACAGATTCTATTGACGTGAATACTGTATTTCGACTTGGCTCCGTATCCAAGTGCATGACTTCCGTACTGGCAGGCACGTTGGTAAGTCATCATCTTATCAATTGGGATGATCCGGTAATCAAATACTTTCCGGAATTTGAATTAAAATCGAAAGAGTATACCCAACAACTTACTATTCGGAATGTTTTATCTCAAACAACCGGTCTTCCGTATCACGCTTTCACCAACATGATTGAGGAACACCTTCCCCTTGATACCTTACTAAAATATCTGAGAGAGGTAGATGTAACCGAGCCAGGAAAAATCTATAGTTATCAGAATGTAGGGTATAGTTTAATCCAAAAAGTAGTTGAAAACGCTTCGCATGAATCCTTTGAAGAAGCACTTACCCAGTATGTATTTAAGCCTCTTGGCATGCGCAACAGTTCAGCTTCGTATAATGCTATTATGCAACACGGCAACGTAGCTCATCCGCATTACTTCTCGCGAAAGCATTGGGTTACCGTGCCCATATCCGATACTTATTATAACTCGGCCCCCGCGGGTGGTGTCAATGCAAGTATTACCGATATGGCTTTATGGTTACGCGCTTTGCTAAATGGTTCAGAAGCATTGATGTCAGATTCCACACTGAATCAAATTTTTGAGCCGCAGGTGAAAGCGATTTCAAAAAATCGAAATTTCTGGCGATGGAAACGTCCACGGGCCTCTTACTATGCGCTGGGTTGGCGCGTGATAAACTTTAAAGACGATACGCTGGAGTATCATGGCGGGTATGTAAATGGGTATCGCAGCGAAGTGGCCATTGATCGCAAAAATCACCTGGCTATATGTGTGCTCACCAATTCTCCGGGAAGTCTCTCAGATCTTTCTATTCCCGAATTTTTTAAACGATTCACACAAAAAGCCGATTCCATTGAATATTGGGAAAATCGCAACAAACTTATTCTTGTCAACAACACCAACTTGTTTACTCCTGTTTATAATAATTAATGAAGAGTTCTCGCCTCGTTCCTGTTATAATCATTATTGCTGTTGCCGCATTCGTAATCTATTCGTTGCAGGGCGGATCAAATGAGGAGGATTATAATGCCGCCATTCAAAAAGAGCGAAGTGAGAAGGAAGTGTTTATGAAAAGGATGATGCTTCTCCTTTTACAAAAGATAACATCCCCTTTACGGAACTTCAGTATTTTCCAATTGATCAGAAATATCGAATCAAAGCAAAACTTCGGGCTATTGAAAGCAAGAAAGTAGTCCTGCTTTCCACCAGTGATGGTAAGGAACAAAATTATCTGGAGTATGCTTATGCTGAATTCTCTCTTGATGGTAGTGAAAATCAATTGCTCATTCTTGAATTAATGGACACGGGTCCTAATCGTGGCAAACTTTTTCTCGCTTTCGCGGATGAAACTAGTGGCAATCAAACATACGGTGCCGGACGCTACCTGGATTTAAAAAAAGTGCCTGCCGCTTCAACGGTAATGCTTGATTTTAATCTGTCCTACAATCCCTATTGTGCTTATAACGATACTTACTCCTGCCCTTTCCCGCCAAGGGAAAATATTTTAAAGTGCCAATTCTGGCCGAGAGAAAAACTATCATCCATAGCCCTTGATTATCAGGAAACGGAGCTTAGAAAAGCGGTCGGAAACCCGTACTTTTGAAGTTCTGATTTTTCTAAACTATGAAGATTTCCTATCAATGGCTTAAACAATACATCAACATCCCGGAAACGGCCGAAGAAATAGGCCATGTGCTTACCAGTACCGGTTTAGAAGTGGAAAGTGTTGAGCTATTTGAAACGGTAAAAGGCGGACTTAAGGGATTAGTGATTGGTGAAGTGTTAACCTGTGCCAAACATCTCAATGCTGATAAACTTTCAATTACCACAGTTCTGGTTGGCGATCGAGTATTACCCATTATATGTGGCGCATCCAATGTTGCTGCCGGACAAAAAGTAGTTGTGGCGTTGCCTGGATCAACCGTGCACCCAACCAAAGGCGAACCCTTTACTACTATTAAGGCTACCAAGATTCGGGGTGAAGTTTCGGAAGGAATGATTTGCGCTGAGGATGAAATTGGATTGGGTGAAAGTCATGCGGGCATCATGGTATTGGATACCGTTGTGCCCAATGGAACTGCGGCAGCTACCTTCTTTAACATTGAGACTGACTATGTACTTGAAATCGGATTGACACCTAATCGCGCGGATGCTGCCTCGCATATTGGCGTAGCGCGCGATATCAAAGCTGCAAAAGCGTGCCCTTAACACTACCTGCCGTTGATAAATTCAAAGCCGATAATAACGATCTAAAAATTTCAGTTGAAGTAGAAAATACAGAAGGGTGTCCGCGTTACTCGGAGTCACATCTCAGGTGTTACGGTTGGTGAATCTGACTGGCTCAAGAACCGACTCAAGTGTATTGGTTTAGCCCTATCAATAACATTGTTGATATCACCAATTTTGTTTTGCACGAAACAGGCCAACCTTTGCACGCATTCGATGCCGATGAAGTTTCAGGCAAAAAAGTAATTGTAAAAACACTGCCTGCTGGCACGAAATTTAAAACACTTGACGGCAAGGAGCGCACGCTGGCTGCCCACGACTTAATGATATGCAGTGCCGAAGAGCCCATGTGTATTGCGGGTGTATTTGGCGGAATAAAATCGGGTATTATACCAAAAACAAAAAACATTTTTTTAGAGAGTGCTTGTTTTTCTGCAGACTACATTCGAAAAACAGGGATGCATCATCAATTAAAAACGGATGCCTCTTTTCGGTTTGAACGAGGTACGGATCCGAACCTAACAGTTTATGCTTTAAAAAGAGCCGCTTTACTGATCAAAGAAATAGCCGGTGGCTCAATCTCCTCTGAGGTTGTCGATGTTTATCCTGTAAAAGTTGAAAATCGACTGATTGACGTTAAAGACAAAAATATAAATCGATTAATTGGCAAAACAATCCCCCGCCAAGAGGTTTTCAGTATTCTTGAAGGATTAGAGATTGCTGTTGTTAGCAAGAATGAAAGTGAATTTACTGTGTCGGTTCCCCCTTATCGGGTAGACGTTAGTCAGGAAGCGGATGTGGTAGAAGAAATTTTGCGCATCTATGGTTTTAATAATATTGAATTAACAGAGATAGCGGGCACTGATTACCTGGCTGAGTTTCCTGAAAAAGATATAAACAAATTTAAGCGCACCCTGGGAGCGCAATTGGTTGACAATGGCTTTTATGAAATTCTTACCAATTCATTAACCAACAGTGCCTATCAGCAAAAGCATAACCTGACTCTTAACGGTTCTGCTGTTGAGATACTGAATAAACTGAGCGAGGAGCAAGGTATTTTACGTCAAACTATGCTGTTTACGGGTTTAGAAGTTTGCGGATATAACATTAACCGAAAACAGAAAGACTTAAAGCTTTATGAGTTTGGTAAAATTTATTGGAAAGACGAGACTGATCAGGAAAACAAAAAGGTTTACAAGGAAGAAGAGCGACTGGCTCTTTATATAACCGGCAATTTTGAAACTGAAAACTGGCAGGGTAAATCCAGACCAGTCACCTATTTTGATCTGGCACAACAGGTAGTGCAAGTGCTCGAGAAATCATCAATCAGTAACCTTAAGCAAGAAACACTGAATGACCCGCTGTTTGATTATGGCATGCAACTGATGAAAGGCACCAAAGAAATAGGCAAGTTGGGGAAGGTAAAAACTGCTTTAACCAAAGATTTTGGTATCAAGCAGGAAGTTTTTTATGCCGATCTATCCACTGCCTTGCTTTTCAAGTCGGCAAACCCTAAGTTCGTTGTACAAGAAGTGCCCCGGTTTCCGGAAGTAAGACGCGATCTTTCGCTGGTATTGATAAGCAGGTAACCTTGACGAAATTCGTGCACTTGTTGTTAACACAGAGAAAAAACTGATTAAAGAAATTATTGCTTTTGACGTTTACGAGGGCGATAAAATCCCGCAAGGCAAAAAAGCATACGCGCTTGGTTTTACCTTACTGGATGAAAACAAAACCCTCACCGATGAAGAAATTGATAAAGTGATGACCCGACTGATGAGTGCCTTTGAAGGAAACATGGGCGCTGTTATTCGAAAATAAATTGATTGTCTTAAGTTTATCCGCTTGTGTTGCCAAGTTGCCCACAAAACGGATTTTTCAATAATATCGGTGCCTAAAAATTTTAATTAACGTATGGACCAGGAAGCATTAAAATCAAGCCTCAGTGGATTAGAAAGAAAGGTGTTGGTGTTGTTGAATGAGCATAAGTCATTAAAAGACGAGTTGAAGGGGATAAAACTTGAGAATTACGAATTGAAGACGGATCTCAAAAAGCGAGACGAGCAACTTCATCATTTTAAAAATCAGATTAAAATCACTAAGATTGTAGACCATATAAACCCGGAAGACGGAGGTGTTTCGGAGTTGAAAAGGAAAGTAGACGAGTATATCCGCGAAATCGATAAGTGTATTGCTCACCTAAGCAGGTAACCGATAAAAGTTGATGGACGAATTATCAGTAAAAATAAAAATTGCAGACCGCGAATACCCCATGAAGGTAAAACGCAAAGAAGAAGAAAAGGTGCGGGCGGCCGGCAAACTCATCAACGAGAAAATAAAGTATTATCGGGAACAGTTTGGTATTGACGATAAGCAAGACCTGCTGGCCATGGTGGCATTCGATTGTTTGGTAGATAAAATAGCAGATGAAGAAAATCTGCAGGTAATAGACCAAACCGTGATTGAGAAGGTAAACCACATCAATCAATTGGTTTCCCAATCACTCTGATTTCTTTCTTTTAAGATTCCCTCCTTTTAGTCTTTGGCCGGTTGGCCAAACCGGGTGTTACTTAAACACCTAAAAAATGAACCTTATAAGTCAAGGAGCAGACAGCATACTATTCGTCATTCTGATTGCCCTTATTCCAGCTATCCTGATCGGATTGTTGCTTGGAAATTTATTATACAAACGTAGGCTTAGAAAAAATATGGAGGCCGATGGCGAAAAGGCACGCCTTATAATTAAAGAAGCTGAGCTTCAGGCTGAGAACATCAAGAAAGACAGGATTCTAGAGGCCAAAGAAAAGTTTCTGAAGATGAAACAAGAATTTGAAGAGGATACTAATCGTAAGAAAAATCAAATTATTGCTAACGAGCAAAAGATCAAACAACGCGAATCGCAGCTCAGTAAAGAATTAGAAACCCTGAAGCGCAAGGAATCTGAAGTGGATGAAGAAAAGCAAAGCCTGGCTATTCAGCATGACCTTGTTAAAAAACGCAAAGAAGAACTAGACAAATTCAATGCACAGAAAGTCGCTATTTTGGAAGGTATCTCTAAACTTACAGCCGACCAGGCACGCGATCAACTCGTAGAGTCTTTAAAAGAAGAAGCAGCCACCAAAGCCAGTTCGTACATTAAAGATATCATGGAGCAGGCTAAGTTGTCGGCTACCAAAGAAGCAAAGAAAATTGTAGTTGAAACCATTCAGCGCACAGCCACCGAGCACGCTGTTGAAAACTGTGTGTCCATTTTCAATATTGAAAGTGATGACATTAAAGGAAAAGTAATTGGTCGCGAAGGTCGCAACATTCGGGCGCTGGAAGCCGCAACGGGAGTTGAGATTATCGTGGATGATACGCCTGAGGCAATCATCATTTCAGGCTTTGATCCGGTACGCAGAGAAGTTGCCCGACTTTCGTTACACCGATTGGTGCAGGATGGAAGAATACACCCAGCCCGCATTGAGGAAATTGTAGCGAAGACCTTCAAAAATATTGATGACGAAATTGTAGAGATCGGTGAACGGACTATCATTGATCTGGGTATTCACGGTCTGGCACCTGAACTGGTTAAGATGATTGGTCGCATGCGCTATCGCTCTTCCTATGGTCAGAATTTATTGCAGCACTCCCGCGAAGTAGCTAACCTGTGTGCGATTATGGCTGCTGAACTCGGTCTGAATGTTAAGCAAGCCAAACGCGCGGGTCTATTACATGATATTGGAAAAGTGTGGCCTGAAGAATTGGAAAAGCCACATGCTATTGTAGGGATGGAATTGGCGCAGAAATATAAAGAGCATCCGGTTATCTGTAACGCTATTGGCGCGCACCACGATGAAATTGAAATGACCAGCATTATCTCGCCTATTATACAAGCTTGTGACGCTATCTCTGGTGCACGGCCTGGCGCGAGACGCGAAGTGATGGAACAATACATTAAGCGATTGAAAGAATTAGAAAGTGTAGGGTTGAGTTTTGAAGGTGTTGAAAAATGTTATGCCATTCAGGCTGGTCGGGAATTACGCGTGATGGTAGATGCCGAAAAGGCTACTGACGAACGTGCAGCACAACTTAGTTTTGATATTTCGCAAAAGATAGAAAAGGATATGCAGTACCCCGGGCAAATTAAGGTAACCGTGATTCGTGAAATGCGAAGCGTGGCCTATGCCAAGTAAAAAGTTATAATGTCAAATTACGGAAAGCCCTTTACCAGAAGGGCTTTTTTGTAGAATCGATTTTGTTCATTAATTCTAGAATAGAAAGACTACGTGAAAATCAGCGAAGCTAAATATCTTTTAGGAATGCAGGATCAGACCATTATTCAAGGAATCAGCGCACGAGTTTATCCCATCAGCGAAAGATTTAACTTTACAATTAAAATACCCAGGTAACTTTCAACCTACTTACTGTGACTCCCCCTCGCATCGCTGTAAAACTTATTTTTTTTATTAATGGATTTGTGCATGCAAATCTTGCCGCTCGCTTCCCGCGCGTTCAGGAAATATTTTCGATTGACAACGGCACGTTAGGATTTGTGTTACTCTCCTCATCATTGGGAGCATTGATTGCGATGCCCTTTACCGGATGGCTCATCATCCAGAAGGGTAGCCGAAAAATTGGGATCGTTTCTGTTTTCGCTTACTGCATCTTCGTACCGCTTGTTCCAATAATGCCCGATATCGTTTCGCTGTCGATACTTTTCTTTGTGATGGGATTAACCGCTGGCATGCTCGATGTTTCCATGAACTCACAAGCCGTTATGGTCGAACAACAACATGGCAAACCCATCATGACCTCCTTTCATGCGCTGTTTAGCATTGGCATGGTAGCCGGTGCAGTTTGTGGCGCTTTATTCATAAAACTAAACACTACCCTATTTGCACACTTAAGTATCATCATCGCGGTAAGCATTGCCGGAGCAATTTGGGCACGCTACAATCTTATTCATGATAAGCCTGCAGAAAAAAAGATGGGGGAGCCCGCATTTCGTCTACCCAATACTGCCATGGTAAGTATTGGCGTGATTGCATTTTGTTGTATGCTGGGTGAAGGCGCCATGGCCGATTGGAGTACCAACTACATGGAAAATATTGCACACGCAAGCAAAGCATTAGCGCCTATTGGTTTATCAGCATTTGCATTGGCCATGACAGTGGGCAGAATTTTTGGTGACTCTGCTCGCGCAAGATTTGGCGATAGAAAATTAATGATGGCCTGCGGACTGATAGCAACGATGGGTATGGCCATCACGATGATCTTCATTCATCCCTATGCTGTAATTTTTGGATTCTTCATTACTGGCATTGGGCTCTCCTCTATTGTACCCATTGCCTATAGTATTGCTGGTAACACAAAAGATTTACCAGCCGGAGTGGGCCTTGCTATGGTAACTACCGTTGGGTATGCCGGATTTTTATTTGGCCCACCCTTAATTGGTTTGATCGCTAATTGGCAATCGTTGCGCATCGCATTGGGGTTGGTTGCTTTTCTATTTGTGGTGATGATGCTGCTAAGTGCCCGATATAAGTCGTAACTTCAAGCGTGAATATTCAACAAATAGATCAGGGTTCGAAAGGTGCATTTATCATTCAGGAGGATAATAGAACACTTGCTGAAATGACCTATTCCCATGCGGGCGATTCTCTGATTATTATTGATCATACAGAAGTATCGGATGCCCTGCGCGGTAAAGGAGCCGGCAAACAGTTAGTTCAAGCGGCTGTCGAGTATGCACGTAGCAATCAAAAAAAGATTCTTCCGCTCTGCTCGTTTGCTAAAAAAGTATTTGATAGCACGCCTCCTTATAAGGAAGTACTGAGTAAATGAATTAGATACCAGATGCCTCTTGTAGAATCGATCTATCAACCGCCCTTTTTCCTCTTCAATACGCACGTTGAAACAATTGTTCCTAGTATTTTTCGCACTGTGCCAGGTTCGTACACGAGGGAGCGCATTGAATTACATGATGGAGACTTTTTAGATCTTGATTGGTTTTCGAAATCAGGGGATAAACTGGTAATTATCTCTCACGGTTTGGAGGGCAGCAGCGAGCGGCATTACGCGAAAGGAATGGCTGCGTTTTTCTTTAAACAGGGTTGGGATGCTGTAGCCTGGAATTGCCGAGGTTGCAGTGGTGAAATCAATCGCCTACCGCAATTTTATCATCATGGTGCAACGGAAGATTTGGCCGCTGTTGTTGATCATGCCGTTGCAAAGGGTTATAAGCACATTGCGTTGGTAGGCTTTAGTATGGGGGAAGCATGACATTAAAATATTTAGGCGAACAGGGTGTTCACACCAAAATAAAATCTGCTACCGTTTTTTCGGTACCGTGTCATCTGGGGTCCAGCGCGCGCGAATTGGAGAAGCCCGCAAATAAATTCTACCTCCAACGCTTTTTAAAAAAACTGGAGAAAAAAATGCGTGCCAAGTCACACTTGTTCCCAGAACTTATTTCAATTAAAGGATTTAAAAATATCTCATCCTTTCGGGAGTTTGATAACCGATACACGGCACCGCTACATGGTTTTATCGATGCTGATGATTTTTATTCAAGCGCCTCCTGTGGTCCGTACCTTTCCGCGATTCACACTCCGGCCCTTATTGTCAATGCCATCAATGACCCGTTTCTTCCCGAAGCTTGTTACCCCTATGCCTTAGCAAAAGATCATAATTATGTGCATCTGGAAACTCCCGGCAAGGGCGGACATGTAGGCTTTTCCTCAACCAGGCTATCCGAAAACTGGATGGAGAAGCGGGCCTTTGAATTTATTAACGCTTACTAGAAAAAGGGTAAGGGAAGCACAACGTGCCTTAAACTTTGTTACCTTCCCTCACTAAATTTTATACCCTATGAAACTTATTGCTTTTGCTCTATCGCTTATTGTAACCATTCAGGTTTATGGTCAGGATGAAGGCGTTCTTGACATGAAAAAACATAAAATTGTGATGCAATTCACTAACAGCGATTCCGTATCACAAGCCTCGGTGGTTGGACAAGTAAAAATATTCGCACCGCCTGGCCCAATGCACAAGTTGAAGTCGTATGCCATGGCGGTGGACTGGAGCTATTGCAAACCACCAAATCAAAAGCTGCTGCTGAAGTAGCCGAGTGGAGTGGCAAGGGAGTTGTGTTTGCTGCCTGCAACAATACCATGAAACGAAGAAACCTTACGAAAGCCGATTTACTCCCCACGGCCACGGTAGTTCCATCGGCAATGATAGAACTTACGCTTAAGCAGGAAAAAGGTTGGGCCTATGTGAAGGGTGCGCATTAAGAAGAAATAATTAACCGCATGGAATACCTGCTACTCGGTTCAATATTTATTATAGTAATACTTCTCGTACTCCATCACTCGAACAAGCGCAGAAGAAAAAGAAAATGAGCGCCCAAACGTTTATTCGACAACTAGAAAGTTCGGTGTAAAAAAACGTTCTCGCTTAACAAACCTGAGACATGACTTACAGGACTCTTTACATTGACCGCACAACCGCGAGTGGGGTCAAGACAACGGGCCCTTCAGTCTGGGGTGCTTTTAGGGGACCAAGCGAGCCCCCCCTTCTCCCTCCCTCTCACAACAATATCGTGGTTGTATCAACCCACGACATTGAGTTGGCTGAGATGCTTGATCATGAATATGACTTATTTCACTTTACGGAATCCGTTGAAAATAACGAGCTTCATTCGACTCATAAAGGCTGCCTTGAAGACGGAAAGCAAACCGTAGCTTTACCCCTGCGGAAATAAACCTGACTATGAACCACAACGCTAAATCCATTCGGCCCTTCCTTGGCGCCAAAGACTTTACCGTATCACAAAGTTTTTATCAAGACCTGGGTTTTGAAGAAAGTATCATCAGCAAGGATATGTCATACTTCAAAACGGAAGCCTTTGGATTCTACCTACAAAACGCTTACGTAAAAGATTGGATTGATAACACTATGGTTTTTATGGAGATAGAGGATGTAGGTCGCTTTTGGAATGAACTCGTTGCGCTAAACCTGGCAGCAAAATATAAAAATGTAAAACTAGTCCCGATACGTACGCTTGACTGGGGTCGCGAATGTTTTGTACACGATCCATGCGGAATACTTTGGCATTTCGGAGAGTTTACAAATAAATGATTAGCTGTTAATTTTTGATTGTTAATATTACATTTATAGGCAATTGCCAATAAGAATATAATGGAACTATATGGCCAACAAAGCAAAAGCATTCCACAAAAAATTATCATTCACCTGATAGAAATTCTTCTGTTATGGCTATCCTTTTCGATCTTATTTCAAAATGGAGGCGATTGGATAACTAACCATTTACATATTCGCAACGCACAGGAAGGCAATGACAGAAGAAAGCTCATTTTCGTTTTCAATATTATAATCTTTCTCAGACTTGCTTATATGATGCTCTTTCTGCTGAAGCGAAAAATTCCCTGGGAAGAAAGCATAAGTGTTCCGTTTGCCTTTGCCGTTTATTACATCGGGTATTCTCTATTTGTATTACCAACAGCAGAGCCATTTGGGAAGATAGATTACCTGGCAATGGCAGTGTTTACGATTGGATGTGTGCTTAATAGCGGTGGAGAGATTTTAAGGAACAGATGGAAAAGAGTTCCAACAAACAAAGGAAAAATTTACACGCAAGGATTTTTTAAATATTCAAGACACATAAATTATTTTGGAGATATTTTATGGGTTACCGCCTATGCCTTAGTTACAAGAAATTGGTATGCTGCATCCATTCCCATTTTTCTATTCTTTGCCTTTTACAACGCACCAAAACTTGACCAATATCTTAAAGAAAAATACGGAAAAGCGTATGATGAGTATGCTCGCAAAACTAAAATGCTGATCCCTTTTCTATTCTGAAAACAATTCTATATCCAAGGTATTAACATCCAAGCTTAACTCCTGATCATGGTTAACATCATTTTAAATTTTTCAATTGCCTTTAAAGCATGTGGAACTTGCGCGGGCAATAGTATACCTTCTCCTGATTGCACGGTGAATGGTTTTCCTCCAATCGTGATTTCCGCCTTGCCATCTAAAATCTGAACTACAGCCTCGAAAGGTGCTGTATGCTCGGATAAGCCTTCGCCTGCATCGAACGCAAACAAGGTAATCGTGCCCGTTGGCTTTTTTACAATTGTTTTGCTCACTACTGAACCCGATGCGTACTCAATACTATACTTTACAGAAAAATGGTTGCTGATTCTATTATCTTACTCATACCTATTTTTATTTATTTGTCTACATTAATCTAAAGCCTACTTTCCCTTCCACCCTGGCCCGCGAACAATTCTTCCGGGTTTGGCTCCGGTATGCTCGCCATCCATTAGCACCTGCGTTCCATTAATAAATACGTGTACCATACCCGTACTATACTGATGTGGGTTTTCAAATGTTGCATGATCCTGAATCTTTACAGGATCAAAAATGGTTACATCCGCGAAGTAGCCGGGTTGAAGTAACCCTCGTTTCTTAATTTTTAAATTGGTGGTTGGTAAGGAGGTGAGTTTGCGCACAGCTTCCTCCAATGGAATTACTTTTTCATCGCGCACATACTTGGCTAACAAACGCGAAAAATTTCCATAAGCCCTTGGATGATCCTTATATTTTAAAACATGCCATCGGCTGTAGGCGATCCGGCATCAGATCCAAAACTTACATAAGGCAAAGCAATCTGGCGTTTAATGTTTTCTTCATTCATTAAAAAGTAAGCCGTTTCAACGCGCGTGCTATCGGCTATTACCAAGTCCATGGCCGTTTCTTCTGGTGACTTACCGTGAATCTTTGCCACTTCGCCCAATGTTTTACCCGTAAATTGCTTTAACGAATCGTTGGTGAAGCCTAATAACAATACCCGATCCGGATCGCCCGCATTCATCAACAGGTTTTCCCATTTATCCGTAGGCGTTCTCATTTCCAATAAGACTTTTTTTCGGATAGCTGGATCTTTCAATCGTTTTATCCAATCGTTTATTCCTCCTTCTTGCACCCACGGAGGCATAGTAGCATCTAATCCGGTGGCTCCTGCGGTGTAGTTATACATATCAGCCGTAATGCGCAACCCTGATTTATTGGCTTTATCAATTTTGGCAATCACGGAATCTAACTTCCCCCAGTTTTCCTTGCCGCCTAATTTTAAATGATAAATCTCCGCAGGCAGTTTTGCTTCGCGGGCAATGCGAATAGTTTCATCAATCGCATTCAAAATATTATTTCCTTCACTACGCATGTGCGAAATGTACATGCCGCCATAAGGCGCTGCTACCTTACTTAGCTCAATCAGTTCTTCGGTGGTTGCATAATTGGCGGGCGCGTAAATTAAAGCGGTTGTCGTTCCCATCGCACCTTCTTCCATGGCCTGTTTAACAAGGGCTTTCATGCGCTCCAACTCTTCGGCATTTGGTGCCCGGTTGTCATAACCCAGTTCGTGAATGCGGATTGTATTTGCTCCTACAAAGGAGGCCACATTGGGAGATACGCCCCTTCGTTCCAATGATTCTAAATATTCACCCAGCGTTGTCCAATCAATATCAAACTTCCAATCCGGGTTGCGTTTCATCTCATCCAGATAATCCAATTTCATCTTTTCACTCAAGGGCCCCATAGAGCCCTCCCCTAACACTTCCAAGGTAACTCCCTGATGAATATCGGCCTGAGAATTTCCATCTATAAGTAATGAAACTTCTGCGTGACTCATCATATTAACAAAACCCGGAGCCACGGCTAATCCGGTAGCATCAATTTCTTTTTCGCCTACCGCTTTCGATAGATCTCCGATAAAAGCAACGGTATCAGCATTTATACCTACATCTGTCAACACTCCTGGTTTACCCGAACCATCATACACGGTGCCGCCACGAATGATTACATCGTATTTTTGTTTCTGACAAGCAGTAAGAATCAATAAAAGATAATTACATAGCTAAAGTTTTTCATGAGATTATTGTTGATGGTGGCAATGAGGGTGAAAGTATTTCAGTGTGCTGAACGAATTTAAGTCCTGACTAAAATACACAATCGGACTGATAAATAAATGAAGTTTTGGTTAAGTGGCTTTACGCGGATTTACTCTGCCCAAACGCAGGAAAAGCGGAAAGTTGACGGGCAGGCTTTGGCCCTTCCATAAAGGAGCAATCTGGTTAATCAAAGCCTTTACAGGATTAACCCGATTTGTTTGGATGTACTTTTGAACAGCCGACCAAGTAGTTAAATAACCTTCCAGTTGATCAATGGTCCATGTCAATGAAATTTCTGAACAAGGCATTTCCAGTTCCTCGGTTAAAACCAAGGGACCAAATTCCGGAGCCTTTATTTCATTAAAGGGAAACGGGATTGTTTGATAGGCTTCGTCAATCAATTTCCTTTGTTTGTTCCAGTACGGGCCGACTACATTTTTATAAAAATCAGTTATGAGTAAATCAATAGCCGGATCAATACGAAGCAAGCCGTAACCCCACACAGCAAAAAGTGCATCGGGTTTGGCCACACGCTTCACCTCTAGGTAAAATTTATCCAAATCAAACCAATGTATGGCCTGCGATACGGTGATGAGATCGATACTATCATTGGCAAACTCCGTTTTTTCTCCAGCTACTGAATAAAATATTGAATCTTTTTTAAAAGCTTGTTCAAGTTGCTTCCTGCTGATATCGGTAGCCAGTACTTTTTTAAATCGTTGTGATAAAACGCGGGCTGCTTGCCCATTACCCGTGCCAGCATCCCAGGCTATTTCAAAAGAGCGAACATGGGAATAAATAAAATCATACAAAATCTGTGGGTACGTGGGTCTAAACTCTGCGTATTGTTGTGAATGCGAAGAAAATAAATCAATCATACTGAAATATGAATTACTTTTTCCCAACCTGAGCCACGAATACAACGACCCGGCATGGCACCGGTGTGATTTCCATTATCTAAAACCTGTATGCCGTTAACAAATACATGCATCATCCCTTCGGCATATTGATGTGGTTCTTCAAAGGTTGCCCGATCGCGTATTGTCGCGGGATCAAAAATCACTACATCGGCATAATAACCCGGTGTGATACTGCCTCGCTTTTTTAATTTAAGATTACCGGCCGGCAGTGAAGTCATTCGCCTGATGGCTTCTTCCAAGGCCATTATTTTTTCATCGCGAACATATTTTCCTAACAAACGCGCAAAACTTCCATAGGTTCGTGGATGAGTTGGGTCATTGATAAAAGGCTCTTCATTTGGAATGGATGAAGCATCTGAACAAATACTAACATAAGGCAACGCCAACATTCGTTTTACATTCTCTTCCGAGATAAGAAAAAAGATAGCCGCTATCCCCGACTTATCAGCAACAATTAGATCGAGCATGGTTTCATTCGCACTCTTACCATGAAGTAAAGCAACCTCACTCAATCGCTTACCACGATAAAGTTTGTTCAGCGAGTCCTTTCTAAATCCAAGCAGCATAACATCTTTGGGATCAGAATTTTGGGTGGGTATGCCAAGCTCTAAATCCTGCAATAGTTTTTTCTTATTGTCGGATTCCTTAATCGCTTTCGCATGGCAGGTGCGCCACCTGCTTGGACCCATGTTGGTAAGCGAGCCGTTAATGAAGTGCCACTCGCATTATACGTGTACATATTGGCCGTAATTTTTAAACCTGCTTTTTGTGCGCTGTCAATTTTGGCAAGCACCGTATCCATTTTATTCCAGTTCCAGGTATTGTTGATTTTCAGGTGGTAGATTTCGGCCGGTAGGTTTGCTTCGCGCGAAATTTTGAAAACCTCGTTTAAAGCAGCATAAATTTTATCGCTCTCGCTGCGCATGTGAGTTATGTACATGCCATTATGATTTGAAACTACTTTACAAAGTTCTATCAACTCATTTGTATCTGCATAATCAGCAGGCGCATAAATAAGGGACGAACCCAAACCCATCGCTCCTTCTTTCATAGCAGCATTTACCAAAGCTTTCATCTGTTCAAGCTCTTGCGGATTGGGCGGTCGGTTATCAAAACCAAGCACATAATTGCGAACGGTTGTAGCTCCAACAAAGGACGCAAAGTTGGTACTTACGCCTTTACGTTCTACTGTTTCAAAATATTCGCCCAGTGTAGACCATAAAGAATCTTTTTCATCTTTTTTAATTCGCGGACCAGGGGCTCCAACCTTCGCCAAAAACTTCAAGCGTAACGCCTTGCTTGATATCACTCATCGATCGGCCGTCTTTTAGCAAAGAGCCATCCGCCCAGCTAAGCATATTAATAAAGCCAGGGGCAAGAGCTAAGCCTTTGGCTTCAATTTCTTTTTTACCCTTAGCGTTTATAATGGTAGCTATTTCAGCAATCGTATCTGCCTGAATGGCCACATCACCCAGAAATGGTTTTTCACCAGAGCCATTATAGATAGTCGCATTTCTTATAATCAAATCATATTCTTGCTTAGGCTGGCACGAAGCAAAGGAGACAAGCAGGCTAACAAGAAAAATTGTTTTCATAAATCTATTTCAATAGGATTATCCTTTTAATAATCTATCCAGCAATTCCTTAAAAAGTTTGCCGGCCAACATAGCGGTTATACCCGAAGCATCGCGGGTTGGGTTAAACTCAACCAAATCGGCACCCACCAAATTTCCTTTCAGATTTTGAATTATAGAGATTACTTCGCGACTGGAAAAGCCTCCCGGTTCGTGATGCGACACTCCGGGTGCAAAAGCAGGATCGATTGCATCCATATCTAAGGAAAGATAAACCGGCCCTTGAAACTTAAACTGAATAGCAGGATTCCAATCTTTCATTTCAATAATCTCAACACCAAATTTTGTAGCCTGCGCGCGCTGATGCGTGCTTAGTGTTCGGATACCTACCTGCACCAGCCGCACCGCCAGACCTTCTTCCATGATCCGTGCAAAGGGGCACGCGTGCGAATATTTATCGCCTTCAAAATTGTCGTACAGATCGGCATGCGCATCCAAATGAAGGATAGTAAGTTCAGAATACTTTTTAGCAAAAGCCTTAACCACCGGGTAGGTAATAGAATGATCGCCTCCCAGCGTAAACACTTTTTGATACTGAGAAAGAAGATTGTCTATACCAGTTTCTATAGCATTCACAGGCACACTTCCTTCAAGGGAAATATCCCCTGAATCAACCCATCCCGAATGATTCTTTAAGTCAACTCCGGACTCAGTAAAATAATTGGACGAATCGGAATGAAAGGCCGCTCTAATGGCATCGGGTGCCATGGCAGGACCACGCATAAATGACGATGAATTGTCATACGGAATGCTTGTGACTGAAATCATATAGGTGTTAGTTAACTCAAAACCGGTTCGAATAAAAATCAAATTTAACCCAAACCTGTTATCCGTTAGGTCTTTAGCGGGGAAGTTTAGATTCACTTTGAAAAGATTTGCTTATCTTTACAGTCCTTTCTGCTTTGAGAAGAGATAGCCTCGCTACTCCCATCCCGAATCACAAGGGATAAAATCAATTATCAGCATAACAAAAACAAATGGCCAGACCGCAAGAAACGTTTAACAAGAAAGAATTAGAAAAAAGAGACTGCAAAAAGAAAGGAAAAGGAGCAGCGTAAAGAAGAACGCAAGGCAAATGCCAAGGAAGGAAGTTCTTTAGAAGACATGATGGCCTATGTTGATGAGAATGGAAATATCACCTCCACCCCACCCGATCCAACAAGAAAGAAAACCACTATTAAAACCGAAGATATTGTTATTGGTTCTTCCAATTTCGGTTCAGTCAATCAAGGCTCAGGGGCAGTAAGAACCGGAAAGGTTACATTTTTCAATACCTCCAAAGGTTTTGGATTCATTAAAGACTCATCGAATGGCGAAAGTATTTTCGTTCACAGCAACGGTTTAATGTCGCCCATCAAGGAAAATGATACAGTTAGTTTTGAAACCGAGCGTGGCTTTAAAGGACTTAATGCTATAAAGGTAAAAGTGGTAAAATAAAAAGTCCTGCTATTCTGCAGGACTTAGTTTCGTAACACTCAGGTTGAATTGTTTATTAAGCGTAAACTCGTAGGTGCTTTCGCCCATCAGCTCTGTGGCCTTTTTTGACATGGCCAATACATAGAGTAAGTCTTGAGCCACTACTGAGGTTTTGATGCTATTCAAAGCTTTACCTTCAGCAGCTTGCATGGTAAACGCGAAGCCCTTCTTCTCTTTAGGGTTTAAGGCTTTAAATTCATGACCATAAAACTGGTATTGCTGAGGCTCCTTTTCCGAATCCACCATCAGCTTTAGTATTGCAGGACGATACTTGTTCCACAGTGATACATACGTTTCGCCTCCGTTGGTACTAAAGAATTTCTGATTCATAACTAGATTAAATATAAAAATGGATTATCCTAAATAGGCTTTCAAATACTTGCTTCGGGAAGCATGACGCAATCTTCGAGTGGCTTTTTCTTTGATCTGGCGCACACGCTCGCGGGTAAGCTTAAACTTATCACCAATTTCTTCGAGAGTCATCGGATGACTGCCGTTTAATCCATAATAATCGCAGATCACTTCAGATTCTCTTTCTGTCAGTGTTGACAAAGCTCTGGATACTTCCAGTTTTAAAGAATCCATAATTAAGCCGGAGTCTGGAGTGTCTTCGCTGCTACTTTCCAATACATCCAGCAATCTATTTTCCTCGCCCTGCACAAATGGAGCATCCACGGATATTTGCCGTCCACCCACACTCATGGTGCTTTCCACCTCTTCGATGGTTACGTCCATAATTTCAGCCACCTCGGCTGGCGAAGGTTCGCGCTGAAATTTTTGTTCCAATTCAGAAAACGCTCGCGAGATCTTATTTAAAGAACCTACCCGGTTTAATGGAAGGCGTACCACACGCGATTGCTCGGCCAAAGCCTGCAAAATGGACTGACGAATCCACCATACCGCATACGAAATAAATTTAAAACCACGGGTTTCGTCAAAACGCATAGCAGCCTTTATCAACCCCACGTTTCCTTCATTGATAAGGTCGCCCAGTGTTAAACCGTTATTTTGATATTGCTTTGCCACCGAAACAACAAAGCGCAAGTTGGCTTTAGTAAGCTTCTCAAGTGCAGCCTGGTCACCGGCACGAATTCTTTTGGCCAGGTCTACTTCCATTTCTGCGGTAATCAGATCTACTTTTCCGATTTCAACTAAATATTTGTCGAGAGATTGACTCTCGCGATTTGTAATCTGCTTACTTATTTTTAATTGCCTCATGGATAAATATGTGGTTTCGTAATGTTAACAAAAGATTGGTCCGTAAAATTCAAACGGGCTGCGCGCCTAATTGTTTTAATAATCGGGTATGACCGGCCAGTGCATCAAAAAACGTTCGGGCGCTCTTATAAGGAAGCCCAAACTCCTTAGCCGTTTCGCTTACAATTCCTGAGATTTTACGGTAATGCACATGACAAATATTCGGAAAAAGGTGGTGTTCAATCTGAAAATTAAGCCCTCCTACATACCAGGAAAACCAACGGCTCTTATTTCCAAAATTGGTAGTAGTAAGCAATTGATGAATAGCCCAGTTGTTTTCCAGCTTCCGATTGTCATCAGGTAACGGAAATTCAGTGCCTTCAATTACGTGGGCGGGCTGAAAAATTATGGCCAACAAGAAACCAGCTATATAATGCATCATCAAAATTCCCACAAGAATCTGCCACCAAGCCAAGGGGGTAAATAGTACAGGAATGATAAAAATATAACTCACGTAGACGATTTTAGTCAGGATCAAAATTGTCCATTCCTTGCCTACATGAGCATTGTTCATTTTGGCCAGTCCTGTTTTATCGTATTTATTTAAGCGAGAAAAGTCCTTGAATACCATCCAGGTGATAGTCATAAGACCATATAAAAACCAAGCATAAACAAATTGATACTTATGAAACCATTTCCAATCAGAATGCGGAGTCAACCGAAGTACGCCTCTTGGGCTAATGTCCTCGTCTTCTTCGTGTACGTTGGTATAGGAATGATGGAGCACGTTATGCTGAATTTTCCAATTAAAAGCGTTCGCACCGATCAAATTCATGGAATAGCCAACAAGCGTATTTACCCACTTTTTATTTGAATAAGCCCCATGATTAGCATCATGCATGACTGATAATCCGATACCGGCTAAGCCCAACCCCATAATAATAACAGAAAGCAATAACCAACCCGTACCCGAAACAACACCCCCCAGAATCAGGCCATACGGTATAAAATAAGCACTAAACATGATAAATGTCTTGATTATCATTTCTAAATCGGCATGCCGGTTTAGTCCATTTGCCTTGAAGTAATCGGCAACCCTTTTATTTAAGGTTGTCGTAAACTCTCGTTGAGAAGTGGCAAAGGTTAATGGTTTTTGGCTCGTAAGAACTGACATATAAGATTAATTGCATGAAAACCGCTGTGAGATTTTCTCACCAGCCCGTTAAACTAATAGTAGCCGAATGGGTGAGGATTTCGCCAGCGCCCTTCAATTGAAAATCAAGTAGTAGGTAACGATCTTAATCAAAGATGGATAGCCTGCAGCACGATTCAAATAATTGATTGGCAAAAGTACGAAAATTTGGCGAGTAGTTTCCTCGTTTTTCAAGGCTTCACTATATAATAAGGAGTTAATGAATAAGTGGAAGAAGTCACCAAATCGATCAAGAATCCTGATTTTCGTGTAGAATGAACCCATTGCCCTCAGCGTTTAGTTAAAATGGCAAGCTAAACAGTTGAACCTGCATCTCTTTATAATACCTGGGTGGGACGTAAAGTGGCGATTTTGGTCTAAATCTCGTGTTTTTTCTGGCCTTTTTAAATAACTGATTTAAACAATTGTTCAAATCCAATTCGACTGTTACATTCGTCTTTCGAATTGAAATAGTGACTAATACAAAACAATTTCAACTGAAATCAAGATCAAGGACGCTGCCCACAAGGTCTTCCTTGAAAAAGGATTCTCTGCTACGACCATACGCGATGTGGCGAAAGAAGCTGGTACTAATGTGGCCTTGGTGAACTACTATTTCCGCAGTAAACAGAATCTCTTCAATGTGGTAATGCTGGAAAAGGTTCAGCAGATTCTTGGTGCGCTGGCTCCGATCTTAAAAGACGAAACCACTACCCTCCAGCAGAAAATAGATGGTGTGATAAATTGCTATATCGACTTTCTGGCAAAAATCCTGATTTGCCCACATTCATTCTAAATGAAATCAGAAAAAGAATTTTGACTTTGTTTCGAATGCCCGTGTAGATAAGATCATAGTTCAATCGCATTTCATGAAACAGTTGAAGGAAGCAAGCGGAGATATCAATCCGGTGCACTTCTTTATCAGCTTGTTGGGAATGATCATTTTTCCGTTCATAGCCAAACCCATTATGATGCAAGTCGGCATGGTGAACGAAAAGCTTTTTCAGAAAATGATGCAGGAGAGAAAAGAACTTATACCCATTTGGATGAACGCTATACTCGAAGCGAATTGATTTATAGTAACGATTAGATAACGGATTAAACGGATCGAACATGATGAGGAAATACATAATCGCTGCAATGTCTTTGCTGGCGACAGTTGGGTCAGCTACAGCACAGGTGCTCAGCATTGATAGTTGCTATGCGCTTGCCAACAACAATTATCCTTTGATAAAACAGTATGAACTGATTGAAAAGACAAAAGAATACACGTTAAGCAACGCCAGCAAAGCATACTTGCCCCAGTTAAGCATTACGGCAATAGAAGGGTATATCTTTGGCGGGCTGCCATCCTTTGGTCCTTCCACGGGCGAGTCAGAAAGCAATTTTAAATTCATAGGTATTGCCCAGTTGAATCAAGTCCTCTGGGATGGTGGTGCCACCAAAACACAAAAGAAAATCATAACCGCTTCATCAGAAACGGAAAAAGCATCAATCGATGTGGCGTTATATGATCTACATTCAAGGGTAAATCAACTTTACTTTGGTATCCTACTCGTGGACGAACAACTGGCGCAACTGGAAGTGCAGAATATTATTCTCAGCAACAATGTCAATCGTATAAAACAATTGAACGACAATGGTCTTGCATTAAAAACAGACCTGGATGAAATTAAAGTGGAACAACTGAAGTTGAATCAACAGAAAACAGAATTGAAGTTTACACGCGATGGTTATGTTACGATGCTTTCCCTACTGATAGGCGCAAAGATTGAAGCGCCTATTACGTTGCAAAAGCCAGCGCTGAGCAGTGCGCTTCCTGATTTTCAAATCATACGCCCGGAGCTTTCCTTATATAAGAGTCAGCGCAATATGGTTGAAGCGCAGGCGGGCATGCAACGGGTGAGCCTAATGCCCAAAGTAGGATTGCTGGGAGCGGGTGTCATGTTTGCTCCGGGGATAAGTTTTGGCAACAGTGAACTCTCCTCTGTTGGCGTTGCTGGCTTGAGCGCTTCATGGAGTCTCAGTGGATTTTATAAAAACAAAAATGAAAAACAGTTAACACAGCAGTCGCTAAGCAAAATCAACTTACAAGAAGAAACGTTCTTGTTCAATACAAACCTCAAGGTAATCCAAACGTCCGCTACTATCAAAAAGCAAAAAGCAATTCTTGCCGAAGATGACGAAATTGTAAGCTTGCGAAAAAGCATTCGCGAAAGTTACCAGATAAAATACAATACCGGCTCGGGTTCGCTGATGGACCTGTTGAATGCTACCGAAAAGGAAAGCGAAGCCAGTTCACAAAAAGCATTGCATGAAATGCAATTATTAATAACCATTGCTGAACAGAAAACAACTACCGGAAATTAAAATACCATACGACATGAAAAATAGATGCAGCATACTTCTCTTTATACTCCTGATGGGTTTGAATTCCTGTAAAGATTCAGGAATGAACCATGATGGGGCAGGCTCGTTTGAAGCCGTGGAAACAATCATCTCTGCGGAAGCCAGTGGAAAGATATTGCAGTTAACTATTGAAGAAGGGCAGGAATTAACTGCCGGACAAACCATTGGTTATATCGACAGCACACAAATGTATGCGAGGAAGCTACAATTGCTACAGAGCAAAAAAGCGATACTCAGTGGAAGGCCTCAGACCAATGTTCAAACCGAGGCGTTGAAAAAAGAACTCGCTAATGCGGTGCTCGATCGCGACCGAACAGAAAATCTGGTTAAAGGTGGTGTGGCCACACAGAAACAACTGGATGACGCCAATGCAAGGGTAACAACACTACAGGCCAAAATTAGTGCACAGGAAAGTTCATTACACACTACAACGTCCTCTTTAAATGAACAGGCGGCTACCGTAGATGCACAGTTGACGGAGGTAAATGATCTACTGAAAAAATGTGTGATTACTAATCCACTTAAGGGAACCGTGCTAAGTAAATACGCACAGCAATATGAAATGGCTGCAGCAGGCAAACCGTTGTATAAAATTGCTGATCTCTCCACCATTATCCTTCGTGCATACATCACAGGCGATCAACTGGCGCAAGCTAAAATCAATCAGAAAGTAAAAGTATTTACAGACGATGGCAAAGGAGGCTTCAAAGAAGTTGAAGGCACAATTGCCTGGATTAACGACAAAGCCGAGTTCACACCAAAAACCATCCAAACCAAAAATGAAAGAGCGAATCTTGTTTATGCCATCAAAGTAAAAGTGATCAACGATGGTTCTTACAAAATCGGCATGTATGGCGAACTTGGTTTTTAATGTTAAACACCTTAGTGGTTGCTTCGTGTCTTTGTGCCCTCGTGGGGAAAGTTCTCACCACAAAGACCTAAGTCACAAAGGTTCACAAAGAAAAAATGCAGAAGTAAATTAATTAAAGTGGATGTTCAACTAAACCATATCGTCAAAACATACAACAAAGGTCAGGTGAAAGCTGTGAACGATGTTTCGTTTGGGGTAGAAAAGGGCGAATTGTTTGGGTTGATTGGCCCGGACGGTGCGGGTAAAACAAGCATTTTCCGAATACTCACCACCGTGTTGTTACCTGATAGTGGTACCGCCAGCGTGAATGGGTTGGATATTATAAAAGATTACAAAGAGATTCGTAAGTGTGTTGGCTACATGCCCGGCAAATTCTCCTTATACCAGGACTTAACTGTAAAAGAGAACCTCACATTCTTCGCTACAGTATTCAACACCACCATTGAAGAGAACTATGATTTAATCAAAGAGATCTACGACCAGATCAAACCCTTCAACAATCGGCCAGCCGGAAAACTATCGGGTGGAATGAAACAGAAACTGGCGCTTTGCTGTGCACTTATTCATAAGCCAAAAGTACTTCTGTTAGATGAACCAACAACCGGTGTCGATGTCGTCTCGAGAAAAGAATTTTGGGAGATGCTGAAACGTCTGAAGGCCCAAAACATCAGTATTCTGGTTTCACACCCTACATGGATGAGGCATCGTTGTGTGATCGCATTGCGCTGATTCAAAATGGAAGCCTCATGTCGGTAGATACACCACAAAACATTATTAACAGTTTTCCTACCGCATTGTTTGCGGCCAAAGCAAAAGACATTTACCGACTGCTGAAAGATTTTCGCGCAGACCCGGCTGTTGATAGTTGTTATGCCTTTGGAGAATATTTGCACATCACCCTCAAGGATGATAAGAACAGTGACATAGTATTTAAAGGATTAGAAACTAAATATCAGCCGCAGGATTTCGAGGTAAAACAAATTCCACCAACCATTGAAGATAGTTTCATTCTCTTAATGAAAGAAAATGAAAAGGTACCCGAACTAATCGGAAAAAATGAGTAGCGATAAAGCCATCGTCTTGTAAAAATCTATCCAAAAGCTTCGGTGATTTCAAAGCCGTGGATCAGATCACGTTTGATGTAGACCGAGGAGAAATTTTTGGTTTCCTCGGTGCTAATGGCGCGGGCAAAACCACGGCCATGCGTATTCTGTGTGGCCTTTCGCATCCAACTTCTGGCGAGGCAACAGTTGCGGGCTTTGATGTGTACAAACAAGCGGAAAAAATCAAAGCCAACATTGGCTACATGAGTCAAAAGTTTTCGCTGTATGAAGACCTTACGGTGTTGGAGAACATTGAGTTTTATGGTGGCGTATATGGGTTGTCACGATCAGAAATAAAAACACGCAGTGAAAAATTAATTACCACGTTGGGTCTGAGCAATGAAGCGAAGAAGCTCGTGGGCGAATTACCTCTCGGCTGGAAACAAAAGCTCGCTTTTTCAGTGGCCATTTTTCATCGCCCGAAAATTGTTTTCCTGGATGAGCCAACCGGTGGTGTTGATCCCGTCACAAGACGGCAGTTCTGGGATCTTATTTACCAGGCAGCTAATGACGGAATCACTGTATTTGTTACCACGCATTATATGGATGAAGCCGAGTATTGCAATCGCATTTCTGTGATGGTAGATGGGCGAGTAGAGGCGCTGGATTCACCGACTAATCTCAAGAAGGAGTTTAATACGCATTCGATGGACGAAGTATTTTATCAACTCGCTCGGAGAGCGAAAAGATCCTGAAAGAAACTATGAAGCAACTGCTGGCCTTTATCCGAAAAGAATTTTATCACGTCTTCCGTGACAAGCGAACGCTTCTTACTATGTTTGGGATGCCGGTGGTACAAATAGTTTTGTTTGGCTATGCATTGAGCAGCGAAGTAAAAAATATAGGCATTGCTGTATTGGACAATGCGAAGGATGCCACGACTGAGCAGATTGTAGACCGGATCAAAACAAGTTCTTACTTCATCGTTAAAGATCCTGTTTCGAATTTTTCTGAAATAGAGGAAAAGTTTAAAGAAGGCAGCATCAAATGCGCTTTACTTTTTCCAACCAATTTTGGAAACGAACTTGGACATTCTGGGAAAGCGCAGGTTCAGATCATAACCGATGGATCAGATCCTAACACGGCTACCATTGTTGTCAATTACCTTACTGCCATTTTAACTCGTTATCAACAGGAGTTAAATCCTACTGCCCGTTTACCGTATCAGATTGTTCCGCAGGTCAGGATGTTATACAACGAAGAGCAAAATGGTTCACTCAATTTTATTCCCGGTGTGATTGCGCTTATCTTCATGATCGTTTCAACTGCCCTTACCTCCGTATCCATCGTGCGGGAAAAAGAACTGGGTACGATGGAAGTGTTGTTGGTATCTCCTTTTAAACCTTTAAGAGTACTTGTTGCCAAAGCCATACCCTACTTGGTGCTTTCTATTGTAAACTTTATTATCATTTTACTGCTTTCGGTTTTCCTACTCGATGTACAGATCAAAGGCAGCCTGACCTTGTTATTTGCTGAGAGCATTCTCTTCATCATTACCTGTTTATCACTGGGGCTGCTCATCTCTAATTTAACCAACTCGCAGCAGACGGCCATGCTTATTGCTATGATGGGCATGATGTTACCTACCTTAATATTTACCGGATTTATGTTTCCCGTGGAAAACATGCCATGGATATTTCAAGTCATATCACACATTCTTCCTTCCCGCTATTATTATATCATCATTAAGGCCGTTATGTTAAAAGGATTGAGCTTCAGTTATGTCTGGAAGGAGACGCTGATCTTAGTTGGAATGACCTTATTTCTTTTGACGATTTCCTTTAAAAAATTTAAGATCCGATTGTCATGAAGGTGTTGCGCTTCATATTACAGAAAGAATTTCGGCAAATCTTCCGAGATAAGACGATCATTGCTATGATGTTTGCTGTACCTATTGTGCAGTTGATTATTCTACCGTTAGCTGCAGATTTTGAGGTAAAAAATATAAATGTTGCTTTTGTTGATCATGATCATAGCAGCTATTCTCAAAAGCTCATGAACAAAATTGCTTCATCCGGTTACTTTAGGATTGTTGGTAATTCGAATTCTTATATAGAAGCGTTGAGGCTGATTGAAAAAAGTGAGGCCGATGTGGTGTTGGAGATACCTGCAGAATTTGAACGCAACCTGGTACGCGAAGGGCAACAACAGGTGAATGTATCAGTCGATGCCATTAACGGAACAAAGTCAGCCATAGGGGCGGGATATCTTACTGTAGTTCTGGCAGACTTCAACCGCTCGTTAAATGTGAACACCAACATACCTGCCAAAAGTGTTGCAGCGCCAACCGGTATGATCGACATAACCTATTCGGATTGGTTTAATCCGCGAAGAGAATACAAGTACTATATGGTGCCCGGTATTTTGGTACTGCTCCTCACCTTGATCGGTGGTTTTATCACGGCACTCAACATTGTTAGAGAGAAAGAAATTGGAACGATTGAACAAATCAATGTTACTCCGATAAAGAAATGGCAGTTTATCCTGGGCAAGCTCATCCCGTTCTGGATTGTCGGTATGACTGTCTTCACGGTTGGACTAATTGCCATGTATGTAGTCTACGGAATTTTCCCAAAAGGAAGTGTGCCGGTGCTCTACCTTTTTGCGGCTGTCTATCTGATCGCACTTATGGGATTTGGTTTGCTGATCTCTACATTCAGCAACAGCCAGCTACAAGCCATGTTCGTTGCGTTTTTCTTCATGATGATTTTCATGCTCATGAGTGGCTTCTTCACCAGCCTCGACAGTATGCCAGACTGGGCAATAAGAATGGCTAATATGACACCCGTCACACATTTTATTAAAGTTGTCAGGCTGATCGTACTGAAGGGAAGTGGATGGTCGCAGATAAAAATGGAATTGTATTATCTGATCATCTTTGCCATTGTGCTTAATGGAGCCGCGATTTATAATTACAAGAAGACGAATTAAAGCGGAATGCTCCGAACTAAATTCATTTTCAGAGAAGCCGAGACAAAAAAACGGACAGATAAAAAAATCTTATCTGCCCGTTTTAGTGATCCCGGCAGGAATCGAACCTGCATCTTCAGAATCGGAATCTGAAATACTATCCATTGTACTACGGAACCATAAAATATTATTGATTCTCCATCCGAGAATCTTCTTTCCTTTTCAATCACGGCAGGAATCAAACCTGCATCTTCTCCCGATAGCTATCGGGACGGAATCTGAAATACTATCCCCGCCCGAACGATCCGCATAACTCCATATTTGGATAGATCCACACTCGTTCGGATCGGGCGGGCATTGTACGGAAACTTAAATCTGCCTCAGAATATCTATATATAATAGAGTCAGAATCGGGGCAAAGGTAACGAATGGCCACAATCCACGAAAGCCATTTTAATCCTACAAACGGGATAATATTAGAACCCGTGCCAAAAATTCGGTTTTACAACTACTGCCAGACAAACGTACTTACCGCCCCCGCGGCCAGGCTGGTGCGGGCCGCCCGCTCCTTATATATAATAGAGAAGGACTTCGGTGCATCATTGTCATTCACAACAATCAACACCTTTTTACCCGCTGGCGTAAGGAAGGCCACATTGTATAAATTATCCGTGATGGTAGAGGCAATTCTTATGGAGCCGGGTGGCACAAATTTAGAAGCATGCGCAATAATATAGTAAGAAACATTTCGCCTCACCGAATCGCCAAGGGTTAAAGCACCTTGGCACAAATCACAACCGCCATCATGGGTATGAGGCTCAAATTTTTCATCCGCTGCCAGGTTCCATTCCAACACGGTGCGGCTCCAGTTTCGGGTAGTACCTACAATCAGATTCTTAACGTGCCAACGCAAATCGCCACCAAAATCTCCTTTACCGGATGTCCATTGTTCGGTAAAATATAAATTTTTGTCAGGATGGGCTTCGTGTACCGTGTTAAGTGCTTCGATCTCGCCCAGATACATATGGAAAGCAGTTCCATCAACATACTGCTTCGTTTCCGGATCGTTGAGTATAGAAATAGGATATTCGGGGTTATCGCAATTGTGATCGAACAATATAATTTTTGTTGCACTGTTAGCGCGCTTAAAGGCCGGACCTAAATGATTCTTAATAAACTCATTTTGTTCTGTGGCCGTCATCACCAGACTGGGTGTGTTGTTAGGATTTTCGGGTTCGTTTTGAATTGTTACTGCATCGATATTAATTCCCTCAGCTGCCATAGCATTGATATATTTTACAAAATAGTTGGCGTACGATCCGTAATATCTGGGATTCAGACTTCCGCCTTTAGCCTGATGATTCGTCTTCATCCAGGTGGGTGGTGACCAGGGGCTACCTAAAATTTTAATAGCAGGATTAATTGCGATTATTTGTTTGAGTATTGGGATAAGGTAAAGCGTGTCATACGATAAATTGAATTTAGTAAGCAATGAATCGGTTTTTCCGGTTGGCAGATCATCATAAGAAAAAACAGATTCGTCCAGATCGGAGGCGCCAATACTCACACGCAAATAACTCACCCCTATCCCCTTTTCATCATTCAAAAAAAGCTCACGCAGGAAGGCTGTGCGTTCATTATCGTCCAATTTAGTAGTTAATAGCATCGCACTGCCTCCCGTTAAGGTATATCCAAAACCATCAATGGTCTGGTATACAATCGTGCTATCGATGCTAATGGCAGAATCTTTAGTATCCACATCGTCAAAGATCAAATCACTAGATGGCGTTAGTAATTGCGATTGATCTGCGGTTGTCGTCCACGAATAAATGGTCGTTGTGTCAATAGCAGATTTGTTCCTGGGTGCACACTGACTGAATAAAAACAAAAAAATTGTCAGTGCAGAGGCAGATTGAATGATGTTATTCCCTTTCATCGTTACCAAAAATAAAGAAAACATTCAGTTGAATTAATGTAATTATATAGAGCCGTGAGTACTATTTTCATTGATGCCTGATAAACTGAAAGAGCAAAATTTTATTTATACGCGATAAAAAGTTATGATGTTACTCATTCATAAATCATATTTCATGCTTTATCGTCTATACATCACAAAATTGATCAACGCAACTCTTTTGCCATAAAATTTGCATGTAATGAAGTTAACACTTACATTTATCCCATGTTTCACTTAAACAATTAAATGCTATGGCAAAAAAGCAAAGAAAGCCGCTAAGAAAAGGTTGCTAAGAAAGCAGCTAAGAAAAAGTAGCTAAGAAAGCAAAGAAGGCTACTAAGAAGAAGAAGTAATGAACATTGTGTTCAGAGAAAGGTTGACAGCAATGTCAACCTTTTTTGTTTTATGGATATCTGTATGATGTTTCTAACCGACTGAAGACATAGAGATCATTAATAATGAACTAATCTGTGCGTATTTTTGATCCGTAACATGCACCCGCGGACGATTTTTTACGAGCTGCCAAGTTTCTGGCGAAACTAATACTGGGATTTCTCCTGGCGATCGTACTCGTTGCCGCTTTCATCCATCTCCCTCCCATACAAAAAAAGATAACCACTGCATTAGCCAACTACTTGTCTTCCAAGATTGAAACCCGGATAGACATTCAAAGCATTGAATTTTCTTTATTAGGCAAAGTAATTATTGAAGATATA
This sequence comes from Flammeovirgaceae bacterium, assembly GCA_016709845.1. GTDB lineage: Bacteria > Bacteroidota > Bacteroidia > Cytophagales > Cyclobacteriaceae > ELB16-189. The sequence goes on along the minus strand of JADJMA010000026.1, from coordinate 48,044 downwards.
ACCGTATGGGACCCTGATCACACAAAGATTTTTTCAGCTGCAAAAATTGAGGTCGCATCCGGAATAGTCGATCTGCTTAGCGGCCAGCTCATTTTTGATAAGGTGGATATTGCGGGTGCGGACTTTCATCTGATTCAACAGGAGGACGGATTAAATATTCAATTCATATTCGATGCCTTTCAGTCAGGAGAAACTTCCTCTGCAAAATCAAATGCGGTGACTCTGCTTTTCAAAAGCATTCAATTGGATAGCATCCATTTTAAGTTTACATCGATAAAAAATGGAACTGCCGTTGATGTGAAAGTAGGAAGGTTGGACGGTAAGGAAGCTGAATTTATTACCAGTCCGAATAAGATTAGAGCGAACAGTATTTACCTCAACAAGGCACAGGTAAATGTATTTCAATCTGCAAATCCGGAAAATAGCCCAAGTATTCCAGATTCAACGAAAGCCAGTGCGTTTAGCCTGTTCAGTATTAATACTGATTTAGGTATTGATTTTGAGGTTACGAATCTACGCGTAGATGATAGTGACTTCTCGCTCCATAATAACCTGATAACAACCACCCCAAAATTCGATCCGGCACACATTCAACTTGAGGATATTCAAATCAATCTTTCAGATATTCTTGTTAATGAAGACACGCTTAATGCGGATTTACTTTCACTTTCGGCACAGCTGCCCGGTCTTAAAGTAGACGATGCCCGGTTTGCGCTGCAATGGAATCAACATCAATTTTCACTTACCCATCTTCATCTGGCATCCAGCATCAATCAACTCGATGCAGACCTCAAGGCCTCTCCATTGAATTCAAATAAAAATACTGATCTGGACAATCTGGAACTTAGTGTTCTTGGCAAAATTAATCCAGCGGCACTTGCTTACTTCCTTAATGATGCTTTACTCATTCCATTCATCAACTGGAAATCAACGGAAGTTAAACTGGAAGGCAACTACAACCAGGGACAGGGGTTGATTAAAACGTTTAATTTGAAAACAGCGCATAGTTCTTTTCAAGCCGATGGAAAAATAGCGGATGTATTGGATCTCGAAAAGCTAAGCTGGAAGGACATAAGGGTTAACAGCACGATCGGCTCAGACTTTAAAGAAATAATAACTCCGTTTGTTGGAGGTTTTAGTATCCCTGACGAGTTAACCATACTGGCGTTCAGTTCAGGAACTCTCATAACTGCCAATGGAAAGATCAATACAAATTGGGGTAGTGTACAGTTTGACGGCCAGGCAACACCAAAGGCCGATAACACCGGACTCGATGCAACCCTAAGCGGTGAAAATGTAGATCTTGGAAAATGGGTAAATGTGTCCGCGTTGGGGCCTGCCGGATTTTCTTTAGTAGCAAAAGGAAATATAGGTACCGATCAGAATCTCGAAATCAAGGGATCGATCTCTCATATAGAAATTCTTGATCAACCCATTTCCAACATCGCGATTGAAAGCCTGACCAAAAACTAACTCCATCATCAAGGCTGTCATTAAAGATCCATCCTATCGGTCAGAGATTCATTCAGAAATTTTGTTTTCTGAACCCATGGCGGTGATAACCACTATGAAACTAGATGATTTTAAGGCTGGCTCCCTATTACATAGTGATAGCACCTTATCTATTTCAGGCGACTTTAAATCTAAATTAATATTAAATCAATCTGCTCTGGAAGGATCGGTTGAGGGAAAAAGCATTTTACTTCAAAATCAATCCACTAAATATTTAATCGATACCATGGCCTTTCGTGCGTTGATGTCGCCAACAGGCAGTGAGCTTGAATATTATGCCGATAATGAAAAAGGAAACTTAATCTCAAACTTCGACATCCGCGATTCGCAGGATATCATACAGAAATGGATCAGCACTGTTTTTAATACCGCTAATAGTAATAGTTCTACATCTGGCCGAACTATTCATTTTAACCTTGAAGCGGAAAACGCCAGACTCTTTCAATTATTAGGAATCGATGTAGATGAAGTTTCGAACTTGCGGTTAACCGGAGAATTCGATGAGCACCGTAAAAGATCATCGCTTCAGGCCACTGCAGGAAAATTTAAAGGATATGGGATTTCTTTAGATTCGCTGCACGCCATTCAGGATAGTCTTAGCACCCGCATGATTGTCTCCGATTTGTATTACGATTCTATCGCGCTGGGTACTATGAATCTTGATATGCAGACAAAGGGTGAAATAATACACGCTAACCTGGTATTAGCGAACGATTCTCTTACGCTATTGGGTTTAAAAACACGGATTCTCCCAACAGACAGCAGTACTTTGATTTATCCTGATAAACTGCTCTTTCTCGATAAAGAATACTTGGTTGATCCAACTAATCCGGTATCGCTAAGAACCAATAATTTGGCGTTCAATCATTTTCTGATTTCCCGGGCTGACATGGAAATTAAAATGAATGGAGATTTAGATGCTTTCGATATCTCTCTTAAAAATGTAAATCTTACTCCGTTAAACTATTTGCTTGCCGGAGATACAACAATCATTAACAAAGGGCTGCTTACCGGTACAATTTCTTACGCGGGCAGTCAGAAACTTAACCTAAAGGCAGTTGTCGATAGTCTTGTTCTTTATAATTCGGAACCGGTAACTATTACCGCCACTGCGGTAAGTGATAACGGCCTCGTGCCGTTTGAATTCATGCTTACCAATGAATCAAATACGATTAACCTGAATGGGCAATACTCGTCAGCAAAGGATGAAGTAGATGCCTCTTTGAAACTCGATGTTAACAACCTCGAATTATTTTCATTTCTAGTTTCGGGAATCGTAGATGAAATGAATGGAACTCTAAGGGGAGAAACAACAATTCATGGGCCACTCAAGAAGCCCGTGTTAAAAGGTTATTTGCAATTTCTTAATGTAGGTGTAACAACGGTTAATCCCACAGTTACCTTTAAAATACCAGATGATCGGATCTTGATCGATGATTCAATTATACATTTTAACAATTTTAAACTTTTTGATAAAGCAAATAATCCACTCCATGTTAATGGGAGTCTGGACTACCAAACTCTTTCTTATAACCTGCAACTAAATGCGAGCAATTATGCACTCCTAAACACGCCCGATTCTGCTTCAGGTAACTTCAAGGGTCAACTGGTTATTGATAGTGACGCAACTATAAAAGGCCGAAAAAAGGATGCTACCGTTGAAGCAAAGCTTACCATTAAGGACGCCACAAAGCTTACTTACGTAACTCCACAGGAAGACATTGAACTTCTTAAGGCAGAAGGAATTGTTGAATTTGTTGATCCCACATTATTGCTGGATTCTGTAGCCCATAAACAATCTATTACGCTTTACGATTCATTACTGGCTGGTCTGCCGAACTTCAATCTAAATTCCTCTGTACTAATAGAGAAAAATGCTGTGATTAAAATTATTCTTGACGAAGAGTCGGGAGATTATTTAGAAACCTCGGGCGAAGCTGCTCTGGAATTGGGCTACGACCGCACGGGAAATCTTAAGCTTGCAGGAAATTATACGGTTAGCAAAGGAATTTATAGTTTGTCTTTCTATAATCTCGTAAAAAAGAATTTTACGCTTGTCAATGGCTCGTCTATTAACTGGAATGGTTCCCCAAAAAACGGAGACCTCAGTATAAAAGCGGTGCATACGGTTGAATCCAATTCCATCGGGTTGATTGGTGATGAAATTGGCGAAAATGAAAAATCAGTTTACGAAAGAGCGCTTGATTATGAAGTGGGAATCAACATCAACGGAACAATCGAGAAACCGATCGTATCATTTTCATTAGATCTTCCACAAAAGGAGAAGGCGAACTATCCGGTGCTAGCCAATAAATTAGATCGGCTGCGACAACCTGAGTACACCGCTGAATTAAATAAACAGGTTTTCGGGCTTTTAGTACTTGGCGGGTTCTTGCCAGAATCCAGCAGCGCGGATATCAATTCCAGTACGATTGCAGCCACCGCTCTATCCAATAGTGTTAATAGTTTGTTGGCCAGTCAACTTAATCGTTTTGCCAGTCAGTATATTAAAAATGTAAACATCGATGTAGGAATACAATCCTACAGTGATTACACCACACCAGGTGGCAAGACTCAAACGGCCATGGATTTCCGGGTCTCTAAGTCGATCATGGATGATCGGTTGTCTTTTGAAGTGGGTGGCGATTTTAATCTCAATCAAGATCAATCGGGGAGCAACACAGGTAAAAATTACCGGGGCGATTTCGCTATCATTTATGACCTGACCGGCAAAGGCGATAAGCAACTAAAATTATTTAATAATCAAACCTATGATATTATCTATCAGGAAATCAGAAACACGGGTATCTCGTTAATCTTCATTCGTGAATTTGCTAGTAAGGGGCAAAATAAGAACAATCGAAAATGAAGCCATCAGTCCTACATACTGTTTTTTTGATTTTTGTAATTGCCTTAACCGGTTGCACCGGCATGAAGAATATTTCTACCGAGAATCCTCTTTACACCGGAAATGAAATAAAAATAATTGCGAAGGGGAATGAAAAAATAAAATTAATGTCCACAATCAATGATGTATTAAAACCAGAACCTAATAATAAATTTCTGTGGATGAGACCCGGTTTGGCTATTAACAATACAATTTCTGAAGCTGCTAAAAAGAAAAAGTTCTGGAAGAATAAAATTTCAGATCCGGTTTTGCTTTCTCAAACTCATCCTCTTCAGGTTAGTGCCGCTATCCAGAACCGGGTTTTTCATAACGGCTATTTTCACAATTCCGTAACGTTCGATACGATTTTTAGTGGGCAGCGCAAGATAAAATATAAGTACACGATCTCCCTGGGTGATCCCTACAGGTTTGAAACCATTACCTTTCCTAAACCTCAAAATGATCTCGCACAAAAAATAAATGACACCCGGCCAGAATCGCTGTTGAAGAAGGGTGATATCTATACCCTAGAAGCCATAAAGAACGAGCGGAGCAGGATTGATCTAAACCTGAAAGAACAGGGGTACATCTATTTTAATCCTGAATTTATTACGCTAAAGGCCGACACGACTACCAGTGACCATCGGGTAAATGGGCAGATAACTATTAAACCCGAAACGCCACCGGAATCCAGAAAGCCTTATACGATACGAAAAGTTTTTATTCATGACGACTTTATACTTGACAACGTGCCTACCGACACGCTTCAATTCGATAATTATTACTTGATTTCACAAAATAAGAATCTTCGGTTTGATGTTCTTCAACGAGGTATTTTTCTGAAACCCGGTGAAACCTTTGCCCAATCGAATTATATGCATACGATTCGGTATATGAATTCGCTCCCCATTATAAGAAATGCGAGTATAAAGTTTTTTCCGCATGAAAATACCAATGAACTGGATGCAAACCTTTACCTCTCTCAGCGAAAGCGTTACGCGTATTCAGCCGAATTTAATGCCATCTATCGGTCAACAAATTATTTTGGCCCGGGTGTAATATTCAGTTACACGGACCGAAACCGAAATAAAGCGGCTGAAATGTTTAAAATAAATTTACGCGGAAGAGTTGAGGTACAAATTGTTGATGGCGAAATTAAGCCGGCTTATGAATTAGGCTTAGAGGTTAACTATGCCTTGCCCAGACTTTATCCGGGATTTCTATTTAATGCAGACAAAAAAAATCTGCTTAAAACAAATATCTCTGCCGGTTACAATTTATTTAATCGACTCGATCTTTATCGGTTAAATTCTATCTATACAAACTTTGGGTATCGATGTAGCAAAAAAGATCGTGTCACCCATTCCTTTAATCCTGTTGAGATTGTTTTCACCAAAATTCCTGAAGATTCTCAATCCGATGAATTCAAGAAATATTTAGAGGAAAACCCAGGTGTACAGCGAAGCTTCGATGAACAATTTATTGTAGGCCTGGGCTATGAATATACTTTTCAATCCAAGGCTAACCGTTCCAACGAATTTTTCTTCAGAGGAGGAATTGACATGGCGGGAAATCTTCTGAATGGTTTGTACTCGGCAACAAACGCATCCAAAGATTCTTTGGGACGATATACTTTGTTAGGCGTTCCCTATTCGCAATATCTACGTCCGCGGGTTGACCTTACGTATAACTTCAAATTAAATCAACAGTCAAAATTAGTAACACGGTTTAGTGCCGGGGTTGGTTTGCCCATAGGTAATTCAGATGTTATTCCTTACATAAAACAATTTTATGTAGGGGGCACCAATAGTTTACGCTCCTTTATAGCCCGATCAGTGGGGCCTGGTAGTGAAATACCGCCTGAAGGGTACAATGACTTAACGGGGGATATACGATTAGAAGGAAACCTCGAATACAGGTTTGATGTATATGGCAATCTGAAAGGCGCTTTGTTTATGGATGCAGGAAATATCTGGCTAACCAAAGAAGATGCATCAAGACCCAATGGAACATTTCACTTAAATACATTTGTTAAGCAGATAGCGATTAGCTCGGGGTGGGGCTTGCGGTGGGATTTTAGTTTTATTGTTGCCCGGCTTGACTTTGCCTACACGTTGCGCACACCATACCTGCCTACCGGAGAAAGATGGACCACTGATATTAAGTTCTGGAATCCAGCGATTAACATAGCCATAGGCTATCCATTCTGATTTAAAGATTAGAACTTATAATTATTGACGTGCTGTTTTCAGGCTCAACCATTAGCGCCCTCACAAAAAATGTATCTGTTCCGTGCATTTATTCGCAAGTGCTCTTTTTTGGTGCTCATAAATCTTCGATTTGCCACATGCTATAGCCGCACATCCGATACCTATCTGGACCAACCTTAAGGTAAGAGCCAAACCCTTTCACCTTCAATAAAACTTCTGTTTTGTGAACCAAAAGTTGAATTTATTGTTCGTATAGTTACGAACTAATTAGATTATGCCAACTGCCGTAGAAAAAGTAAAATATACCCAAAAACAGGAGTTAATTGCCCGTTTCGGAAATGCCATTGCCAACCCCGTTCGGGTGGCCATTTTGCAACAGCTTTCCAGGCAAAGTTGCTGCTATCATGGCGATATGGCAGAGGAATTACCAATAGCACATAGCACGCTATCACAACATTTAAAGGTATTGAAGGAATCGGGCCTTATCCAGGGTGAGATTGAAGCTCCTAAAATTAAGTATTGTATCAACCGCGAAAATTGGGCCATGGCCAAGGGCTTGTTGATTGGCTTCTTCGACTAAAAAAATTTGATCAATTCGTTCGTATAAATACGAATAGAATAATTTTATAGAGCTAAATAATTTAAAAATGAAACACATTAAAATACTCGGAACAGGATGCGCTAAATGCAAACAAACAGAAGCCATTGTAAAACAAGTGGTAGAACAATTGGGCATCGATGCAAAAATTGAAAAAGTAGAAGACATTCAAAAAATCATGGAGTACAATGTGCTCTCGACCCCTGTGCTGGTGGTAGATGAAGTAATAAAAGTAAAAGGCCGTGTGCCCATGCCCGATGAGGTAAAAGTATTTTTACAATAACCCTTGTAACCAACATTATTATGGAAACAAAAACAGCAATAGAAATTTGTCCTACCACAACACAGGGCCGTGTGAAAGCTGGAGCCTTACTGGTAGATGTGAGAGAGAAAGATGAAGTAGCACAACTTGCCTTCGATGTGCCTGAAATCATTAACATTCCGTTAAGCGAATTTGAAGACCGTTACAGCGAACTACCCAAAGATCGCGAACTTGTTATGGTTTGTCGTGACGGTATGCGTAGTCTTAAAACAACGTACTACCTGATGAACCAAGGCTATGAAAATGTAATGAACATGCAGCATGGCATGGTCCGATGGGTACAAAGAGGGTTCCCTACTAAAGGCGATACAAATTCGGTGCTGATTAAAAGTGATAGTGCAGGATGCTCCGACACGCCAAATAGTGATGGCAGCCCTTGTTGTTAAAAAGATATAGATATGTTCGACTGGCTTCAACATTTTGCGGATTGGCTGATCTATTCAGTTTTTAAAATCGGAGCAGAAACACATTTGGGAACGGCTCTGAATTTCTTTGTCTATGATACGCTCAAAATTCTCATTCTGTTATTTTTCATTGTTTTTTTAATGGGAATTGTGAACGCCTATTTTCCTATTGAACGACTTAAAAACTATCTGAATACAAAAAAAGCTTTACGGTTTAGAATACTTTTTCGCTTCGGTTTTTGGGGCTGTGACACCTTTTTGCTCATGCTCTTCGGTGCCGCTATTTATTGGCTTTGTTCAAGGTGGAATTCCGCTTGGCGTAACGTTCTCTTTTTTGATTACTTCGCCTTTAGTGAATGAAGTTGCTGTGGCGATGTTTCTTGGTATGTTTGGTATAAAAGCTACTTTGATTTATGTTGTTTCAGGTATTTTATTAGGTACCGTGGGTGGGTGGCTGCTTAGTAAATTTAAGCTCGAGCCTTTACTTTCAGATTGGGTAAAAAAGATTCTTGAAAATAAAATGAAACAAGCCGAATACGAAGTGGAGAAGCGAACTTTCTCTCAACGATTGCCTGAAATCTCCCGTGGAGCCTGGGATATTGTAAAAGGCGTTCTTCTTTATGTAGTGGTCGGGATTGCTATTGGTGCAGCGATGCACGGCTATGTTCCGGAAAACTTTTTCAACCAGTATTTAGGAGGTGGCGAGTGGTGGACCGTTCCGCTTGCCGTACTTGTTGCCGTACCCATGTATGCTAATGCCGCAGGAATTGTTCCTGTTATCCAGGTTTTTGTTGCCAAGGGTACCCCTTGGAACCGCCATTGCCTTTATGATGGCCACGGTAGGTTTATCCATTCCCGAAGCTACTTTGCTTAAAAAGTAATGGCCTGGCAAATGATTGCTATTTATTTTGGAACGATTACCTTCTTTATGATTTTATCCGGTTACTTATTTAATTTCATTTTATAGCTAATGGCGCATTCACACAATCATACCATCCCGGCAATAACAGCGAACGAAATAAACCGTTCATTTTTGATTGGTATTGCATTGAATGTTGTTTATGTATTGATAGAATTGTTTTATGGGTGGAAAGGCGACTCCACCGCCCTACTCTCAGATGCCGTTCATAACATCGGAGATATTTCAGGATTGCTTTTAGCCTTCGCAGCCTTTCGTTTTCAAAAAATAAAAGCAGGTAAAATATTTACGTATGGTTTAAGAAAGGTTCTGTTTTAGCCTCTTTTATAAATTCGCTGTTACTTGCTTTTGCCATTGGTGCCATTGCCTGGGAAGGTGTTCAACATATCATTCACCCTTCACCGGTTAATGGAACCTTAGTCATGATTGTGGCTGCCATTGGCATTGTTATCAATTTTACATCTGCCTTACTATTTAAAAAAAGAGAAAAGGATGATTTGAATATCAAAGCCGCCTACTGGCATTTAATGGCTGATGCGTTAGTGTCATTAGGGTAGTGGTTGCAGGTTTACTAATAAGATTTACTGGTTGGTATTTTATGGATGGCATTGCTGCTTTGTTAGTTGCAGTAGTTATTTTATTCAGTACCTGGAGTTTATTTAAAGACAGTATCATAAGTATTTTGGATGGTGTTCCTTCAAGTATTAACAGCGATGAAATTAAAGAGCATTTACTTGAAATAGCTGGGGTAAAAGATGTGCATCATATCCACATTTGGAGTATGAGTACAAGTGAAAATGCGATCACTGCCATATTCTTATTCAAAACACAACTGATTTAGTTTCTATAAAACAGCAGTTAAAAAAGGAACTGGCGGAACATAATATCTCACACAGCACACTTGAGTTTGAAACTGATGAAGAAAAGTGTGCCGACATCAATTTTTAAAAATGAAAACGAAAACGGAAATTTTTATTGAACTGTGGATAGAAGCTCGAACAAGGTTTACTAACCCATTGACAACTATTACAACAGCGGATTTGAAAAAGAAATTGTTGCCCGCACAAAATAGCGTTGGTTTTTTTAATCAGGCATATTGGTGATGTGGAATTGCTTTTTGCTAAAAATGTTTTTGGAGCCAGTGAGGTAAAAGTATCTGCTAAAACAGTGATCGAAAAACACGACACAGGCGAATGGACAAATCTTGAAGAACTGAAAGAATATGTTTCTCTTTCTTTTGAAACATTGAAAGCAATAGTTGAAAAACAATTAGAGGAAGATTGGGAAACAATAATTACCACAAAAGAATTTGGAACTAAAACAAAAGCGGAAGCATTCGGTAGAATTGTATCACACACCACTTATCATGCCGGGCAGTTAGCCTTAATTTTAAAATATGGTTAAACATGGCTTATCAGCATTTCAAAAACACAACTAAACTATCACTATGTTACAGGAACAATTAATAGCCGATGCCGAATTGGCAAGTATTGAAAAATGGTTTGCGAAAACGTATGCTTTCAGCGAAAAGTCGGAGCTTGAAATCCAACTAATTAAGTTATACAAGCTTCATCAATTGGAGGAGCGCATAAAAGTTGTTGAGCATCAAACCAAAACACATTGGCCAAATTAATTTTTAATATTCTATCAAAACATTATGCGTTATACATTCTCTTTTTACTTTTTACAGCAACGCAGCTATCCTTTGCACAGCCCTTGTTAAATATGCTGGCTCCATGAGCGAAATGGGGAAAAATGATTTTAAACCAAGCATCCAACTGGATACAATACGAAACAATCAGCATCTTTTTGCTCTCGGCCCATTCGGTAAGATGCAAGGCGAAATTACCGTGCTTAACGGAATGCCTTTGGTTGCACAAGTGCAAGCGGATGGATCGGCCCGGGTATCGCAGACCTGGAAAGCAGAGGCTCCCTTTCTGGTTTATGCCAATGTTACTGCCTGGGTTTCGTACGAAGTGAAAGCCAACATAAGCAACATGAACGATCTTCAGAATGCAGTTGAGCAATTGGCAAAACAAAAAGGCTATGATGTAAGTAGTCCCTTTCCGTTTAGAATAACTACGGCTATTACAGAGTTAACCACACATGACTATGGCTACAGGTTCCATCAGAATAAAAACCAACGACACCGATTTCTCCAAAGGAAGACTTGGCAACATTCAGGAAATATCCATGGATGATGTAGTAAAATTTCACGGCCACTTGTGCGATGGTCTCGCGGTGGGCTTTCTGGGTTTGAAAGAAGCGTTGTTACAACTCTATCCGGATGGTATTGTGGACAGAACGAACACGCGTATTGTTAGTAACCCCTCGCCCTGTTTAACCGATGTGGCAGTCTATTTAACCGGAGGTCGGTATCAATACAATACTTTCTATGTAAACAAAATACCTTCGCTTTTCATTGTGCAACGACTTGATAACAATCAAACACTTCAAATAAAATTGCGGGAAGGTGTAAAACCAAAAGAAATTGACTCCCTTAGCAATCTGGCTGTTGATAACAAACTTTCTTCCTGTGAGTTGGAGCATCTTAGAGAGCTTGAAAATAGCTTTACGGATAAATTACTTTCTATGTCTGCCAAAGATATTTTCGAAGTTACTCCTCTGTCGAATTTTACCTGGAAGTCTTCTCTTTCAAAGACATTTGTAAAAACTGATGTTTCCAACAAGAAATCACCGCCATGTGTTATCGAGAACTGATCTGGGAAAAATAACCTTATCCTATTTGGTAATCACCGTTATATCGTAATATTGCGTTATCATTTATGGGCGTTACCAAATCAGCTTTATTCAACAAGCGTCAAAACAAAATTGCTAATCTGGCCATGGCCTTTGACCATCCGGCTCGGGTGGCAATCATTGAATACCTATTGAGAAATGAAACCTGTATTTGCAACGATTTGGTAAACGAACTTCCACTTTCACAGTCAACCATCACTCAACACCTGAAAGAGTTAAAACGAATTGGCATGATTAAAGGAGAAATTGAAGGCCCCAAGGTGAATTATTGCATTGATGAGAAGGTTTGGGAAGAAGCCAAAGACATCTTTGTAAATCTCTTTACCAAATATGTGAGCAAGAAAGACTGCTGCTAATTTTTTTTATTTAATCATAACGTAATATTACGATAATACAATAATAACGAACATTATGTTTCCAGCCCTTAAATCAAAAATTAATCTACTAACCAAAGAGGTTGGCCAGATATCCGTGGAGAGAAAAGAGACGCTTCAGCAATTGACGAGATTTGTTCAAGATAAAGTAAAGACGGGCAAACCGGTTTACCTCAATTTCATCTGCACCCATAATTCACGAAGGAGTCACATTTCTGATGTGGGCACAAGCCGCTGCACATTACTATGGTATTGAGAATGTATTCTGCTACTCAGGCGGAACCGAAGCAACTGCCTTTAATCCGCGTGCGGTAAAGGCCATGCAGGATGCAGGGTTCAGTATTACAAGAACCAAAGAAGGTGAGAACCCGGTTTATGAAGTTAAATTTGCAGAAGATGCAGTATCGATCATTGCTTTCTCAAAAAAGTATGATGATCCCTTTAACCACAACAAAGATTTCGCGGCTATCATGACGTGCTCACAAGCGGATGAAAATTGTCCCTTGGTATTAGGGGCATCGGGAAGAATCGCACTTACCTATGATGACCCAAAAGAATTTGATGGCACCCCCCAAGAGGAAGTAAAGTATGCGGAGCGCGTACATCAAATTGGCAGAGAGATATTTTATGCCTTCTCACTTGTAAACGCTTAACCTCCAGACCCGATATGAATAATCAGTCAAAACTTGCATTCTTAGACCGCTATCTTACTCTTTGGATTTTCCTTGCTATGCTTTTAGGAATTGCTCTTGGTAACTTCTTTCCCGTTGAACAATTCATGAGCAATTTTCAAATTGGCACTACTAACCTTTTAATTGCCACTGGACTTATCATTATGATGTATCCGCCATTGGCAAAAGTTAAATATGAACACCTGGGCAAGGTTTTCAAAAATGTAAAAGTCATTTCACTTTCGCTCTTATTGAATTGGATTATTGGCCCCATCCTCATGTTCTTCTTAGCAATCATTTTCCTTCGCGACAAGCCTGAATACATGATGGGTTTGATACTGATTGGTATTGCCCGTTGCATTGCTATGGTTTTAGTATGGAATGATCTGGCCAAAGGCGACAAAGAATATGCAGCGGGACTGGTGGCATTGAACAGTATTTTTCAGGTACTTTTTTATAGTCTATTTGCCTGGCTGTTTATTACTGTGCTCCCGCCTTTCTTTGGCATTAAAGGTTCAGTGGTTGATGTAAGTATTAGCGATGTAGCTAAGAGCGTATTTCTTTATTTGGGCGTTCCATTTATTGCTGGCTTTCTAACCCGGTATTTCTTTAAGAAAGCAAAAGGGGAAGAATGGTATGTGAGCCATGTGATTCCCAAAATCAGTCCACTGACTTTAATCTCTTTGCTTTTTACCATCGTTATCATGTTCAGTTTCAAAGGCAAATGATAGTAGAAATTCCATTTGATGTACTTCGACTTGCAGTTCCATTGGTTATTTACTTTCTTATAATTTTTGTTCTAAGCTTTGTTTTATCCAAGAAATTTGGAGCGAACTATGAAGAGAACACTTCAGTTTCTTTTCCCGCCACCGGAAATAATTTTGAATTGGCTATTGCCGTTTCCGTAGGGGTTTTCGGTATCAATTCAGGTCAGGCGTTCGCAGGGGTTATCGGTCCGCTTATTGAAGTGCCCGCATTGATACTGCTTGTAAATCTTGCTTTTTGGTTTAAAAAAAGAATGTATCCAACAATTTAAACAGCCATTCAGTTTTACAATTACTCAAGTAAGTTGTTGCTCCGGAACCAAGAAATACTCCCAAAAGGGTATCTATTTCTACTAATCTCTCCACCGTAGAATCTCCTTTGACAGGGACCTGTAGGCGGCAGAGGGCTCTGGCGGAGGTTACAAAAATTGAGCAACAGCAGAGTTTCGAAACAAATACTTTGCTGAGAATTAATTTGACAAAATACTTATTACTTTTAAAAAAGTAAATGACTGCAAGCAATTCAAAATCAGACTTGACTGAACTTGGCCAAACCCTGCTGAGCATCGGGACCCTTCTTATGAGTTCCGGGGCAAACTGTCAGCGTATCACAAAAACGTTAGAGCGTTTAGCAGGGGCATTCAACTGTACTGTTGATCTCCTCATCACACACAAAGCACTTATGGTAACGATTAATGCTCATGGGGTTGAATATTTTCATAGCGGACTAAAACGGACGCTGCCACATCGTTAATTTCAAGATTGTCTCGGGAATCAGCCGGATGAGTTGGTCTGTCGTGGAGGAAAATTGGTCAGTAGCGCAAATCAATACGGAAGTAGAAAGATTAATATCTCTTCCACATTATCCAAGGCTCCTCGTACTGTTTGTGGTAAGCCTGGCCGGAGCTTCGTTCTGCCGCCTCTTTGACGGCTCTTGGCAAGATATGATCGTGGTTTTTGCAGCAACCTTTGCCGGGTTATTTATCCGGCAAGAATTCACGAAAAGAAATTTCAATCCTTATATGCGAATATTTTTCGCTGCTTTTACTTCTTCCATGGTTGCAAGTTTATCTATTAAATTCGGTGGAAATATTCAGGCGCCTGCCTTACTGGCCTCTGTGCTTTATTTAATTCCTGGCGTGCCCTTAATTAACTCTTTTTTCAGACTTGATTAATGGTAACATTATGAATGGGATTGTGAGAAGCGTGGACGGCTTAACTATCTCATTTGCAATTTCAATAGGATATATGTTGGCAATACGAATCTGTCAATTGTAACAACTATGAGCTGGATAGATTCTTTTGAAAAGGTATATGGTTTGGATTCGCTGCACTGGGTTTTGCCGTATTATTCAATGTACCGGTAAGAACGTTGCTTTTCATATTTGTTATAGGGGCTTTAGGCGGACTGATGAAAACCTTCCTGCTCTTGCTGGGCTTCAACATTATTATTTCAAGCTTAGGCGGAGCCTTCCTGGTGAGCATCATCAGTATTTATGCTGCACATAGCAAACATTCTCCACCGTTGGTTTTTGCCATACCTTCTGTTATACCTATGATACCCGGTGTGTTTGCAAATAAAATGATGCTGGGCATAATGAAGTTATCAGCAATCCCTGGCGAACAGTATCCGCGAGTTCTGGCAGAAACTATTCACAACGGTTTAAATGCCGCATTTATTCTTCTTGCCCTTGCATTAGGTGTTACCTTACCCCTTCTGATTACAAGAAAAGAGTCAATCAAAAAATGAAATTGATTTAAAACTTGTAATTATATCCAATCCGAATTACTTGTGTTTCGTAATAGTCTGTGCTTAAGTAGTAAAAGCCATCGCCACGCACTTCCTTTTTTACACGAAGGGTGTTGAGCAAATCTGAAGCATTCAAAAAAACTTCTCCCTTTCCTTCTTGAATCGTTTTCTTTATACCCGTGTCCAAAGTATAGCGGGCATAAATCTTTCCTTGCGGAATGATGTCCGGAGCCAAATAAGATCCAGTAAATTGAAGATCAACATCATTAGAGAGATGGAACAGACCATTTAGTTTTATACTTCCTGAATTAAGTTGTTGTTCGGGAGCCGAAAAAATACTTCCGACAGGATATCTATTTTCTACAGTAAAGGCTTCTATCGTATTCCGATATCCATTCAAATTCAAACTTAGGTTTGCCCATTTACCAAAAGCATGAGTAAGTACAATTTCCACTCCGGTGGAATAACTTCTTCCCGCATTTTGAAAAATAGCATAAATTAAATTGCTGGGCGGTACAGTTCGGGAAATCCGGGTAATCGTAGCTTGTGTCTCTCTGTGATAAGCAGCTCCATAGAGATACCCCTGCTCCCAATTTGTTTTATAGCCCAATTCATAATTACTGGTAAACTGAGGTCTTAATCCGGGATTACCTACTTTAATAATTTCGGCATCATCATACTTTGGAAAAATTCGAATATCCACTTCACTCGGACGATCCACCCTTCGATTATAAAAAAAGGAAAGCGCGTGGTTCGTACTCATTTTATAAGCCACCCGCAGGTTAGGAAAAGGTTGCGTGTAATCGTATCCATCACTCTTATAAGTAACATGATACGGATTTACATCATAAAATATTTTCACATACTCAACGCGCAAGCCAGCCTCCACTTCAAAATTCTTATTCTCGAATACATACGTGCCATACGCGGCCGGAATGAGTTCACTGTAATCGGCCCAGCCTCCCGCAGTAGTATCTAAGGGAGAGTTTATACCTGGAATAAATTGCATGTTGGTCGGAATAAACCGATATCGAAATTTAATGCCCGTTTCAAATCGGCCATATTTCAGTGGCTGAACATAGTCTGCATTGAGATCAAAAACATTTTCATCAGAAAGTAATTTAAAGGCATCTTGTCCTGTAAATGTGGGCATTGTATTGGTGAAAAAATACTTTTCATCTTCGCGATGGAATGTATAGTTGAAGCCACCATTAAACGACCTTCCCGGTTGTTTAAATTTGTGTTGCCAATTAGCCGTGGCAGTCACCGTTGTCTTTAATTCATCTTCAAGAAATTTCCAAAACCTAAGGTTCTCGGATAGGTCGGCATTAAAAAAGGTTCATCGCCTTCATCCAATATTTTTTCACTGCTAAATAACCCTGAAAGTGTAAAGGTGTTAAATTCATCTTTATACCAATCAATACCCGTTTTACCGTAACTATATTGGTTGTTCGGTTTCTTACCGTCTGTTGCAGAACGGTATCTCCATTTTCATAATACCGATCTACGAACTCATTCTTATTAAGTGTCTTGGTATACAGGTTATCCGCTTGCAAAAGATATTCGTTTTCCCTTTCTGTAGTTTAAAGAAAGTGAGGGATTAATTTTGGGTGTCACCTGATACTGCGGCCGCATGTCAGGGTAATTTTCTTTCTTTATCCAAAGCGCACCGGCACCTAGGGTTAATCCAGCTTTTCCATTAAATCCCTCGGCTACATTCTTCTTGTAAATAATATTAATGATGCCCGCATTTCCGTTCGCGTCATACTTGGCAGAGGGGTTATTAATAATTTCTATTCGCTCAATGGATGAGGCAGGAATGTTATCAAGCCCGCGCTGATTTCCAAATCCCGTTAAGGCCGTTTGCTTTCCGTCAATCAACACAGCCACACGATCACTGCCGCGCAGAAGAACAGTCCCTTCCTGATTAACCGTTATGCCCGGGAGGTTTTGCATCACTTGTAAAAGCGATCCGCCACTTTGATTTACGTTATCTGCTACCGAAAATGTTTTCTTGTCAAGGGTTTCTGCCACGGCATCCCGCGTACCTTCTACCACTACTTCCTCAACGCAGTTACATCTTCTTCCAGTGGCAAGGTTCCTAAATCCAAAAAGGAACTGAGCTTGCCAACCAAAATTGTTTGTTCATGGTTTTTGTAGCCGATAAAAGATACTTGCAAAAAGTAATTGCCCGGTTTTACATTTGAAATGGTATAACGACCTTCTTCATTTGTTACAGTTCCTGTCACAAACGTTTTATCGGCTTCAGTAAGAAGCACCACATTAACATAGGACAAACCCGGCCCGGAATTATCCTTTATCACGCCTGAGATTGTAACCGACTCAACCTGGGCAAGGGTAGCGAGTGGTTGAAAAATCAAAAGTATTGCAAATTTAAACCTTCTTATGCTACTGTTTAAATACACTATGATCCTTGAATCCATCAATTAATAATTAATCCGAAACCCGTAAACATAACGGATATTCAATCCAGATGTTATTATTTTTCCGAATTCCGAAATTCTTAATACACCAGAATTTGACAAAGGGTCGAGGGTTAGGATTCTCGGAATTTTCGCGGAAGTTGTTCTCCATCAATGATTCAGTTTGAACCATTAGTAAGCCAACAAAGAAGTTTAGCCTTATCAAAGTCTGATAAAGCCTGGCTCGTTGCTGGTGGCATGGCTCCATGATCAATTTGAAAAACACTATCACAAAAAAATCCCACGACCTCATTTCTGAAATAGTGGGATTAATACACGAAAGTCGACATTATTCGATCGGCTACGGACTGAAAAATCGACAACGGAAATTGTCGTTTACAGTCCCTTGTGGAGCCGCAGAGACCATAAACAATCCTTGTTTCTGATCCGTTTTCGGCTAAAAAATCCCATCATTTCAAAGTAGGTGTTCAAATAGGGTACTAATTCTCCCCGTTTTCATCAAATACGGCTGCTTTCCTGTAAGGTTTCCGTTTTCGAATATATACTTTATTTGGAAGACCGTTGTCGGTTTGTCTCGATCCGTTTTCGGATTACTATATAGAGTGAAGATCGTCTGGTTAGGATAATCCGTTGTCGATGAATCAGATTATAAAATTTTATAAAACGAAAATTCTAAAACTGTAGAGAGAGGCTAGAATTTTCCGTGTGCCACCAGCACCCATAGGGAGTGGGCGGGGTAGGCTATTTCTAAGGGGGGGATACCCCTTCTTTTGATCGATACTATTAACACGGGCAAAGATTACAGTTCATTTCGGTGGAATCCCATTGTCAGTCAGTCGAAGAGACGAAGATTGTACGGATTAGGGTACTAGAAGGTGAAGTATGATTGCCTACTTTTCATCCCAAAGCGCCATTCAATTTCGGTACAAGGGCTGCTATTTTTTTGTAAACTCGTTTCCTTTGCCAGCTACAATTTCGATTTGGAACTGAGTAGAAATTAATATGATGTTGAGTGAATGTACAACGTGGAAATATCCAAATCCACCAAACGTATCATCTAATAAGCTGTATCCTCTCTTTGAGTAGTGCTGGAATTGTGAAAAGTATTTAAATGGTATAAATGCTGTAGCATATTTGCCGAAGCCTAACCTTTTAATTCTATCAAATTTATACTCCTCGCTCATAAAGCCCCCACCAACGGTTGAATATTCTTGAGTGGTGAACAATCCGTCTAGTGATGTTTCTCTAAAATCTTTTGGCTCCTTTAGCTTTAGATTAATATCATTCTTCTTGTAGAGTACTTTGAAATTACTTTTATGGCTTGAAGTCTGGCTTCAAATTCTGCGTCATCATTGAATGTGGGTTGAAAATCAGGATTTAATAAATGAATAGTCTTTTCAAGTTCCATTGCCTTTAAAAATGATCTCAGAAAATCACGGTCAAGAATTAATAACTCTTTCTTAATCGAATTTTCGTCTTTGTCATCTTCATGGATAAATGTTATTAGGTAGCTTGACGTAAGATAATCTGATAACATCGATCTTAAAATAAGACCAATTGGTAGCAGTAAAGAAGCATCTGTCTTGTAAATTCCCAATATCGGTATGAGTGCCTCATTATTTATCCTTGTCCTATTCATGAAGTCGTTGCAAACTTTCTGAATAGTATTCAAGGACTTACCATTCATGTGCCCAGCTAATTCATCGGTAATAGAATTGTAATCTTTCAGGATTCCAATTAACACTTCTACACGTTCTGGTGTCTTAAAATTCTCCATGGCTTTGACTTCAATCTGATTTTAAAGCGTCTAGTAGCCTAAAGAAAAAGCCCTTTCGTTCCACTCCTATCAATGTTTCATGAAATTCTTGGAGATAATCAAAGGGTAAGGCTTTGGTATGAGCAGAGCCATTTCGATACTTTGTTGAAATTAGGTTTAACATGTTATAAAATTCTTTACTGATTAAGAATTCGGAATCCACGAATGATGAAACATGCCTTCTATAAGCCGTAATAGTTGGGCTTGTTGCTGCCCGTGCTTTGCTGTGGATCACCGTAGATAAGAAGAATGCAAACGACCCTAACTCAGGAGCCTTAGATTTCGGATTAATTAAAAACTTAATCATTTTTGAGAGGGTATTGTCACTTGTGTCACTTGAAAAATCCGTATTGATAAAGTCCCTCAAAAATAATTCACGAAATGGGAGTAATAGTTTCTGCTCAATTTCAATTTCTACACATTTTGAAAATTGTATCGATGCGGGTGAGGAGTCCAAAATATTGTTCCTATATATTAGATTTATTCCATACAATTCAAGACCTACAGGAATACTCTAGTTGTTGTAGCCGAAAGCATATCCCAGTACTTCCCCAACACCTTTTGAGCATCACTTACAATTTTTTCATTGTGCTTTGGGTCTATTATTCTTCCAGAATTTATATCCAACTGTTCCAGCCTTTCTTCATTTGAAATAAATGGATTTGTTTTAATGTATGTTACTAAATCATCTACTGAGAATAAGATTGCATGGATTTTATTCCTAGAAAGTTCAAAAAGGAAAGGCTTGATAAACAAGTCCATTGAAGTCGTACCAAAATGATAGCTAACTGATGGGAAATCAAACGTAATTACACAGGGAACATCTTCAAGTTTCTCAATAACCCAATCATTAATAGGTTCTTCTAGTTCAGCTAGACTAGAGATTAAGAGTGGAATATTTTTTACCGAAATCAAACAACCTGAATAACCCTCCTTGTACTCAGTCCTAAACATGAATACCTCAAAGTAAAAACCATTGAGTTTATTGTTTCCACCCTTAAAATCACTTGGCTCGATCAATCGAAGGTCATCTTCTTGACTTAAATCCAAACAATAAAATCTTTGTCTGGATAAAATCTCAGTCAATATTCTAATGACCGTCTTATAATCAGATTGAATATATACGGTGTGTCTCTTTTCATACTTTAACTTTTTAGGAGTGATCGTTTCTGCCGTTATATTTCTTGACCAATACTCCTTGTGATTGTCACTAACAACTCGCAACATTTCACTTTGCGATAGTACATTCTTATTGATGAATTTGTCCTCATTGCTAATCAAGTACTGATCGTAATTAGGAAACTCATGCTGTGATAAATAATACTCTTCCCGATGACCCTCTTAGCGACTTCAAAAAGACAATCACTGCTTCCTAGTAACTTGTTAGGATATAACTCAGTCCAGTAATAATGTTCAGATTGCTCCATTATACAATAACAACCTATTTAGGTATAAGATTGATTTAAAACATATCCTAACTCTCTTCCTCAAAATTCAACCCTAACTGCTTCGATGCCTCCTTTGCTGACTTGTATTGCTGCTTACTTTCGTCAATAGGACTTCCATCTACTGCCTTGATCTTGAACTTCACTTCAATATCAATCTTGTTGCCACTCATGGCAAATGGTGTTATAAAATAGTTGAACAACTCCGTATATCTTTCCAAAGGAACTTTCCCTGAAACAGTGATTGATTTATACTTTTTAGATTCACCAGCTAATGGTGTTGCCTCTGGTTCTTTCACAACCGTTAGTGGTGGAATAACCTGTCCCTTCTCGTTTACAACAATAGTGGCTGGTTCTGGTTTTGGTTTTAGAGTCTTGTCGATTAAGTAATAAGTTGTGTCTGTCACATCAAAGAACGGGACATTCTCTTGTAGGAAATACTTCGTGAATGTTGAACCGTCACCAGTAGCAATGCAGAACTCCCCATTATAGCAATACTTCTGAAGGCTTTTGAAACTGCCTCTTGACCCGTTACCATTGGCTTATCATCGAAGCGTAGAAACGCCTCAAACACGTCTTTTGCTTTTATTGACTGCTCAAGAGTTGGAAGAAGGTTATTCGTTCTAAGCGTACTTAATCCAACTGATTCCAGCAGCCATTCATCTGCCTTTAGGGCATCAATGATGGTAGTGTTAATCTGACTGTCAATAGTGTCTTTGAATTGAGTAATATTCAGTTTCTCAACTCCCTTCTTTACGGAATATTTAACCACCATTGAATAAGCAGTTACCAATGAACTATCACTCTGCTTAGATGCTTCATCAATTCTGCGTTTTAAATCATCTCGCTGCTCTTTTTCTAATTGAGAATTGTACTCGGTGCTAATCTTCTGACATGCCAGATAGTCTCTCACACCAGATTGAAGTTTGCTTAATCCCATTTCAGAGCATACCAAGAACAAAATGGTGTTTCGATATATCCTCTCACTGTTGCCTTTCTTTGTGGCGATTCTTTCAATTACTGGTTTCGTCTTCCCGTTAACCTGTTCAGGACTTGCAGTAAACTTTGGGTGGAGTAATACAAGCGTTGGCTTCATTTGCTCTGGTATATCTTCCGAAGGATCAACCAATACATTAAACAATTGAACCCGACTAGTCTTGTCTTTAAGTCTCTTCAATATCTCAGCTTCGACATCTTGGGTTTTAATATCAGCTTTTGCCTGATTGATCAGGATGTTAATATTTGGTTTGGTATTAAACCAGAATCGCTTACCTGCACCACCTGTTTGTGCGTAGTATAAATAGTAGGCAGAACTTTCTAATTCATCCAACGCTCCGTTAACACTATTATGATTGAATCCGTTAGGGGTTAGCAGATGCAATTTAATTTCGGGTACTGATATACCTTTATTTGCTCCGTCACTTCCGAATGAAGTCATCAATATCACGGAGGTAATGGATTGAGTTAAGTACCAATCACCGTACTCCTTTTTGTTGCCATCTATTTTGAAGGCATTAGATGATGATCCAGCTACATCGGCTGTCATTACTGCATCCCATCCATTCCCATAAAGTTTCTTTAATTGTCCCGATAAAGCATCTAGGTTAGCAAAATTTACCTGACCAGATTGGATCATTAAATTACCACCAACTAGTGATTGTTGTCTCTTCCACAAATCGCTAATGATTGCAGCAAGTAAACGCAAGACACCTCTAGTTCTTTGGAAGTCATGATGGCTTGCCCAACGGACTCGAAAATGTCGATTAACTCAGGATGAAATGGATAAGACTTAATTATCTTCTCTTTGTATTCAGTCTTGTTCGCATTGTTTGGCAATTCACTCCAAAACTCCTGATAGAGTCTGCATACTTAGTGGCAACTGCTTGAATAGTTCCTGAATCCCCAACTTGTTCAAATAATCTTCTTCTGATGACTTCGAAAATTTCATCATCTGCAACAGGTTGCGTGTCAGCACCAACTCTGCTAACTCTCTTTTGAAGGCTGTTCAGTATCGCCTGTGCTTCTGGCGTGTTTCCAACTTCTTGTGGACTTGCTGGCAATGTAATTACTGCTACACAGTTGTTTGTTCCAGCGACTGCTTCGGTAAGTTCTTGCATAAAGCTGATGGTCTGATCAGCCAAACTACTGTTACCTGCCTTCTTTGCAGATGCCTTTACACAATAGTCAGCAAGTTCATCAATTAATATTAAGGCTGGTTTACATTTCTCAAGCACTTGTTTGAACAACCCTGCTGGTGCAATTAGCTGTTCATCGTTCTTCCGTATTATTTCATACGCTTCCTTACCCCCCAATTGATAGGCTAGTTCTCCCCAAATTGTATTGATGGTAATTCCATCGGATGTTGTTCTACCATTCGCAGCATCATTTGTAGTATTCGTGAACACTGCAATCTTGGCATTGTCAAAGTTTGGTTTTCCTGTGTGCTTAAATAGTTCATCTGCATATGAAGTTTTTCCAGCTTGCTTACCCCACTTGCAGATGTGATATAATGAAATCAGAGTATGGGTCTTTCCACCACCGAAACCTGTTTGTAAAGAAATAACACGATTCTCTGCATCCTCCTTTCCATTGAGTCCTTTGATTACAGTCTTAGCAACAGATTTTAATCCTGATGTGAAATAGGTCTTGGAGAAAAACACTACGGGGTTATTGTATATCTCTCTGCCATTACCTAGTGCAACTTCTGCAAGGTTTGCAGCAAAGATGGATTCATCTAGTCTTCCTTCACGAATATCTAAGTGAGGCTGAACGACTCTGAACCAAGGCTCTATGTCACCCTTCTTTGATTTTGGTGATGGCTTTGCCTCTTGCTTCTCGACTTTCTCAGAACCTTGGAGTTGTTTTAGTTCACTTTCCAATTCGCCCATCTTCAATATCTTGGCAATGGTTTTCATATGAATCCATGCCTTGGTTGCTTCATCTTCATCCACATCAGTGAAGTGCGCTACCTTGTGTCTTACTTCTGCGATTTCTCCAAGCCAGTTAGGCACGTCACCAAACTTTCTATCAAAATCAGGTTTTAGTAGTTGCTTCTTCTGAATAGCAAATGATTTTAAATGGTGATAATCAATTAGCGTTTCAGGAGCAGAGCCATTCCGCATACCCATATTCCATTTGCTTTGTTGGTCGGTTGATAACGTTTTAACGAATTCTGCTGACCAACGCTCTCCTTCATCCTTCATCAAGAGCGAAACCACATAGGGACGAAAAGCCTCGATAAACAAACCAAAGGCTTTGAACAGGTTATCTTGCTGGTTACTATTTGCCATTGCTTATACTTTTAGAAATCCAATTTTGCTTGTTCTGTTGCTGGCTTATTGACGCTCTTACTCTCTTTCAGTAAGCTGTCTTTGTTGGTGATTAGACCAACAGCATTTTTGTGGTCTTCACTTCCGCTTGGTAGAACTTCGCACAATGCAGTAAGTACCCTCCAAAAACTGTTCTCTGGTTGAGAGGCTACTTTATCAATGTATTGTAATAATGCGACTCTTGATCCTTTGTACAGCATCATCGCACGATGCACCAAGTCGATTACATGATTATTGGCTCGTTCACCTAAATTCTTATTTGCCGTTATTCGCTCTTCAAATGTCCCAAGAGTTTGTCTATTGCCATTTTCTGGATTAAAATGTGTTCAGCAAAGTTCAGAAACATTGACGCTTAATCCAACTCTGCTAAACTTCGCAGCATCATCAAAATCACTTTCAGCAAAGCCGTAGAGTTGAAGCCAACCAATATAAAATTTAGTAAAATCATCTCCGTCAAAACCTTTGAGCAATGCATTGAATGCGCTTTCTCTAGCCATTTCCAAAAGTTCGGCTACGCTTACCTCACTACCATCAGCCTTTTCTACCTTTTCAAATTTACCAAACTCACTTACTGCCTGACCAAAACATGCTGTTAATAAATCCGCTCCACGAAAGCCAAGGCGATAAAGTTCATCTACCTCTTTAGCTACTGTTTTTTCAATTGATTTTTTTACCTCTTTATAATCACCTAAGCCTATTTTACTTGATGGTCTTGCTGAAACAGTTACTGAGGAAGACAAAAAAGCCTTATTAGCTTTCAGACCTGTATTTGTGTATTCACTATCCAATGCCCAACTACCTGTAATATTCATTTTTGCTTTCAAAATAGAATTACACAATGTTGTCCATGCCTCTGTACTTTGATGGGCAAACATTATGCTTACTAAATCTTTTGTTTGTACTTCGATGGCATCAAATATCTGTAATAGTTTTTTCTCAAAATGTTCTTTGGCAGCATTTGGTGATTCCTTATGCCAATGCTTAAGCGCAGTACATTCCTCTGTTTTAGGAGTTTGGGGGATTGCAAAATTTATTGGATAAATATCTCCCAATGTTCTTTTTAACCATACATAAAAAAAATCAGAAAGGTCAGCATAAACAATTGCATCATAGTATGGAGGATCAGTAACTACTGAGTCAATACTTTTCGGTTCAAATTGAAATTTATCACCACTTGAAGAGTTTTGGCAAATTGAATAAAACTCACTACTACTTTCACCTTCTATATATCGTACTATCCAATCAAGGGCATTTAGTGCGCTACCAGAACTGTTACAAAATGGATTTGATTCAGCGTAGTCAAAAATCATTTGAATAGCTTGCTTGCCAAACAAGTTGCTTACCGTCTCTCTGGTAACATCCCAAATAACAAAGGAATCTTGTTTTGGGGCGATTCGATCAATGAATAGGGGCAAGATTTGTCACGAGTGCCTTTCGATAGTCATCATCTTGAAGTACAAGCCCTTTCTTTATTTTATTGAGATTGCTAACGAAAGTATTCATTGTTAGCAATTGGCGATTTGTTAGTAGATCACCATACTTCACGAATCCCAATTACACAAATCAAAAGCCTTTGTGTATTCTACTGGCAATGATTCAGTTGGTTCATTCGTTCTTTCAACGATTTTTGAAGTAATATTTTTTTCTATCTCTGTTGGCAGTCTGTAGTTTTTTCTATTGTCTTTTTCTTCAACAACTGAGAGCAATCTCGATTTTATCTTTCCGCTCAGGAATTGCTCTTTCAGTTCAGCGTTACTCGTATTATTTCCACAAATGGGGCAGCGCAAATTCTTCCTTGAATGAATCCATCCGTCTAAATCACAATCACCAGTTTTTAATTCAAAATCAATAGACTTCCCTTTTATAATAGGGTTTAAATAAATCTTCCTATCCGACTTGTTGCAGATGTAGAACTCCTTCAAAAGTGGGACATCAGCTTTACAAGTTGGATTACTACAATTACCTACTCTAGTCCAATAGTATGCTATTGTCTTATTTCCATCCTTGTCTGTAGGGTAATAATGTCCTATCTCTTTCTCACTTTCTTGAAGTAATTTTTTAGCATAATATGCTACATCAAATGAAAGGCGGTTTGGTATTTTTACACCTAATGCCTCTCCTTTTACAATTACCAAATCTTCATTGGATAATTTATTCCACTCGTCCTTACCATATAATTTTAGAAATTCACTCTTACTATAACTGATTGGCTTACCGTACTTCTGTGGAAGTTCCAAACTTCCCTTTTGTATGATATGTGCTACAGGGTTTATATCGTTACCAAAACTTCTACAGCCCAACCGTGCTGCTTCTAAGGGAATGGCTCCGCCACCCGCAAATGGATCAAACACTTTTGGCATTCTGTCCAAAAAAAATTCAATAGCAATATTTAATTTATTGCGCTTTTTCTTAGACTCGTTGGTCTCAATATGTCTATCGGTCAGTGCATATAATGTTTCCTCAGCTTCTTTTATCTCCTTATAATGTTTATCGAAGTCATTTAATAATTCCTTTGCAGATCGAGCATTATCATTACTATTATAAGCTACCCAAATAAGTTTTACGGGCTTTATTAATAATGACTCCATTATTCTTATTGTCCCATTTGATTAAACTATAATCACTTAACTGCTTCCCAGATGCAGTAGTTTTTCCAGCCTTTTCATTTCGATTAAATTCATCTGAGTATTTACCAATGAACATCAAAAGCCTATTGCGAGGTGTGTCCTCCATCTTATCAATCGCAGCCGTGTAAGGAATATCATCATACGGTTTGTAGGCATTAGGATCAATATCTTGTTCCTTTAATGGTTTGCTTGGGCTACCCAACAATATTTCCACAGCATCTTTAAAAGCCTGTGGGCAATTTTCATCCATTGGGTCTGGCACTAAGCTGGCAAACACAACCGCACGGCATACAGGCAAGGGTCTTCTTGCCCACCACAAATGCAGCGTTGATATATGACCATGCCGAATGGATTTATCTCTAACACTCTCAGCCGATATTTCTTTGATCGGCATTGCTACTTCTATTAATTTCTTAGGTTGTGTCATGCAGTTATTTAAAATGCTTTTCTAAAATATCCCATCGTTCCAAATAGGAAGTTAAATCCCTTGATGTGCCATCAAGTTCTCCTGATAGCAGCTTAGGGAATTCTTTCTTGGACAAGTCCCTCGTCTCGTAACACTTATTCGAATTCGTAACTAATAGGTAAGACTCAATTCGATTTCCATTCCTTCCAAGGGCATTGAATATTGGTAGTAGTTTCTCTGGTTTAACAAAAATAAAATCAGAACTTCTATGGAAACCATCGTAGTTGACAAATACCCAATAGTCAGCTTTTGAGTTACTTATCTTTTCTCTGTTAAGGCTATACCAAGCAGTGGACTTAATCAGGGGCTTTAAAGTCTTGTTGCCATGTGACCAGTTGAAATCACGAGAATATTTAATCTGAATAGATAGTGGCTTCTTATTTTCTGAGTTTGTAATCAAAAAGTCGATACCATCATCTTTAGAAGGAATCCATGTTATCAGTTTAGGAAAACGAGATTCTATTTGGTTTCCAAACAAATACTCACCAGCATGTATTGTAAATAAGGATTTCATTTTTCAATCTTTGTTTTCCATTCCTCCATTGGCAAGAAGTATTGAACACCTTTACTTTTCCTCTCAAACTTCAATAGTTTAGCAGGATTTTGAATTCTGAATAATTCGGGATTGGTCTTACAATTCATTACGATATACAACCAAGCTGCATCTGCCAATTGAGCCAATCTGTTCATTTCATTTTCGCTAACCATTACGCTTCCGTCAGCACCACTTCTGCCCTTAACTTCAATGTATCGTTTGATTTCTTCATTACTAATACTTCGAATGTCATAGCCCTCGTTGTTGGCAGATACATCAATTGGTTTCCAGCCTTCACTCACTTCATAGTCCATCGCAGTTTTCATCGCTATGGCTTCTGCTTCTTCATCACGACTCATTCCATAGTGCCCTTGGTACTCCACTTTGGTTAAGGGAACTACGTAAGCACAGCCCATGATTTCTGGTGCTTTGGGATTTAATTGAGTCATTAGTTCTAGACTCTCTAATCGCTTGTTTTTCTTTTCGATTAACTCATTGATTCGTTGCTGCTTCTTGTTAATCTTGTCTACACCCTTATTGTCTCCAACCAATATCTTCCCCTGATATTCCTGAATCTCCATTTGCAAGTCCATGATCACCTGAGTGAATGCTGATTCCAAATATCTCCTTCTATCAGCCGAGTCTTTCTCAACGTGAGTCTTGGTATCTTCAAATTGCTGCTCTGTAATATTTGCGTAACTCCATTGAACAACTTCATCATTACTTATTACAGGTGGTGGGTCAATAGGTTTAGTAAAATCTGTTGGAGCATGTAGATCAATGAATTTGGCAGGAGACGTTACATGAAATTCTCCATCCTTACTTTGGTAGACAAGAACAAGTCTTTCATCCGCAATACTATCATCCTTTTGCTCGAACGATTATCAATAATTTGTGACTTAACAAAGAAGGCAAAATAGTCCTCACTGTCTACAGGAGAGATCAGTACTGTCCCCTTAATCATATCCTCTCGATACCGATTACGAACTACTTTAATCAAGCTGTCAAATACAGGGTTACTAGGATTGATATAGTGAACCTTTCCTAAATCAGGGATATTCTGGTAGTCTAGAAAAACTTGCTTATCAAAGCAGAAGAAAATTTGTCTAATTGAATCAGCGAAAATATTATAGTCTGCACGAAGTGTATTGGCAATTACCTCTGGTAGTTTATCAATGCGATATATTGAGGGTCGTAATTCCGTGAACTCCCCACCAATATGTCGGAATGCCTTTTCGAAGAACAAACGGATGTAAATGGGTTGTAATCTTTTTTCATCGGAATTCTCCTTCAAAACACGAGCATCACGATAATCAACAACGCTATGTGCCAGCTTCTCCTTTTGATCTTTAATTTTTTCTTTAAACCTTAATTCTAGCGATTCATCCGTCTGTGCCAAAAATTGATCAAGAGCAGATTCTTTTCCGTTAAAAACCGAATTGATAATATCATCCAGCCCAACACCTTCTAATACATCTTGAATGACATCATAAACTCGATCATCACCCATACTGTCTCTAATGATGTCTAGTTTGGTCAACAACCTCTCAAGCACCTTTCCTTCCTTCGTGTTACTAGCGACCATGTTGAACACTAGCACATCTTGCTTCTGTCCGTATCGATGAATACGTCCCATGCGTTGCTCTAATCGATTTGGATTCCAAGGTATATCCCAATTAATAAGCAAACGACAAAACTGTAAGTTGATCCCTTCACCAGCAGCATCCGTAGCAATCAGTATTTGAGTATCGGGTTTTGCGAATGCACTTTGGGCTTCTCTTCGTTCATCAACCAACTTCCCTCCATGTATGGTCACCACTTTGTAACCACCACTTTTTGTCAGCCTTTCTTCTAGATATAAAAGCGTGTCTTTGTGCTCGGTGAATATGACTAGTTTTTCACCATGCTCTAATACTCCATTTGATTTAAGTAAATCCTGTAATTCCTGAAACTTCTTCTCTTCTTGTTTACGATTGTACAGCGATTGAGCCATCTCAAACAATCGTTTCACCTCTCTTGCTTCCTGTTGGATTTCTTGTGGATTCTTTGCTGTTGTGAATAGTCTGAATTTCTTGGGATCAGATAATATTCCTTCTAATGCATCCCTTTCACTTTCTTCTAGTTCTTCAAAGTCATCGATATTCTCCACCTCATTGAAAGCAGCTTCAATTCTATGACGTTGATTCCACAGGTTTGGATTTTCATTTAGTTCATCTAAAATACCCTGTAATGCTTTCCACCTTCTCTCAAGTGTATTCTTAATTGCGAAGATTGAACTGACCAATCTTCGTTGCATTACAGTTAATGCTAACGATACGTGAATGTTCTTGGATTCTGATGCTTCCTCCTTTTTTCTAGTTAGATATTGGGTTACTTCATCATACAATTCTTTTTCCTCTGGTGTAAGTTCATACGCAACCGTCTTTGTAAACCTTTGCTTGAAGAGTGGGTTGCCCTTCCAATCCTTCATATCCTCTTTTAGCCTACGGATAAAGAACTTATTAATTCCATTGTGTTCAATTTCTTTTATCCTAGTAGAAGCAATTTCGTTGGTAGCGAAAATGTCTTCATCCAAAAGTTGAAGGAGTCGCTTGAAAGTATCTGTTCTTCCTCTATGGGGAGTTGCTGTTAGCAGTAGTATGTGTTCACATTGCTGCGACAATACCTGAGCAGCCTTATATCGTTGAGATAGATATTGCTTATTACCATAATCATATGCTGATAATTTGTGGCACTCGTCAAAGATTATTAAGTCCCAATGTGATTGGCTTGCAACATTCAGAACGTCTTCACGAGATATGAAGTCAATTGAAGTAACTATTCGTTGAGCAGTATGGAATACATTTGGGTCGGATGAAAAATAGGCACGGTTAACTAACGTGAAATGAATGTTGAACTTAATAGCCATTTCATCCTCCTGCCACTGCTTGGTAAGACCTCCCGGGGTGACGATCAAAACCCGTTCTACCAAACTGCGCATCATCAACTCCTTTAGCAGGAGACCCGCCATAATCGTCTTACCTGCGCCCGTATCGTCAGCTAGTAGAAAACGTATTTTAGGTTGTGGAAGCAAAAACTTATAGACTGCTTCAACCTGATGCGGGAGAGGGTCAACTATGCTACAGTTAACTGCAAAGAGGGGATCAAACTGATAAGCTGAGTTTATCCGTTCAGCCTCAGCAAAAGAGTAAACTTAGTTGGGTCACCTTTAAAGTTGAAAGTCCCTTCTTCGGTTAATATTTCCAGTAGAGCAAATTCTGATTCAGAAAGAACCTTGCTTGAAGTACGATTGGAATTCATACCCGTGAACTTCAATGATACCATTTTACCCAACGGCTGAATCTGGTTGATAGTCACAGGTTCAGATGGAACTAAGTTTTTTACAATTTGTCCTGTTTTAACGGTCATATTTTTAGTGCTTATGCTTGTAACCTCTGATTTTCTGTTCAGCAAGTTGAACTGCTTTAAGGGCTACCTTTTCATCCACCAGTTCATAAGCGATCTTTTCGGACAACCAAGCCACGAGCAAATTCTCTGCACTGGTGTTGTAAAATTTGGCAAAAGCCAATACCTGATCTTTGGTTGGCTTCCGTTCGTCACGCTCGAACTTACTAACCAATGCGGTATCCATCTTTAGGGTATCTCCAACCTCCCTCAGTAGAAGCCCCTTTGCTTCACGCAATTCCCTCAAATTTTCCCCAAATGTTTTCATGATATTGATTAGACAAATATTGTCCAATATGCCATAATAAATTCGATTTGACAAATAAGGTTTCTAACCTGTTGCCAAAGGTCTTGAAGGAGGATTTTTGCAAACGAGATAGTATTTATAGGTACATGTGCTATACAAATACTGGACATGAATAACCTAAATAAATCAACCTATTAATTATGATTATTGAAGAAGCCTACAAGAACAAAAAAGAAGATAAAATCAAAACAATCTATTGCAGAATGGATTTAAGTATGCATCGAGAACTGTGTGAGATTAGAAATTTGACAGGCGTGTCACTCTCAGAACTTTTACGCTCTTCCGCCAGATCGTTAATAAAGAATGCAAAGGAGAAAGGTGAAGTAAAAGTTATTTAAGTTTTCATTTTCACTCTCAAAGTCTAGTAGAGAAATGTTGTTAAGCCTTTGGAAGTCTGGCGTCTTTTTAGTATAATTGCTATTGATCAGTAGATCATCGCCAATCGGCATAATCTTAATTAAACCAATCAGTCTTCTTTTTCAGTCTTAAAATAGTCCTTATTGGATTTTTAAGTATTGTATAATGACGTGTTTCTTTTTTAAAACAGTTGCATAGTCATCAAAGGAACTAATAGAAATAACTTGAAGGTCTGCAATCTGCACCATAAGCAGTAAGAATATCTATGATAATTGAACTTTTTAATCCCTAAGAATTTAAATCTTGAAAAATTAATTCTAGAAAATCCAACGATCAACATAAGGAAAAGAACGACTGTTAATGGTGTACGAGTAATTCCAAATGAACCGATAACAGTCAAAACAAAATCATTAATTAAGCATCTTCCATACTGTTACTACCTCATCGATCTGATTATCAGAAAAGGTCTTGATAACAAAAATACTGTCAAAGGCTACATCAACCTTAGAAGCGATTTACTTGATAAAGTAATACCCCACATAACTAGATTAATGATTGTGAATCTTCTTGAAACATTGAATGTAATTAATGTTAATGGTTCATACGAAATAGGTGAACATTCCAAATCATATAAGATCAATGATCACTATTCAAAAAACTGACCTTATAACTATAGAATTCGATTTTAATCAAAAAAGGATACTACATAGGTGAATCATTATTAGGTACTAATAATGATAATGAAGGTATAGAGGTTGTACCTATGCAGTATCCTTTTCCAAAAGATTGACAATGGTTGAAAAAGGTGCACGGAAGGTATTAGATGAAAAAACTGCTGATCTGATTAAGAACCATACTGAATATCGTTTTCAGCAGCATCAGATATTTCATAACATAAGGTTGGATTATGATTCTATTATTGCTGATGGTGTAAAGGATGAATTATCAGCATTAATTGAAAAAAATAAGTTCTGTGCAATGACAAATTAACTATCAATGTCAATAACAAGGTTAACAGAGTATTTTCACCAATTACTAATTTAAAGAAGGAGTACCGTAAGTATTTGATTTCCGAAGATCATTACACCCTCTTAGCAATTGACTTTAAGACCAGTCATCTATTCCATCTGCTTAAAAGATAATTGATCTGAACCCCCTAATGAGTTATTAGAGGAAGCATACAAAATGAAGGAATTGGCAATGAACGATATATATCAATTTGTTGCTGATGAACACCTCAAGTCCTTCAATACAGTCATTGGACGGAAGAAAGCAAAAGACCTTTTTATTAAAGGGTTCTTATACGGAATGTATCCAAAAAAGGAAAATAAATATTTGGGTCAAAAATTGTTTCCAGAAATCAGCGCATTCATTGATAGTAACACACGTTCTGCAATATCCTGTGATCTCCAAAAAAGTGAAGCATCATTGTTGAATAACAGAATATTCAAAAGAATAGCATTAGAAGCGGATCGCTCAATAACGGCTTTTGGTTTATTCGATTCAATTGTTGTTGATTCAGATCATTTTGATCAAGTGCATGATATTATGGTAGAAGAATCATTTAAGTATTTTGGATATGATATACCGTAAACAACCGAAGATTTAAGTATTGAAAAGGATGAATTAATACCAGAACTAATTGTTGCACCAGTGAAAGTAATGCCAACGGTAAAAGATGGGTTAGAATGTTTTAGTATTAAACAGAGAAACGAACAGAAGTCAGTCAGTTTGGAAGACTTGGTTCGAGGTGGCATCTACGATCCACTTGACATCTGCAACATGCCTACTACTTTTGAATTTGAATTTGGTTGAACGATAAATAAATTAAGAAGATAAGCCAGATCATTATTCTTTGATGGAAAAGAAATTCAATTCTGGTTAAAACTTTGCCAACTGATAGTTCTGATAGAATTCAGGTATAACGAATTTCTTTGCTGCCATCTGTCCACCTGCAATCAAAAAATAGAAATCTATGACTGATGGTCTAATCTTTCTATCAACTGAGTACTCTTGAACGACTCTCACTGTTCTTCTAAAGTTCTGTTCACCTTTTGTTGATTCTATAATTTCGAGTTGCTTAGAAATATTTAGTACAACCAAATCAGGCTTCACGCAATCGTATCCCCAATCCATCAAAAGATGTAATAAGGATGTGGTAGATTGGAAGAATGGTATTTTGGATCGTTTCATTTCCTTTTGGAGTCGATTAAATGCAACCCAAAATTCCTCAATATCACTTTGAGACATTACTTGGTTTGGAATACCAACCTGATTTATGACATTGGATAGTGACCCAAGGGATTTAATTTTACGTGCAAGGCTAACAATATGGAATAGCTTTGCTTGTTGTCTAATGCCTTTAATAGCGTTCCAATGATTATCCGCTATATCGCACGGGTTAAGTTCAGTTACCTTATCCATGTCAAAATTTGCAAATGCAGTATCCAGATTTCCAGAGGCTATGACCTGTTCGACCAACTTGGAATTAGAATTCTGGCTGTAGACAATAAGATTGGCTAGATTCCTCAACTCTTCGCTGCTATCTTTAAATTCAATTACATTTTTGTTTTTCCTGTTAGTGAATTCAGTTGTGAAGTCGTCTTCATTCTTAAACTGATTGACAGCTTTAATTAAATCGTCAATCCTATTGAAAAGTGCTTCTTGATTTGACATCTTAGATACTAGTTGACTATCAATATATAAAAATGCTTGCTCATTCGTGTAACCTTACGCATCAATTTCCGTATATCATCACACGGCACGATTAGTAGGAACCGCTAAAAATGGGAGCGGTTTTTTTATGCCAGAAAATATTTGGTTAGTAAAGTTTACAAGAGACGGAGTGGTTACCGTCTCTTTTCTTTTGATCTCGCAGCGATTTGTCAAATGAACGGAAAGCGATTTCCAATTACGATTAAAGGTCATTACGAAATAGACCTAGTTAAGCAAACTCTTTATCCAGTTGCTTTTCCTAAGCATACCCATGATTACTATCGTCTCAGAAAAATTACATTAATAGGTGGAGTAGGTCTGGCAAGATTTGATAATAACTTTTGTATCCCGTTAATCATTAAGTACAATCACTACATAAATCAGTACTCCTTCGTTTATAACAATCAAGAGCACTTATTCGAAATCAAGGCTTGCCTAAATGGTCTAATTGAATCAGTAGAAATTCAAGATTTTAGTCAAGCAAGCTGATCCTTTATGACCAGAGTGATCTTTATGCAATAACGTCTACATCCATAATATCCTTTGATTGTATTTATAGGAAAACTACTTATGAAATATCCAATCAATATTGCTGGCTGTTATGTACTAAGTATCGATAGCTTATCGCTTCGACCAAAATTTCCCCCAAGTGTATCTGATGACATTAAGATTGATTTAATTTGGTTTGATGAAGGCATTGCCAACCTAATCTTTGAGAACGGTTATGTTCAGCTTTTACCAACACAGTATGATAAGCAAGAAAACATATATGTATTAAATTATGACGGGATCAAACACGGCTTCCAAGTAATGGCAAATTTAGAAGGCATTAGTATGCATGTTGACATGAAGGTACTGATTGACTTCAACAAATTTTTGGAAGAGCAGTAATTACCTTCTAGTACCCTAATCCGTACAATCTTCGTCTCTTCGACTGACTGACAATGGGATTCCACCGAAATGAACTGTAATCTTTGCCCGTGTTAATAGTATCGATCAAAAGAAGGGGTATCCCCCCTTAGAAATAGCCTACCCCGCCCACTCCCTATGGGTGCTGGTGGCACACGGAAAAATTCTAGCCTCTCTCTACAGTTTTAGAATTTTCGTTTTATAAAATTTTATAATCTGATTCATCGACAACGGATTATCCTAACCAGACGATCTTCACTCTATATAGTAATCCGAAAACGGATCGAGACAAACCGACAACGGTCTTCCAAATAAAGTATATATTCGAAAACGGAAACCTTACAGGAAAGCAGCCGTATTTGATGAAAACGGGGAGAATTAGTACCCTATTTGAACACCTACTTTGAAATGATGGGATTTTTAGCCGAAAACGGATCAGAAACAAGGATTGTTTATGGTCTCTGCGGCTCCACGAGGGACTGTAAACGACTATTTCCGTGTTCGTTTATGTTTCCGTTGCCGACCCGAAAATGTCTGCAACCGTGATCTAATCCCATGATTTCAAAACAGAGATCATGGGATTCTTTTTTGTAGCACACGGAAAAATCATTCTTTCTTTTTCTTCGCCTTCATTACTCTGTTACGAATCACCAAACGCTTACGAAGGTCTTTAAAATCCTCCGAAATCTTTTCATCTGTTATACTGGCGTATGCTTGCAGCGTTACTGCCACAGAAGCATGTCCAAGCATTCTTGACAAAGATTCAATTGGAACGTTATTGGCTAAAGCAATACTAACGGAGAACGACTTCCGAGCAAGGTGGTGGTGTAGCTTCTTCTTGATCCCGCAAATTTCCCCAATCTCCTGAATGTAGCCATTGAATCGCTGATTGGACGGTATGGGTAATAATTTCCCTCTCCGTAAAGAAAGAGGGTGATCTTTATACTTCTCAATAATCTTTAATGCCTTTGGAAGAAGAGGAACTTTAAATTCTTTCTTTGTTTTTTGACGAACCATCTTTAGCCAGACCTCTCCATCATTTCCAATATACAGATTACCCTCAGTAAGATTTGAAACTTCCATGAACGCCAATCCACTGTAGCAGGAAAAGATAAAAAGGTCTCTAACAATCGAAAGTCGTTCAATTTCAAAAGGATGATTCTCAATTTTATTGATCTCTTCAATGGTAAGAAATTGAACTTCCTTTCTTGGCAGTCTTATTTTATAATCATCAAAGGGATATTTTTGGAGGTATCCTTTTTGCATTGCATACCTTATCATTCGGGTGAATCGCTGGTAATGTTTGTAGCAAGTCGTTTGGCTATTAGTAAACTTCTGTTTCAAAAACATTTCAAAATCTCTTATGAAATCAACGTTGAGTTCGTATAGGAACAGGTCAGTTCTATTGTACTTGGATTTCATGAATTCAGAAAGTCGAAGTTTTGTATTGGTGTATTTGATTAGAGTTGGCTTGGCATATTCCAATGGCAGACTCTTCATCATTTGAAGATAATTATCACATGCCTGTGTCAATGTAATGTTCTTGAACTCTTTCCGTTTAATCTATCAACGATGGTATGGACATTGAAAGGAATGCCATCCAAGACCAGTTTGTTAACCATCATGATAACTTGTGCCTTGAGCGAATTCAAACTCTCGTTTAAGGCATGAGCCTGATCAGTACCTCCTTTTAGCTTCTTTCTTTTTACATCCCAATCCCGTGCATGGATATAATGCCCTGTTGAAATTCTCTTCCCTTTACCCTGAAAGTACAATTTCATGTAGAGAGGATTTTGCTTGGTTGAGTTTACTCTGGACTTGAGCAGTTGAAATGAAATCTTAACGTTGTTTCTCATTGAACATTAGTTTAGCAGTCGAAAAAATCTTCAACTAGCCGAACTGGTGCTTTTTGGTGTCATGAGAGAATTTGGGAGGTAGTCTGATTTCAGATATAGCACTGGTTTGAAGCCATTTTTAGCTAATCCAAGAAGCCCTACAAAAAAGAATCCCATGATCTCTGTTTTGAAATCATGGGATTAGATCACGGTTGCAGACATTTTCGGGTCGGCAACGGAAACATAAACGAACACGGAAATAGTCGTTTATAGTCCAATGTGGAGCTGCAGGGAGTTGTACTTTGATCTTAACGTGCTGTAAGTCAGCATTAAAATTTCTTATACAAGAGAAGTGCACCGAATTTCCTACTCACTAAATCAAATCAATATCTATCAATCCGTATACTTAAAGATACAAAACCTCACTGAAGAAGTACAAATTTTGAACTACTATTTATAGCGATAGATAAGTTGATACCTGTTCAATCTTTATGCCGGTGTACAAACAAAATTCATCCACTGTTACCAGCTGGTGATCTTCTTTGTTGAAGTGATCTTTGATCTTCTTGATCAATATCCTTCCGTGGCGCTCACTCTTGCCTGTGATGCGTTGAATGTCCTTTGGGTAGATAATAATTCTGTTGACTCTCATGCACTATCTATACTTGAACCTTGCCTTTGACCTAGATTAAGTATCACTGCAAAGCTCCTCATTCAAAGTAAATCATTTTTGGAAATAATGGAAAAAAAGTAACGCGAGTGTTCGGATGCGGAAGTTCACTTTATGCCTTCCAAACTTCTTACAATATGTTTGAGTCATTGCTGCAGCGATCGCTTAACCTGACTGTGTCGTGAACAGGATGGACAATTAATTTTTAAACTATGGCAAGACAAAAAGGAGTCTTGAAATTTCAAGGGCAGATGGGCGGTGTGTCTTTTACAAGACATCACAAGACGGATATCTCGCCCGCGAGAAAGGCGGAGTCGATGCTGAGCGGATCAAGAATGATCCGGCCTTTGAGCGTACCCGCGAAAATGGTGCTGAGTTTGGACGAGCTGGTGCCGCTGGAAAGTTGCTGCGCACTTCTCTTCGCGCGCTGATCATCAATTCCGCGGATGGAAGGATGGCCAGCAGGCTTACTCGTGAAATGGTGAAGGTGATCCAGGCGGATGCGATCAACACCCGAGGTCAGCGAAATGTAATCGATGGAGAAGCAGAGCTTCTGCAAGGTTTTGAGTTCAATGAGAACGGAAAACTGAAACAGAACATTTTTGCTCCCTTTAACGCATTGATAGATCGTGTCACCGGTGATCTATCGGTGAACATTCCTGGATTCATTCCAGGTAACATGATCGCGTCACCACAAGGAGCAACGCATGTGAAACTGATTGCAGCCGGTGTGGAGATTGACTTTGAAACTGGGGTGTATGTTGTCAACACTTCTCAAAGTGCTGAGATCATACTCGGTCCGCAAAACGAGGCAGCTATTGCATTGAACAATGCGGTAACACCTGCGAGCACTAAGCCACTGTTCCTTTGCTTTTGGCGTTGAGTTTTATCAGGAAGTGAATGGTGTGAGGTATCCATTGAAGAATGGTGCCTACAACGCCCTGGCCCTGGTGAAAGTGGATGGAGGTGTTTAATGGATCTGGAACTAATCAGGCGTTATGATCCTGATGGAACTAATGGGAATTAAAGCTCGTGGTGTGCAACACCATTGAGCTCCCTTGGCTCCGGAACCAACGAAACATTTCCTGTATTCCCGAAGGCCGTTATGAGTTGAAGAAAAGAGTAACGAAAAAGCGGGGTCAGCATCTTCTTGTAGTGAATGTGAAAGGCAGGGATGGAATTTTAATTCATCCTGCGAATAATGCACTGAAAGAGTTGCGCGGCTGTATTGCTCCGGTTACAACTTTAACCGGTCCGGGTAAAAGGCAGTCAATCGAGACTGGCGAATGAAAAGCTGAAAGCACTTGTACTGGAGGCCTTGGAACGAAACGAGAAAGTATTTATCACCATTAAATCAAAGTGATCATGAAATTGGCAGAAAGATTAAAAGCGCCTACTCCGAAATTCTTTCGAGTGCTGCGCAATATTGGATTAATCCTGGCTGCGGCCGGTGGTGCCCTGCTTACGGCTCCGGTTGCTTTTACCTGTAGCAGTTGTCACTGTGGCGGGTTACTTGACGGTTGCCGGTGGAGTAATGACTGCCGTGAGTCAGTCGGTTGTGGATGGAGAAAAAGATTGCGCAGATGACGACTCCTAGTAATCATGGTGGTACCGTGGCTGGCACGGCTGGCGGTACCCTCCTCACGATCTTCGCGAATATTCATTCAGAGGATATTGTAAAAACTGCGGTGTTAGCGTGTATCGGTGCTGTGGTCAGTTTTATAATTTCAATAACTATGAAATGGATCTCGAAGAAAATGAGAAGATCATCCAATTAAGTTTTAAGAAGGTCTCCGCCCGGAGACCTTCTTTTTTTTGATTACTTCAACACTTTATACATAAGAGCCTGTTTTGTCATCTTGATCAATTGTATTTGTTTCGTAAGGTTATCCTGGTAAGTGTTGAGTTTATTCAGAGTTTTTATTGCTTTTATTAAAGCTTCCCTTCTTACTTGGATTTTAGAGGTTGTATGGCGAATAATGTGATTCAGTTCAGTAATTCTTAAAAAGGAAATAACAGAACCTGACAAGTAAGGTCTAAAGAAACCGCCCACCCCATAAGCCATAGCATAACCAGTAGTAATATTCCGTTCTTGATTATTTCCTGTGATCAGGACAAAACAATTCGGACAAGGTTCAAGCAGTGGCTTTCCATTGTCACCTTTTAGATAAAATGAAAAAGTGATTTTGATTTAAATACTCATTTTTTCATGTTGTGTGTTTTGATTTGTGGTATGTTCATAATTCGGCTTTTAAATTTTAGCCGAGCCCCACACACATTTCAAAGAGAAAAGAAAACCGAAAAAAGAAAAGAGAAAGCCAACCTGTAGGCTGGCAAAGAAAGGAGGGCAAGGTTTTTCTAAAAAATACTACCCGACAGCGGAGGGTGGAGATTTTTTTGAAAACCCGTAGGGCCTGACCTTGCCTGACGTTGCGGGTAGTATGTGTGCGCCAGCCTAACTTTGCTGACATCTGTGGTATTGTGGTTATTGGTTAAATTGATAAAGGCTGATATTTGAGATTTCGTCAGCCGTCATTAAACGTATCGTTACTCTTCCCAATCGTCCAAAAAAAGAGCCCCCTAAAGAGGGAGCTCTGAAATGCCAAGCTCGAGCCAGAAGACCCGAAGCCAAACCTCTTTTGCACTGCATGAGGTGGTACGATAAAATGAAAATGGGCTAACCCACTTGAGCCAAACGCCCGCCAGCAGCCACCAGCCACCAATGCGGACACGAAATATATATTTAAACATAGTGCCTCCCACACGGGACCGGACTAAAAGGTGCAAGGGCCGCCAAAAGAAAATACTACCTGAAGGAAGAAGCGAGGAACGAGTGACTGACTGAAGGTGGAGATTTTGTTTTGAAGCGGGCGTAGCGAACCCTTGAAGCTTTTAGTTCCGCAAGCCCGTAACTTGTATTATGTTTTACTATAAAGCTTATGCTTGAAGCATAAAAATATTAGCATAAATGTGGGCACGAAAACGCAACATCCAATGGTACTATTAATGGATCGCAATGTAGTTATGGAATCTTTTTTGTTTGTTTCTGTAATAACGATATTCGCTAAATGAGTGAATTGATACCTATTCAAATTAAGCAAATGAACCCACAGAGGTTTCAAGCTTATCTAATGTTTACGAGAACACCTTTTATACAGTTCATTGGCAAAGAACTTGAATATTATAGCAATGAAGACAGGAGACTTTATTAGGCTTAGTATTATTGGATAAGATGGATCGCGACTTTGTATTTCTTATCTTAGCTAGGGATGAAGTTAATCATTACAGAGCCTTTGAGGTTGAAACTTCAGTGCCAAGTATTAGTGAAGCAAGAGAAAAACTTATTGCAAGAATGAAAATGGTTAACACAGCAACGAGTTATGAAAGTGGACCAAAATGGAACAATGAAGGGAGTGAACCTATTTATTGATCAGCTTCCGGAAGGCAATCAACATCCCTACTACAAATTGCTAAAAAATCATGTTGGACAATTAGCGGCTAAGCAGCTTTTACTAGAGATAGAGAGATTCTACAGATATTGATGGGAATTTCATACAACAGTTTCAGTCTTTGAATGGATTCGATTCAAGACTTTGGGAAATTTATCTTTTTTGTTTCCTAACGGAGGAGCTATTTGAAATCAAAAGAACACATAACGGACCAGACTTTATTATAACGAAGAGCGGGGTACAGATGGCAATTGAAGCGGTTATTGTTAATAGAAAGAATGATCTAAAACCCGCTTGTAGCAAGGCCCATGAAAACAGTGGAGAGACTAGAGATGAAAATAGAAACAATATGCCATTGCGGTTTAGCAATGCACTTGATAGTAAACTTAAAAAGAATACTGGAAGCTACCACAAGTAGCTGGAAAGCCTTTGATAATTGCAATAGCTGATTTTCATGAGGATTTCTCAATGACTTGGTCATTTAGTGCTTTGCTCGAGTTGTTGTATGGGTATAAACATAGCTTTTACTATGATAACAATGGAAAGCTCATAATTAACCCAATAAAAGTTGATGCTTATACTAAGCCAAGTGGAAACAAAGTGTCTTCTGGCTTTTTCTTTCAATCAAATGCGGAACACATAAGTGCTGTTGTGTCATCGAGTACTGCAACACTTTCAAAATTTAATAGAATTGGAAAGCAATGTGGTTTTGGGGATAATCGGTGTATGTTAATTAGAGAAGGCGCTTATCATGATCATGATCCGAATGCTTCTGTACCCCGCCATTTAGCTACTT
Source organism: Flammeovirgaceae bacterium (assembly GCA_016709845.1). Classification (GTDB taxonomy): domain Bacteria; phylum Bacteroidota; class Bacteroidia; order Cytophagales; family Cyclobacteriaceae; genus ELB16-189. Next base: position 5,729 of record JADJMA010000026.1, on the reverse strand, counting down.
AGTAGATACAAATTGCTTTGAAACTTGGGGAGAAGGTATTTCTATTTATCATAATCCGCGTGCCTTGCATCCTATTGATGCGAATCTCTTTCTCTTCAGTTGCACATCATAGTTTTGATAAAGGGCAAATTGTTAGTAGAAACCCCGACTTTCACCCATACTTTTCAATTACAACAAATATATTGTTGGAGAAGGATAAGTAAACATTGGAAGATAAATTTAAAAGAGCGAAAGATGAGCGCAATGGCTATTGACGGACTTGCGAGCCGCCAAGGCGAACGAAGGGGTCTCCCCGGCGTGAGTCCGCGAGCAGGAGGCAGGGTGTGAGCAAGGAGCACGAATGAGGAACGAATGAGTGCGGTGCGAACTATGAGGCAGTGACTGCAGCGAGAGCATGTGTCCAGGGGAAGAGGCACGCACCGAACAAGGGCTGGCGTGTTTTTTTGCTTGGGTGTGCTGATTGTTGAAAGGAGCCGGAGGTGTGTCGGCCAACAACGCGATGTGCAAAAAACATGACAGCCCGCAGCCCGAACGACAGCGCAGGCGAGCACAACAATGGCAGCGGGTGGCCTGCAGCCTGCTGAGTGAAAGAGGACTGAATGAAACGAAATGAAGAGGAATGAGCTTGCCATGGAAGTGAATGGAGTTTGTGGTTATTTGCAAAACCTCTTTTAAACATTCCAAAAAATCCAAATTGAGCAAATAACCCAAACGCAATGAATGTATTGCGCTGGATAGCGAATGCAACGTAATGGAGTGTAATGAAGGACGACTGAACGAAGGGGTGCAGGACACAGGAGCTGCCGTGACGAATGACGCAGCCAAAGCAAAAGGCATGACAGCATGGGCGCAGCGAAACCCGCCAGTAGGCGGGCGAACAGTTGGTGCTGTTTGTGCGGTTGGATGTGCGATTGCACAGCACGGACTGTGAGTGCTGGCGTGATCTTTTGCGGCAAGGAATGAGGAACACCTTATAAACCTGCGGGGGATGTGCGGTGGACTAAGCAATTTTGAACCTATAGTTTTAACAGCAACCCGAACCTAACTGGATTGGCGGACATTTCACAGTACCATAACTGCAAAAAACAGCAGTCCCCGGGCTCTGGTTTTCAATATCGTTTTACAGTGCTCACATTCGCAGAAATATTGGCAGGCATCGGTAGGCATCACTTCCTCCTTTTGATGGCCGCAGACAGGACAGGTCAGGATTGATTCTTGTATAACTTTCATTTCTGGTCAGCTTTTGAACTGATTACTTTGTAGCCAGTTCCGTTAATAGCATTTTCAATCTGCGATAGAGTTGCTTTTGAGTTATCAAATTGAACAACCGCATTTTTGTTTTCATAAGATGCAGAAGCATTAATTATTCCTTCCAATTTATTCAGCTCGAACTTTACATGTTCGCATTGGCTGTTACACGTCATCCCCTCTATTTCAAATTGTGCCGTTTTCATATTACTCTCTCCTAATAATTACTACCTCCTTATTCGAATCGGGATAAAATATATCTGCGTATGATGGAAATAGAATCATCATAATGGCAAACACAGAAATCAATGCTAAAAACGACTTGGTTTCAAAAAACTTCCTTTTGGCATTCGCATCACAGGCGCATGAAACATCTTTTGATGGCTTTACCTTTTTAAACCACGCAAAGCCCAGCATCAATACTGTCATTCCTATAAAATATGGCCTGAACGGCTCAAGCCACGAAAATGAGGCAGCCATTCCGCTAGTACCGGCAAGTAGTGCCAGTAAGGGAGTGATGCAACACATGGAAGCTGATTGCTGAAAAAAAATGCCCATCCCAATAATTCTTCTTTCGTTTTTCATGCTGCAAGTTTAAACCTAAAAAAAAACTATTGAGTAATAATGGATAAGGAAAGTGGAATCGTTTGACTCACTTTCCTCATCTCATGTTACTCTTAAATGAAACGATAATCATGCTAATTGAATTTTTGCGAACCAATATATCTCAAACTTGATTCGTTTATTAGTTTGACATATTTTACAAATCCAGTACCACCCTCTTTACTTAATTCATCAACTATGTAATTAATTGACTGCCGGGCAGAAATCTTGAATTGTTTTACCTCATTATTATGCCTCACCCCTAATGTGACGCGTAGTATTTATCAGGCTAAGATCACCATAAATATTGAAGTGCTCAGCATACTTTAAAGCTGCTTCATAATAGGAAGACGCAAAAAAGTAGCGCCCGCAAGATCCACATTCACATCATCGGTCACAATATATTCGGATCGACACAATTTATTGGAATAATGAAATTCTTTGCATGTAAAACAAAATTTATAACCTTCCATGTTGATCAGATTTTTAATTCTCAATCATTAATCGCACAAGCAGTAAAGAAAGCAGTAGTTATTTCTTAGCGACTAACTTCACTTCCATTCTAAACTCATCAGAGAGCATAGCATTCTCTACTTTCCAACCATACATCACTTGAAAATCGGTACGTTTGATTTTTAAATCTGCTGTAGCTTCGATCATACTGGCATCCTGATCTTTGAGTGTTGCATCAAACTCAATAGTTTTAGTAATGCCACGAATAGTCAGATCGGCTGTTACTTTTAGACCTGACACAGTTGGTTCACTTTTTTGACAACCACCTTCGCCTCAGGAAATTTCTTTGCATTAAAGAAATCATCCGATTTCAGGTGATTAACTAATTTAGTATTGTCCTTTGCATCCGTGAGGTCATTATTAGAGATCGTGGTCATATCGATGATAAATTCTCCTGAATTGATTTTCCCATCTGCTACGGACAAGCTACCCGACTTAATTTTTACATTTCCATTGTGCTCATACGACTTTGCTAAATGATAACCCGTCCATTTAAGCTGGCTTGCGTTGGTCACTACGGGTGTATGTGCCTTCTGCCGGAGCAAATGCTGAAAGAACACCTAATAGAATGAGGAGAGAAATGTTACTGTTACTTTTTTCATAATGTTTTTATTTTCGTTTCATCCTAACCGTAAGAAGGTGTTGTTTAGTTGCTTGTTTTTGCGTTTAGAGGGATTCTGTCAACCAAAGACATTTAAAAGGCAGTTGCGATGTCGATTAAGGATCGCTAATGAAATTCACAGCTATTGGAACTACTTTGAAACAAATGTACTTTTAAGATCATGAAGCCTGCTGCTATTTGGTATTTTGAGAGTGTAAACCTTTATAAGAGTTTATGTCCTGTAAAGTTAAAAGCAGATCAAGGCCAACATGCCTTCCTCAATTTCAAAAAAGATGATTTCATTTATTTTGAAAACCAAGCAGCGGATACCATATTTTTTGTTGCTAAAGGCAGGGTGAAGATCTTTATAACTCGGATAAAAGCAGGAAGTGGTTAAGTCTATTTTATCCAGTGGCGAAATATTTGGAGAGCTGGCGCTCGCGGATGAAGAAAAACGATCTGACTTTGCCCAAGCCATGGATAATGACACCATGATTTGCGCCTGGAAGCTGGAGGATATCAAACACTTGATGTTTGATAATAAGGAACTCAGCTTTAGCCTGATAAAACTTCTCGGCTTGCGGCTTTTTAAATTGCAACGCAAGTTCGATTTGCTGGTGTTTAAGGATACACGCACGCGTGGTGGAATTTTTAAAGATGCCGCTGAGTGGAAGGGTAAAAAAGTAGGTGATGAGACATTACTGATGACTCCGCTCACCCACCAGGACATTGCTAAACTCGTAGGTCTGTCAAGGCAAAGTGTAACCACTACCCTAAATGAGCTAAAAAGTGAAAACTTAATTTATTTTGATCGTAAGAGAATACTTATTCGCGACATCGACACCTTACGATAAAACAGACATAATATCGTTTATTGGAAAATTGGGTTTAACGATCATCTTGTTTCGCCTGTAATCAATACACCCCTTATCTCTTAATTCGTTCATGAAAAGATTCACACTTTGACGACTTGTGCCCGTGAGTTGTGCCATTTCATCGTGTGTTAATTTAAGTTTCAGAACAGTATTGCCTTCTGGATCGGGTTTGCCAAAACGCTGAATGATATCCTGAAGGGACTCCGATATTCGCTGTCGCGAGTTTTTAAAATATAATGAATCCATTTTACGCTCCATTTTTTTGATGCGAAAACCTATCCACTTAATGAAACTGTAACTTAACGCTTCGTTATCTTTAATGAAATTCTGCCAGTTTGTAAACGGCAAATAACACACCATACAATCTTCAACGGCAACAACCTGTTCCTGCTGATCGCTGACGGCATCAATGAATCTTCCAAAGATTTCACCGGCCTCAATGATCTCTTTAATTTGTTCGCTTCCTTCCTCGGTTAACACGGCTATTTTAATGCTACCAGACTTTATAAAATAGATGTTAGAATCACCCTCTCTGAATATAAACATGTTCGCCTCTTTTTTAGAGCATCATTGCACATTGCCCACCCAGCACCATCAATTCCCTTTCCGAAAGACTTTTCAGAATATTGATTTGCTTTAAATACCAGATCTTGTTTTCCATGGTGTAACTAGCACCAAAGATACTTTATCCTTTGATATCTCAAGAGTGTAATTTTGTGGAGTTAATAATCTGTTAATCAGAGTTATATCATCATGTTATTTTATTTCAATCGCGGAATTGGCAGTAACATTTCTTACCGTATCTATCTTACCAGAAAGGTAATTGATTGTCAAATGATTGATTTCCGGATTTAAGTCGCTAAAACCAAATATCAAGGTGCTGCTCTGATCGCTGGATAATCCTTCGCCACTATATAAAAAATCGGTCAGTGTCTTTCCTGCTGCTGTTACCGAAACAATGGCCCCAAGGTTTTTAGCATTTTTTTGAAATCTTACTTTCAGGAATTTGTTGCTGCCGCCCTGGCTCATGAATATCTTTAAAGGTCCGTTTAGGTTACTATAAATAAGATCAGGATAACCGTCATCATTAAAATCTGTGCTCAGAGGAGCGATGGCGTAATTTCTATTTTCGGTATGAGCCTGTTCTTCTACCGCTGCGAATCGGCCACCTTCTTGCTGAATAAGTAACCGACACGGTAATTTAAATGCCTTTTGCGGTGGAAGTCGATATAGTTTTCAGCAACAGCTAAATCCTGTAAGCCATCGAGATTGAAGTCTTCGAAGATAGCACCCCATGAAAACTCGAAGTTGGCGAGTTTAGCTTCAGATGCCACATCGGTAAATTTAAAGTCGCCATCATTGCGAAATAAAATCCAGTCTTTTATAAATGTTTGATCATCGCGAAGATCACCTCTGGCCATAAATTCTGGCACCGAAGAGCCTGTGTTGGAAAAGAAAAAGTCAATTAAGCCATCCTGATTGTAATCACTGGCAGCAATGCCCATGGGGTAGGCGAAATTTTCCGGTAATCGGGTTCTCTTTCATCTCAAAGGTATTACCGTTACTGTTTTGTAGGTGCGCACCTCACCAGTATCGTGGGCTACTACCAGATCGAGCCATCCATCGCGATCAACATCAACCAGAATTCCCTGAAACGTATTGTGGATATAATTTAAGCCCGATGTGCCGGTGATGTCTGTAAACGTATTATCACCGTTATTGAGCATCAACAAACTGGTTGCTCCATAATTGGGATCATTAAAAATGGTTTGGCCTTCCATTTTATTCAATTTAATATAACCGGCTACAAACATATCCAGCCAGCCGTCTTTATTAACATCGCCTAAAGAAATGGATACTGCAGTAGATTTATCATTCAGAGGGATCGA
>JADJMA010000025.1 GCA_016709845.1 Flammeovirgaceae bacterium | reverse complement strand
ATTTTGTTGCTCGATGCCTAAATGACTCTTGATCTTACCCGTTGTTGGCATCACCGAATTCTCACAATTGCCAGCCATGGATATGACTGAAACACCGAACGGATAAACTATCGTATAGCACTCCACCTTCCAGCTGCCGCTTGTCCAGGTATCTGGGCTTAAGCTAACCATACCAAAAGGGCGACTGGCAGATGCAAAATAAAACCACCGGCTATTATGCGTATCAATAACAGGACCAATATAGTCAACCGGATCGATTTCGGATTTACTATTAGATTAAGAATTAGAAGCAGAAGTAAACCCGTAATAATCTGTTTTCATTTATGTCATTAAAATTTTATAAAGCTATGACAAATGGGGCACATGTTTGCTGTGCGTTCGCTTTGTTTACTTTAACTTTTAATAATCACTGAAATACGAATAGAGTTCTACGAGCGGTGTTTGAAATTATACTAAAATCACTGAGTTTTGTTAGCAGGCTGTGAATATAATTTCAGCCATATAATAGTAATCATTTATTTAACACCTGGTTCATAATTATATTTCTGTCGCCATTTATTTAACATCCTTAACTAGTAAGCATCTATGATAAAAAAGCACCCAGCAATTCTGGGTCTCGTTGTCCTACTGGTGGTTAATGTTACTTTTCAACACCCTCACTTCCACCTCAAAACAAATTAAAGTTGATCCCATCACCGATTGCTGTAGGCGATGAGGTGCTGAATAACTTTTCCTAAGCCGTACAAATTCCAACCATCTCCTATAACCTGGAGACTGAGCCGGATTCAGCTGTTTTTATTGCGTTTAGAAATTTTTGCAAGAGACTTACCCTTTAATTGATTCTGTTTTGGATCGGAAGTTTATAAACCGGTACAGTCTGTTGTACACATGGCATGGAACTGATCCAAAGAGCTAAAACCTATTATTCTGATGTCGCATCAAGATGTGGTGCCCATCGAGAGCCACCCAAAGATAAGTGGCAAGAACCTCCTTTCTCCGGAACCATTAAAGATGGAGCACTTTGGGGAAGAGGAAGCATGGATGATAAATCCAGTTTGATTGGTATCATGGAAGCCGTTGAGAGATTAATTGCCGAAGGCTACAAACCGTCACGAACCATTTACCTCGCCTTCGGCCACGTTGAAGAGTTAGTGGGCATGATGGCGCCCCTTGAGATTTCTAAATACCTGGCCTCACAAAATGTTCAGGCATTGTTTACCAGTGAGAAGGGGGATTTATTGTGGATGGACTTGTACCAGGCCTGTCAAAGCCGATGTCAATGGTGAATGTGGCGGAAAAGGATTTGTTTCTTGCACATAGGGTTAAGAATTGAAACAGGTGGCGGGCATTCGTCTAACCCGCCTGCAAAAATACTGTGAAAGCATGTTGGCCAAAGCCATTTACGACCTGGAACAAAATCAACTGGATCTTAAAATGGTAAGTCCGCTCGATCAACAAATAGCCTACCTCGGGCCCGAATGCCATTCGGTATGAAACTGGTTTTTTCCAACCTTGGTTATTCAAAAAATTTAATCCTTGAAGGTTTTACGCACGAACCACTACAGCGCCAACCATTTTTTAATAGCGGTATCGGCAAGGCATACATCCGTTGCCCTACAGTAGCAAAAGCTACCGTTAACTTCGGATTTGCCGGGGAGAAACATCTAAGAAACTGTTAAACAGCACATTATTGATGTAATTAAGAATGATCAAATTACCATTAAGGTAGCAAGTGATGTAAACGAGCCTTCACCGGTATCGGAGGTCGATGCGGATGGGTTCCGGATGATTGAGAAAACAATCAAACAACTTTTACCCGGAAGCGGTTGTTGTTCCCGATTGATCGGTGGCGGAACCGACTCAAAACATTTTTTATTCCATCTCCGATAATGTTTATCGGTTCTATCCGATGCATTACGCAAAGGTGATGAAGGGTTAGCCCACGGAATCACGAACGTATGAAAACGGATTATTTAAAAGAGTGCGTTCAATTCTTACACCAGCTCATTAAAAACGCTAATCTATAAATATTAACACACAAAGTCATTAAACTCAACTAATCAGGTATAAAAAAATACAGCAAGATTATATTACAGTCGTTAGAAGCATTGGTGATATGAACGCTATTAGTAGTCCGATGATTATGCATTTTGTTGGCAGCCGTAACATCATTGTCTGTCCTTGTAAAATAGACTGAATCTCGATGTTAGTTTGATTTTCAAGTGCGTTTTTTTAATCCTATTCGAATTGATTGATTTATTGCTTCAAGGTTTTCATCCACTGTTTCTTCTGATTTGAATCCTTTGACGGAAAGGTAGTGGCACTAAATAATTTTTCAGCTCGCAGTACGCATATAAATTTGCTTTCCCAAAGGTTTTGGAAAACTTGAATCAGTTTCAATCTCTATTTCAACATTTTCCTAGATTGAAGTCGTCTTGTCCCATATTCATAGGAAGTGAAATTATCTTAGTCTCGTATTTTAAACTCAACCTATCAATCAATGATTCGATAAGAATGAATAGCCCCTTTAGGATTAAACCCCCGATGAATAAAGATACAAGTAAACTCATGGCTTCAAATCAGTCTTTATATTGGCAGCCAGCTTAAATAAATTTTGAACGGGAGCAATATCTGCAGGTGTTGAATTGAATCCTTTAACAACAAGCCAGATGCCCAGTGCAAACTCAAATAACGCAACAGGAATTGCAAATAGCGCGGTTATGGGATCATGCTGACCTATGAAGCCGAATAGCACAAAGATGTCACCAGTTATAAGCACCGGTCCACCGATGATTCCGATCATAGAAAGTCCTCGAGGAACAAGCCTTGATTGGTAAAGCAGGAAGCCCAACAATAAATCGTTAATGGCCGGCATGAAACTCTGGCCAATGAGGAACATCCGATCATACATAGTAACTAGTGTATGGCTGGTGATCAAAGCCTCATCACCGGCTCCAGTCTGCCGTAGTGTTACAACTGTAAATAAAAACATAACACCAGCGAAGATAGTACCCGCTTCCAAAACCCTGGAGCCGACCAGTCCGAGAGCCATGCCTTCGTTCTGCTTCTTCAGCACAGGATAAAGTGCTACCGCAGTGCCAATACCTGTAAGAGCCACAATTATCTCGAGGATGCCACCGATAATGACGGCAGTGTCTGGACCAGAGCCAAGGATATAGTTAGGCTGGTGTATCGCCCCATACAGAGCGAGGGTTGGGATCGAAACAAAGGTTAATAGATAAAGTCCGCCCACCACCAGAGAGGTCTTCCGTAATGAGCTCAACGGAGCTCGTTTAGCTGATATTCTCGTCCCCCTTGCAGTATTTCTTATTGAATTCATTTTTTAATTTTTAAAATTTATATGTTTCTTTTTCGAGGTTGTTGGTAACAATAACCTGAATGAGTTGGATATTATTATTTTCTTCCAAGCGGGTTTGTTTTCCAGGGTTTAGTAAAATGCAAACTGATATTTAGATATCGATTGTACATTTCCTGGTCGTTGGAAATGTTAGATAGGCCATAGGTATATCGTGCATCTAACACAACGCTCTTTTGTTTTATTTTAAACCGATAACCAGCGCCCAGTTGAATGCCTGCATCTACACGTTTAAAGGCTTCGCTTGAATTATTAAATGAGAGTGCTTTAGTCGAGCCATCCACTTTCCGGGTTCCATAGAAATTGTAAGCCATCGATGGCCCCGCATTCGCGTAAAACTTACCAACGTTGAAACGCGCTAACACAGGTAGTTCCAATGCATAAAACCGAAGGGTTGTTTTTTCATCAGTGAGTGGATTATTCTTATTTAATTCACCACCTTTCATTATAAAATAAATCTCGGATACAAGCGACACTTTTGGTGTAATACCTGCCTGGAAGGATGCACCAATCTGTGCACCAAACGTTGATTTCTTATAATCGGCAAAGGAACCATTTGCCTTTCCATAATTAAAGTTTGTGCTAACCACATTTAGTAGAAGATCTAAATAGGTTCTTGTTACCTGATCATTCTTGATTTTGTCTGATCGCGTTCCTGTCGTTTGACCAAATGTGTTACCGCCAAAGAAAACCAAGGCGATTACAAGTACTGCTTTTACGTTCGTTTTCATATTTATTTATTTTTTGTTGTTTAACTGCAACAAAAGTGAGTGTATGATCAGGGTCTTACAATTCTATTATGCCAAGCCAGATAAGAAGTCTGCATGCTGATCCTTTCAGTCTGCAAAACAAAAGCAGGATATAATGAATTAGATTTTATTTGCTGGGATTGTGTATATCCGTTGAAATGAATCGGACGATCTTTCTGGTGAACTGATTCGTTTCCTGGAAGATTGAAATTGCTTTAATTCTTTATTTACGTTTGATAAATTATTCTGTGCGATTTGAAATAAACTCAAATAAGAACACACATTGTTGTTCGAGGTATTTTCTAGTAGGTAGTTCATAAGAGTTAATTGTTTGAATTGACAGATAATTAGGAATATGAAATCTTAGGAATCCCTGAACGTTAGCAGCAAACTACATTCAAAAAATTGCTAGTATTGACATGATGGCTATAAGTATGATTAGTAGTATTCGGACCATTTTTGCGATTCTATTCGAATTCATTTATTTATTTCTTAAAGTTTGTTAAGTATATTTTAAAGCTGCTCTTTACCAGGATTTGAGCGCTGTATTATCGAGGCATGAATGAACTATACCTATTTCCTTTCAATGTCCATCCCTTTATAATGAAATATAATTTGGACAAGCATGTAGATTTTGGTGTAACACCAATTTAAAATAATATCAAAATCTGAGCCCCCACTGTGGTTTTTTTATAACCCGGTGAAGCACTGTTTAACTTTCCGAAGTTGAGGTTTGCTTTCGCAGCATCCAGCAAAATGCTTAAATGACTTTCTGTCGCTTTATTGTTCTCAATTTTTTCTGTTGCACCTACATTCGTTTGGCCAAGTCCGTTTGTAAATAGGAAAATCATACCAAGTACGAGTCCTAGTTGTAACTTATTATTCATAATTCGTTTGTTTTAAACAAAAGAACGCGAAGGAGTTAGGTCTCACAATTTAGATATGCAATGCTCAGAAAGATGTCTGCATACTGGTGTTTTCAGTCTGCGAAATAAATTAAGGTTATCCCTTATTGTTAATGAGGTGAAAGAAAGCCTCTTTGTAGGTTTCCGAAACAGGGATTAACTGATCTGCAATCTTTATTCTACTCCGCTCAATGGATTCAATCTTGTTGAGCGCAACCATGAATGACTTATGTACTCTGCATACCAAATTAGAAGGAATTATTTTTTCAAACTCACTGAAATTCTGCAGCGTCATTACCTTTCTATTTTTGTTCACCGTATGAATTCTGCGGTAATCTCTCATTCCTTCAATGTATACGATTTCATTAAGCATTATTTTTTCCAATCTATTTTCCGTTTTAACGAAAATAAAATCTGGTTGTGAATCAGAATTTCGATGTACGATATTTTCCCTGCGCTTTATTTACAGCTTGTAAAAAACGATTAAACGAAAATGGTTTTAAAAGATAATCGGTTATCCGTAATTCATACCCCTTCAAAGCATATTCCTGGTAAGCCGTAGTAATGATAACCTGGCTATTTATTTTTGTGCTTTCCAGTAACTGTATACCGGATAATTCATCCATGTTAATGTCCAGGAAAAGTATGTCTACTTTATTGTTATTTAAATAGGAAAGTCCGGTCAGGGCATTGTCGAATGTTGCACATAAGTTTAAAAAAGGAACTTTGTCTACAAAGTCCTTCGTTTTTTCAAGGGCAAGGGGTTCATCCTGAATAATAATACAGGTATATCTATCCATTTGTGATTGTTAAATCTACGCTATATAGTTCATCATTTTTATGAACGACTAACGTATGGTTTCCCGCATACATAAGATTTAGTCTTTTTTGGATAAGCTCATTTCCCAAACCGCCACTCGATCGCTTAACCGTCAACTTTGAATCAAATCTATTTTTACATAGCAGTTGAATATCATCAGTCCTTATGATGATTTCGATGGTAATGGCATTATCGAATTTCTTATTATTGGTATGTTTGAAAGCATTTTCAATGAATGGGATAAAAAGCATAGGGGCAATTTGCTTGCTGCCAACATCTCCCACAATCGAAAAATTAACATAATTTGTGTTTGCTGTTCTTATCTTTTGTAGGGATATATATTTTTCTATGTATTCAATTTCCTTGGAAAGGAGAATTACATCAGGTTTTGTTTCGTAAAGCATGAACCTCATAATATCAGATAGCTTATTTAGATAGTTCGATGCTTCCACTCCATCTTTCAAAATTAAGGCGTCAATATTATTGATGGTGTTGAATAAAAGATGCGGATCCAGTTGCGATTTTATTAACGCCATTTCCATTTCATGATTTTTTTCTTTTAAAAGCTCTTTGAGTTTAATCTCATTATACCAGGTGATGAATCCTTTAATAACCAATGCCATTATGCCAGATATTGAACTGATAAGGGTCATAACTACAATTGTTCTTATGGCTGTGGATCTGCCCTTGCCTCCTTCATCCATATCAATAAGGCGACCTGACTCTATAAAATATCTAATCAGCACGTACCCTATTATGGCAGCTCCTATAGAAATTAGTAATCCATAAATTATTGAGAGAAGAACCTTATTCTGTTGAAGATACTTAGGGAATAATACAAAATAGAATAAATAGAATGCTATTAACGAAGGGAAAAAGGCAAACAGGAAAAGACTGTAGAATGCGTTAGAAATGCGTGACACCGGGTCACTTGCATTGCTCCCGCTTTTAGAATAAACCCCCAAAAGGATTATTATCAATAGTAGGTAAACTGCCCAATAGCCGATATGCAGTAAAACAATTACTGACCTTTTCATAATTTTGAATGTAGCGATTTAAATCAACTAAAGATCATTTGTTTTGAATGCCCTGAGAAAACTATTCTTCCAAATCGGGGATGTTGTCTGCAAAAACTGCTATTTGTACTGCAAAAAGAATTTCCATTTCGAGGCTTTCCTGTAGGTATAGGTTCTCTCTAGATTGGTCAACCGATTTAAGGAAGTGCCGGGCTAAACGCAGTGCGGGATTATTACCACTAACCTTCAATACGAAGCACAAATGTTCAACCTTGCACAAAACTCATACAAAGAACTGCATCGCGCATTATCGTGTAGCCCGTGGTGTGCGTTCTTGATGATGCAAGGTGATTGTTAAATAAATTTTTTGAAAACGCACTCCAAATATTATGTATATTACTTACTTCTCACCCTTTAATTTATAGAAACGGAGGCGATCGTAAAATTTTAATATCAATAATAAAATGAGAATTACTTTTAAAAGCAGTGTTGAAGCTCTTAAAAAAATAGTTAGTCGATTTGATTCAGAAGCAAATCGGCAGAAAGTTTCTATCATGAAATGGGTTTCTGAGAATAAAATGCCTTTAACCAAGTTACTCGTAAGTTATTTTGAAACGCTGCTGTTTATACGAGCATTTCCACCTGATAAAAAAACTTTTAAGATTGCCGAGCATGAAATAGTTCGGATTACATCCTGCCTGAAACAGCAACCCTCAAAAGCCATGGAGGTATTCACCAATTCCGGTATTCCGTTCACCAGATATCACTCTTGTTATTCACACGATTGTACCCGGTGGTTAACTACTCATCCCGACTGTAGCATTCATATCACTGAGATTGAAGATGTATTGGTTGATTTAAATGTAGCGTTAAAAGTTACACTTCCATCGGTTGAAAGAAGCGAGACCACATCCGCGTTTTCTGATCTAGAGTTGCTGAAGGAGTTGATGCCAAAAAGGGAATTGCAGTTAACGTACCTATTGAACGAGCTAAGCAGATTTGACGATCAGCCTTATGTAAAGGATCATTTTTATGAGAGCCTCGGAATTCAAACCGATATTCTTCCGAAGAACAAGTTCTTTTCGAAAGCCTATAATCAGATTGAGATTCCTGAGATGTTCTATCACAACGATAGTATAAAACATTTTAATGCAAGAGATTTTCTTGACAGTAAATTGCCGGATGCAGCATCGCTAACAGAAGCACAAAGGAGTTGGACTGTGCGGGTGATTAAGAACTCAATGGCAATTACGGACAGGGAAACCGATCCCGCCACTTTTATGAAAGAAGATTCACTAAGACTTTTTCATCTTGAACGCGGACTATCTGTTGCTATTTACGCTATGGAGCCCCAAAGGCAATTGCCACTTGAATCGTATTTCGGGTATACATTATTTAAAAATGGATACCCTGCTGCGTATGCCGGTGGTTGGGTGTTTGGTTCGCGGTCTGATTTTGGTTTGAATATTTACGACCAGTTTCGCGGAGGTGAATCGGGATATATGGTCTGCCAGGTACTAAGAGTGTATCGGCAATTATTTAATGTGAATTATTTTCAGGTCGAAGCATCGCAATTTGGATTGGATAATCCTGAAGGAATTGCCACAGGTGTTTTCTGGTTTTATTACAAACTTGGTTTCCGTCCGATCGACCATAAACTTCGGAAGATGGCTGCTGATGAGTACAAAAAAATACTGACACGTAAAGGGTACCGCACGCCTGAAAGGATTCTAATAAAATTTACTGAAAGCAATATATCCTTCAATCTCGGAAAGGGTGTTCAACCCGGAGTGTATGATATTACCAATAAGATTAAGCAAATGATTATACGGAAATACCCCGGCAACAGCAGGCAGGCAGAGCAGGAAAGTATAGAAATGTTTCTAGGCAAAACGGAGCTAAAAAATGAATTCAATAAAGATGAATATGAAGTACTGAAGGAAGTTGCTTTATGGGCAGCGGCACTAAAGGTAACGGACAAAGAAAAACTGAACCTGATGATTCAAATGATTAAATTAAAACCGGCTGACGAATATCAATACCAGCAGGTAGTAAAATTATACTTCGCTAAATGATATTTTGAACTGAAGTATTGGATTGGGAAGGATGACTAAGCGACATTCGAAAATGTATTCCAGCCGACTCCAATTCTAAAGGTTTGGTAAAGGCGGACATCTTTTATTGTGCCGCCATGATGATTGGTGGCAGAATGCAATGCCCCAGATGGATAAGCCACCATTCGGTTAAAGCGATATCCGATTCGGTCTATCTCTACCCACTTGTTTCGTTTTTTGGATTCGGTTTCAAATTGCTCCCGCAGATCCGCAATTTTAATTTTAAGTCTTCGTGCATCTTCCACCATAGGGGGGTCGCATAGTCCGGTTTGTTTATGCATCCACAGCGAAGTTCCGCAGTCAAACGGTAACCCAGGGGTAAGATAGATCACTACAGTAATGTCGTTGTATGGAGAATCGGAATGTACTCCCGGACGTTCTTGTTTAGCTCCGGCAGAAAATGCTTGATAAAAAACACCATTCTCTTCATCGGGATCAGTATCCCATCGTGTAATTTTAATTCCTAATAATTTTTCAAGCTTAAATTTTACTCTGGGTTCGTGATAAACATTTCTGCTTCTGAAACCCGTGTAATACTTTGGCTCATAATATTCTGCATGGCGTGCTTCTTTGTAAACCTTTAAAGGATTATTATAAAAATTATCTTTTACAATGGTAAATCTTGGATATGAAATTGTTTCCATTTTACAGTATTGTGAAGTTAAATTAAATATAAAAAGGTATAAAATTCTGATGTAGATTCATGACGTTTGAGTTTATGACGGCTGCGGCTTTCGAAGCGCGTCTTTGTCCCACGTGGCCCAACGAAATTAAGAAAACTAAACTTCGTACCTACACGTCACCCGCAGCTGGCATAAACTTTTTGTTGTGCATTGTGCCGTTTAGTCCTAAACTTAATAATCAAGAAAAAACAGTCCTGCAATTGTTAGGGCGTCAATACTATATTGTCTCACGTGTCATTCTAATATTGTACTTAATTCTTAGTCAAATTTATTGCAGTTAGTCTGGCTATCCTTATAACCATCAAGAAGTAAAACGGTTTTTAAAAACGAATACCGAAACCAAGTGTTCCATCGCCTACTGCATAGGTCTTTGCTCCATCCAAAACATTGGCACCAAAACTAAATGATACTCTTTTGTAAGAAACCATGAAGCCTCCTTCAATCTCAATACCGCTTTTCGTCCAGGTGTCCCAACGTTTATCAAACCATTGACCATAACCACCTCCAAAATAAGTATGAACACTAAATTTGTTTTTAATATAGATAGGAAGAATCAACCCAGAAGTGATTGAGAATAACTTAGTATCTGTTGTGGTATTTGCTTCAGAATTATATATAGTTCCATTTCCATAGCGACCACCCAAATAAAAGCCTTTCTTTCCCAGAAATCCAACTCGGAAACCAATGGGTGTATGAAGTAGGCCTGAATTGGTAGAGACGAAATACTTGTAACTACAATCCTTACATTTAAAGGAGCTAAAAATGTTAAAATCATTATTATTTTTCGTTGAGTCTTGGGCAAAACCCAATGAGGAGAAGAAAAGAAAGAATACAGCCAATGTTAGTCTTTTCATTATTCTATTTATTTATGTTGATGGATAATTTGAATTGTCAGTCGGGTAACGCTTAACCATGGAACGTATTGTTTTGATTTGTCTAATTCTATTAAAAGTCAATATTTAATGGCCAAATTCATGAATTCATTAGTTAGGCTTTTGATTGCTTTTTGTGTAGGATGTCCGAAACTATACAAAGTTTTATAATGTCTGAAAGAGTACGACAAACTGTTTAACGGCATTGTGCACAACATCCGAATATATGCAATTGTTGTTATTTCCTATATATCATTAGTAGGTAAAAACCCTCTAATCTGGCCAAATGCAACGAAAACGACTGATACATTTTTTGTGTACCCCGGCAAAAAAAACTTCTTATAAATCTCCTATCGGACTATACTTCGGCACCAGCATTTTCATAACACCCCACGCTATCAGGTAAGCTACTGCACAAATCGCAAACATAATGGTGTAGCCGGTTTCAATATGACCCAAGGCTTTATAATGATCGAATAAAGTTCCTCCTAATTTTGTAATAGTTACCGCGCCCACCCCACCAGCCAAACCACCAATACCAATTACAGCACCAATTGTTTTTTAGGAAACATATCAGAAACCGTGGTAAACAAGTTAGCACTCCAGGCTTGATGTGCGGCTGTACCCACACCAATCAATAAAACGGGAATCCAAAATGTAATATCACCCAAAGGTTGGGCAATAAGAATTACTAATGGAAACAAGGCGATCAAAAACATAGCCCGCATGCGGCCATCAAACACCCCATACCCTTTCTTAATAAAAAGAGCGGGCAACCATCCGCCCGCAATACTACCTACCATGGACATAGAGTATAGTACAGCCAGCGGAAGCATCACACCTTCATCAATAATTCCATATTGCACCTTCAAATAAGCAGGCAACCAAAAAAGAAAGAACCACCATACGCCATCGGTCATAAACTTTCCAAACGCAAATGCCCATGTTTGGCGATATTCTAATAGTTTAGCCCAGGAGACTTTGTTTTCATTGCTATCTTTTTTTACACCTGCCTTTTCATCGTCTTCATCTTTATTTATGTAGGCCAGTTCCGCAGCGGAAAGTCGCTTTTGTTTTTCAGGACGCTCATACATTATCAACCACAAGGTCAACCATAAAAATCCGATAGCCCCAATAATTATAAAGGCTGCTTCCCAACCCCAATGGCGATAGATCCACGGCACGGTAAGCGGAGCCAGTATAGCCCCAATGTTGGTACCCGAATTAAAAATGCCGGTTGCCAAAGAGCGCTCGTGCTTTGGAAAATATTCCGCGGTAGCTTTTATCGCTGCCGGAAAATTTCCGGACTCACCTAATGCCAGCACGGCACGTGAAAACATAAAACCAAGAACAGAAACAGAAAATGTTGTGATTCCAATCAATCCTAACAAAGCAGACAATCCTTCACCAATGGGTAAAGCAAACGCATGCACCAACGCTCCGATTGACCAAACAATAATGGCAACGCCATAACCCCAGCGAGTGCCCAGCCTATCGACTAAGCGCCCAACAAACAACATGGTAACCGCATAGGTAATTTGAAATACAGCGGTGATGTTTGCATAGTCGGTATTCGTCCAACCAAAAATTTCTTCCAACCGCGGTTGCAACAAACTCAGCACCTGGCGGTCTAAGTAATTAATTGTGGTAGCAAAAAAACTAACGCACAAATTGTCCACCGGTAATTTCCAATCTTGTTATACACTGGCGTGGATTTGCAGTAACATCATTTTCTTATTTCCTTGATAAGTGTCAGAATTGATTCTACTTTCTTTTGAAGCCCGGCCCAATCGTTAGTGTCGATAATATCTTTTGTGGTTAGGTGCGAGCCCATACCCACACACATGGCTCCAGCTTTAAACCAACTACTTAAATTTTCGCGTGTAGGCTCAACACCACCGGTAATCATCAATTTTAAATCGGGAACAACGGGCATAATAGATGAAACAAATTGTGGCCCAACCACCGAACCTGGAAATACTTTAATCACTTCAGCACCATGTTCTTTGGCCGTAACAATTTCAGTTAGCGTAGCACAACCAGGCATCCAATGCACATTATGATCATGACACACTTGCGCCATCTCCAGTTTAAGAATAGGCGAAATGATAAAATCAGCACCGGCTTCTATAAACTTTAAAGTTGTTTTCGCATCCATGATGGTACCAATGCCTAACATCATTCCGGGAAGGTCATTCGCTACTCTGCGCAAGTGTTTAAAAATCTCAAACGAGTTTGCTTTTCGATTGGTGATCTCAAAAACACGAACTCCCCCCTTATAAGCAGCTTCCAATACAGCTTGCGATTTTGTTGCATCGTCATGCGAGAACAAAGGCACAAGGCCGGTCTCTTCCATGGCTGCAACAATCTGTTGTTTAGTAAATGTCATCGCAATAGTTTTCCAATATTTTCGCCTTTCACTAAAGTTTCCACTTCATCCACTGTACATAAATTAACATCGCCTTCCATACCATGTTTCAAGGCGCTTGCCGCGATGGCAAACTCAATAGTATCCTGATCAGTCTTTCCTTTTACCCAACCATAAATAAGACCAGCCATGTAGGCATCACCAGCTCCTACCCGATCAACAATATGTGTTAGATCGTACTCTTTCGAGTTCAACAATTCTTTTCCATTCCAGAGTCGGGCGGAAATTTTATTATGTGATGAACTGATGGACTCGCGATGGGTGGATGTTATTTTCTTAACAGCCGGACATTTTTTCATTGCTTGCACGCAAGCTTTTTCATAACTGGAGGCTTTTACTCCTAAACTGTTTTCAATATCTGTGGTGCCTCCAATTATAATATCTGTATATTCAATCAATCCAGGCATAACCTGATCGGCCGATTTTCCATACTGCCATAAATTTCTGCGGTAATTAATATCGCCCGAGATGGTGATTCCTTTTTTTCGTGCAACAAGCAAAGCCTCCATGCAAACATCCGCAGCACCTTGCGAAATGGCCGGTGTAATACCTGTCCAATGAAACCAACTGGCATCATTCAAAACATCGTCCCAATCGATCATCCCTTTTTTAATATGAGCAAAGGCGGAATCAAACCGATCGTAAATAATTTTAGATGACCGTTGCATGGCACCATTCTCTAAAAAGTAAACGCCCATGCGTTCATCGCCATAAATAATGTGCTTGGTTTCAACGCCATACTTATTAAGAGATTGCACAGCAGCTTTACCCAAATCATTATTTGGAAAGCGTGTTACATGTTCTGCCGATATCTGAAACAAACTAAGCGAAGCTGCCACGTTTGCTTCGGAGCCGGCATACAGCGCAACAAATTGCGAAGCCTGGGTAAACCTTGAAAACGAAGAAGTCGATAATCGCAGCATCACTTCTCCAAACGTCACTATCTTTTTTCTATTCATATAAGTCAACTGGCGAAATGCCAGCAGGTTCAAGTATGAAAGATGCAAATACTTCCTCTAAAATCGAAGGAAATTCCATAGATTGAGATCTCTTTCCTCAAACAAATAAAAACTCTTTCATGGCCAATACAGTTCTTAAAATCAATCCGACTGATAATGTTTTGGTGGCTCTTACAGATCTGAAAGCAGGCGAAACCATAAGGCATGGTAGCCAAACCATAACGCTTACAAACGATATTCCGGCCAAGCATAAATTTGTTGAACATCCGCTACAGGTAAATGATGACGTGTGCATGTATGGTGTAACCGTGGGCAAGGCCCTTGAGCCCATGGCAGCCGGTAGTGCCATCACAACACACAACGTAAAACACAAAGCCGCTGCCTATAGCGGCCGAACAAGTAATACCACCTGGAACGCGTCCGATACGTTGAAATGGAAAAACAAAACTTTCGATGGCTTTCACCGTCCCGATGGCCAGGTGGGTACGGCTAACTATTGGATCGTGGTTCCGCTTGTATTTTGTGAAAACAGAAATGTAAATGTTATCCGGCAAGCGTTTGAAGAAGAGCTTGGGTTTGGAAAGAGTAACTCGTATCAAAACTTTGTACGCGAGTTGGTTACGCTTTATCAGAATGGAAATACAAAAGCTATTGACGAACTATCAGTACTGGAAGGAAGTAATAAACCAAAATCAAAAATTTTCGAAAACCTTGATGGGATAAAATGTCTTACGCACGAAGGCGGCTGTGGTGGTACACGGCAGGACTCTGATGCTTTGTGCGCTTTGTTTGCCGGCTATCTCAATAATCCGAATGTAGCCGGAGGAACGATCTTGAGTCTCGGTTGCCAACATGCGCAAGCCGATATTCTTAGAAGCAGTCTTGCGCGCTTAAACAAAAATTTCAACAAACCCTTGATAATACTGGAGCAACAAAAGGAGGGTACGGAAAGTGAATTGCTGGCTAAAGCAATCAAAGAAACTTTTCTGGCATTGATAGAAGTAAATAAAGAACAGCGAAAGTCGGCACCACTCAGTAAATTAACTATTGGTTTAGAGTGTGGTGGTTCAGATGGCTTCTCGGGTATTTCGGCCAACCCCGCCATCGGTCATACGTCTGATTTGATTGCCGCTTTAGGGGGCACAACTATTTTATCAGAGTTTCCGGAACTGTGTGGGGTTGAGCAAGAACTTATTAATCGTACCACGAATGATCAAATCGCCAACCGATTCAGCGAGTTAATGGGTGCGTATTCCAAAGCTGCCGAATCCGTAGGTTCTGGTTTTGATATGAACCCCTTCGCCCGGAAATATTAAAGACGGCTTGATAACCGATGCGATGAAATCGGCAGGTGCTGCAAAAAAGGGCGGCACCTCTCCGATTACCGATGTATTGGATTATGGCGAATACGTAAAAACTCCTGGCCTGAATTTATTATGCACACCGGGCAATGATGTAGAAAGTACAACCGCCATGGCTGGATCCGGAGCCAACATTATCTTATTTACTACGGGATTGGGAACGCCTACAGGAAATCCAATTACACCCGTTATCAAACTTTCAACCAATACTAAACTGGCTAAAAAAATGCCGGATATAATTGATATTGATTGCGGAGCAATTATTACTGGCGAAAAAACAATAGAACAAAAAGGCGGAGAAATTCTTGACTTTATTATTGAGGTAGCCAGCGGAAAAATTAAACCGAAGGCCGTTACTTTAAATCAGGATGATTTTATTCCGTGGAAACGTGGCGTTTCTCTTTAGTAATTATTCTTCCGGAATGTACAATAACTTTTGATTCGCAAAATCATAAAGAGTTAGCATTCTTAAATCATAATAAGCGGTCCAAAAAGATTTGCTACTGACTGTCGCCTTTCTTTATAGAAAATTTAGCCAAGGCAGCTTCTTTACTCAATTTAACCGAAGCATAATCTTGAAGCACACTTGCTTTTATTGTTAATTCCAATGAAGAGGGTATGTCGCAAGCAGGACATTTGGTTAACTGAATATTGAAAACCAATACTTCCTCGGGCTTCAAACTTTTAACCGTGCGAACATACTCCAAAATGTCTGCTTTGATATCGCGTTCAAACTTTGGATAAAGTTCCTTTACCTTACCGTCACGTTGCTCCTGCGTTAAATCCTGCAGTCCAAGAGTTGGCATAACCCACATCCGGTTATATTCACTCTGATTACTGGAGAACACCTGCATGTAATAAATTACTCCGTAATCTTTTAGCTTCTCGTAGTAAACATTGTCCTCAGTAAAATAAGTTTTGGATAAGTCTCTGCGATATAAACGATTAAAAATGCTGGTTAACAATTCAAGATCTGGTTGCAACTCGTCATCCATAACCGTATTAATCACTTTCAAATTTTTCATAAATTGATCGCGACTCACTTTACCCTGCCTAAGTTGATTTATCTCTGCCGAAGTTGACTCAATGGAAATATAACTTGGCCGGGTAGCATTGTTAACAAAAGCACCATACCACATACGTTCACCGTCACCCCGATTCGTAATCATAATTTTTTCTGTTGGATCTAATTGCGTAATTAAGTCTCCATAATCAGCAATAAATTCTTTACATGCCTGGATGATCTTATCCGAACTAACCCCACGTAAACTATCAGCAGCAGCATTGCTGATGCCCTTGTTTCTGCGACCTGTACCGCGGATAACTTCATTTTTAACTTTCATATCCTCATCCATTATTCGGGTTAACTCAGCTTGATCTCCGGAAGGAAATTCAAACGAATAGCTGAAAGATCGGCCATCCAGCATGGTTGCGCCTCCATCTGGCGCCAGGTTCCAAACCATCGGGCCATTAAAATCATAAGGCAGTCGGTAGGTTACGCCATACCCCTCGCGATATTCACCTTGGATTTCCATTGGAAAAAAAGACCTCCTTTCAAATTGTTGTTTAATCAAGGTGCTAAGAATATTTTCAGTAACCTCAATATCGCGTTGCATCCGCTCCATGTCTATTTTCTTTTGTGCATTCGTGCGAATGGTAACTAAAACCACCATCCCTATCATCACAGCTATCCTCACGAGTTTGTTCATAACAGTTTCTATTTAATAATTATTTGCCTTTTTTAAAGTACTCTCCGGGTTGGAGATAATGCTTGCCAGTATCAATTCGGTTTCTTGTTTAAATTGATCGCTGTTTTTTTCAATACTACTCATCCGCGTTTGAAATAACATTAAGTCCTGTTTACGTTGTTCCTGCAAATATTTTGAAAAATCAACCAACAAATTCTCCACATACACTTTTTGATCCTTCGCGGATAACTGCAGATAATCTTTCATTAACCGAAGGTTGTCTTCCTGCAAACCAGCCACAAAAGTCCGCACCTGATCTTGAGAAGCCTGAGAAGCAACCTTCATCAGTTCATCAATTTTAGCTGAATTAGTGGCCAGGTTGCTTTTTAATGATGCTTGCATTTTTCGTTGCTGCTATTCCAGGTGGCCGAGATTAAGTTATTGTTTTTATTTAGTGACACATCAATCATACCTTGAACATCAGTTGGCGTAAGCACTGCAGGAGCCTCGACTACTTCTTTGGTAACCGGAGTTTCTCCATGGAAACTTATTCGCAACTCACCTTTAGAATAACTGATCTCGGGTCCAATCAACCGTGCCGCTACCAACAGCAGCAGAAAAGTGGCCGCAATACTCATCACAGTTTTAAAATAACCCGATTGCCAAAACCGCGAAGCGTGATTTGACTCGTTTGTAAAAATGGGTGGAGCAATCACTTCTTTGTCCTCCACATGCGTTAAAGTATTGCGCGCAGCGCTCAACTGTTCAAGTTGTTGCATCAGCTCTGGATTAAGCTCCAGATAATCCGATACCTTTTGCATTTCCTGTGCATCCAACTCGCCATACAGGTACGCGATGAGGGTGCTTTCGTCTGGCTTATTCATAACCAATTGTTTCTTTTGTGATATTCTTACTCTCCAAAATCTTCTTCAATCCATCTAATCCATAATACATGCGCGACTTTACCGTGTTCTCTGAGATTTGAAGTGCCTCAGCTATTTCGCGAAACTTCAGTCCTTCATACTCTTTCATAATCACCACTTCACGTTGCTCGTCACTTAATTCCATCAGGCACTGCTGCAATAAATCCGATAACTCCACCTGCCTAAATTGCCTTTCGGGATTTTCTCTTCGTCCACTACTGGCCTCCCACAAATAACTCTCTTCCCGTTCACCCGGTTTTAAATCATTCAATGAAACAGATCGGCCTGCCTTCCTCTTCCTTATTTCTTCGCGACAATAGTTTACCGCGATTGTATAGAGCCAGGAACGAAACCGACTTGTCTCTTGCAGACTTTCAATATTTCGATACATACTTATGAAAGTCTTCTGCGCAGCTTCCATGGCTAAGTCATGATCAAAAAAGAACTTGTACGCGAAATTGTAAATACGCTTATACCAAAGCTGCACCAGTTTGCCTTGGGCACTCTTATCACCCTCGCGGGCTCGAGCAATCAGGGCATCCGAGTGCATCATACCAATCTTAAGTAAGGTTCCGGCCACAGTAAAACGGTTTTGAGCTCAATTTGTGGTTTTCAGTATAAAGATGGAAGATTACCAGAAATAGTTTTAACTAACTCAAAAATAAGTCAAACAGCGGTCGACAGTCGACTGTGGACTGGATGTTGGTCTAACTATTATCTTTGCGGCCCATGAAGCGTTTTATCTCATTTCTCATTCGGTATATCCCCCGAAAATATCTTCAACTTTTTAGCGGTATAGGCCTTAAGGTATTAGGTGTCTTTTACAAAGGCGATACAGTACAATGTCCGATTTGTGAAAAGAGTTATCGACAGTTTTTGCCTTACGGCAGAATTAACCCAAGGCCAAACGCGCTATGTCCCAATTGTCTAAGTCTGGAACGCCACCGCTTAATCTGGTTGTATCTGAAAGAACAGACTAACTTTTTTTCTGAAAAACTGGATGTACTTCACATCGCACCCGAACCTTGCTTTATGAAACGTTTTGAAAAGCAGCACGGTGAGAAATATATTACTGCCGACATTGAATCACCCCTGGCGAAAGTGAAGATGGATATTCATCAAATGCCATTTCCTGATAACCACTTTGATGCCGTGTTGTGCAATCATGTGTTAGAACATGTTGCCGATGATATAAAGGCTATGAATGAAATCCACAGAGTGCTGAAGCCCGGGGGTTGGGCCATTATGCAAGTTCCTTTCTTTTCTCCCGTACCCGAAGTTACCTACGAAGATGCATCCATCACGAATCCGCGAGACCGCGAGAAAGCGTTTGGGAAAGATGATCACGTGCGGATGTTTGGGAAAGGACTTTGCGCAACGAATTGCCCGCGCGCGGGTGCCCCCCCCGGGGGGAAATTTTTTTTGTTGGGGGCCCCCCCCCGGGTTTTTTTTTTTTTTTTTATTTCCCAGTTTTCTGGCTTGAGCAAACCAAGAAGAAAACACCCGAATCCTTTTTCAGTCGAAGACGAAGCCTTAGATAGTTCATACTCGATTCCACTCTGATTAAAATGGTTAGATTTCATCTAATTCATCGGAAAGCTTTTTAACTGGCTTCTCATAACTTATTTCAGTTGCTGATTTTATCGACTGCTTATTTCCTACCAAAAAAAAGACAACTCGTTTAGCGAGAAAACGATGCCTTTCTTGCTTATCCTTTAATTCTTTGGGCTCTTCCAATCAGCGCCTCGCCTTCATACCAAGCTGCGTTATCCAAACGTCCATACCTCATTATACGATGTACCAGATTGGTTACCACCTTGACAAGAAAAACCCCCTAAAAACTAAAAAAACTCTACTTTCCCAAACGTCCACTACCTCTTTCCTGGTCGCTGGTTCAGCAGTTCCATGTTCAATAACTCTTTCAACACCATTTTTGCCTAATACAACAGGCACACCCAGGTAGCAACCTTTAATTCCGTATTCACCATCCAACTGCATACACACAGGTAAAATTCTCTTTTGATCTTTTACTATCGCCTCCACCATTTGGGCTGCTGCCGAACCGGGCGCATACCAGGCTGAAGTACCCATTAGTTTAACTAACTCGCCTCCTCCTACTTTGGTGCGTTCAATAATTGCTTCTAATTTATCCTTAGCAATAAGTTCCGTTACCGGAATACCGGATACAGTAGTATATCGGGGAAGTGGCACCATGGTATCACCATGACCGCCTAATAATAAAGCATGAATATCCTTAGGAGAAACATTCAAAGCTTCAGCCAAAAAAGCACGGTAGCGTGCCGTATCAAGAATACCAGCCATACCCATTACCCGTGTGCGGGTAATTTCGAGGTAATGTGCGCCTGGTAAGTCATCACATCCAAGGGATTAGAAACAACAATGATTATGGCATTGGGCGAATGCTTGACAACATTTTCGGTTACTGACTTAACGATACCCGCATTAGTATTAATTAAATCATCACGGGTCATACCGGGTTTACGCGGCAATCCAGAGGTAATTACTACTACTTCTGATCCGGCCGTTTTGGTATAATCGTTGGTAGAACCGATAGTACGGCTATCGTATAAATTAATTGGTGCTTTCTGCCAGATATCTAATGCTTTGCCTTCGGCAAATCCCTCACGGATATCAACTAAAACAATTTCATTGGCAATTTCTTTATATGCCAAAACATCAGCACAGGTGGCACCTACGTTTCCGGCACCTACTACAGTTATTTTCATAATATTAAAAGATTAGGTCTGTAAAATCGGTTCGCAAGTTATCAACACTAGAACCAAAGAAAAAGTATTTCCTGCTTTTATGAAGTTATTGTTATAGAAAGTGCCTGCTGGGTTGTAGGCATCAGTTTATAGCGGTTGTCAATTCGTTGACCTACTACCCAGAGTATGTCGCCAGCCGACTCGAGAACAGTAATGGAATCTTTCTCCGTAACCGAAATTTTTTGATCAATTAAGAAATCACTGATTTTCTTTCGATGTTCCATTCCAAGTGGATAGAAATAATCGCCCGGTCTCCATTTTCTCCAAATAATAGGAAAGGATACGCGATCGGCATCCAGTATGGCAACTCGGTTACTGGCATCCGGATTTGCCCGTTCCTCCCGTTTTATATCTATTTTATAATTACCCAAAATTGCCTGATTCTGATGGCTGTCAATAAAGACCTCCTCCAAGGGCTCTGCTATTTTAGCTAGTACAATAAAATCACGATCCACAACCAATTTATGAGATGACGACAAAAAATATTTACCCGATTGACCTGCCAGAGCCCGTAATACCTCTTCACATTGTGTAAAGCTAAAACCGAAAGGCTTTACGCCATACCATAGACCAGCCAGGGTCTTCTTTGAAACACCAATCTTATTTATAAAACCCTCGAATCTTCTTCCCGCCAATACCTTTCCTTCCATTGTTCTACTTCATGTTCTATTAGTTGTAATTCACTCTGTATTTTAGCAACGGTCTCTTTGAAAGTTTCCTCCAACGATGGATTTATCTCTTTGAGCGCGGGCACGATTGTGTGCCGTATGAAGTTACGTTGATAATCATCTGTTTGATTGCTGCTGTCTTCTCGCCAGATGACTCCACTTTCAGCCGCATAAGTTTCTATTTCGATTTTTGAAGCAAACAGCAAGGGTCGAATCCGATTACCATTTTTACTCGGAATACCTACAAGTCCCTCAAGACCTGTGCCTCGCGTCAAATTAATAAAGACCGTTTCTATTGAATCATTTACATGATGGGCTGTTGCTACATATCGAAATCCTTCCTTTTGAATCAATTCATCAAACCAAGTGTAACGAAGTTCGCGGGCTGCCATTTGAATAGAAACCTTTTTCTCGGTGGCATAATTGTTGGTTTCAAAACACTTAGAAAAAAAAGGAATTTTATGCTGCTTACACCAGGTCTTAACAAACTGCTCATCCTCGTCAGATTCCTTACCGCGCAGTTGAAAGTTTACATGAGCAACACCAAAGGAAAGTTCACAATCAGAGAAAAGATGCAGCATAACCATAGAATCCTGTCCGCTACTCACAGCCAAAAGAATCTGATCATGCCGAGGATTTACGTCCAACGTTGTCAGGTATTGCAGAAGTTTTTCTTTCACAGATTCAAAGATACTACTTCAACGAGTATCCTATGTGCACAGCGGTTTATTCAAATGCGGATAACCAAAAGAAATGATTCTAGTTTGTGCGGCCACTACTCTGTAAGTTTTATCTATTTTTGAAGCCGAAATGATCCGTTTTAAACTAATTCTTATACTTCTGTTGGTTGCCTCTGTGGCTACAGCACAAAAGCGGGTTAAATTAAAAAAAGCCGATAACCTTATTGGTAGTATTAAAGATGGTAAGCGTTTCGACCGCGTAATAGGAAATGTTGTATTTGTACAGAATAAAACAACCATCTACTGCGATTCGGCCCATTTTTTTAAAACTGAAAATCGGGTAGAAGCCTTCGGCAAAATTCATATCACGGAAGGAGATTCGGTAGATGTTACCTCTTCTGGCTTATCCTATGATGGGGATAAAAAAATTGCCTACCTGAGAAAGAATGTCGTCTTCACTAAACTTGGCATAGCCACATTGCATACTGATTTTTTGGATTATGACCGTCCTAAAAACGAAGCCCGCTATTTTAATGGTGGTAAACTGGTTGATACCACCAATGTGTTAACCAGCAAAAAGGGCTATTATGATATTAGAACCAACATGGCATCATTCAAAAAGGATGTCGTGGGTAAAAATCCAGACTACACCTTACAATCAGACACCTTACAATATAATTCAAAAAATAAAATCATCTACTTCCGCGACCTGACTACCGTAACGGATAAAGACGGAAGTGTTGCCGTTTACAAGAATGGATTTTACAATACCAATCAAAAGTATTCGGCACTTAACGAAGGGCAAATTGAATCCCCAAATTATAAAATCAAAGGAAACGAATACGACATTAATGACGCGCAAAAAATCTATCGGGCAAGAGGAAACGTAGTGATGACCTCCAAAGAAGAGAATATGCTCATTTTTGGAGATCATAGTTTTTATGATAAAAAAAGTGGCATCTCGAAAGTATATGGCAACTCATATGTGGCGAAGATTGGTGATGATCTGGATACCTTGTTCATCGCAGCCGATACCTTGGTCTCTATTGAAAGTAAAGATCCCAGAAAAAAAAGACTACTTGCCTACAACCATGTGAAAATCTATAAAACCGATCTGCAGGGCGTAGCCGATTCTTTGGTTTATGTAGCGGCCGATTCAACCATTCATTTTTTTACCAACCCCGTTCTATGGAGCAATGAGAATCAAATTACTGCAGATTCAATTTCGATGTTGTTGAAAAACAAAAAAATAGACAAACTCTACATGATCGCCAATGCGTTTGTTGCTTCACAAGATTCCTTGAAAAATTTTAATCAGATTAAAGGGCGCAAAATGACAGCAATTTTTGATGGCAGTGTAATTAGTCATGTTGAAGTTCGAGGCAATGGGGAGAGTATCTATTATGCATTACAGGAGAAAGAAATTGAAAGTGAAGGCAAAAGATATAAGATCACTTACCTTACTGGCATGAACAAAATGATTTGCAGCAACATGCGCATCAACTTTGTGAATGGAAAAGTAAATAACGTAAGTGCTTACGTTATGCCTGATGCCTCGTTTATTCCCCCCCAGGAAATAAAAGAGGTTGATAAAAAGCTGAAGGGATTTAATTGGCGAATAATATCCCGGCCAACCAAGGCTGATGTTGTGAAGAATGGAGCCGCAACGAAACCTGATGTAAAAAAATTGTGAATCCTCACTGTTTTTTTCCGCTCTGATTAGGTTAGAACATCGTTTTATAATATCTTTTCATTTGAAAAAGTATGTCTGGTTATGAAATCTTGGATTGTTGCCATGTGTATGCTAACAATCAGCCTTTCGGGACTGACACAAAGTTTTGACCTACTCGATAGGCAAGACGCAATTCAGGCGGACATTGGGGAAACCTTGCGTATTCCCTTAAAAATTAGAAATAATAGCGAAAAGGCACAATTCTACATTATTCGAAAAAATTCAAGGTGGGCTCAATTCCAGCCAAAAGGGTTATTTCTGCCTCGATAATAACTGTCTGCCAGCTGATATAACCGAATTCTCAAAGCGCATTGAGCCTGGAGAAACACTTCAAAAACTGGTTTATATAGTTGAGGGTAGTTTGCTCACCAGCCAAAGTTCCGTTAGGTTTCAAGTCTTCCCCCGCACAAGTCCTCAGGATGTGCAAGATTATTCGGTTGCCATTTCGATAAATGAAAAGCTTGGTAAACCAGTCTTATTTCACTCCAAGGATATCACAATTTATGATGTTTATCCCAATCCTGTTCAGGATCAAGCCTTTATAGATTATCAAGTTCATAACGAAAACGTAAACGCGAAATTGATAATCCACAATATTCTGGGCCGGCCGCTTGACGAATATGAATTATACAGCTCAGAAACCTTAATAAAGATTCAGACTGAAGACTATACTTCGGGTATTTACTTTTATACCCTATATGTGGATAATAACGGCATTCTAACCCGCAAGCTAATCATCCGAAAATAGGTCTTATGGGGCCTCTTATACCCAAAATGTCAAATTGTTAATTTAACCCTGTATCGTATATTTGCAGGCTTAAAGAAACACAGAACCTTTGATTTTAGGACATTTCGAGTACTTAGATAAGTGGATGATGAGTAATGTTTGGCGGGGGCTGGCTAGTATATTGATTCTAAGCATATCGATTTCTTGTAGTAATTTCAGGAAAATTGAAAAAAGCGATGACTGGCGCGTGAAATATGAAGCTGGTTTGAACTATTACGCAAAGAAGGATTATTACCGCTCATCCGTGCTGTTCGAACAGATTCTTCCGATTGTTCGGGGATTGCCGGAAGGCGAGAAAGTAGAGTTTAACCTGGCGTATTGTCAGTACAATGAAAAACTTTATCTACTTGCTTCCGATCAGTTCAAGACATTCTTTGAAACCTATGGAAGAAGTGCCATGGCGCAGGAGGCTTATTTTATGTATGCCTATTCGTTGTATGCTTCATCTCCGGATTACAAAAAGGATCAAAGCAGTAGTATAGAAGCCATGAATGCGATGCAAACTTTTTTAAATAGGTATCCAGGGAGTCAATTCATGAACCAGGCCATTGAGGTTATAACAGAAAGTCAAGAGAAGCTTGAAAAAAAGGGGTTTGAAAATGCCCGTCAGTATATAAAACTAAGAATGTATAAAGCAGCCGTTGTGTCTTTCGATAATTTCAAACAAAACTATCCGGATTCTAAATATCTGGAAGAAGCCGCGTATCTGAAAGTAGAGGCCGAGTTTGAATTGGCAAACATTAGCATTCCCAGCAAACAGCTAGAGCGTTACACGGCAGCCCTGACTTATTATCAGGAGTTGGTAGATAATTTTCCGAACAGTATTTATCTAAAACAAGCTGAGCGCTATTATACAGAGAGTCTTTCTAAAGTAAATAAATTTAAAAACAATAAAGTTTAAGATTATGGCTATTCAACCATCTATTATAACCCGCGATGTAGACAAGATTGCATCCCCAACAGGAAATCTTTACGAATCTGTTGTGGTAATTTCAAAACGTGCGCGTCAGATTGCTGTCAACCTGAAAGAAGAATTGAATAATAAGTTGGCAGAATTTGCCACTACGGTAGATAACCTCGAAGAGGTTTTTGAAAACCGTGAGCAAATTGAAATTTCCCGATATTATGAGCGCATGCCAAAACCTACTTCAACAGCTATTGAAGAATTTTTGGAAGGCAAACTTAATTACCGCTTGCGCTCAGAAATTGAGCCTGAAGCAAAAGCCGAATAAGTCATGCTTGCGGGAAAGAAAATTCTGCTGGGCGTAAGCGGCAGTATTGCTGCGTACAAAGCAGCTTTTCTAACCCGTCTCTTAGTAAAGAGCGGAGCCGAGGTGAAGGTTATTATGACCCCTTCGGCTCATGATTTTATAACACCCCTTACGCTTGCAACGCTATCTAAAAATCCGGTACTCACCCACTTCACCAAAAGTGATACGGGTGAATGGAATAATCATGTTGAATTAGGCTTGTGGGCCGATGCCCTGGTGGTAGCCCCCGCTACAGCCAATACCTTAGCGAAGATGGTGGCAGGTACCTGTGATAATCTATTAACAGCGGTATATCTTTCAGCCCGATGTCCGGTTTTTTTGGGCCCCGCTATGGATTTGGATATGCTCCAACATCCCTCAACCCGCAGAAATATTGAAACCCTTGAACGTTGGGGGCATCATCAACTCAATCCCACTTTTGGCGAGTTAGCCAGCGGACTCATCGGTACCGGTCGCATGGCCGAGCCTCAGGAGATTGTCACCTACTTAGAAAACTTTTTTTCCAATTCACCCTTAAAGGGAAAAAAGGCTTTGGTTACTGCCGGCCCAACGTACGAGGCTCTTGACCCGGTTCGCTTTATTGGAAACCACTCAACCGGCAAAATGGGATTTGCCATTGCTGAAGAATTATCCCGCCAAGGCGCCCAGGTTACACTGGTAACAGGCCCGACTAATTTAAATACATCAATAAGCGGGATTGAAATAGTCTCTGTAACCTCGGCCGAAGAAATGTATCAGGCTTGTGTTGCTCATTTTGAAAATACTGACGTTACTGTCTTATCAGCCGCTGTCGCGGATTATAAACCCGCAACGCTGGCTGATCAAAAAATTAAAAAGACCTCACAGGCATTAACAATAGAATTGGTCAGCACCCGCGACATTGCAGCGGAGTTAGGTAAGCTAAAAAAGAATGGGCAGCTTGTTGTAGGCTTTGCCCTGGAAACTGAAAACGAGCGTGCCAATGCCGAAAAGAAAATCAAATCCAAAAATTTCGATCTTATTGTCCTTAATTCCTTACAAGATGCGGGAGCCGGATTTGGTCACGATACGAACAAAATAACGCTGATTGATGCTAAAAACAACGCAACAGAATTTAATTTGAAATCTAAGAAAGAAGTTGCCCGCGATATCGTTAAAGCGATAATAGACTTAGGCCATGGTTAAAATCTGTTTTGCTTCTTTGCTTTTTTTTGTGGTGGGCACCAGCCTTTCTCAAGAGTTAAACTTTAAGGTAACAATTAACTCCGATCAGATTCAGACTACCGATAAGACTGTATTTAAGGACATGGAGCGCTCGTTCGCCAATTTTTTGAATACCCGTAAATGGACTAATGATTCGTATAAAAATTACGAAAAAATTAACGGCACCCTTTTCATCAATATCAGCGAGATGCCCTCCATTGGCAACTTTGAAGCCAGCGCTCAGATTACTGCGGCACGGCCTGTCTATGGCAGTAATTACGAAACCGTGCTCTTTAATTTTGCCGATCGCGAATGGAGCTTTGAATATATCGAATCCTTACCCCTCGAGTATAATGACAATACGTACATCAGCAACCTCACTTCAATGCTTGCCTTTTATGCCTATGTAGTACTGGCCTTAGATTATGATTCGTTTAGCGAAATGGGGGGCAACAATTATGTACAAAAAGCTTTAGTTGTTGTTAATAATGCGCAACCTGCAAACCGGGCCGGATGGGCCGCTTTAGGTAATAACCGAAACAGGTACGCACTTCTCGAAAATCTCAACAACCCACAAATGGTAGAACTAAGAAAAAATATTTACCGCTACCACAGATTGGCTTTAGATACCTTCGAAAAAACGCCCGATCAGAGTCGCGAAATTTTACTTGAAGTATTAAAGAACTTAAAAAAAGTCTGGACGGTTTATCCGAGTTCCATTTTTGTGATCACCTTTTTGGATGCTAAAGCAACCGAATTGGTTAATATGTTCTCTACGGGAAGTTTAACGATCCGAAGAGAGGCCTATGATATTCTCTCTACCATTGACCCACGGAGAAATATTTATCAAAAAATCATTTCTAACTAGTTACTTTCTACGAGGCTAGTAATTAATTTACAAGTTCATATCACCGAATCGGATGCTCACTCATCTTACTATAAAGAATTACGCACTTATAAAACACCTTGAGTTTGCTCCCTCCGCTAATTTAAACGTGGTTACTGGAGAAACAGGTGCGGGAAAATCTATACTGTTGGGTGCTATTGGATTATTATTGGGTAATAGGGCCGATAGTAAAACCTTATGGGATGAGAATGAGAAGTGTGTTACCGAAGGTATTTTTGAGATTTCGCAATACGGACTTAACGATCTCTTTGAATCAGAAAATCTCGACTTCCAGAATCAAACCATTATCCGTAGAGAAGTAAGCCCATCAGGGAAAAGCCGGGCATTCATTAATGATACACCTGTTACATTGGACGTGATGCGAAAGCTCGGATCAAGATTAATGGATATTCATTCGCAACACGAAACACTTGAACTAGGCAATAAACTTTTTCAACTTAACTTGGTCGACTCGTTTGCTGGGAACAAAGAACTGAAGAAAACTTATGCCGATTGTTGGAAAAAGTATTGCGATGCACAACAGGCTTTTGATCGATTAAATACTGAATCTATTGCCTTGAAGAATGAAGCTGACTTTGTTTCATTTCAGCTTGAAGAACTTGTTAAAGCCGATTTAAAAGAAGGCGAACTTGAAAAGCTCGAATCAGAATTAAAAATTCAGGAACATGCCGAAGAGATTAAAACGCAGTTTAACTCAATCATCGAGCAATTAGGGAGATCAGACTATTCGGTCGCTTCAGCGCTATCGGCCATTCGTACTCAGTTGCAGACTATCGCTATATACTCCAATGATTATCAAAATCTATATCAACGAATTGAGAGTGCACGTTTGGAACTGACGGATATTCTGCAAGAAATTGAACAAGCGGAAGAAAATATAGAATTCGAGCCTTTGAAGGCTGAGCAAGTCAGAGAGCGGGTAAGTTTGCTTTATCAGTTGCAACATAAACACCGGCTTCAGGATGTTTCGCAATTAATTTCTTTGCGTGATGCGCTGCAGCTTAAAGCAGATAAGACGATCAATCTGGACGAGCTGCTGAAGCAAGCCAAACAAGAAGTCATTCAAACAGAAAAAGCACTTAGCAAGGCCGCTAAAAATCTAAGTCAATCCCGACAAAAAATATTTACTCCACTTACTAAACAAATTACACTTTTATTGAAAGAGCTTGGTATCCCCAATGCTGTACTGTCTGTTGATCATAGTATAATAACACCAGGAGTTCGGGGAATTGATACGATTGAACTACTTTTTAGTGCTAATAA
This sequence comes from Flammeovirgaceae bacterium, assembly GCA_016709845.1. Lineage (GTDB taxonomy): Bacteria > Bacteroidota > Bacteroidia > Cytophagales > Cyclobacteriaceae > ELB16-189. The sequence goes on along the minus strand of JADJMA010000025.1, from coordinate 58,047 downwards.
AGGCGTATCCCCACAACCTCTCGCGCAGGTTGCTTCGGGTGGTGAGTTCTCGCGGGTGATGTTTAGCATAAAATATGTAATGGCCGAGAAAGCCAATTTGCCTACACTCATACTTGATGAAATTGACAGTGGGGTATCTGGTGAAATAGCCATTCAATTAGGGAATCGTATGAAAGAAATTGCCAAACGGCATCAGATTATTTCCATCAGTCACCTTCCGCAAATTGCTGCCAAAGCAGATGCTCACTTTTTGTCTACAAGGATAACCGGGAAGCCCGATCCATGACGGCCATGAAAAGACTTACCGAAAATGAACGTATTACGGAAATTGCTCAAATGATTGGAGGCGCAAATCCGTCCCTTTAGTGCTCGAAAATGCCCGAGAAATGATCGGATAGGCCTGACTCAACTTATTACCCTTGAAAATATTGAGATAAATTTCTATTTTGTAAGTGAATGGATTAGAACCCTATGTTTTTAAGTCACTAGAAATCAAAAATCACATTAAATTTTTCTTCTATTATGAACATTTTTGTAGCCCGATTGAACTTTAAAACCAGCTCTGAAGAACTGGAAGCTGCGTTTGCCAAATTTGGTCAAGTTTCATCCGCAAAAATTGTAAAGGAGCGTGACAGTGGCCGCTCAAAAGGATTTGGCTTTGTGGAAATGCCCAACGAAGAAGAGGGGAAACAAGCCATTGCCGGATTGAATGAAACTGAACTGGATGGTCGCACCATTGTGGTGAAACCTGCCAACCCAAAGGCGCCAGCCGATGGCGGCCAATAGTATCATGTCTAATGCATATTCAATAGCGAGACCAGCCATCTCGCTATTTTTATAATCCGTAAAATTTTATTTGCAATACCTTATTTGAATTTCTACTTTGATAAAGTATTGATCTTAACACTAAATGGAAGAAGGTAATAAGTCGGGTTCGAATACCGTTAAACAATTTGGTTTTATAGCAGGCCCTGTAGTATTCCTGAGTATCCTGTTTTTGGTTAGCCCCAATTTAATTTCTCCTGGAGCCAATAAAGTTCTAGCCGTGGCTGCATGGATGATTGTATGGTGGATTAGTGAAGCTGCCCCCGTACCTATCGCAGCTTTGCTTCCTCTAATTCTCTTCCCTTTTCTTGGGGTAATGAAAATGAGTGAAGCAGCCGCTCCGTATGCGAACCCCATCATATTTCTTTTTATGGGTGGATTTATGCTCGCCTTAGGACTTGAAAAACACCGGTTGCACGAACGCATAGCACTTAACTTGATTAAGATAACCGGAACATCCGGAAACGGAATTATTCTGGGCTTCTTAATTGCTACCGGGTTTATTAGTATGTGGATAAGCAATACCGCCACAGCTATGATGATGCTACCGATAGCCGTATCGGTGATTAAACTTCTTAGTACAGAAAAAGGTAATACACCCGAAACCACATCTATTGGCGAAAGGAATTTTGGCATTGGCGTGATGCTGGTAATTGCCTATGCCGCCAATATAGGCGGGGTTGCAACAATTATTGGTACTCCGCCTAATGTTGTTTTTGTTGGACTATTAGATCAATTCTATCACCAAAAAATACATTTTGGTAAATGGATGCTGATTGGCGTACCGCTTAGCATGCTGCTACTTACCTTATGTTACTTTGTTATTACCCGAATTATTTTTCCAAATCATCTTAAAAAGATTCATGGAGCCGATACACTTATAAAAAAGAAGCTAGACGAATTAGGTATAATGCGCAAAGAAGAAAAGTTAGTACTCATGATTTTTGGTCTCACCTCTTCCTTGTGGATCTTTCAGCAAGCCCTCAATCTCCTCATAGGTAAAGATATTTTCAATGATACTAACATTGCCATGGCGGGTGGCTCTCTCATGTTCATTGTTCCCAGCAGCCTGAAAGAATTTAAGTTTCTGCTTCATTGGCGAGATACTGAAAAACTTGCGTGGGAATTTTAATTCTGTTTGGAGGAGGTCTCTGTCTCGCGCAAGGCTTATCGAGTGCAGGAATTATTCAAGCCGCGGGGGCGGCCATTGCCCAACAAAGCCCGTCCGTAAACTGGCTTTTATTAGGATTGATTACGACATCCATATTCCTTACCGAGTTGATGAGTAATGTGGCGCTTATCCAAATTTTTATTCCGGTTGTTTTTGGGATTACCGCTAATCTAGGGTTGAATCCGATATTATTTGGGATGCCTATTACCTTTGCAGCCAGCATGGCTTTTATGTTTCCGTGGCCACACCACCCAATGCCATTGTATTCTCCAGCGGTCACATGAAGGTGAAAGACATGATGCGTGCCGGTATTGTCATGAACTTGCTTTCTGTAGCCGTTATCTACTGGTTTGCTAAAACTTTCATTAGCTGGCTCTATTAATCCCAAAATTGTCATTTGACTTTTGGGGGATTAAAAAAAAGTTGTTTCAAGTTCCCTTAAAACAACTTCTATCCTAGTAAATGGATAGGTTAATTCCCTGTCCCTTTAGATTTTTTTTCCTCTATAAGATAAGACAAACCCAACCCCTAAACCGCCAAAAATGAAAATCATAGAAAAGTAGGCAACATCTTCCATGCCAAAGAGGCTGTCCAGCCCAAAGCCCATAAGCAAACCCAATCCACCACCTATCAACAGCAGTGCGGTGCTTAAAATGCCAGAAGTGGATCGGTTCTTTTTAAAAAGATCGGGGCTCAATCCTCTTTCTATTATAGCCATCCGTTCAATACTATCGTATTTACGGATGTAAACAACCATAACAAAGGCTCCCAATGATATGACTATTGGCAGCATGATGCCAAGCGCAGGAATTATAATCTGATTTCCGTCCATAATTTTTAGTGTTAATTTGTCTCTATGACGCAGACCAACTTCTGGTGGTTACAGGAAAATCAGAAAAAAGTGTTCATCTGAGTTCTACAAGTTTATACTCGTCTTCTGATAATGTGTAACTTCCTCTAATAAATCAGCGTCCAAGGGCCGTGATCACATTAGAGGAAGAAAACGCACTTATCGATAAAATACTGGCGGGTGAAACATCCTTGTACGCCTCCCTGGTAGACAAGTATAAGAGCTACGCATTTACTCTTGCTATGAAAATATTGGAGAATCGACCTGAGGCGGAAGAAGCAGCACAAGATGGTTTCATAAAAGCGTATCATTACCTGAAATCATTTAACCGACAGGCCAAGTTTAGTACCTGGCTCTACCGCATTGTATTTAACACAGCCATAAGCTATAAACGAAAGACCAAAGTTGCTTTTCAGAGCATAGAAAACACCATTATCGAATATTCTGAACAAGCCGATTATCAAACAGAGCAAGAAGATAAGGAGGTTTTCATTTCACAGGCGATGGCTAAATTAAATGAAGCCGACCGGTTGGCTATACAGCTTTATTATATTAAAGAGTTTAGTATGGAAGAAGTAGCCACCATGATGGATCAAAATGTAAACACCATTAAGGTTAGAATCCACCGGGCGCGTTTGCGTTTGGCTGATGAATTGAAAAGTATTTTAAAAAAAGAAGCATTAACTTTATAGGGTATGAATAAGCTATCACCTGAAAAAGGAGAAGAAATACTCAAGTACCTGGAGGGTACCTTAGAGCTTTCTAAGAAGGAAAAGCTGGAGATTGAACTTCAGGAAAACCAATTCTTAAAAAATGAAATGGAGGTACAAAAGTCCATTCAACGCTTTTTGAAAAGGAAGGCAGTGACGGAAACTCCTTCCAAGACCTTTACTCAAAAAGTAATGGCCGGGTTAACGGTTCGCCCTGCGGCCACGTTCTCGCCACGTAAAGGCTTGTTGTTATTGATTGGCGTTATCATCGCGTCCGGGCTGGCTCTGGTTCTATTATCCAACGGTGTCTTTGATCAAACCCAAACCACCTTATTGGTCGATGCAGCGCCTATCAAAAATAAATGGATGACGCTTCCCTCTCTTTCCATTCCATTTAATGGAAAGATCTTGGTTAACAGCATTATCTTTTTAAACCTTGGTCTCGCTTTGATTTTGTTGGACCGCACCGTTTTACGACCCTTATTCCAGAAGCGAGCCGCTGCCGGTTATTAAATTTTTTCGAATTGAAAGTCCAATAAAAAAGACATCCGTACAGATGCCTTTCTCTTTAATCAATTATTAATGATTTAAGTAGCCCAAGTCTTACCATTACCGGCCTCCGATAATGGTATACATCCTTTATAAGATCCAGGAACGGCTACATATTGTAGCACTTGCGTAGCACCTGGTTCTGATGTAAAGAATCCTAAAAGCGTAAGTTCTTTGGTTGCTAAAATAAAAGGTCGCTTCATAGAAGGATCAGCTTTTGTTTTCGCTAAGGCATCCGCATGTTGCGCTAATACAAACTCAGTTTGCTTATCGGAATCGCACTCATTAAATGTATCTCCATAAGAAGCTTTGGCGGCAGCATCAAACTCTGCTAAACCTGCCAGGTACTGATCCTGATCTTCTTTTTTATAGCACTCCTTTAACATCTGGTCAATGAATCCCGGCACACCGGCATCTTTTGCTCCGGGTGTATCGGTCTTCGGGATAATTATTTCTGCCACTTCGCTAATCAAGCGCGCCTGATCTTCAGTAAAAAAATCGGGCTTGTAGGTTAGTTCAGGTGCTGCTTTGCAACCTTGCAAAATTCCTGTTAAGGCTGAAGCCGAAACGGCCGCGCCCATTAGCAGCGCTGTTTTGCGAAGGGCTTCTCTTCTATCGATGAGTTGATTCAGATTCATAGTCATTCAATATTTAAAAGATTTTACAAATTACCTTTTTTCAATTCATTAACTGCATAGTCAGCAGCACGGGCTGTAAATGCCATATAGGTAAGCGATGGGTTTACACAGTTTGCAGATGTCATAAACGAACCATCGGTTACAAACACATTTTTGCATGCATGCACCTGATTGTATTTGTTAAGCACCGATGTTTTAGGATCCTTACCCATGCGGGCCGTTCCCATTTCATGAATTCCTAAGCCAATGCCATGTTGATCTTTACGATCATGCGAACGAACATTTTTTGCACCTGCTGCTTCCAGCATTTCGGCTGCATCGGCTGCCATGTCAATACGCATTTTATAATCGTTCTCTTTAAATTCGGTATCGAACAGCAACGTTGGCAATCCGTATTTGTCTTTCAACTCTTTTTTGATTGTTACCATATTGGAATGGTCAGGCAATATTTCACCAAAACCACCAATACCAATACTCCATGCACCGGGTGTGGTCACAGCCTCTTTCAATTCCTTACCAATAGAAAGTTCTGCCACCAGGCTGCTCCAACCCTGACGGCTACCGCCACCCTGATAGCCAAAGCCACGCAAGTAATCGCGCTTGTCTTTGCCAATATTCCGGAAGCGTGGGATATAAATTCCATTGGCCCTGCGACCATAATAATATTGATCTTCAAAACCTTCCATGGTGCCACTGGCGCCAACTCCTAAATGGTGGTCCATAATATTATGGCCAAGCTCACCACTATCATTTCCAAATCCATTCGGGAAGCGGTTTGATATTGAGTTCATCATAATAAAAGCGGAACCCATCGTTGAGGCACACAAGAAAATTACTTTGGCATAGTACTCTGTATTTTCTCCAGTCTCTGAATCCAATACTTTTACTCCTGTTGCCTTCCCTTTTTCTCATCATAAATCAATTCATAAACAATTGAGTTGGGGCGTAGCGTCATATTATTTGAGCGCTCGGCTGATGGGATAGTACAAGAGTTACTGCTGAAGTAGCCTCCATACGGGCAACCACGAGCGCAAAGATTTCTGAACTGGCATGAACCACGTTGTGGACTTTGGTTATGAGTAAGTGGCCCTGTAACATGGGCAACCCGGCCAATAGTTAATGGCCTGCCAAACTTATCCATCATAGATTTTTTCAATTCCTTTTCCACACAATTCATATCCATGGGCGGAAGAAATTTACTATTGGGTAGGTGTGGAATATCTTCATCCTGGCCACTGATTCCGGCAAAGGTTTCAACATACTCATACCAGGGTGCTATTTCAGCATATCGAACCGGCCAATCAATGGCAACACCTTCCCGGGCATTGGCTTCAAAATCAAAATCGCCCCAGCGATAGCTTTGGCGACCCCACATAAGCGAGCGCCCACCCACATGATAGCCACGCATCCAATCGAAACGCTTTCCTTCTTTTTCGCTGTATGGATTCTCAAGATCATTTACGAACCAATGCGCGGTTGATGGACGAACCGTATAACCCGTGCGATTTTGTACGCCTTGATTCTTTAAAATTTCTTGCGTTGGTCTATCTCCATTTGGAATTTGCCACGGATCTTTTGTTGCCGTAGGATAGTCAAGATGTTTTACATCTCTACCGCGCTCTAACACAAGTGTTTTTAATCCTTTTTCACTCAGTTCTTTTGCTGCCCAACCACCGCTAATACCCGTGCCTACTACAATGGCATCGTAGGTGTTCTTTTCTTCTGCGTCAATGTTTAAATTCATGGTAGAATATTGGTTTTGAAACGAAAGTTTAAGGTAAAAACATTTAACCAAGATTTAAATAACCGTTCGTCATATTTTAAGAAAAACTAATAGTGCTCCATGATCCCTAATCCAAAAAGCGCAAAATCATACTTTACCGGATCAACCGGATCAAGCTTTCGTAGATTGGAGGTTAGTTCCAGCGCAGTTTGCCAATTCATTCCTTTGCGGGAGATTAAATTCAGCTTTCTTGCTACTCGTTCTACATGCACATCGCAAGGGCAGACCAGTTGCGAAGGTAAGATCCGCTTCCAAAGACCAAAATCAACTCCCTTTTCATCCTGTCTAACCATCCATCGTAAAAACATACTTAATCTTTTACAAGCCGACTTGCGGGCGGGAGTAGAAACATGTTTGATCGTACGCGCAGGAAAATCAGGAAGACTGAAGAATATCTTGTGAAAGTTAATCAAACCGGCTTCGATTGTAGTGTCTGTTGCTTGCACCACAAATGCATCCTCCAGCGAATGGTGAGTTTTATAGTAAGTTGACAAGGATTCAATAAAATATAATGTATCGGTTGCATTAAACGTTCGATGTTTAAATTTCTCGAATGGCTTTAAGTCAATTGGCTTATGATGAAGTAAAAAATCGTAGGGCGCATCTCCCATCAGATGCAATAGTTCCTTGCATTTATTAATTATGGTGACGCGTTGTCCCCACGCCAGAGTTGCTGCCAGAAATCCGGCAATCTCTATATCCTGTTTTTTAGAAAACTGATGCGGGATGGAAATTGGATCAAGTGAAATAAAATCCAATGTATTGTATTGATCAACCTTGGCATCCAAAAATGCTTTGAGTTTATTACGATTAGCTATTCTATCAGGCATCAGTTTAAAAATCGTAATTCTACCCTACGATTAGTCTCTGATCCCACATCATCTGTATGACCGCTAACTATTACTTTCCATGTTTTATGGTAGCGCATAATCTCAACCAGTCTTTTTAATTCAGAATAGGAAGACTCGAGCAAGGTGAAGTCATTAAATCTGAATTGGATATTTTTCAAAACGTAATTCTCATCCGTCTTTATTTCAGGGTATCCGGTTAGTACCGGAGCTTGCGGCACACCTCCCACCTTAACTACTTTAACATCATCAATGTAATAATATGCGGCTCGGGCCAGCATAGGTTCCTTACCTTGTGAGCTTTCAATAAACTGCGATCGGGTTTTACCATCACTGGAAAAATTTCCAATTGTTAGAAACCGTTCACCTCCTTTCGCTTCGTAGGTATAACCAAACCGCGTCCACAAACCGGTTGATCGATTATAGATCGTTCGGTTCAATCGCTCATAAGAAGGTGCTACCGGAAAAACACCGTCCTTAGTATTTCGGTGAGACGAATCGGATAACAAAATTCCGATCCGATCTATACTATACTTTGAGTTCGATGAAAGTTTAAAATAAAATTCTACCAGATAATTGCCACCGGCTTCAAGAGGTTCGAGCAACTCAGCCTGAAGATATTCCCGATAAGGGGTTTGCTTACCAAATACATAAGCATAAATTCCAGCATAACCAGAACCCGTATACGCTTTGGAAAATCCAGCCCAGTTGGTGGGCACACCCGCATTGCCAACACTACATACATTGAATATATCAGGCGTACCGAACGTTGGTGAAAACCAACCCGGTGCAAGCTTCCCATCCTGCAAATAATTGTAAGACCCCGGGCAATCAAAATAACTTTCAAAGCCTGGGTTAACCACGAGGTTTTGTGCGGATGTATTAGCTATAATCAATAACAGAAAAAAACTTCCTGCAGCTTTTAGAAAAAAGTCTTCAACCCATGTAGGCCATCGCTTCCAGATAATACTTGCATGTCGTTGATGTAATAAAATTTTCAAAACGACAGGGTTAATGAAAACTGCCTATTTGTAATAGGTAACTTCAACTCTAAATTTCGGATCGATTGCCCCTAATCTATCGTAGGCTGACTTGGAAATTTTGATAATTACGTTTGTGTTGGCACCGATATTAGGCAACTCGCCCGCTACCCGAACAAAAACCTCACGATTATTTAACTCATTCCTGACTTTAAGAATAGTGCCCACTTTGGCGGTTCGGTGTAAAGCAAGATATTTTCGATTGCCATCGGTACCTTCAATCAATTCGGCCAAGCCCCCTTCCTTCACTTCATCAGAGCCTGTTACTTTTTCAGAGATTCGGATACTGGTTTCTGTTGGAGGTTTAGTTTCAACTCTTGGAGTAGTAACAGCAAGAACCTCCGGAGTCTTAGTTTCCGGTTTCGTTTCTACCGTTTTGGTCAGCACAGGGTCTGCCACAACTAAGGTCTGTCCGATTTTTACTTCATCGCTGGCAAGCGTGTTCCAATCACGAATTTGCTGCACCGTTATTCCATACTGCCGGGCTATGGAGAATAAAGTTTCTTTTGAGGCAACGGTATGAACGCCAGCTACCGGTTTAGCAACGGTGGTGGTTACCGTTTCCGCCAAAGCGGCTTTCTTTTTAATAACTAATTCCTGACCGGTAGACAGAGAATTGCTCGTCAAACTGTTCCAGGTTTTTATATCGTCAACCGAAACATCGTAAAGCCGCGAAATAGAGAAGAGTGTTTCGCCCGCGGCTACTTTGTGTGTCCCTTTGCCGTTCTGCTGAACTTTTGATTTCGCAACATAAGGAACTTTTAGAAGTTGCCCCACTGCAAGGCCACCATCGGCCGTTGGGTTTTCGTCCAGAATAGCGGTAATGGGTACGCCATATCGCCTCGAAATACTATATAATGTTTCCTTTTCATCAATACGATGGATGATAAACTGTTTTCCATTAATGGTTTCCGTGCGCAACGAATCGATTGGTGCCGCTGGAGAAGACCACGAAACGAGAGTTAAAAAAATTATTTTAATCATAGCTTAAACAATGCGAAAAGTTACCAATTCTGTTTTGTTCTTCACAAAAAATAAATAATCATGAGCAATAAAAAACGTATTTACGCCAATCCCTTTCAAATTCGTGCCAATTTCATCCTTCCAAAGCAATTCTCCGGCTTTATTAAAGCATCCCAATATATTGGTAAACGCTCCCGGACTGCCGAAATACCAGGAAACAAATATAAAATTGTGTGACTCCAAATACTCTGCTCCCAGTAATGGGATGATGTTTAACCGGGTTTTCAAAAAAATCTCTACAGTTTTAAATTCCGGCTCACCCGCTACATACTGAAACGGCTGCTGAACCTCATTCGTATATTCTGCTTCACTTTCTGGCTGTCGATCAACTATTCTACCATCTTCCAACGAAAGCAACAGAAAACTGGTACTATCCGGGTTGGCTGTATTTTCAAATATTTTAAGTGAAACATAGTTGTGTGATACGGATACCAGATTTATCCACCAGGGTTCTGGCAGCGAAGCGTTTTGCCAAACTATTTTCTTGTTTTCAAAGTCAAGAGCCGTAATAGTCACTTCGCGGGTCACTTCATTGCGCTGCTCTACAATAAGCCATTTCTTTTCTGGCACAACTAATGTATTCCATACCCCGGAGCTTAGTTGTATGGAGAAATGATAAAGGGGTTTTTCGATCAAGACTTAGTATTTTTATAACAAAAATAAGATAACCATGCGAAAGCTGTTCCTCCTTTGCCTGATAGGATTGATTCCGGCTCTGACTAACGCGCAGAACGAAAAGAAGAAAGTAATGGTCATGGAGATCAAAGCGGAGATTGATACCCGAATGGCCCGCTACGTAAAGTTGGCACTGGAACATGCCGAAACCTCCAAAGCCGACATTATTATTATAGACATGGATACGTTTGGCGGTGGGCTCAACGATGCCAAAGAAATTGTGGATTGGATTATGAATGTTAAAATTCCGGTCTGGGTTTTATAAATTCAGATGCGGCTTCTGCCGGAGCCCTTATCTCCATCGCTTGTGATAGTATTTACATGGCACCCGGTGCTACCATAGGTGCGGCTACCGTAGTTGATGGATCAGGTGGAGCAGCACCTGACAAATATCAATCGTACATGCGATCCATCATGCGATCAACTGCCGAAACGAATGGTCGTGACCCGCGTATTGCCGAAGGCATGGTAGATGAGCGCGTTGTAATTGATAGTATTAAACAAGCTGGCAAGGTAATTACCTTCACCACGTCAGAGGCTATTGAAAACGGTTATTGTGAAGCAAAAGTTGAATCAATTGCTGATATTCTAAAACGAAATAAAATTGAATCGTATGATATCGAAACCTTTCAATTAAGGTACAGCCGAAAAGATTATTGCCATCTTCCTGAATCCATTTATCAGTGGCATTCTTATTCTGGTGATTATTGGCGGCATCTATTTCGAATTACAAACGCCGGGGTTGGCTTTCCATTAATCTCGGCTATCACAGCACTGGCCTTATATCTTGTTCCTTACTACCTCAACGGCTTAGCCGACTATTGGGAAATTATCGCACTCTTTATTGGAGTTCTGTTAATCATGGCCGAAGTATTTGTTATACCCGGTTTTGGCATAGCCGGCATCGCGGGCATTTCACTTACCGTGATCTCGTTGATACTTATCATGTTGAATAATGATTATTTCAATTTTGAATTTGTTCCTCTTGGAGATATAATCGCTGCTTCCTTTGCCATGATTGGTGGATTGGTGGGCGGAGGGTTGTTGCTCTTCTTAGGAGGTGCCCGGCTAACCAAAACCAAAGCGTTTCAACGAATTGCTTTAAGCGATACCCAGCAGGTAAGCAGTGGCTATACGGTAAATTCATTTAACGCTAACCTATTAGGTAAAGTAGGCAAAGCCCACACCATCCTTCGCCCCAGTGGCAAGGTCATGATTGATGATGAAGTTTATGATGCTTTTACTCGTGGAGATTTTGTTGAGCAGGGCGATGCCATTGAAGTAATCGGTACCGAAGGAGTAACACTAAAAGTTAAAAAAGTAGGATGAAGGCTCTTGGGATAATCCCTGCACGCTACGCCTCCACCCGATTTCCGGCAAAATCGCTGGCGGATTTAAATGGACAATCGATGATCAGTCGCGTGTTTACCCAAGCCGGTAAAAGTAAATCATTGAGTAAGGTCATCGTGGCCACCGATCATTCGGAAATAGTTGAACACGTGTTGGGATTTGGAGGGAACGTATGCATGACTTCCGAAAATCATGCAAGTGGAACGGATCGCTGCTATGAAGTGCTATCGAAAGAGCAAGAAATTTTTGACTACGTCATCAATATTCAGGGTGATGAACCTTTTATCTCACCTACTCAAATTGATTTGTTGACCTCTTTGTTAGATGGAACAACTGAACTCGCCACCTTAATTAAGAAACTGGAAACGCAGGAACAGCTTACCAATCCCAATGTTGTTAAAGTTGTGGTAAATGAAAGCAAAGAGGCGATGTACTTTAGTCGATCGCCCATCCCCTATTGGCGTGGTAAGGAAACTGATTGGATCAATCAACATACCTACTACAAGCACATTGGTATGTATGCCTACCGAAGTGATGTGCTCAAAAGAATTACTTCATTAAAAGTTTCTCCGCATAGAAAAGGCAGAATCTCTTGGAACAATTGCGATGGCTTGAAAATGGTTTTAAAATAAAAACTGCCGAAACAACCATAGAAACAGTAGGTATAGATACACCCGAAGATCTGGAACATGCCAGGCAATATTTGAAACATCATAATGAGTGAAGCTCCTTCGGTCGATCATTCCCGCGAAAGTGCTTTGCGCTTTTTCGCGGGGCTCGTTAACTTCACACTAATTGCCGAATATTAAATTTACTCCAACCGCTTTTTCCGGAAGCCTATTTTATCAAGAATAATAACTCCTGATAAAATGCGATCGAATCGGAATTCAATTTTTTTCAACGTTGATAATTTTAAATCCGGAAACTTTTGAATGAAGTAAGATAGTGGTACTTGATAGCTGGCTAATGTTGGTTCCCATAAATCACCATACTGCTCCGTGTTTTGATCCTTTAGTTTTAAATACTGAATCTCCCATCGGGGTAATAGTTGAATAACTTCGTTGGCACGCAATGCGGACGAAGTTCCCAGTGAGTCATGCAGAATAATAGTGAAGTCCATTTTACTATTCAGATTATCTGACTGCTTATCCTCTTCACTTACTTTATCAGTTTCTTTTTTCTCCTCGTCCTTTAGTTCCTTTAGATTGCCTTCACTCAGCGCACAAACCAATAAATCATTTTCATTCAATGATTTATCCAATGTCATGTTTAATGGCAGACTAATTGTGTATGAGGGGATTTCTTTTTCTGGATCAGATTTTTTCCAACCTAAAATAACAGCATTACTTGCTTGCTTATCTTTACCATCGCGATAAAGTAATTCCACTTCACGCCACACCTTTAATTGATTAGACGAAATCGTTGTATGAACCGATGTGGTTGTTAAATCAATGTCGTCTTCATACCCGACTACTTCTATAAACTGGTTATCTTCAAAGCGGTTGAGATATTGAATTTCTGGTAGCCAATTTTTTCCATAACCCCAGTTCTCAAATAGAGGAATATATTCTTTTTTATCACGAATCGTTGCCTCCAGAAAAGCTGAGATATAAACTTTGGCAGCCTGTTGTTGCTCAGCCTCTGCAACCAATGGCTTCACATTCAACAGCCAACTGCCCGGAGGCCCGCCATCTTGTTTCCAAACGGAATTGAATTGACCATGATTTGCACCTGGCATATAAAGCCCGGATCTGAAATAATACTTATCATTACCAAAAGTAATGCGTTCGGCCTGACGCATACCAAAAAAACTTGACTCATCGCTATCGTAACCTCCTTGCAACGTAAGATAATTGACATTACTTAACGTAAGCCTGCGGGTGTATCGCCTATCGGTTGGTGCCAATGAAATCAAGGAGCGAATATTAAAATGAAAATCAAACTTCAACAAAGCATTATCGGGATAGAAATCAAGATCATTGAAAGCAGCAGCAATGGCAATCGCTTCGCCACCCCGCGAGTGACCAATCAATGCAATTTGATCCATATCTACTTTTCCAAAAAACTGATGATCTTTGGTTTGATTCCATTGACGCCATACCTTCAAGTGCTGCAACAAAAGCCATCCCCGTGTTTGCATTTCCTTTCCACCAAAATCACCCGACCACGTTCCATTCACAAAATTTTCGTCTACGGATACAACAATAAACCCACGACTAGCGAGCAACTCCCCTAAGTAGGCATAGCCGGGATCGGAATATTCTTCCATTCCATGATTGCCATGCACAACTAACACTAATGGAAATACTCCGTCACCTTCCGGATACCAAACACTTCCGTTTAATGGAAATTCGGTTACACCAAAGCCCCAATACCATTCTCTCATTTTTTTCTTGAAGCCTTTCCATTCAGGCAACAACAACGAGGCATCTACACTTGGTGTAATCAGGTTTGCGCTTTTACCATACTCCTCGCGCCTCTTGTTATTTCCGCTTCCATAAAAAAAGTGCTTTACCTGATGGTTTCCGATTGTAGCAGGATTTTCTAAGTCCAAAGGTTTAGGCAATAGGGTGCTCGTTATTTTTTGTTCTTTCAAATCATAGTTGCCATCGTTCATCAACCACAGGATACTTCCACCCATGGCAAGAAACCACGTCATTATTGTCAAAGTAAAAAATACTTTCTGATTTTTTGAAAATGAAGCTATGCCGGCCGGGATAAGTAACCATAAAAACCCGAACACTAAAGCGGTAAGCAGTATTAATAAAATACCTCCGCCATAAAAAATAATATTAGGTAAACCAAAAAATGAGTGTACACAAAAAAGTGTAATTAGTGTAGATAGAAATGTTATGACAATAGAAATCGGGAGTTTTACAAAGAGTTTTCGCAGCCACCACAAAATGAATCCTGCTATTAGTAAGACAAGCCCACCTAAAATCAGACCAATGAGTGAATTAACAAGGATGGGTAAACCAGAATTAAAAAAGTATCCCGTAAGGGTAGATAAAAAAAGAACAAATAGGATTGTGCCAATGGCAACTCCTTTCCACCATGCCGAGGGAAAGAGCGAATAGAATTTTTTAATCACGCGTCAGCTAAATTATGTTTTGTAAAAAGTAGGTAAATTAACAACCACATGGTTCTAAAATGTGATCAATGGTTACTAATGGGCTGGTAGAATTCAGGTGACTACCCTAAAAGGATCGAACTCCAGAAATTTAAGAACCAAATTTTAACGGACTTTACAAATGTCTATATCCCTTTTTGGATGGCCTATTCCAATTTCAATAATCCAATTCTAATTGAATTAAATCTTTAAGAAGATGTTGAGTTACCGGACCGGGTCTTCCGTTTCCAATAACGGCTTCATTCACTTTCACAATGGGCACAATCCGTTTGGTGGTGCTGGTAAGAAAAACTTCTTTTGCTGTTAACACATCTTCTATGCTCACAGTTCCTTCCTGAATGGTATGAGGCTTGCCCGACAAATTCAAAATATTTTTCGTGTGATTCCATGAAGCACCCGATCGGCAGGCGTTACAACAACCCCATCTTCTTTAACAACAAAAATATTGCAACGGGAAATTCAGAAACTTGCCCATTCAAATAATACAACACATCGGCTGCCTGCTGTTCCTTCACTACCCTTTGCAGCCAAACTCCCACGATGTAGTTGATGGATTTAACATGTGGCAGGTCTCGCACATATTCATGCGTAATGATCTTAATTCCCTTTTCCAGATATTCCAGACTTGGCATGGTTAGCGCATGTTGCGTGATAAGTAAATTCGGAGTGGTTATGTTGTAGCCATCAGGCGAATAGCCACCAGTAAGAATCAATTTAATTCCTGAATTCTCTAAACCATTCTTGGTGATCAATTCGTGAATTATTTTTTTTAATTCTTCCCGCGACTGCGATACCTTAAGTCGCATGGACTCAGCCGACCTGCCTTTAAGAAATCAAAAATTCCATAGCCACGTTGGGTAGCCAGGTCGCTTACGTGAATAAACGTTTTGTCGACCGGCAGAAATTGATTGTTTAAGAATGAATACATAAATTATTTAATAGCATTATACTTTTTTAAGATCGTGATTACTTCCTGCATAGGTAAAGACTTTACTGAATGCCCTTCAAATCCTTGCATTGATTCTGCGGCAAACAGAGAATTAATAATGGCTTCTTCTGTGGCTTCGATGACTGCCATGAACAGCGGTGACATTTCATCGTTACGAAGTATAGTGTTTGTTTGAGTCGATTCTTTGGAATCATGTTTCACCCGCAGCGAAGCATCCGTTGAAAAAGCAATCACATAATCGCCACTGCCATTCGATGCAATTCCTCCGGTTCGGGCTAAACCCATCATGGCCCGCTTAGCCATTCGTTCTAAATTGCGGGCATCAAGCGGAGCATCAGTCGCGATAACCATCATACAAGAGCCATCTGCTTTATCCATCAATTGATCGCTCAAATAAAATTGCTTCAGCGCTTCTCCTACCGGCACGCCATCAATTTGTAGCACCCCTCCAAAATTAGTCTGCACCAAAACGCCAACCGTATAACTTCCAGATTTTACGGGCAATACTCTTGATGATGTACCAATACCACCCTTAAAGCCAAAACAAACTGTACCCGTTCCTGCACCAACATTACCTTCTTGCACCACACCTGCCTTTGCGTTTGTTATTGCATCCAACACATGTTGTTTTTTACATGGCGTCCTCGAATATCATTCAGATAGCCATCATTGGTTTCACCCACTACCGCATTAACAGAGCGCACATCTTCATTGCCTCTCTGATTAAGGGAATATTCAACAACGGCATCAACGGCTGTGGCAACATTTAAGGTATTGGTAAGCACGATAGGTGTTTCAAGATTACCCAGTTCCATAACCTGAGTGCTTCCGGCCAGTTTACCGAAACCATTACCTACATAAATAGCAGCTGGTACTTTATCCTGAAAAATATTTCCGTCATGCGGAAGGATTGCAGTAACGCCTGTTCGCACTTCACTTCCCTCTATGAGGGTAATCTGACCTACCTTTACTCCGCTAACATCGGTAATTGAATTGTTCTTTCCGGGAGTAAGCACACCTCTTCTAAACCTGCATCGCGTATTCTTTTCTGCGCAAGCATTGGCGAGATGTGGCTCACGCAACCAGCAAAATGACTAACAGTAACTTCATAATATAAATTAATTTTCTTAAGTCGCTCAACCATCTCCAACACGGCTGGGCAAACCAACGTATTTTTATAAGTGAGATCCATGATCTGCAGCATCTTTTTTCTGTTCGTGTGTGGATACTCGCGACACGCTTTTTGGCCGACTATCATACACTTTACAATAATTATCAACATCCAGAAACGGGCATGGTGATAATTTTAACACGTAGTCCTTGTCTTCGTCAATACGCAAATACTGATCGATAAATTCACCGGGTTTTAGTCGTAGACTTTTAGCTACCCGTTCAATATCGGTTTGATAAAAAATAGGACTGGTTGTTTTACAACAATTAGCACACGTGAGGCAATCCATTTCTTCAAACACTTCGTCATGAAGTTTATGAAATTCATCGTCCAGCTTCCGCGGATCTTTCTTACGGAGTGCACCAAGAAATTTTCTATTCTCAGCTGCTTTATTTTTTGATTTCTCGCGAAAGCGTTCCAGGTCCATGAACAAAGGTAAAATCTTTTGTAGTCAGTTATATAGAAAGCTACTTGAATTAAATGCGAATCTTATCTTTGCCATCTATGACCAACACCTCTTCCTTACTTGCCAGCATCAATAAGCACATCGCGCTTGAGGCTTCTGAAATCATTCTCTTTACCTCTATGCTCAGGGCTACGCATATCAAACAAGGCGAGTTTATTGAAACCGCTGGCATCGTAACCACACACTTCATTCACGTACTATCCGGTTGCCTCATGACGTATTATTCCGATAAAGATGGCCACGATCATGTAATTCAATTTGCTATGGCTGGTTGGTGGACGGGCGATCCTCAAAGCTTAACAGAACAAGTACCTTCCATTTATTCAACGCGGGCGCTTGTCGACAGTGAGGTACTATTGCTGCCCAAAACAGATATGGATCGCTTACTTGTGGAGGCACCAAAGTTTGAACGCTTCTTTCGAATTCTTTATCAAAATTCGTTGGTAACCCATCAAAATCGGATTATTCAAAACTTCTCGGCTACAGCCGAAGAGCGCTATGAAAACTTTCGCAAAAAGTATCCCGCGCTGGAGCAATACGTACCGCTCAAATACATTGCCTCCTATTTAGGGTTTACGCCTGAGTTCCTCAGTAAAATCCGCAGAAAGCAGCTAGATCGTTAGTGTATTTCTTAATCTAGTTCAAGATAAAAAAAATGTTTCTTAATCTGGTTCAAGGTGATGAGGCATGGTGGTGCTATACCTTTGTATCATCAAAGAGAAAATAATTTATTCATTTTTAAAACACATCTATTATGACAACGCAAGCAGTAGCAACAAAATGGGGTATTGACCCTACACACACGGAAGTACAATTCAAAGTAAAACACTTAGTGATCTCCACGGTAACCGGATATTTCAAAAAATTCAGCGGCAGCGTAGAAAGCGATAGTGATGATTTTGATGGCGCTCAGGTTTCGTTCAGCCTGGATGTAAACAGCATCGAAACAAATCAGGCCGACCGCGATAATCATTTAAAGTCAGCCGACTTTTTTGAGGCCGCAGAGCATCCAACCATAGATTTCGAAGGAACTTTAAAGAAAGATAAATTGGTTGGCGATCTAACCATCCGCGGAACAAAGAAAAACATCACACTTGATGTAGATTTTGGTGGCATTATGGTAGATCCTTATGGAAACACCAAAGCAGGCTTTGAAATCAATGGCAAGATTAACCGCAAAGAATTTGGATTAAACTGGGGTGCCTTGACTGAGGCTGTTGGTGTAGTTGTGGTCGCTGAAGTAACACTTCTTATTAACGCTCAACTTGTAAAAAGGCTAATTTCTATTAAGTTTTCATTCAAAAACCTACCCACACGTGGTGGGTTTTTTATTTCCCATCCTTTGGTTTGGACAACACCGTGTAAAGCATTAAATTTCTTTATGCCACCCTACAAACCTACTCTTCGCATCATTATGCTTGCCGGCCTGGTTGCCGGAATATTAGATATCACGGCCGCTATCCTTATCTATTGTATTAAAGGCTCATTACCGATAATCACATTGTTCCAAAGTATCGCGCGTGGTGTTTTAGGTGACCCTGCTTTTCAAGGCGGTTGGTCAACAGCCACGCTGGGTTTGCTCCTTCATTTTGTAATTGCTACACTCTTTGCTGCGGGTTATTCGCTCGTGTTAAAAGTAATACCTACTTTATATAAATATACATTAGCAGCAGGGCTTGGTTACGCATAATTGCCTGGCTGACGATGAATTATGTGGTGGTGCCGTTAAGTCTTGCCGCAAGAGGTGCCATAGTTTGGAACACCAATACATTTCTTAATATTGGTGCGCATTTATTTTGTGTGGGGTTTTCCATTGTGTACCGAACCCATCAGGCATATAAGACTCAACTTAGATAAGAGTTTCAAAATGAAGCTATCGATTTTACTTTTATTTTTTGGAGCAAGCCATGCATGTGCAGCACAAGAAAAGAATACGCTATACGAAAGTGAAAGCTTGAAAGTTGAAAAACTCACCGAGCATACCTTACTCCACATTTCTTATCTAAATACAAATGATTTTGGAAAGGTTGCTTGCAATGGAATGATTGTAATTGATAACGGGGAAGCCCTGATTTTCGATACCCCAGCTGACAACCCCACATCCAAAGAATTAATCGATTGGGTAGAAAAAAATTTAAAATGTAAAGTAAAAGGTGTTATCGTAACACACTTTCATATTGATTGCTTAGGCGGATTGGCTGAATTTCATCACCGAAAAAATTCCTTCGTATGCATCTAACAAAACGATTGACTTAGCCAAGTCACATAACTGGACGCTGCCTCAGCATGGTTTTAATACCCTTCTCGAAACATCGGTAGGTACCAAGAAAGTACTAAACAAATATTTTGGTGAAGGCCACACACGGGATAACGTTGTTAGCTATTTCGCACCAGATAAAGTCCTTTTTGGTGGTTGTCTTATTAAAGCCGTTGGTGCCGGAAACGGAAATCTGGAAGACGCAAATGTCAATGACTGGTCGGATACGGTTGAAAAAATTAAAGTTGCCTTTCCCAAAGCCGAACTAATCATTCCCGGTCATGGTAAGCCAGGTGCCCAGGAGTTGTTGGATTATACAATTGAGCTTTTCAAGAAATAATCAGGCCCACCAATTTTCAAAGAGAATGAAGAGGTTTATATATTGTACTTTATCCGAGGCAAACGTTTAGTAGGTATCCTCGAATGTGAAGCTTGACTTCTACGATTCTACTTCAACGTCTCTCTAATCCCCTCTTTATAGTCCGTAGCATTTTCATTTAGGAAGGTCTGGGCTTTGCTGTTATCAAAGATGTAGTCGTTTTCAAATTGGTACATCATTTCTACCAACTCGCTGAGCACCGGAACAAACAAGCCCAGCATGCGCACCCCCACTTCGGTAACACTTGTATTTTTTTACCCGGCTTGTTTAAGATTTCACTCGCCATGCGCACGTAATCCTCACCGGTAATTTTATCGGTGCTGGTTAAAGCATGCCAGGTTTGGTTATAAGCGGCTTGGGAGTTTCCTAAGATGGCTGTTGTCTTGCCGGCATCGGGTGTGTACGTGAACGTGTGTATCTTCTTCGGGTCGCCCAACCACTGCGCAGCTTTACCGGCTTTCAACCGCTCGTTTACACTCGCATGCGTCATGCTCAGTAAGGCACCGGGTCCGTAAAAGTCGGCCGCGCGCACAATCAAGCTGGTAATATTACCAGCTTGAGTTTCGTCCAGCAACATCGTGGCAATTTTTGCACGCACCTCTCCTTTTTTACTTGTTGGATTGAAGGGTGTGTTTTCTGTCATCACCCCATTCACATAGCCATACGGATATACATTATCAAAGAACACCAATTTGCTGCCATGCTTTTTGCAGGCTTCAATCGTATTGCGCATCACAATAGTCCAATCGCGTTGCCATACCTTTGTATCATATTTCAAACCCGCCACTAAATACACCACCACACTTCCTTTCACAGCCGCTTCGGTTTGTTGGTAATTCAACAAGTCTGCCCTTACTAACTCATCGCTAGCATTTACTTTTTGTGGATTGCGCCCCACTTGTCTAATTTGATTAGTAAAGCGTGGCAAGTGCGCAGAAACTTCTTTGCCTATTACTCCGTTTGCTCCGAGAATGGTTTGCATGGTGTTTAGTGGGTTATTGTTCTTCTCTCTAATTATAAAACGTAAAACAATACTCTCTATCCTGGCAACAATATCTTCCAGGCATCTTCCACGTTACCTGCCTCCAGATACGTTTTTGCCAGCCGATGAGTTTCTTCTATGCCTTTTACTGCAGCTGTTTGCCAGATTTTGGTTGATTGAAAAATTTTCACTTCCTCTTGCGAGGGAAGTCGTTCAATATTGCCTAAGCGACCCAAATCATTTCCAGTAAGAATACTACTGTTTTTTATGCTTGTCGGAATCTGATCAAATCCAATCCCGATTTTTACATTGGGTTTAGGGACAACAAAAACATTTTCACCCGAAGCGCGGCAATAATAATCCTGCCCCATGCGAGCCACAGCATCAATCCTATGTGGATCAATAAAACCTTCGCTATCTAAAATCTTCTTATTAATATGAATCAATAAAACTTCGCAAACTATCAGATTACCTGCCCCTCCTTGTTCCCCTAATGGAATAACCTGATTCACTTTACACTCAAACGAAACCGGAGCTTCACCCACCCGCGGTGGCTTCACTAACTGTGAATTAATTTCCGTAAATCCAGATTTAATAAATTCATTAGTGCCTTTGGGAAATTCGCAACTGGCCAACGAAGTTTGTTCAACCATGCGATACGAAACAATATTGATTACCACTTCGGGCATTTCCAACACATTTTGTAATGTGTGTTTTGTTGAATTATCGCGCACCCGTCTGGAAGGTGAGAAAATCAGAATGGGCGGATTCATACTAAACAAATTGAAGAAACTAAACGGACTGAGATTTACATTTCCTTCTTTGTCGATAGAACTTACAAACGCAATCGGCCTTGGCGATACGGCTCCTTGAATGTAGGCCTGTAGCTTTGGCGTTGGCAATTCTTTAGGGTCGATAATCATAGCGCGGGTAAAATTTTTCCTTTGCACTCGCCAAAGCCTATGCGTACATGATCTTTTTCTGCAAAGCCGCGCAAAATAACTGTGTCGCCATCTTCAATAAATTTTCGTTGTTGTCCGTTACCTAGTTGTAAGGGCCGCTGCCCATTCCAGGTAAGCTCCAGTAACGAGCCAAACGAATCGGGTGTAGAACCACTTATCGTTCCGGATGCGCATAAATCTCCCACCTGAATATTACAACCGTTCACTGTATGATGCGCCAGTTGCTGATTGACATTCCAATAAAGGTATTTATAGTTGGACTGGCACACCGTGGTCGCTTCCTCGTTTTCAGGTTGCAACTGAACCTCTAATGAAATATCAAAATTATTCTGCCCTTCGAAAGCAAGATAAGGCAACACGGTGGGTTCTTGCTTAGGTCCTGCTACCCGAAAAGGTTCTAACGCGTCCATCGTTACAATCCAAGGCGAAATAGTCGATCCGAAATTTTTACTTAGGAAAGGACCCAAAGGAACATACTCCCAGGTTTGAATGTCGCGGGCCGACCAATCGTTGAAAAGTACAAAACCGAAAACATGATCGTCCACCTCTTTGGTTGAAATTGAACTACCCAATGAAGTTTCCTTGCAGGTGATAAATGCCAGCTCTAATTCGAAGTCAAGTTTTTTGAGGCGTCAAATACGGGCAGTTCTGCATCCGGCAATTTTGTTTTGCCCTTTGGGCCGGTGAATAGATGTGCCTGAAACGACAATGGAAGAAGCACGGCCATGATAAGCTACGGGCAGATGTTTCCAATTGGGTAACAATGCATTCTTCGGATCACGAAACATCGTTCCCACATTCGTGGCATGTTCTACGCTGCTGTAAAAATCTGAATAGTTAGGGATCATAACCGGCATACACATTTCCACCTCAGCCATCGGTATAATCGCTAACTCACGCGCCACATTCAATCTTAATTCCTCATTATCATGCTGTAGCAATTCAGAGATACGTTCGCGCACCTCGCGGGTTTTCTTCTTACCTAAACCTATGAAACTGTTTAAATATTTTTGATTGAAAATTCCAGCGGGCAACCCAAGGCCATCAAAAAAACCATGCTCATGCAGGCAAACAAGATCTAACACATACTTGCCAATGGCTACACCTGCTACCGGAGAGAGATAATCTGTCTTAAAAATACCAAAGGGCAAATTCTGAATGGGGAAATCGGAATCCGAAGGAACCCCTAACCAACTTTTAAGCGCAGGATTGTTTGCCTTTATCATAATTTCAATAACATTTTTAATTCTTACGTAAAATTCGTTTACTTCCGATGTAATCAACGCCTCATGCCGCTCTCTTTCCCAATTGCTTTTGAAAACAGAATGAAATCAACCTTGGGGCCTGCCTGGAATGATTTTGTATCCGCGCATGATCAACCATCACCGGTAAGTATTCGAATCAATCCTGACAAAGATAAACTTCCTGTCGGGATAAAAATACCCTGGAGTGACTATGGTTTCTATTTACCCACACGGCCGGTGTTTACGCTTGATCCTGCCTTGCATGCTGGCAAGTATTATGTACAGGAGGCGAGTTCGATGTTTTTAGAGCAGGCCATTAAACAAACAACTGACCTTACTCAATCGTTGCGGGTGCTCGACTTATGCGCAGCACCTGGGGGTAAGTCAACTCATCTCTTAAGTTTGCTCAATCAAAATTCTCTGCTGATTTCCAACGAAGTGATCCGATCCAGAGCGCAAATACTTTCCGAGAATATCCAGAAGTGGGGTCATAGTAATGCACGTTTGTTACAAATAGTGACCCTGCCGTATTCCAAAAACTCAAGGGCTACTTTGACGTGATTGTGGTTGATGCGCCTTGCTCGGGAGAAGGGTTATTCCGCAAAGACAATCAGGCGGCCTCCGAGTGGTCGGAAGAAAATGTTGCATTATGCTCTCAACGTCAGCGAAGAATTTTGAGTGATGTGTGGTCGTCCTTAAAACAGAATGGAATTTTAGTTTACAGCACCTGCACCTATAATGAACAAGAGAATGAAGTAAATCTAAAATGGTTGGCAGAAAACCAAGGCGTTGAATTTATTGATCTCAATATAGAATCCGTGTGGAATATTGAAAAGATAACATCTGGCAAAGCGATTGGCTATCGATTCTTTCCCCATAGGGTGACCGGTGAAGGGTTTTTTATTTCTGCTTTACGAAAAATCGATTCAGAACCGGAAATAAGAATCAGGGCCAGCAGAAATTTTTCGGAAGCTTCCAAAAAGGTTACTGAACAACTTCAATCCTGGAGCAACAACCCCGAAAATCTAAAAATTATAAAGCAGGATGATTTGTTGATACAGATTCCTAACGAGCTGTATGATGAAATGGGTTTTATAAGCACGCAGTTACATGTGGTAAGCAAAGGAACAGCTGTTGCTGAACTAAAGCACGAAAAATTAATTCCTCAACATGCCAAAGCACTGGCTATCGATTTAAATCAAAGTAATTTTCCGGTCATCGATCTTTCGTTAGACCAGGCGATAAGTTATTTAAGAAAAGATAATTTGCTGGTAAGCGAGGGGCAACGAGGATTTGCTTTGGTAACCTATGAAGGAACGCCCTTGGGGTGGATTAACCAACTGGGTAATCGAATCAATAATTTATACCCCGCCTCGTGGCGGATAAGAATGAATTCTTAAAGCGCCTGAATCACCTCAACAATTCCATCCGGAAATGCCATTCCGCTAAAGAAAATACCAACACAAAATACTTTTTCAAAATAGTTGGCTCGCTCTATGGCCAGGGGCAACGAACTAATGGAGAGTACGGTAAAAGAAACTGTAAACACAACCATAACTAAAATTGTAAGAAGAGCCGAGCCAGATATAAAAACAAGCACTACACTCACGGAGGTAACAATAAAGCTCCACCAGAAAGATTTAGCGGTTCCGGTTTTTATAACATAATTACTGGCAGGTAAGGATATGACAGCCGAGAAAAATAAGATAATTACTAATAACCACTTCCCTTCCATGCTAATAAATGCAGATAAACTCTTTTCGAGTAAATCAGGAAAATAATTAAACATGAGTGTAGTAGGGATACCCACCCCTACGCCTAATAAAAAGATATAGGAATAATTTGTACGGGTGGTGTCAAATTTAAAATCAGCCCTGGGTCGCGAAGGATTATTGGTGAATAAACTTAACGAGTTCTTTTTAAGCGCATACCCCGATACAAATACAGCGGCTCCACCAATCATAAACGTGCTGGGCGCACCCAGGTAGTCGATCAGATCCACGATAACGGGTTCGAGAGAATAAACCAGATTGGCCACAATGGTTAGAACAGCCATAGCGCGGGGCAACTTATCAATAGGTGTAAAAAGTTCTAATGTTGAGAGAGCCGGGCTGGTGAAGATACTCATGGCAATTAACCACAGAACAATCAATAGCGGTAAAATCCATCTAATAACTTCACCCGGATTACTAAGCAGTGTGAAGGCCACGGCCATAAACACCATCGCTGCAAAACTTATGCCTGACGAGATAATAGGAATGCGATGACCCGCTTTAAAACGAAAGCGATCGCCAATCTTTCCCGCAATGGGCGGAGTCAAAAACAGAATAATTCCCTGCACAATAATTAACCAAAAGGTGTACTGGGTATAATTAAATTGAACTAATAATTTAGGCTGATAATTATGATAGGCAATCCAACCTATTACGATAGATCCATAAAGCGCTGCCAGGCTCCATAACTGCTTCCATTCAATTTTATCAGTTTCAAAAGTTTCGGCAGAGATTGGAGTATTTGTCATAAGTTCTGGATAGGGAGTTTACAAAGTACTATAACAGGTTGAATTTCAAAAAGGTTATACCTACACCATAGCTAACCTTTTCCTATTTTTACGTTCTTATTCAATTCACTTAAGCGTTATATGGCCCTTTCCACTAAATACAATCCCACAGAAGTCGAAAATAAGTGGTATCAATACTGGTTAAAAGAGAATTTCTTTCAAGCTAAGGTAAATCCAGCCAAAGAACCTTTCTGTATCGTGATTCCTCCGCCCAATGTAACAGGGGTATTGCATATGGGCCACATGCTTAATAATACCATTCAGGACGTATTGATCCGCAAAGCAAGAATGGAGGGTAAAGAGGCCTGTTGGGTGCCGGGAACCGATCATGCATCCATTGCTACGGAAGCACGCGTAGTGGCCATGCTGCGCGAAAAGGAATCAAAAATCTGATTTGTCGCGCGATGAGTTTTTAAAATATGCCTGGGAATGGAAAGAGAAATATGGCGGAATAATTCTTGAGCAGCTTAAAAATTAGGTGCCTCCTGCGATTGGGATCGTACCTCTTTTACTATGGATGCTGATTACTATAAAGCGGTAATCCGGGTGTTTGTAGATTTACATAACAAAGGCTACATCTATCGCGGCCTTCGCATGATCAATTGGGACTGCGAAGCCAAGACCGCTTTATCGAATGAAGAGGTATTGTATAAAGAAGACGGTGAGAAGTCAATTCTTTATTCTGTCCGTTATAAAATAAAAGACACCGAAGATTGGATTACGATTGCTACACAACGACCCGAAACCATTATGGGTGATGTGGCGATAGCTATTAACCCAACTGACGATCGCTATAAAAATCTGGTTGGCAAAAAAATTCTCGTTCCTTTTATCAATCGCGAGATTCCAGTTATTGCGGATGATTATGTGGACAAAGCTTTTGGAACCGGCTGTTTAAAAGTAACTCCGGCTCATGATGTTAATGACTACGAAATTGGTCAACGACATACCTTGCCCGTTATAGACACTATTAATGATGATGGATCGTTAAACGAAAAGTGTGAGCTGCCTAAGTTTTATAATAAAGACAGATTCTTTGTTCGCAAAGAAATTGTAAAAGACTTGCGCGAAGCCGGCCATCTGGTAAAAGAAGAAGAGTTTATTACCCGCATCGGGCGATCGGAGCGAACCAACACCGTAGTGGAGCCTAAGCTTTCGTTGCAGTGGTTTGTAAAGATGAAGGAGATCTCAAAGAAAGCCTATCAGGCTGTTGAAGAAGATGAGATCAAACTTCATCCGGTTAAATTTAAAAACACCTACCGCCATTGGATGGAGAATGTTCGCGACTGGTGTATATCACGTCAACTTTGGTGGGGCCATCGAATACCCGCCTACTATTACGGATCGGGTGAGAACGATTTTGTTGTAGCCGAGACGCTGGAAGAAGCGATTCAGTTTGCTACGAAAAAATCTGGCAGAGCTATTTCAGAAAAAGATCTTCGCCAGGACGCGGATGTGTTAGACACCTGGGCATCTTCCTGGCTTTGGCCGATAGAAGTTTTTGGCGGTTTTAAAAACGATTTCTTTGATAAGGAGCGCGGAAAAATAAATGTTGAAAAATGTCCGGAACTGGCCTACTTCTACCCTACGCAAGTGCTGGTTACGGCTCCCGAAATTCTTTTCTTCTGGGTGGCTCGAATGATTATTGCCGGCTACGAATACATGGATGGCAAACCATTTGAAAATGTTTACCTGACCGGCATCGTTCGCGACAAGCAAGGTCGCAAAATGTCTAAGTCGTTGGGTAACTCACCCGATCCACTTGGACTTATCGAAACGTACGGTGCCGATGCGGTTCGTACCGGAATGTTATTCAGTTCTCCAGCTGGTAACGATTTATTGTACGATGAAAAGCTGATTGAGCAGGGAAGAAATTTCACTAATAAAATCTGGAATGCCTTCCGATTAGTTAAAGGTTGGGAAGTGGATAAAACGTTGACACAACCCGATGAAAATAAAACGGCCACGCTTTGGTTCGAATCAAAGCTCAATCAATCGATCCTTGAACTTGGAGATCACTTCGAAAAATTCAGAATGTCGGATGCGTTGATGTGTGTCTATAAATTAATCTGGGATGATTTCTGTGCCTGGTACCTCGAAATGGTGAAGCCGGAGTTTGGGAAGTCCATCGATGAATTAACCTACACCAAAACAGTTTCGTTGTTCGAATCTCTCTTGAAAGTCCTACACCCCTTTATGCCTTTTATCACGGAAGAATTGTGGAGTGAACTTAAAACCCGGGATGCGCGAGAGAATATTATTGTTGCTCCGTGGCCACAGGCTGGTGCCATGAATGCCGCTTTACTTTCAGAAGCTGATTTTGCTTTCGAAACAATTACTGGTATAAGCAACGCACGAAACGCAAAAGGCATTTCTCCAAAAGAAACTATAAAACTTTATCGGCAGGAATCCGGTAAGGATCTAAAGTTTTTTTGGCCTATAATCCAAAAGCTTTCTAAGCTTAGTGAAGTATATACCGCTAAAGAGAAACCTGTGGGTGTATCCTTTTTAGTGGGAACGGTTGAGTTTACTATACCTCTGGAAGGCAAATTAGATGTAGCGAAAGAACGCGAGCTAATTATGAAAGACCTCTCCTACCAAAAGGTTTTCTGGCTTCTATTGAAAAGAAACTAAGTAATGAAAAGTTTGTGAGCGGTGCCCCACCTCAGGTCATTGAATTGGAGCGCAGAAAAAAAGAAGATGCCGAAACAAAAATCAGTTCGTACGAAAAAGCTTTGCAAGAATTGGTTGACTAATTGGCTATCTGAAAACAATTTGGCTTTCATAGTCAATTTACATCCTTAGCGCCAACAACAATTCTATGTTTTTAAATTTCATAGCAAATTTACGCGCAATAGATTCATTAGTCAATGTGCCTTTATAGGTATAAACACCTTTCATAAACCACTTATGTGTAAAGATCATTTCCTCCACACCTCCCTCCTCGGCCGCCCGCAAAATAGTAGGCGTAAAAATATTGCTAAGAGCCGTGGTAGCTGTGGTGGCTACCCGCGAGGCCACATTAGGAACACAATAATGTATGATGTCATACCTTCTAAAACCGGCCGGTTTAAACTGGTCGTTTCTGACGTAGCAATGCACCCACCCTGGTCGATACTTAAATCAATTATTAAAGAGTCCGGGCGCATATTTTTCACCATCTCTTCAGACACTACATGCCGGGCTTTACCTTTTTCCGCACGAAGGGCACCAATAACCACATCCGCATTTTTCAGAGATTCGCTAAGCGTAATAGTATCAATCGTGGAAGTATAAAACTGATTACCAAGGGTATGTTTTATCCGTCTTAATTTATAGAGGTGATTATCAAAAACCTGTATCTCGGCTCCCAGACTAAGCGCTGCCCGGGCCGCGTATTCGGCAACCGTACCCGCTCCAATAATCACTACTTTGGTAGGTGGCACTCCGGTTATTCCACCTAAAATAATTCCCTTGCCTTTGTTTACCGTGCTCAAATACTCTGCTGCAATTAACATGACGGTACTTCCTGCAATTTCGCTCATGGCGCGTACAATAGGCATTCCGCCTACTTTGTCTTCAATAAATTCGTAGGCTAGAGCCGTTACACGTTTCTTCAACAAGGCGTTTATACACTCCTGCTTTAAGTGACCCATTTGCAAAGCCGAAATTAACGTTTGGCCTGGTCGGAAATATTCCAACTCCTCAAGGGTAGGTGGTTCAATCTTTAAAATAATATTCGCCTTGTAAACCTCTTCTACGGCATAGGCAATTTGCGCCCCTGCCTCGCTGTATTGCTTGTCGGAGAACTTTGATCCCTCACCAGCCTTGGTCTCTACTAAAACTTCATGGCCATTGTTTACTAACAAGGCCACGGCATCCGGAGTAAGACTGATTCTGTTTTCCTGAAGGGAAATTTCGCGCGGTAGCCCTATTAAAAAAGAGTATTTCCTTTTTTACTTTGAGCCTTTCCTCTTGCGGGTAAAGGCTGGATTTAGCCAATGCTTCAAATCCTGTTCGTTTCTTTTCCGTCATGTCTCCGAAAATATATTTCTCTGCTTATAGCATCAAGATGTTGAATCTTAACACCAAAAAAATGAGTGGGAAGTAATGACTCCACTTTCTCAGGCCATTCAATCAAACATAAATTACCTGATGTTAAATATTCGTCAAAGCCAATATCCAGAGCCTCCACATCATTCTTCAATCGATAAAGATCAAAGTGATAAACCGAATTCTTACCCGGCTCACTATATTCATTTACGATCGAAAAGGTAGGGCTTGTTACCAGGGTGTTTAAACCAAGTTCCTTAACCAAATATTTTATCAATGTTGTTTTACCACTACCCATTTCACCATAAAAAAGCCACGTAGTAAAATCCGCACCCTGTTTCAATAACTCCTTTGCCGCACCTGGCAATTGATCCAAGGTTATGGCATTGGTAGCTAACCGGGTCCACGTTTCAGGCATTCTTCGAAGATAATAAAATAAAAGGAATGATCATTTCCTCTAAGCTAACTCCCCCGTGCTGGAAAGTGTCTTTATACAAATTCACATAATAGTTGTAGTTATTCGGATAAGCGAAAAACTGGTCTTCGATAGCAAATACATAGGCGGTGGAGACATTGGTCTTAGGCAGAAAGAACCGCTCGGGTTTAGCCGCTTCAAAAACTTTATCACCTTCAAATCCTAAATTTTTCCCCTGCTTGTAGCGCAAGTTAGAATTTACACTTCGGTCACCAATTATTTTAAAAGGTCGCTTTACGCGGATGGTTCCGTGATCGGTAGTAATAATAACCTTTGCCTTTTTGTCCGAGATCTTTCTCAAAATATCAAGCAAAGGTGAATGGGCAAACCACGATTTGGTGATAGACCGATACGCGGCCTCGTCAGGGGCCAATTCCCGTACCATCGCCATATCGGTTCGCGCATGCGAGAGCATATCCACAAAATTGTAAACGATCACATTTAAATCGTTATGAAATAAATTATTGATTGAATCTGCCAGATCGCGACCTTCTTCAATTCTTTTAATCTTGTTGTACGAAAACTTTTATATTCAGATTGTTCTTACGAATTTGTTTGCCAGAAAATCATCTTCAAAATTATTCTTCGAGTCGTCCTCATCTTCACCTACCCATAAATCAGGATGTGTCTTGGCCATTTCAGAAGGCATCATTCCAGAAAAAATAGCATTGCGCGCGTAGGCGGTTGTTGTTGGAAGAATAGAATAGTAAGATTCTTCCTTATCTACATTAAAGTATTCACTTAAAATAGGCTCAATAGTTTTCCATTGATCCCATCTCAGATTATCGATTAAAATAAAAAAGCAAGGCTCACCAGCCTTTAGTTCAGGAAACACGCACTTACGCATTATCTGATGCGACAACAAAGGCTTTTCGACATTCGCGTTGTTTAGCCAATTCTCGTAATTACGCTTTATGAATCGACAGAAATTCAGGTTAGCTTCTACTTTTTGCATGTCAAGAACTTCAGCCATTTCCCGATCCGCTTCTTCAATCTGTAATTCCCAAAAGACAAGCTTCTTATAAATATCCGACCATTGCGCATGATCCATGTCATCCAAAAAAGCCATACTGATTTTTCTGAATTCCTGCTGATAACTGAGATTGGTTTTTTCAATAACCAACCGCTTGTTGTCCAAAATCTTTTTAATCGATAGAAGAATCTGATTGGGGTTAATTGGCTTAATCAGGTAATCGGCAATCTTTGCGCCAATCGCCTCTTCCATAATTTGCTCTTCTTCATTCTTGGTGATCATCACCACCGGGAGATTGGGCTTTGTATTCTTAATTTGACTAAGCGCTTCCAATCCAGACACTCCCGGCATGTGTTCATCTAAGAACACAAGATCAAAATGTTTCGAATCAGCCGCTCAGATCGCTATTTTACTTCATGACGTGGGTCATGGTCCGTTATCGCATGCCCTGGAGCAAACGCTCCTTAAAGAGGTTAAACATGAGAGCCTCTCCTATCTCTTTATGAAGCAACTTAACACACAGTTTCATGGAGCGTTAACATTGGCTTTGCAAATTTTTAGAAATAGTTATTCTCGTAAGTTCTTTCATCAATTAATTAGTAGTCAGTTAGACATCGATCGGCTGGACTACCTGAAAAGAGATAGCTTCTTTACTGGAGTTTTAGAAGGAAACATTGGCGTGGATCGGATCATCGCCATGCTTCACGTACATCAGGATGAATTAGTGGTCGAGGAAAAGGGAATCTATAGCATAGAAAATTTCTTGCATTCGCGAAGGCTTATGTATTGGCAAGTGTATCTACATAAAACCGCATTAAGTGCGGAGCGAATGATGGTAAACATAATCAGACGTGCACAATACCTGTTGAAAGCCGGAGAAAATCTTCAGGCCACCGATGCACTAAAAGTTTTCTTGATAAAGGATATGAAATTAACTGACTTCAATGAAAACCCCGACCTCCTTGATCTGTTTGGCCAGATGGATGATAACGACATTTGGGGGGCGGTAAAGATTTGGAAAAATCATAGTGATGCAATTCTTTCAGGATTATGCAACCGGCTACTGCAGCGAGAATTATTTCAGGTTGTTCTCTCTGCAGATCCGATTAAAAAAAGTATGGTAGAAAATGTGAGACACGAGATTCATAACGTATGGTATTCTAAGAAAAGATACCAACTACTTGTACTCGTATGGAACAGTAAGTAATGAAGCCTATGTTTCGGGTGGTAAGTCGATTAACATTATTACGAAGAAGGGCGAAGTTTTAGATATCGCTCATGCTTCAGACTTACCCAGCATCAAGGCCATTAGCAAAATCGTGGAGAAAAACTATTTATGCTGGCCTAAAAATGTATCTTTGTAAAGGCTCAGTTTTATAAAATTCAACTTGTCATTCAATTTTAAAGTAACCAAAATCTATGGAGTTTAGCATCGCTCAAATCGCTGCCATGCTTTCCGGAGAAGTGAAAGGTGACGGAGCCGGAAAAATTAATATGCTGGCCAAAATTCAAGATGCCAGAAAAGGTCAAATCGCTTTTCTCTCCAATCCTAAATACGAACATTTTATTTATACCACGCAAGCAAGTGCTGTTATTGTAAAGAAAGACTTTCATGCAAAAAAAGAAATTTCTTCCACGCTTATTTTGGTGGATGATCCCTACTCAAGTTTTACAGCACTTTTAGAAGAATACCATAAACTCATCACCTTTCAAAAGGTAGGCGTTGAACAGCCCTCCTACATAGGTCAAAATACAGTTGAAGGCCAAAATATTTATAGAGGTGCGTTCTCGTATGTCGGGAACAATGTAAAAATTGGTAACAACGTAAAGATTTACGCACATGTATTTATTGGTGATAATGCCGTTATCGGTAATGACACCATCCTATATCCCAACGTAAAAATTTATGCAGGCACCAGCATTGGCAATCAATGTGTACTCCATGCAGGTGCTGTTATTGGTAGCGATGGATTTGGATTTGCACCGCAAGAGGATGGTTCCTACAAAACCATTCCTCAACTGGGTCATGTTCTTATCGAAGATCAGGTTACTGTTGGTGCCAATACGGTGATTGATTGTGCAACTATGTTTGGCGATTTTACCATTATCCGCAAAGGCGTTAAACTGGATAATCTTATCCAGATCGCGCATAATGTTGAAATTGGTAAAAACACTGTCATTGCAGCCCAAACCGGTATTTCCGGATCAACCAAAGTTGGCGAAAACGTTGTGATTGCCGGGCAGGTTGGTGTAGTCGGCCATATAGAGATTGCCAATCGGACCAAAATTGGTGCACAATCGGGAATTCTGAAATCGGTAAAAGAAGAAGGTCTTCAAATAAATGGTACACCCTCCTTTGAGTTAAAACCGTACTTCCGTTCTTATGCCCTTTTCAAGCGGTTACCGGAACTAAACGACCGTCTGCAGCAACTCGAAAAAAGAATCGCAGCCATACAACCTATCGAAAGTTCTAGCGTCCGAGGCCAATAACAAGAGGGTTTCGGTTTGGTAATGGGGGCTTAAGAGGTTAAATTTGCCCACTTTTACCTATGAGGTTAAACCACAAGCAACAAACCATAAAGAAGTCGGTAACCCTTTCGGGGGTTGGGCTGCATACAGGTGTGCAAACCAATATGACCTTTCTGCCGGCCAAGCCTAACCAGGGAATAAAATTTCAACGAATTGACTTACCGGGCTCACCTATTATTGATGCCGATTGTGATCGTGTAGTTGACGTATCCCGAGGTACTACCATTGAGCAAAGTGGCGCGCGCGTAAGTACCATTGAACATACCCTGGCAGCATTGGTAGGCCTTGAAATTGACAATGTACTTATTCAATTAGATGGCCCCGAAGCACCAATCATGGATGGAAGTTCTATCCAATTTGTTAATATATTAAAGGAGGCTGAAGCAGAAGAACAAAACGCTTTGCGCGATTTCTTCGAAGTACAGGATAGTATTTTTTACCGTGAAGCCGCCCGTAATGTTGAAATAGCTGCTTTGCCATTAGATGATTACCGGGTTACAGTAATGATCGACTACAACTCGCCTGTATTGGGAAGTCAGCATGCATCAATCACTAACATTCGCCAATTCGAAAAGGAAATAGCCTCTTGTCGGACCTTCTGTTTTCTGCATGAGCTTGAAATGCTGTACAAGAATAACCTGATTAAAGGAGGAGATCTGAATAACGCCATTGTTATTGTTGATCGGGTTGTTGAACCGCATGAACTGGAGAACATTGCCAAAATGCTTGGCAAACCAAAAGTTGAAGTAAAGAAGGAGGGCATCTTAAATAATATTGAGCTTCGCTACAACAATGAGCCTGCACGCCACAAACTGTTAGATATTATTGGTGACCTTGCCTTGGCGGGCCGTCCGTTAAAAGCACAAATACTTGCAGCCCGTCCAGGGCATGCAGCTAATGTCGCTTTTGCACGGAAGTTGAAGAAACTAATGCAGGAGGATGACAAAAAAGGCAGTCCAAAATACAATCCAAGCCTTCCTCCGGTGATGGATATTAATAAGATCACAGGCACGTTGCCACATCGCTATCCTTTCCTGCTTATTGACAAAGTAATTTATCTGGATAGCGAAACGGTAGCCTGTGTAAAAAATGTAACCTATAACGAGCCTTACTTTCAAGGTCATTTTCCAGGAAATCCGGTAATGCCAGGTGTTATGCAAGTGGAAGCTATGGTTCAAACGGGAGGTATCCTGGTATTAAATACCGTACCCGATCCTGAAAATTACTGGACATACTTTTTAGGTATCGAGAATTTCAGATTTAGAAAAATGGTTCTGCCTGGTGATACACTTGTTATTCAATGCGATCTAATCGCACCTATTAAAAGAGGAATCGCGAAGATGTACGGAAGAGCTTATGTTGGCAATAGTCTCGTGTGTGAAGGTTCTATGACTGCAAGTATTGTCCGTAAAGATTCATGAGTTATCATCCGCTAGCCAACGTTCACCCAGAGGCGAAAATTGGCAATAATGTAGTTATCGAGCCCTTTGCCACCATACGGGCTGATGTTGAAATAGGTGATAATAGTTGGATTGGACCAAACGCAGTTATTTGGGAAGGTGCACGACTTGGCACCAATGTGAAAGTTTATCCTGGGGCTTCTGTTTCATCCATACCCCAAGACCTAAAGTTTGCTGGCGAACGTACCGAAACGTTTATTGGAGATAATACAGTAATAAGAGAATGCGTAACTATTAGTAGAGGTACGAGCGACAAATTTCGTACGGAAGTTGGGAAAAATTGCCTGCTTATGGCCTATGTACATGTGGCGCATGATTGCATCGTGGGTAATAACTGCATTTTTGCAAACACGGTTCAACTTGCCGGTCATGTTACCATTGAAGACTGGGCCATTATTGGTGGTGCGAGCGCTATTCATCAATTTGTAAAAGTAGGTTCGCATGTCATGATTTCAGGAGGTTCATTAGTGAGAAAAGATGTGCCGCCTTTTACGAAAGCTGCCCGCGAGCCTCTTACCTATGCTGGCGTTAATGCTGTGGGTTTGCGTAGACGTGGATTTACGCCAGAAAAAATAAACGAAATTCAAGAGATATACCGCTACATCTTTTTAAAGGGATTAAACAATTCCAAAGCCTTGGATCTGGTTGAAAAAGAGTTGGATCAAAGTGAAGAAAGAGAATACATCGTTTCCTTTATTCGTAGCAGCGAACGCGGAGTGATGAAGGGGTTCTCAGCTAACGCGGGCGCTTTTGAATGAAGATAACAGTTAAAAATCTCAGCAAGCGATTTAATCGCGAATGGATTTTTAAAGACCTCACGTATCAGTTTATACCCGGCAATTCATACGCGATTGTAGGACCCAACGGATCTGGAAAATCTACCTTGCTCCAAATTTTATGGGGTCAAATGTTACCCAGTTTGGGTTTAATTACCTACGAAAATGACCATCACAAAATCCCAAACGAAGAAGTTTATAAGCACATTTCAGTCTCTACGCCTTACATGGATTTGATTGATGAGTTTACCCTCGAGGAAATGATTCGGTTTCATTTTAGATTTAAAAAATACGAAATAACTTTTCGTTAGCTGATTTAATGGATCATATTGAATTATCGCACGCCCGGAATAAAATGATTTCTAATTTTTCTTCCGGCATGCGGCAAAGGCTTAAACTGGGGTTGGCCTTTTACGCGGAAACGGATGCTCTTTTTTTAGATGAACCCACCACCAACCTCGACAAAAAGTCTATTGAATGGTATCAAAAGCACCGCGAACAGGTTATGGGTACTACGTTACTCCTAATAGCATCAAATCAGGAGCATGAATATCCGGCTACAGCTCACAAAATTGATATTTTGGATTTTAAGAAGGGTTACTAAGAGTTTGCGGAACCCATTAACCTGAAATTTACAGATCCTAAGGAGTCTATTTTTTTTAGATTCCGGTTTTTATTAAGTTTAAGATGATTTTTAATCAAATTTATGATGAAAGTACTGCGAATACTCCCTCTTCTACTCATCTCCGTTTCTATGCTTACCTATACGGGATGCAAGAACAATAACGATGATCCTGAGACAGTAGCCGATGTTCAATTTGATAAGCTAAACCATGTCTGGAAAATTAATACGGCAACCTTTGACGGAAGTGACAAAACTGCTGACTACACAGGTTTCCAATTGACTTTATCCGGAACGAAGGGCACCCCACCCTTTACCTATTCAACTTCAGGGAGACCAAGCACAAGCCCTTGGCCGGCCAGTGGGAAGTGGGATTTTGGTTCTTCTCCGGAAACAATTATAATTCGGGATAAGGGGACGCCTGATGAATTGTCTATGACATACACGGTTACAGAATCTACGCTTTCGATCTCCTTTAGTTTTAATGGAAATGGATACTCAAGAACAAGCCAGGTAAAGGGAGCCTGGGTTTATACTTTTACGCTCTAAGAAAATTAGAAAATGAATAAGGAAAACCTGCTCTTTCGGGGCAGGTTTTTTTATTTTAAGATTACTACGGTTATTCCATCTCCTCCACGCTCTACATGTTCATCGGCCACAGAAGCAATGGCTTTGTTGCCTTTTAATCGCTCACGTATAACTTTACGTAATACACCTTCTCCTTTTCCATGTAATATTTTTATTTGTGCATGGCCCAGTAAAATCGCATCATCTAAAAACTGGTCCAACGCAGAATTCACCTCTTCTACCCGCTTGCCGCGGATGTCTAGTGTATTCACAAACAGGGATTGTTTCCGGGAAATATCAAGTCCGGTTGTTTTGATTCTTGCGAAAGCAGGATTGGAAATTGCCTGATCGCTTCGAACTAATTTTTTAATTTTTACCTGCGATCTCAAATCACCAAATTGAACTAACGCGACATCCTCCTTTATGGAAATTACTTTGCCACTTACCTCCTGGCCTATTAATCGAACATAGTCGCCCATTTCAATTTTATCGGTTTGTGTCCTTACGTGGATTTCGGGCTTAACTTTTTGTATCATGTCTTGTAAACCATCCCGAACTTTCCTTGTTTCCTTTCGTTCCGCTTTGTTTTCTCGAATATGCCGGATTGTCTTTTCTATCTCTCGGTTCGTTTCCTTAAGTAATTGAGATGCTTCCGATTTGGCCTTCTCAATAATCTCTTTCTTTTTAATATTTAATTCCTGGCTAAGGGCTTCATACTGTGCGAGCGTCTCAGTAAGTTTTCTTTCGCGCAACGCTATTTCTTTTATTCGATTTTCAAGCAATTGTTTTTCTTCGGCTACCGTTTTCATCAACGATTCTAATCCCGTTAATTCCTTTCCTATCAGTGCCTCTGCTCGTTGGATAGTTTCGGTAGGCAAACCGGTCTTTCGTGCAATCTCAAGTGCAAATGAACTCCCTGGTTTCCCGATGTCAAGTCGAAATAGGGGTTCGAGTTTTTCAGTATCAAATTGCATCGCTCCATTTCGAATACCCGAATGATTGCTGGCAAAAACTTTTAGATTATAATAATGCGTGGTAGCTACACCCCAAACTTTTCGTTCTAATAATCCCAGCAATACCGACTCCGCTACACCTCCTCCAAAATTCGGATCGGTGCCCGCTCCCAATTCATCTAATAATACCAAAGTATTCTCATCAGAATAGCGAAGGAAGTAAGCCATATTTTTTAAGTGTGAACTGTACGTGCTTAAGTCGTTCTCGATGGATTGCTGATCACCGATATCTAAAAATATTTTTTTGAAAATGCCAACGGTTGATTTATCATGAAGTGGTACAAGCAACCCACACTGCGCCATATATTGTATAAGTCCTACCGTTTTCAGACAAACAGATTTTCCACCCGCATTAGGACCCGATACCAATAAAAAAGATTTCTGAATAGTCAAGTCAATAGTAAGTGGCACAACTTCCCGCTTACCTTTCAAACTAAGGTAGAGTAAAGGATGCCTGGCGTGCATCCAATTTAAATCTGGACCATGGGAAAGCCGCGGAAGTTCCGCTCCGATATCACGTGAAAATTTTGCTTTGGCTCGTGTAAAATCGATAAGGGCAAGAAAATAATAAGCATCCTTTAGCTCAGGCAGATTTTTCCTGATCAACGTAGTTAGTTCACGAAGTATTTTTATAATTTCTCTACGCTCGGCATGAATTAAGTCTCGAATTTCGTTGTTTGCTTCAAGCGCTTGTGCAGGCTCAAGATAAACCGTTTGACCTGTGGCCGATTCGTCCACAATAAATCCTGAAATTTTTCTCTTATGCTCAGCAAGAACGGGTATCACCAGGCGCCCATCTCGTATGGTAGTGGAAATACCTTCTGGTACCCAGCCATTACCAACCGCCTGCCTAAAAAGCTGATCAATTAAATGTTTAACCCGTGATTGCTCATCGCGAATACGCTTTCGAATTCTTCCTAATTCAGGACTGGCATTATCGCGCACATGACCTCGTTCATCAAACCTGGATTCTATTGACCCTACTAAATCAGAAGAAACTGCAACGGATTGAGTTAACTTCACCAATTCAGGATATTCCTCAGGATTGGACTGAAGAAATTTCTTACAGGCTACAATAGTTTGTAAGGACCGGAGTATTTCATAAAAAGCCTCCTGCTCTAAAAAGCTATCTTCGATAGCCGCTGTTTTAAAATATTGGGTAGGATCGATGTAATGGGTGGAAGGAAATTCTTCGTCCTTTTCAAGAATATTTTTAAACTCCAGATTTTGCCTTAGTTGGGTTAAAATGATTTCAAAATTTGAAGAGAAACCCATTTCATCCACCTGGCGGAAACCCAGCGGACTAAGACAATAGTTCTTCAGTCGATGACGAATCTGATCAAATCCCAGTTTCTGCTCAAACTCTGAAGGGAACACCATGATCTATTTAGGAGATGTCTTTGTCCGCTCCTTTTGTTCGCGCAAGTTCAGGGTATCAATCACCGAATCATAGATTTTCTCTAATTGCTCGGGGTGACCGATGTAGTATTGGTAGCTTTTGCGCAAGACGGAGTCCCCGATGCCATGCTTTAGCTTCAATTTCTCTTCGAAGGGAGTAAAAATTTTCAGAGCCGAGTCCTTCACTATAATATTTTGCCCAGACATTCTTGCTTCTGCCAGGTATAAATCCACCATCAACTTTGAAAGCTCTTCGGGTGCCAGCACATCCTTGGGCCGTGTTTCCCTTTGGCATGAGCTTAAAGCCAGCATAATAAGAAAACTCAAACCAATACGAGATTTAAACGTATTTAATGTGTACAAGTGGTTCATATAAGCTGCGAAATTAGTCATATTTCTTATTTTTAAGCCTCCAAAAAGTGCCAGAGTGAAAGAGCTGCTGAAAAAGCTAAAGAAGTACGAAATACAGATCAGAAAGGCCATCAATAGCCAGATGCAGGGTGACTTTCACTCTATATTCAAAGGCACCGGTCTTGAATTTGATGACGTAAGACCGTATCAATACGGGGATGACATTCGCACCATCGATTGGAATGTTTCGGCCAAGGGACATGGCACGTTTGTCAAAACCTTTCGGGAAGAAAAAGAGCAAACCATTTTTTCATTTTGGATGTAAGCGCTTCTCAATTTATAGGTACACCCGGACAAACAAAATTTGATATAGCAAAAAGAAATTTGCGGAGTATTGGCTCTTTCGGGCACAAAAGAATCCAGCCAGGTAGGATTAATATGTTACTCGGATGAACGGGAAAATTCATTAAGCCCAGAAAAGGGATTCCTCAAGCGTACGAGATCATTTATAATTTGAATCGATTAGAACCGAAATCAGCTAAGACTAATCTCAACAAAGCCATAACCTTTGCTTTAAATTCAATTAAGCGAAGAAGTGTAATTGTAATGATTTCTGATTTTATTGATGAGGGTTACCAGCATCACCTAAAGTCTTTGGCAAGAAAACACGATTTGGTAATGATTCAGGTTAGCGATAAGCGAGAAACACAATTGCCGAAATTGGGCATTATTCCAGTGTTGGATAAAGAATCAAAAAAAACATTATGGGTTAACTCCTCGTTTGGAGATTTCCGAGAAACAATTACTTCTCATCATTTCGTTCGCCAAAAAGAGTTAGCTGACTTTAGTAGAAAACATCAGATAAATTTTTTGAGTATCTCTACGGATGAGGACTTCGTTCCCAAATTATTGAAATTGTTTAAGGTGAGAAATAAATCGATGAAAAGTGTTTAGACAATTTCTGCTATTATTTTACTCTCTGTTTTTATTACTACGGGTTTCTCACAGGAAATTGTGGTGAAGGGCCATTTCAATACCGATACGGTAAAGTTGGGGCAACCTATTCAGTATTATCTAACTGCCCGGTATGGTTCCACACAGCAAATACTTTTTCCTGACTCCACCTTTTCATTTGCTCCTTTTGAGTTTCAAAAGAAGATATTTTTTACTACCCAAACGGCCAACAACATAAGCTACGATAGCGTAATCTACACGCTTAGTACTTTTGAAATTGATAGCCTTCAATGGTTGGCACTTCCTATTTTTCAAACACAACAAAAAGATTGCGTTACCTTTTATTCGCAAGCCGATACGGTATTCTTTAAACAGTTGGTGAGTACCGTGCCTGATTCGCTGGCGATCAATCAACTTCCATTGAAAACGAATACAGCCTATAATCCGGTAAGTTGGCTTCTTAACTACCCCATTCTCTTGATTGTTGGAGGAAGTTTGCTGTTGATAATACTTTTGATCTGGATTTTCTTTGGCAAGAAAATTAAGCGCTATTATACTGTTAAACGGTTGACCCGTAGTCACGCAACTTTCCTCGATCGTTTCGAAATTTCCCTTGAGGAATTAAAAACCAGCTTTTCTCCGGAATTAGCTGAGACGTCTATGACGATATGGAA
This sequence comes from Flammeovirgaceae bacterium, assembly GCA_016709845.1. Lineage (GTDB taxonomy): Bacteria > Bacteroidota > Bacteroidia > Cytophagales > Cyclobacteriaceae > ELB16-189. The sequence goes on along the minus strand of JADJMA010000025.1, from coordinate 16,661 downwards.
AAAATATATGGAGGAACTCTCTACAAAACCCTATACTAAATATACATCGCGCGAAATACTTGAAGTGGAAAAAAGAGTAAGCCACTTCATTCAGTCGATCGTATGATCTATGGAAGAATAACACCGGATACCTTTGACCCTTTCAAAGAGTTGAAAGACTTTTCACAAAGTCGGTTTAATAAAAAGATTGAGGAAGTGAAGCATGGATGAAATAGTCGACCCCTGGTATTCGTTACAATGGTTTTATCCGGCAACCTTGCGCGGGTTTACCTGGGAACAAACTGTTTTTTTATATGCACTGCTCGTAGTGCCTTTGCTTTTTGTTGCCCGATGGACTTTCCGTCATTACTTTAATCAAAAACTGCCAGTTGCTTTGGTGAAAAGTGATCTGAAAAATTCTCCTTTAACCTGGGTTCGAATTTTTCCAGAGCTAATACTGTCATGTGTCATTGTACTTATATTGATAGCGTTGGCCCGGCCACAAAAAACCAACGAAAAAGTTGAACAGTGGACAGAAGGTATCGACATCATGCTGGCCATCGACATTTCACAGTCCATGCAGATTGAAGACTTTCAACCCAACCGGCTGGAAGCCGCAAAAAATGTAGCCCGCGATTTCATAAAAGGTCGGTTACAAGATCGTATAGGTATTGTAGTCTTTTCCGGTGATGCTTTTTCGTTAGCGCCTTTAACTACGGATTACGATTTGCTCAACACCTATCTGAACGATATTAGTTTTGATATGATTGAATCCCGGGGCACCGCCATTGGTTCGGCTCTGGCTGTAGTGACAAACCGTATGCGGGAGTCTGAATCAAAATCAAAAGTGTGTATTCTCTTAAGCGATGGCGACAACACAGCAGGTAATATCGATCCCATTACCTCAGCCGAATTAGCAGCGGCCTACGAAATTAAAATGTATACTATTATTGTAGGGCAGGAGGGTCTGGTTCCATTTGGTAAAGATTATTTTGGCAGACCTAACATGGTTGAAAATACCATTGATGAATCTACTATGCGCAAAATTGCAAAAATAGGATCGGGTGAATTTTTCCGGGTTGCTGATAATGAAGCGTTGAAAAACGTATTTAACCGGATTGATAAATACGAGAGAGCAGAAATTAAGGAGACGCGATTCAAAGACACAGCCGATTATTATTTTATTTATCTGCAATGGGCGCTTGCCTTCTTTATTCTTTGGATCTTTCTCAAGTCGTCTTTTCTGTCAAACATACTTCAGGACTAACTCTTAGGTCAAAAAAGAATCGGCCAGATAAATCAACCGACTCCCGAAAATAATCAGGCAAATACCCACCATAATATTCATTATCCGCATCAGTCTACTGGTAACCATTCGTCTCAATTTATTCGCTAAATAAGCTTTCAGTACATCGGCTGTAAAAACAGTGCATAACACGACACCGAAAAAGAAAAAACTCAAAGCCTTTTGAATATCCAAAATCGATGGAAGCCACGCTTATCGCTCCAATCCAAAATATTAAAACCATTGGGCTAAAGCCATTTATAATAAAGCCTTTGGCAAAGTAGCGATACATTTTTTTCTCTTTGGCAACTTCCAGCGAGGAATGCAGATTTCTTCGGCTTTTAACAAACAGATGATACAGCCCAAATAGAATTAAGATCGTCCCTCCCCCGCGCCAGGTACAACCGAAAACTCAGGTTTGTTAATAAATTGAACTAACCCAAAGTAACAAATGGTAACATAAAGAATGTCGCTAACAGAAACACCAAGCGAAACAACCACCCCGCTCCAAAAGCCTCGCTCTACACTGGTTTGAATAATAGTGAAAAACACCGGGCCAACCAGAAAGATCAGGACGATGCCTAATTTTAAACCATTGATAATTATTTCCAGCATTACTTACGCGATGAATTTAATCCATTCCTCTAATTGAGTACTCTTCATCACGCGTGGAAATTTGTTTTGACCACCTACTTTACCTTTCGATTCCATCCAATCGTAAAACTTATGCAAAGGCAACACATCCACTACTACTTCCTTTAAGGCAGCGCTTCTCTCTACCGCATAGTCATCATTAATTTTCTTTAAATGAAAATCAATTCGTTCTTTAAGCACATTGGCATCCACCGTATCATCGGTTCCTATAAACCAGTGGTGTGCAAATAAAGTTTGATGCGGTATACCCGCAACAGAAAATTCATTAATCGTTATATTCAATTCGTTTGATACCAGTTCAATCGCCTTGTTCATATTATCTACTGACAAATGCTCTCCGCAAAGACTTAAAAAGTGCTTGGTACGACCTGTAATTATAATTTCAGATTCCTCGATGGATACAAAGCGAATTACATCGCCAATAAGATATCGCCAGGCACCCGCGCAGGTGGAAAGTAGGATGGCATACTCTTTACCTTCCTCTACCTGATCAATCAGAAGTGTTTCGGCTTCTGGGTTGATCTCACCTGAGGGTGTAAAGTTTTTCTCATCAAAGGTACGAACTCATAAAAATTCCATTATTCAATACTAATCGCATCGATTTGCGATTCGGTAAGGCTTGGTAAGCAATAAAGCCTTCGGACGCGAGATAGGTTTCGATGTAATAGATGGGCCTTCCCAACAACTTCTCAAAACCTTTTCTATAGGGATCCATGGAAACTCCACCATGAACATAAATAAGTAAGTTGGGCCAGATTTCGTGAATATGTTTAAGCTTATGATACTCAACTATTCTTTCCAATAAAATCTGAATCCAGGCAGGCACACCTACTACAATACCGATATCCCATTCACTGGCCTTTTTCACAATCTCGGTAGCTTTGAATCCCAATTACGGGTTGAGGCAATTTTTTTCCCGGCTTATAAAAATGTTGAAACCAAAATGGCAACCGGGCGGCCTGAATCCCGCTAAGGTCACCCTCAAAATAATTTCCTTTCCTGTTTAAGTGAGTGCTTCCGCCAATCATTAAAATTCCTGCCTCAAAAACATCGGCTGGCAAATTATATTTAGAAAGACTAATGATTTGACGAATACTTGTTTTTTGTATTGCCTTGGTCATTTCTTTCGTTACCGGAATATGTTTGGAGGACGCCTCTGAAGTGCCCGAACTCAACGCAAAGTATTTAATGCGACCCGGCCAACAGATGTTCTTGGCTCCTTTCAGGGATAAATGCCACCAGTCTTTGTAGATCTTGTTGTAATCATGAATGGGGATGGTCCGCTTAAACACTTCATAGAAGTTAGAATGACCCTTACGAAAATGGGAGAGGATATTAGTAAAGTTATAGTAGTTACCAAACTCTGTTTGACTAGCCGTAATCATCAACTCCTTTAACTCCTTTTTCTGAAGTTCAAAGGGTAACGTGTATTCCTGCTCAAGGTTTTCTCTAAGTTTAATTCCTTTTTTGAGTAAGGTTCCAAGTATGGCCATAACTTTGTAAAACTAAAGGCTAAGAATTTATTTAACGAAATTGCTCAATGGAGGTTAAAAATAACATAAAAGAACTTCATGCCGAATTAGCAGGCAAGAAATGTCGGTTGATAGCCGTTAGTAAAACGCAGCCAATTACAAAAATACAGGAAGCCTATGATGCCGGGCAAAGACTGTTTGGAGAAAATAAGGCGCAGGAAATGTCTGCAAAGTATGAGGCATTACCTAAAGATATTGAGTGGCACATGATCGGCCATCTGCAAACCAATAAAGTTAAGTATATAGCCCCGTTTACATCCCTTATCCATTCTGTCGACTCCATTAAATTACTTGAAGAGATTAATAAACAGGCAAGGTTTAACCGAAAGATATCCTGCTTACTGCAGGTATTTATAGCCCGCGAAGAAACCAAGTTCGGTTTCTCACCAGAAGAAGTTCTTCACCTTGCAAAAAAAAATCTTAGTGAATCGCATCCGAATGTTGAAATAATTGGCCTGATGGGGATGGCTACCTTCACAGATAATCAGGAGCAAATCCGAATGGAGTTTCGATTGTTGCATTCACTTTTTAAACAGCTTCAGGATAAAAACCTATTTCCTGCTATAACCATGAAAGAGCTTTCCATGGGGATGAGTGCCGATTATAAAATTGCACTCGAAGAAGGAAGCACGCTGGTTCGGATTGGTACCACCATTTTTGGAAATCGTAACTATACATCACAATGAAAAATTCAAGAATCTTTCTTCTTATTTCATCTGCATCAGGAATGTTGGCGGTAGCCTTAGGCGCCTTTGGTGCTCATGCGCTGAAGGCCTTGCTAACTCAAAATCAACGGTTAGACACCTACGAACTGGCTGTTCGATATCACTTTTATCATACGTTGGCCTTATTTGGTATTGCTCTCTTGATGAATAAACAAGAGCATAAAACATTGACGCTTAGTGCGTACTCCATGATAACAGGAACTGTTCTGTTTAGTGGCAGTTTGTATGTATTAGCCCTCTTCAATACAACTTCAGTAGCGTTAATAACGCCTTTGGGTGGAGTTTTCTTACTAGCAGGATGGAGCCTATTATTTTATTCAGTACTTAAAAATCGAACTTAATTCGGATTGCTCTTCTCCAAAACATTAGCAGTGATCATTACCTGATTGCTTGATCCTACTGAGTTAGAAGTTACCGTCACCACTTTATTTTGTTTACCAAATCTTCCGGCACTATTAAAAGCTACGGATAATTCGCCCTTTCCTCCGGGCATAATCGGATCTCTCGGCCAGCCCTTTGGCGTGGTGCAGCCACAGGTTACTTCCACATTGGTTAGCACCAAGGGCTGGTTGCCTGTATTGGTAAACTTAAATGTATAGTCTACTTTGTCTCCCTGAACAATATCTCCAAAATCATGCGAAAGAAATTCCCAGGTAATTTCAGGGCCTTGGGCCGAGGAAGCATCTTGCGCGTTAAGTTGTAAGATTGTGAATGAGCCAAGAAGAAAAACGATAAGCCACCTCATATTCATAATATTTGTATCAATTTAAACTGTTTAGATTAATTATCAGAACTGTTAATTCTAATTTTTTATTATAAAATTACTTTGAATTTGTAACGAATTTATGACCACTCCGGTTCAGGAAATATTTGGAAATCGACTAAGATTACGAGCATGTGGAGTTTGTATAAATAGTAACGGCATTTTAATGGTCAATCATCGCGGATTAGCGGCCGGAGATTTCTGGGCACCACCGGGTGGAGGCATCAACTTTGGCAGAAACGGCCCAAGAATGTCTTCAGCGAGAATTTGTAGAGGAAACGGTTCTCCATGTTTCTGTGGGTAACTTTCTTTTCGCTTGCGAATTTATTAATAAGCCACTACATGCCGTTGAGCTTTTCTTTTTGGCAACTCCCTTAAGAGGAAGTCTTAAAAAAGGTATCGATCCCGAAATGGGTGTGAATCAAATCATTGAAGGGGTGAAATATTTTAGTTGGAATGAAATTAAGCTTATTAAAAAAGGCGAACTTCATGGGATTTTCAATTATCTGACCGATAGATCGAAAATAGACGATTTGAGGGGCTATTTTAAGTTATAATTGGTTGTTTTAAACGCCATAAAATATTTATAATTGCAAGCTAAACCTGTAACCAATGAACTTGACTAAAATTCTTACTGGAGTCCTTCTTATAGCCAGTCTTTTTCTGGCTTATCGGCTATACCGTAGCGTACAAGGCACCATTGAAGATCGAGAATCCATATCCACTACCGAAGCGGCTATTATTGAAAAATTAAAGTTGATCCGTGAGGCTGAAGTCGTTTTTCAAAGTGTAAATGGAAGATATACAGCTAATTGGGATTCGTTAGTAAACTTTGTCAGAACAGGGCAGGTGCCAATTATTCAGCGCAGAGAAGTGATCACTCAGAAATCTTATGGTGTGGAAGAGGTGAAGGTTATCATTGATACGCTGGGTTTCATATCAGCACAAGACAGAATTTTTAAGAAGAATTACACAGTAAACTTCCCTGATAATGGGATTTTTATGGGTTATAAAGTAAAAGAAGGTGATCGGATTATCAAAAACCAAAAGCCATATTCAATAAAAGTTGGTGAAAAGGTAAATGCCCCCCCTATGCAGGATGAGGGTACAATTACCAAATTAGAACCCCTAAGGGTTGGCGATGAAGTTCGTAAAGGTCAGACAGTAATAACCATGACGGATTATATGTACAACCCGAATACAGATCTATCCACATTGGGTAATGTACCTGGCCAAAAAGGACTAACGTTTGAAATCTTTGTTGGTACGGTTGACAAATCTGGATTAAAAGTTCAGGTTATCGAAGTAATGGATCCTAAGCCGGTTAATCCTATTCGCAAGCAAAGCAATGAAACCAAAAACAGAAAGCCGCTCCATTTTGGTTCTCGCGTAGACGTTTCAACCTCAGGTAATTGGGAATAATAAATTATTTTGCAATCAACTGCGCAGGGTTTTAAGCTAATTAAAAAGATCAGGGATGATCGGTTCGATGAAGAAATACTTCATCAATATGAGCTACTGATTCAACTCGGCATAAGAGACCTTCAAGTAGCTATCGTTGATACGCAGGACAATCGCTTACTTTTTTTTGAGGATTATGTACTGGGTGATCTGAACTCGCACAAGGAGTTGTTCGATCTATTTAAAGTATTGTTTGATTCTCACCCTGTGCTTAAGGCAGGCTTTTGGAAAGAAGTTCGTGTTTCCGTCAAAAATACAAAGTTTGTGCAGGTGCCTGGTTCACTTTACTTAGAAGAAGCTGCGCCAGAATATCTTCAGTTTAACGCCCAGGTAGACAGTACCCGAGAAGAAGTACTGACTTGTCGGAATCTGCACATTGACGCAGTTACCGTATTTGCTATGCAGAAAGACTTATATACCTGGCTTAAGTCACTCTATGCAAATACTACACTTCGGGTTGTTCACCAATCCACTGCCTTAATAGAAGGAGTTCTTAATTTTGCTAAAGGAAAAGAGAAAACTCCCTTGTACGTTTATGTCGATCGGTTTAAGCTTCACATACTTGCTGTTCAAAAAGGCAAACTGCTTTATTACAATCAATTTCTAATCAAGCAATTTTCTGATTACGTAAAGTCTATTATGTTGGTAATGAAAGGACTCTCCTTTGATCAAAATACGAGCGAAGTTGTTCTTTGGGGATATATTGGGAAAAACTCGCCCCATTATCAGGAGCTTATTAAGTACGTTAGGAACGTAAGTTTTGGAGATAGACCTTCTTATATAAAATTCGGGTACTTGTTTGATGAGGTTCAGGAACATCATTTTTTTGATTTATACTCCACCCACTTACTAAATAACGAATGAAGCGGATCGCCTTATTTCCCGGCTCATTTGATCCTTTTACCAAAGGTCATGAAGACATTGTTCTGCGAGGGCTTTCTCTTTTTGATGAAATTATTGTTGCCATTGGTTACAACAGCAGTAAAAGTCAACGGTACTTCCCTATCGCATTCATGGTTGAAAAAATAGAAGAGACTTTTGCCAACTATCCCAATATCTCCGTTAAAACATTTTCAGAGTTAACAGCTGAGTTTGCCAAAAAAAATAAGGCTAAATATTTACTTCGCGGATTACGCAACACAACTGATTTTGAATACGAAAATAGTATTGCGCAGGTTAACCGTAACCTAAATAACGAACTGGAATCCGTATTCCTGATTACTTCACCCCTTTTTGCCTCTATCAATTCTTCAATTATTCGCGAGGTACACCGCTATCAAGGCGATGTTTCGTCCATGATTCCCTACAAGCTTTAACTAAGCAATTCTTTCTTTCCGGCTGTAATATTGTTCAAAAACAAAATGAATGGATTTATAAGAATTCTCCAGAGCATGATACACTTCCTTTTGTGTCATCCAACGTAATTCTTCGATATCCTCTTCCAGGCTTGGTTTACTTTTTGAATCATCCAGTAACTCCATTTCATACCACTTGGTTCTCTTGAGCATACTGTTCTTATTCATGGTATAGGTATGCCAGGTGGTACAGATTTTTTTTCCAAGCTTCACTTTTACATTGCACTCCTCCTCCACTTCCCGCACGGCAGTTTCCTTATACCTTTCACCCGACTCCTTCTTTCCTTTTGGTAAATCCCATTTTTTCATCCTGTAAATCATCAGGAGTTTGTCTTTCTTCTTTACTAAGCCCCCCCCTGCCTTAATCACTTTAAATTTTGACAGAATAAAAAGCTTCAGGGCATCATAATCAATGGCAGAAAGATGTAATGAAAAAAGATTAGTGGGTACTTTGGAATTAAGCAAGTCAAGAATCAAGTCCATATCGGAAATTCCAACATCATGAATCCAAACATGATGAAACAACCTAGCTTTGGTGATTGGCTCCGCAGATGCGCTTAACTCGTAGTTGATATGGCCGGTGGGTGGCATCTCGCCCACATGAAGTATCCGGATGGGTATGTCGTTTACAAAGAGGTTCATGGCACCCGCAGGACGATTTTATAGTTGCAAAAAGCCAAAATAATCTCAATGAATCAACCCCTACCCTTTAAAATTACTCAATCATGGGTAAATAAATAAACGATTATAGCTTTAGTGTTGGCCTGAGGGGCCTTTCCTAATAAATTGCAGCTATGAGTATTATAAAAATTCACGAAGTCACAGCGGGCCCGGTCGCCTCCCGATTATTGCAAATCGGAGCTATCAAATTAAATTATAAGCAACCGTTTACCTGGAGTTCGGGGTGGAAATCTCCGATCTATTGCGATAACCGATTGGCCCTTTCCTATCCGGCAATCCGAACTTATATCAAAGAAAATCTGGCGCGCGCCATCCAGCAAAATTTCCCGCAGGTCGAATACGTTGCCGGAGTGGCTACGGCAGGAATTCCGCAAGGAGCCTTAGTCGCAGATTTGTTAGGTCTTCCTTTTGTATATGTTAGACCAAACCCAAAGAGCATGGCATGGGTAACCTCATTGAAGGAAAAATCGAAAAGGGTGCCAAGGTTGTGTTAATTGAAGATCTGATTTCAACAGGTAGCAGTTCGTTGAAAGCCGCACAAGCTGTGCAAGAGGCTGGATGTAACGTAATTGGCATGGCTGCTATATTTACTTACGGATTTGATACGGCAGCTAAAAATTTTTCCGAAGCCAGAATTCCCTTGGTATGTCTCAGCGATTTTAATCATATGCTTAAAGAAGCCATTGATCAGAAATACCTGGATGAAGACCAACTGATCTATGTAAAATCCTGGCGGTTAGACCCTGCAAATTGGAAGTGATTTTTCTAATCCCTACTATTATAGACGTTAACATCTGGAAATTATGACTGCCCGACAATATATTTTTTTTAATTCGATTGTTGCCGCTATGGCGGGATTCCTTTTTGGCTTCGATACGGTAGTTATTTCCGGAGCCAATCTGCCTCTCAAACAACTTTGGAATACAACGCCTTTATTTCACGGCTTCTTTATAATGTCAATGGCATTGTGGGGAACTGTGCTGGGTGCCCTTTTTGGCGGAGGACCTACCGAAAAGTATGGAAGGAAAAAGTTCTGTTCTGGATTGGTGTTCTATACGCAGTTAGTGCATTGGGTTCTGCACTCGCCACCGATCCGTATTTGTTTTCCCTCTTTCGCTTTATTGGCGGTGTGGGTGTGGGCGTTTCATCGGTGGTAGCACCTACCTATATTGCCGAAATATCAACCTCTAATATCCGTGGCCGCCTAGTTGCGATGTATCAATTCAACGTAGTGTTTGGCATACTTATCGCCTTTTTATCAAACTACTTTCTTACTGGATTTGATGGGGCAAATGATTGGCGTTGGATGCTGGGTGTAGAAGCTATTCCAGCTATTATTTATACAATTATGGTTTTACAAGTACCGGAAAGCCCGAGATGGTTAGCCACAAGAAAGAACGATCTCGTGAAAGCAAAAACGGTGTTAACTGCTTTGGGAGTCACGGATGTTGATGTCGGAGTTAAATGCAATATTAGCAGCAAATAAAACACAGAAAATTCAAATAACCGCGAGCCGTTCTTTACCAAAAGACTTTTTAAACCCATTGTGTTAGCATTTTTTATTGCATCATTTAATCAGTTATCGGGAATAAATTTCATTTTGTATTATGCCCCGGAAATTTTGGAGCGGGCAGGTTTAGCCACAAAAGATTCGCTGTTTAATTCAATTGCCATTGGCGGCATTAATCTGATTTTTACATTTATCGGTTTATACTTGATTGATAGAACCGGAAGAAAGAATTTATTACTGATCGGCTCTCTGGGTTATGTGGTTAGCCTTTCCATGGTATCCTACGCATTCTACTTCACATCAAGTCCTGTCTTTTTAATGGCCTTTTTGTTGCTTTTCATTGCAGCGCATGCTGCTAGGACAAGGTGCTGTTATCTGAGTATTTATTGCCGAAATTTTTCCTAACAATTCGCGGGCCTTGGGGCAGTCTTTTGGAGCCAGTGTACATTGGGTGTTTGCAGCCCTGATTACATTTCTCACACCCATTTTTCTTGATAAATCGGAAGGATGGTTAAAAGATGATCCCTGGATAATTTTTGCATTCTTTGCCTGTATGATGATGCTTCAACTTATCTGGGTCCTAACAAAATTTCCTGAGACTAAAGGCGTTTCTTTGGAGGAAATTCAAAAGCGTTTAGGTATTAGCTGATTTTTTTCACCCAAGAGTTTGTGATTAAGAGATACGTCTTTTTTTTTCTTAGCAACCCTGCTTTCTTTCCAGACTTCAGTTCTCTTGTCACAAGACAAGGAGAAGGAAGTATTGAAGTTGCTTAATCTGGTACGAACTAATCCGAAAGGTTTTATTAAATCTCATGTAAATGATTATCTGAAGTCGAATAACATGACCCAGAATAGTTATGCCAAATCATTACAGACAGATTTAAAAAAGACCGAAAAAATGAGTGCGTTACAATTTTCAGCCCCCCTCACGAAAGTTGCACGAATGCACGCGGTTGACATGGGCGAATTGGGAACTGTGGGGCACACCAGTTCAGATGGAACACCGTTTAGTGATCGTCTTCGAAACAAAGCGAAAGCAAAAGGAACTATTGCCGAAAATTGTGATTATGGAAATGACGAGCCACTTCATATCGTTATGTCGCTTCTCATCGATGACGGAATAAAATCTCTGGGGCACCGTAAGAATATTCTGGAACCCAGCTTCCATTGGGTCGGTATCGCCATTGAACCACACAAAAAATACAGGATTAGCTGTGTGATGGATTTTGCTGAGAAATTTTAACGATCTTTTGTTCTATAAACGAATTTGAGACCTGACCAGACCTCGCTTACGGCACACACCTTTACGTCAACCAATCCATTCGTCAATCCGAAGTCCCGGATTTTATTCTCATCCAGATCTGTTTCTACTTTTTGATGATTTCTTTGGCCACGACAAGAATAAGCCCTGTTTTTTAAGGCCAACTTCAATTTTAAAAACTCACCTTCAAATATTTTATTACGTGTAACAAACAAATGGATGAAATCAACACTTTCACTTTTAGCCTTGTTCAATTTAAGTACACCCTCAGGAAGTGGACTTATCCAATTCCAATAATCCTTCGGCTCATCTTTAATCAAAATTGTAAACGAGGGCTTAATTCCCAATTTTAAAATTAAAGGTGTCTGTGAGTAGCCGGCCATAATTAAAAAATCCCGATCGGTAAAGATCGGGATAGTTTATCAAGTTTGGATAAATTAGTTGTTACCCATTTTTTCCATTTCCTTGTCGAAGGTTTCTTTGAACTTCTCATAATCGTAATCGATTTTAAGACGCTCATCTTTAGAAAGTCTTTCGTTGTATTTAGATACCAACTCATCGGCTGAAAGTTCAATAGCTACATACGTTTTATACGTTCCGTTACCAGTCTTCACAAGTTTTTCACAAAGTGTTTTAATACCAGAAAGTGTTTGATCAACAATCTCACGGTTAAGACTTTCAAATCGCTCTTCAACCTGCTCCTTGTTATTCATTTCGCGTGAATTCACATAGTTGTCGGTTACTGTTTTTACTGTAGTGTTGATGGCTTGAGCAAGTTCGTTGCGAGCATTAGTTAAAGCCTTCTTCTTAGAAGTAACCTGGTCCTGGCTCTCGCCTATAGAATTGGCCCGGAAAAACTTTGCTGTCGTGAAATACTCTGGACCCGAGCAAGGTACTATTACTTCCTTTTCCCCTGCAGGAATTTTATCCTTGCCTTTACAGCCTGCGATCACAGCCGCAGCAATAAGGATTACTAAATACACATTTAACTTTTTCATATCAATTTGAGTTTGGTTATGCAATTTTACGATAATACAATTAATAGGCCACTCTGCAAAACTTAGAATTTATAGGGTTCTTAATAACCTTTAAATACATCAAAAAAACGAGATAATTACTGCAAAATAGCATTTAGCAATTCCGGCAATTTATCCTTTTCAAGCGTCTCCAGCGACTTATTATAGGCTTCCTGGCTGGATCGTTCATAATCCAGACTAAAGCCTTTAATTCGATCGAGGGTGGTAGCATAGATTTCCTTATTGTCGTTTGCGGTAGAAACGCGTATTACAGCCGTGACATAGGTTATATAAATACTACCCGAAACTGCTCCTTTCTCGGAATTAGCATTTATATCCAACGATAATTCAGCCTTGGCTTTGTCATCGGTAAATTCAAATCCCGCGTTAGCCAGGTAATTTTTAATTCGGTTAGTTACTTGTTGATTTGATTTATCAACCCCTAAACTTTTTTCAACAGAAGTTATATACACCAAAGGGCGTTGTACTTTCAATAAAACAGTTGCCTTTGGCACAACCATTTTAGCAGCTACCAGCGAATAAATATCAGAAATCTGCTGTCCGGAAAAGCTCATCATATCCACCTTAACGGCTACAGTTTGCTCCAAATCTCGAGAGCTTATTTTCGTTAAAAGAATTTTTGCCTGCCCCGCCAGATCCGTTTTGTAATTAGAGAACACATCACCAGCTCCTTTTTCAAAAGCTGCGACAAGCGGTAGATCTGCAATGGCTTTGCGCGAACTTTTTTCAACCGCCTTGGCTAAAACAGCCAGATCATTTTGTGCTAATCTCCGATTCAATATAATTTCAGCGGAGAAACAGTTAACTCAATCTTATCCAGAAGTAACTGCATGCTTGCAATAATTTCGTTGGTCAATAAGATTTCTTTTCCCTCAAAAGTCAATCCGGATAGGCTCGCCCAGGTACTTTTCAATGGCCCGAAACCCTTGATAATAAAAGCCCAACGACAATACAAATTCTGATCTTCGCTCAGATTCTTTCGCTTTAGTAAAAAAATCCAATCCCTGCGCAACCGCATCGCGTTTCAACTGATCTTTAATGTCTTTATATCTTTGTTTGGACAGCCGATAATAAAGCCAGTAATTTCGCGCATCTTCCCACGAATCCACCTGCTCATATTCCTGAATTTCATCCGCCACAGTAGTCTTAATAATCTGCTCATAACGCTCCTGAAATTCTTTATTGGCATCGATCTGGCTCAAAACCGAGGTAGAAGATATATTGACTTTAATCTCCGAAACAAGGTCTTCCAGGGCGCTGTTTTTGGCCGATTGCAAATAGTTATTTGTACCATCTTTTACACTGTGACCAATACCTATATAATAACTGGATTCAACTGGTTTGGCCATTAACCAATCGGGCCTAACATTTTGTAAGTTCGATTTAAGGGATGAGTTTGGTACCGAGGGGCTGCATCCTGAAAAGACCAAGAGAATAAAAACTAATCGCTTCACAGAATTATTATAAGCTTGTTTTCGTTAATACGAATATACCATATCCATGCCAAATGATGGATTCCATGTAAATCTAAACCAAAACGCGCTAGTTGAACAATTTGTTAAATTTTAATAATTTTAAACATATTAAACAGGCTATGAAAAAGATAATTGGGATGATTTTGTGTGGCTGTGGTTTTAATCGCTTGTCAGGAAAATGAGACCACCAGCGAATTTACCGGTAACGAGTCAACGTATGCACTGCAGCCGGGGGCTCAATATAATACCCCTGGAACTGTGACTATCAAGGAAGAAAGACGGAACCTCTACCTGCTGGTAACCCTACGTGGAACTTCTGGAAATAATAAATTACCCTTGCATTTACATTTAGGCGACCTCGCTACCCCTGGGGCCGATGTGGCCGCTTTATTAAATCCGGTGGATTCGAAAACAGGTACGAGTGAAACAATATTGACTCAGCTTGCTGATGAAACTACTATTTCCTATGCTGATCTTATCAAACTGGATGCCTGTATTAAGGTGCATCTGTCAGATACCGGCCCTGAAAAGGATATTATCTTAGCTGGTGGCAACATTGGTCAATCCGTAACCAAAGCAATATCCTCTGGCCGGATTGGTATGGAAGCATGCAAAAGTGAATAGCCCCGTAGATAATTATTAATCACCACCTTGTCGTTCCACCTGATAGGAAGTTAACATAGATCCAAGGTACTCGCGATTCAGTCTGGCAATATTGGTTACTTTAATTCCCTTAGGGCATTCTGCTTCGCAGGCATAGGTATTTGTACAAGATCCAAATCCTTCCGCATCCATTTGCGCAACCATTTTCTCAGCTCTTTCTTTGTGTTCCACTTTACCTTGTGGTAGTAAAGCAAACTGAGAAATCTTTGCGCCTACAAATAATACCGCTGAGGAATTCTTACAGGCTGCCACGCAAGCTCCACAACCAATACAACTTGCTGAATCAAAGGCTTCTTCGGCAACGTGCTTAGAGATAGGTATTGCATTTGCATCGGGAACGCCACCCGTATTCATTACATACCCTCCTGCTTGTTGAATTCGATCAAATGCAGTACGGTCTACAATCAAATCTTTTATGACGGAAACGCTTTGGCCCGCCAGGGTTCAATGGTAATAGTTTCTCCGTCTTTGAACGACCGCATGTGCAACTGACAAGTAGTAGTTTGAAGGGGCCCGTGAGGCTGGCCGTTTATATATAAACTACACATGCCGCAGATTCCTTCGCGGCAGTCATGATCAAAAGCTATTGGGTCTTCATTTTTCTTAACCAGCTCCTCATTTAGCACATCAATCATTTCCAGGAACGACATGTCGGTCGATACATGACCATGCTGGATAGGTTTTGAATTCGCCTTTGCTATTTGCGTCTTTTTGTCTCCAGACTTTTAACGTAATCTTCATTTCGATAAAATTATTAGTGATTGGTTCATGGTCTTACTGCTTACTTTGCGTTAACTTAACATTCTCAAATTTCAATTCTTCTTTATGATGCTCTTCGGGTTGACTGTCCCCTTTATACTCCCAGGCCGATACGTAGGCAAATTCGTCATCCTTACGAAGTGCCTCCCCTTCCGGAGTTTGTGATTCCTCGCGAAAATGACCTCCACACGATTCGCTGCGATTGAGCGCATCATCCACCATCAACTCCCCCAATTCAATGAAATCAGCCCACACGGCCCGCTTTTTCAACTCCTGATTTAGTTCGTTGGGTGAACCTAATACATTTACATTTGTCCAGAAGTCTTTCTTGAGATCCTGAATGATCTTCTTTGCTTTCTTTAATCCTTCATCGTTGCGCGACATACCGCAATACTCCCACATGGTGTGGCCCAACTCCCGGTGAAACTCATCGACCGTCTTTTTGCCTTTAATACTTAGCAACTTATTCACGCGTTCATTCACGCCATCCATAGCCTCTTTAAATGCCGGATGATCGGTGCCTACTTTATCATTCCAACCGATGGTAGCCAGGTAATCGCCAATTGTATATGGGATTACAAAATAACCATCGGCCAAGCCCTGCATAAGCGCACTAGCCCCCAGTCGGTTGGCGCCATGATCAGAGAAGTTGGCTTCGCCCAAAGCGTATAAGCCGGGAACCGTTGTCATCAAATTATAGTCTACCCAAAGTCCACCCATGGTATAATGAACTGCCGGATAAATCATCATCGGCCCTTTGTACGGATTGTCATCCGTGATTTGCTGATACATATCGAAGAGGTTTCCATACTTTGCCCGAATCTGATCTTCCCCAACGCGTTTAATCGCATCGGTGAAGTCAAGAAAAACTGCCAAACCCGCACCAACCCCCCGGCCTTCATCGCATACTTGTTTTGCATTTCGGGAAGCAACATCGCGCGGAACCAAATTGCCAAATGAAGGGTACTTGCGTTCAAGAAAATAATCACGATCCTCTTCCGGAAGATTCATTGCATCTTTCGACTTTAGCCCTGGCATGGCTTTTTTAGGAACCCAAACCCGTCCATCATTTCGCAACGACTCCGACATCAGCGTAAGCTTAGATTGATGCGTTCCTGAAACAGGAATACAGGTTGGGTGAATTTGTGTGAAACAGGGGTTGCCGAAGAAAGCGCCCTTTTTATGAGCACGCCAGGCGGCCGTTACATTACAACCCTTAGCATTTGTTGAAAGAAAAAATACGTTTCCATATCCGCCCGTACATATCAAAACAGCATGTGCACTATGCGATTCAACTTTACCGGTTATTAAATCACGCGTAACAATCCCCCTTGCTTTACCGTCAACGATAACCACATCAAGCATTTCGCTACGGTTATACATCTTCACCTTACCATTCGCAATCTGTCGGTTCAAGGCACTATACGCACCTAATAATAGTTGCTGACCGGTTTGGCCACGCGCATAAAAAGTTCGCGATACCTGGGCTCCACCAAAAGAACGATTGGCTAGCAGGCCACC
>JADJMA010000024.1 GCA_016709845.1 Flammeovirgaceae bacterium | reverse complement strand
AATGCAGACTTTTCATTAGTACTTCAAAAAGGCCTGATGGAGTCTTGCGTTATACGGAAACAGATACCGATGGTGAAAAGATTTTCAAGAAGTTCGAAATCTCGGATTTTTCCCTGGAGGCTCAGTCTGAGTATCTAAGAATCAGTGATCGGATCAGAGAAGCTTCGACCGGAATTACTATTTCTCCCATTGATGTGATTGTCCGAAAGATTACGGAAGCGGGATACAAGTGGCCGAGGTTACAGGTCGCAAGTACGAGCTTCAAATTAATCCGAAGACCAACAAGGCTCTTATCATGACTCGTAAGCGGGTAAATACCAATGATGCTTTTCGTCAGTTCAATAATAACGAGGTAGACGTTCTACTCATCAACCAGTCAGGAAGTACCGGAGCATCTGCACACGCGATCATCACTCCAAAGGTTGTCAAAGAAAAAGTGAAGCAACGAGTTATGATTGTATTGCAAGCGGAGCTTGACATTAACACCGAGGTTCAAAAACGAGGCCGGATAAACCGCACCGGACAGATTTACAAACCGATCTACGATTATGTCAACTCTGCGATTCCCGCTGAGAAGCGATTGATGATGATGCTTCAAAAGAAACTGAAATCGCTGGACGCGAATACCACGTCCAATCAGAAGTCATCGACAAAGATTCTGGACGTTCCAGATTTTCTTAACAAGTATGGAGATCGTATTGTAGCGGAGTATTTAAAAGAGAATTTGGAGGTCAACACTTTATTGGATGATCCCTTGGGTCTGGCAACACGAGAAGTAGATGGAGCAGAACTGGAGGATGCAGCGCATCGAGTTTCTGGAAGAGTAGCTGTGCTTTCAACGGCTATGCAGCAAGATTTTTACAACGAAATATCCAACCGATACAATGAGTATGTAGAGTATCTCAAACAGATCGGTGAGTATGACCTTGAAGTTGAAGCAATGGATCTCCAAACGGAAACTCAATCTTCTAGGGCTGTTATCGTGGGCAAAGGTGGAACAAGTGAGTTTGGCGATGACAGCATTTTGGAGACGGTCATGGCGAACGTTTTGAAGAAACCATTCTCACGCCAGGAGCTAAACAATCTCCTGGTCGAATCACTTCAAGGCAAAGAGGGACGAGAATTGCAAAAGGAAGTGAAGTTGGAGTATGAGGGTTATATGGGTGAGCAGCTTAATCATGAAGTCGCTGAGAACGTTTCCTACTATGAAGATCTGATCCACAAGATTCCACAAGAGAAGAAGATTCAAAAGTTAGTTGAAAAAGGAGCTTCTGAAGAAGCACAGGAAGTCATCAAAGCCAGGACGAATGAGTTACATAAAGCAATGGCTGATTCTGAAGAAAAGATCAAACGGTCTTTCAATAACCGGAGGCAATACCTGGAGTCAATTTTCAGCTCATTCTATGTAGGACGAAATCTTAACTATCCGGTCAATAGCTATGATGGCGGTCAAGAGTTAGCGCCTGCCGTCTTCCTGGGATTCATCATTGACAGGAAAAAGAAGAATCCTTATGCACCAAGCTCGATGAGACTACGCTTTGCGTTGGCTAGTAGCAATAAGTACATCGCTATTCCTGCGAGCTATGCACAAGATGTTCGGGCCATTATCGGAGCAAGTGTGGGATTACCACACCTGGATAAAGAGTCACTATTAGCCAAATGGGAAGCTTCAATTAAAGAGAGTACTGTAGATAGAAAGATTCGCCACATCATTACCGGGAATGTGCTTCAGGCATTCAGTGCCTTTAAAGGAAAACTGGTGAGCTACACGACCATTGATGGTGGAATCAAGAAAGGCATTCTTATGCCAGAATATTGGGAACCAAAAAATGATGTGCAACAAAAGACCGTGGTTCCTATTTCCAGGGCAATGAAGATCATTCGGTCTTTGACCATTGGGTCAAGCATCACCACTAAAAATGGAGTCTCCATTTTCAGGCAACCTGGGAAATTCAAATTAGTGGTCTCCGCTGCCAGGTCGAAAGGTGGTGACACCTACCTTGATCCTGATCTTTTGAATATCGTTGATCGAAACAATTTTGAAAAGATTTCGGATCGTATGACAGCTTCAGTGGATGAAAACAGAATAGACGAGTTTGTCCAGGTATTACAGGAGAAGTTCAATGATAGTGTTTCACTGAGTCCTCCGCAATACGAATTGATCAAAGGAGAAATTCCTAAGAGGGAGCCCAGGGCAAAACCGATCATGGTAATGTTACCAAAACAATCACAATCTCAAATGGAGCAACTGGAGCTTGAAGCCCTTGCTCTGGAACTCGAATTAGAACTATTAAACTTTGCAGCGTAATGATAACGGCTAGTAATTATTTTATTGAAGTGGAGCGAATCGGTGTAAATACATTGCCGGAAACGCTACAGAAAGGTCATGACCTGGTGGTGAAGAGTACATCCAATGGAGCGAATTGGGCTACCTATCAAAGTAGTGAAGGTATCAAGAAGGTCATTGACCTGTACTTTCAAAAGCTGAACGATTTCGCCTCAACTTTAAAACCAAAGGAAGCTCAACAAACCCAAGCTAAGGCTACCTCGGAACCAAAGAGGAAACCCGCAAACGGAAAAACAAAGAACGAAGGCTTCCCCCCAAAAAGGTGAAGGAGAAGAAAGAGCCAAAGAATGTAAAGCATGTTGAGCATATCCGAGAAGAAGTGAAATACATCAAAAGGTATGTCGGACTGCACAACAAGGTGAAATCTCCTAATGCCATCCTTTCATTCATCAAGGCCTTGCAGCGGTCCATCGTTCAAAAGCTCATCCGTAAAACCTCACCGTTGGCAGAGGAAATTGAAATGATTCAGAACAAGCTTGTTCAGGCGTACAACAAGATGAAGGGAGAAGAATCTTTTGCCATTAATGAGAAAGACCTGAATCACCTGGTCGCCATTGCTGGAGGTGAAAAGGTTTATCCCTCCATAATGGTCATCAAGCGGTTTATTGGATTGCAGGGGCAAGACGATGAGAAAAAGATTAACAGTTTCCTCAAACAACTGGAGAACCTGGTGGCAAAAAAGGAAATCTTAAAGGATGATCCCTACTCGGATAAGGTCAATGCCATCTACAAGAGCCTTAAGCAAAGAACAAGTAGCAAGATTTCAATTTCCAAAGCGGAGTTGAACGGCCTGGAAGGAATTGTAAAAGCATGTGGATGCAAGGATGGCGTTGGAAGGATTTACGATACAGGAGGAAAGAAACTTAGGCCATGCAAAAGGAAGACGTATTCGGATGCAAGTCGTGGAGCTTGCTCACACAACAAGGGATTAAGCGGAGTGCTTACAGCTGAGGAAATGGCCAATCGAAAACTTGACCTGCTTAGCTTTCTTTTCATTCTGGCAATCCCTGTTCGGAAATCCGGCTAAGAACTTTACGATGATGTTTCATGGAGAGCCTCATAATGGAAAGACTATTTTCCTATTGAAGCTTGCGCAATACCTGGCTGAGAATTTTGGAGATGTTCTTTATGTGTCATCCGAGGAGTTTGCATCGCCTACGATGACCAAAAAGGTAAATGAGTTCTTAAATCCTTTACCTGCGCGATTACATTTTGCTGAAAACTTGCAAGACCCTAATCTTTCGAATTATCAGTTCATCATCCTTGATTCAGTGAATGATTTGGGATTAAAGATCAATGAGTACAAGGAGATGCGAAAAGAGCATCCGGATACTGCTTTCATCTTCATACTTCAACACACAAAGGCGGGAGACTTCAAAGGTGGAAAAGATTGGGAGCACATTGCCGAGATAGCTGGAGAAGTTCATAAAGGCGTAGTGACAGTAACTAAAAACCGATATGCTCCAAAAAGTACACTGGATTTTTTCAGACAATTTGGAATCCAATGGCAGGAGCCACAAAGCAAGAAATAAAACGGTCAAAAGAATTATCTAACAATTAAACATACAAACATGGAGGCAAGTGAAGTTGGTAAAAAGGCAGGCATAGGAGGATTTTTGTCAAAAGTTCTCGGAGCTGGAGTGAAAGAGACAGTCGATTCCATAGGAAACGCAATCGACAAAATAGACAAGTCAGATGAGAAGCTTGAACTTCAATTGAAGTACAAAGAACTTCTCCTGAATATGGAGGGAGCTTGTATTGATTATGAAAGCAAACTCCTGGAGAGCAAAACAAAAATCATTGAATCAGAAACGAAGGGTGAGAGTTGGCTTCAGAGAAACTGGCGACCTGTACTCATGTGCATCTGCATGTTTATTGTCTTTAATAATTATGTGCTTGTGCCGTACTTCAATTTACCAGTAACTACACTAGATGATCACATCTGGACGATGATGGATTTGGGCGTTGGAGGTTATGTGGCAGGTCGCTCTCTTGAGAAGATCACAGAAAACCTGGGGCCAGTGCTTTATAATGTTAAGAAGGAAACGCTGAGATGATACCATCTCAGCGTTTGTGAAAACGAATCAAAGATTGATACCATTCAAATGGGTTTTGGAATCCTTACCGTTTTCCAAAATCCTTTTGTAGTATTTATGAGCTTTTGATATGTGACCCTCCATAGATCTTTTATTTGGAAAGGGTCCAGCTTCACATTCAGGACACCAATACTCTATTACTTTCTCCTTATCTGCTATTAAGCGTTTATAAAAGAGTTCGCTTAATTGCCAGATGGATACTGAATGCAAGAGGCAAATGAGGAAACTTGCTCCCATTAATTTCAAATTCAAAATATTGGGTTCATTGAACGCAATGAACCAATAGTCATAGTACAAAGCATTGATCAAAAAAGCTCAGAAGAGCATAGGCTTTTCCAGTTTTTTGATAGCCATTAATTATGAAGATCAGAATTAGAAGCTCAATAATACCCGCAAGGGCAATGGCATAAAGCCAATTCATGAATGTAAATCCAAATAGGCTCATGTCCAGATGCTCAAGTTGTTTGAATAGATGGCCAGCATGTGGCACGTAAAGTAGGATTAGTAAAAGCGCTCCGTGGAAAACAACTTCTTTGCTTTCGAGGTAAGTGACAATTTTATTCATGGTGATTTAGTTTAAAGTTTGGGTTCTTGAGAATCGATAGGACTTTCTGATTTTTTATTGAGCTTGTGCCGGAGGGTCATCATATCCTCGCTAACCTTCAAGTCCAGGATTCTAGCATAATGCTGCGTAGTCTTTAGGTTTCGGTGTCCTAACATTTTGCCTACTGTTTCTATCGGAACTCCGTTTGAGAGCGTTACGGTTGTGGCAAAAGTGTGTCGTGCCGTATGGAAGGTCATTTTCTTGGTGATGTCACAAGCATCCGCAATCTCCTTCAGATAGGTATTCATCTTTTGATTGCTGAGGACTGGTAGCAACCTCCCTTTGATTGCACACTGAGGATCATCCTTATAGCGGTCCAGGATTTCAAGTGCCTGGGAAAGAAGCGGGATTCTGGTTGCTGCATCCGTTTTCTGTCGGCTTGTCCAAATCCATTTTTCACTATCTATCCCCGTTGTTATTTCTTCGCGCGTTAGTTTCTCCACATCAGCATATGCTAACCCTGTATAGCAACAGAAGATGAAAATATCTTTCACTTGGTTCATGCGAGGCGCAACGAATTGCTTATCGATAATCCGTTTTAGTTCTTCCTGAACAAGGAATGGACGCTCTACTTCGCGTTTTGTCATTTTAAATCCTACAAATGGGTCACGTTCGAGCCAACCGTTCTTGATGCAGATGTGAACGATCTTTTTGAAGTTGGACAAGTACTTCATGGAGGTGTTATGATCGCATTTGCGTTTTGATTTCAACCAGAATTCATAGTCAGAGATGAACTCGTAGTTGAGTTTCTTTATATCGATGTCATCGACTTTGAACTTCCATTTCATATATGCTTGGGTATGGCGGAAGGAAGTTTCGTATCGCTCAAGCGTTAAAGGCGAGAACTCGCTGTTCACAAGAGCTTTCATTTGCTCATTATGCTGTTTGAAGACCTCCATCAACATTCGGGACTTTTCAAGCTTAAGCCCATACCATTTGGCTTTCATGTTTTCAAGGGTAACCTCTTTCCCTTCATTCATAAGAGCACGTTGGTAGTCGAAAGCTTTCATCTTAAAAGCTTCGAGCATCTTATTTATCCTGCGTGCCTCCTCTGAATTGGTTTTTAGTTTTCCATTTTGGTCAGACCATTCGTTTTGTTTCACGAAAATTTTGGTTGCCAATGTGAGTCGTTTATTCATGAGTGAGATTCTCATGAAAACGGGTTTCAAACCATCCTCTGTTGCTCGGTCTTTTCGAGCGAAAAATGCTACTGAAATTGTCTGCGTCATATCCCTAGTTTAATTGGTTAAAGTATCCAATTCATGGTGCCGTAATCAAGATGTCCATATAATGATCATCTTGATTATCAGCACATTAAATCGATTTCGTAACCAGATTTCTTACTGAGTCTTTGGTTACGGATCGGTTACCAAGGGATTGTGATTTTATGGTTGTTTTTGGTATGCCCTAAAAACAAAAAACCTCGAAATCATTAGAATTTCGAGGTTTTGATTTTGTTTGATCTTTGATCAGCAGAGGAGGAGGGATTCGAACCCCCGGAACCCGTAAAGGTTCTCCGGTTTTCAAGACCGGTGCAATAAACCGCTCTACCACTCCTCTGTTTACACCCTCAACCTTGAGCATTGGATAAGAGTTCCTTTTTAAGGACTGCAAAACTAATGCGAAAATTGGTTTCTGCAAAAAGGAGCCCTTAAAATAGCTTATTGTTCTATAAAATCTGGAAAGGTCTTTTTAAATCCTTGTTGTCATAATTGCGAACAGAAGGTCTACTGGCATCTAACTCAAGAAGCACCAACTTTTGATTATTAACGATGGGCAGAAATTTATCCCGATCAGGATCAAATTCCTTACTTCTGCGGGTACTCTTAAGAGCGTATTTACGCGCAAAATTATCGCCCTCTACCTGCAATTGATTTCTGATTTCTACATTGATTTTAAGCTTGTCCGTAATATCGTTCTTGGATTTTCCAATAACTTCGGTGGCTTCCAACGTACCCATGGTAAGCACGGTGGTTCCGCCAATAGCCGACACCATTTTAGATTGATCTGTTTCTAAGACTACCGGAGATAAACCCGTTGCTGCACCGAGTGAAGCATTCAATATCGAGCGATTCTTCTTACCTTTTTTTGCCTGTTTATATGCCTTGTTTAGTTTGGTTTGGTTTTCATCAAGCAGATCTATCAATGATTTTGCCTGAATCAGCGAGTTCTTATATTTCTGATAAAGTAATTTGTCCTTCTCCCCAGGTTTTCTGTGTCTTGCACTTTTACAATTACTTTCCGTTCAACGCGGTTATTCGATTTGTCAATGGCAAAAATATTATTTCTACCGACTTCACTTTTCAACTTCTTCAACAAAGTAATATCCTGGCGACCAGGTGAATTCGGCTTGAACCGAAGTATTTTGTATAAAACTTTTTTCAGTTACACGACTGTCTGAACAAACGAACCCGATATTATTTACATTCTCATCGCCATTCGGATCGGATACATAGATTTTAAAATTGACCCGCTCATCTTCCTTAATCGTTACGAGGGTGTCGCCCGGTATCAAAAGTATTTCCGGAGGAAGATCAAGTTGAGTTTGCGCTACTTTTATTTTTCCTCTTGTCTCCGCTTTTTCGGGTTGGTCTTGCACGATGAATTCCACCATCAATGGAGTATTCTTAAGTGCGTTGAATTGATTTCTGGAAGGTGTCCAGGTTAATAGGCCCTGCGAAGAAAGTACTACTCCTTCCGGCAATTGCGATTGAAGCGATTTGAAAACGAGCGGATCACCGT
Organism: Flammeovirgaceae bacterium; assembly: GCA_016709845.1. Classification (GTDB taxonomy): domain Bacteria; phylum Bacteroidota; class Bacteroidia; order Cytophagales; family Cyclobacteriaceae; genus ELB16-189. The sequence continues at coordinate 71,200 of JADJMA010000024.1, read as the reverse complement.
CCGGATCGTTCACATATTGCTCAGAAATTTTGTAGCTGTTTGCCGAAGATTGCTTAACATAAAAGATGGGAAGGTCTTCCACTACCGGAGGCCTGGTTTGATGGTATACAATAAAATTCAACGGCCTGGTTACTCTTCTGCCATCTTTCCATTCTGCTTGCAGTATTACACTTATTTCTTTTTGTTTTCCAGGCGACTAACCAGGTCGAAGCCCGGCTTCCAAAAAAAGGTACCCAGTGAATCTAATTGCATCCGGAGACTATCTGCTCCTTGCAAGGTGAGCCGTGGACTTATGGAATCTGTTGATGAAATTTTAAAGGATAGAAAGTCTCCTTCTTTGAGGGTATTCCAACCGCTGGAATCGGAAACGATAAGATGTTGAGCCGGGCTAAAAATTACAAGACAAGCCATAAGCGGCAGAATCAGCCAATACTTCATTTCAGTTAATATTTTTTTAATTTGGAGGTGCAAAGTTAAACGTTTCAGAATAGGAATTAATCCATTCATGGATTTTAGCGAGTGCCAAACGAATGGTAAAAAAAGCAGCCTCAAAGAAAAAGACTAACACCTATTCATTTTTTGAAAATGTGTATGAAGTTGTCATGCTCATCCCCAAAGGAAGAGTAACCAGCTATGGTGCCGTTGCGAATTATCTGGGCACGAAGATGAGTGCCCGTATGGTGGGTTGGGCTATGAATGCCGCGCACAGTAATAAAAAATTCCTGCACATCGGGTAGTTAATAGAAATGGTTTGCTAACCGGTCGGCATCATTTCGAAACTCCATCAACAATGAAATCCAGATTGGAAGAGGAAGGAGTGAAAGTAGTTCGCGATCAGGTTCAGGATTTCAAGAACAAACTTTGGGATCCTGCCAAAGAACTATTATAGGAATTTGTTTCCCAAAATGGTCTCTTTGCATTACAATAACCTTCCAAATGGGCAAAATTTAAGGTTTCTAACCCGGACCAATTATTGGTTTACTGCATGCATAAATTTAAAAGTAAACGCAGTAATGAAAACTCTGATATCCCTGACAATAGTAGCCGTGTTGTTTTCGACCCCATTATTGGGACGAGAATCTGACGATTCCTTAAAGGTGCTGTCAACAAAAAGATCAGTTCTTTATTTTAAGGTTTCGAAAGATCTACTTGGAGCAACTATTCAAATTGAAAATGAAGAACATGATTTGATTGAATCGATTCCGGTAGATCAGAAAAAAATGATTGTGGATTTTTTCTATTTAGCCCCTGGTGCTTATACAATTAAAATAAAGAAAGATAATTTAGAATACGCTATTGATTATTTTAATGAATAGTAGTCGGTTGATTGGTTTTTAATCTAAAGGAGTCTGTGAAAGCAGGCTCTTTTTTTATTTCTTTGATATTAAGAAAAGCCCAATTGTCGTGAGTAAACCATTTACAATTAATAACTCATAACCAAATTGATAGCCACCCAGCAAGGCGCCCGAATAAATGTTGATCAGATAGGAGAGTATTGGAGAAACAACACACACAATTGGCACACCCAGACCTTTAATATTTCTCTTCGTAAACAATCCAAAAGCAAAAAGCCCAAGCAAAGGACCATACGTATAATTGGCCACACTAAGCACAGCATCAATCACTGATTTTTCGTTGATCTCTTTGAAGATGACAATCACAATCAAAAATAAAAGTGAGAACGCAATGTGAACAATAAATTTTTCGCGCTTCCGTACCTGCTCAGTTTTATTCTTGAAATTCAGAAAGTCGATACAAAAAGAAGTGGTTAGGCCTGCTAATGCAGAGTCGGCACTGGCATAAGAGGAAGCGGTAATGCCCAGTAAAAGAAAATGCCAACTAATGGGCCAAGTTGATTAAGTGCGAGTGAAGGAAATAGTTCATCGGAGTAAGTGGGTAGAGCCAATCCTTTCTGATCACTGTAAATATAGAGTAGTGCTCCTAACGTAAGAAACAAAAGATTTACGATTACCAGAATAAGGCTAAACCAAAACATATTTTTCTGCGCATCGCCTAACGTTTTGCAGGTTAGATTTTTTTGAATGATTTCCTGATCCATGCCGGTCATGGTGATAGCAATGAAGGCGCCACCAAAAAATTGTTTTGGAAAGAAGAAGGTTGAGTTTGGATCTTCGAAAATGGAAAATAGTTGAATAGCCGTTAGTTTGAATGGCAGAAATAACTTCAGAGAAATTCAAACCTAAGTCGCCAGCAATTTTTATAACTGCAATAACAACGGCTGTAACGAGAAAGAATGTTTGAAAAGTATCTGTCCAAACAATGGTTTTAATGCCACCTCGAAACGTGTATACCCAGATTAATGCGATGGTTACAGCAACCGTTATAATGAACGGCACGCCCCAGGCATCAAAGAAAAAGTTGCAGCACGGTGGCTGCCAGAAAAGTCGAAGGGAAGAACCCATGGTTCGTGAGATTATAAAAAACAGCGCCCCGGTTTTGTACGACCATTTATCAAACCGTTGCTCCAGGTAAGAGTAGATGGAGACCAAATTGAGCCGGTAGTATAAAGGCATGAGCACTCCAATAATAACCCAGTAACCAACCAGGTATCCTAATACAATCTGAAAATAAGAGAATCCAATTTTACCCACATTGCCGGGAACGGATATAAAAGTTACACCTGATAGCGAGGCACCAATCATACCAAAGGCAACAAGGTACCAGGGCGATTGCCTGTTGGCCGTAAAAAAAGTATTGGTGTCGGCACCTTTCGATGTAAAGTAAGAGATCGTAATGAGTACACAGAAGTAAATAAAAATGATCGTGAGTACGAGTAATGGATTCATAGAAGTGCGTATACGTGCATAAAGAAAGGTAAAAATAGGCATGATAAGTAATTGAGGCAATCCACCACATTTTTTTTACTTTTGTGGTAATGATTCAAGTTTCTAACATGAAAACAGGACATCAGGAGCGCGAGTTGCAGGATACCTTGGAGGTTATTGAGGTAATTGATGTAAATAATCTGGTTGTGTTTAATGATGATTTTAACACGTTTGATCATGTGATTCAAACCTTAATTAAAGTTTGTAAACACACTCCCGAACAAGCGGAACAATGCACCTGGTTAATTCATTACAAAGGAAAATGTGCGGTGCGCTCGGGTCCGGTAGAAGAACTCAATCCTATGCGTCAGGCAATTTGTGATGCCGGTATTGATGCGCGAATAATTTAAGTCACGCTAACCTTATACAAATCTGTGGAGTTCCCTTCTAAACTTATTGAAGATGCCGTGAATGAAGTGGCCAAGCTGCCGGGCATTGGAAAGAAAACCGCCCTTCGGTTAGTGCTTCATTTGGTTAAAGAAAATGAAAACAAAACCACGCAGTTAACACAGGCCTTAGAACGCATGCGGCAAAATATTGTGTTCTGCAAAACTTGCTACAATATTTCAGATCAAGACGAGTGTGCCATCTGCCACAGCCATCGAAGAGAAAAAAGTCTTTTGTGTGTAGTGGAAGAAAGTAAAGATGTGATGGCAATTGAAAATACTTCGCAATTTATGGGAGTGTATCATGTGTTGGGAGGAATCATTTCGCCTATGAATGGAGTCGGCCCTTCCGATCTCAAGATTGATTCGCTGGTAAATCGAGTAGCTCAATCACAAGGAACGATCAAAGAAATAATTCTTGCCCTTAGCCCAACCATGGAAGGCGACACGACTGCTTTTATATTAATCGCAGACTTAAAGATTATCCGGTTAAAATTACAACGATTGCGCGCGGTGTTTCGGTGGGTGGTGATCTGGAATATACCGATGAGATTACGCTGGGGCGGAGCATTACAGGAAGAACTTTATTTAGTTAGTCTTTATTCTCCTTGCCTAAAGGCTGATTAATTTCGTTCTTTGCGCCATCTTGTCAAAAAATGCAATTATGAACAACCTTTCCAATCGGATTAACGCAATTGAAGAATCGGCCACACTGGCTATGGCTGCCAAAGCCCGTGAGTATAAGAGCCGTGGCATTGATGTAATTAATTTAAGCCTGGGTGAGCCCGATTTTAAAACGCCTCAACATATTTGTGATGCTGCAAAAAAAGCGATCGATGATGGAAAGTATTTTTCCTATCCTCCGGTAGCAGGCTATTCTGATTTGCGCGAAGCGATTGCCGCTAAATATCAGAAAGAGAATAACGTTCCGTATAAAGCAGAAAACATAGTTGTGTCGAATGGAGCGAAGCAATCTATTGCCAATGTGATGTTGGCGCTACTTAACCCGGGCGATGAAGTAATTATTTTTTCTCCGTATTGGGTAAGTTACGATGCGCTGGTTCGCCTCGCGGAAGCGACTCCCGTGCTGGTAAAGGGGACAATGGAAAATGATTTTAAAGTTACTGCAGCACAGGTTGAAAAGGCGATCACATCTAAAACAAAAGCGATCATCTTTTCATCGCCTTGCAACCCAACGGGCTCTGTGTTTAGCAAAAAGGAGTTCTCAGCGCGGTGCGCTTGCCGCTATAAGCGGAGACTTAAAGCCTACGCAGGAGATGGTGGCGCAATACCATAAGCGAAGAGACATCGTGTATAATTTGCTAAAGGAAATTCCGGGTATAAAAGCCAACTATCCACAAGGTGCTTTTTACTTTTTTCCGGATGTGAGTTATTATTATGGTAAATCGGATGGAGTTAGCACAATTAAGAATGGCGATGATTTTTGTCTCTATATGTTGGAGAAAGGTCACGTGTCATTAGTACCGGGTGGAGCTTTTGGCGAAGAGAGTTGTGTACGACTGTCTTACGCAGCTTCTGAAAAGGAGTTAATAGAGGCGATGGCAAGAATGAAGAAAACATTGGCATTACTGAAATAGAAAATGGCCGGGCATTCACTCGAAAATATTTTTGAATCTTTTAATAATCTCAAGGTTCTGATTATTGGAGATGTGATGTTGGATAGCTATATCTGGGGTGCCGTAGAACGTATTTCTCCGGAAGCGCCCGTACCGGTGATTAATGTTAAGAAAAGAGATGTGCGTTTAGGCGGTGCGGCTAATGTTGCGCTTAACATTCAAGCTTTAGGCGCTCAACCTATATTAGTTGCCCTTTGCGGGGATGATGACGCTGGAAAAAAACTGCGCGCAATTCTCGAACGACAAGGAATGATTACTGATGGATTGGTTAACTCAGATTCGAGGCCCACTACGGTAAAAACGCGTGTGATAGCAAGCGGGCAGCATGTAGTTAGGGTGGATGAAGAATCTGATAGAGTTGTTAATGAAGCAGAAGAGCAAGAACTTTTTACCCGCATTGAAAAATTATTACCGACCTGTCAGGTGGTGATCTTTGAAGATTACGATAAAGGAGTGTTAAATGCGAGTCTGATAGAAAAGACAGTGACGCTAGCGCAAGCACATAAAATCCCTACGGTGGTTGATCCTAAGAAGAGAAATTTTCTGGCGTATAATAAGGTGAGTCTCTTTAAGCCAAACCTAAAGGAGATGCGTGAAGGATTGAAAATTGATTTGGAACCCGGAAATCAAGAACAACTTTTAAAGGCAATCGAGATCCTAAAGGGAAAGACTTTCTGTAGACGGTGTAATGGCCACACTATCCGAGCATGGGGTGTACATTGATTATAAAAAGGAAAGGATTAAAATCCCTGCACATCCTCGCGAAATAGCCGATGTGTCCGGTGCAGGAGATACTGTGGTGAGCATTGCCGCTTTGTGTGTTGCTTTAAATTTATCGCCTAAACAAATTGCCAATCTTTCAAATTTAGGTGGAGGCTTGGTGTGCCAGCATGTTGGGGTGGTACCAATTAATAAAAGTGAGTTTCTTAATGAAGCTTTGAAACAGGAATAAATCAATAACCCTTAAACTGCTTGTCAAGTGCTCCGTGCTTTTCAAGATCATCAATCACTTTTCGATCCAGCGGGCTTTCTTTAATTACATTATAATTATCCCAAAACTCTTTATTGTAAGGTAGGTCCTGATATTGAAGTCCATAATTCTTCATCTTCTCGGTGGTGGTAATTCTTTCGGTGGGGTTAGGAATTATTTCATTGATCAAGAGTGACTGGCTTAATTCCGTTTCAAATTTTAATTCTTTAGTTTTGATGTCGTACCAGTTCACTTTCGAATCGACTGCAATGTAGTTAAGATAATATTTTCCCTCAAAGGGCTTAAAATCGATCACTCTTTTAAGGCTAACGAATTTACTTTCAAGACCCCGTTTTTTCGTCAATACTTCTTCTTGATTACTCTCATACTCGGTGTGAATTATCGCATACGTTCCCTTCTCCACAAAAGTGGTTAATGAATATTCGCATCTAAGGGAGACCACAAACACTTCGTGTCCATTGTAATAGGAATCTCTTTCTCGGTTAAGGCTATTGAAGAAGATTTGCTCGCTCGGAAAATGCCGATACTTTATACTATTATGAAGTAATAAATCTTCTAAAAGATTATCCTGATCAAAATAGGTGGTGAATTTGCTGGAGTAGCCCATGCTTCTTCGTACCTCTAACAGGGCCACCCGTTCGTGTAGTTTAAATTTGTTGCGCGGCTCCCGATAGCCTTCATCATAAATTTTAACAGCAGCTTCTAATAACGATATGTAGGTGCCACCTACTTTTTTGATATCCCGATAAAAACCATCTAATAAATAGGGCGTCATGGGATAATTTTGCTCAATACGCGAAAGAGCTATCTGAAGAATTTCACCCCCATTAAGAGAATCAGAAATTAACACCTCATCCAAAAAAAGGTTGACTTCTCCACTTCAATGATCAACGGATTAATTTCTAACAGCGTCCATACAGGGGCTTCAAAAGTCTTATAGCCCAGCATGTTAATAACCAATAAATCGTTTTGAAATTCTCTGGGAATATGAAAATCAAACTCTCCTTGTAAATTGGTAATGGTGCCAACCGACTTTCCCTTTATACCAATTGTGGCAAAGATTAACGCCTCTTTGGTTTCTTTGTCAATGGCCTTACCCGAAATAGTAATTTTTTGAGCTATCCCCGGAAGGGTAGCCAAGAGAATGAGAATAAGAAATAGATTCCTCGTGTAAAGCAAAGCCTTGGCGGATTGATTATCGCTCAAAGATAGTGTATTCAAAAATATCCCGATTACTCAGCATAACGCCATAAACACCCATTAATCGCATTTACATTACATTAGTCGGCTTTGCCTTCTAATGTTTAATTTTATAGAATAACCTTTCAAGTTATGAAGTGGCTAGACGCAATACCGAGGATTTGGAAACGAGCATATTTGCTCATTTGCCTGTGGTATGCCATTAATTTTACTATAAGTGCGGTGTTGGAGTGGAGACTGGTGAAGCCTGAATATTATGTACTTTGGACTGCTTTGTTTCTATTAGAAGCATTGTGCGTATTTATCTTACTCATTTTTATTTGGTCGCATTGGCTTTTTAAATTTAGTTATGCCTGGCAGGTGACGGGGCATGTGTTAGGCATTATTATTTTCTTTCTTGTGATGGGCACGCTATCCTATTACTTTACCGATTACCTGGAAGGGTTTGTATACTTGGATCACTGGAAGGAATACATGGTAGGCCTGTTGGGGAGTTGGGATGCCTTACGAATACATGATCAGTACATTATTACCGTAGGGGTATATTATGTGATTCGTTATTTCCAGGGCCTGCAAAGCCAGGAGCAGGAAAAGAGTGAACTCGCCATTCGAAATAAAGAGATGCAGATTTCGTTGCTTAAGTCACAGATCAATCCACACTTTCTTTTCAACACACTCAATTCCATCAGCACCTTAGTGCATACCAGCAAAGAGCAGGCGCGCAAAGTAATCAGTCAACTTTCTGATATCTTTAGGTATGCGCTGGATTCGCATAATGGTGAAATGGTAAAACTGGTGCATGAAATTGAGTTTATAGAGAACTATGTTCGCATCCAGCAGGTACGTTTTGGTGACCGGCTGAAGTTTCAAAAAGACATTGATGCAACCTGCTTAGGAGTAAGTTTACCACCCATGATTTTGCAACCACTAGTGGAGAATTCCGTTAAGTATGGCATTGCCCCCAAGGATGAAGGCGGAACAATTTTTCTTACTGTGAGACGTTCAGGGTCTGTTATCTTTTTTGAAGTGAAAGATGATGGACTTGGATCTAAAGCTAAAAAGGTATTGGACGGAAGTTCGAGTGGTGTGGGAATGATCAATACCGATTTACGACTAAAAAGTTACTTTGGTGTACAATCGCACCTACGGGTTTTGGCTACCGATCATGGGTATTCTGTAAGTTTTTTTATTGAAGATAAAAGTGGAGTTAATAAACACGTACAAAAGTCTATACTTGAAAACCAATTATTATGAATACTACCTGCTTAATTATTGATGATGAAAAATTAGCTCGGGAATTATTGCGCGAGTTTTTGGAAACTTTCCCTCAAATAGAAATTATTGGTGAATCGAATAAGGGAACGGATGCTGTGGAGCAGATCAATAAGCTTAAGCCCGATATGATTTTTCTGGATGTGCAGATGCCTGGCATGAATGGCTTTGATGTGTTAGACGAAATTGAACATGAGCCTTACGTAATTTTTACTACGGCTTACGATCAATATGCCATCAAAGCTTTTGAGAGAAACGCGGTAGATTATCTTTTGAAACCGTTAGATCAGGAACGATTTAAGTTGGCTGTTGACCGAGCCTTGAAGCGAAAAAAAATGGAGGAAGGAAACCTGGAAGAATTACTGGGAAGCCTGCGAACGGTTACACCCAGAACTTCGTACGACTCGCATATTTTTGTTCAGAAATCCGAGAAACTCTTTAACCTTCCGGTGGAAGAAATTATTTACCTCGAGGCATCTGGCGACTACACGGTTATCTCTACCAAAACAGATCAGTTTGTAAGTTCATCGGGTATTGGCAAGCTGGAGGAAATCATGAATCCCGATACGTTTATACGCGTACATCGATCAACCATCGTGAATGTAAATTTTCTAAAAGAAATTGAAAGGCACTTTAATGGAGGCATGATTGTGAAGATGCAAAACGGAAAGACCTTTCCGGTGAGCCGTACCTATGCCAAATTAATTCGTAAGAAGGTGGTGTAATTCAGGTGAGGTCACCGACTCAAGGGAAAATTTTCGTGGCTGACTATAGAATTAAACCAAATGCTAGCCCGATAAGAATGATCGCCCAGGCAGGGATTTTTGTAAAGGCCGTTAAGGCAAATGCAGCAATGGTAAAAAGAGCATTTAATACAACAATCTTGACAGGCTCATTAATAACCAGTGGTTGAAAGAGTAAAATAGCCGCTGCAGCTACAAGGCCCGCATTGGCCGCATTGATGCCCTCCAACGAAGCCCGTATAGGTCTGAATTTCTTTAAACTATCCCAGATACGGATCATAAAAAAAATCAAAAATGTACCCGGTAAAAATATACCGGCAGCCGACATAATGGCTCCCATAATTTCTCCCGGTACCCCATAATCGCGCATGGCGAGTGCACCAATGTACGAGCTAAATGAAAACACGGGGCCTGGCAGTCCCTGCACAAAGGCATAGCCTGACAGAAACTCTTCGGACGTGAGATATTTTTTTGGTGCATACTGCACAAACTCAGTGTACAACATGGGGGTTAGTACCTGCCCCCCCCCAAAAATCAAACTTCCATTTCGATAGAAATTTTCAAAAAGACGAACAGGCAAAGTGAGTTCTGGAATGCCCTTAGTTGCCCAACCTAATAAGGCGGCAAAAATTAAAACACCACCCCATAGAAAGAAATTAGACCAGGCTACATCAAATTTCTTTTTTCTTCGCGTGGATGGGCCTTGTAGTTAAGGGCCGTAACCAAGCCGGACACGAGTAAAATTATTGGGAAAACAATAGGTGATTTAATAAAGTAAGTTGCAAGTCCCGCAAAAATCATCAAAGCAAAAGCGCGCTTGGTAGTAACTGTTTTTAGAATAATGGAATAAGCGGCATAGGCAACAAACCCGACTGCCATAGGTTGAATGAAGCGTGTGAACGCCATTGAAATATTTTTGGTTTCAAAACTCGCTATTAGAATACCTGCGGTAGTCATGATGGCAACCGAGGGGAGCAACCAAATTAAGAGCGTGAGATAGGCAAGTGATGGGCCACCCAGACGATAGCCTACAGCAGATAATGTTTGTGTTGACGTAGGGCCCGGTACCACCTGGCACAATGCGTTTAGTTCTATTAGCTCGCTGTCGGAAAGATAATTTCTCTTTTTGACTAACACAGTAAGGAAATTGGCAAAGTGTGCCTGCGGTCCTCCAAAACAAGTAACCGATAGCTGGAATACATCCTTAAGAAAAATGATATAGCGTGTTCGCTGTACCAATAGTTTGTGTTTATTTTTTAAACCTATTTCAAGTAATCGCTGATTAAGAAACTCACCTGTGCTTATGTCTCCCCATAATTTAGTGTGTTTTGCCACGAAGCCGATATTATTACAGGCTCCGCCCAATAGTTTTACAAAATTTAATTTTCTATTTGGGTCGTTGCTGGTGAAGTCCCCAGGATCCAGAGAAGGAATTGTATCATAGAGTATCTCCGCCATTGTAGGATTAATTAGTGCGTTACTGCAAGCTAATTATTTTTAGGTAATTTAACTCCTTACATGTAAGTATGTCCTGATTTTAGGAGATATCGGTCAGTCAGTGATTCGGTTTTAAATTTTCGCGCTGGAAGATTTTTAATATATCGTTTTGGATGGCCTCTTCACTCATTTGGTAACCTTGAAAAGCAGGTGCCGCTATGCCTGTGTGAAAAGATCGGCTTGATGAGAAAACTCGGGCCTCATCCCACAAGCCTGCATTTATAAATAACGATAAGGTCAAGCTTCCGCCTTCAATCATAACCGATTGAATTTTTTCTTTTGCCAGGTGGGGTACCAACATAGATATGAAATCCTGCTCTTCAAGTCGGATAAGGGAAAGATTGGGGTGTTCTTCATGCTTCAATAAATTGTAACAGATCGTTTTCACCGATTGGTCAAAAACGTTCAAAGTTTCGGGTAATCTTAGAAACCGATCAATGACTATCCGAACCGGGTTACGGCCACTCCAATCGCGAACCGTAAGTTTTGGGTTATCGTGCGCTGCTGTTTTGGTTCCTATTAAGATAGCATCTTCTTCGCTGCGCCACTTATGTACCAATTGCCTCGAAAATTCATTGCTAATCCATTTCGATTCGTAGTTGCTACGCGCAATAAATCCATCGGCTGTTTGCGCCCATTTTAAAATAATGTAAGGACGCTGCTGTTCCTGGAAAGTAAAGAACCGCTTGTTTAGTGCCCGGCCTTCCGATTCCAAAATTCCGGTAACAACTTCAATACCGGCTTCGCGTAATGTTTTAACTCCACCACCGCTTACCAGCGGGTTAGTATCCAGATTAGCGATTACCACCTTCTTAATTCTATGGGCAATCAATTGATCGGCACAGGGTGGAGTTTTTCCTGTATGCGAACAGGGTTCAAGGTTCACATAAACAGTACTTCCTGCCAACAGGCTTTTGTTCTTCACATTAGCTATTGCATTAATTTCGGCATGAGCCTGCCCATAGGTTTGATGCCAACCTTCTCCCAACACAATTCCATCCTTAACAATAACACATCCCACGCGGGGATTGGGGCTAACAGAACCGATACCCAACCGGGCAAGTTCAAACGCACGCTGCATCAAGAGTTCTTCGGGTGTCATGGGTTATCGCTACCTTGCAAAGATCAATTTCATGATGACCAATTCCAAAGAACTTTTTAATGAACTGGTAGGGCGGATAACGCTGGATGAAGAGAAAGCTGAAATTCAAAGTATCGCTTATCTTCTTCTTGAAAAGCTGCTTGGTCTTACCCGTACACATATTCTTGCAAAGAAAAATATTGATGATATAAATTCTTCTTTCTTTGACTCCTATGTGAAACGAATCAACGCGCATGAGCCCATTCAATACATTTTAAGTGAAGCTTTTTTTTATGGAAGATCTTTTAAAGTAAATCCGGTTGTACTGATTCCAAGGCCTGAAACCGAACTGTTTGTTCGGGAAATAATTTCGCATGTGCAAAAACAAAAAGTCGACTCGTTGCGAATTCTGGATATCGGCACCGGAAGTGGATGCATTGCCATATCATTAGCACTTGAAATTGCCCGAGCTGAGATAGTAGCCATTGATATAAGCAAAGAAGCACTTATCTGCGCAAAACAAAATGCCCATTCGCTGGGAGCCGAAGTTTCTTTTGAGCATGTCGATATTTTACAGGAAGACATTGCAAATACATTTGACATTATAGTAAGCAATCCACCCTACATCTCGCAAGCTGAAAAAAGTAGTATGCGAAAAATGTATTGGATTACGAACCCCATCTTGCGCTATTCGCTGATGGTAATGATCCACTTATTTTCTACAGAACTATTGCCAGGAAAGCCAGGAAAGCACTAATCCCAGGGGAATCGCTCTGGTTCGATATCAATGAGCATTACTCGAAGGAAATTTTCACTATCATTAATGAATGTGGCTTTCAAAAAATAAAGACCCATAAAGACCTTGATAATAAAGACCGTATGATTTCGGGTTACCGATTTAAAGATTTGTTAGATTAGATTTAATTGTTGTCTTTCAATTCAACTTTTCGCCAATCCAAAATGATTGACTTGCTTTCATATGAATAATCCCATCACTTTGAACAAGATACTTTCCGGAAGAAAATTCCGGCTGGTCTAGTTTTCGATCATCCGGAAAAGAAAAAGTTGTGTATCGGCTTCATACCACTTATCAACATGTCCATTTTTGATCCAACTCCAACGAACCCTTTCACAAAATACTTCCAGATCAAACTGATGGAACCGTTCTATCAATTTAATTTCATCTTAGCTTGCACTAAACAATTGACCGCTTTGCTTCCGTGGTTGCTAAAAAATTTAGAGCACTAATGAGCGGGTATTCTGTGGGTTGATACGAAATTATTCGGACGGGTGTTTGATCCGCTAATCTATTACTCCATGTTGATAATTTAGCAGCTGATACAACTGCGATATCAATCTTTATTCCCCAACTCAAAACTGTTTCAATCTCAGTCTCAACCACAACAATAGTAGGCATCCACTCTAATAACTCCTGAACTTTTTCAAATGAAATGGCATGTGCATGTGCAATAAGCAGTGCCGGCTCCTGATTTTCTCTAACGATGTGATGACTAGACACTACGATTCAAAGAAACAAACGGAACCGCCCACCCAGGTTTTATCTTTATTGAATTTGACCCCAATCATCTCACCTCGGCTTAACCGCGCTAAATTCGTGATCAGTTGTGGTCGGGCTGCATCATCATCCCACAAAAATAATAGCCGGATTTCCGTTTTAACGAGACCATCGGGAGCTTGGACGATGGGTTGGTAATGAACTTTGCGTTGAAGTAAAAAGTTTTTACGCTCACCCACAGGAATTTCCAAGATGTCTTTCTCGGTTACATTAAAAATAACCCCACTTCCCGAAAAGGAAAAAAGTGGTTTAAGTACATAGTGATCTAAATCCTTAGGTAAAGAAGAATATTCATTCAGAAATTTACACTCGGGCACCGAGCTACTAGTTAAAAATGGCATGGTGTACTTACTGATGTAAAAGAACCAATTCGGATGGCCGGCCCATTCTACATCAACATCTTCCGTCAGATGAAAATTTGTTTTCAAATCTTTCTTACTGAGTAACTCATCAAAAATTACCCGATTGTAAATTCGGTGAATGGGGGTCTCTACTCCTTTAAGATTATAATACAACTTTTTATTTCGGACTGTAACATCACCAATATGAACAGGCTCAATACCTAAATGCTGCTTCGTAACCAAAAAATCAATAGTCGTGTTTTGCTTCATCGGATCAATCTCCAGCAGAATGACGTTTGCTGGATCATAATCTTTTACAATCGCTTTTCGCAACTTTGCCCAATAATCCTGAGAGGATAAACCAAAATGGAATTCAAGATTTTCAGGGATCTGATAATGTTGTCTGAATTTGTTACCCAATAAATCCTGATACCCAAACAGGGAAGGGAAGCCTTGCATCTCAATTAAGCGGGGTACTATTTCTCCCTGCTCGCTACACACTGCAAAATCAAGCGCCAGAAACAGGGTATGCGCGTCTTCATTAGGTACGTGTAAGGAATCAGGCAAAGCAGGTTGCATTGCTTTTTTAAATCCGGGCTGAACAAGAGAATCTATAATCTCATCAGCAGCCTTAAAAAGTTTTGATTTAAATTCCTTTCCTATCTCACCGTATCGCTCAATTACAAAATTCTTTTTGTCCTCACGCAACAGATACATGCGCATGCCTACGGCATCGGCTTCTGGATGAAACTGAGTTCCCACAATGGCTTCATCAAACCGGATGGCCATTACTGCGCGCTCTAAATCAACATGGGGTCGATACTTCTCTATACAAAGAATGGCCGCCCCATCATCACTCAATTTTTTCTCGTTTGGCTGAATGATCTGGAAGTCTCTTGAATCAACAGCCCACATAGGATCATCTAATGAACGGAAAAGTGGATCGTGATGTCCTTCAAAAGTTTTATGAACCGACATTACACCAAAGGAAGTTGATTTTCGTTTTGATACTTCCCCATAGCCATATTGCCTGCAGTAAAGTTGAAAACTATGACAGATCAATAGGGCATGCTTTTTATTTTCAGGATTACTTTTGTTATGCGAACGAATTGCTTCCATCAAGTTGAAGAAGTTTTTCTCCCATTCCGTTCCAACACTTTCGACCGGATTACCCGGACCACCCGTGGAAATAAAAATATCATAGGTTAGATCAGGGATCTCGTTCTTCAATCGAACATCGAAGACTTTGTAGTTTACCATTAAATGGCAATCGGCCTCAAACTCTTCAATCAATTGGCGAATACAACGCATGCCCTCGTTGGCAGCACCCTCGTATAAATCAAGGACAGCAATGTTTATTTGATTTTCTTCCGACACGTTGTAATGCTATAATCCAAAAATAGTTTCATCAGTAATGTAATCCACCACCTTTTCAAGGCTCCCGGTTTCATTGAATACCGCCAGTTGGCGATCGGCTCCTGTACCTTTCTCTAAGATGATGCGAATATAATTGATCGCATCCCGGCTGCCAAGATCATCCACCACATCATCCACAAAGTCAAGTAATTCAAGGATTAATACGCGGGTATCTACTTCTATTTGTTTCCCAAAATCAATCATTCTGCCATCTAGGCCGTAACGCGATGCACGCCACTTATTTTCATTAATTAATGCCCGCGTGTATAAAATAAAACTCATGTTTTGCAAACGCAGTTTATAGAGTTTAACTACCAATGCCTGAAACACAGCCGTAATAGCAATAGTTTCCTCCACCCGCATGGGCACATCGCAAATTCTAAATTCAATCGTATCAAAGAATGGATGCACGCGAACATCCCACCAAATTTTTTGCATTATCAATACAATTCGTTTTGATCAGCAGGTTGACATAGTTCTTAAAGTCATCCCAGTTTTCAAATCGATCGGGAATGCCCGTGCGCGGAAATTTATCAAACACTTTGGTTCGAAACGATTTGAAGCCCGTATTACGACCTTCCCAAAAAGGGGAGTTACATGAAAGCGCATAGATGTGCGGCAGGAAATACCGAACCGTATTGTGAATATGGATAGCCATATTCTTATCCTTAATACCTACATGCACGTGAAGCCCAAAAATCAAATTAGATCGGCGGCTTCCTGCATCTCCTGAACAATTTCATCATAACGCGGATTGGGTGTTATTAATTGTTTACTCCAATGCGAAAAGGGATGCGTACCCGCTGCACCAATTTTAAGTCCCAAGGTTCCGGCTACCTCAGACACAACTTTGCGCAGGTCTCTAATCTCCTGATAGGCTTGCGTCACGTCTTTACAAATGCCTGTGCCCACCTCCACTACAGCCTGGTGCATTTCCGCTTTTACGCTGTCATTAATTACATGTGATGCCAGCTCCACAATCTTCTGATCATGGGAAGCCAATTCGCGCGTATGCGGATCAATCACCATGTACTCTTCTTCAACTCCCAGTGTAAATTTTTCCATAAGCACGGCTCCGGTTAGAGATATTACTTCTTAGCTGATTTTGTTTGATTTCCTTTTTGGTGCTGCCTTCTCTACTTTAGCTTTTCCTTCAGGTTTTTCAAAAGCCATCACCGATTTAGTAACATACGTTCCCCAGGTAAGATTATCCACACCGGGTTTTTGAGATTGTGCTCGTTCTACGGCCATCTTAGAAGCATGTTCAACAACCCAATCAAAATTCTCCTGACCCACGGAAGTCACTTCTGCATCGGGGGCAGGATTACAAAAATCAATCGCATACGGCACCCCATCCCGCACGGCCATCTCCACAGTATTGAAATCATAGCCCAAGGCATTACAAAGATCTAAGACATAATCGTGAACTTTCTTTAATAGTTTTTCAGAAGCCGGGCCATTGTTGCTTTGATAGCGTAGATGGTGTGGGTTGCGGGGCTCGTATTGCATGATGCGAACGTACTTTCTTCCTAAGCAATAGCAACGGAAATAATCTTCAAAAATAATTTCCTCCTGAAGCATCATAACCAATTGGTTGGTTTCGCTATAGGCTTTAAAAAAATCATCTTGATCATTGAGTTTGTAGACACTCTTCCAGCCACCCCCGGCATGTGGTTTCATATAGGCTGGCCATCCAATGTGACTGAAAATCTTTTCCCAGCTTAATGGAAATTTCAAATTACTAAAAGAACTCTCTCCGGTATCTGTGGGGCGTTCGTGCGAGGGAAGAAGTACCGTTTTAGGAACAGGTACCCCTAACTTTACAGCCAGTGCATTATTGAAGAATTTTTCATCGGCACTCCACCAGAAGGGATTGTTAATAACAGCCGTACCCGAGATCGCAGCATTTTTTAAATAAGCTCTATAAAACGGAACATCCTGTGAAATGCGGTCGACAATAACAGCATAATCGGTAGGTTCTGCTTGCGATACCATATCTACAAGCACATGTTCTGCTTTAATATCTTTTAATCCCATCTTGTTAATTCTTTCAACAAAGGCATCAGGGAAAGAACGTTCCATGCCGTGCAGTACTCCTATCTTTTTCATATCTCGTTAGTTTAGTTTTTATTCTTTAATACTTATAATAACCTCTTGAAATCGGATAGACTCCGTTAGGTTGGGACTATGTGCTGATTGAGTAAACCAATATAGTTTTTTTTCCTTGCAAACAACCTGCTGATAATAAGAATCTGCCAATTTAAAATAGGTTTGGTAATCGTTGCTGCCAATGAGGAAATAAACAGGGCAATTAAGTTCAGGAGCAAATTCAAAGAAATTAGTTTGAGAGGCCTCGTTGAAAAGCGATAACCAGGTAGCCGACCATTGCTCTACGTACTCCCGGGCAGGGGTTGTGGAATTCATCAATTTACTTAACCATTTTCTGTGATAATACAATTGTCTGGCATTTTTAAAAGGTATTTCCACCTGGCTTAATTCTGCCAAGGCATTACTGTTATTTTCATTCGTTGCTTTATCCAACATAACTTTTAATGAAAGTCGTTCACTTTCTAACTGATTTATCATTGGGCTAATGGCAAAATATCCCTTCAATAATTCGGGTCTTGCAACAGCCACACGCAAGCCAAGATACCCGCCCCACGAATGGCCGGCAACAAAAATTTTTTCTTGCGAAAACCGATTGGTCAGAAATTGAATTACTTCGATAGCATCACTAATAAAAAGAGAAACGGTAAGTGCCTGAGGCGACTTGTTAAGCTCCTTTGTTTTACCGCTATCGCGTTGATCCCAGAGTACTACAATAAAGTTTTTTTGTAAGTCTTTTGTAAACCGATCCGCATAGCTCATCATAGAGTTGCCCGGGCCACCATGTAAAAAAAGTAATACCGGTGCCTGATCATCGGCTCCCTGATATGTTATCCATTGTTTGATTCCCCCAATTTCAATTGCCTCACTCCCCTGAATCTCTCTGCGGAGAGATCTTGTAAAGGAAAAATTAGGAGTAATAGCAAAGAAGGAACAAGCCTCATTTAATCAACGATAAATAGTGAGGAAACATTTCGCGCCAGGCAGGCCAATCATGATCAGCATTGTGCCGTACATCCAGCCAGTAGTTCATTCCTTTGTTTTGTAATATGTTCGCCATTTTTACGTTGGCATCCCAACACATATCGTTGGTTCCGGTACCCAGCACCACATACATGTCGGCATAGTAGGGGTTATTTGCACTGGGCATAAAATCAGGCGGATTATTAAAATAAACATTGTCATCATAGTACCCATCCATCTGATCTTTGATGTCGAAGGCTGCACCCATGTTAAAAATATATTTAACCACCTCGGGATGTTTAAAGCCAAAGTTAGTGGCATGATAGCCGCCAAAGCTGCAGCCGGCTGTTGCCACCCGACCCACACCAGTTTCGCGTTGAGCCAGCGGCACCAACTCCTCCAGAATCATGGCATCGTACCACATGTGATTACGAACCCGATCGACCGGATGAATACTTTTATTATACCAACTGGCTTCATCAATTCCATCGGGGCAATAAATTTTTATAAGCCCCTCATCCAGAAACCACGATACGCTATCAATTAATTTGAAATCTTTGTTCTCATTAAAATGACCCATCGAAGTTGGGAAAAGAATTACCGGATAGCCGCGGGTGCCAAAAGATAATACTTCAATATCCCGACTTAACCGTGGGGAATACCACTTGTGATAATGTTCGTAAGGCATACAGTTTCTAATTAAACTTCTATTTTTACATTTGAATTTGCTATCAAAGTCGCAAATGCCTTTTAAAATAACTATCTAAATTAACTATTTGTCGACCCTTGTCCCCCACACATCATTATCACCTCGAAAAACTTACTGATATACATTCCAAATTACTTGAACGGGATACGATTGTTGACATTTTTTTGCCCTTTCAGTATAAAAAATCAGAAAAGACCTACCCGTTGCTATTGCTCAACGATGGGCAGGACGGCACGGCCATCGGTTTGCAGGCCACGCTGGAAAAACTAACCCATAGTAAGGAAATTGAAGATGTAATTGTAGTAGCAATACATGCAGGAGATCGTATGCAGGAATATGGTGTGGCTAAAAGCCTGACTTTAAGAAGCGGGGGCGCGCGCAAAAAACTACAGTCGGTTTATCATGACCGAATTGGTTCCGTACCTCGAATATCGATACTCTATAACTAAAGACCCCAATCAAAGAGCCATTGCGGGCTTCTCGCTGGGCGGACTTTCGGCTTTTGATATCGCCTGGCATCATGCCGATTATTTTGGGAAGGTAGGCGCTTTTAGTGGATCATTTTGGTGGCGCAAACGTGACGCGAAAAGTAGATTCTACTCAGAAAATTATGATCGGATCATGCATCAACAAGTTCGAGAGGAAGATTTAAACCGGGGCTTAAATTCTGGTTTCAGGCTGGCCTGAAAGACGAGCACTGCGACCGCAACAAGAATGGGGTTATCGATTCGATTGATGACATTCTGGATTTAATTGTAGAGCTTACTAAAAAAGGCTACCGTCCTTTTCAGGATATACAGTACCTCGAATTAAAAGATGGAGAACATAATTTAAAGACCTGGGGAGAGGCTATGCCCACTTTTTTGAAATGGGCTTTTGGGAAAAATTAAGCCACTGATCCCAGCTTATATAACCATATGGATATTGATGCTTGTATAAAGTTTTATCAATTCTTAAATTAAGTAATCACAATTATTAGTAAAGAATCTGTGGCTAAAATTATGACTGATACAATCATTTTCGACTTAGGTGCCGTACTCATAGACTGGAACCCACGTCACCTGTATCGAAAAATTTTTAATACAGAAGAAGAAATAACCTGGTTTCTTGAAAACATCTGCACGCATGAGTGGAATGAAAAGCAGGATGCCGGACGTCCCTTTGAGGAAGCAACCGATGAACTGCTTGGAAAATTTCCAGAGCATGAAGCCGCAATCCGCGCGTGGTACGATCGCTGGCAGGAAACCATCAGCGGCCCTATTCATGACACCGTAGCTATTTTAAAACAAATTAAAGAACAGGATCAGCATCGTTTATATGCGCTCACCAATTGGTCGGCTCAAACATTTCCGTGGGCGTTAGATAACTTTGAATTTCTGCATTGGTTTGAGGGCATTGTTGTTTCCGGTCACGAAAAAACCCGGAAGCCTTTTCCAGAGTTCTATCAAATACTTTTTGATCGCTACAAGATAAATCCAAAGAATGCCTTGTTCATTGACGATAGTCTAAGAAATATCGAGGGTGCGCAGGCAGTTGGACTGCCCGGCATTCATTTTAAATCGCCTGAACAATTAAAAAAGTGATTTAAGAAAGCTTAACATTTTGCCGTAGCGATCAGTTGCTACTTTTTAAAGCGAGCAAACACGACTCTATAATATCACAACATTCATGGATCTGCTCTTCTGTAATCACCAAAGGTGGTGCCAGTCGAATAATATTTCCGTGTGTGGGTTTAGCGAGCAACCCCTTCTCTGCAAATTTTAAACAAAGATTCCAGGCCGTTTCACTTTCCGGTGAATCATTAATTAGAATGGCGTTGAGTAAACCTTTTCCTCGCACCAAAGTAATGATGTCGGATTTCCTTTTGATCGCATTCATTCTTTCGCGGAAAATCACACCCAACCGTTCTGCGTTGGCTGCCAACTTTTCATCCTTAACAACCTCTAGTGCGGCTACAACCACAGCAGCGGCCAAAGGGTTGCCCCCAAAGGTAGAGCCATGCTCGCCTGGCTTTAACAATAACATGATTTTATCATCGGCAAGCACGAGGGATATTGGCAACACACCCCCTGAAAGTGCTTTCCCCAAAATCAATAAATCGGGGCGAACTCCTTCGTGATCGGAGGCTAACCTTTTACCCGTACGTGCACTGCCTGTTTGAATTTCGTCCATCATCAACAGCACGTTATGTTTTTTACATAAGTCGGCTGCTGATTTTAAATATCCCTCTTGTGGAACATAAACACCGGCTTCGCCCTGAATAGGCTCAATCCACAAGCCACAAACCTTGGGATTACTTAACACTTGCTGTAATGCCGATACATCGTCATAAGCAACAATTTCAAAACCCGGCATAAAAGGACCAAAATTTTTCCGGGCAAGCTGATCCGTTGAGGCCGAAATAATAGTTGTGGTACGGCCGTGAAAATTCTTTTAACCGCAACAATGATTGCCTCATTATCTGGGATTCCTTTTTTAGATAACCCCATTTTCGTGCAAGTTTAATGGCGCTTTCATTAGCCTCGGCTCCACTATTCATAAACAGCGCCTTATCGTAACCAAAGGTTTCGCAAACATATTTTTCAGCAACGCCAAGCTTATCGTTATAAAAGGCTCGCGAGGTTAGCGTTAATTCTTTTGCCTGATCAATCAACGCATTAATAATGCGCGGATGTCCGTGCCCTTGATTAACGGCACTGTAGGCTGACAGAAAATCATAATAGCGTTTGCCTTCTACATCCCACAAAAAAACACCTTCGCCTTTGTTTAAAACAACGGGCAACGGGTGATAATTGTGCGCTCCATACTTTTCCTCTAGTTCTATCGCCTCCTGGCTGGATGAAATTGTTGCTTCCATAGTATTGAAATTCAGTGTATTTTCAAAATTAATCAATTGGCGACACAGTGCCTAAACTACTGCTTGTGGCCAAAGCGAAATGAATTAACTTTGTTGAGTTAAAACTGTATTTGCGGGGCATGGAATTCTCACTCGATTCAATCAAAAGATTATTTGAAAACCTAAAGACAATCAATTTTCTAGGGCGAATCTTTCAATGGGGATCGGTTAAGTCGCAACTCATTGAAGCCAATGGCGAGTTACAACGGGTTATTTCGATAAGTCAAACCTTAAAAGCAGAGAACAGTAAGTTGGAGAATTCGCTGTCGCTCGAAAAGTCAGCTTCAAAGAATTTTCAGGACACCGCCAATCGGTTAAATACCGAACTGGAAGTGCTAAAGAACACCTTAGCCAATCAAACGGAGCGGATTGAATCTTTAAAAAAGAAACGGCTTCTTGCTTGAAAGAAATACACAGTTTTTAAAGCGCGGAACAGAGTTGTCGGCCGATCTTGTTGGGACACGCCAAAAATTGAAATCCTGGAAAAGAGGTGCGGGAGATCAAAGATGAAAACGCACGATTGAAAAAAGATGATGAGTTTCGAAAACAAGAACATTCTAACGCAGTGTCATCGCTGAAACAAATTCAGGAAAAAATACAAAAAGATCGTGAGGATGAAATTACGAGAAGAAATCTTTTAGAGATTGAGCGGATAAAGAATCTCAAGGAGACTTGGGTAAACCATGAGGATAAAGTCAAGAATCGAATAAAGACAATCTGTCATAAAACAGGCGTAGAATACGTTGATAAAACTCCGTTTAAAGGCAAGCCAGACAATACGTTAAAAATAAATGATGAGTACATCATCTTCGATGCGAAGAGTCCGGCCAATGACGACTTGTCGAATTTCCCTAACTATGTAAAGGCGCAAGCCGAAAGTGCCATCAAATATGTGAAGGAGGAAGACGTGAGGAGAGAAGTTTTTTTGGTTGTGCCTACAAACACCTTGGAACATCTGGAAGTCTTTGAATATCGCTTGAGCGATTATACGGTGTTTGTTGTTTCGCTCGATTCTTTAGAACCCATCATTCTTACGCTTAAGCGGATTGAAGATTACGAATTTGCTGAACAGCTTAGCCCTGAAGAACGAGAGAACATTTGCAGAGTGATTGGAAAGTTTGTTCATCTCTCGAAGAGAAGAATTCAGATTGATGGCTTTTTTGCCAAGCAATTTTTTGAATTGGTCTATCGCAGCGAAGCCGATCTTTCAAAAGAGATTCTGGAAAAAGTAGCGGACTTTGAAAAATCGGAGAAATTAAATCCGCCACAGGAAAAAAGAGCCCGTCAAATAAGCACAAAGGAATTGGAGCTAGATGCTGAAAAAATTCAAAGTGAAGCCACACAAAAAGGTATTTCTGTTCAGGATAGTTTGCTTATAAAAGAAATCAATAAATTACCACTCTATTCGGATATTGAATCTGATAAAAATCAAAGAGATCTATTTAATTAAAACCCATATGAAACCTGTATTCTATTTTATTCTAAGTCTTTAATTTTTTTCCTCTTGTGCATCTACGAAAACATCAAAGGCTCCATCGCCCACCGGCATGTGGGACTACTCTATTACAGGAACTCCGGAAGGCGATTTTAATGGAGTGATGACCATTAATGAAGTTGATAAAATGCATACAGCCAAACTTGCGCTAAATGGCGGAGAGTTAACTATCGAAAAATTTATCTACAACAAGGAAAACAAGAAGATGTCTGGTGAATTTGATTACCAGGGAACACCCGTTTATTTTGATGCTGTGATGATGGAAGACACTATTGATGGCGGTGTGGCCGCTGGAGGAATGACTTTCCCTTTTAAAGCAACTCGCAAGAAATAATTTCTTACCATGAAGCTTACGGCAGATAACAAACTAAAAAAACTAATTGTTGTTGGCGATCGCGTATTGATTCGCCCAGCTAAAGAATCTGAAAAAACTGAAAGCGGTTTATATCTGCCACCCGGAGTACAAGAAAAAGAAAAAATTCAGAAAGGGTTTGTGATCAAAGTGGGTCCTGGCTATCCGTTGCCTATGCCGGCCAATGAAGACGATCTTTGGAAAGGGAAAGATGATCAAATAAAATATTTACCCCTACAGGCACAAGAAGGCGACTTGGCTATTTTTCTTCAGCGGGGCGCCATTGAAGTAATGTATGAAGGTCAAAAGCTTTTTATTGTACCACAAGCTTCCATTTTGATGTTGGAGCGCGAAGAGGATTTGTAATGGCGGGCCTTTCTTTTGATGTATTGCGTGTTGGAAAAAAGTATCGCCTCGTAAATCATAGCGACAAATATGATTTTGAAATCGAACGAATATTAGTCAATGGCGATTTTAAAGTAAAAGACCTGCACACGCTGGAGCGATATCTGCTCAAGGACACGATAAAATTTGGAAGAGGAAAAGATTTCGAAATCAGAGAGTTGTAATTACTTCAACTTTCCTTTATACGTTTTTTTAAATAACTCAAAGCGTGGAATGGAAACACCACGCACATAACTTTGATTTGGGTTATGCTCTATAAAATCCTGATGGTAACCTTCCGCCCGATAAAACTCCGTTAGTTTTTTAATTTCAGAAACAATAGGGCTTTTATACAATCCTGATTTCTCAAAATTTTCCAACGACTTCTCAGCAATTGTTTTCTCTTCATCCGTTAAATAAAATAAAATAGAGCGATAGGAAGACCCCTGATCCGGACCCTGGCGGTCTTCCGTGGTTGGATCGTGCGAAGTGAAAAATACTTTAGTCAGCTCTTCGTAGCTAATCACCTTCGGATTGTAGTATACCAACACAGTTTCGGCATGGCCAGTTGTTTCGGTATTTACAATTTCATACGTTGGATTTTTGGTAGTGCCGCCCGCATAACCCGACACGGCCGAGTCAACACCAACTACAGATTCAAAAATATGTTCAGAACACCAGAAACAGCCTTCGGCAAACGCAGCTATCGCTTTGCCTGCGGGTGGTTTGAGCGCAAGTCTTACATCTGAATTGTCTGCTTTCTTTTTGTCCATTACAAGACAGCATAGCAATCTGTAAAAAGATAAGCATAAAAAATGTGATGCTTTCATATAATAAAATTACCAATTGTAATGAAAGGTACGGTGGTAAAGCCGCTAAAGTTTCTGTTTCTGATCATTTCTGTCACTTAGATGACACCTTATTTCAATAAAACAATGTCAGTTTTTTTTACCAACTTCGTAGAGAAATTATAGTAATCACTATGAAAAATCAAGTTGACGCGGGTCCATTGAAAAATCTGGATGAATGGGAGGAGGATTTATTGAGGAGATATCCCGATCCTGAAAAAAATTGCACCTCAAAAACCACTGAAGAATATAGAAATTATGATAATCCAGAACGGGATACAGTGCGCGAATTCTATCGCCTGAACCACACTTATCAGACTTTTGATTTCGTTAAAAAGAAGCGCGATGAATTTCTTTCATTCAAGAAAAAAGAAATGCCCATCTGGGAGGCTTTTAATTTTTTGAATCAATTGGTTGATGACTCTGATCCGGATACAGATCTTGATCAATGGCAACATTTACTCCAAACTTCGGAAGCCATTCGCAAAGACGGGCATCCCGATTGGATGGTGCTGGTTGGCCTGGTGCATGACATGGGTAAAGTGCTTTGTCTATTTGGCGAGCCCCAGTGGGCTGTAGTAGGTGATACTTTTCCGGTGGGCTGTGCGCATTCCGATAAAATTGTTTACCCGGAATTCTTTAGTAATAATCCCGACAGTACAAATCCCGAGTACAATACTAAGTACGGGGTGTATGAACCGAATTGTGGATTGAGAAATGTAACCATGTCGTGGGGTCACGATGAATATGTATATCACATGGTAAAAGGTCAAATGCCCGAAGAGGGTTTATACATGCTGCGCTACCATTCCTTTTATTCCCAACATCGCGAACACGCGTATGATCATTTGTTGGATGCGCATGATCGCGAAATGTTTAAAGCCGTGAAGCTTTTTAATCCGTACGATCTATATTCTAAAAATCCAATTCCGCCCGACTGGAAAGCGCTAAAACCCTACTACGAAGATCTTGTAGCTAAGTATCTGCCAACATCTCTGAAATTTTAAAGGCGTAGATGCATAAGCTCCACACGGCTGATTACATTGTTTTTCTTCTATACTTTGTAGTAGTCTCCGCGTACGGATATTACGTCTATCAAAAAAAGAAAAGCGCCACGCTTGATTCAAAAGATTTCTTTCTGGCCGAGGGTTCCCTTTACCTGGTGGGCTATTGGCGCTTCCTTAATTGCCTCTAACATTTCTGCCGAACACTTTATCGGCATGTCGGGCTCGGGCTTTGCTTTGGGGCCTCGCTATTTCTACCTATGAATGGATGGCTGCTGCCACTTTAATTATCGTTGCCGTTTTTCTTATTCCGGTTTACCTGAAAAAATAAAATCTATACGATGCCACAATTTCTGGCGAAGCGGTATAACAATGGGGTAAGTACGGTGATGACCGTGTTCTGGTTGCTCGTCTACATTTTTGTAAACCTAACGTCTATCATTTATCTCGGAGCGATTGCGATCACTTCTATTTCCAATATAAGTTTTGAATGGTGTGTTTTTGGCCTGAGTATATTCGCAATAATTGTTACGTTGGGGGTATGAAGGTAATTGGGTATACGGATGTGATTCAGGTTGCTGTGTTGTTGCTGGGCGGATTAGTTACCGCCTATCTTTCTCTTACCCTTCTATCTGAACAGTTTGGATACGGCAGCGATGTTTTCAAAGGACTTTCTTTATTAAGAGAAAAAGCGGATACTCATTTGCACATGATCTTTGATAAAGATCATGCTTACTATAAAGACCTTCCGGGATTATCAGTACTCATTGGTGGCATGTGGATAAACAATCTTAGCTATTGGGGTTGCAATCAATACATCGTGCAACGAGCTTTAGGTGCCGATTTAAAAACCGCGCGCAGCGGCCTTCTCTTTGCTGCCTTCCTCAAATTGCTGATCCCTGTAATAGCTGTTCTTCC
This sequence comes from Flammeovirgaceae bacterium, assembly GCA_016709845.1. Taxonomy (GTDB): domain Bacteria; phylum Bacteroidota; class Bacteroidia; order Cytophagales; family Cyclobacteriaceae; genus ELB16-189. The sequence goes on along the minus strand of JADJMA010000024.1, from coordinate 44,539 downwards.
CGGCATCGCCATGTATGTGCTTCACGAGCAAGGTTTATTTCAACAGGAGATGATGAATGAAGTTGGAATAATAAAACCCGATCATGCCTATCCTACTTTAATGAATTTACTCCCTATCGGATTAAAAGGAGTAGCCTTTGCTGCCTTGACAGCTGCGGTCGTTGCATCGCTTGCAGGTAAAGCAAATAGTATCTCAACCATTTTCTCTTTAGACATCTATAAAAAATTTATCAACAAGAATGCCAGTGAGCGAAAACTTGTGCTTACCGGTAGATGGGCCCTAATTATTTCAATGGTGTTGGCGGCACTTGTAGCCCCGGCATTAAAAACACTGGATCAGGCTTACCAGTTTATTCAAGAGTATGTTGGTTTTATTTCACCAGGTGTGCTGGCCATCTTCCTCTTGGGAATTTTCTGGAAGCGTACCACTTCAGCAGCGGCTATGGCTGGCGCGTTACTCACTATACCGGTTTCTACTATTTTAAAATTTCTACCCGCACTAACTAACGGTGCATTTCCAGACTATCCCTTTCTTGATCGGATGTCGATTACTTTTCTGTTGATTGTGGTGGTGATGATTGTAATGAGTTTGACGAAAAAAGAAACCACCCATGAAGTAGAGGTAAGTAAAGATATGTTTCGGGTAACACCTGCTTTTGCCATTTACTCAATCATTATACTTGGAATATTAACGGCTCTCTATACAGTTTTTTGGTAATCTTAGTCGCCATGATTCGATACTTTTTTTTATTCTTAATCTTTTTGTGGCAGGCATGCCCGGCACAACGCTATACTTCCGCAGCGATTTTCGCACATAACGACTACGAAAAACCGATCCCCTTTGAAGGAGCCTACAAGGCAAACGTTGGGTTTATTGAAGCCGATGTTTTTTTAAGAGATGAAAATCTATTTGTCGCTCATGAGAGCAAGCAGATTCAAATAGATAAAACGCTGGAAACGCTTTATCTCAATCCACTGAATAAACTGATTGAAAAAAATGGTGGCTACGCCTACTCTAATAAAGATCAATCATTGACTTTAATGATTGATTTGAAAACCGAAGGAGTTGCAACAGTGAATACGTTAATCGTCAAACTAAAAAATTATCCAAGGTTGATTGAATGTAAAACTCTCTTGATCACCCTTAGTGGAAACATGCCCGCTCCGGCACTTTGGAGTAACTACCCGGATTATATTCATTTTGATGGCCGGCCTGGAATTATTTATACCCCCGAACAACAAACACGCATTCGGCTGGTAAGTGATAGCTTTAGGGATTACTCAGCCTGGAATGGCAAAGAGTACGCTCAAAAATCTGAAGAAGAAAAATCGTGTTATCGAAGCGGCTCATGCGATGAACAAGCCTTTTCGGTTTTGGGCTATCCCCGACTTTCCTGAGTCATGGATAAAATTAATGGAGCTTCATGTCGATATCTTAAATACAGATGATGTAGCCGGGCTTGCTGCATTCTTAAAGGAAAGGAAGTAACCAAACGCAAACGCAGTAAGTTGATTACGTGATCAGCAAATCAAAACTCCCACCCAAAGAGTTGAAAACGGCCCGGAGCCCCATGGGGCGCAGAGGGAAGCCACCAACAAAAGACAAAGGAAATCAAGCCCCGTTGAAATACCCGAGCCGAAAACTAAGATCCCAATGTCAAAGCGTTAAACCTGCCCTAAAATGCTTCTTTTAATTCAAAACATTCTTCATCAAAAGTCTTCCGAAAAGCTAACCCCCGCCCCCGAAGAAAAGCGACAACACATCCCAGCGTGGCCCCCACCCTGTCTGGTACCCCAAACCGCACGCCCCAAACCAATCTAAAAACAGAAGTAGCCCCCACCACCAGCGCGCACTCCCCCCCTAGCACGACCTCCAATTTTAGCCAACCCAAAACGTTGAGTTGCGCCCTTAATGTAACCCCGCGCTAACTGCCTTAAACATCTTTGAATGAATCTTTAATGACCCCCAACAAATCAGCCCACGCAGAAACCCCCCCACCCTCTTTATCAAAACTTAACCAAGACTTCGCACTAAAAAACGCTAGCATAATCTTAACCACTCTCCAATCAAGCAGTCTGACAGAAAACTTCAAAGTAGAACAAGATTTTTTCCCCTCACACTCCATTTGAGTTTAACAACTGCCAACAAGCCCAAACAAAAGTAGCAGAACAGAGTTTTGATTATGTCAACACGACAGCTCAAAAAATTAAGGGCTTCGGGGAGCACCACACCAGAAATGGCAGCCGCCCCCCCGGCGTGACAGGGCACACGAAGCGAACGACCGCAATTTCCAGATTTTTGTAACTACACCTTGCAGATGTAGGATACCTAAGACCTGTTCACAGCACAGTTTTGGAGCCCATTTGTTTTGGGATTAATGTAATGGCTTATATATTTATAATTCACAAAATAAATCTCATGCGAATAGTAACCAGTTTGTTCTTTGTCTTAACGGCTATCGCCTCAATCGCCCAGGATTCTGATCTACCCAACGATTTTCTCTCGAAAGATTTTCATAAAGAAAGAAGGGCAAAACTCAGGGTCAATCTTCCCGCTAATTCAGTAGCTGTATTTTTTGCCAATGCCGTTCGCAATCGCGCTAATGATGTAGAGTATGTGTATCATCAGGATCCGGACTTCTATTACCTTACTGGCTATAAAGAACCCGATGCCCTGTTGTTTTGTTTTAAAGATTCGCAGCGTGCAGCAAATGGTTCCACCTACAACGAAATTTTATTTGTTCAACCCCGCCATGCGCAGCGCGAAATGTGGACCGGCCGCAGGCTGGGTGAACAAGGCACGAAAGATGTGTTAGGTTTTCAGCAGGCGTTTAATAATAGTGAGTTCAGCCGATATAATGTAGACTTCTCAAAATTCGACAAGATACTTTTCTTTGATTTTAAGAATGACGTACGCGATAATCCGCGAGATTCTTCCGATTTATATGACTTGATCATTCAGTTTAAATCTAAAGTGAAATATTCTGAAAGGAATGCGGCATCCTTAGCGGTTGAGCCACCAAAAAATAATCTGGATACAAAAGAACTGGCTACACAAATGGCCAACCTCCGCGGCATCAAAACCAAAGAAGAGATTGAACTGGTCAGAAAAGCAGTCTCAATTTCTTGCATCGGACAGATTGAAGTGATGAAGGCCATCAAACCGGGGATGTCTGAACGCGAGATTCAGGGAATACACGAATTTGTTTTTAAAAAATACCAGGCCGAAGATCTTGGGTATCCATCTATAGTAGGTGCTGGGCACAATGGCTGCATCCTGCATTACATCGATAATTATAAACCAAATGTTACTTCTAAAGAATTAATATTAATGGATTTGGGAGCCGAGTTTCATGGCTACTCTGCTGACATCACACGTAACATTCCAGTGAACGGAAAGTTTTCACCAGAGCAAAAATTAATTTACGAACTTGTTCTAAAGGCTCAGGAAGAAGCGATGAAGATTACGAAGCCCGGTACTCCGCGTCAGGCGCTAACAGATACGTGCCGGGCAGTGGTTAATCGTGGGCTCGTAGAATTAGGAATTATCAAGAAAGACGAAAAGCATCTTTATTTTCCACATGGAGTTAGTCACCATATTGGATTAGATGTGCACGATCGTGGTGGTCCAAACCTGGAAGAAAATAATACGGTAACTATTGAACCCGGAATTTATATTCCCGATAATGCTGCGTGTGATAAAAAATGGTGGGGCATTGCCGTACGTATTGAAGATGATTACCTAATCACTAAAAACGGCTACGAACATCTTTCAAAAATTGCGCCTCGCACAGTTAAAGAAATTGAAGACATGATGAAACTGCCATCAGTATTTGATAATTTCGAATTGCCCGATTTAAAAAAGGTGAACGAAAAATCTAAGTCAGGAAATTAATCCAATTAAATAGGAGTCTTGACCGTTTTGATTGGACTGGCACCTAATGTTATCTCATAATTTTATGATCACCAAAGCCGTTGTTGAAGATGCCCATGAACTAAACACGCTGGTTAACTCAGCCTATCGGGGCGATTCATCCCGCCAAGGTTGGACCACCGAGGCCGATCTTTTGGATGGAACCCGCACCGATGCTGCTGCTATCGTTGAGTTAATTCAAACGCCAGGTACTACATTATTTAAATACACAGAAGGCGATCAAATTCTTGGGTGCGTAGAATTACGAAACGAAAAAGGTAAACTTTATCTGGGCATGCTTACTGTTCGCCCACACCTGCAAGGCAAAGGCATTGGTAAGAAGTTGCTTGTTGCCGCGGAAGAGGAGGCCAAAAAGCAAAACTGTCAATCCATTTTTATGACCGTGCTTTCCGTTCGAAAAGAACTAATTGATTGGTACGTGCGCCAAGGTTATCAACTAACCGGAGATCGAAAACCCTTTGCCTTTACTGACCCGCGTTTTGGCCAACCCAAAATGAAACTGGAGTTTGTTGTATTAGAAAAGAAACTATAGGATTCATTTTTTAAGCCTCCGCAATAGCAATAAAAAAACCCTGACTAAAGGTCAGGGTTTTTATTTATTTCTGATTTTGGAATTATCCCAACTTGAAAATAATAGGGATAACCATTTTTTGTCTTACAGGCTTTCCTCTTTGCTTGCCAGGCTTCCAGGCTGGTGCACTTTGTACAATTCGCACAGCTTCTTCATCACAACCGGCCCCAATACCCTTAAGAGCTCTTACATCAACAATACTACCATCACGATTTACAACGAATTCAACGAACACGCGTCCTTCGACACCCATTCTTCGGGCTTGCGCAGGATATTTAATTTTATCGCCTACATATTTATAGAAAGCACCCATACCTCCTTTAGGTTCAGCAGATTCTTCAACCACACTAAAGATCTGCTCGACATCTTCTTTCTCTTCAACAGGAGCAACAATAACCTGTTCCACTTTCGTTTCCTCGGTTACCTCAACGTCAAACTTAAGGTTAAGATCTTCTTTGATTGCTTCCTCATCGGGCACTTCCACAATTTGTCGTTGCTGAATAATAGGAGCGGGTGGTGGGGGTTGTTCTGTGGGCGGAACCTCTAACATTTCTTCAAAAATGTTTGTGTTCTTGCCTTGTAAGTCGACTAAGTCGTCTTCGTAGCTCTTCCATTCAAAGGCCATGAAAACCAAGGCCATTGTAACTAATAAGCCAATACTAAAAAAGAGACTTGTCTTTGTTGTTAAATCGGCCTTATCTGTCTTTTTCGCTTCCATACAACGTAAATTGTGGTTTAGAATCTCAAATATAATAATAGAATGCACTTATGCCCACCCAGTCACATAAAAACAAGAAATTTTTAATCGTAATTACTTACGATTGCCATAGAATAATGTAAAAAACACGGTTGGGAATACCGCTTTATTTTTTGCTGTAGGCACCAGGGTAACTTCGTTAATATAAGAATCAACTAAAAAACCGACTTCAAAGCCGGTAACCTGACTCTTCAGATAGCCAAGTTCAAAGTTTAAAGCCGCCTTAACATTTAATCCAACTGTTAAGCTGGATTCACCCAATCCTTCAAAGAGATTACCTGTTCCTAAAATATTGTTGTAGGCATGATTAGGATTGTTCGGGTCATATTGTTCATGTACAGAAGTAAAAAAACTATTGTCGACCGTACGCTCAATATAGTAGGGGGCTATAACGCCTAAAGAGGGGCCAGCGGCCAGTACGGCCTTGATTTCTACACCTTGCTGAGGCGCCTTGGTAAATAAGATATAATCCCGGCCATATTGAAACCGGAAACTATACAGGTAGTTACTTTTTCCAAAAATGAAATAATTGCCGGTATAGCCCGAGCTATGTCTTGCTTCCTGCGGACTCTTAACATTCATTATTTCCAACCCGAAAGTTTCAAGTATATTTTCCTTGCGCTTGCGAGCCTTCTTAAATGTAAAACCACCGATCAGTCCGCCTGCGGAGTTTTTATTGATTCCCCAAGTAAATTCTGAATCGTATTCGTAAACATCCTGAGTTTGAGCATAGGAGGGAGCGGTTGCTGCCAAGCATCCACAAACCATCATAAACTGAAGTGCTCTTAAGGATTTCATTTTGATTAGAAAGATAAAGGTAAAAGAACTAACACAGAAATAATAACTCTGTTTTGAATCCCGAAGGCGATGTCTCACTAAGTGTTAGCCCTTCAGACCAGCAGATGATTTTAGTTGCTGGGTTCTGAAGTATTCTTTATTGCATTTTTTATACCTGAAAAGTCTATGTCAAAATGAGACTTATCGTAAACAGATTGCCCATTTTTAATAATTAAAACCTGAGGAGATTCGTGATGTACCTGAAAGGTTTTGGCAATAGCGTTGGAGATATCGCGGTAGCTAAGCAAATCCAATAAATAAAGCGGTACCTCAGGTAGATCGTCTACTTTCCAATTTCGCTCTAACCGGGCCAGACTGGCTTTACTTACGGAGCAACTTGTACTGTGCTTGAAAATAACTACAGGGTGATTTTGAGATTCTTTCTGAATGCTTTCCAGTTGTTCTTTAGAAACTAATTTAGTCCAATTCATAATTCTAATGGTAAAGATCTTTCCACAATTCTTTCTCGTTCTTATCGTACCGGGGCCTTCTTACTTTGTCTTTAACGGCATCGGGCTGAGTACTATTTTTCTTAAATAGCTTTGTCCACAATAATTTAACATCGGTTACGATAGTTCGTTCTTCCTTCACATTATTTCCTTTGCCATGGGCAAACGTGGCATCAGGAAAATGCTTGTTGTGATTGAACTTATTCATTTTGATATTTCCCTGGAAGTCGCCAATGCGGGCATACGCTCGGCCCGGGGCTATAACCATCAAGGCATCACGACTACTATTAGGATTGTGACGAATGTTTTTATTAAGTCTGGTTTTACCACCAAACTCGGTAGCCTCCTTAAATGATTTGGAATATTTTATTGTTTTCTGGGCTCCGTCTGCACTGCTTGGATTGTGCGCATATTCCCAATAAACTTTCATCGTACCACCGTATTCACCGGCTTTAACAGAAGCTTTGCTGGGTGGAACGCCAGGCATTGACCCCTTAACTGCTTTCGGTTTTGTTTCTGTTTCCTTTTGCTTAACGCGAACCATCAGGCCATTAACCTGATAAACTGTTTCGTAAGGACTATGTTTTTTCAAGGCGGGTTCAACAGCATTTGGATTGCGAACATACTCACGTTTGAATCTGGGTAACCGGGTTTTTCCAGAGTAGTTTATATCTCCTGCCTGATCTCCAGAGGGCATTCTTACAGGTAAGGGTTCACCATTATTATTCCAAAGTTTTCCACTAACACTACCACCACCTTTTTCTGGCTTTTTGGTTTTATTATAACCCGAGAAGTCGTAACCATCCCGACTAAAAGATTTCCGAACTAAGGTTAAGTCACCTTGATATCTATCAATCTTATTGGCCGATCCACCAGGTGCTGTGCCCGTGAGCGGCTTATTATTGTTGTTCCAAACCTGGCCACTTATGCTGCCTCCTCCTTTCAAAGGTTTCCTGGTTTTGTTATAGCCCGAGAAGTCGTAACCATCCCGACTAAAAGATTTCCGAACTAAGGTTAAGTCACCTTGATATCTATCAATCTTATTGGCCGATCCACCAGGCGCTGTCCCCGCGAGCGGTTTATTGTCATTGTTCCAAACGTGACCACTTATGCTGCCACCACCTTTTGGAGGTCTTCGTGCTTTAAGGCTACCCGAATAACTTAATCCATCCTGACTAAAGCCTTCAGAAACCCGGTTACGTTTTATAAACCCTTGGTACTTGTCTTGGTAATTGGCTGCGCGTTGATCTAATGGCGCGCGTACAGGCAAGGGCGTGGTAGTGGTTTTCTTTAGCTGTCCGCTCACACTACCACCACCTTTTGGCGGTCTAACTGAGCGAATATTTCCTGAGAAATTGCCCATTTTATTAGCTACGCTTGGGTTAGCTGGCGGACGAGCACCTAACGGAGTATTTCTACCTTTTTTCATTTGAGCACTAATGCTACCGCCTCCGCCTTTGGTAGGTTTAATACCTCGTAGTTTGCCAAGATCTTTTTTCATATACGAGGCTCCAATGCCCGGTGCCCGTGCACTGAGTGGTTGATTGGATTTGAATTTACCGGTCACGGAACCTCCGCCTTTCACAGGCTTAATACCTCGTAACTTATTTTGATCCTGACGCATATAGTTTGCGCCTATACCTGGTGCTTTAGGAGTTAGCGGTTGATTTGATCTGTATTTTCCGGTAACGCTTCCGCCTCCTTTTTCAGGTTTTATTCCGCGCAAGCGTGAAAAATCTTTCTTCATGTAGTTGGCACTAAATCCTGGTCTTATCCGTGGACCAGAACCGGGCACACCAGCTACCTGATTATCTCTTCCTTTACTCTTTCGAATAGGCTGCCCGGAAACGTCACCTTTCCAGGGTAATTCTCCACGTCTCGTGGCAGTTTTATAGCCCGAACGATACGTTCCTGAATAGGCACGATCACCGGTTTGTTTACGACCATAGTAAGGATCAGGTGCTTTAATAATTGGATTAGCCGGGGTTCTGAAATTACGCGCACGCAAGGGTCTACCTGCAATGTCTGTTGTAAATGCGCGTTCTCCTTTAGAAAATTTTCCCCAATAAACATTCTTGCGTCCGCGGGTAACGTAGGCTTGCGATCCCGATCGTGGAGTAACCCGTTTCTTTTTACCGGGAGGCTCTTGTCGGGTTTGTAAACGTGCTAACCGTGAAAGCTCACGCTTGTTAGAATATGCTTGCTCAGGTTTTTTTGAATTGTGATTAATAAACGGCCCTTTTTGAGGATATACATTCGCGCGAGCATGCGCTGCGGAACTAGAGCGAATACGCGGGGCATTGCCACCAATCGGCTTACCAACCTGATCGCCCCCCGATCTTCTTTTGTTTTTATAGGGCGAACTGGAAGAATACACGGCTCGTTGTGCAGAAGACTCGTTGCGGGTGCGCAATTTTTTTCCGGCAATATCTTTGGTGGTTGCTTTCTCCTTGCGTGACATGGATTTCGCCTTCATCTGACGAATTACCCCCTTATTATTAATTGGTTTTTTATCCTGCGCATTGAGGTGGGAAGAAAGAAAGAACAAAACCAGCAACGACCCCCAAAATATCAGGCGTTTGCTTACTGGGTTCACTATTTCTTTAGCAGGCTTCAATTTAATATGCTATAAACAGGCTAAGATAAGGAAAAAAGCAATGTTCTTCCTCTATAATGGTTTATAACGACAATTGTTGCTTAGAATTTTAGCAGCTCTTCAATTCGGGATTTTAATCTCCCTTTAGGTAGAAAATTTTGCTCGAGAGTAGCGGCAAAAGGTATGGCGGTATCTAAGCTGGCTTCCCGAAATACGGGTCCATCGAGATAATTGAAAGCATGCTCTCCAATCCAGGCGGCTATTTCTCCACCAATTCCACCAGTTAATGTGTCTTCATGAAAAATAAGAACCCGACCTGTCTTCTTCACGGTTTCCATAACCGCTTCTTTGTCCCACGGTAAAAGAGTTCGCAAGTCAAGAAGATCGGCACTTACATCCGGCATAGCCGTCAATATTTCTTTAGCCCAATGCACTCCCATTCCATAGGTAATGATAGAAAGATCATTGCCTTCACCTATCAACTTGGCCTTACCAACTTCAATCGTATAATAATCGTCAGGAATTTGATCTTTGATAGACCGGTAAAGGACTTTGTGTTCAAAGAATAAATACGGATTAGGATCTTCCAACGCAGCGCACAATAATCCTTTGGCATCGTAAGGATTGGAAGGGTATACAATTTTTAATCCGGGTGTGTGAAAAAACCACGCTTCATTACTTTGGCTATGAAACGGACCCGCAGCGGTGCCCGCACCCGTTGGCATGCGTACCACTACATCAACAGCCTGACCCCACCGCCAATGTGTTTTAGCGAGATTGTTTATTATTTGATTAAAGCCCTCTGTAACAAAGTCCGCGAATTGCATTTCCACCATCGCTTTCATGCCTTTGATAGATAGACCTAAACTAGTGCCTAGAATGGCGGCTTCGCACAAGGGCGTGTTGCGTACTCTATCTTTTCCAAACTTTTCTACAAACCCTTCGGTGATTTTAAACACGCCACCATAGTCGGCAATGTCCTGCCCCATCAACACGAGGTTATCATGGCGTTCCATACTTTGCCGCAGGCCGTCACTGATGGCATCAATAAATCTTCGTTCGGATTTTTTTTCTGATTTTGGTGAAACAATCGATTCAACATAAGGAGCATAGACATCCTTAAGCTCCAGCTCGGTATCCGGTACTGGCAACGTTTCCTTAAATGCTTCTTCCAGCCCGGCTTCTATTTCGCTTTTTATTTTCTTACGAGTGGTATCTGCAAATTTTTGTTCTATAATTTTTTCCTTAATCAGAAACTGTTCGTAGTTACTAATTGGATCTTTTTTAGCCCATTCGTCCATCAGTTTTTTCGGAACATACTTGGTGCCCGATGCTTCCTCATGGCCGCGCATTCTAAATGTTATACATTCCAATAATACAGGTTCCGGGTTTTTACGCATGTTTGTGGCGAGCGTGTTTACAGTATCAAACACTTCCAGAATATTATTGCCATCAACCTGAACTCCTTTTATTCCATAGCCGATAGCCTTGTCAATAAATTGTTTGCATTTAAATTGTTCGCGGCTGGGTGTTGACAGACCGTAGCCATTGTTTTCTACCACAAAGATCACAGGCAAGTTCCAAACAGCCGCAACGTTTATCGCTTCATGAAAATCTCCCTGGCTGGTACCGCCATCGCCATTAAAAACGACAGTAACTTTTTTCTCATTTCTTAATTGCGTGCCCAGGGCAATACCATCGGCTACGCCATTTTGAGGCCCTAGGTGCGAGATCATACCCACAATGTGGTGTTCGTTAGTACCGAAATGGAAAGATCGGTCGCGGCCTTTGGTGTAGCCCATCGGGGTGCCTTGCCATTGCGCGAAAAGCCGGGTAAAGGGTAATTCGCGACCCGTAAAAACCCCCAGGTTTCGGTGCATCGGCAAGATATATTCATCTTTATCGAGAGCCTGCGTAATACCTACGGAGATGGCTTCCTGCCCGATACCGCTAAACCATTTACTGATTTTATTTTGTCGAAGTAAAATCAGCATCTTTTCTTCAATTAACCGCGGGCGAAGCAAAGCTTCATATAATGCGATGAGAACTTCATTGGAGTATTTCTTGCGCTGAAATTTCATATCCGAAAAGACATTTATATAAGGTAGATGCGAAAATATAGAAAAAATTAACGGGCAGACTATCTTGCGGCCCAGTGATTATCACTTTGTTTAGAATTTAGCTTATACGAATGATTCCCTTCTCAACATTTACATTAGATAATGGCCTTCAGGTACTGGTACACGAAGATCCTACCGTGCAAATAGCGGTAATGAATATTTTGTACAATGTAGGTTCACGAGACGAACAGCCTGATAAAACCGGCTTTGCCCACTTATTTGAACATTTAATGTTTGGCGGTTCGTTGAATATTCCGAGCTATGACGAGCCGTTACAACAGGTTGGCGGTGAGAATAATGCCTTCACCAATACGGATATTACTAATTACTATCTGACCGTTCCGGCATCTAATCTAGAAACTGGGTTTTGGCTAGAGAGCGACCGGATGTTGAGTTTGTCTTTTGATCCTGCTGTTTTGGAAGTTCAACGCAAAGTGGTGGTGGAGGAATTTAAACAGCGTTATCTCAATCAACCCTATGGCGATGTCTGGCTAAAGATCAGGCCGTTAGCGTATAAAACACACCCCTACCAATGGGCAACCATTGGCAAAGAAATTAGCCATATTGAAAATGCTACGATGGACGATGTAAAAGATTTTTTCTTTACGCATTACATTCCTAACAATGCTATTTTGGTGGTGGCAGGTAATGTTACACATGAACAAGTAAAAGGCCTTGCTGAAAAATGGTTTGGGCCCATACCGGTAGGGATTAAGAAGCCGAGACAGCTTGCCCGTGAACCATTGCAAACCGCAAAACGAACGCTCACGGTTAATGCCAAGGTACCCGCCCACGCCCTCTACAAAAGTTATCATATGCAAGGGCGATTTAATAATGACTTTTATGTGGCCGAACTTCTTAGCGATATTTTAAGCCGCGGGCAATCGAGCCGTTTATATAATCAGTTAGTAAAAGAAAAGAAAATCTTTACTTCGATATCCTCGTTTACCATGGGTTCTATTGATCCCGGAATGTTTGTAATAAGTGGAAGGCTAAGCCCAGGAATTACACCGGAAGTCGGAGAGGAGGAGTTGGAAAAGGTGATTCAGACTTTGTTGAAGGAGGGATTGAAGCCGGGAGAATTGCAAAAAGTTAAAAACCAATCACTCACGGCTATGGAGTTTGAAAAAGTGGAAGTGATCAATCGTGCGATGAATCTGGCCTTTGCCGCCTTGTCGGGCGATGCAGATTTAATTAACCGCGAAGGCGATCTGATTGAATCCGTAACAGCGGAAGATATTGTTCGAGTTGGAAATGAAATATTTAAAGAGGAAAACTCAAACGTGCTTTATTATCATTCGAAAACTAAAGAGGAGAACTAATTATAGTTTTGAAGGAAGGGTAACGATAAACTCCGTGCCTCCCCCTTTTGAGGTTACGCTGATGCTTCCATTTAACTTATCGAGTGTTTCTTTCACGATGTATAATCCAAGTCCTGAACCATCCGAGGATTCGGAGGCGCGATAGAACATTTCAAAAATTCGCACATGATGTTCAGGAGCTATTCCTTGTCCATTATCCTCTATCGTCATTATTATAGTTTGACCTTTTTCGTTGGCCGCAATTCGAATGTAAGGATCGTGCTTATCGAACTGATGATATTTATACGCGTTCGATAATAAATTATTGATCACCACCTTTAAACGATTAACATCTGTGTCCAATAGAATTTTTTTGTCGATAGCAATATCGATGCGAACCTTTTTGTTTACGATTGAATAGGCAAGATTATGGACCACCTCACTAACCAAATCAAAAAGTGACACCTGAATAAGGCAAATCAAGGCGCGTATTGCGCGAGTAATCGGTAACCTCCTTTATAAAACCTTCCATCGTTTTGATCCGATCTTTCATCATTTGTAATAAGGTTCCAATTTCTTCGGGTCGGTCTGTTTTTTCAGAAAGGTGAATAAGTCCTAACAGTGAGCTAAGCGGTGCCCGCATATCATGGGAAGCACTATAAACAAAGCGATCTAATTCTTCGTTTGTTTTTGCCAACTGGAAATTCTTAATGGCTAATTCATTTTCGGCCTTTTTTCGTTCATCAATGTCAATGATGGAACCTATCACTATGGTAGTATTCCCTTCCTCATCTTGTTTGGAAATCCCACTATCCTGAACCCATTTGTAAGCTCCGCTTTTAGTCCTAATCTGAAGTTCTATTTGATATGGCGCATGGGTCTTGAATTTTTCTTCAACTAAAAACAATATTTTTTTCGCATCCTCCTTGTGAAGAAAGGTTAGATAGGTATCGAATGTTAAGTTTGCCAACTCATCATTCGAGTAGCCTAAGATTTCTTTCCAATAAGGGCTAACATAAATACTATTTGTTTTAACTCGCCATTCATAGATACCAGCTTTTGAGCCTTGCAAAGCCATTACAAATCTATCCTCACTTATTTTTAAATCCGTGGACACTTTTATCAAATGGCGCTCATTCTCTCTGAGAGAATTTTCCACTTCTGTATTACGGGCCATCAGAAAATAGACAACGAATGCATTTGAAATAATTCCGATGGTCAGGTTTGTGATGAAATTGATCCGAATCATCTCGTCTTCATAAACAGGAGGGGGAATAAGATTGAAATCATAAGTGTAGGCAATGTATCCTAATAAAATAGGGAGCAGTGCAAAACCAATGCTGATAGCTCGGTGATAATTATTTAACAGGATAAGGGCTGTCACAGAACAGGTCATAAAATAGAAAAAGACACCACCGTAGGGATGATCCACATCTGCAAAAAGGAAGATCATCGTGTTCAAAATCATTAATTGAACAACGGTTGCTGCAATGAAGTATTTGTACCTATTAAGAAAAATAGAGACAATTGCTACTCCTCCAAGCAGAAGGTAGAAAGGGATAAAGACGGTCACGCCATTATAGGTATCAAGGCCAATATAGAACAAAGCTATCGCACACATAATGATCGCAAACTGACTGCGAAGCAGGGCGTATTTATAATCAGCTCGTGAGGGTATACTTTGTTTTCCTATGAATAGGTTACGAAACAGTCCCATAAAAATAACTTGTTGTTAAATGCAGTCTATTGGTACAAATACAGGCAAATGATTCTATTTTTGAAAAAAGTAAATGTATGAAAATCCGTGTTGGGCTTGGGTTTGATGTTCATCAATTAGAAAACGGAAAAGATTTTTTCCTTGGCGGGATTAAGCTTCCGGCAGCAAAAGGGGCTGTGGGGCACTCGGATGCCGATGTGCTCATTCACGCTATTTGTGATGCTTTATTAGGAGCGGCTAATTTAGGGGACATAGGATTTCACTATTCAAATACAGACCCTCGGTGGAGTGGAATGGATAGTAAATTTTTTTTAAAGGATGTTACCCGCATGCTTGCCGAAAAAGGATGGACAATTGAAAATGTGGATTGTACGCTTACGCTGGAACATCCGAAAGTAAATCCGCATATTCCTGAGATGAAAAGCGTACTTGCTCCACTCATGAATATTGAGGAAGAAGATATCTCCATTAAAGCAACAACAGCTGAGCGGCTTGGTTATGTAGGTCGCGAAGAAGGTGTGAATGCGTATGCAGTAGCGTTGATCAAAAAAGAATAAATCAGTTTTAGTGGCGATAGATATTATTGTAACGGAAGATGGTTCGCACTCGCTGTTGAACGTGGAAATGAATGAGACGTATCATTCACGCCATGGCGCCATACTGGAGTCAAACTATGTGTTTATAGAAAAGGGTTTGAATTATTTCTTCGGGGAAAATTCCTCGAAAGCCATATCCGTATTGGAAATAGGATTTGGAACCGGCTTAAACGCATGGCTAAGTTGGCAGTGGGCGGAGAAACAAAATACGCATAATGTATTATGCCTTGGAGGCATTTCCTGTATCAGAAGAAATCTGGAAATCGCTTAACTATACCGCTACAGATTCAGAGGTTTCGAAGTTTAGGCAGATGCATAATGCTCCCTGGCAACAATGGCAACCCATGGATGACAGCTTCACGCTCTTCAAAGAAGAAACTACTTTACAAGTAGCAGCCTTGCCGCCCAATCATTTTGATTTAATTTACTTTGATGCCTTTGCACCCAACAAGCAACCCGAAATGTGGGAATTACCAATGCTTGAAAAAATTGTTTCAGCAATGAAAGCCCAAGCCGTATTTGTTACCTACTGTGCTAAAGGACAATTGAAGCGTGATTTAAAATCATTGGGGCTTGTGGTGGAATCACTTCCCGGCCCACCGGGTAAGCGAGAAATGGTACGCGCCATAAAAATCTGATTGCAAGAACTTCAAAATCCTTATTTTTGCATCTTAAACTTTCTAAAGTGTCAGGTAAAAAAGTTAAAATAGGAACCGTGCAAATGAGTTGCACAAAAACACCTAAGGAAAATCTTTCTAAAGCCATTGAAAAAGTGCGTGAAGCGGCAGCAAAGGGTGCTCAGATAATTTGTTTACAAGAGCTCTTTACATCCCTCTATTTTTGTGATGTGGAGGAATACGAAAATTTCAAATTGGCAGAACCTATACCCGGCCCCTCCACAGACGCTTTGAGTTCTGTAGCCAAAGAATTAGGCGTGGTGATCATTGCCTCGCTATTTGAAAAAGAACACAGGAATTTATCACAACACCACCGCAGTGTTGGATGCTGATGGAACCTACCTGGGCAAGTATCGCAAAATGCACATCCCGGATGATCCTGCGTACTATGAAAAATTTTATTTTACTCCCGGTGACCTGGGATATAAAGTTTTTAAAACAAAGTTTGCGACTTTGGGGGTATTGATATGCTGGGATCAATGGTATCCCGAGGCAGCTCGCATCACAAGCTTAATGGGGGCCGAGATTTTATTTTATCCCACAGCCATTGGTTGGGCAACCGCGCAAGATGAAGCCACCAACACCGAGCAGTATAATGCCTGGCAAACTATTCAACGCAGTCATTCCGTTGCCAACGGTTTGCATGTGGTTAGCGTAAATAGAGTAGGCTTGGAACAAAATGGTGCTATGAAATTTTGGGGTGGTTCATTTATTACCAATCCCTTTGGAAGTATTCTTTACAAGGCTTCGCACGAACACGAGGAGGTGCATGTACAGGATATTGATTTAAATAAAACGGACAGCTACCGCACGCATTGGCCTTTTCTACGCGATCGTAGAATAGATTCGTATCAACCCATTACAAAAAGATTTATTGATGAGGAATAGTCGATAGTCCATGGTCGATAGCTGACTATGGACTATCGTCTGTTGACTATGGACTATACAATGATGACCCCAAAAGAATTAGGATTCCATTTCCCCGCAGAGTTTGCCAAGCATTCAGCCACCTGGTTGAGCTGGCCGCATAAAGAAGCTTCGTGGCCCGGAAAAATAGAATCAGTTTATCCCGTTTATTCTGAATTTATTAACCGTATTGCCGAAGGTGAAACGGTAAACATTAATGTGGCCAACGAAGCGATGCGCATAAAAGCAACGTATCACCTCAATGAAGCGGGGGCCGATTTAAGAAACATTCAATTTTTTATTCATCCTACTAACGATGCGTGGTGTCGCGATCATGGCCCCGCATTTCTTATCAATCCAACTGAGAAGAAAAAAATGATTGTGGATTGGGGATATAACGCCTGGGGTGACAAGTACCCGCCCTACGATTTGGATGATGTGATTCCAACATTAATTGCCAAACATTTTAATCTTCCGGTTGTGCATCCAGGAATTGTTATGGAAGGGGGCTCGGTAGAATTTAACGGAAGGGGAACATTGCTCACCACACGCGCATGTTTATTAAATCCCAACCGCAATCCTCATCTTAATCAGTTGCAAATAGAAAATACCTGATTGACTATTACGG
The DNA here is from genome assembly GCA_016709845.1 of Flammeovirgaceae bacterium. Taxonomy (GTDB): domain Bacteria; phylum Bacteroidota; class Bacteroidia; order Cytophagales; family Cyclobacteriaceae; genus ELB16-189. The sequence continues at coordinate 27,450 of JADJMA010000024.1, read as the reverse complement.
AGTCGATCATATTCTTTGGCTAGGTGATGGCATTATTGGTGATGATACCGATGGGCACATTGATGACCTCACACGCTTTGTGGATGAAGATACAGTTGTTACTATCATCGAAGAAAACAAAAGCGATGAGAATTATGAAATTCTTCAGGACAATCTAAAAGAACTAAAAACACTTAGATTAGAAAACGGAAAGCAGATCAACATTGTTGAATTGCCCATGCCGGCTCCCGTTATCTATGAGGACCAACGACTACCAGCCTCCTATGCAAACTTCTACATAAGCAATAAGTATGTGGTTGTGCCTACCTTTCAGGATAAGCATGACGATCGCGCCTTAGATATTTTACAACAATGTTTTAATGATCGGAAAGTGATTGGTCTTGATTCAACCGATATTATTTGGGGATTGGGGTCTTTTCATTGCCTGAGCCAGCAAGAACCAGCAATCTAAAATCGATATTCGTCTGTTGATGTGATGCAAAGCGTAAGCGTCACATCGTGCTCGTTGGCTTCGATGGGTTGCTTCTCAGGATGAAACATAGACAACCCGATCTTTTGACAATCAGGTCGGCATTCTTTTAGAAAGCGATCATAGAAACCTTTTCCATAACCCACGCGATGGCCTTGTTGGTCGAAGGCCAGCAGGGGAACAATAACTAGATCTATTTTTCTTGAAGGCGTAGGACCTCCTTGCTTGGGCTCCGAAATATCCCCAACTGTTTTTTTTTCGAGTTGATGAAATTCTTCAAAAAAAATATTTTCCATTTTGTCATCTTTTACTTTTGGTATTGATAATCGAATGTCTGGAAACTCTTTTGATTACGCTTAATAATAAGCCAGGTGTCGGGTTCTTGCTTGGATTCGATGGGTAGGTACACTATGAACGACTTTTAAGTAGAAAGATCAATAGCAAGAAAAATTGATTACAAAGTTGTTGAGTTAATTGTATGAGTTCGCTTTCACTTAGTTCATTTCCGTTTGGAGATAAATTTTTCGTAACTGCTCCTTTCGTCATGCGATCCAATTAATAAAAAGCAAATTGAATTTAAAATCAAAGGGATCGAACGTATTGAGAAGGTGTTCAATGAACTGCGGATCTTTTTGATAAAAATTTAAAAAATTATCAACGCGCTCTTGCGGACTTCCCTTTGGAAAGAGTTCTTCTTTTACCGCTTCTAATTGCCCTAACTTATCCGTGTGTAAACGCTTTTCCGCACGTATCATTTTTTGCTCTGTTCTTTCCAGACCATTCAACGCGCGTTGCTTTTGGGCTTCTATAAATTTTATGAGGGTTGGGTCAATGGCTGCGGCCTGATCGCGAATACTTGAAAACAAATGACCCATAGTTTGAAGCTCCTTGCCAAGAGAAAGATCGCGAGCAGTATTTTTAACAATCCATTGGTTAAACAAGAAATTTTTCTCTTCAAATAAATGCTGATACTCAAGCCCGGTCTTTTCAAATTTTCTTGAAACCAGAGTGTCTATAATCAAAGCAAAATTTCTTGGCATCAATACCGGAAAAGGAACCTTGAAGTAATCAAATACTTTTTTGAGTTGAAGCCAATACACTACTTCAGCAGGGCCACCGGCATACGCGAGGTTTGGCAGAATTACTTCCTGATAAAGCGGGCGTAAGATTACGTTCGGACTGAATTTCTCAGGCTCTTCAGTAATCATCTTTTCAATTTCCGATTTCGAGAATTGAATGTTTGTATCAACTACTTGAAAGGTATCACCGTTTATTTCTAAACGATTCCGGAGATTTTTGTCCAGATAAAAGAAATTAATATCGCGGGCAAAAACTTGCGGATGATAGCCAAGTGATTCAAGTTTTGAGTTCTGTTCTTCGACTAATTTTTTTGGGGTATGATCAAATATGTCATCCCGGATAACATCTTGAAAAAGTGTTTTGAGAGATCGATCGTCAGCATCCACCACAAGTAATCCTTCGTGCGAGAACAGGGCATTTACATAATAGCGAACCGCGGCACTTAATGTTTTTTGTTTATAGGCTTGCTTAAACAATTCAATATCTCCAGGAATCTCGCTAAAAAGCTTTGCTATTGACTTCTGGATTAAATCGCCCAACAGCTCCGGTTTGTGTTGTTTCCCACGTATGCTTTTTTCCGTAAAGCCGAAAGTATTTTATTTCATCGTAATCATGATCTTCAGAAGCCATCCAATAAACAGGCACAAAATTGTATTTGGGATATTGCTTCTTTAATTCCTTACAGGTATTGATAACCGTTACAATCTTGTAGATAAAGTATAAAGGACCTGTAAAAATGTTTAGCTGATGACCCGTTGTAATGGTGAAGGTGGTATTCTCTTTTAACGAATTAAGATTTTGTTTTATCTCTTGTGACGAATCAATTTCCTGATATTGCTTTTGAAGTACCTCAGCTAAGATTTTTCTATTGGTGTAAGAATATGCTTTTGATTTTTCTGCTATTTGTGCTTTGAAATTTTCAACTTCGGGAAAGCGCGTGTAGAAAGGTTTTAGTGAATCTTTTTTTTGAATGTAATCGAGAAAGAAAGAAGAAAAGGACCGGGTTTCGGAAAACTCAAGTTTTTGGAGGCGCATACTAACAACGGATCGGATTTCGAAAAAATATAATTCAATAACGACTTATTTCCTGATAAAGTTTGAGGATTTATTTAAGAGGTTAATCCTGTTAATTAATTGTTAATGCTGCACAGGCTCCGCGATCAAATCAAACTCACTGGCTCCCGTAATTTTAGCCATTACAAAATCGCCAACCCGCAAGTAGTTTTGCTTTGCATCCAAAATTACTTCATTGTCTACTTCAGGCGAGTCGAATTCTGTACGGCCGTAAAAATTGCCGCCTTCTTTGCGGTCAATGAGCACCTTAAATGTCTTTCCAATTTTTTGTTGATTTAATTCCAACGAAATGCCCTGTTGCAATTCCATCAATTGATCAACGCGTTCTTGTTTCACCTCATCGGGCACATTATCATTCAATGAGTAAGAATGAGTATTATCTTCATGTGAATAGGGAAATACTCCCAGCCGATCGAAGCGTGAGGTCTCAACAAATTGCATCATCTCGGCAAACTCAGCTTCACTTTCTCCTGGGTGTCCGGCAATCAAAGTAGTACGTATGGCTATGCCGGGTACTTTAGCGCGGATCAATGCCAAAAGCTCTTCGGTTTTTTCACGCGTAATACCGCGCCTCATAATTTTAAGAAGTTCGGTGGAACCATGCTGCAACGGAATATCCAGATACTTGCAAATGTTAGCGCGTTCAGCCATTACATCCAACACATCAGTCGGGAATCCCGCAGGAAAAGCATAATGAAGCCTGATCCAATCAATGCCTTCTACATCAGAAAGACGTTGTAAAAGTTCAGCAAGATTTCTCTTCTTGTAGATATCGAGACCGTAGTAAGTTGAATCTTGCGCAATAAGCAATAACTCTTTCGTTCCTTTCTTGGCGAGATTTTTTGCTTCCAACACCAATTCTTCCATGGGTTTCGAAACATGTTTGCCTCGCATGATGGGGATTGCGCAGAAGGAGCACGGCCGATCGCAGCCTTCTGAAATTTTTAAATAGGCAAAATGGCTTGGGTTAGTGAGAATACGCTCACCAACCAATTCGTGTTTGTAATTGGCGTTAAGTTGCTTGAGCAGTCGCGAAAGATCACGCGTGCCAAACCAGGCATCAACATCAGGAATCTCTTTTTGAAGATCGTCTTTGTAGCGCTCCGATAAGCAGCCCGTCACATAAACCTTTTCTACTACACCTTCTTCTTTGGCATCTACATAACGAAGAATTGTATCGATCGATTCTTGTTTAGCATTATCGATAAATCCGCAGGTATTAATAACCACTATATTAGAATCATCTTTTTTCGATTCATGCATGGTGTCAATGCCATTGCCTCTGAGCTGTGTTAAAAGTACTTCAGAGTCCACCAGGTTTTTCGAACAACCTAGTGTTACAATGTTTACTTTGGTCTTTTTAGCGCCTTTTGTTTTCACTGATTCGTATTTCGGTGCGAATTTACAAAAAATACCTCCGGGTAAATTCTGCCCCCCATTGTCAGGGGTTATATTTGCACGTTCAACTGCATGCCTTTGAAATTCGTTCGGTTTATCGGTTTATTTTTTCTTTTAACAGGTTGCCTGAGTCAACCCGATTGCCTTATCACTAGTACCAACCTGGTAAAATTACTTTTAAAAGCGGGAATAATATTCGGCTTGTTGCATTTGATGAAATAAAGGTTTCCGGGCTCGACAAAATCTATTATCAAAATACAGCCGTTAGTGCGGTTCAATTACCTGTTAATCCCGAAGCCTCGAAATGACATTTACTTTTAAGTTTGAGGGGCGCGAGGAAACGCTTACAGTGGGGTACGAAACGAGTGTACAAGTTATTTCTGTAGACTGCGGTGCCTTTACCAATTATGTTAATCTTTCTGTAATCAATTCAACCTTTACCGATCCACAGGTATTAGTTAATCAATTATCAACCCATGCTACTGTCAATATTCAGATATCTGTTGATTAACTGCCTATTGTTTGGTCTGTGTATCCAAAATCAGGCGCAGGATATTCGATCAGACTCTACGCGCAAGTTTATCAAGCCAACCGGTATTCGGTTAGGTACAGATGTGATCAGGCTTGGACAAACAATTGCGAAGAGTTCATTTTCGGGTTGGGAACTAAATGCAGACACAGATCTAGGCAGATATTATCCGACCTTGGATTACGGACGCTGGACCAGAGACACGCCTATCGAAAACGGAACATATTCAAATGATGGCCGCTATATACGGTTGGGTGTGGATATTAATTTTTTGAAGAATGATCCGGACAAGAATATGTTCTTTTTTGGTATTCGATACGGTCGCTCCATTTTTGATGAACAAGTTGTCTATGATTATAGCACTATTGATTTTGGAGATTATAAAAAGAACGCGGTCAATACCAATGCAAAGGCAGGATGGATAGAATTAACTACTGGCCTTCGGGTTAAAATCTGGAAGCAATTTTGGATGGGCTATACAGCCAGGTTAAAATTCTTGCCCACTGTGTCAGGGAACGATGCATTTGAGACCTATGAGATTCCGGGATATGGCCTGACGTATAAGAATACTTATTGGGGATTCAACTACCAGGTCTTCTGGCGGATTCCATTCAAGTCAAATAAGTGAATGCAACTCACTTCTTCTGAAAAAGAGAATCAACAAACTCAGTCTTGTTGAATACTTGTAGATCATCTACTTTTTCGCCTACCCCAATATACCGCACCGGTATTTTAAACTCATCCGAAATACCAATAACCACGCCCCCCTTCGCAGTTCCATCCAGTTTGGTAATGGTAAGACAAGAAACATTAGTGGCTTTGGTAAACTCGCGAGCTTGTATCACGGCATTTTGGCCGGTACTTCCATCTAATACCAACATGACATCGTGGGGTGCCTCGGGAATTACCTTTTGAATAACGCGGTTAATTTTAGACAGCTCAGCCATCAGATTTACTTTGGTGTGTAAGCGCCCAGCGGTATCGATAATCACAATATCGGCTCCCGAATCAACGCCATGCTGTACAGCATCAAAGGCTACGGCCGAGGGATCTGTATTCATACCTTTTGAGATCACAGGCACACCGACCCGTTCGCCCCAGAGTTTTAACTGATCTACCGCTGCGGCACGAAAAGTATCGGCAGCACCCAATACTACAGACTTTCCTTGTTTTTTAAATTGGGCAGAAAGTTTCCCGATGGTGGTGGTTTTGCCAACGCCATTCACACCTACTACTAACAATACATAAGGCTTGATCCCTTTGGGTATTTCAAAATCAACCAGATCCTGCATGTTACTTTCAGTAAGCAGATTGGCAATTTCTTCCTTTAAAATCTGATCTAACTCCGATGTGCCCAGGTATTTGTCGCGGGCCACGCGAGCTTCAATACGTTCAATAATTTTAAGGGTAGTTTGAATGCCCACATCCGAAGAGATCAGAATCTCTTCTAGATTGTCCAGTACTTCCGCATCGACAACCGATTTGCCCGCTATGGCCTTCCCAAGTTTGTTGAAAAAACTTTCCTTGGTTTTTTCAAGACCCTGGTTAAGACTTTCTTTCTTTTCCTTAGAAAATAAACCCGACAAGAATGACATAACTGCGTGTGGTATAAATTCTGGATAAGTTACTAACTAAATAAAAAAAGTCCCACTCAAGGGACTTTCTAATCTTATCTGCGTAAGCCGATTATTTTTTGGCTAGTGTTTCTTTCACCAAATCAGACACCACAATTTCTTCTTTGAAGGTGTAGGCACCTGTTTTTTCGGATCTTACAGCACGGATTACTTTTGCGTAATTCTTGCCATCTGTTTTCTTTAATGACGCAACAACTTTCTTAGCCATGATTATTTAATTTCTTTGTGAAGAGTATATTTCTTTAAAATCGGATTGTACTTCTTAAGCTCAATACGCTCAGTGGTGTTCTTCCGGTTTTTTGTGGTAATGTGACGGCTCATGCCGGGCTGGCCGCTGGCCTTTTGCTCGGTGCACTCTAGAATTACCTGTATTCTGTTTCCTTTCTTTGCCATACTAGCAGATTATTAAATTTTTAGATTGAAAGAGTACCCTTGGCCTTTGCATCTTTCAACACAGCCGTGCTTCCCTTCAAATTCATAGTCTTAATTGCTTTCGTACATAACTTAACCGTTATCTACTTATCTTCCTCAGGAATAAAAAAACGTTTAGTCTGTACATTCGGATAGAATTTACGCTTTGTTTTATTATTCGCGTGCGAAACGTTATTGCCTACCTGAGGTCTTTTCCAGTAACTTGACAAACTCGTGCCATAAAAGCGTATTTGATTTAGTCCCTCTTTAAAAAGGGACTGCAAATATCGGGAAATGAGACCTAATAAACCAAGCCCAACTTAAAATATTGGCAAGTGTGCCTAAAAATGTGATAATGAATCCTGTAAAGGCCATTTTGACAATAAAAAACGAGCATTTTTAACTTCTAAAAACGCTATTATAGAGACCGACAGGCGTCAAATCTGTAAAATCAGGGATGACAAAATCGGTGTGAGCCAACTCCTTGCGATTATGGGTAGTCGTAACACCAACCACTTTGGCGCCCGCTCTTTGGGCGGCTTCTACTCCAGATAGAGAATCCTCAAAAACAATGCAATGCTTAGGTTCAAAGCCCAACCGATCGGCTACCTTCAAATATATTTCCGGATCGGGCTTACCGTGTTCAACATGCGATTGATCGAGAATGATATTGAAATATTTTTTAAGTCGTGTTGATTCAAGAACAAAATCAACATTGCTGCGCGGGGCTGAAGAACCAATTGCAATAGGAATGCTCGCGTGTGTTAGCCGCTTTAATAATTCATCTAATCCCGCCAACGGTTCGATAACATCTTTATAAATAGACCGAAACAAGGCTTCTTTTTCTTCTCCTAGTTCTAAGATTCTTTCTTTTGGTAATGAGCCAAATAGATTGCGGATCCATTCATTGTTGGTGCGGCCATAGATTTTATTATTCAGATCTTCTTCGTTCAATTCATACCCGTGGCGCGTGCAAAACTGCTTTAGGGAAATTTTATGATACGGGTTAGTGTCAACCAGTACACCATCCATGTCGAAGATAACAGCAAAAGAATGCATGGTAAAAGTAGCTTTGCTTTAAAAAATTATAAATCGTTTGCCCAGAGTTTTACCGTTGTAGGTAAATCGTGCAAGATAAATACCGGGCGATAAGCCTGTAAGTAGTATCGGATATTGCTGATTGGCCGGGATAAAATAGGATTCTGAAAGGGTTTGACCCAAGGCGGTATAAAATTGCACCGTCATATTTCGATCCGCTGTAATATATAACGTTTCCGTATTCTCAACCGGATTAGGGTAGAGATCAACCACTGGATTTTCAGGGAGATTTTTGCTGGTTTCATTTTTCAAAATGAGTACCCCGCCCAACGTGTTGCCCACAACCAAAGCAGGTTTATCACTGTTGAAAAGATTAACAACAGTAGGCCAGCATCTTCCACCTAGATTTTTGGAATAATATTTTTCTGTGATCGGATTGAAAACAATATCTGTTATGGCGGCAATATTTGTGTTCTGCGCGCGGAAGTCTCCGTAAATAGCGAGCTCACCACGTTGATTTCCTAAAATCAAATCGCTGCGCCCATCTGCATCCAGATCCCAGCCGCCATCGATGGGCTTTGTCGATCGGTGCTTGTTCCCAAACCTAAAAAACTATCGTCTTGTAAAAAATAGTTAAACTGCCCTGCCGGCCCATTGTTTCTCCAATACTCAACGGCCCCGTTACTTTTGCCCAACAAAATATCTTGTACTCCATCCAGATCTACATCGACCATTAATACATTGTCTGTCTGACTAATTTCGAAGTTGGCCGATTGAATGCTTTGCCCTGAAATGTTAAGCCCTGTTGTCGATAAGTTAGGGATGTATAACAATGGTGTTTGACCGTTCTGAAGACCCGTTCCGGTAAACACAAAGTCTAAGGTTCCGTCCCCATTAATATCGGCATACTGGATTTTTACATTAAATAAATTCGAGAAAGAAAGATTATTAAAATCGGTAGTTATTAATTTAAAACTAGCATTTGAAGAGGTACCTATATTCTCGTAGAAGTAAACTGAGCTTGCCAGACTGGAACTAATGTATGTGCTGATGAACATGTCCTGATCGCCATCACCATCTGCATCTATAAAAGCCGGCACCGCATTGTCACCTACTTCAATCATGTCGTCCTGCAGAAAATTTGTTTTTTGAAAAGTGAAATTGGGGAGTTGCCGAGTACCCGTATTCTTATAAAACCAAAGGGATTCTTTGAAGTTAGCATATTGGTAGGTGCGTGCAGAGATATTTGGAGAGGCCACCAAATCATTTAACCCATCGAAATCTAAATCCTCGCTAAAGGGAGCCGGGAAAATTTAAAAGTTAACAGGAGCTGAAGGAGGAAAGGAAACCGCGCTGTTCATGGAAGCATCCTGAGGAGTTCCATTATTTTGCAGCATATAGATGCGCGAGCACGTTTCTTCCGAAAAGAGCAATTCCCGATCGCCATCATTATCCAAATCCATGGTTAATAGTACTTTGCCACCTACATGTTGCGTGCGGCCTCCGGGTAGGGATGCGCAGGTTTGACCAAAAGCAAATTTACCACATGTACATTCTTCTATATTGCCCCAGTATTGCGTTACGCGTTCTAATTGCAGCGAATCGCAGGTACCGGTTCGCTCGATACTCAGATTCTTATGCCATTCTATCGTGCCCACCCCCACAAAGCGCACATTCAAAATATCCAAATCCCCATCCCCATCAATATCATCAATAGCTGGAATATCATCTGGGTTGACTTTAAGATTCACGTTGCCACTAAAACCTTTGGTGAGTAAGGGAAACCCAGGATTGTAATATCGCCACGAAAGGTTTTCTCCGGGCTTAGTCGTATTCACAAATACAATTATTCCAAAAGGGTCGCTTGTAAAAATATCTTTTCGGCCATCGCAATTAAAATCGCGCAGCAGCATCCATTGGCTTACCTGGTCAGGAAATAGCTCTTCGTACTCAGGCGCATAGATATACTTATTATCCTGATTAACATAGGTAAGAATTTTATTGGCGGTACGATCAAAGACAACAAGATCTTGTTTGTTGTCCCCATTCAAATCCATGGTGTTAATTTGTGCCGCGTTTAGGCCGCCTGCCCAGGCAAGCTTAAGGGGTTCTCCATTTACCTCCACCGGAATGCTTTGATCGAGTGAATACGTAAATTGTGCGTATCCGCCAGAGGAAATTATAAACAAAAGCAAGAGCCAGACTGTTCTCATTTAAAAAAAACTACCTTCTATAACGTTCACCCACTACCTACTGTTATCTTGCCTGCAAGATACTTTACCCGATCGGATATCCTGACATGCAAACTGAGAAGCTCTACGAGAAATTCATCGAAACCGAAAAAATTTCTACCGATACACGGCAGATTTCAAAGGACTCAATTTTCTTTGCTTTGCGCGGAGATAAATTTAACGCCAATGAATTTGCTACCCAGGCTTTAGAGAAAGGAGCCCGCTATGTGGTGGTGGATGAGCCTGCGCATGCCAACGATCCACGATGTATCTTAGTTAACGATGTGCTTGCCGCATTGCAGGATCTCGCGCGGCATCATCGCAAGCAACTAACTATTCCGATCATCGGACTTACGGGTTCTAACGGGAAAACAACCAGCAAGGAATTATTGAATGCCGTGCTTGGAAAAAAATTTCATGTTTATGCCACCAAGGGTAATTTGAATAATCATATCGGGGTTCCACTTTCGGTATTGAGCATTACCCGGCAAACTGAAATTGCAGTTATTGAAATGGGGGCAAATCATGTTGGTGAGATCGCCCTGCTTTGCTCGATTGCTAACCCGACCCATGGTTTTATCACCAATATTGGCAAAGCGCACATTGGCACTTTTGGTGGATTTGAAAATATTATTCGCGGCAAGTCAGAATTGTATCAGCATTTGATTGTGAACAAGGGTACCGTGTTTATCAATTCGCAAAATCAAATTCTCGCAAACATGGCCAAGCGGTTTAGCGAACCCTATTTTTATTCTTCGCAGGGCGATTATTACTCGGCAAGGTTTGTTGATGCCGAACCCTTTATTCGATTTGAAGCTGAGAATGGTGAAATCGTGCAAACCCAATTAGTGGGCACCTATAATTTTGAAAATATTTTAGCGGCACTTTGTATTGGAAAGTTTTTTGGTGTTTCGGCTAAAGAGGCAAACGGGGCAATTGCGGAGTACGTACCGGGCAACATGCGGTCGCAGATAATAGAGAAGGGATCCAATACTATTATTTTGGATGCTTATAATGCCAACCCAAGTTCGATGGAAGCAGCCATTAATAATCTGGCCGCCATGAAGGCTTTAAGAAAGGTGGTGATTTTAGGCGACATGTTTGAATTGGAAGGTGAGGCTGAATCGGAACATAAAAAAATGGGTGAGTTGCTTCTCAAAAATAATTTTGATGATGTGTATCTATGCGGCAAACTAATGTCATCGGCTAAAAGGGCGTATCCGGAGGCGCACTATTTTGAAACCAAAGAAGCTCTTTTGGAATTACTAAAAACAAATCTGATTCAGAATGCGACTATTCTAATCAAAGCTTCGCGCGGCATGGGCCTGGAATCAGCTGTAGAATATCTTTAACAAAAGAAATAATTATATGATACCTATTTCAAATCGCAGGGATATTCAACAAGCACTTAAAATGAATGGCGTATTTGTTCAACTTACTAAGGAGGATTTTGGAAAGCTAATAAATGAAAATGAGAACTTGATAATTGTCGTTTCGAAAATCGGACTTTTTACTACTCAGTATTTACATCTTACTTCCTATAAAGGATTGGTGTTTTATTGCAAGTGCAAAGAACCATTACCTATTTCAAGTAAAAACGAAACGATCTACTCCAATTCAATTTCACTACCAACTCAATTTTAGTTTTAGAACCTTATGGATGATCTTTTAAAATTTCTTAAAAGCATTGCAAAAAATAACAATCACGAATGGTTTGAAAAAAAAGCCTCGATATCTTATAATAAAATCTGGTTTTGAGGATTTTTTGGAGGCTCTTCATAAAGAGTTGTTAAAGTTCGATGATAGTTTGGCTGGTCTCAATCCGCGTAAGCTTGGCTTTAGAATTTATCGGGATGTACGTTTCAGTAAAGATAAGAGACCGTATAAGGTAAATATGGGTGCGGGAATTTCGGCTCATGGTAAAATGGAGCAAGAGCCAGGCTATTACCTTCATCTTGAACCCGGAAAAAGCTTTGTTGCCGGAGGTATTTACATGCCCGACAATGAAAGCCTGGCCAAAATCAGACAGGAGATTGACTACAATACAAAGGGTTTTCTAAAGATCCTGAATGACAAAAAATTTAAAAAGCTTTTTCCAGCCTTAGGCGCTTTCGATAAACTGAAAACAGCTCCCAGGGGTTACCCCAAAGATCATCCGCACATCGATCTACTTAGGCATAAGAGCTTTATTGTATCGCATAACTTTACGGATAAAGAAGTTACCAGTAAAGATTTCGTTAAAAAGATAGCATTGGCCGCCAAGACGCTTAAGCCGCTTAATGACTTTCTCAAGGAAGCTATGGTTTGATAAACCGCTGAATAAACATTTGCGCGGCAGGTAAGTAAATTGGTTTTATCTTGGGATTTTTAGACCTATTTAGCGCTTATAATGTCTGGTTCGGGTTTTAGAGATTTAGTCATAGGTAAAGGTACCTATATATCCTCGTGGGTGGATTATAAGAACGCGCTTTTGCGCGGCCACCTTATCGTTGTTTCTATTTTGGTAGGTATCGTTTATTTAATCACCGATTGGCTAAGTAATATCCAAGGAAATGAACCATACTACGTGGCAGTTATTGTCACAAGTATCATAACCTTTATTTTAAACAGGAAGCGTAAATACAAGTTGGCAAACATTCTGTTTCTCTCGTTGATCAATCTTATTATTTTTCTGTTTGCCGCGGGCGGTAGCAATCAAACAGGTATTTATATGCTTTTTATTATTTCAGGTATTTCAGGGTTTGCTTTGTTTGGGTATAAAGATAAAATCCTGGCCGGCATGTTTGCGCTGTTAGCCTTTATTCTGTTTTTTCTGTCTTATTGGTTCAACATTTCAATTAGACCTGCGCGCGTTCTTACCCAAGAGTATGTTCAAATAAATTTTGCAATAAATTTTACAATGTCGCTAATCACCGGCATAGCACTTCTTTATTTCTTAATTGAGGTTAATCAATCTGCAGAAAAAGAATTGCTGGCTAAAAATGATTTGCTAGCAAAGACAAACCGGGAATTGGATCGATTTGTTTATAGTGCTTCCCACGATTTAAGAGCTCCGCTGAGTTCCCTGCTGGGATTGGTTGAAGTGGCTCACAAAACATCTGATCCTACAGAGGTAAAACAATGCCTGGATTTAATGCGCCAGCGTGTTAACAACCTGGATGGCTTTATTAAAGAAATTATTGATTTTTCGAGAAATACCAGACAGGAAGTTAGGCAAGAACAATTTGCTCTCCTTCTTTTTATAAAGGAAATCGTAGACGATTTGAAGTTTGCCGAGGGCATGGAGGAAATTTATGTGCGGTTAGACATTGCGCCTGATTTGGCGATTATTTCAGATACTACCCGATTGAAAGTTGTACTGAACAACCTCATAAGCAATGCTTTTAAATATCATGATCCACAAAAAGAACATCCCGAAGTATATATAAAGGCACAGGTAGAAGGGCATATGATTCGAATCGATATTGAAGACAATGGATTGGGGATTGCGACTGAACACCAGCCCAAAGTCTTTGAAATGTTTTATCGCGCTTCCGAAAAATCTCAGGGTTCAGGATTAGGTCTCTATATTGTTCAGGAAACGCTAGCTAAATTGAAAGGTACAATTCAACTTCGCTCGGCATCCACAAAGGGCTCTACATTTTCAGTTTGGCTTCCAAATTAACAGCATGAATATTCAAAGTTTTGTTCTTAAAGACAGGGTTCTTGAAACGGAAAGCGAGAAGAGAAAGATAATTCTTGGCGCCTACCTTATTGTTATGTATTTGGGCGTTGACTTATTTTATTTCATAACTAATTTATTTAATCACGAAGGCAAACCAGGCTCGCTATTTATCGGATTTTTGATTTGCGGGTTTTGCCTTTTTCTACTACGGTGGCAATACGTGAATACGGCTATTATCATACACCTGCTGCGCTGTAATTTTTTTGCTTTTTATTTTTCTGTCATTGACCTCGATCCACTTCAAACCGGTTCGTACTTATATTTTATTCTCAGTAGCCTGGGCGCCTTGGCTGTGTTTGGCTACCGCGAAAAGTTTTTAGGAATTGGATTTACCCTATTAAGTTTCACCCTCTTTCTTATCGCCATATTTAAGCCAAAAGAATTTATTCCTAATCAGGCGCATTTTTATCTCATTGTCAGCTTTCTGATCGTGCTGATTATGGGGTTATTGATTATTATTTTTTTCGATCGAATGGTTACATCTTCCGAAAAGAACATTCTGACAAAAAACAGAGAACTGATTAAAACAAATCAGGAACTGGATCGCTTTGTTTACAGTGCTTCGCACGATTTGCGTGCCCCACTTACCTCCATGGCGGGCTTAATAAATCTGGCCCAACTCGATCCGGATGGAGCGCAAAACTATCTGCGCTTAATGCAGGAAAGAGTTGGGGTCATGGATAATTATATCAAAGAAATTGTTGAGTATTCCAGAAATGCGCGGCTTAATGTGAACATGACAGAGGTGCCAATAAAAAAGTTATTCATGAAGTAGTAAACACCCTCAAATATTCAATTGATATTAACAAAGTTGAGATTGAAGTCCATGTAAATGAATCCTTCCGAATTAAAACGGATGAATCCCGGTTACGGGTTATTTTAAATAATCTCATAGCAAACGGGTTTAAGTATCAGGATTTTTCAAAGCCGAAACCGTTTTTAAGAATAAGGGTAGCTGCGCGCGAAAATAAAAATCTGATACAAATTGAAGACAATGGCATCGGCATTCAAGCTGAATACCAGACTAAAATTTTCGACATGTTTTACCGTGCAACCGATATGTCCACCGGTTCGGGTTTAGGGCTCTATATTGCTAAGGAAGCAGCGGATAAACTTGAAGGTCAGATTTCCTTTGAATCGGAATTTGGCAAAGGATCCGTATTTACCATCACCCTTCCAGCTTAACTTCATTTTATTAATTTTTTCTACAGGCTAGCCACTAATTTCTATCTTTGCGGCTTATGGCAAATCAAGAAGATAATCTATTTAAAAATGTAATCTCCCATGCAAAGGAGTATGGTTTTGTTTTCCCTTCCAGCGAAATCTACGATGGCCTTAGTGCGGTCTACGATTATGGTCAGAACGGCTCAGAACTAAAAAACAACCTCAAAGAATATTGGTGGAAATTTATGACGCTGCTTCATGATAATATTGTGGGGATCGATTCGGCAATTTTCATGCACCCCACTATCTGGAAAGCTTCGGGCCACGTGGATGCTTTTAACGACCCTATGGTTGATAACAAAGATTCGAAAAAGCGCTATCGGGCCGATCAATTGATTGAAGGTGTTATCGAGAAACTCGAAGAGAAAATTGAAAAAGAAGTTGAGAAGGCCGCTAAACGATTCGAGAATTTTGACCGGACGATGTTTTTAAGCACAAATGCCCGTGTCGTGGAGTATCAAAAAAAGATTGACGACATAAACGCACGCATGAAAGATTCATTGGGTCGAGGAGATATGGTCGACTTAAAACAATTGATTGTTGATCTGGAAATTGCGGACCCTATCTCGGGCACTAAAAACTGGACAGACGTGCGCCAGTTTAATCTCATGTTTTCAACCGAAATGGGTTCCGTGGCAGATGATGCCAATAAAATTTATCTAAGACCCGAAACCGCACAAGGCATATTCGTTAACTTTTTGAATGTGCAAAAAACCGGTCGTATGAAAATACCTTTTGGCATCGCGCAAATCGGAAAAGCTTTTCGTAATGAAATCGTAGCACGCCAGTTTATTTTCAGAATGCGCGAGTTTGAACAGATGGAAATGCAATTTTTTGTTAAACCCGGTGAGGAAATGAAATGGTACGAATACTGGAAAGAGAAACGACTTCAATGGCATCAGGCATTGGGGCTGGGTTCTGAAAACTACAGGTACCATGATCACTTAAATCTGGCTCATTATGCAAACGCTGCATGCGACATTCAATTTAACTTTCCCATGGGCTTTCGCGAATTGGAAGGAATCCATTCGCGTACGGATTTTGATCTGAAGAGCCACGAAAAATTCTCTGGTAAGAAATTACAGTATTTCGATTCGGAGGACAATCAAAACTACATTCCGTATGTAGTGGAAACTTCCGTAGGTCTCGATCGGATGTTTCTTTCTGTATTAGCTTCTTCTTACAAGGAAGAAAAACTGGAAGATGGAAGCGATCGGGTTGTATTAAAAATTCCGGCTGCTTTGGCGCCAAATAAAGTGGCTATACTTCCATTAATGAAAAAGATGGCTTGCCCGAAAAGGCACACGAAATTATGGAGTTGCTAAAATTTGATTTTCGTTGCTTTTACGAAGAGAAAGATGCTATCGGCAAACGATACCGCAGGCAGGATGCTATTGGTACTCCTTATTGTGTTACCATTGATCATCAAACGCTTGAGGATAATACGGTAACGATTCGTGATCGCGACACTATGAAACAAGAGCGCGTAGCAATCAATTCCGTGAAATCAATTATTCAGGATTCCGTTTCGATGGCTGGATTGTTAAAGAAAATTTAATATGTGGGCTGCTATACTGGCAGCTGTAGCGCGACTTCTGTATGCGGGATATCAGGAGTTGCGCTTTCGTTTTTATTATGGCCCTATCTTTCATCGATTTCTTAATCATCGCTATGTGTATTACACGGCTTTGCCCTGGGCACATAAGATGAAATTTTTGCGATCGGCCCGCGATCATTACGAGTATTTTGAGTTTGTGCCCCGGGAGAAATTAAAGTTGACACGGGCTATGAAGGCGATTATCTCGTGTGCTGCCGCTCAACTTCTTTTATTTCTTCCATCAAAGGGATTATCTCTATTCAAGCGAATTATTGTTTATCCTGACTACTATAATTCACGAATTACAAAGCGAAGACATAAAGGAGAAGTCAATCCGGGTTTGCAAACCATTGTGTTTAGCTGGCGAGGGATTGTTGAAGGACTACACTATGAACATGATGGCATTAATTTGCTGCTTCATGAATTTGCGCATGCCTTGTGGCTGGAACATAAACTGGTGGATAGCTACAATATATTAGCTCCGGAATTAGTAGAACAGTTTGAACGATATGCCGAACGTGAAATGGAAAATCTGGCAGCCAATGAAGTACATTTTTCCGTCCTTATGCTTTTAGTAACATCGAAGAGTTTTTCGCTATAGCAGTCGAGAATTTTTTTGAGCGCCCACAACCTTTTCAACAAACGCAACCTGAACTTTATCTTATTTTAGTGCAACTTTTCAAACAAGACCCGATCAAGCTTAATGTTTTCCGAACTCAACAGAAACCTTTGTTTCCATAAATCACTTTGATATTACGACCGAACCCATGAATTGGAACCAACTTCTTTCTTCGCACCGATTAAATCAAAAGGCAGACTCCACAGAATCTTCGAGAAGTGCGTTTGAGCAGGATTATGATCGTATAATCTTTTCGCACCCATTTCGCAGACTACAGGATAAAACGCAGGTTCATCCGTTGCCCGAACATGATTTTGTACACACGCGGTTAACCCATAGTCTGGAAGTTTCCAGCGTTGGCCGATCGCTGGGCAGGCGCGTAGGAGATGTGTTGCTTCAGCGCCATGCTGATTTGGCTTCGAAATTTTCATCGCATGATTTTGGTACCGTGGTAGCTTCGGCATCATTAGCGCACGATCTGGGCAATCCACCGTTTGGTCATTCGGGCGAAGACGGTCTAAGTGATTTTTTTCTGCATCATGCTGGGCAAAAATATAAACCACATTTTTCCGAAGCGGAGTGGACTGATTTAACAAATTTTGAAGGCAATGCGCAAGGGTTTCGCATTTTGAATAAAAAACAATATCAAGGATTACACTTAACGGCCGCTACGTTAGGTGCTTTTACAAAATATCCCTGTGCAGCTTTTTTTCCTGAACGTGATAAATCTAAAAAGAGTCAGAAGAAATTTGGATTCTTTCAGACAGAGCAAACCTTGTTTGCTGATACGGCAAAGCGGTTGGGCTTAACTCAAAATTCAGCTAAATCATGGGCCAGGCATCCACTCGCTTTTTTAGTTGAAGCGGCTGATGACATTTGTTATAACATCATCGATCTGGAAGACGGTTGCCGGTTAGGGTTGGTTTCCGTTAATGATACTATTGAATTGTTAGCCGGCATTTTGCGCGAAGATTATAATCCCGCCAAGGCAGCCCAAATAAAAAGTGTAGATGAAAAAATTGGTGTGCTTCGGGCTTTAGCTATCGGTAAACTTATCAACGATGTAGTAGATGTATTTCTTCAGCACGAAACTGAAATGCTGGTGGGCCAATTTGATAAGGCGCTGACCGATTTAGGCTCGTATAAAAATGAGTTAAAACGGATTATTGACTTATCGATAGATAAAATTTACCGGGCCCGCCATGTAGTTGAAATTGAGTCGGCCGGCTTTGAAGTGTTGCCGGGGCTGCTGGAAGAATTCATTCTTGCAGCGGAACATCTGATTAAAAAGAATCAGGCGCGTAAATATTCTAATCTTGGCCGGTTGCTGCCTGTAGAAACAATCTCTGTAATTCAAGACAATCCGGATAATACGTATTTGCACTTTCGAGAGGTAATTGATTTTGTTTCCGGCATGACCGACAGACACGCACTCTCCTTGTACCGAAAGATCAACGGTTTTGAAATCTAAGGTTTTACACTGACGGTTATTGCCAAGACTTCATTTCAGGGTTTTATTGCAAAATCCTTAGTTTTAAGCCTCATTTTGAAGGCTTAGTTAAGAATCCCCAAAAAAATGTGGAATAGAATTGCAGATTTTATAATTCGTTTTCGCACGTTCCTGATCGCCATAATCGGTGTGATTACCCTGTTTATGGGTTTTTATGCAACTAAAGTGGAGATGAGTTACGACTTTATGCGTACCGTGCCGCCTCATGATCCAGACATGGTATTCCTCAATCACTTTAAAGCACAGTTTGGTGAAGATGGCAACATGATGGCGATTGGAGTTAAGGATAGCTCAATCTATAAATTAGAAAACTTTCAGAAGTTAAAAACCTTCAGTAACGAGATAAGAAAGATTGAAGGCGTGGGCGAAGTATTATCGCTGCCTTTACTCCGGGTGATGTTAAAGGATACTGTTGAGAAAAGATTTTATTTCCAGCCACTTTTTCCAGATCAAATTCAATCACAACATCAGCTTGACAGTTTATTGGCGATAGCCCGCGATCAAAAATTTTACATGGGGCAATTAGTAAATGTTGAAAACGGAGCCACCCTGATTCTTGCGCCCATGAAGAAGGAGTATGCTAACTCGGCCAGACGCATTGATATCACAAACAAACTTATTGTCTTAGGAACTAAATTTACGGAAAACACGAACGTACAGATTCACTATGCAGGGTTGCCTTTTGTACGATCGATCATGGCTCAGCAGGTAAGAAAGGAGTTGTCTTTCTTTTTATATCTCTCGGCTATTGTTACCGGAGTAATTATGTTACTCTTCTTTAGATCGGTTCGGGCTGTAATTTTTTCTATGATCATGATTGGCGTAGTGGTTGTATGGACCATAGGCACGATCGCGCTTCTTGGTTTTAAAATCAGTTTGTTGAGTGGCTTGATTCCACCTGTTATTGTTACCATAGGCATTACCAACGCTATCTACTTGCTTAATAAGTATCACCTTGAATTTGTGCATCGCAAAAACAAGATGGAAGCCATTAAGGCAGTCGTATTGAAAATGGGGCTCGCTACTTTCCTTACCAACTTAACAGTAGCGATCGGTTTCTTAACTCTACTCTCCACGGATATTACAATTCTGCGAGAGTTTGGTATTGTTGCTGGCATCAACATTATCGCCTTATTCGTTGTGAGTTTGGTAATGATACCCGGAATTTTATCATGGATGCCAGAACCAAATGCAAAACACTTGCGCCACCTGGATTTTAAAATACTGGGTGGCTTCGTTCGCCTTATCGATTTATTAGTTCACCGGCATCGCCTATATATATATATGGCCACCGTGGCAATTACAATCTTTGCGTTGGTGGGTATGTCGAAGCTTTACTCGGTTTCTTTTATGGTGGATGACATACCGGCTGAGAGTCAGGTGAAAAAGGATTTGAACTTTGTAGAAGAGAACTTCAGCGGAATAATGCCACTTGAGATTGAAGTGGATTTACAAACCAAACGCAGAAAGCCGCTGCAAAATCTCAAAATTGCCAAAACGATCGATGAATTTGAATCCTCGTTAGATTCTATTTCTGTTACCTCGCGGCCAGTTTCAGTTCTGAGTTTCATCAAAGCATCGCGGCAAGCGTATTACAATAATAACCCCGAGTGGTATGGCCTCCCTACCTCTGATATAGAGGCCAAGTATGTACTTAGTTACCTGAAAGGTCAAACAGATAATAGCGGGTTGTTTAATTCTTTTGTGGATTCTACCTACCAAAAAATGCGCATCTCTATGCAGATGGCTGACATTGGTTCTATCCGAATGGACTCGTTAGTGCATCATGTTATTGAGCCTAAGGCAGCTATTCTTGTTACTGATTTAAAGAAAATATTACGTTCAGAAAGCGATACGGTTAGAGTAACTGTAACGGGCTCTTCTAAAATTTTTATTAAAGGGAATAAATTTCTCATTGAGAACCTGACCGAGAGTTTGGTGCTTGCCTGTATTTTGATAACTCTCTCGATGGCTATCTTGTTTGCCAATGCGCGAATGATTTTGATTTCTTTAATTCCAAACCTGATTGCGTTGATGATTACGGCTGGCTTAATGGGGTATTTCAATATTCCACTTAAAGCAAGCACTGCTTTGATTTTCAGTATTACGTTTGGTATCTCGGTCGATAACTCCATTCGTTTTCTGGCAAAATACCGGCAAGAACTTTTGTCGAGTGGGTTCTTTGTGCCTCGCTCGGTAAGTGAAAGTATTTTGGAGACCGGGAAAAGCATTGTCTACACCTCGGCTGTGTTGTTTGCTGGGTTTATCATTTTTGCTTTTTCTGATTTTGGGGGCACAGTAGCGCTGGGCTTGCTTACCTCCACCACGTTGTTAATTTCAATGTTTACCAACCTCATTTTATTACCTTCCCTTATCATGACATTTGATAAGCCGAGAAAGACTAAGAATCGACTGCCCATTGATGATTTTGACACTAATTTTTATGGTGAAAATGATGACGAGGAGATCGATTTGAACAAAATTAAAATCCACGATCGTCAGGGATCAGCAGAGTAAAAAGTTCTTCTTCCTTTCCTCTTCAACAGAGGGTTTTACAACCTCATTTCCGCTGAATTATTCCTAAATTGCGCCCTTTATTTTAGTGAGAAGTGAGTAAATACAAAGAATTTAAAGATTTGAACCTTGCCCAGGTAGCCACCGATGTGTTGGCCTTTTGGAAAGAAGAACAGATTTTCGAGAAATCGGTAAGCAATCGCGAAGGGGCACCCTCTTTTACCTTTTTATGAAGGCCCACCTTCGGCCAACGGCACTCCGGGTATCCACCATGTAATGGCGCGTACCGTGAAGGATATTTTTTGCCGGTTTAAAACACTTCAGGGTTTTCAGGTAAACCGCAAAGGAGGCTGGGATACCCATGGGTTGCCGGTTGAACTGCAGGTTGAGAAGGAACTTGGCATCACCAAAGATGATATTGGCAAAAAGATTTCGGTAGAAGAATACAACCAGAAGTGCCGCGAAACGGTGATGAAGTATAAAGACCAGTGGGATGACCTGACCTTGAAAATGGGCTACTGGGTAGATTTGAAAAAACCTTACATCACGTACGAAAAAGAATACATCGAATCGTTGTGGTGGATTTTAAAACAACTCTACGACAAGCAACTCTTATACAAATGGTACACCATTCAGCCATATTCACCAGCTGCCGGAACCGGTTTGAGTTCGCATGAATTGAACTTACCGGGCTGCTATAAAGATGTAAAGGACACCTCTATTGTTGCGCAGTTTAAAATTACACGCAGTGCCAAGTCGGAGTTTCTTTTTAAAAGCACCAATAAGAATATTTTTGTCCTTGCCTGGACAACTACACCTTGGACGTTACCTTCGAACACGGCCCTGGCCATAGGAGAAAAGATAACCTATGTTCAGGTAAATACTTTTAACAGTTACACGCACAAACCCATTTCAGTGGTTTTGGCCAAAGCGCTTATTGGAAAATATTTTTCAGATAAGAACAAGGACTTGAAACTGGAGGAGTATAAAGCGGGGATAAGAATATTCCATTTCAGATTGTTCAGGAATTTACAGGCAAAAATCTGGTAGGCATTCGCTACGAACAATTGATGCCTTACCTGTTGCCTTTCCGAAAAGTTGAGAATGCCTTTCAGATTGTTACAGGTGATTTTGTAACAACCGAAGATGGTACGGGCGTGGTACACATTTCACCAACGTTTGGTGCCGATGACTTTAAGGTTGCTATGCAAAACGACATCCCGGCTATGGCTATCGAAGACGAAGCGGGTAATCTGGTGCCTACAGTTGATCGAAAAGGAAAATTTATTTCGCAGATTGGTGAAAGACTGAAAGAAGGCGTTACGAAATACAGCATTAAAACGCACAAGCCATTGGGCGTTGATGACTTCTATGTAAAAAATTATACCAACGAAGACGAGTCAAATCCTGATTACAAAACTACCGATGTCATTATATCCATCATCTTAAAAGAAGAAAACAAGGCATTTAAAGTAGAAAAATTCGAGCACACATATCCACATTGCTGGCGTACTGATAAACCAATTTTATATTATCCGTTAGATAGTTGGTTTATTAAAACCACGGCCTTGAAAGACCGGATGGTCGAGTTGAACAAAACAATTAATTGGAAACCCGAATCTACCGGTACGGGTCGTTTTGGAAATTGGTTGGAAAATCTGGTCGACTGGAATTTATCACGCTCACGGTATTGGGGCACGCCTCTGCCTATCTGGCGAACAAGAGACGGTAAGGAGGAAATTTGTATTGGTTCGCAGGCAGAACTCAAAAAAGAAGTAGAGAAATCGGTTAAGGCCAGACTAATGCAAGCATCAATGGTCGATGGTCAATGGACCATGGTCTTGCATCGACCATATGTAGATGAGATCGTTTTGGTAAGTCCGAACGGTGACCCTCATGCTTAGTGAAAGCAGTGAGGAAATCAAAGCCGTGAATAAGAAAGTGGGCAACGGAGGGGTTTCGTTTAAGAATGTTATTTCCAACGGGCTTGTGCTCGACAAGAATGGAAATAAGATGAGTAAGAGTAAAGGCAATGTGGTAAACCCATTTGAAACGCTCGCCAAATACGGACCGGATGCTGTGCGTTGGTATATGATGGAAAATGCGCCCCCGTGGGATAACCTGAAGTTTGATCTGGAGGGGATTACAGAAACACAGCGAAGATTTTTTGGAACACTCATCAATACGTATTCATTCTTTGTGCTCTATGCCAACATTGATGGCTTTGTGAAAGATGAAATGAATAATGTGCCGTTTGAAAAACTGGCGCCCTAGACAAATGGATTGTAACTAAAGAGCAATCGCTGATTGAAGAGGTAACGAAGGCCTATAATGAGTACGAACCAACAAAGGCCGCGCGCGCTATTCAGGAGTTTGTGAACGATCACCTTTCGAATTGGTACGTGCGTTTAAATAGAAAGCGTTTTTTAACCCTCCTCCGCTGCAGCTTCGGTGGGCATGCCTTCTGCACAATTATCGGAAGATAAACGTGCGGCTTATGAAACGTTATATGAATGTCTGATGGTGACCGCCCAACTGATGGCGCCCATTGCTCCGTTTTTTAGTGAGTGGCTGTACAGAAACCTTACCGATAACATTCGTAGTCGAGCAAAGGAATTGAATACGCCCTGCAATATGAATCCATACATCATACACTATTGATAAAAGCAGATTCAAAAAGAAAAGAGGAGGAGTTAGAAAAGTCAATGGATTATGCACAGCGAATCTGCTCGCTGGTTCACTCGATTCGTAAAAACAGTAAGATAAAAGTACGTACGCCATTACAGAAAGTATTGTTGCCCGTGGTGGATGAGAAGTTTGCCCAGCGCGTTAAAAGTGTGGAGGCGATTATTCGGGCTGAGGTTAATGTAAAGGAAATTCAATATATCGATGATGCTTCGGGCTTACTGGTAAAGAAAGTAAAACCTAATTTTGCGAAACTGGGTAAACAGTATGGCGCTAAGGTGAAAGGAGTTTCTGCTATAATCAATTCGTTCGCGCAACAAGATATTCAAACTATTGAAAAGAAAGGCATGTTAAGCAAAGCTGGGTTCGATTTGGTGCTAGAAGATGTCCTGATTTCATCCGAAGATATACCGGGTTGGTCGGTTGCTTCCGAAAATGGATTAACTGTGGCGCTTGACATTACGCTTACGGATGAACTGAAGCGGGAAGGTATCGCTCGCGATTTTGTAAACCGGGTTCAAAATCTTCGCAAGGATATGGGGCTGGCGGTGTTGGATAAAATTTCAATTGAAGTAGAAAAGGATGGTGAAGTAGTTTCTTCTGCTTTGATCGAGCATAAAGAATATATCCGTACCGAAACCCAGGCGCTTTCGTTGGAGTTAACGGAAAAACTTCCAGGAGCCACCGAAGTGGACATGGATGAGTTTATACTAAAAGTGAAGGTAACGGTGAACTAAATGGTTTCAAGTTTTGATGGAACAGACTAAGATGAATTATAAAAAATATTTTTTTATTGCCCTCGCTATTATCCTGCTTGACCAGTCGAGCAAAATGTTGGTGCATAATTTTATGTACATCCATCAGGAAGTAAATGTGGTGGGCGATTGGTTCAGGCTACATTACCTGCTAAATCCAGGAATGGCTTTTGGCATCCGATGGGATAGCGAGTTTGGTAAATTAGCCCTAACTATTTTTAGAATCTTCGCCATGTTTGGTATTTCTTATTATCTGGTTAAGATGGTGCAGAAACCGGCACACAATGGATTTTTAATTTGTCTTGCACTTATTTTAGGAGGCGCAGTAGGTAACGTAATTGATAGTACTTTTTATGGTGTATTTTTGAATAACGCCCCCATGGAAGCGCCCACCAAATGGTTTCACGGCCAGGTGATTGACATGCTTTACTTCCCTCTCTTCCATTTTCGCTGGCCCGATTGGGTGCCTTTGAGAGGCGGATCATATTTTGAGTTTTTCAGCCCTGTATTCAACATTGCCGATTCATCGATATTCATCGGTGTAGTAACCATTCTGAGTTCTCAAAAAACATTCTTTAAAGAGGAACTTCCAACGGAAGAAACGACAGAGATAGAAGAAGCGAGTGAAATTTCTGTTTCGAAGACCGATACGGAAGAAGTTCCACCATCGCAGGAAATAAATACACCCCGCACTTCTGGAGAGTAATTTTTTTATAAGTATTGCTGGTATTTATGCCACAAGGTTGCGATTCTCCTTGGATACTCCGATCTTTTGTCATTCATGAAGAAAGCATCCGCTAAACGAATTCCTAAAGAAATTCTCGACCTTATCCGCGAGCAACTTGCACGCACAGGGCATCATGAATCGGTGGGCACTGGCCGGTGGAGTTTTATACACGGTTTGCAAAAAGCGGTAAAAGATTTTGTTAAGAATACAGCTGAGTTAGATCCTCAACTTTCCATCAGCTATCCCCAAGGACCTTCGAAGATTTATTACGAAGAGCGTTCAATTTAAAAGTCCGCCAGGAGCAACGCATTCACTTCGCAACCTGTTAAGTCTTTTCGCTACCCAAAATCAATTGATTGGAATAGTTTGATTCACGATCGGTTTACCAGTAAGTATAAAAGTTTGCTGGATGCTTCCGATGAGGAAGCGGAATTAGATTCAACGCCTCCATTGATCCAACTAATATGGATTCATTTGCAACAAAAATCGCAAACGTTTTGCTTGAAAAATTGAGCAAGAAGGAAATCGATTTGATTAAAGAACAGATGGACGATGATACGGCCTTGCGCGGGGCCAGCGAAGAAACCATTGCGGGTCTATATGTGCCTTCCCTGAACGATCCATCAAAACCTGAATTTCCTCCTCGGCCATTTTATGAACCTCGCTTTCCAGCTTCCAATACACTACGCATAGAAGTACCGGGCTTTACCAATGTGTGGTTAAAAGATGAAAGCACAAATCCCACAGGCACGCACAAGGCTCGTATGGCCTGGGAGGTTTTAATTAAAGCCAAGCGTTATAATATTAAAGAAGTGTCTATCATTTCTTCGGGTAGTGCAGCTGCTGCTATTCAACATTTTTTCAATTTGTATAAGGTGAATACCAAATTGAAAGTGTTAATGGATCATCGCATTAGTGCGGACATCAAACAATCTCTTCGGGCTATGGGGTGCGAAGTGTTTGAAACAGATCTTAGCAAAGAATCACTTACGGGTAAAGAGATCAAAGAATTAACCAATAACAAAGAAGGTATTGATATTACCTATCGCGAAATTCTCGATCGCTTCAACGACAATTACTACGATTGGTTATCCTATGAAGTATTGAATGAAAACCCGACTTATTGTTTTGTACCGTTTGGTACAGGCGATTTGTTCATCAATATTTTAATTATTGTTGAACGTGAATTTAATAACCGCATTTATAGGCACGATCCCCGCTTTCAGGGCGATATTCAGAAAATCGCCCAGTGTAATTTTATGGGCGCCACCACCCGCGATGCAAACTCACGCATGGATAAACTGTTTTCTTATTATCTGCCTTCGCTGGATGACTATCAGTTTTATATTAATTCACTGATTCAAAATGATCGCATTGGTAATCTTTCTGGTATTTTAGATGTGGATGAAGGCTTTGTGGAAGAGGCGTTGGAAATTATTCGCGACCATGCTGTGCGCTGCGAACCATCCGGGATAGCTGGTCTCGCCTTGTTGCTGCAAATGAAAGAGGAATTACCGCGTGATGAAAAAAATGTTGATCATTAACACGGGATCAACAATTTATCCCGGCAAGGGTAATTAAGCCAACACGTGGTCTGAGTTGTTACCACTATAGTAAGGATACAGACCAAGGGAAGAGAATCTTGCTATATCAGTCTTAAACCGAGTTGATTCCCCAAAGCCTTTTTCTATTTTTAACCCGTGCTCTGTGGCCTCACAGAACACAATAATTTGGTATGTAGGATAAATTTCAAATGAAGAGTTTATTTAACAAGCTTACTTAGTTGATATTCAAGAGTTATTTGAGCTATGCGATTTCGAACAAAAAGCACCCCATTTTGAGGTTGAACCTGACTATTATAATATCCCATCTCAAGGACTTTAGTTAAACCAAAAGTGTATTCCGCCCCCAAGCAAATTCTTTTGGACACTCTAAGCGATGCTCCAGTGAGAATGCCAAAGTCCAACTTTCCTTCAAGAAATCCATAGGGTATATTGTTGCCAGATTTAAACAATCTTGTTGATAAGCCAGATTTTATTTTAACGATCCTACCAAAGCTGTAGTTAACGGCTATTGGTAGTTCTAAAAACTTATAAGAAATACTGGTGCTTTCTTGTAAAAAATCATCAGGACTTAATGTTCCCTTTTTATTTGCGCTAAACTTTATCCCATAGGCTGGTCTAAGTTCAAGCTCTATTTTATCATTTATTCTGTGGCTTAGTTTAAGTCCA
>JADJMA010000023.1 GCA_016709845.1 Flammeovirgaceae bacterium | reverse complement strand
TTGCCGTTGGGCGCGGGTTAACCAATACCGTAGTTGGGTCAGATAGCGGACTAGGGCAACCAGGGGGGGCTATTCAATTACCTCTACGGTGTAATCACCACTTTGAGCAACCGTGCTTAAAACAATCTTTTTGAGTTGTTTATTCCAGTGGGTGCCCCATCCTTGTACCAAATATAAGATGCCGCATTCGTATTAGTTGAAGTTAATGTTACCTACCTGGAACGCAAAAGGTTGTGGGGCCTGAGGTTGATATCACTTGGTTTGGGAGGTACTGGGTTTGCAGTAACCGTATTCTGGTTTGCTACAATAGTTGTAACAGCTGCACAAGAGGCCACCCGTTTGATTTTGAACCTGAACCCTGTATTTATAGGTTCCAGCTCCATTTGGAGGAACTTCTGAGTAAGTTGTGAACCCTGCGGTTGCTACTATTCCCACAAACGCACCTGCATTGAAACTACGCTCCCACCTGATAACATCTCCCCGATGCCCTGACAAAACCATGTTGCCAGTTGATTGACCGTCACAAATAGTTGGGCTACCGGTAACAGTGCCGCCATCACTTTGGCCAAAACCGTTACGTCTAGGTTCACATTATTATTCGGACATGCCTGTGGTGTAATCTGATAAGTAGGTAGGGTAAATGGAGCAGGCAAAGGACTAACAACTGAAATTCTATCGGCAACCCCGGTCTTATATTGACGTCTTACTTGCACCTGACCAGCATCGGTTGGATTAGGTTGTGGGGCGATATTAAAAGTTACCGTTGCTGTAGTCGTTGCTAGATCAGGGTTATATTTACTGTGGCTGCATAACCACTTCTACTCAATCGTTTCGGTATTTAAGGTTATAATCGAACCATTGGTTGAATTATTTGCATTAATGGTTTTGCTGCTGGTACTGATGTGGTATACGCCTCTGAAGCAGCTGGCGGACCATTGCATATCTCTATTGCTCCGGCCGGTATTGACGGGATGTCTGCTCCAATATCAATTCTAGGTTGTTGAATGATTACAATTTCAACTGGATCACTTTCACATCCATTTGTCCCACTAGCTATTTGTGTCACCCAAACAGAATGGTATCGGCCATTCGCGTTGGTAATTGTGAAGTTTCCACCAATTCCACCTTGTGAGCCATAAGATCCTGCAGGAAACTGTAGACTGTTAGCTCCATTTGGATTGGTCATCACTGTTGCTGTTCCAACGCTAGCTCTATTTTTATACCAGTTTACGCCTGTCCTAGCACCCCCTATACTACTGGAAGCAGTGAAATTGAATGCGGTACTATTCGCAGTGTTGTGGCAAAATGGACAGTCCTGTTGTTGTAAGTGGGACTGGTTTGGTAACTATTTCAACATAATTATCTATTGAAACTTGTGGCCTGAAAGGAGAGGGAAGCAATCCAGCAGGATCTTTGTGAGGATTACATACATCCAATAATCCAGCGAACGTAAAATCTATCTCCTCCTGCTTGGTTAGTCGCTGAAATAGTCGCGATGTATCGCATGAAAGCCGTAGCTGTTGAAACTTTTACAGGAGTTGCTAATTCAATTACGCCATTGGCATCAGAACTCCTACACCCCTATACCTGTTGGCACATAACCGGGACCACCAAATGGGATTGACAGGGAATAAGTGAGTGCCAGCCGCATTATTACTGGTAACCGGAACTCCGCCAACTCGAATATCAGGAATATTAGTAGGTAAATTTTGGCTGCCATAAACTATCCTTATATAGCGAACAATCTCATTTGGCAAACCTGATTCAACAGCAAGGCGGCAATTTAACTGCGTCAAGTCTGTGAATCTCATATTTACATTAGTCCCTAAACAAACTCTATCAGTTGTTTCACCAACTGAAGGCGGGTTAAAGGGCATATTTAAGACTCCGGTATTAGCATTATCTGTATCGTAAGATGCAAATGAAGTATTTTGAGGCGATAGAAGGACAAAAGCATTACCATTAAAAACTGGTGTTATTCAGGCATCCCAACTGCAAATGTCAGGTACGGGCGTTGTTGTGGCTGGATAATTTTTAGTGGGTCTTGCAGTAAGCACAATTGCTGGGTTTCCTGCAAAAAGCTGGATTTACACCATTAACAAAACCTGGACTTGGCGCTCCTCGCTAAATCTGATTGAACCGGAAGTAATGGATCATTTGAGAACCATCGCCCCAGAACGTGTTATATCGAAGTGGATAAAGTGCAAAGGCGGAACTGTTTCTAAGACGCAAGCTAATTTTGTAAGCAACCTGCCTGAAATTCATTACAACAGGTGCACAAACATCTGGTGTTCCGTAATCCGTTACGTTGAAAAATACCAACTCCGTACAATGGCAGAGGCGGGGGAAATGTAAGGTTGGCAAAGTTATTTTTGATTGAATATTGGTGAAGTTATTAATTTCCGGTCCTGATGTAGTAAGAGTATTTCCAGTTGCCTGGCTATAGCTTACCCGAAGAATTTCACCAGGCTTCAAATATGGCTCACCCGCGTGTACAGGACTTGCATCGAATGTCACAATTACTCTAGCAGTTCCGGATGCAACTACCGAGTTGACAGTTACGGCAACTAAATTAACGGTTACAGACCAACCTGCGGTAGTAGCGGAAGCAATATTTGTATCGAAAGAACAGAAATGACCCTTTGGTTCAAGGTTTCATGTCTTGGATCAGCAGTATGGATACGATATTCTGACCGAAAGTTGTTTTGGTAAGAATAAAGAAGAATAGAAGAATACAAACTTTATAGACCGAAAGCGAGGAGCTTTTATTCATAGACATGCGTTGAATCAATCTCTGTATTCTGCTAGTTAAGAAATTGTAACCTTTTTAAATTAAACACGTAATTCCAAACTTATCAATAAAATCGGCAAAAAGAAATGTCCCTACTCCGCCAGTTGGCGGATTCGGGACACTGGTCTCCCCGAGCTGAAGCTTCGGGACACAGGTCTCCCTGTGCTAAAGCTTCGGGACACAGGTCTCCCTGCGCTAAAGCTTCGGAAGACGGGTGTGCCTGATGCTGCAGTGAGGGTAAGTTCGATGCTCGATTCTGGACTATACGGTCGGAATAAGCTCCTGACGCTGCGGTTAGGTTAAACGCCTAATGCTTACGATCAGGGTAAACTCCTCACGCAATGGTCAGGGCAAGCACCTGATACTTATGATTCATAATGTTTTTGATCCTGGACGCTCGATTCTGGATACTCGATGCTGACGCTACGGGTCAGGGTAAAAACCTGACGATTCATAATACTTTTGATTCTGGAGGCTCGCTGCTGGAGGCTGATCAAAAAGTCTTGCGGTCATCGCTCCCGGTAGCTATCGGGACAAGCCGCGAAACTTTTTAGTCAGCCCCGGATTAACCCATTCCGACTTGATTGCCATTTTGGAAAATATGAATCGGGGTTTGTAAGCCTCAAATCCTCCTACGCTAAAGCTTCGGAGGCGAAGGCTAAATAGTGAATCAACTGCCCATTTTTTTTTATAAATCTGAAACCTCAGGGCTTGTGAGCGAGGGCAAATAGGCTACCTTTGCGACCAAATTTTGAGGTCCGGTCCATGTCTACAGCTAAATATATCTTCGTTACGGGTGGCGTTACTTCTTCCTTGGGCAAGGGAATTATCTCAGCCTCGCTGGGTAAGTTGCTACAGGCCAGGGGCTTTTCGGTCACCATCCAAAAATTTGACCCTTATATTAATATAGATCCGGGCACGCTAAACCCCTACGAACATGGGGAGTGCTATGTGACCGATGACGGAGCGGAGACTGATCTTGATCTGGGACATTATGAGCGCTTTCTAAACATTGCCACCTCACAAGCCAACAACGTTACCACCGGTCGCATTTATAATAATGTGATCACCAAAGAGCGCAAGGGTGAGTACCTGGGCAAAACGGTTCAGGTGGTACCCCACATTACGGACGAGATAAAAAGAAACATTTTTCTACTTGGCGAAACTGGTGAGTACGATTTTATCATCACCGAGATTGGCGGATCGGTGGGTGACATTGAATCTTTGCCTTTTGTAGAAGCCGTGCGGCAGGTGCGCTGGGATTTAGGCTCCAACAATGCACTGGTTATTCACCTAACCCTTATCCCCTACTTAAAGGCCGCCAAAGAATTAAAGACCAAGCCAACTCAGCATTCCGTTAAAGAATTATTATCGTATGGGATCCAGCCCGACATTCTGGTTTGCCGTACGGAGCATCCGCTTTCTATGGAAATCCGGAAAAAACTGGCGTTGTTTTGCAATGTCAACCTGAATTCCGTTATCGAGGCCATTGATGCGGACACGATTTATGATGTGCCCATGCTCATGCGTAAGGAGAAACTGGATGAACGGGTGCTCGCAAAACTAAAAATGCACCCTAAGCAAGAGCCCGATCTTGAGCAATGGAAAATCTTTTTAGGAAAACTAAAGAATCCGATTAATGAAGTGACCATCGGGTTGGTGGGCAAATATGTTTCGTTGCCCGATGCGTATAAGTCTATTGCCGAAGCTTTCATTCATGCCGGTGCGGAAAATGATTGTAAGGTTAATGTGAAGTGGATCTCGTCCGAAGATATTCATGTCGATACGGTAGCTTCCATATTAGGAAATCTGGATGGTGTTTTGGTTGCTCCGGGTTTTGGAGAACGCGGGCTGGAAGGAAAAATTGAGGCCATTAAATACGTTCGCGAAAATAAAATTCCTTTTTTAGGGATTTGTCTGGGCATGCAATGTGCCGTGGTTGAATTCTCACGTCATGTATTGAATTTGGCTGATGCAAGCACTACGGAATTGAATCCAAAGTCTAAACATCCGGTCATTGACATGATGGAAGAACAAAAGAAGATTACCAACAAAGGGGGTACCATGCGGTTAGGTGCTTACACCTGCAAAATAAAAAAAGGTTCGAAGGCGCATCACATATATGGCGACACCACGATTCACGAACGGCACCGGCATCGCTACGAATTCAATAACAAGTTTCTGGAACAAATGGAAGAAGCTGGTTTAAAGGCAACGGGTGTTAATCCGGACACCAATCTGGTTGAGATTGTTGAGTTAAAAGATCATCCGTGGTTTATCGGGGTACAATATCATCCCGAACTAAAGAGCACGGTACTTACTCCGCATCCGCTGTTTGTGAAGTTTGTGGAAGCGGCAATGAATAATAAGAAAATTTAGTTGACAATTGAAAATGAAACCATTCAGAATTGACAGTGGTCAATTGACAGTTGACAATTAATTTATCAATAGGAAGTGAAGTTTGAGAGTATTTAAAATTAGGATTTATCATGGATAGAAATTCGGCCATAGGACTTACGCTTATTGCGGTAATGCTCTTAGTGTATTTTAATTTAACGCCCACGCCACCAACACCCGATGCCGCCCTGGCCGAGGTTACAACTCCGGTTGTTAAAAAGATAGTTTAACAACATCTACAAAAAAGCAATTTGCCTTCCGGAGCAGTGTTGCAGCAGTATGGTAGTTTGTCTTCACTCCTTACGGGAAATGAGTCACTCACTTCGATTGAAAATGCGGACCTACGAATTCAAGTGTCTAACCAGGGATTTATTAAAGAAGTAGAGTTAAAGAAATTCAAAACCTATTCTCAAACACCTCTTTATCTTGCTAAAGATGGCAACAATCACTTTTCACTACTAACAACTTACGAAGGCAAAGAAGTAGATCTTTATAAACTTTTTTACTCCGTTAGCAGTTCGAAAAAAAATGATACTACCCTTGTAACCCTTACCGCCAACACCAGTGAGACGGGGTTTGTTAAACATGTGTATGCCATTCCCCCTTCCGGCTATCAAATCGGGTATCAAATTCAAACTTCCGATCTTGTCTTGAGCGGAAAGAATCTCACCTATCGATGGAACGATCAGGTTCCTTTGCAGGAGAAAGCAATTGCAGACAGTCGTACCAAAACGACCATCAACTATTATGATGTGAATGGAGACTTTGATCATCTCACGCAAACAGCAACCGATCTTAAAACGGAAATGTTGGCAACACCCGTCA
This sequence comes from Flammeovirgaceae bacterium, assembly GCA_016709845.1. Taxonomy (GTDB): domain Bacteria; phylum Bacteroidota; class Bacteroidia; order Cytophagales; family Cyclobacteriaceae; genus ELB16-189. Next base: position 123,918 of record JADJMA010000023.1, on the reverse strand, counting down.
AATGGGTAGCTATACGCCAGAAATTTTTTATCTCTGCGATCCTTGCAAAGAATTCTTTTTCGGGCGGAGAAGTTAAAACGGTGGCGAATGTGCATGATTCGCTGGTCGTGAAGGACGCCAGTTTAGAATTATACATCCCTGCCGAGGATGTCTCAACGAATAAAGCATCGTTTCGCTATTACTTCGGTCCGAATGATTATAAGGTACTACCCACCGTGGCTGAGGGATTTTCGCGGAACCTGGACCTGGGCTGGCCACCTATGCTTTGGATCAACAAGTTTGTTATCATTCCCATTTTTCATTTTCTCGAGGGCTTTGTCGGCAGCTATGGGTTAATCATTGTTATCCTTGTTTTGTTTGTAAAAATTCTTTTACTGCCCCTTTCGTATAAGTCGTATCTGGGGATGGCAAAAATGAAATTGCTCAAGCCTGAGTTAGACCTCATTAAGGAAAAGAACGGAGAGAACATGACTCAAAATCAGCAAGATCAGATGAAGTTGTATCAACAGGCGGGGGTTAATCCCTTTAGTGGCTGTATTCCGCTCTTACTTCAAATGCCGATTCTTTTCTCTATGTTTTATTTCTTCCCTGTTTCCATTGAGTTGCGACAAAAACCATTTCTGTGGGCCGAAGATCTTTCTACTTACGATTCAATTATCAACTTACCCTTCACCATTCCAGTTTATGGAAGTCATGTAAGTTTATTTGTGCTGTTAATGACAGCCTCAACTATAATATATACCTGGCAAAATAATCAGCTCAGCAATGTGCAGGGCCCTATGAAATCCATGGGGATGATTATGCCCGTAATTTTTATGTTTGTACTCAACTCTTTTTCGGCCGGGTTAAGTTTCTATTACTTTGTTTCCAACCTCATAACGTTTGCCCAACAGGCGATCATCAAGCGTTTTGTTGATGAAGACAAAATCATAGCCGTGATGGAAGATCACAAAAAGAAGATGTTAGCCGGTGGGGGAACGGGTAAAAAATCCAGCTTCATGAGCAAACTAGAACAAGCCATGAAGGCCAGTGAAGAGGCGCGGAAGGCGAGTAAGAAGAAGTAAGGGCAAATTGACAATGGATAATTGACAATGGACAATTTGAAGAGGTAGGCTACTGGACAGTGGATAATTGACAATGGATAATTTGTGTATTCGCTTATATTTGTAGCCCCGATTACTCGGGGTTATTTTTTTAACTGAACAACCACTGAAAACCTGATAATGGGTAAAATAATCGCGATAGCGAATCAAAAAGGAGGCGTTGGCAAAACCACCACAGCCATTAACCTGGCTGCCAGTCTTGCTGTGCTCGAGTGTAAAACTCTACTGGTGGATGCAGACCCGCAGGCCAACTCTACTTCGGGTTTGGGTATTAATCCGAAAGAAGTAAAAAGAGTATTTATGAATGCATGGTCGATGGTGTAAACCCGTTGGACGCCATCGTCAAAAATGATTTAAAGTATCTGGATATTCTTCCTTCACACATCGATCTGGTTGGTGCGGAAGTGGAGATGGTGAATATTGAACACCGGGAAGAGAAAATGAAAAATGCTCTTGCTCGTGTAAAGGATTTGTATGATTTCATCATTATCGATTGCTCCCCCTCGCTAGGTTTGATTACCATTAACTCCCTTACCGCAGCCGACTCCGTGATGATACCCGTGCAGTGCGAATATTTTGCACTCGAAGGGTTGGGTAAACTGTTGAATACGATTAAGATCATTCAGACCAGGCTAAACCCAAAACTTGAGATAGAAGGAATTCTATTAACCTTGTATGATTCCCGTACTTCGTTGGGTAATCAGGTTGTAGAAGAAGTGCGGACTCATTTTAAGAACATCGCCTTCAAAACGATTATTCCACGAAACGTAAAGCTAAGTGAAGCGCCCAGTTTTGGTCTACCCGTAATTGTGCACGATGCCGAGAGTAAAGGAGCCATTAGTTATTTAAACCTGGCTCATGAGATTCTCGATAAAAATGGAATAGTACGATGAGCAAGAAAAAAGCATTAGGCCGGGGCTTGAGTGCCCTATTGAGCGACACACCCGAGGAGGTTCGGTTAGATGTGGATGTCAGTTCGCCCGCAGGATCGCATAACCCATCCAATGATTCTATTAACGAGATTCCGCTTAGCGAGATAGAAACAAACCCGTTTCAACCTCGCCAACATTTTGATAAGGAGGCTCTCAACGAACTTGCCGAGTCTATTAAAGTGCATGGCATTATCCAGCCGATCACCGTGCGAAGACTGGCTTCCCATCAGTATCAGTTAATCTCCGGTGAGCGCAGGTTTCAGGCATCAAAATTAGCAGGGCTTACTGCCGTGCCCGCTTATGTTCGCACCGCAGACGATCAGCAAATGCTGGAGATGGCGTTGATCGAAAACATACAACGCGAAAATTTAAATCCGATTGAGATTTCTTTGAGCTATCAACGACTTATTAGTGAATGTAATTTAAAACAAGAGGAATTAGGCGAACGTGTTGGTAAAAATCGTTCAACCGTTACCAATTATCTCCGGTTGCTTAAGCTTCCGCCCGATATTCAAATTGCATTGCGTGATAACCGACTATCGATGGGGCATGCCCGAGCCATCATCAATGTTGAAAATCCTGAGTCGCAACTTTTCATTTTCAAAAAAGTGTTGGCCGAAGACTTATCTGTTCGAAAAGTAGAGGAGTTAGCACGCCAGTTAATGACGGGTACAAAGGAGGCTCCTTCAGCTGCCCCTGCCCAGTCAAAAGAAATTAATCAATTACAATCCCGTCTATCCTCGCATTTTGGCACGAAAGTTAGTGTTAAGAGTGACGGCAAGAAAGGTGATATCCGAATCCCGTTTTTATCCGTTGAAGATCTTAATCGAATTCTTGATATTCTAAAATTGTAGCATGCGCGAAGCCATTCTTGGCATCCTGTTGTTTTCATTTACAGCCTGTTATTCGCAAGAGAGCAGAACAGACACCATACCACGTGGAAATCTGGCCGATACCGTAGCGGCAGATACCCGGCCTGTTGAGCCCATCGAATCCTATGCAACCCGGTTTGATCCGCGTAAAGCTTTGTTTTATTCGGCCGTGATGCCCGGGCTGGGTCAGATCTACAACAAAAAATACTGGAAATTGCCCTTTGTCTATGGTGGCTTTGGCGCATTGATTTATGTAGACCATTTTTATCACACGGAATACAAAAAATACACCGATGATCTCTTTGATATTATCAACGATCCAAGTTCCGGGGGTGTAAGTCCGGATGGATTAACGGAGGAACAACTTCGTACCCTTATCAACAAGGCCAGGCGGCAGCGTGATTTTTTTATTATTATGACGGGCATGTTTTATCTCCTTCAAATAGTCGATGCGCATGTGGATGCGCATCTGAAAGAATTTGATTTGAATCCAAAACTTCAGGTGCGTCTTGAACCCATGATGGAAAACAGTTTACAGATGGGACGCAGCACGGGTATGGCTTTGATCTTTAAATTTTGATAACGGAACACGTTTAAGTGAAACGGATGAAGATATTGCTGATTGGGTATGGTAAAATGGGCAAAGCAATTGAAACCATCGCGCTTAGCCGTGGGCATAAGATTGCCGGTAAGATTGATGTTGGCGATAACTTAAATGACTTTCAAGATCCGGTCGATGTGGCTATTGAATTTACTCAGCCACAGTCGGTAGTTAGTAATCTGAACGTATGTATTGAAAAAGGCATTCCGGTTGTGTGTGGTACCACGGGTTGGGGAAATGATCAGCCAGCCGTAGAGGACTTTTGCAAAGAGAAAAACGGAACGCTACTCTATTCATCAAACTTTAGCCTGGGTGTAAACATTTTTTTAAGCTAAACGAATATTTAGCGCGCATCATGGATCGATACCCACAGTACGAAGTTTCAATTGACGAAACTCATCATACCCAAAAAAAGATGCCCCCAGTGGCACAGCTATTTCACTGGCAGATGGAGTTATCAAAAATCTAAACCGGAAAAAGAATGGGTCTTGGAGACAACCGAAAATCCAGAAGCGCTCGTTATTAAGTCTTTCCGCGTTGATCCAGCACCGGGTACGCATGTGGTCAAGTACAAATCGGCCGTAGACGATGTCGAAATCACCCATACCGCGCATTCCCGCGAAGGGTTTGCTTTGGGTGCTGTTCTGGTAGCTGAATGGTTAGCCGGAAAAAAAGGAGTTTTTACTATGGATGATTTTTTAAAGTTGTAGCCCCTGCTAACTCAAAAATCAGTTTATTTGCCAGATTTTTAAATGTTCTTGATATGAATTGGAAGTTTTGGGAGAAGAAAGCGAAAACAGAAGGCGAAAGAAAGCCAAAATCGGCCTTGCGAGAATGGTGGGATGCGGTTCTCTTTGCCGTTGTCGCAGCTACCTTAATTCGTTGGCTGATTATGGAGGCCTACACAATCCCTACCCCTTCCATGGAAAACTCCATGCTGGTGGGTGACTTTCTGTTTGTGAGTAAATTTCATTATGGCACGCGTACTCCACGCACTCCGCTTCAAATTCCACTTACGCACCAAAAGATCTGGTTTACGAATATTCCTTCTTACCTCGATTGGGTTCAATTGCCAACGTATCGCTTGCCTGGTTTTACCCACGTAAAGCGTAATGATGTGGTTGTCTTTAATGTGCCTGGTATTGCGGAAAATAATTACCCCAGTACTAACCAAGCCACCTGGATAGATTATCCGGTTGATTTAAAAACCAATTACATCAAGCGTTGTGTGGCTGTATCGGGCGATATACTTGAAATTAAAGACCGACAGTTAATTATAAATGGAGAAGCAGAGGTCAATCCACCTCAAATGCAACTTAGCTACCTAGTGACGGCTAAAGATGAGATCAACGAACGCAATCTGGAGGCTCTGGATCTTGATCCGGATGATTATGATTTTATGGGAAGACCGGAAGCGGGCAAAGCGGTTTATCAAATGTTTCTTACGCAGGAGAAAGTTGACAAACTGAAAGCGTTGCCTTATGTTATTTCCGTTTCGGAAGACTATCGCACCCATGAAGGGCCGGATACGAGAATTTTTCCTGGTGGGAAATACGAACGTTGGAATGGTGATAACTATGGTCCTTTAGTGATACCAAAAGAAGGAATGAAGATCCCCATCAATGACTCGACCTTATATACCTATGGGAAAGTAATTGAGAAGTATGATCATAATAAAGAAGTTAAAATTGAAGGCGGGAAACTTTTCATAGAAGGGAAAGAAGTGACAGAGTACACCTTTAATCAGAACTATTACTTTATGATGGGTGATAATCGCCATAACTCCCTCGACTCACGGTATTGGGGCTTTGTGCCCGAAGATCACATTGTAGGCAAAGGATTCTTTATCTGGTTATCCATTGATAAGCACGGAAGTTTCCTCAACAAGATCCGATGGAGTAGGTTCTTTAAATGATAACTGGTTCGGATAGTCGTTTTGGATAATCAGTTAGTCATTGGTGTTCAGTAATCAGTGGCTAGTGACTAGAATCCAGTGGTAACAGGTAACCAGAGACCAGGGTTCACCAATCAATTTCCTTAAGTCCTTTGGCTTTCAGGTATTCGTTGGTTTTACTGAAATGCTTGTTGCCAAAAAAACCACGGTCAGCAGAAAACGGAGACGGATGAGGGGACATCAATACGAGATGGCGACTGCGGTCAATGATCTGCCCCTTCTTTTGTGCATAGGCACCCCATAAAAGAAACACGACATTATTCTTCTTATCAGAAATCTCCCTGATCACCGCATCAGTAAAAAGTTCCCATCCTTTGTTTTGATGCGAGCCGGGTGAGGAAGCTCTTACGGTTAGCGTAGCATTGAGAAGGAGAACCCCCTGATTAGCCCATCGCTCCAGATCACCACTTTTTGGAATAGGTTTACCTAAATCGCTATAAATTTCCGTAAAGATATTTTTAAGTGAACGCGGTATTGCGATACCCTCCCTGACAGAGAAACAGAGACCATTTGCCTGGCCGGCTCCGTGATAAGGATCCTGCCCAATAATTACCACTTTAACCTGCTCAAAGCCGGTGCTATCAAACGCCCGAAAAATTTCTTTGCCGGGCGGATAAACTGCTTGTGTTTTATATTCTTCCTTAACAAAACTGATTAATTGTGCGAAATAAGGTTCTTCGAACTCCTTTTTGAGTCCTTCTTTCCAGGATGATGCGATTTTTATATCTGTAACCATGAGTAAATTTCGGTGAACGAAAGTTGTAACCGGGTTGAAAAATAGAAAAAATTGATATTTTTGGACGAATGATTGCCGAAATAACACAAGGAATTAAGGTAAGTGTGGAAACTGAGTATCAACCTTCCTACTCAAGTCCCAGCCAATATCACTATGTGTTCACTTACCGCATTACGATCGAAAACCAAAGCGATTTTACTATTCAGCTTTTAAGAAGGCATTGGCATATTCATGATGCTGGTTTTTTAGCACGCGAAGTGGAAGGCGAAGGTGTTGTGGGGCAACAACCCGTTCTGGAACCCGGACAAAGTCATCAATATGTTTCCGGTTGTAATTTAAAATCGGGTATTGGTAAAATGGTGGGCACGTATCAAATGGAACGCATTGTTAATGGTGCCAGGTTTGATGTACTAATTCCTGAGTTTACCATGATCGCTCCTACCCGGTTAAACTAATTCATTGATAAGGACAAAGCCTCCTATTTTCTACATTTAGAATTACGTGATTCCCTTCTTTCAAATCAAATCCTATATCCGGCACTGGCTCCATGTGGTTAGTGAGCACTCTATCCACTCGCCATTCTTTTTTGATTTTTATGAAAATGTAATTCGCACTAAGAAAAACCATGCAGGCTTTGAAGATATTGAACGAATACGGAGAAAACTTTTGGAAAGCACTATGGAAATTGACGTGCAGGATTTAGGAGCCTCATCTTCCTACTTTAAGAATGAAAAACGAACCCTGTCGAAAGTCGCAGCAACCAGTATCAGTCCAACGAAAGTTTGCGAGTTCTTGTATCGGATTGTTCATTATCAACAAGCGACAGCCATTGTTGAGTTAGGAACTTCTGCAGGAATTACAACGCTCTATCTCGCGAAGAACCCAGACTCGCAGGTAACCACATTCGAAGGACATTCGGTGATGAGTGACATTGCTTTAACTAATTTTGAGTCCCTTGAAACCAAAAATATCAAACTCATTCAAGGGAATATTGATACTGCACTTCCCAACTTTCTTCAAAGTCCGACAAAAATAAATTTTGTTTTAATGGATGCCAATCATCGCTACGAGCCAACCATTCGGTATTTCCAGATGCTAAGCAGGCGCATGGCCGAAAAAGGAATTATTGTTATCGATGATATTAATCACTCGAAAGAGATGGCTCGTGCCTGGAATGAATTAAGACACCATGACCTGGTTTATGGCAGTGCGGATTTATTCCGGTGCGGCATTCTATTCTTTGATCCGGCACTTAATCGACAACATTACACCTGGGCCTTATAATTCGTTGATAATGGCTGCAAGAAATCCTACTTTTGTGCGCTTAATTGTTAATTCATGACTACACCCACCCCAACGAACGCAAACAAGGCTCCTGAGCCAAAAAACACAAGCGGTAGAACAGGCATTATTATCGGCATCCTATCTGTCATTGTTATCGTACAGAGTATTAAAATATATCTGGATTATCAGGAGAAGGTTGAGGTGAAAGAAGAATTAGCGACTACCGAGGAAGACCTGGCCTCTACCATGCAGCGACTGAATGATGTAAAAGCGGAGCTCGATCTCAAAATTACGGAGATTGCCAAATTAGGGGGCGACATTACAGAACTTGAAAAAGCGAAAGCCGAAGTAACGGCAGAATTAAAGCGGAGCAATACCCGAAACTCCAAAGCTATTAAAGAATTAAAAGACCGGCTGGAGGGGTACGAAGAGTTACTGAAGTTAAAAGATGATGAGATCGACAAACTAAAATCGGTTAATAAAGAATTGTATTCTGAAAACAAAACGCTTAAGACAAAACAAAATGTATTAAACGATTCGTTGAATCGGGTAACCAAAAACAAAGACGAACTTGCCACCAAAGTGGCTATTGCTTCGCAATTGAAAGCCGAGAATATTGGTTTGGTTTCGGTAAACTCAAAAGGCAAAGAGAAAGAATCTCCTTTTAGAAAAAAGCAGCTCGAAAAAATAAAAATTGAATTTTCCATAGCCGACAATAAAGTTGCGCCTATTGAGGGGAAGAAGATTTTGATTCGGGTGATTGACGAAAACGGGCAACCTATTTTTGATACGACAAAAGGTTCGGGAACTTTTATATTAGGGGGCCGCGAAGAATTCTATACTGCTGCGCAGGAAATTTTATTTGACAATACGCAACAACAACTTGCTTTCGTCTATGACAAAGGTTCGGAATATACTGCCGGAACTTACAAAGTCGAAATATATACCGATGGCTACCTGATGGGCACTACTCAATTTGTTGTTCGATAAATTCTATTCGGTAGTTAAGCAGTTCATTATACGTTTTGCAGATCGCTACCGGATTTGCCTTCGCATAAATAATCGCTGTAAGCAGCATGGTAAAATTACTTGGCTTCGTTCTGGTTTCTTTTATTTCCTTAGCGGGATATTGTCAAAGTCCACCCGCGCACACGGTATTCGATCAATTGCTAAAAAAGAACGTCTCTCAATCCGGTCATGTAAATTATAAGGGATTTATTAAAGATACCGTTGCATTAAATCAATATCTCGACCTGTTGAGCAAAAACCCACCCAATGAAAAAAGCTGGTCGAAGCAAGAGCAGATGGCCTATTGGATCAATGCCTACAATGCATTTACCATAAAACTTATAATCAAATACTATCCGATCAAAAGCATTAAAGATATTGGCAGTAGCATTCAGATACCTTTTGTGAATACACCTTGGGACATCAAGTTTATTACTATCGGAAAGGAAAAATGGATTTGAACAATATCGAACACGGTAAACTCAGAAAACAATTTGATGATCCGAGAATTCACATGGCCTTGGTTTGTGCGAGTAAATCGTGCCCCATGCTCTTAAATGAGGCGTACCAGTCTGCTAAACTGGAAGAGCAGCTTACCAAGCAAACCAAAGCCTTTTTAGCCGATCCTTTTCGGAACAAGATCTCGGCAAATTCAGCCCAAATCAGTTCGATTTTTAAGTGGTATTCGATGGATTTCAACAAAAATGGGGGTTCCGTCAGGGATTTTATAAATAAGTATTCGCCTGTCAAGATCAAATCTGAGGCTAAAATCTCGTATTTGGAGTACGATTGGGGTCTAAACGAGTAATAATCACTCAGTTCCAGCCCTTAATTTTCAACTACATTTGGCCAGTTTGCACGTTTTTTCTACTTTTGCAGTCCATTTTAAAACAAATTAGTACATCATGAAAAATTACGAGACGGTATTCATTTTAAATCCCGTTTTGTCTGAGGATCAGGCAAAGGATACTGTCGAAAAATTCGTGAAGATTCTCACAAAAGCTAAGGCGGATGTGATTAATGTAGAAAAGTGGGGACTTAAGAGAATGGCTTATGCCATTCAAAACAAGTCTACCGGTTTCTACAACCTCATTGAATTTACGACAACTTCTTCTGACCTGGTTAACACGCTGGAAACAGAATTCAGACGAGACGAATCAGTTATGCGTTTTCTAACCACCGTGTTAGACAAGCATGCGGTTATTTACAATGCCCGCAGACGCAAAGGAGAATTTAACAGAAACAAGAAACAAAACACAAGAAAGGAGGAAGTTGCAGCATGACTTTAATGAACGAACCCATCAAACGGGCAGAGATTAAACCTAAATACTGCCGCTTCAAGAAAAACGGAATCAAGTATATTGATTACAAGGATCCTGATTTCTTGTTAAAGTTTATCAACGAGCAGGGAAAGATACTTCCCCGCAGATTAACCGGCACGAGCTGGAAGTTTCAGAACAGAGTAGCCCAGGCCGTTAAGCGCGCCCGCCACATTGCCATTCTTCCTTACCTGGCCGATTCATTAAAATAACCTAAACCTGTAAGACAATGGAAATTATTTTGAAACAAGATGTAGCAGGACTTGGGTATAAAAATGATACTGTAAAAGTGAAGCCTGGATATGGAAGAAATTATTTGATCCCAACAGGTGTTGCTATTATCGCTAACGATTCTAACAAGCGATTGATCGCTGAGAATATTCGTCAGGCTGCACACAAGGCGGCTAAATTAAAGCAAGATGCGGAAGCCTTGGCTGCTAAAATTGGAGAACTGGTGGTGGAGATTGGAACCAAAGCCGGAGAATCTGGTAAAATATTTGGTGCCGTTACCGCAGTTCAGGTGGCTGAAATTCTTAAAGCAAAAGGCTTTGAGGTAGATCGTAAGAAGGTTCATTTCAAAGAACAGCCTAAGCAATTAGGTACCTACGTAGTAACGCTTGACCTTCATAAAGAAGTGAAGCATACTATTAACGTAAACGTAGTAGCTGAATAAATTTAGCTGATATACCTTATAAAACCCCGATCTAACGATCGGGGTTTTTTTATACCTGCAATAGAATCTCGCTATTTACCTTCTATCTGAACAACGAGTTCCTGATACCACGCTGCGCCATATTTACGGATGAGCGGGTCTTTCAAAAATTTATAAACGGGTACGCCTAACGATTGACCCAGCTTACACGCAGCTGAGCAGATATCCCATTTATGGTAATTGACAGCTTCAAAGCCTTTTTTATTGGTCGTAATTCTTATGGGATACAAGTGGCAGGAGATGGGTTTACGAAAGGTTGTCTTCCCATCCAGGTACGCTTGTTCAATTCCACATTTAAGTATGCCTTGCGCATCATAAAATGCATACGCACATTCCTTGCCACCAATGGTAGGCGTTGAATAGTCACCATCTTCATCCAGAATGTATGGTCCTTGAGCTTTAATCGCTTTAAGTCCTTCTTTTGTGATATAAGGCTTAATTTCTTCTTGAATCGATTTCATGATCTCCAGTTCAGATTCCTCCAGTGGAGCACCGAGATCACCTTCCACGCAGCAGGCACCTTTACATTTCTCGAGGTTACAAACAAACTCTACTTCTTTAATATCATCTGAAACCAAGATCTCCCCTACTTTGATCATTTCTTATTAAAGTTAATTTCCAATTTAGGACTTTGACTTAGCCCCTTTCTTTTTGATAGAACTCCTTGCTGGCAATGTAGCAATGTCTTTCTATTTCTGCATGCACAACTTCTTTGATATCGAGCCATTGAATAACAAAGTCGTAAGTAGTATGGCCATGAGCCTCTACCCGCTTTTTAATATCGTCTAGGCTTTCGTTGGTAATTTTAAGTGTGGTGTATAAGGTTTTCTTTGCAGGCTTTTTAAATCTAATATTGGCTGCCTTATCCCAAACCACGTACTCATTTCCCAGAACTTTAAGCAGCATGACCATATAAAACGGATCGGCTGCTGAAAACATGCTGCCACCAAAAATGGTGCCTACATAATTATACGACCAAATGTTCAGTCGCAAACGCAAGTGTACTTCGGTGGAGTCAGAAGCCCAGAAGAGAATTTTACCTCCCGTGCCAAAATACATGGGGTACCAGTTCATCAGCATCCGAAACCACCAACTCTTCCACGATTCCTTTTTTACAGTTTTTAAAAATTCAGGTTTCATCGGCCGCGTTACTATTGAAATAATTCAAACTGCGTATGGCGAGTCGCCTCCACATCATGTTGAATGGTCTTTGTTGAAATCTGCTTTGAAAAGAAGCCAATCTGATAGGCAGGCAATTCCATCAACCCTGAATCTGCTTTATGAGTAGATAATGATAAATTATAACCCAATGCCAACATGTTACCCTGGTAAATCTGAACGAGTCGTTTATAAAACTGATAATTATTTTCTACCTCGTTCTCTAACCTGCCTAAATCTTCGGGGCCGTTTAAAAATTTTTTAAGCTTATCGCGATTTTCTTTTAAGTAAAATTTATAATTGAGACGATCGTTCAAGGCAAAGGAAAAGGGAATCAAAAAATTATACCCGTGAGTTGCCAATTGGGTAATTGTATCGAAATGCAAATCGAAAGAGAATGAATCGCACAAGCAAAATACCGCCACCTTAAATGCCCCTTTGCTACGAGGAACGTAATGGTGAAGTTTAGAAATCAGCGTTTCGGGTTTGCCTTCGAGCAGTAAAACATTTTTCTTCCGATAATGCTTATTAACCCGAACTTTAAGTGTTTGCAATTGCTCTGCATTCGATTCGCAAAAAATATACTTGGTGATGGGTAGGTCGAGGGAGAGTGACATGAGCGAAGATGCTGGAAAAAGTTCCTTGCGGGTTCCTAATGAATAAATACCATTGCCAGCAAAAAAATCAATAAACACAACTTCATCCACCTTACCGGCCAAAGTGCCTACAAAAGAATGAAGGTATTGCTGAATGATGGAAATTTTTTCTTTAATCCAAGGCTCGGCAGCGGTTACGCTGAAACCATCATCAGGAAATATGTTTGGGCGAGCTTGGATTGCGAAAGTATTTTACAAAAATAGTTTCGAAAACTCTAATTTAAACCATTTAGGTATAAGTATTTTACAATAAACAAATTAGACCAGTGGAGATTCTATTCAACTTACTGAAATCAAAAATCATAAAATATTTGGTTACCTTTGTCTATGCGTATTGAGCGAAAAAATAACGAAATACAAATCAGCGTTGCGGCTGGAACCGATCTGATAGGTTTACAGCGAATTTTAGATTATCTGAGATTCCGTGAAATAGCTTCCAAGAGTAAAGCCACTCAAAAACAAATAGATAATCTCGCAAAGAAAGCCAAATCCGCTTGGTGGAAAAAAAATGAAAGTCGATTTAGCAAGTGATTGTTGTTGTTGATACTAATATTGTATTCAGTGGTATCGCAAACCCGAATGGCACTATTAGTGATCTTTTGTTAAATTCTTTTGAAAGATTTGATTTTTACGCTCCCTCCAACCTTTTAGAAGAATTAGATCGTCATCACAAAAAGCTTTTAGCACTAACCGGGTTGAAGGAAAGTGATTTTAATTTTTTAAAGCGACTGATACTAAAACGAATTGATATTATCGACATCGAATCAATTTCGTTGGCAACAAGACTCATGGCAATTAAAATCACTGAAAATGTTGATAGATTTGATGCCCCTTTCATTGCACTTGCCATGGAATTAAATTCCGTCTTGTGGACCGGAGACAAAAAGCTAAGTAAAGGCTTATCGAATCTGGGGATAGATTGGGTGCTTGACACCGTATCCATCAAGAAAATAAGAGACGAACAACAATAAAAAGGCGGCCAGTCATAATTTATAAATGAAGCAATGAGTGACTACTTACAGAGCCTGAACGAACCACAGCGGGAGGGCGTAATCAATACCGAGGGGGCTTGCATGATCATTGCCGGAGCGGGTTCCGGAAAGACCCGCGTTCTTACCCTTCGAATCGCCCATCTAATTCAAAGCAAGCAGGTTGATCCGTTTAACATTATGGCACTCACCTTTACCAATAAGGCAGCCAAAGAAATGCGCGGCCGGCTTGAGAAAATGGTTGGCGTAGATGCCCGCAATTTATGGATGGGCACTTTCCACTCTGTCTTTGCCCGCATTCTGAGAGCCGAAGCGCACCATCTGGGATATCCCAATAACTTTACTATTTACGATACCGATGACTCCAAATCCTTGCTGCGGAGCATTATCAAAGAAATGGGTCTGGATGATACGCAGTACAAGGTAAACACCGTGTATAACCGAATCTCTTCCGCCAAGAACAAACTCGTTTCCTGGCAGGAGTATCTTAGCAATCCCATTTTAATGGCCGATGACACCGCCAACATGCGGCCTGAAATCGGAAATATCTATAAAGCCTATTCGCTCCGATGTTTCAAATCGGGTGCGATGGATTTTGATGATCTGCTCTTTAATACGGATAAACTTTTTAAAGAGCATCTGAACGTACTGAATAAATATCAACACCGCTTTCACTATGTGCTGGTCGATGAGTTTCAGGATACCAACCTATGCCAGTATTTTATTATCCGAAAACTTGCCTCCGTCAAAGAAAATATCTGTGTGGTGGGTGATGATGCACAGAGTATCTATGCATTTCGTGGGGCCGATATTTCCAACATCCTAAACTTTGAAAAAGATTATCCCGATCTTCGCATTATTAAACTCGAACAGAATTACCGGTCCACCCAAACTATTGTTGAAGCGGCCAATTCCGTTATAGCAAAGAATAAAGCCCAACTTCCTAAAAAAGTATGGACCAGCAATGAAGAAGGAAATCTGATTGAATTAATTAAAGCTGTTTCGGATAACGAAGAAGGTAAACTGATAGCCACTTCGATCTTTGAAGAGAAGATGCAACATCAATATAAGTTCAGCGACTTTGTTGTCTTGTATCGTACTAACAGTCAATCGCGCGCATAGAAGAAGCACTCAGGCGCATGAATATTAAATACAAAGTGGTTGGTGGTCTCTCCTTTTATCAGCGCAAAGAGATAAAAGATGTGTTGGCTTACCTGCGCTATTCACTCAATCAACAAGACGAAGCTTCCTTTCGCAGAATTATTAATCTGCCCAAGCGCGGCATTGGTGACACCACCATCGATAAGATTGTAGTAGCCGCCAATGACCACACGATGTCTATTTGGGACGTGCTACAAAATGCCTCCTCCTTTTTGGGTGGTTCGGCTGTGGGCCGGATTGATGACTTCGTTACCAAGATCAAGCGATTTGGCGTTGAGATTCAAAACAAAGATGCCTACGAGGCTGCTGCCGATATCGCTAAATCATCAGGGTTGTTAAAGGATCTTTATGAAGACAAGACGGTAGAAGGATTGAGTCGGTATGAAAACGTACAGGAATTACTCAACGCTATTAAAGAATATGTAGATGATCCTGAAAAAGAGGATAAAAGTCTGGGTGCCTTTTTACAAGAAGTGTCGCTGCTCACCGGTCAGGATGAAGACAAGGATCAAGATCCCGACAAGGTAACGCTGATGACCATACACATGGCCAAAGGACTAGAATTTAAGAACGTATATATCGTGGGCATGGAAGAAGATCTCTTTCCATCGCAGTTGATGTTAAGCAGTCGTTCGGAACTGGAAGAGGAGCGCAGGCTCTTTTATGTAGCAATCACACGCGCACAAAAAAAACTATTTCTGTCATACGCACTTACGCGCTATCGGTTTGGTCGATTGAAAAATTGTGAGCCCAGTCGTTTTCTGGATGACATTAATGGATCGTATATTAAAGTAAGTGCGAAGTTTGGCGGTATGGAATCACTGGCCCCTAATCCTAATTTTGCCAAAAGCTTTGTGAGCGGCATGAAGAAAAGTATCAGTTCTCAGCCACCCAAAGCGAGTGCCTATAAACCGTCTGCCGATTTCGCGCCCAGCGATACCAAAGGATTAAAAGAAGGAATGAAGGTGGAACACCCTAAGTTTGGCTTTGGAATGGTGACAAAAATGGAAGAAGTAGGTACCGAACGGAAGGCGAAGATCAATTTTACCGATTTTGGAGAGAAGACCTTATTGCTTAGTTTTGCCAAGTTGAAAATACACGAGAATTAACATGATTGGAGAATACAATACCTCGCGTGAGGGCATTATCCTGAAGGAATACGGACGAAACGTTCAGAAATTAGTGAATTACATTCGAACGGTACCGGATAAGGATAAGCGTACCGAGTTAGCCACTACCCTGATTGAATTGATTAAGCAACTGGCCCCGGTAGCCAAAGAAGCGCAGGAAAATCCACAGCGCATGTGGGATGATCTTTACATCATGGCTGATTTCAATTTAGATGTCAACAATCCTTTTACCACGCCAGACCGGACCATTCTTTTTAAGAAGCCCCGCAAAATGGAGTATCCTCAAAATGATGTTCGCTTTCGTCATTATGGAAAAAATATAGAGAAGTTGGTTAAAGAGGCTGTAAAGAAGGAAGACCCTAAAGAGCGCGAAGAAGCAGCGATTTACATTGGTAAATTAATGAAAACATTTTTCGGTGCCTGGAATAAAGAAACCCTGGATGACTCGGTGATTGTAAAAGATATCGCCACTATGTCCCAAGGAAAACTTACGTTGAGTTTGGATAAAGTACGGGAAGAAAATCTCTTCGAGAAATTGTATCGCGAGCAACGCAACAAACCAGCACGGCCGGAAGGTGGGCGCAACGACAACCGAAACAGAGGAGGCCGCTCCTTTAAGAAGAATCGCCACAACCCTCATCGCAGAAGAGATCAATGAGTTTATTCAAGATCAGAGGTGGTTTTCGGTTAAAAGGAGAAATCACACCCCAAGGAGCCAAGAACGAAGCCCTTCAGGTTATCTGTGCCCCTTTGCTTACCGCAGAGCCCGTTACAATTCATAATATTCCTGACATACTGGATGTTAATAAGCTGATTGAATTAGTTGGTGACCTCGGATGCAAAGTTGAAAAACTAGGCAAAGGCTCCTATCGATTTACAGCTACACAGATCAACACAGATTTTTTACAAACGGATACGTATCGCAAAAAGGCTTCGGCTTTACGCGGATCGGTCATGTTGCTCGGGCCTATCTTAGCGCGCTTTGGTCAAGCAAGCATTCCAAAACCCGGTGGCGATAAAATAGGACGCAGAAAATTAGACACACACTTTATAGGCTTTCAAAGTTTGGGCGCTAAGTTCAAATATGAAAGTGAGGACAATCTTTTCCACATAGATGCCACACACTTGAAGGGATGTTACATGCTTTTAGATGAAGCCTCCGTAACAGGTACTGCTAATATCGTAATGGCTGCTGTACTAGCCAAGGGCACAACAACCATTTACAATGCTGCTTGCGAGCCGTATCTGCAACAGCTTTGCTCGATGCTTAATCGCATGGGAGCCAAAATCAGCGGCATAGGTTCTAATTTACTGGTGATTGAAGGTGTTGAAAAATTAGGTGGAACTGATCACACCCTTTTACCCGACATGATTGAGATTGGCAGTTTTATTGGCCTTGCCGCTATGACGCAGTCTGAGATTACTATTAAGAATTGTCGTGTTGATATGCTGGGGATCATTCCTGAAATTTTCAGACGGTTGGGGATTAAAATGGAATTTCGGGGCGATGATATTCATGTGCCTTCGCAAGACCATTATGAGATTGAAACCTTTATTGATGGCTCCATCCTTACCGTTGCGGACGCTCCATGGCCTGGGTTTACGCCTGATTTATTGAGTATCGTTTTAGTGGTTGCCACCCAAGCTAAAGGCTCAGTACTTATTCATCAAAAGATGTTTGAGAGTCGTCTTTTCTTTGTTGATAAACTTATTGATATGGGAGCACAAATTATTTTGTGTGATCCGCATCGTGCTAATGTCATTGGGCTCGATCGTAAGCAAGCCCTTCGGGGTGTTAAAATGGCCTCGCCTGATATTCGTGCGGGGGTGGCTCTTTTGATTGCCGCTCTTTCAGCAAAAGGAGAAAGTGAAATTTCAAATATCGATCAGATCGATCGCGGGTACCAGGATATTGAGAACCGTTTGAAAAAGTTAGGTGCTCAGATTGAACGAGTTAATTAGTTTTTTTCTAATAATAACTCGACCGGCACACGAAGCAATTTACTCAACGGGTTCACCATTGAATAAGTTAATTTTCTGGTTCCATTAAGAATCCGAGAAACCACAGTTTTGTCCCCAACTACTGGCACTAAATCAGCTTGTTTCAATCCAAGATTATCCATTCTTAATTTAATAACTTCAATTGGACTTTCAGGGCTGGTATTTCCCAGCCTTGTCGCCTTTCATAATCTTCAACAATAATAGCCAGTGTTTCAAGTAATTGCCCATCCTCACTATTCGCTGAAGGATCAGTGTCCATTAGTACATTAATTTTATTAAGATATTTCTGATACTGCTTTTTTGAGCGAATTGAACGAATCTCTTGTGTCTTCATATGCTAATAATTTTCAACATCAATTTTATCGTACTCTTTATGAGTTCCAATAAATCGAATAAATCCTATCTTCATTTTATATGCAAACTTTACAACTAATCTAAAATTTCCACCTACGATATCAAAACAATCCGGTTATTTGCAACGCTTGCTTTAGGAAAATTGTTTGCTCTTTTGGCCCCCCCTTTGGAGGCACTATACCTAACCTTTGCAGCCCCCCCCCCCCCCCCCCCCCCCCCCTTTCCCCCCCCCCCCCCCCCCCCCCCCCCCCCCCCCCCTTTTCGCCCGCTTTCGGGCCCCGGGGCCGGGTTGGCTCAGATTGAACGCATTCAATAACCCTCTTCCTCCAAGACCTTTATCACTTAAGTGCATCCTTATACAATCCGGCAGCAATTTTCTCCGTTAATGCTTTTGGAACAAATCCTGTAAGTTGCGATGAGAACCAGTTTACAAATCCCGGAATAACCTCAGTCTTCCCTTTAAACATTCCGTCAATACCGATTCTGGCAACTTCCTCAGGCCTCATGCTGAATTTATCAGCACGCTCTTTAATTGCCTGAAGACGGGCACGATCAACAAATTTTGTTGCAGTTGCTCCCGGACTTAAACACGTTACCGATACCGATGTGCCTCCTAACTCATAGCGCAATCCCCGCGTAAATAAAACCACAAAAGCTTTGGTGGCTGCATACACCGAAAATGTTGGTACCGCCTGGTAAGAAGCCGTGCTCGCCACATTCATCATGTGTGCCTTTGATTTTGTCGTTAGCATCGGCAAAAAAACATGGCACAGTTCTACGAGTGTATTCATATTGAGCTGCATCATATTTTTTACTTCGGCTATTTCCTGCTTTTCAAAATAGCCAAACAGACCATACCCTGCATTATTGATCAGGATGTCGACCTCATACTTTTTTGTCGTGCACCAATTAAAAAGCTGCTCGGCAGCACCCGATACAGATAAGTCCATAGCCACATAATCACATTGAATCTGATAATGATTAACCAATAGATTTTTTAACTCCTTCAGTTTTTCTTCGGAGCGAGCCACCAAAATTAGATTGTGTTTCTTTCTGGCCAGTTCGTGAGCAAAATAATAACCGATACCACCGCTGGCACCGGTTATTAAGGCGTAATCCTTCATATTTTATTTGTTGGTAAACGACATAAAGCGCTGGTAGAATTTCGGTTTACTCTCTTGAGTTCGCTGGATCAATTTACCCGTAATAATGGGTACATACATTACCCTCCTTCGGCTGGCGGCTCCTACATAGGGCGACTGCGCCACCCGATGCCACAACCTGCCATCATGTATGGTGAGATCTCCGGGTTCTACATTTAATCCTACTTCATTTTCATCGGGCTTGTTTCCTAGATACATTTTATGAAAGAGAATCGTTTTGATGCCTTTATTGTGTGTACCGGGCAGTAAGCGTAAACCACCGTTGTCGGTAGTGGAACGATCCAGATGTATCCCTACGTTAAGCATAGGTAGAATCTTCTGTCCATAGAAAACATCCCTCAAAGAATCGGTATGCCATCCTAATTGAGAATAATTGCTTTGGTCCGTATTAATATAATGATTGAATACCAGGCCATCCCTTTCATTTACGCCTATCCTACTATCCGGAGCTCCAATTAATTCGAAGAGTGCTTCCAATCTCTTGTCTTTGAGAAGATCGGCTAACAGAGGACTGTACTGATTTAAAAAGCAAAACGCTGAACAATTTTCTGTCCATCTACATCTTTGCCATATTTTATTGGCACCCCATTTATAAACTTAAGGTCAGCAGCAATCCATTCAGCCTGTATACGTTCAGACTCCTTTAAAATTTCTGCCACCATCTCGGGAGACAAGAATGGCCTGAAATGAAGAAATCCATAGGTGTCGAAGAACTTCTTTTGTTCATCGGTAATTCTCTCACCGAGGGTAAACAAAGGATAATTAAAGTTCTGTGGGGTGTGATTCATAGCTGTCAATTTACCGTTAATCATGATCTATTCAGTCATTACGTAAAAATGTCTCCAAAGTTAATTTAAGATTACCTATAAAGTCGAATTTTTAATTATGCCACAGACTGTTTAGCCCTTACCCTTTAAATCATGGCCTGAATGGCCTTTTTTGGAATTGATTTACCCCCTTTACAATCAGGTAGGTAATTATGGGTGCGGCCAGTACATCAACCGTATAATGTACCCGCTGTAGAATTAATAATCCCCCAACAAGTATCGTACAGGTCCACACAATTTTTTTTACCAAAGGTCGCTGCTCCACCAAGGCCAATAAAGTAAGTGTAGCCACATGCCCGGAAAAGAACAAATCTTTTGTAAACTGACTGCCCCCATAAGCAAGGCGGTCAATAAAAGGATCCTGAAGCACGATAATACCAACCGGAGGTTCTAAGGTAAACAGATACATGGTAATGATCCGCGTAATTGTGATTACAAGATAACTGCCAAGTGCCAGGGCAATCTGATAAGGCTTTTTTATAAGGCCCCATAAAACGATAAGCAACGATACGTAGATAAGGGAAAAGATGAGCACGGAGAAATCTTTCGAGCGAACAGATTATGAACTGGATCCTGAAGTTGTATACCGGGCCTGGGATCGATTACGGTATGAAAATAAGTGGGTAAGTAAAATAGAATTATGAGTAGTGCCACACTGGTTGTTACAATCTGAACTACAAAGTTTTTATTATGAATTGCACTATTCCATGTATGCTGACCGGACACAATTAGGGTTTTAGGATAAATCAATTTTCAAGCCTACCGGACAATGATCCGAGCCATAATACTCATTATAGATCATAGCATCTTTAACATTGGGTAAGATTTTATCTGGCACCAAAAAGTGATCGATGCGCCAACCCACATTTTTTGCGCGGCCATTCGTTACAAAATTCCAATAGGAGTACTTAATTTCTTCGGGATAAAAATGTCTGAACGTATCAAGGAACCCTTCATTCAATAGCTTGTCAAATCCATCTATCTCTTGTTGCGTATATCCGGCCGACTTATTGTAGTTCGCTTTGGGATGCGTCAGGTCTATCGGTTTGTGGGCTACATTAAAATCGCCACACATAATCACGGGCTTTCTTCGGTTCAACCATAACATATATTCCCGAAAGGCATCGTTCCAGGTAGTGCGATAATCCAAACGAGCAAGACCTTCGCCTGAGTTAGGTGTATACACTGTAACGAAAAAAAATGTTGGAAACTCGGCAGTAATTACTCTACCCTCCTGATCATGCACATCGATGCCCATGTCGTAGATAACATCCAACGGTTCGGTTTTGCTAAGGATTGCAGTACCCGAGTACCCTTTGCGCGCTTTTGATGAATTGGCATACACTTTATATTCCGGCAGCAGTTCTAAAGCTGAGAGCGTCTCTTCCTTCGAAGCCTTAGTCTCTTGTAAGCCCATAATGTCAGGTGCCATAGCTCGCACATTGGCAACAAATTCTTTTTTAATGATAGCGCGAATACCGTTTACGTTCCAGGAAACTAAGTGCATAGTTAATAGTATTGAGTCGTTAGTAAATAGTAAGAGGTATTCAGTAATCGGTGATCTGTAATTAGTAAACGGTAATCAGTAATCGGTAATAAGTCTTGAGTAAATAGAACTCTTTAGATATACTAACTAAAGACTATTGACTCAAGACTAAATACTGTCTTCAAAAATGATATCTCACAAAAGCTTCAATTGCTTCGTACTCGGCAAGACCCAATAAGTTATACGCTTCTGCGGTTGCGTGATTACGATCTTCCGCCCGTACCCAGAATTCACGTTTGTCGCTACCCGGAAATACTGCGCTGTCTTTTTGTGATTGATGTTTGAATACGGCTCTGCGTTTGCGCATCAATTCATCCGGACTCAATGGAACAGCCATCTCAATTTGGTCGATGTCCCACTCCTGCCATGCACCACGATACAACCACACGAAACAGTCTTTCATGTAATCTCTATGCTTCAGTTTATCGATGGCCTGATATATAGCCGCAAGACACACCCGATGTGTACCATGCGGATCGGAGAGATCACCTGCTGCATAGATCTGGTGTGGTTTTATTTCTTCAATCAGATCAACTATAATTTGAATATCCGTTTCACTCAACGGCTTTTCTTTACCGTACCCGTTTCATAAAACGGCATGTTTAAAAAATGCGCTTGGGTATCCGGTATGCCTGTGTAGCGACATCCTGCCTTGGCTTCTCCTCTGCGTATCAACCCCTTAATCTTCATAACCTCGGCACTGTCTACCTCACCGGGCTTCTTATTTTTTATGTCGCTTACTATTTTCTGATAAAACTTATCGCCATCGCTTTTGTTTAATCCAAACGAATGGTTAAAGTCTCTCACAAAATCCGCAAAGCGAATGGCATCATCATCAAACACGGCAATGTTACCAGAAGTTTGATATGCTACGTGCACTTCGTGCCCCTGATCCACCAATCGGATAAAGGTTCCGCCCATGGAGATCACATCATCATCGGGGTGCGGGCTGAATATGATTGCTCTTTTTGGAAATGGCTTGGCTCGTTCCGGCCGATTGGAATCATCGGCATTAGGTTTACCTCCCGGCCAACCGGTAATGGTATGTTGTAAGGTGTTGAATATTTTAATGTTAACCTGATAGGCTGAACCATACTCTGTAATAATATCACCCATGCCATGTTCCATGTAGTCGTTATTCGTGAGTTTGAGTACTGGTTTTTGTAAGCGAAGGCCCAGCCAGACCACTGCTTTTTGAATAAGTTTATCCGTCCAATCACAGCTATCCACCAACCAGGGGGTTTGAACTGCGGTAAGTTTGGAAGAGGCAGCTTCATCTAAAATAACTTGCGTATTAGGATGATTCTGCAAAAATGTTGACGGTATCTGATCGGTAATTGGACCTTCCACTGCTTTTTGTATGATAGGTCCCTTCCCTTCACCCCACGCCATCATGATGATGCGCTTGGATTTAAGAATGGAACCAACCCCCATGGTAATCGCTTTGCGCGGAACATTCTCATCGCCAAAGAAATCACTAGCTGCATCAATGCGAGTAACCTGATCTAAGGTGATCATCCGAGTGGGTGACTTTTCTGAAGAGCCAGGCTCGTTGAATCCAATGTGACCTGTACGGCCCACACCTAAAATCTGTAAATCGATTCCACCTAATGCGTTGATCTTCGCATCATAGCTCTTGCAATACTCCGCCACTTTATCTCTTGGCAAGGTTCCATCGGGGATGTTTATGTTTGCTTTACGAATATCGATGCCATCAAACAAATGTTCATTCATAAAACGAACATAGCTTTGCAATGCCGTAGGTGGCATCGGAAAATATTCGTCCAGATTGAACGTGATCACGTTTTTGAAACTCAAGCCTTTCTTATGAAGATTTACCAATTCGGCATAAACGCGTGTGGGTGTGGAGCCCGTGGCAAGACCCAATACGCAAGGCTTTCCTTCTGTCTCCTTTTGCCTAATCAAGTCTGCGATTTCGTTGGCAACGAAAATGGAAGCTTGTTCGGATGTTTCAAAAATTTGGGTAGAGATTTTTTCTGATACGGATAAATGACTCATAAAATTCAATTAGGTCGATTATCCAAAAATAGGCACTGTTTAAAGATCATACCAATTCTCAGCTCTTTTAATTTTTCAAATATTCTGTTACTGCTTTCTTTACCGATCCATGTTTGAGCAGGAGGCCGCGAGCTATTTCATAATCCGTAATTCCACTATTTTCCATCACCATTTTTACACCTCGGTCCACCAACTTATCGTTGGTTAGCTGCATGTTAACCATTTTATTATCCTCTACCCTACCCAAGCGAATCATTAAAGAAGTAGAGATCATATTCAGTATTAATTTTTGTGCCGTACCGCTTTTCATGCGCGTACTGCCGGTTACAAACTCAGGACCTACCACTACTTCTATCGGGAAATCTGCCAACTGACTGACCGGGGAATTTGGGTTGCAAGAAATACTTCCCATAAGGATGCCATGTTCTTTACATCCTTTTAATGCGCCCAACACATACGGAGTTTTTCCGCTTGCGCAATCCCAACCACTACATCGTTTTGGGTAATGGTATGAGCTTCTAAATCCTGCCAGCCTCGCTCTGGCTATCCTCGGCAAATTCTACTGCTTGCGTAATGGCTTTGCTGCCACCGGCAATAATACCAATTACCAATCCATAAGGAACGCCATAGGTTGGTGGGCATTCACTGGCATCCACTACGCCTAATCGACCACTGGTGCCTGCACCAATATAAAAGAGTCGGCCGCCACTAACCATTTTGTCTAATGCCGCCACAATAAATGCTTCGATTTGCGGAATGGATTTTTCAACAGCGAGGGGTACTGATTTATCTTCTGCATTGATATTCTTTAGCAAGTCGGCCACTGACATCTTTTCCAGATGACGGTATTTTGAAGGCTGTTCTGTAATCATTTGAAATTTAGAATCCATGGGATAAAACTAATAAGAAATTAACCATGAAGATAGTTAAGGAATTAAGTCATGAGGAGTTTTAGTCTCATAATTTTTTAATGCGCTTCATAGTAGAATATTCATCTCGGAAATGAAATTTTTCCCATAGAAACACTGGGTACTTTAGAGCTCGATCCAAATTCAACCTTGCCCCCCGCTACCGATTCATTGGCCAATATGGCAAACAACACCGCTTCCTTGGCATCGCCCGAAACACCCAACTCAAGCATTCTATGAAAAGTAACTTGTGGCAATATCTCCTTTAGCCATTTAACAAGTAAAGGATTGTGCTCCGCCTCCACTCATAAATAATTTAAATGATTTCTTACCTTAATCACTTTGAGAATTGCTTCTGCTATTGTTTCTGCACTTAACAGGGTAAGCGTGGCCAATAAATCTTCAACCGAAATTGATTTTGTATTGCTTCGTGCCTGCGCTTTTTCAACATAGTCAAGATTGAATAACTCGGGGCCAATAGTTTTTGGGAACTGTTTTTTAAAAAACGGGTTTGACTTTAATACTTTGAGAAGTGAAGGATTGTACTTACCCTTTTTCGCTATCGCTGCATCCTTATCAAAAAAGCATTTGGAAAATATTTTCTAACCACCTGATCGATGAGCGTGTTGGCTGGCCCGTGTCGGTCACAAAAACCTCGAAGCTTTCGCTGATGTAGGAAGGAACGTAAAGTTGCCAATTCCACCCGCATTTAGCATGATACGATCTTCGCCTTTCTTCGAGAATAAAAGGTAATCTCCATAAACGGCAAGAGGCGCACCTTCACCACCTTTGGCGACATGCTTCTGTCGGAAATCACTAATGGTAATAATTCCGGTTTCAACGGCTAAATGATCTCCATCACCGATCTGCAACGTGGAGTTTACTTTTGAATGTGGATACAAAAACTGCGGTGCATGAAAAACCGTTTGCCCATGTGAGGCTACCAAATCAATCTGCGATGGTCTTAATTCCCAGGCTGCCAATGATTTTAACACCAGTTTTCCGTGCAGCCTTCCAAGCTCAGCATTCAATTCGCACAAGAGTTGAAAATCGATTTCTGTTTTAGCGAATACCCGTAGAATCTTCGCCTTTAATCGATGCGGATATACCCACGTTTTGAATTTCAGCACATCTACTTGGGTTGACTTGCCACTTTCTGAGACTCGGCATAGTGCAACATCCAGACCGTCCAAAGAAGTGCCAGACATTAACCCAATGATTAATCTCGACTTTTTTGCAGCAATCTTACTTAGTTGAGAAATATTAGTATTCATAAAAGAAAACTGGATAGCGGGCAGATCATGATGTATCTTTCCTAAAATTTAAAGCACTCAAAAGTATTCAAATTATTGAGATGAAAGGTAATTCCTTCCGAACAGAAATCCGCGTTGTACTAGGCAAACCGATCTCCCTCAAAGATCGGATTCTAACCACCGGCTCATGCTTCGCTCAACAATTTGGCGATTGGCTGTTAAGCAATAAATTTAATGTGCTCTCCAATCCATTTGGCACCACCTACAACCCTATCTCGATACATGAAAATCTTACCGATGCTTTAACTAATAAGGTAAATGAAACCTTATTTATTAAACAGGATGCGATCTGGAAACATTACAACTACCACTCAAACTGGTGGGCTTCTGAAAAACAAAATCTGATCGATGCCATTCAGGAACGGCAAGGTTGGGTTAATCAATATTTGAAAAGCAGTAGTGTTATTATCCTTACTTATGGTACCGCTTGGGTTTACAAACATATAGCTGACCATAGGTTGGTATCCAATTGCCACAAGAGACCTGCTCATTTATTTGAAAAGCGGCTGCTTACAGTTGATGAGATCATCGAATCTTTTAATGAACTCTACAATCAAATACAGGCAATAAACAAAGACGTTCGCTTTATTCTAACGGTTAGTCCGGTGCGGCATATAAAAGACACCCTCGCTTTGAATAGTGTGAGCAAAGCCACCTTGCGGGTAGCGTGTCACAATATTGTTAACCGGTTTACGCATGTTGACTATTTTCCTTCCTATGAAATAATGATGGACGATCTGCGGGACTATCGTTTCTATGACCGCGACATGATTCATCCCACTGTAGAAGCGTTTGATTATATCAGTCAAAAATTCAGCGATCAATATTTTTCTGCAGAGGTTACGTCCTTTATTGAAAACTGGAAAAGCCTAAAGCAATCCTTGCAACACAAACCGTATCATCCGCATTCATCGCAACATCAACAATTTTTAAAAGATCTACTTACTCAATTGAAATCAATTTCTGAGGTTTCCGTTGATCCAGAAATTAAATTAGTTCAATCTCAAATTACAACCAATGCCTAACCGCCTTATCGGATCTACCTCGCCCTATTTACTTCAGCACGCCAATAACCCTGTGGATTGGTTTGAATGGGGGAACGAAGCGCTGCAAAAAGCACTCGATGAAGACAAACCCATATTGGTAAGCATCGGCTATTCTTCCTGCCATTGGTGTCATGTTATGGAGCGTGAGTCTTTTGAGAATGAAGACATTGCAAAAATCATGAATGAGCATTTTGTCTGCATAAAAGTAGATCGGGAAGAACGACCCGATATTGATCAGGTTTATATGGAAGCCGTGCAAGCCATGAAACAAAATGGTGGTTGGCCCTTGAATGTATTTCTTACTCCAAAGCAACACCCTTTTTTTGGTGGCACTTACTTTCCACCTCAAAACTGGACTCAACTATTACTACAAATCAATAAAGCATTTCTTGAAAAACGAAAAGACATTGATGATTCGGCCACCTCGTTAAGCGAACATTTACGCAGCAGCGATTTGCAGCGGTTCGCCAAGGATGAAGCGAGTGATCTAAGTCGCGAAAGCCTGACAAAAATGTTTCAGGTTCTGGAATCAAGATTTGATGCCACGTGGGGCGGTATCGAAAAAGCACCAAAATTTGTAATGCCTTCCATCTGGTTATTTCTGTTGCGCTATTATGCCGATTCTAGAAATGAACAAGCCTTGCACATGGTTACGCGCACCCTCAGGCAACTGGCCTTTGGTGGAATCTATGATCAACTGGCCGGAGGCTTTTCGCGATACTCGGTAGATAGCGAATGGTTTGCCCCCCACTTTGAAAAAATGCTCTATGACAACGCACAACTCTTATCCCTTTATGCAGAAGCTTACTCCATAACCAAGGATGAACTTTTTCGCGATGTGGTCTATCAAACAACCGAATGGTTAAAGAATGATATGATGCATCCTGATGGCGGATTTTATTCTGCCCTCGATGCGGACAGCGAAGGAGTAGAAGGAAAATTTTACACCTGGACTACGGAAGAAGTAAATCAGATTCTGGGTGACTCCGGAAATAGTTTATTGGAATACTATCAAACATCCCCGGAAGGGAATTGGGAGCACGGCCGAAATATTTTCCGAAGAGATCCCCACACAAAAAACACAACAGAAACTGCTGATCTGCTTAAAGCCAAAAAACAGTTATTGGCGGTAAGGAAAAAAAGAATTCGTCCGGGTCTTGACGATAAAATTATTACTGGCTGGAATGCTATGATGATTCAGGGATTGGTGGATGCATATAAGGCGTTTGGAGATTCGCATTTTCTAGAATTAGCGCTAAACAATATTTCGTTTCTGGAGAGCCAGTTGATTGTAAACGGAAAACTTTCCCGGGCTTTTAAAAAGAAACCATCCGAAACAGAAGGCTTCCTGGAGGATTACGCTTATCTGATTCAAGCGTACACATCGTTATATCAGGTTACGTTTAACGAGGGTTGGCTTTACAAAGCTTGCACCTGGCGGAATTATGTACAAGAACATTTTTATGATGCTACCGAAGGATACTTCTTCTTTTCATCTAATAAAGCGGAAGCACTGATTGCCCGCAAGAAGGAAATTTTTGATAATGTGATTCCCAGTTCCAATGCAATAATGGCCAGGAATCTTTTTACACTGGGTACTCTTTTAGATCGTGACGATTGGAAGGCGCAAAGTATTGCTATGGTTTCAAAATTAAAATCGCTTATCGAGTCAGAGCCTGGTTATATGTGCCATTGGGCTGTGTTGCTTTCTGAGATTATTCACGCACCGGCTGAAATCGTTATATCAGGAGATAATGCCTTGGCGGTACGACAAGAATTGCATCGTCATTATTTACCTTTTGCGGTTACCGTGGGTAGCTATTCTAAAAGTGAGTTGCCCTTACTGCAAGAGAGAGAACCAAAGACAGAAACCCTGATTTATGTTTGCCGAAATAAAACGTGTCAACTACCAGTTACTGAGGTGGCCGAAGCGATTAATCAAATCGAAGCAATTACTCGCTGAGGTATGAAAAATTTTCTTTTGATTTTGCTCGTATTATCTTTTAGCTGTACAGTCAAAGAAATTCTGCCACCGGAACCGCTCTATCCCTACCTACAGACAATCAATTAGCATGGCATGCGATGGAAATGAATGCCTTCGTACATTTTACTACCAATACCTTTACGGGAAAAGAGTGGGGCTATGGCGATGAAAGTCCTACCATTTTTAATCCCACTCAATATGATGCCGATCAATGGGTGCGTACGTTTAAGGAAACCGGATTCAAAGGTGTGATTCTTACATGCAAACATCACGATGGTTTTTGTTTGTGGCCCAGTTTATATACCGAACACTCCGTTAAGAACAGTCCCTGGCTGGATGGAAAAGGTGATGTGGTACGCGATGTGATGCGTGCCTGCAAAAAATACGAATTGAAGTTTGGCGTATATCTATCACCCTGGGATCGCAATCATGCAAACTATGGTTCACCAGAATATCTTGAGTACTATCGCAATCAATTAAAAGAACTCTTCACCAAGTACGGACCCATTTTTGAAATGTGGTTTGATGGTGCCAACGGAGGCGATGGTTATTATGGTGGTAAACGCGAAAGAAGAAATATCCAGGGAGCCACGTATTACGATTGGCCAACAACACTTGCCTTGGTAAAAGACATAGAGCCCGAAATTCTATTCTTCAGCGATGCTGGTCCCGGAGTGCGTTGGGTTGGTAATGAGCGCGGTGTTGCCGGTGAAACCAATTGGAACACCATAACACCGGATACGCTTTACGCAGGAAAAGGAGGAATTGAAAAACTTTTAAACACAGGTTCAGAAAACGGAACGCACTGGATTCCAGCCGAGGTGGATGTATCTATCCGTAAGGGTTGGTTTTATCATGCCGAAGAAGATACACTGGTTAAAACGCCCGAACAATTGTTTGAGATTTATCTCACTTCTGTGGGGAGAGGTTCTACCTTATTATTAAATGTACCGCCCGACAGGCGCGGATTGATTCATGAAAATGATGTAGCTTCCTTGCAAAGATTTTACGAGTTGCTGAATACTGAACTTAAAACTAACCTGGCATTGAATAAAAAGCAGGAGCGAGTTCGTATCGTGGAAATAATAAAGCCTATGCCCCCGCTAACCTCACCGATGATGATCCCGATACTTATTGGAGTACGGATGATGCGATTCTCTCTGCCAGTTTTGAAATTAATCTGGAACAGTTAAAGCCCATTCGGTATGTCATCCTTCAGGAAGATATCCGGTTAGGCCAACGGGTAAAATCGTTTACCGTTGAAGTAAACAAGAACGATACCTGGCAACCGGTTGCTACAGCCACAACGATTGGTTATAAACGAATTTTAAAATTGGATCACATTGAAAGTGACAAAATTCGAATTATCATCACCGCTTCAAAGGCTTGCCCGGTTATTTCGAATGTAGAAGTGTATTAATTCACTAAAATAATTTGCACAATAAATAACAGTATGAAAGTTAGCCATCTATCAAAACGAGAAATCAGACATGGTGAAGCCGTTAAAGGGGCGGACATCCGGGAAGGTATTTTTAATCTTATTGTCAGTTACTTTCCCACATTTACCAAGGATAATTTATTTCTTTGGATGAGTTAAATAAATACAGGCGTCTTTATCTCACTACACTTGTTGAACAGGAAAAAGGAGAATTAGCTGTTATTGACCTGGATGTAATGAAAGCCATTCAGAACAATTCAATACTTTCTGAAAATATTGAAGAGCAAATAGATACCAAGCTAACGGTTGGACAAAAGATTGCCGATCATATTGCCTCCTTCGGGGGTAGCTGGACATTTATCATTTCGTTTTTCTCCTTTCTGATTTTATGGATTTTGATAAATATCTGGTTCTTATCAACCAAACCTTTTGATCCCTTTCCCTTTATTCTTTTAAACCTAATTCTTTCATGTCTGGCTGCCATTCAAGCCCCTGTAATTATGATGAGCCAAAACCGACAAGAACAAAAAGACAGGCAACGCGCTGAACACGACTATAAAATAAATCTAAAGGCCGAACTCGAAATAAAATTGTTAAGTGAAAAAATTGATCACTTGTTGGTACATCAAAACAAAAAACTTTTAGAGATTCAGGAGGTTCAGATTGACTATTTAGAAGATTTAATGAAGCAACTTAAAAGCCGATGAAGGGCGGAAACTATTTCGATTCTACGAGAGAGTTTAAGATAAACTACAATACATAAATAGGGTTAACCTAAATTACTATTTCTGTGTTCAGTCATTGATTTTCATTACCTTCAAGCCTCAATTAATAAACCCCAATACTATGTCTCGCTTTTCACCAGGAAATATTTTTATTCTTGTATTCCTGTTAATGGTTACAATTCGATGTTCTGTGGATAACCCCAGTCAAGCCAACAAAACTCAAAGCGTTTCAGAAAGACGTAAATTCGAAAAGAGTAGTGATGCTACCATTGAAAAGAAGATTGACGAATTGATAAGTCAAATGACTATAGAGGAAAAAATTGGTCAGATGATGCAGCTTAATAATTCAACAATTGTCACCGAGTCGAATTGGGGAGCAGGCAGCGACTTGAGCATTACTACTAAAGTGGACACAGCAAAACTTAGTAAAATCCTTCGCGAATATCATGTTGGTTCTTTTCTCAATGGGGTTGCTGAACCGCCAGCCACGTGGTACCAATTCTATAAAGACATTCAGGATATTAATATGAGATTGAGTCGCCTCAAAATACCAATCATTTACGGAGTGGATCATATGCATGGTCCGAATTATCTGGCAGGTGGAACAGTGTTTCCTCATGCCATCAACACGGCAGCAACCTACAATAATCAAATACCTGCAGATATGGCACACGTTACGGCCATTGAAACCTCGGATATTGGCCATCTATGGCTTTTTGCGCCTGTGCTTGACATCGCGCGTACGCCTTTGTGGGGTCGTTACTATGAAACCTTGGGCGAGTCACCATATGTATCCAAAACAATGGCAACTATATTTGTGAAAGGAATTCAGGGCGAAACCGATATTGCTCCATACAAAATGGCCGCTACGGCAAAACATTTTCTTGGCTACTCTGATCCGAAGTATGGTTGGGATCGTGGTGAAACTGATATGTCGGAACAAGCGATGTATGAATTGCATGTGCCATCCTTTAAGGCCGCTATTGATGCTGGAATAAAAACAGTTATGGTGAATAGTGGCGAAGTAAATGGCGAGCCTGTTCATTCGTCTTATCGTTTGCTTACACAATTGTTACGTGATGAATTAAAATTCAAAGGTGTAGTTGTTACGGATTGGGAGGATATCATTCGTCTATATCGCAACCACAGAACGGCCATCGATGAAAAGATGCCACCCGTCAGGCGATACTGGCTGGTGTAGATGTAGCGATGACACCCTACACAACTACATTTGGAGATCACATGCAGGCCCTTGTTAAAGAAGGTAAGATCAGCGTTGAGCGTATTGATCTTTCAGTATCCCGGATTTTACGGTTGAAACTTGAGATCGGATTATTCGAAAATCCTTTTCCACGCAATGATCGGTTTGATCGAATTGGATCAGCAGAAAATCGAGGCAAAGCCTTACTGGCCGCACGCGAATCCATTGTATTGATGAAGAATGATAACAGCACATTACCGCTGGATCCGACAAAATTAAAATCTGTTGGTAGCGGGCCCCAATGCTAATTCAAAAAGTGCTTTAAGTGGAGGTTGGACGTTGCGTTGGATGACCAGCGATGAATCGCTCTATCCAAAAGAAATGCTTACGGTTTATACTGGTTTGCAAAAAGAATTTCCAAACACGCGGGTGACATTAGCTGCCAACGAAAAAGAAATGAAAGCACAAGCAGCAAAATCCGATGCCATTATAATTGTGGTGGGTGAAGCGGCCTATTCAGAAGGATTCGGAAGTATTCAGGATATTACACTTCCAGAGGATCAGGAAGAATTAGTGGAAGCAGCTCAAGCTACAGGTAAACCGATTATCTTAATTATGGTCAGTGGCAGACCACGGGTAATCACTGAAATTTATGATGAATGTAAAGCTGTACTCTTTGCCGGATTGCCAGGATTTGAAGGAGGCCAGGCGGTAGCCGAAATTGTAAGCGGAAAGGTTAACCCCAGTGCTAAGATGAGTTTCAATTTTCCTATGTCGGTAAACCGTTTGGTTCCACACAATCATAAAATAAGTGAAGTATTGTTAGCGCATGAAATTCCAAATCCCATTTGTTTGGTTCCCTTCGGATCGGGATTAAGCTACACAACATTTGAGTATAGTAATCTTACATTGAGTGATTCGGTACTAACTTCCGAATCTGGAGAGATCAAGGCTAGCGTGCAAGTAAAGAATACAGGGACCCGCGCAGGCAAAGAAGCTGTTCTTTGGTTTATCCATGATGAGGTGGCAAGTTTATCCCGACCTATTCGCGATTTGAAATTTTACGATAAGAAATTACTTGAACCCGGTGCATCCAGCGAATATTCATTTATCATTCGCCCAAAAGAAAGTTTAAGTTTTCCTGATAAAATCGGAGCACAACAATTGGAGGATGGATACTTTACTTTAATATCCCAACAAGAAAACCCAATCAAGTTTATTGGTGAATAGTAAAGGTGGATATACGAGAGTGAGTACTTGAAGAATTTGGACTTTTATAATTAAAACCGGATGACATACTAATTAATATCCCGAAAACCTTGTGGAGGCGCTCCTCCTAAAAGAAAAATTCAATCCGGTTTGATGGTGAAATATCATCCGCCAAAGTACGGAAGAAAAAAAGAACGCGGCACCAGGCCGTACTAAACAGTTCAACAAGATATTGAAACATATCACACGCACCGTATGGATTCTATCGTGGGTAAGTCTATTTACAGACACTGCCAGTGAAATGTTATATCCCATTATGCCGATTTATTTAAAGACCATTGGTTTTTCAGTTGTGCTTATCGGAATACTGGAAGGCTTAGCAGAAGCCACGGCAGGTTTAAGCAAAGGATATTTTGGAAAACTGTCTGACACCTCAGGCAGGCGTGTGCCCTTTGTACAAATTGGTTATGCCTTTAGTGCTATTTCCAAACCGATGATGGCAATTTTTATTTATCCCCTTTGGATATTTTCCGCACGAACTATTGACCGGTTTGGGAAGGGAATCCGGACAGGTGCACGCGATGCCATTCTTTCAGACGAAGCAACCCCGGAGACCAAAGGTAAAGTTTTTGGCTTCCATCGTTCCATGGATACATTCGGGGCAGTACTGGGGCCTTCTTTGGCGCTGGTCTATTTATATTATTTTCCGCAAGACTATAAGACTCTGTTTTATGTTGCCTTTATCCCTGGCCTACTTGCTGTTTTAGCTTCGTTCTATTTAAAAGATAAACCGCAAAGCAACTTAAGGCCTAAAGTATCCATACCTTTTTTTTCATTCCTAAAATATTGGAAAGTAAGTCCCAAAGAATATAGAAAATTAGTTATCGGCCTTCTCGTTTTCACGCTATTTAATAGTTCGGATGTTTTCTTGTTGCTTAAAGCAAAACAATCCGGACTGGACGACACGATGGTCATTGGTGTCTATATTTTCTATAATCTTATCTATGCCTTATTTGCATTTCCTATTGGCATACTTGCCGATAAAGTTGGATTAAAAACAACTTTTTTACTCGGGCTTATATTATTTTCAATCGTGTATTTTGGCATGTCGATGAGTACGAATATCTATTTGTTTTTTGGACTTTTCTTTCTTTATGGAATCTATGCTTCCGCGACAGAAGGAATTTCAAAAGCGTGGATCTCGAACATCACAGATAAAAAGGACACTGCAACAGCCATCGGGACATTTTCAGGTCTTCAAAGTATTTGTACCCTGCTAGCCAGTTCCTTAACAGGAATAATCTGGTTTCAATTCGGTGCGCCTACAGCTTTTATATTAACTGCTCTGGCAACCCTACTTGTTGTTCTCTATATGCTAACTATTTCCAGATTTCCACACGCTAAAAATACAACATCAAATTAAACGACCTATTAATGGAAATATTTGATCGCAAAAAACATTGGGAAAATATATACCAAACCAAAGAACTGAAAGAGGTAAGCTGGTTTCAACCTAAACTTCCTTAAAATTTTAAATTATTTAAAACAGCCCACAAAATTTAAATCCGGATACATTTTCGAACAACGCAGCATTTGAAATCAAACAATATTCAGAAACAACCATGACCGAACGATTGAAAATGTTCTTCGAGAAAATAAACTGTATTACAGTCGACCATAAAACACCGTTTGGCACACTTCAGAATTTTGTTTTTTGTGGTTTCAGAAAACTTGAAATACCTTAGTGTAAAATGATTCATTGAACATCAACCCTTACTGGTGAAACTTTTACAAACAAACCGTTACCGATAAACCACCATGATTTTATTTATGCGCTATTATTTATTGATGCTCCTATCCTTTTTGTGCTCTGCCGTTGTAGCACAACCAAAAACAGATTCATTATTAAGCACCCTCCTATCGGCCAACAAAGCCCGTGCTTTGCAAACGGTACTTCAGCATAAAGATACTTTTCGGGTTCAAATCATTTACACGCAAATCAACCGCGATAAAAATAATGTCCCCACTTTTACCAATTACTATTTCAATGCAGATAGTAACCTATACTTCAATCCGGCTTCTACCGTAAAGCTTCCTCTTGCGTTATTGAGCCTTGAAAAATTAAATTCGATGGCGGTAAAGGGCGTGAGCAAATACACGGCCATGCAGTTCGACAGCCTCTATGCCTGGCAGATACCCATGCTTACCGACAGCACATCAAAAAGTGGATGGCCTTCGCTGGCACATTTTATGAAGAAAAGCTTTTTGATTAGTGACAACGATGCGTACAACCGGATGTACCAATTTATAGGACAACAAACGATCAACCAAAATTTGCACGCGAAAGGTTATACCAGCACACGAATTGTTCGGCAGTTCATGGGGTTATCGGAGAAAGAAAATCGTTATACAAACCCCATTCGTTTTATTACCAATGACGGGAAACTGATCTATCGTCAGCCACCTGCCTACAACACCGATTCCATCTATTTTGGAAAATCTGTTAAACTAGGCAATGCACACTATAGTAATGGCAAGCTTGTCAATGAACCGATCGATTTCACAAAGACCAATACCCTTCAACTCGAAGATCTCCAACAAATGCTTCAATCGGCTTTGTTTCCTATGTCGGTACCCGTAAAGCAACGCTTCACTTTAACCAAGGATGATTATCAATTCTTGTATCAGTATCTTTCACAATACCCATCCGAGACGGATTATCCCAAATATGATACTACTCAATATTATGACAGCTATGTAAAATTTTATTTTAGAAACGACACGCATAAAATGCCCGACTACGTGCGGGTGTTCAATAAAGTAGGTTGGGCCTATGGTTTTTTAATTGACGTATCGTATGTAGTGGATTTTAAAAACAATGTGGAGTTTATGTTGGCCTCAACGGTTTATGTAAACAGTAATGGAATACTCAATGATAATGTGTATGAATATGAAAGCATCGGCTGGCCATTTCTATACGAACTGGGCCAGACCATCTATCGATACGAGTTAAAACGAAACAGAAAATATACTCCTGACCTATCTCAATTCCGGCTTCACTATGATCAACGCAATCCAAACGATACCCGGCCATCGATCAAGGATGCTGATAATTGATTGATAAGTACACTGATAATCAACACTTCTATAATTTAAGAATACTGGCAAAGGCGAGAGACACTTGAACGAAGCTTTGCTTTTTCTATTTAATGTATAAACTCCACCGCTCAATTACCTGCTGTACTGTGGCCAGGCACGAAACACTAAACTTTTCCAGTTCTTCAAGTGAAGGCGAACTCTGAAAAAGTTGTTGTTCTCTTTCAACAAACTCCTGTTGCAAAGCCGCTCGTTCACCTTCAATCAACGCTTTTCTCTTCTGATAGTCCTTACTAATCCAGTGATGCAAGCGTTCTGCTTTCCACCACAATGACTCATCGGGCCTGGACGTGGGCTGAACAAAATCATGCAATGCCAGCGTGTTGACATAAAACGGAATGTAAACCGACAAACAGGGGTTGGATGTACCCGTAAGCCAAAGCGTACTGGGTGCATGGCTTCTTACTTCCGCCACCATGCTACCTGTGGTGTTGCTAGGATTCGGGATACTGGTAGCATGCATACACACGGATGCAGTATTTGCTTTGGATGGTTTAAATAGTTTGTCTTCCAGATTATGTGTTTGCAGGGTCTGCATACAATGCCAGGCTGTGAGCGCACCCGCATTTTTCATACTTAATGCCATAGTGCAAGTTTGCCGCGCAGCCGCCCGACTCATGCGCGTGTAAAACCAATCGCTATACGTTTTCTGAAAGCTAAATTCACGGTCTCCTTTCCACCAGCCTTTTTGTTGCGCGAAGGATATTGCCGTGTTGCTTACCCGGTCAGCTTTATCAATACTTAATTTATTGGAGATACTGCGGATGTCTTTTACTTTCTCAGCAGCCCATTCTCTTCCGGCTGTCTCCAACACCCACGCCTGCTGCGCATCGGCAATGATAAAACTATTGTGATAGTAGAATGATTTTTTCTTATAACCACCACACGCATCCTGCCCGTATTTCTTCAGCAACGAAGTAATGCAGGTCACTGCTTCTTCGGCTGTCTTGCTTCGCTCTAAGGCAAGTCGCAGCAAGTCCATACCCGTAAGGCCGTTGTTTTTCTTTTTGATTTTCACTTTCGTGAACACGGCCTCGTTGCCAATTACTACCCCATGCTCATTGGCACCCATCTCTGCACCCCACATCTGAAAGGGCTTTGATAAAATACAGGCATTGGTTTCTTCCACCTGCGGTATTTCGATGAACGTGCATTTCACTGCGTGTTCAACAGGCCTGCCGTGCGGCACATGCAACAGCGCTTGTGCTTCGTTTGGCTCGCGATCAGAATTCTTAGCGAAAAGTAAATATCCGCTTTGGGTAATACTCGGTAATGCAGCAAGGGTATCGCACATACATTTAAAAACAATAGTTCCAGATGCCGGCTTTGGTAGCCGCTTTTATGGGTTGCAACTCACCATGGTTAATAATAAACGGCTGGCCATCGGTGCCCAAATCCCACAACGTGCCACGTAGAAAAACATTTACGCCATAGCTCGTCTGTGTACTTTTGAGTCGGCCGGGCAACGCATATTTTTTCCATGCCTCCCCTTCCTTCAGTTTACTTATATCGGTAGTATCGACATCAGCAGGTGCTTTGCCCCCATCATAGCCGCGCCACAAAACACTCATCGTATTGTTACCGGCACAATATGAATTCACAAGTACAATCTCTGGCTCCAGTTCGCGGATGCGTTCATAACTTTCAGGATACCACGAATCGGCACACACCAGCAACACTGTTTTGCCAATGGATAAATCAAATTCCGGTAACTCCGCCATCGGGTATGGCGTAACGAAAGGCAACTCACTGGTTATCGGATAGCTCTTCTTCACGACCTTCTCATCAATTGTTCCGTCAGGATAAAAACAAACGTGCTGTTATAAAGCGGTTGATTGAAGTCTGTTGTAATGGCGTTTGCCTTTACGTTCGGATCGGGTAATACAATAGAACCGGCATTAATCGTTACACCAAATTCTTTCGCCAGCGTCTTGAATGTGTTAGCATAGGCATCGGCCATTGCTTGCGCCTTCATGCGGAAGATCGTAGCCGCTACGCGATCACCTTCATTCTGATGCATGAAAAAGGCGCGTGAAAATTTTATTGGATTGCTAAGTACCATCATCGCCATGGCGCCTGTGATGGTGGATGCTTCCGCTACGGATGCTTTCTCACCACTTACTACCAGCCATGTGCCGAGGTATTCAGGCAGCAGCACTACGGTGCGCTTGCCAAAATTTCCGACTTGTTTAGCAGCATCAAAATAGAGTTTGAGTTTTTCGTAAAAATGTTTTCCGCTTTGATAATCGTAAGCCAGCATGTAAGGCTGCATCGCCACAATGTTGCGCACACACAACGTGTCGGTGAGTACCGTTTCGGTTACATCAAGAAAAGATTCGGATGACTTCCACTCTGGGGTACTACCCATTTGAATCCAACCGACCCATACAAGCATCAACACTAAAATGATTATTAGTACTTTTTTCATTACACGCGTCCCTTCAATATTTCATTCGCAGCCCGCTCACCGGCACGCACGGCCCCTTCGATGTAGCCATACCACACGTCCGCTGTTTCCGTGCCCGCCCAATGAATGGAGCCCGTTGGTTGGGCGAGTGTATTCTGAAAGTTAGTCCATGCACCAGCCGGATAGAGGCCTGCATAACAGCCACGACTCCACGCTTCATCAGCCCAGCAATGATCTATATAGTGAACAGGTTGTGTAGCCTCTTTGCCAAAATATTTTCCGAATGCCTCGAGGGCAATTTTCTTTCGTGTGCTTTCGTCATTTGCGAAAAAGGCGCGGGCGCGATCGGCAATACAAAACGCAAGCAACACCCCATAGCTGCTGTCGGCTGGTGAAGAGTCGAAGAAAGTCTGAAAGGGTGCATGTTCATCGGCCACTACCTGACCACTGAACCCTTGGTTGCGCCAGAATGGTTTTTCATATACGCCAAATACTTTACCAACAATACCCATGGACAATTTTTGTATCAACTGCGATTTATACATCGGCAAGGCAGGAGTAAATTCGATGTGATTGATCAACACAGGCGGAATGGCCATAATCACTTTCTTCGCTTGAAAAGAAAAACCATCACCTTCTACCGATACGGTATCAGTCTGTTGGATAATCCGTTTTACCGGACAGTTAAACTTAATTAATTCATAAAATGGTTTTGCTACTGCTTCGGCCAAAGTTTGCATGCCGCCTTTGATACGATGCTGCTGGGCCCCGTTGTCGATACTCAACAAACAATTCAGATTGGTGCCCGAGCGGATGTAGAACAGTGCGTGCAACAGTGATACTTCGTTGAGTTCACTGGCATACACAGTTTCCAAACCTGCCCGCACTACCTTGTAGCAGTTGGCGGTGTAACAATGTTTGCGCACGAAGGCCTCCAGTGTGAGGCTGTCCCATGTCTTCGCCTGGGGTGCCAGCCACGGCTTATCCAACGGAATGCGTTTGGCCATGCGATCTAATTTCTTCAACACATAATCGATGTTGATAAGTGAAAGCACATCCATTTTAGGAATGAGACCGGTATAGGTTCGAATTGTTTTATTAAGATCCAGAATGTTTTTGCCCTCGTTGTAGGTGTTATACCAATTGATGCCACATTCTTTGGCGAGCTCGTACATACGGTCTTGCGTGGGGCCAATCCATTGCCCGCCAAGGTCCACATACATTTGATCTTTTAGGTAGCGGGTATGCGTGCGGCCACCCACCCGATCGCGCGCTTCCAACACAATAAATTTTTTATTTTCCTTTTGAAGTAATCGGGCAGCAGCCAGCCCGGAAAAGCCCGCGCCAACAATAATTGTATCGAGTAGTTCGGCCATACGACAATGAGTAAGATTTTAAAGATAAGGGTTATCCTTAATCGCAACGAATAAATATTACTGGCTTGGCGATTTATTTCTTATAGTTGGGACATAATTAGCACGACTATGCATTGATTCAAAGGAAGCCCAGCAGGTAACAACACCTACCCAAAGTGGCGGTTCGGTGCTTCGTATGACGGTTTTGTGGTTCAACAAAAATTATAACTTAGTATGAACTTTTGTAGTAAAATCGCCACCTTCGCCAAGCCGCAAACCGTTATCGGCAAGCAGACCGAACCATAGGGGAGCTTACAATTTGACAACTTAAAAAAACAAATGAGAAAATTAAAATTACAAATGCAACAAACGGTGGACGGTTATGTAGCAGGAATAAACGGTGAATTGAATTGGATGACGTTTGGAGATGATACTGAACTTTTTGAAGTAATAAATGAGCTTACTGATACTTCGGACAATATTCTTTTAGGAAGAAAAATGACAGAAGATTTTATTAAATATTGGGAAAATGTAGTAAACAATCAACCTGACAGTCCTGAATTTTCTTTTGCTGAAAAGATGGTAAATACGCCTAAAATTGTTTTTAGCAAAACGCTTAAAAGCATTGGAGGCAAAAACACAACGTTAGAAAATGATGATTTAGTAACTGCTATAAACCAATTAAAAAACAAGCCAGGAAAAGATATTCTCGTTTATGGTGGTGCAAATTTTGTTTCATCATTACTGAAAAATAATTTAATTGATGAATTGTATTTGTTTATAAATCCTGTTGCCATAGGCAATGGAATGAAAATATTTATGGATAGAACAAATCTCAAACTTATAGATGCAAAAGCATTTCAGTGCGGTGAAGTTTTGCTACAATACAAACTAAAAAACTAACTTTTAAAAATATAAAATTATGGCACTTATCAATCCTTACATTAACTTCAACGGAAATACCGAAGAAGCATTCAATTTTTACAAATCAGTATTTGGCGGAGAGTTCGCCATGATTATGAGATTTGGAGATATGCCGAATCCTAATATTCCAGAATCTGAAAACAATAAAATAATGCACATTGCTTTACCAATCGGTAAAAACATTTTAATGGGCAATGATGTTCCTGAATTTATGGGACGAGTAAATGAAAACGAAAACAGGTCAAAAATATCAATTAGTGCTGAAAGCAAAGAAGAAGCCGACAAGTTATACAAAGGACTTTCAGCAGGTGGACAAATTGAAATGCCTATTGGCGACAGTCCTTGGGGTACATATTTTGCAATGTTTAGAGACAAATATGGTATTGAATGGATGGTAGATTTTGACCCAAAATATAAAGGTAAAGTATAAGCAGAAAATAACGAGCCGCTAACAAGAGTTTGCAAAATGGCGGGTTCAATGTTTTAAATGATCCCGATAACTATCGGGATTGTGCTTTGTATCAAGTTCGGTGTGTAAGCTTCCCTGAAGCTGGCAGTTTTAAAGTTGATTACAATTGCTCATGACCTTTATTATACATAAAAGAGTCTTTAACCACTAAAACCATGGAACAACAATTTGAGGAAATCAGTGCAACCAAAAAGCATCCTGGAATAAATTCTCTTCCGGTTGGAAAAAGTGGGAGTTGGAACTTCATAGACCATATGCAACCAGCTGCTGATGCAATTATTAGTTTGCTAAAACCCAAAGGTTCACAACTGATTTTAGATATCGCGGCAGGAACAGGCGAACCCGGTTTTAGCATTGCGAGTATGCTTACCGGCGGAAAAGTTATTCTTACTGACCTCGCGGATGAGATGCTTGATATTGCTCGTGAAAAGGCTTCTAAAAAAGGAATCACCAATGTTGAATTTCGTGCATGCGATGTTTGCGAACTTCCTTTTGCCGATAACACTTTTGATGGGGTTAGTTGCCGGATGGGATTTATGTTTTTCCCGAACATGCTTTTGGCAGCTAAAGAAATACTGCGGGTACTAAAACCAGGTGGTAGACTGGCAACTTCAGTTTGGAGTACACCTGAAAAAAATTTCTGGGTAACCGCTCTAAGCGAAACCATCAATAGGAATATGCAATTACCTGTTCTGCCCTTGAAAATCCGGGAATCTTTCGTTGTAGCAAAAGTGGCTTACTGACAAGCATTTTTAATCAGGCCGATTTTAAAAATAATTCTGAAAGCGAAGTGATATGTAAGCTGAAATGCGAAACGACCGAAATTTACTGGCAAATGATGACCGAAATTGCAGCTCCTGTTGTTGCTGCTCTCAGCAAAGCCGGTGATGCGATGAAAGACAAAATAAAAAGAGAAGTTTAC
The DNA here is from genome assembly GCA_016709845.1 of Flammeovirgaceae bacterium. Classification (GTDB taxonomy): domain Bacteria; phylum Bacteroidota; class Bacteroidia; order Cytophagales; family Cyclobacteriaceae; genus ELB16-189. The sequence continues at coordinate 81,336 of JADJMA010000023.1, read as the reverse complement.
GAATTGATAAATGAAAAGTATCCGGATGGAAATGTAATAATGGATGGAAGTGCTCTTATAATTTATGGGGAGAAATAATCTGCAGGCTTCAGCTACTTGGTGAAATAGAACAACCATCTTTTTTATTAGGCTTATGGAGAGAAACAGAAATTTTTACTGAAAAGAAATACTGTTTTTAACACTTAATGAGTCTATGACTTTATTGTTTCCCTTTTGAAAAATTTAATTCGATCTTAATCGTAAAAATAAACTCTTGTTCTTGTGGATACTGAAGAAATAATTTTGAAACTGATTGAATTAAACGAGGCAAGTAAGCAACTTGATATACAGGAACCCGAGCGATTAAAAATGATTAATAGCATAACGGACTATTCAAATCAATTTATCGCAGGGCTTAACACGGTTAAGGCTTTTACAGAGAAAGACGCCACTTTATTAGAAATTACGAATCAAAAAAGGTCGTTAGCTGAGCTTCTTGATTTGTATCAAAAAGAAGTAGCTGAAACGGGAATTAATGCAGCATCAGGAAAACACTTGGGTTATATTCCCGGAGGCGGGATTTTTACCGCTGCTCTTGCAGATTTTATCGCAGCCGTTACCAATCCGTATGCCAGTGTGTATTATGCATCGCCTGGGGCAGCGACTATTGAAAACGAAGTTGTTAATTGGCTGAAATCAGTATTTTCATTTCCAGAAAATTCCGTGGGCTGCTTGTCTTCTGGTGGCTCCATATCTACTCTTATTGCATTTACTGCTGCCCGAGATAAACATAAGGTTAAGAATGAATTCATTCGCCAGCATGTTGTTTATTTAAGCGAGCAGGTACATCACTCAACCCAAAAAGCATTACGGATTATTGGATTGGAAGATATAATCATTCGCTATATTTCGTTAGATACAACCCATAGAATTAAAACAGATTCTTTAGAAGAAATTATAGAAAGGGATATTGCCGCAGGTCTTCAGCCTTTTTTAGTAGTGGCAACAGCAGGTACTACCGATACAGGAGCCGTAGATCCATTAAGTGAAATTGCAACCTTGGCAAAAAAGTATAAAATGTGGTTTCATATAGATGCTGCCTACGGTGGCTTTTTTATTATGACATCAAAAAGAGAACGTTTTAAAGGGATCGAAAAAGCTGATTCTATTATTGTTGATCCTCATAAAGGGCTGTTTCTTCCCTATGGCGTTGGGGCCGTGTTAATAAAAGACAGTGCTGCTGTTTTACATTCAAACTATTATACAGCTAATTATATGCAAGACGGAGCCAGTGAAGAAATGCTGAAAAGTTCTGCTAATGTCTCGCCAGAGCTAACCAAACATTTCAGAGGACTTCGGGTATGGTTGCCATTGCAGCTACATGGATTAGAACCGTTCGTGGCATGTCTTGAGGAAAAACTATTGCTTGTAAATTACTTTAGAAATAAACTTGCTGAATTAGGTTTTTGTCTCGGACCAGAGCCAGACTTGTCTGTCAGTTATTTTTGGTATCCCTTTGTGGCCGATTCGGATAAAAAAAACAGGCAGCTTATGGATGAAATACATGCTGATGGTTCTGTTTTTTTAAGCTCCTCCATTATCAACAAACGTTTTGTAATCCGGATTGCGATTTTAGCTTTTAGAACAAAAAAAGAAATAGTTGATGAAGCCATTGAAATGATTAAGTCCTGTTTGAAAAAAGTAAACCAGACAGACCTGGCAAAAAACTAACTTAATAGAAAAAATAATTTGACAGTAAATCGTTAACCAGCAGCTACCCAAAAGTGGCTGGGAATCACGAATAGAAACATAAGTTTAATGCCAATAGATAGTTTATTCAGTTGAGTGTATAATCGTTTCAGGCCATAATGCCTCTATTCTACCTCAGCGTGGCATTCTCCGTCAAATGGATCATCCGTAGAATACACATCAAAACTTACTGTACTTGTAAATGCTGTATCAAATGGTGAAATTAATGTTGTCATTTGAAAAAGAGTACTCTCTTCAACAAGCCTTGAAAGTCATCAAGAAAACAGAACCAAGATGTGCAAGGAGAAATTTAATCGTTAACGTTAATACATAGGTTTTAGGGTAGAAAGTGAGTGAATCGCTCTGAATCCTGCACTACACCTATCATTTGGCTGTTATAGAAAAGCTCAAAAGTGACACCGTGGACACGAACAAGCAGGAGAACTGCCGGTTCTGTTTGACAAATCGTGACAGTTACGACTAACAAATTAAAAAGTGGAGACCAGCAACCATTTAAAAAACGGGGCGACACCGAAAAGCCAAATGAGTAGGAAAACTAAAATTTCAACATTATGCCAAAATATGTAATAGAAAGAGAAATTCCTGGAGCCGGAAAGCTATCCGCTGAACAACTAAAAGGGATTTCACAAACTTCTTGTGGAGTATTGAGCAAAATGGGACCACAAATTCAATGGGTTCAAAGCTATGTGACCAAAGATAAAATCTACTGTATCTACATAGCTCCTAACGAAGAAATGGTTCGAGAACACGCCAAACAAGGTGGCTTTCCAGCAAATGTGGTAACCGAAGTTTCAACCCTAATAGACCCTACAACTGCTGAATAATCTGCAAACTATAAAACAACAATGGACTGGAAGCGAAAACCAGTCCATTGTAAGGTAAAGGCGGACATGGTGATAAGGAGCAAGTTTTGTGTATGTAATGAGTAGTTAGGTTCAACATTTGTTCTTCTAAACCACCACATCGACAAGCCAAAAACTGTCACTCCTTTGGAAAACACTATATTTAATTCCGAACCTTCGACTAATACCCATAGTGACAATTGCTAAAGTTAAATCGATTATCACTATGCGAGCAGAAAAGGGATTTAAAGTAAATTCTGGTGCTGCCAGGTTTGGCATTCACTACAAAATGAAAGGCGTTACCCTAAACACTCTAGACATTAAAATATCGGGTAAGGACACCGAAAACGATTTAGCCGTTTTTGAGCAGATCGGTTTGACGCCTAACGGTGGACCTCCTTTACACATTCACCCCTATCAAGACGAATGGTTTTATGTTGTTGAGGGAGAGTATTCATTTCAGGTTGGAGAGGACAAATATCAAATGAAAACAGGCGACACAATTTTCCTTCCCCGTAAGGTGCCACACGCTTTTATTCAGCTCACCGAAAAAGGTAAAATGATAGTTTCCTATTTACCTGCAGGTAAAATGGAAGATTTCTTTGCTGTTACTAACACGTGGACACATCCACCAACAAAAGAAGAAATTGCAAAAGTGTTTGGCGACCACGACATGCAAGTTGTTGGGGAACCTTTAAAAATAGACTAACCTCTTAGTTGACACAAATCCTATTACAGAACACATCGACCAATAGACCACGAAATCCATGTCCTTTTAATGGACAAGCTTTAACCCAGATTATGCATTAGAATAGAAATTGCTATTGCATAATTTGGGTTCAACTATTTTATTTCAAAATACTTAAAGACGGGGTACTTCACCGGGCCTTTATCTACTCCATTCTTTTTAAAATAATCGTCAAAGAAGTTCCAGGTCACGAGGCCATCATCAGATTGGGGCTCGAGTATATAAAAGATTAGGTTTGCAAGTGGTTGGGCAAGGGTTACCTGGTAATCACCTTTTTTCGCACGGTACGTTTCCGGAACAAATTTACCTTCTGCTGTTGCCATATTATGTTTTTCAAACGCACGATCCGCCAGTGTGTATTTTTCAACAATAAATGATTCTCCCGTAGCACGAGCTGGTTTGTCTAATTTCGTTACCGTAGCGCCTTGCTTTTCCAAATGCTTTGCAATGAATTCAAATTCAGCAGGAATAATATAGCCCTTTGGTAATGTGCTTTCTACCGTAGCTTCGAAAGCACTATTGTTCTCAATATTGTCGAGTTCAACAATGCCAGGACCTCTCAAATAAGAAGTCTTTCCATCCTTATCTTTTACTGTATAGTACCCATAGGTGCGGTATTTATTAACCGGCTTTTCTAATGGCACCATTTTATAGCGAACACCTTTCTTTACTTTTCCACCTTGTTCTTTCACCAATGCAATTGCATCCTTTTCTGCTTTTGCATTAATGGCCATCATATCCTTTCCATTTTTATTGGTGAACTCCAAAATCTCGGTAACAAACGCATGGGTAGAATTGATGCGTTGATACAATCGCTCATGCGCAAAGGCTTCACTCAAAATTGCCATCCGGTTTCGCAACCCAAGCTGATTGACCATATACCGAGGTTGGTGATTGTATGTATAGAATTTTTTGATCGGCCATTCCTTTACCCCGTAGAAATCTCCAAAGGGGCCAAGGTAGATATCATTCTTTTCCAACACCTTGTCCGTTACCTCAGGCAAGAGTTTATTCCAAGTAAAATCATACGGTGCCTTCTCACCGGCATAATGATAACTTGGTGCCCATGTTAACGAGTAACCATGCCACGTTCCATTGGTGGTGTGTAAATCGACAAACAAAGTTGGATCCCAGGGTACAATTATATTTTGAATGAGGCCATTCGTTTCCAATGCTTCCATTTTAATTCCATCGCGGTTTAAATCCAAACCCTGGCTGCTTGCACGAATACCGGCCACAATCGGGCTTCCTTCTTGTGATGGTCTGTTGTCTGGCCCTAATTTGTCGTTGGAATCGGTGTTGTAAATAGGAGCAAATAAGATGATTTGATTTTGTAATAGGTGCGCTTTATCTCCGTGAAGAATTTCGCGCAACAAAATCTGTAAGGTTTCCTTTCCCTCCACTTCACCGGAGTGAATATTTCCCTGAATATAAATGATAGGCTTGCCGCTAGCTTTTGCTTCTGCAGGCGTAGAGATTTTTGGATTGGCCAAAATTAATACTGGTATCTCTTTTCCTTCCAGACTTTTGCCCATGGAAATTTGTGTAATATAATTAGAACCTTTTTTAACTTCGGATATAAAATCCATCACCTCCACATAGGTAGATGTTTCCTGATAGGAAGTGCGCTCGGGCTTGGTCATTAATTCGATTGGCCACTGCGCGAAAGAAGGTATACACAGGAAAGTAAAGAATACTAAAGTAAAATATTTCATTGAGTAATAATTAATGGATAAAAGTAAATAGTTGTTATTAAGATTGAAGCTGGTAAAACACCACAGAACCACTAACAATCATACATAAATATTGAAGTTTTCGTCCTACGTTTCATCGGTAATAATGAAGAAAAAAAAACAAGAATTCCAACAAGAGTAAAACTAATTGACCTATGGAAGAAATTCGGTAATAAATCCTCTTTTAAGCGTTTGTACGGTCACCCTAGGTACGATAGTAGGGAGACTACGTTAAAATTTAAACTACAAAAATTCTAAATTTGTTATTAACAATAAATGTTTAACCCAGAAGTTACCTTAGTGACGTGAATTCAACAGGTAAGAATCTATGAACAAACCCTTGCATCAGTTTTTCACAAAAGATCATCATCGGATTGATACGTTGTTGAATAAAGCAACTGAACAACCCGATGAAATTGACATGGATTATTATCACCAATTTCGAACCCAATTATTGCGGCACATTAAAATGGAAGAGAATACCCTCTTTCCCACAGCCAAGAAAGTTGATCCAGCAGTAATGCAAGCACTCATTCCAAGGTATCGACTCGAACATGGCGCACTTACTGCATTAATGGTGCCTCCACCTACTTCGTCTCTGATAAAAGTGATACGATATGTTTTGGGAAAACACGATATGGCTGAAGAGGAGCCGGGAGGATTGTACGATATTTGTGAAGCATTGACGCATGGGCAAACACAGGAACTTTTAGACAAACTTGCAGGTACAGAAGAAGTGCCTGTTCATCCTCCCAATCCGGCACCTATAGCAATAGAATCGGCCAGGCGCGCGTTGGCGAGAGCAGGTTATAATTTTGATGAAATTGTTCGACTCGCTAATTAATTTCCTTTACTCGATAGACTTACTTTTTACCCAATCCATTGAACCGAAGTTGATAGCCATCTTTCTTCAAGGAAGCCAATACTTTTTCTTGATGTGCCAATCCCATGGTTTCTATTTGTATGCTGATCTCCACTTCATCGATGAGTAATTCGGACGAGGTGCGTACGTGTTCTACTTCCAGTACGTTTGCCGATAACATAGCAAGATCATTTAAAATACCAGCTAATGAACCCGGTCTATCCGGCACACGAACACGAAAGTGCATGTATCGTCCTTCAGCAGCCATTCCATGTCGAATGATACGCATCAATAAAACCGGATCAATATTGCCACCGGATAAAACTGCCACCAACGGCCCCTGATAGTGACCCGCAGGTCGATCAAGCAAATGCGCTACCGCTGCAGCACCGGCAGGTTCTACCACAAGCTTAGCGCGTTCCAATAAAAATAACAGGGCAGCTGAAAGACCATTTTCGTTTACTGTTTCTATGGCGGCTGTTAATTTTTGAATAATTTCAAAGGGGATTTCACCCGGGGAACCCACAGCAATACCATCCGCCATGGTGTTCATGTTTTTAACAGTGACAGGTTTACCTTTTTTAAGTGAGAGCGGATAGGCAGCAGCTTGTTCAGCCTGTACGCCAACTACTTTTACATCGGGTCGTAATGATTTTACTGCCGTAGTGATTCCAGCCAGTAACCCTCCTCCCCCGGTACTCACCAAAATTGTTTTTACATCGGGGCATTGTTCAAGAATTTCGAGACCGCAGGTTCCCTGCCCCGCGATGATGTCTTTGTGATTGAATGGGTGAATTAAAACAGCACCGGTTTTATCTTCAATCTCCTCAGCGCGTATTAAACAATCATCAATCGTTTGTCCGGTTTGTTCAACAGTTGCACCATAGCCGCGTGTAGCCAGTAACTTAGGTGAAGAGGCCCCATGAGGCATGATAATAGTTGCTTTGATCCCCAGCAGTCTGGCAGCCAAAGCAACCCCCTGTGCATGATTGCCTGCAGAAGCAGCGACAACTCCAAGAGACTTTTCTTCGTCAGTCAAATGAGCCATCCGATTATAAGCTCCCCTGATTTTGAATGATCCAGTTCGGTTCAGGTTCTCACATTTCAGATAAACATCAACTCCGGCACGATCCGACAAATTACGACTAAAGTCTAAAAGTGTAGGATGTATAATATTATTCAAAAGAGCTTGTGCCTTTTGAATATCTTGCAAGCTTACCGGAAGAGATACTTCTGACATAGTCGTACAGTTTTCAAAGTGGTGTAATTTGCCTATTGGAGGCAGCTAACAATCCAAATTTTGTGATTTAATCTTAGAGTAAATTTACGGGTATATTTCTTTTCTTGAAAAGAACTTATAATGCTTCAGTATGGTTCACTAAAAAATAAATTTTTTGGGATGCAGGTAACGATTACATTTTTTACCGATCCCTATCGGGACAAGTTATGTGGTAAAAACCCTACCCTTCGGATAATCGGAAAACATTAGCGATCATTGCAAAATAGAAATTTCTAATAAAAATTCAGAAAAAATGTGGTGGCAGTATATCTTAGTTTTCTTAGGTGCCTTGGTATTTGATATCGTGCCTTTTCCTTTCCCACCCGCATTTACGATAATGGTATTCTTTCAGATACTTTTTCGCTTAGATGTATGGTTAGTAATTGTAGTTGGAGTAGCTGGTTCCGTTTTAGGTAGATACATTGTTCTTTTATATGCTCCATTGCTAGCAAAAAAGTATTTAAAAGTATCGAAGAATAAGGATATTCAGTTTCTTGGAGATAAAATGAGAGAGAATAAATGGAAAGGCCAGATGGTTGTACTTGGTTATTCATTATTACCACTCCCCACTACACCCATTTTTTAGGAGCCGGTATTTCAAAATTAAATCCGCTATATATTATACCTGCGTTTCTCATTGGCAAATTTACCAGTGACACTATCGCATTGCATGCCGGAAAATATGCCTTAGAAAATGCTAAAAGTATTATCGACAATGTATTATCCTGGCAGTCCATCGCAAGCCTTCTATTGGGCTTGCTACTGATCTTTTGCCTTTTGTTCATAGACTGGCGTACTTTAATTCAAGCAAAGAAATTAGTGCTAAATTTTAAAATATTGAAGTAGATGCGCCATTCTTTGAATTTGATAGGAGTCACAAAAGTATTATTTTGGTAGTGACCTATGTGAGGAGTCGGCAGTTACATGGTCGTTTGCCTTCATTCTGAAAACAATTTATGAATATTCTTAAATACGAAAACGTAATAGTGGGAGGTGGATTGGCAGGAATATCGGCAGCCATCGAACTACTCGATAACGATAAAAAGGTTCTTATTATTGAAAGAGATATTGAGGAAAATTTTGGAGGATTGGCAAAAAAATCTTTTGGTGGTATTTTATTTTCGGGTACACCTCAGCAAAAAAGAGCAGGAATTAAAGATTCAGCCACATTACTTTATGAGGACTGGATGCGTTATGGTGAATTCACTGACAGAGATTGTTTAGGCGCGAAATGGGCTAAGTTTTATTCAGATCATTCCATTTCTATTATTTACAACTGGCTTATCGATAAAAATGTTGGGTTTCTTCCTGTTGTAAATTGGCCGGAACGCGGTATGTATGTTAAGGGAAATTCGGTTCCCCGATGGCATATAACCTGGGGAACCGGATATGATTTATCTAATCAGGTTGTAAACTATTTACTGAATCATAAAAATAAGGAGAACCTGGAGATAAAGTTTCAACACAAGGTGGAGTCTATTGCGATAGAAAATAAAAAAGCGGTAGGTGTTGACGTTTTTGATGAATCAACAAAACAAAGAGTAAGCATTACAGCAAAAAATATAGTCATTGCCTCGGGAGGAATTACAGGCGGTGATTTGGAGTTGGTTAAGAAACATTGGCATCCTAACCTCGGTACTCCACCCGATACATTATTAAATGGATCGCATCAATATGCTGATGGAACAATACATTTGGATCTGGAACGAAAGGGAATACATTCAACCAACTTAAATAGACAATGGCACTATGCTGCCGGAATTCCCACTCCCAACCCGGAAAAAGGAAAATTCAGAGACGGGTTAAGCCTGGTTCCACCCAGATCTGCTATTTGGGTCGACTCCACAGGCAAGCGGTTTCAACCCCCGTTAGTTGGGTATACTGATACTTTGTTTTTTGTGGAAAACATACTTAAGACAAAGCATCAGTACTCATGGAGTGTGATGAACTGGAAAATTGCCATTAAGGAATTAGCTGTTTCGGGTTCAGAATATATGACGGCTTTCAGGAACAAGAATAAATTAACGATGATAAAAGATGTTTTATTCGGCAACAAAAGATTAATCAATAGATTGATTGACGAATCGGATCACTTTGTGGTGGCTAACACGGTTGATGAGTTGGTTGAAAAAATGAATCAACAAAGTAATACTGACTTAGTGGATTTGGAGACGCTTAAAAAAGATTTACAAAATTATGACGAGGAAATCGATAGAGGGAAATCCCATTTTAATGATGAACAGTTAAGACGATTAATTAACTTTAGATTGTATAGCGGAGATAAAATCAGAACCTCAAAATTTCAAAAGATAGTAGACCCCAAAGCAGGGCCATTAATTGCAGTCAAACAATATATTTTGAGCAGAAAAAGTTTGGGTGGCATACCTACCAATTTAAATTCACAAGTAATCAATAAAGAGGGTGAGGTTATCTCAGGACTCTATGCTGTTGGCGAATCTGCAGGATTTGGAGGCGGGGGCATTCATGGAGCCCGATCATTAGAAGGTACTTTTTTAGGATCTTGTATATTAACAGGGCGAGTAGCCGGAGCAAGTATAGCAGGAATAAAATTTTAAAAATAGATTTTCTATGAATAAAACAGGTGCATGGTTAGTTGTTAACGCCTTAGAGCAATTACCTATATCACATACGTTTGGTGTTCCCGGTGTACATAATACTGAGATTTATGATGAATTGAACAAGTCCGAAAAGATCACACCTATATTAGTTACACATGAAGGTGGCGGTGCGTTTATGGCCGATGCGGTAAGTCGTACTTCAGATAATATCGGAACGTTGGTTATTGTACCTGCAGCTGGGATCACCCATGCTTTAAGTGGCATTGGCGAAGCTTTTTTAGATGGCATTCCTATGCTTATCATCTCAGGTGGAATTCGTACAGATGTGAATAAAAGTTATCAGCTTCACGAATGGGACATGCATTCGGTATTAAGCGGGATCACTAAAAGACGTACAAGATAAAAAGCCATCAGGAAATAATGCCCAGTATTTTTGATGCCTATAACATCGCGATTTCCGGAAACCCTGGTCCGGTCTTTATTGAGATCCCCGCAAACATTCAATTGTTTAAAGGGGAAGTTTCGGAAATATTAACCTATAAAAAACCTGAAAGTAAACCAGCCATATTCGGGTCTAAAATCGATGATGCGATTCAAATCATTTCAGAATCTAAAAAAGTAGGATTGTTTTTAGGGTGGGGCGCCAAAGAGGCGACTGCCATAAGTATACAAGTTGCAGAGCGACTAAATGCTCCCATATCTACCACACTGCAAGGCTATAGCGTGTTTCCTGGTGATCATCCATTATTCACCGGAATGGGGTTTGGTCCAGCATCTGTACCCGCTTCTGAAAATGCATTTAAAGATGTTGATTGTCTAATTGCGGTAGGAACAAGATTTGCAGAACTGCCTACAGGAAGCTTTAGCGCAGAAGTTCCCGAAAACCTTATCCATATTGATATAGATGAAAATGTTTTCGACAAAAATTACAAGAGTAAACTGGCCATACAAGGTGATGCAAAGCAGATTTTAGAATATCTGTTAACAGAGCTCACAAAAAAGAATATCCAAAAAACTGATCCGCATTTAATCAGTTCCATTGCAAAAGATAAACAGGCTTATTATAAAGAATGGTCCGATTATAAATTCGATCGGGTCAATCCCTATCATTTCTTTAAGAGTTTAAGAAGCAATCTTGAAAATGATGCCATTACTGTTGTAGATGATGGCAATCATACCTTCCTTACCGTAGAGTTATTTCAAAATTTAAAAAGCAAACATTTAATTAGTCCTACCGATTTCAATTGCATGGGGTACTGTGTACCCGCAACCATAGGAGCTAAGTTTGTTAATCCAGACAAACAGGTTATTGGAATTGTTGGTGATGGTGCTTTTCTTATGACTGGGCTGGAGTTGTTAACGGCAACACGAAATAATTTGGGGATTGTAATTTTTGTTTTTCATGATGGCGAGCTTTCTCAGATATCACAAGGTCAAGAAATCCCTTATAATAGAAAGACATCCACACAATTAGGGGATTTTAAATTAGAAGGCATTGCAAACGCTGTGGGTGCCACCTACCTGGCTATAGAAGATGACGCTCTGATAGATCAAAATATTAGTGCAGCACTCCAGGAGGCTAAGGCCAATAAAATTGTTTTGGTTGACGTGTTTATAGATTATAAAAAACGAACCCGGTTTACCAAAGGTGTCGTGAAATCGGTTTTAGAAAATTTTCCCTTTCGCGATAAAGTTCGATTTATTGGCAGGGCTATAACAAGAAAGATATTAGGATAAACACACTGTCACCTCTTGGCTGAAAATAACCTTAGTCAGGTTAAGCAGCATAAGAGCCGAAATGAAATAGTATCTCATTTTCTATCAGAATTTGCAAATTCTCTTTCTACGTTGCAAAAAATAAAGGCCTGAATTGGGGTGCTTTAATTATAGTAGAATTGTGTGAAATGGCTGTTTGCTTAGAAAAGCAAAAGAAACCCCGTCAGTCCATTTTAAAGTGACAAAAATCAAATTAACCCGCGTACCAAGTGATTTTCGCAACATTTTGAAACTTCTTCAATAGTTATAGAACTAAAATTAATTTTCGTATGTTTGCAAGTGAACGCTCACTTACATTAATATTTTAAACAAAATGAACGGCAAGAACAACATCTCGATTGGATTCCTCACCATGGGGCTCTTTATGCCTTATGGGTTTCTATTAATTTACTTGCGTGACTTTGCTCCGGGTAAAGAAGAATGGGTGAGCTCGTATAGTAACGGAAAACATTTTGAAAGCAGGCTGGCACACGTTCACGGAAACCTATTTGCTTTTCTAAATATCCTTATTGGTTATCTGCTATTGCATTTTAGAGACAAACTAAAAACGTGAAGACTATTTCCTGGTTGGCACTAACCGGATTGTTAATGCCCATTGGAATCTTGACCGAAGTGTATTTCGGATTACCTCCGGCATTAGTTTTAATTGGAGCCATTGCAATGACCGTGTCAGTAATTTGGTTAGGATTTTCGTTCATGAACTTAAAGCTAACTAAATGAAACCAAAAGATTTTACCGAGAGACAAATAGAAATAATGGAAGCCGCAACGCTTCGTATTGATAAATTTGGGATACAGGAATTAACTATAAAGAACTTAGCTGCTGATCTCCGGTTGTCGGAGGCCGCCTTATACCGCCATTTTAAAAGTAAAAACGAAATATTACTAGGATTATTAACGTATTACATTTTAGAAATGAATGAGCGGATAGCTACTCTGGTCGCTGATAAAAAAAAGGAACCTTCTGAACTCTTAAGACAAATATTTGCATCCCAACTTAAAAGCTTTACACAAAAACCGGCCATCGTTAGTGTGATTTTCTCAGAAGGAATATTTCAATTTAATAAAGAATTAAGTGAAAAGATTTCCGTCATGATGGCTCTGATGCAAAAAATATCCAAGGACTTATAGTAAAAGGCCAAAACGAAGGAGTCTATGGAAAAATATTAGGTGCTGAGCCGATCACAACAATAATTATGGGCAGTATGAGAATGGTCGTTTTAAAATGGAAACTTTCTGGTAATAAGTCGCATTTGATAAATAACGGAACTAGTGTATTAAACGGAATTTTAAAAATGATAGAGAAATGAAAAAATATATTCCAAAAATAGCCGCAGCCATTTTATTAGCCTTCGGTTTACTTACGTTGTTTTTAAGCACATCCATAATCTTCGATTTGTTTGACATTAGAGCCAAAGAGGGAAACTATGTTCTATTTATAGTTTGGGCAAATTTTATTAGTAGTATCATTTATCTGTTTGCCGTCTATGGGTTTTGTAAAAACAAAAAATGGACTACACCCATTTTGGCAGCGTCAGTGCTTCTTTTAGTATTAGCACTTATTGGGCTATTTATTCATATAGCCACGGGTGGTATTTATGAAACCAAAACTGTAGGCGCCATGATTTTTAGAATCTCCCTAACACTAATTTTCACTTACACCGCATATTATAGTATTACAAAAAAAACAAATCACAATGACTAAAATTCTTACCGAACAAGCTGTTGGGTATACAGAAAACTAATTAAGACGAATTTATAGTCGAAAAAATAAAACCAAAAATAAAAAGATATGAAATATTACAATTCAAAAATAATCGCAGGCACTACCCTGGCAGCCATACGCCCCAAGGTAGTAACAGAATTGAAAAAGGAAGGTTTTGGTGTATTAACTGAAATTGACTTGCAAGCTACCATGAAAAGCAAACTGAATAAAGATTATTTGCCTCATGTCATTTTAGGTGCTTGTAATCCGGTTTATGCCGACAAAGTACTGAGCATTGAACCCACGGTAAGCACCCTGTTGCCTTGCAACGTAACCATACGTGAATTAGCAAACGGTGATGTTGAAGTCGCTATGATTGCCCCTTTAGTGGCTATGAGTGGTATTGGAAACAACGAATTAGCTCAAGCTGCAACTAAGATAGAAGAAAAATTAAGAACAGCTTTAAACAATATATAAATCAGAGGCATCGCGTTTAGTTTCTAATTCAATTAAACTAAAATTAACCCTAATCTGAAATACATTAGGTAAGCCGATAACAAAAAAAAATTATCCGATGAAGTTAGTGAGTATTTACAAACATACATTCCTTGTTACCTTGCTTTTGCTTGTGTGGACTAGCGGCCATGGTCAAGTGTGGTCGTTGCAACAGTGTATTGATACAGCACAGGTTCACAATAAAAACCTGCAAATGAGTAGAAATAGCATTGCTATTGGTGAGCAAAAGCAAAAAGAAGCTAAAGCCAATCTACTTCCTAAAATAACAGCCAATGCGGATTACAAGTATTTTACAAATCTGCCTTATCAACTTATGCCATTGTCAACATTTAATTCAACGGCTCCAGATTGGGAATTCAAGGCAATTCAGTTTGGCGTACCGCATAATATCACTGCAAATCTACAATTGATGATGTCCTTGTATAATCCGCAAGTGTATGGAGCAGTTCAAACTTCTGCTGTTGCGTCAGAATTAGTGGAATTACAATACAAAAAGACAGAAGAGTATATCTATTTTGAAATATCTAACCTGTATTACAACACGCAAATTTTACTTCATCAATTAGCCTTTACAGAAGGTAATCTTGTAAATGCTAAAATGTTATTGAAAAACATACAATTACTCAACGAACAATTACTCGCCAAAGGCACCGATGTAAGCAAAGTCAAATTACAGGTATCCCAATTAGCTACACAAAAAGAGAGTATTAGCAGCAAATACGAGCAAGTCTTAAATGCATTAAAATTTGCAATGGGCATTTCAATTGACCAAAATCTTGAAATTGAATCAAACATTCCATATCAAAACTCGCAAGAATATACTCTATCGCCAACGGTAGATATCCGGATAGCAAAAACCCAGAACCAATTATTAACCAGCGAACTCCATACCTTAAATAAATCAAGGTCATTGCCTTCACTAAATCTTATTGGAACCTATGGAACAGCCGGTTTTGGCTACGACAAAAAACCAAATGATTTTCTTAAGTTCTATCCTATTGGGTTTGCAGGCATTCAACTCTCTTATCCGCTATTTAATGGATTCACTACTCAACGAAAAGCCGATCAGAAAAAATTGAGTTAAAAAATAATGATCTGCAAATAAGCTTGCTAAGCGAGCAAACTACAATGCAGATTAATAATGCAAAACTTCAAAGAAAACTTACCACAAAATCAGTAGAAACGACAACCGAGCAAATCAATTTAGCACAAAACATTTATGAGCAAACTATTCTTCAGCAAAAACAAGGAACAGCAAGCCTAACAGATATTTTGCTTGCTGACAACGCCTTGCGTGAAGCTCAACAAACGTATCTCACTACAGTAATTGATTACCTGAAAGCAGATTTAGAACTTAAAAAGTTAACTGGAAATATTTCAACAACTAACTACTAGTTAAAATGAACACAAAACCATCAACCGTAAAAAAGGCTTTATACATAATCATACCCTTGATATTAATTGTCTTTGTGGTTATTAAGTTGAAGAACAACAAAGAAACCACACAAAGTAAAGTTTATCAATACGATAAGGAGCAAGCTGTTCATGTCCAAGCAGACACGCTACAAATAGAGAATATAAATGCTAATTTCTCCTATTCAGGGACATTTGAATCTAACAAGGAAACCAAAATAAGTGCTGAAATACAGGGTAAAATAAATGATATATTAGTTGACGTTGGAAGTATTGTTAGCAAGGATCAATCATTATTGCTATTGGATAATACCCTATTGAAACTACAGTTGCAAACTATTGAAGTACAAATTGAAGGTTTGGAAGCGGACGTAAATCGTTACACAATTTTAGCTAACGCGGATGCGGTACAAGGCATACAGTTAGAGAAAGCAGCGTTAGGTCTAAAATCGACAAACGTGCAAAGAGCCACCTTACTTGAACAAATAAACAAAACAACTATCAAAGCACCTTTTAATGGTGTAGTTACTGCCAAGCTAACCGAAGAAGGTGCCTTTGCAGCGCCCGGAATTCCCCTACTTCAAATCACAGATATTAAAAATTTAAAATTCACCGTAAATGTTGCAGAAAATGATTTGAAACTGTTCAAGTTAAGTCAAATCTATACGATCACAGCAGATGCGTATTATGAAATTTCGCTAAATGGAAAGGCTACTTTGATTGGTAGTAAAGCAAATATGGGAAGTAGTTTCCCTGTACAGTTTGCAGTAAATAATACGTCCGATTTAAAAATAAAATCAGGCATGTTTGGTAAAGTGAATTTAAATAACGGCTCACAAGAAAAGGGCCTTCTAATCCCCACCTCTGCCATTATTAGCACAGCCAATCAATCGCAGGTTTATCTTGTTAGAAATGGTAAAGCCATTTTACAAAATATTACAGTCTCAAATAAAATACAGAACAAAACAGTGGTGTCAAGTGGACTGAAAGCAGGCGATATTATTGTAACCCATGGCTTTATAAATCTTTTTGATGGCGCTAATGTAACTGTCAAATAAAATAAGCGGAAAATGAACATTACAGAAATTTCAATCAAACGCCCATCACTAATAATAGTGCTATTCAGTGTATTCACTTTATTAGGGTTATCGGATTTAAAAATTTGAGTTATGAGTTAATGCCGGATTTTAATCAACCGGTAGTTGTAATAAAAACCGTTTATCCGGGGCAGAACCTAACGAAGTAGAAACTTCTGTTTCACGAAAGATCGAAGATGCCTTATCTAACCTGGAAGGTGTGGACTACTTGGTTACAAAATCGCTGCCGAATGCTTCGGTCATTATCGCCAATCTGAAATACGAAACGGATTTGGATAAAACCATGCAGGATGCTCAACGCTATATTGACAATATCCGAAAAGATTTACCGCAAGACATTTTAAGCCCGGTGATGAGCAAAGTCTCTCCAAACGATTTGCCCATCATGTCTATCAGTGCAACCAGTAACTTATCGGCAATCGAGTTTTATCAAAAAATGAAAGATGATTATCTACCTCAAATCCAACAAATAAAAGGTGTTGCAGAGATTACTATTTTAGGAGGAGAAGAGAGAGAAATTCAAGTAAAAGTAAATCAGGGAAAATTGAAGTTGTACAAAATTTCATTATACCAGGTTGTTGAGGCAATTAATCGTTCAGGGTTAGATCTGCCCGCAGGAAAAGTTCAAACCGATAAGGAGAGTAACTCCGTTCGGTTAGTAGGAAAATTTACAAATTTAGGAAGATATTAAAAACGTTCAGGTCGCCATGCCATTTCAGGTAGTCCTGTCTACGTAAAAGATGTAGCCAATGTTATTGATGGCGTCAAAGAAACCACTTCTATCAGTCGTTATAATGGCAAAATGGAATCGGACTATTAATAAAAAAACAAGGGGATGCCAATGCGGTTGATGTTTCAAAATTCGTACGAGAAAATTTGCAACAATTGAAAAGCAAAATTCCAATTCAGGTATACAATTTATTATTGCCGATGATAGCACCGACAATACCATTGCCGCTGTCAATTCGGTAGTTTTTGATTTGATCTTAGCCGTGATTTTGGTTTCGTTGGTCATGCTTTTATTCCTAAGGAGTTTAAGAAATTCATTAATTGTAATCGTAGCTATTCCCACTTCGTTAGTTACTGCCTTTGCCGTAATGTGGTTGTTGGGTTACACGCTCAATTTAATGACGTTGCTGGCCATGTCCTTAATCATAGGCATCTTGGTTGATGATGCTGTTGTGGTCTTAGAAAATATTCAAAAACATTTAGACAAAGGAAAGAAAAACGAACTGCTGCCATGGATGGTCGCATGGAAATTGGCTTTGCTGCCTTGTCCATCACGTTGGTGGATGTTGTTGTTTTCTTACCCATTCTTTTCTTGCAGGTTTTTGTTGCTGATATGCTCAAACAATTTTCGATAGTGGTAATCACCTCTACCCTCACCAGTTTATTGGTTGGGTTTACGCTTACGCCTTGGTTGGCTTCCAGAATCGGAAAGAAAGAAGATTTGCAACCCACCAATTTTTTCAATCGTTTCTTACTTTGGTTTGAACATCAATTGGAGAAATTTATCACTTGGTATGGTAGTTTATTGACTTGGGTATTGAACCATAAATTAATTTTTACAGGTATTGTTCTGTTACTTTTTGTAATGACTTTAGGTATGATGAAACAAGGCATTATTGGTAAAGAATTAATCGCAACAGGCGACCAGGAAAATTTAAGATGGCTTTGGAATTTGATAAATCAACCTCAATACAACAAAACAATTTGATTGCCACTGAAATTGAAACCTATATCATCAATCAAGCTGAAGTTTCAACCGTATTCAGCAACATAGGTGGGCCAAGTACGGGTATTGGAAGCTTGGGCGTTGGTTCGGCTAACAAAACAGAATTTACCATTCAACTGAAGGCTAAAAAGGAAATTGAAAATATACCCACAGAAACATTTATGAAAAAGCTTCGGGAAGAATTGAAATTTAAATTTCCGAGCATCAATTATTCGATGATTGCTTTGGGTTTAATCCCCCGCACTGCGCCTATCGAAATTACGTTGAGTGGCAGTAATTTGGATTTGGTAATGCAAAGTGGTAATGATTTAAAAACAATTATAGAAAAAATACCCGGTGCAGATAATGTGCGTTTATCGGTTGAAGTTGGTAGCCCCGAATACAAAATAATTCCAGACAAAGATAAAATGCAACGCCTTGGGCTCAACACCGCTTATGTGGGATAAACCTGAGAACAGCTTTTACAGGAAATGATGATTCCACCTTAACCGAAAACGGAATAGAATATCCGGTAAGAATATGGTTAGATGAGTTTAGTCGAAAGAATTTCGAAGATGTGCAACAACTTTCTATCATTAACCCTATGGGAATAGCTGTAGAAGTTTCGCAATTTGCCAATATAGAGCAAGATAATTCACCTTCATTATTAGAACGAAAAGATCGCCAAGCAGCTGTAACCCTCACAGCCGATGCACTAGGCAGGCCCTCAGGAACTGTAGCCGATGATGTAGTGGCTTACATCAAAGAAAATCCGTTACCCACTGGAATGCAAATGACCTGGGGCAGCGACATCAAAAGACAGAATGATAGTTTTGGTGCATTGGGTTCTGTACTCCTTATTTCTTTCATATTAATTTACCTGATAATGGTAGCCCTCTACGATAGTTTTGTGTACCCCTTTGTCGTTTTATTTTCTATTCCGGTAGCTATTATTGGGGCATTTTTTAGCATTGAATTTATCGTTAAACCATTTAAGTTTATTTGCCTTACTGGGTTTAATTATGCTAATGGGCTTAGTGGTTAAAAATGCAATTTTAATCGTAGATTTTACCAACCAGTTAAAAGCCGAAGGAAAACATTTTAAAGAAGCATTAATTATCGCAGGGAAGGGACGTATGCGACCTATCCTCATGACAACACTTTCAATGGTTGTTGGTATGCTGCCCATTGCCATGGCAACAGGAACAGCTGCCGAATGGAAAAATGGATTGGCTTGGGTAATTATTGGCGGGTTGCTTTCTTCCTTAATTTTAACCGTATTCTTAGTGCCAGTCATTTACTATTTAGTGGACACTGCTAAAGAAAAAATTGGTACCCAAAAAGAGGTATAGCAAAAATGAAAACCGTATTTCTGGCAATAGCCATACTATTTCTTACGTTCCTGCTTAGTTCTTATACTTTTCAAAACGAGAAGGCGACTTATTGTTTAACTATAGAAGTAAAGAATTTACGTAATTCAAAGGGTATTGTTCAGTTTGCGCTGTATAACAAAGACGGAACAATCCCTGATGAAAAATAGAGTTTACAAAATATTTAAAACAAAAAAGCAAACAGGCCTCTACATACTATTGAAAATATTCCATCAGGAAAATATGCAGTTAACATCTTACACGATGAGAACGAGAATGGCAAAATTGACAAAGGATTTATTTTACCGATAGAAGGCCTTGGCTTCTCAATTTTCAATCCATTGGATTGAAAATTAAACCAAACTTCTCAAAAGCAAGTTTCGAATTAAAGGAAAATAAAACAATTAGTGTAAAAGTGATTTATATGTAAGATGGTAGTTGACCACACAGCTATAAGGACATTCGCAATTCACACAAGGACAACGCACAGAGCAAAAGTTCAATAGCTTCTCTCCTTTTTTAATAACTGCAATTGTTACTCTACCGGTTGTCTTGCATATCTTTGCCAATTCCTAGGCCAAAACTTTAGGAAATAGAACAAGTTAACAGTGATGAACTAGAAGAGGCGACCAAAACTGTAAATAGTCTGAAATATTATTCCATGGCGAATTTAACGCCAACCCCTGATTGTGAAATGTCTGCTCAAGAATTGTACATGCACCTATTGAAGTAGCCTGGCGCGTCTGGTCCGAGCCTGATCATCTTAAAATTGGTGGGGCCCAAATGGATTTACAAATACGTTTAATGAGTTCGACTTTCGAGTAGGCGGTAAATGGAGTTTTATTATGCACGGACCAGAAAAAGGAACTACGTCAATGAATGTGAGTTTATAAAGATAGACAAACCAACGCTCATTGCCTGAAGCGATTTTCAAAAACCACTTTTTCAAGTAGTCGCAATCTTTGAAGAAGTAACAAAGGAAACAACTAAAATTATTTTCAAACAACTCTTTAACTCAGCCGATGAGTGTAATAAATTAAAATCTTATGTAGCGGACAAAAACGAAGAGAACTTTGACCGGCTTGAGAATGAGTTAAGAACGATGATCGAGTAATCAATCGTCAAAGCAAACATTCGTAAAAAATCTTTGCTTATCGCGATAAGATAAACGATCGCATACTGACCGATCCCATTTCTGTTTTTTCATTGAAGAAAGTAAGCGACTCGTCTTTGTCTTGCTGCGCGATGGCATAAAGCAACGGCAGGTAATGATCGTGGGTGGGCACAGCCAGTTTTGCAACCTCACCTAACTGATCATACTGAATAATCCCTTCATGATTTTGGTTTTGCAAATACGATTTAATCTTCTCATCAAACTCGGTTGCCCAATCGTACGGCTTGCCTGAAAAATTCATCATACGCAAGTTGTGCACAATGTTTCCGCTGCCAACGATCATCACCCCTTTCTTCCGAAGTTCGCGAAGTTCCAGAGCCAACTCATAGTGATAACGCATCGGTTTATAATAATCCAGACTTAACTGATACACCGGAATATCGGCCTGCGGATACATGGGCAACAGAAAACTCCACGTACCATGGTCGAGGCCCCACTCTAAATCTGATCGAATGTTTGTGGTGGTAACCAGCTTTTGCGTTAAGGCCGCAAAATCAGGTGCACCCGGAGCCGGATATTGCTGATCAAACAGTGCCTGCGGAAATCCGCCAAAGTCGTGAATAGTTTTTGGCCGCTCCATAGCAGTAACGCATGTGTCGCGTGTGAGCCAATGTGCCGAGATCGTTAGGATTGCTTTTGGTTTGGGAAGTTTGGTTCCTAATTCCGCCCACGAGCGATTGTATTCATTTTGCTCAATCGCGTTCATCGGGCTGCCGTGGCCTATAAACAAAGCCGGTGCTATGTCTGCGGATGGTAAGTCATCCATTACTTTTTTAAACGACTTTAAAGTATTCATTATAAAAAATCTACGTTTGATCAACCAGGAGAACAAAGATTAACTTTTCAATCAACAAATCAGGATCAAATTAAATTCAATAAAGAAACCTCGAATTCCGTTAACTTAGCGGCTACATAAGCGATGGACAAACCCAGTAATTTATTTGACAGCCCGAGCATAGATACCTACTTTGCTGAAGTCGTTTTGCCGGTACCCATCCCAAAACTTTTTACTTACCGGGTTCCTGTCGCTTACAACCAATCAATAAAAAAAGGGCAACGCGTGATTGTTCCCTTTGGTCAAAAGAAAATTCTTACGGGTATAGTGGCGGAAATACACCATCAACCTCCTAAAGACTACGAAGCCAAGTACATTTTAGATGTACTGGACAGCAGTGAAGTAATCTATGAGCCGCAATTCAAATTGTATCAATGGATGGCCGATTACTACCTCTGCACCTTCGGTGAAGTAATACAAGCCGCCTTGCCCTCGGGACTTAAACTTTCCAGTGAATCGATGATTCAACTCAGACCTGGGTTTGATCTCGAAGATTCTACATTTGATTTTTCTGAAAAAGAACGCCTGCTACTCGATCGCCTGAAAGGCAACACACTTACTTATACCGAAGCGGCTAAACTGCTGAACACCAAATCCATCTACCATCTTTTAAAGTCTTTGTCGGCTAAGGAAGCCATCATTCTCTATGAAGAAGTAAAAGAAAAGTTCAAACCTAAAACAGAAAAACATCTTCGCATTCATGCCGATTATATAGATAAGAAAAATCTCGAGTCATATGACGTGATTGTGCCTCGGTTCGGTTTTCCGGATAACGCCCATGAGCATCCCGTGTTACTGAGTGAATTACAAGAGCAAGCGCGCAACGAAATCATGCACAGTTTTGAAACGCAGAGTACTGCGCTTTTGCATGGGGTAACCGGAAGTGGTAAAACTGAAATTTATATAGATCTTATTCGCAAGGCGTTGGAAGGCGGCACGCAGGTTTTATACCTGCTACCCGAAATCGCGCTCACCACACAAATTGTTCATCGCCTTAAGAAAATGTTTGGGAGCGAGATGGGTGTTTATCACTCCAAGTTTTCCGATAATGAACGCGTAGAGGTTTGGAATGGAATTCTTACGGGTAAGTTTCGATTTATTATTGGGGTGCGATCGGCCGTGTTTCTTCCTTTCGATAACCTGAGTTTAATTATTGTAGATGAAGAGCACGATGCTTCTTATAAACAACACGACCCTGCCCCCCGCTACCATGCCCGCGATGTGGCGATGGTGATGGCGCAAATTCATCATGCTAAAGTTTTGTTAGGCAGTGCTACTCCTTCGGCTGAATCATTCTACCAGGCTAAAGGTGGACGGTATGGTTTGGTTTCGTTAACTCAGCGATTTGGTGAAGCCCAATTACCTGAAATTATTTTTGCAGATTTATCGCAGGAAAAAAGCGAAAGACGAATAAGGGTGAATTTTCTTCCCGCCTGTTAAAGGAAATTCAGGAAACCCTGAACCGAAAAGAACAAGTGATCTTGTTTCAAAACCGAAGAGGATACTCTCCGTTGGTACAATGCGAAGATTGCCAGTGGGTGCCCAAGTGTATTAATTGTGCGGTCAGTCTTACGTATCATCAATATCGGCATGCATTAATTTGTCATTATTGTGGCTATCGCGAAGAGCTGCCCAATCAATGCCCTACCTGTAGTTCAAAGAGAATACTTACCCTTGGTTACGGCACCGAAAAATTAGAAGAAGAGTTAAAGCTTCATTTTCCTGATGCTAAAATTCAGCGTATGGATTTAGATACTACGCGGTCGCGATCTGGGTATGAAAACATTATGGAAGGATTTGAAAGTGGTGAAACAGATATTTTGGTGGGAACCCAAATGGTAACAAAGGGATTGGATTTTGATCGCGTAAGTCTGGTGGGTGTCTTCGATACCGATCGCATGATGCACTTTCCTGATTTCCGATCGTATGAAAGAGCATTTCAATTAATCACGCAAGTAAGTGGCCGGGCGGGACGGAGAGAAAAGCGAGGTAAAGTAATTCTACAAACCTCCAATCCAATCCATCCCCTATTCAAGTACGTAGTTGAAAATAATGTGATTGGTTTTATTGAAGATCAACTGCGCGACCGGGAGGAACATCTCTACCCTCCCTACAGTCGCTTAATTGAAATTACCCTGAAGCATACAGACAAAAAAGTGGTGCAGGCCTCAGCCGAAATCTACGTCAATCAATTGAATGCATCGCTAAAAGGAATTAAAATTATGGGACCCGGTGAGCCCATGATTTCAAAAATCAGAAATGAATATTTGATGTTGGCTTTACTGAAGATAAGACGCAATCAGGGAAAATTAAATGAGATTAAATCCGTTCTGCAACATGTAGCTTCAGAGGTACAGCAATTCAAAGAATACCGGAATGTTAAGATTGTGTTTGACGTTGATCCGGCTTAGACTTTATAAAACCTTAAATCTGCGTGTAGTCACTTTTGAAAATCAAGACCAAAATAAGATCTTGCTTCACATCCCGATTGGATTTTTTTATCCTAAAATTTCCCAATCCTCATTTAAAATAGGAATAGCCTGGTGCGCAGTAAGATCAAACTGACAAGGAACAACGGACACATAATTATTGGCAATAGCCCACTCATCATTATCTTCCCCCTTATCGAAATTCACAAAGTTACCCGTCATCCAGAAATAACTTCTTCCATTAGGATCATAGCGTTCCACAAATTCTTCTGCCCATTTTGCATTAGCTTGTCTGCAAATTCGAATACCTTTTACAGCTTCGTTTCGCTTGGGTGGAATATTTACGTTGAGGGCAACCCCTTTAGGCAGGTGCTTACTCAACGCTTGTTGCGTTATCTTCTTTACGATTTCAGGTGTATGCGAAAAACCAGCCTTATGACTATAATCACACAAAGAAAATCCGATAGCCGGTGTGCCCTCAATAGCCCCTTCAATAGCGGCAGACATGGTACCCGAATACAAAACACTTATTGACGTGTTACTGCCATGATTGATTCCACTCACCACAATATCGGGCTGACGACCCTCTTTGCACACAAAGTGGCGCGCCATTTTTACACAATCAGCTGGAGTACCGGAACACTCATACGCTTTTACCCCTTCAAAATAAAAGACTCTGTTAAGCGCAAGGTGTCTCCTACTGTAATGGCATGCCCCATTCCCGATTGCGGGCTATCGGGTGCAACCACTAATACTTCGCCTAACTCTTTCATTACTGATACTAAGTTGAAAATACCGCGGGCCGTAATACCGTCATCATTAGTAACTAAAATCAATGGCTTATCCATAAAACAAAAAAATTTATTTATACAGTGAATTATAATAATCAATTACGGATACCAAATCATACTTTTCATCCATACTCAGGCGATTCGCTTTTGCATACTTTTCTACCTCACTCTTTTTGTTTTGCATGAGGTCAAACCAATCATTTTTCTTTCCCTGGAATTCAGCAATGTCTCCATTCTCTTTGAGTAGATAGTATGTATTAACTAAAACAATTCGACTATAGGTACTCCCATAGTAATAAAGTGGTGAAGAGATAGTCCGGTTTTCAAATGACTGGCGACCCAGTACCGTGAGTTTTCCCTCGGCAAGCAGCTCAAAAAATACAGGAGCCTTATATTGGCCAGCGGTGGAATACGGTAAGGAATAAAAGGCCCGATACTTTTTTACGGTTTCATCAAAAATCTCAAAGAATAATACTTTGCGGGCTGTGTAACTTTCTAGCTTTTTTTCCAATTGTATCTGTAGAATGTCGTTTTTGAGATCATACTTTAAGTTACCTTTCAATGTATCGCCCGAATCGAGCACCACTTTACCCGTGTGCCAGTAATCGGACGCAAATTCTTGTGCCGAAAGAGTTGTGTAACCAATTAATAAAAGTACGAGCTGAACGTATCTCATTTTTGTTTCAAAATCGAATGGCCGAGTTTATCTCGTTTGGTTAGAAGATATTTTTCATTGTGCGGATTGGGTGCTATTTCAATAGAAATGTTGTCAACAATTTCCAGGCCATACCCCATAAGCCCCACTCGTTTTTTCGGATTATTTGTTATCAGTTTAATTTTAGAAACACCCAGATCACTCAGAATTTGTGCTCCGATACCATAATCGCGATTATCCATATCAAAGCCGAGTTGCAGATTTGCTTCTACGGTATCCAATCCCTCCTCCTGAAGTTTATAGGCTTTCAGCTTGTTCATCAAGCCTATACCCCGGCCTTCTTGTTTCATATACAAAACAATTCCCTTGCCTTCTTTCTCCACCATCATCATCGCATGGTGTAATTGGGTACCACAATCGCATCGGCAAGAGCCAAAGATATCGCCTGTTACACAAGATGAGTGAACACGAACCATGACTGGTTCATTTTCGTCCCACGTTCCTTTTACTAACGCCATATGAACTTCGGTAGTATTGATTTGTTCATAAGCAACCAATTTAAAATCGCCATAGGCAGTGGGCATATTTACAGTCACTTGTTTGCGAATCTGTGACTCCACTTTCATGCGGTACGCAATCAGATCTTTAATGGTTACCAACTTCAGTCCAAACCGATCAGCAACTTTTCGTAAATCTATTAATCGGGCCATCGATCCATCTTCGTTCATGATCTCCACCAACACGCCTGCGGGCCGAAACCCTGCAAGCCGGGCAAAGTCAATTGCTGCTTCCGTATGACCCGAGCGTCTGAGCACGCCTTCTTTTTTTGCTTTGAGTGGAAATATGTGGCCGGGTTTACCCAACTCTTCTGGTTTTGTTTCTGGATCTACCAGGGCCTTGATTGTTTTAAAACGATCGTGTGCAGAAATACCCGTGGAGCAACCATGTCCGATTAAATCCACTGACACCGTAAACGGGGTTTCAAAAACGGCTGTATTTTTTCCCACCATCAGCTCGAGACCCAGTTCTTCACAACGATCTTCCATAAGAGGTGCACAGATAAGTCCGCGCCCGTGGGTGGCCATAAAGTTTACAATCTCAGGCGTAATTGATTCGGCTGCACAAATGAAATCACCCTCATTCTCGCGGTCTTCATCATCCACCACAATAATAACTCGTCCATTCTTTATCTCATGGATCGCATCTTCAATCGAATCAATCTTAATTTTATCGTTCATTTTTTCTCAGTTCAAATCATTTAACAAATACTTGGCAGGTCTTGTTCCTATCTGGCAATTACAATGCCCAACATCTTAGCTAATCCTTGTTCCGCTTCTTTCAATCCAGCTTGAGCCAATAAGGCCTCGTCCAAATCTTCCCAGGTTCCGGAACTTTCTGCTTGCTTTACTTTTTGCAGATTATCCTCCATCAGCTTTTGTACAAACCTAAATTTTAATCGCAACACATTCGTTAGTGCCAGTTCACTCACCAATTCGTCTTCTTTGGAAAAGTGTATTTTAAATTTATCGCCCCAATGCTTACTAGGCTCATAGCGCATGGTAATTAGATCGGTTACCGTACGCTTTACTTCTTCACTACCATGTTGAATGAAATAATGACTATTAGGAATTTCGCCCTTGCTTACTCCATTTTTAAAGTCTTCATAGATTTGGCGGTAAACCGGATTCGTTAACGTGACATCATCCAATTCGCGCAGGAAAAAATCAGAGAGTGTATTTTCATCTACTTCTTTCTCTGCATAGTTTAAAAGTAACCGGATTGTTTCGCGTTCCTGCAACTCCACCATGCCCTGTGCATCAATTTTTACGGGCTCCGAAATTTCCGGAATAGTTTCATCGGATATCGGTGGTACCTCGCGATCGCGCGAATTATCCGTTTGGGTTTTTCTTCGCTCCTGAATCAGAATCTTGTTGAGTTCTGAAAGCAAAACCTCTTCTGGTATTTTTAATAACGAACTGGTCTCCTGAATGTACACCGAACGCTTTACCGGATCAGGGATTTGCGCAATACTGGTAACAATTTCTTTTATCGACTCGGCTTTCTTAATCGGATCGCCAGCAGACTGTGAAGCAAAAAGTCCGGCCTTAAACGAAACAAAGTCCTGCGTATGATCACTTAAAAATTTCTGAAACTCCGTAGTGCCAACCTTCCGCGAATAACTATCCGGATCTTCACCATCCGGAAACAAAACAACCCGCACATTTAAGCCGCCCTTCAGAATCATATCGATTCCGCGCAGTGCTGCTTTTATCCCGGCCGTATCGCCATCAAACAATACGGTTATGTTTTCAGTAAACCTGCGGATGAGTTTAATCTGACTTTCTGTTAACGCAGTACCCGATGAGGAAACAACATTTTCTACATCCGCCTGATGCAAGGAGATTACATCGGTGTACCCTTCCACCAGGTAACAAACGTCTTGCTGGCGGATGGCATTCTTCGCCTGGTACAAGCCGTAGAGTACATCACTCTTATGATATATTTCTGTCTCGGGTGAGTTAATGTATTTAGGCTGATTTTTTTCCTTGCCCAACATGCGGGCACCAAAAGCAATTACTTTTCCGGAGATATTATGCACCGGAAAAATTACGCGTCCGCGAAAGCGATCATAGGAGCGTTCTTTTTCAGTTCCCTCCTCTTTCTTTACTGTTAATCCGGTTTTTTCAAGCAGCTCTTTATTGTAGCCTTTGGCAACGGCTTCTTCACTAAAATTTTCCCAGCCATTTAGCGCATATCCCAACTCAAACTTACCGATGGTGCGATCATTAAATCCGCGTTCGCGGAAATAGCTCAAGCCAATGCTCATGCCTTCCTCGCTGGTCAATAGCTGTGTATGGTAATAATCTTTCGCAAAGTTCATCAGAATATAAAGTCCTTCGCGCTCACTCAGCGCTGCTTTACTTTCATCCGACTGCTTGTCTTCCTTTATTTCAACTCCATACTTTTTTGCCAGGTAGCGAAGAGATTCCGAATAACTCATCTTCTCATGCTCCATCACAAAGGTTATGGCATCGCCCCCTTTGCCGCTACTAAAGTCTTTGAAAATACCCTTGGCGGGAACGACAAAAAACGAAGGGGTTTTCTCGTTGGCGAAGGGGCTGAGGGCCTTGTAGTTCTGACCGGCTTTTTTAAGCGACACAAAATCGCTTATCACATCAACAATATCGAGGCGGTTTCTGATTTCTTCTATGGTATCGCGTGAAATCAATCGATTGGAATCTTATTTTGAAATTGGACCCCAAAGATAACCTTTCCACGTAAAATTTATCCCCATATGAAACTGTTACCGGGTAGTTTTGTTTTAAGAGTAAACGCACTCTAAATTGCACTTTTGTGTTTAATCTATAACGTAATCATTACCCATGCCCTTTACGCAAACCGACATAATTAATGCATTGGCCACCGTGCAAGACCCAGACCTTAAAAAGGACTTGGTTTCTTTAAATATGATTAAAGACGTAGTGCTGAGTGATAAAAAGGTCAGTTTTACCGTTGTTCTTACCACTCCAGCTTGTCCATTAAAAGAGAAGATCCGACAGGATTGTGAAGAAGCTGTTGGTCAGGTGGTTGGCGATGAATTTGAAATTAATATCAAGATGTCATCCTCGGTTACCAGCGTACGCGATAAGGGTCCGGTTTTGCCGGGAGTAAAGAATATTATTGCCATTGCCTCAGGAAAAGGAGGTGTTGGAAAATCAACGGTTACGACCAACCTCGCGGTAGCGTTAGCAAAAACAGGTGCTAAAGTTGGATTGATTGATGCGGATATATACGGTCCCTCCATTCCGCTAATGTTTAATTGCGAACGCGAGCAACCTGAAGTAAAAGTAATTGATGGAAAAAATTATATCCTTCCGCTTGAGCAATACGGAGTTAAGTTAGTCTCCATCGGATTTCTAACACCAGCCGATAGTGCGGTGGTGTGGCGTGGCCCGATGGCCTCCTCCGCGTTGAAGCAATTTATTGGCGATGCGATCTGGGGTGATCTGGATTATCTGCTAATTGATTTGCCACCCGGCACCAGCGACATTCATCTTACGCTCGTACAAACCGTACCTGTTACCGGAGCGATAATCGTTACCACACCTCAAAAAGTAGCACTAGCTGATGCTAATAAAGGATTAGCGATGTTTCGTCAACCACAAATCAACGTACCCATACTCGGTATTGTTGAAAACATGGCCTACTTTACCCCGGAGGAATTACCGGATAATAAATACTATATTTTTGGTAAGGATGGCGGCAAAAGCCTTGCGGAGAAATACAACGTTCCGCTCCTCGGGCAGATTCCATTAGTGCAAAGCATCCGCGAAAGCGGAGATAGTGGTTTGCCAGCCGCTTTAAAAGATGGCCCGACCTCCATTGCCTTTATGGAATTGGCCACTGCACTGGCACAACAAGTTGCCATAAGAAATGCTAAATTTGAATCGACTAAACGAGTGGAAATAAATACATGATCAACCCAGTCACCATGAATAAGGAAGAAATTACGGCTCGTATTGAGACCGCATTGGATAGCATCCGTCCATACCTGGAGGCTGATGGTGGCAATGTGCGCGTGCTCGATCTGGCCGATAACAATACTCTTAAACTTGAATTTGTTGGAGCGTGTGGAAGTTGCCCCATGTCTACCATGACGTTTAAGGCGGGTGTTGAAGAGGCCGTTAAGCGAGCCGTACCCGAAATTACCCAGATAGAGGTAGTTAATTTAATCACAGCCTGAGGTTACAACCCATTTGCTTTTCAGATTCAATCGTACTGCTTATTATAAGTTGTATCGCCATTTTAAAGCCATGAGATTTAAGATACTTTTTATTTCACTTCTCATGATCATGGTGACACAGCTTTTGGCTCAGGAACGTTGTGGTACGGTGCAGTATGAAAAACTTTTGGAGCTAAAGAATCCTGGTAAAGAAAAAAATCTTCAATTCGAAAACTGGATTAATCAAAAGCTAAGCCAATCCGCAACCAAGCAATTAAAACAACAACGCACAGGAAGTGCCACCTACGAAATTCCGGTTGTCGTTCACGTAATTCATAATGGAGAAGCAATTGGTACGGGCACCAACATTTCGGATAACCAGATTCTTTCCCAAATCAATGTTCTTAATAAAGATTTTAAAAGATTAAACACCGATGCGGGCAATACGCCATCCGAATTTTTGGGTGCAGCCGGAAGTTTGGATATTGAATTTATACTTGCCAAACAAGATCCGTATGGTGCGCCAACCAATGGCATTGAACGGGTGCAAGGCACCAAATCAGTATGGGATATAAATGATGACGCAACTTTTAAGGCATTGAGTTATTGGCCAGCAGAAGACTATTATAATATCTGGGTTATTAACTTTAAGGATTACCTGGGTTATGCGCAGTTCCCGGTTTCAAATCTTATAACAGATTTAAATAATTCTTCGCAAAATCGTCTTACCGATGGGGTAATTATTCATTATGCAGCCTTTGGTTCCAACTTCGAGGGCCTGGGAACGTTCAATCTACTTACTGATTACAATCATGGAAGAACCTTAACCCATGAGACCGGACACTTTTTTGGTTTGCGCCATATTTGGGGCGATGATGGAACCGCCTGTAGCGGTCCTGATCATGTTGACGATACACCCAACCAAGGGGCTAATTATTCTGTCCAGTGCTCCACCTCCCCGCGACAATCTTGCACTTCGAATGATATGTTTATGTTTATTTCACCGGGAGTTTCTTCTTGTGGCGGAGCCGTTATTCCCAGTATAGAAATTCAAAACATTGGAACTTCTCCCGCAACAGCGGCTCAACTGCAGCTCAAAGTAAATGGTGTAATTGTTGAAACCCGAGACGAAGTATTGAATCTCCCCAACTTAGCCATAACAAGTGTAACCTTTAATCCGGTATCGCAACTCTCAGGTACGGCAAATTATGAGTTCGAGGTTTTGTCTGTTAATGGTGTAGCCGACCAACGCGCGTCAAATAATTATCTTACCATAAGTTCAACCATACCACCCAGTGGCACACTGCCCATCACCGAAGTATTTAATACTTTCCCTGCTAATTGGAGCAGGAGTAATCCGGATAATAATATTCAATGGGAAATTAAAAGCACATCCAGTAATGGCAACGCGATGTATGTCAATTGTTGGAGCTACGAAAATCAGGGAGCTGTGGATCAACTAATAACACCTGTTCTCGATCTAACGGGTGAATCCGTTGCTCTGCTCAAGTTTGATCGGGCACACGCCATGCATAGCCTCAACTATCAGGAGCGTTTACGCGTGCTTGTCTCTATTGTTTGCGATTTTGATAATACATCTACGGAAGTATTAAATCTATTGGGCCCCACATTAGCTACGGCACCACAAACCAGCAGTCAATTTGTTCCCAACGCATCGCAATGGGAAACGACAAGCATTTCTCTCAATGCTTTTGTCGGTAATAAGATTCAGATTGCGTTTGAAGTAACAAACGGTTGGGGCAATGATGTTTACCTTGACAATGTTGTTGTACTTACCGATGAGATTGTTGATCTGGCTATACTTTCTATAGAAAGTCCCGGTCCGGTTACCTGCCTGGCTAATCCCGCTCCGGTAATCCGGGTAAAGAATTTGGGCAGCACGCTCATTACTTCGTTTAAGGTTGTTACCAAGGTTAACAATCAAACCCAACCGCTGCAAACTATTTCCAATATCTCCATTGCTCCGGGCAGCGAACAAAACTTTACGTTGAATCCGATTCCCCTTACTAGTACGAGCAGTACAGTGCTGATAACCATAAGCGAACCGGGCGGACTGCCCGATGCTAATGTGAACAACAACACTCTTTCTATGAAGAGTCTCTACAATGATTATCGGGATGTTATTCCCTTACGGCAGAATTTCAATGAGTTTTATAGCGATCAATGGCCGGTAATCAGCCAGGGTAACGATGCTACCTGGGTTCCCTTTACTACCAACAAGTCATACTCACTGGCCTATATGGCCTGATTCCTACCAAAGATGAAGATTGGAAGAGACTAAGTATTGGTTTAAATGCTTTGGCAGGAAAAGAAAATATTCGATTAGCCTTTGTGGCCACATCGGATGGCGGTAATAATCTTTTTATTGATAACGTGGAGTTTTATGTGGATGACAACACATCCCCTGTTTCTATAGAAAGTCAATACGAAGTTTATGGGGTTGGCTCAAACGTAAAACTTACCTTCAATCTTGCCGAGAAAGAAACGGTGCATCTAAAAATTTACAATATGCTTGGGCAACCCGTGTTGGAAGATCAATTGTTTGATGTGCTTAATCAAACCTACACCTTTGATATTCATCAGCAGGGTACCGGTATTTATATTATTTGGGTCCAATTCGCAAATCAGGTCGGCTCATCAAAAGTGTTTCTTACCGGAAGTAACTGATCTGAGAAATCCTGTCGGATTTTATGTGATTTTACATACTTTCATAGTGGAAATCCAGTTAAACGTGAACATCTTTGGGGTATTAATTTAACGGATGAGTAAAAAGAAAATTGCCATACTATATGGAGGCCGATCGGTAGAACACGGAGTGTCTATTAACTCGGCCCGTAATATTTTTCAATATATCGATCGGGCGCTCTTTGAGCCTATACCCATTGGCATTTCCCTGAGAGGAACCTGGCATAAAACACAAGACATTTCGAAAGAAATTGAAGCTGGAGAAAAATTATCACTGCAATTGAATCCGCTTAATCCATCATTTACCACCGAGTCGGGAACATCCTTTTCTGTTGATATGGTGTTTCCGGTTTTACATGGAACGGATGGTGAAGATGGCAGTATTCAGGGATTGCTGAAGGCGATGGATCTTCCCATGATTGGTACCGGGGTAGCTGGTTCGGCCATGTCGATGAGTAAGTTGGTTGCGAAACGATTGCTCAAAGAAGCAGGACTGCCCGTAAACAAGTTCATTTATTCCTATTACTCCGATGAAAAACAGTACACCTTTGATGAGGTGGTCAATCAGATCGGTCTGCCCTTTATGGTAAAGGCGGCCAGTCTGGGTTCATCTGTGGGCATTTCGAAAGTAAAAACGAAAGCAGAATTTACAGAAGCTCTAAAAGAATCCTATCGCTACGATGATTGTGTTTTGTTTGAAGAGTTTATTTCAGGAAGGGAAATTGAATGCGCCCTATTGGGTAATGCACCCGCTCAGGCTTCTATGCCGGGAGAAATTATTATCAGCAGCAAATACGAATTTTATACTTTCGATGCCAAATATGTAGATGGTGCAGCCGTTGCTATTGATGTGCCAGCCAAAATGGATTCGGACATTGCTGAGAAAATAAGATCAATTTCCATTCGCGCCTATCAGGCACTCGGGTGCGAAGATTTCTCGCGCGTAGATTTATTTCTTACTGAAAAGGGAGATGTTTACGTGAACGAAATTAATACAATACCCGGCTTTACTAACTCCAGCATGTTTCCGATGATGTGGAAAGAGCGGGGCATTTCATTCACAGAGTTAATTACCCGATTGGCTCAATTAGCCACACAGCGATATGAAAAGTCGAAACGCATTGTGCGGGATTATCAATCAGCCTTAAACTTTTAATAAATGAAGTTCAGTTTTTTTAAAAGTAGTTCGCTAAGTGGTTTACTAATTAGTCTTGGAATTACACTAGGTACGATTCTCATTATCGCCATTGTTTATTTTTATATCTATCTGCCGGCTGCTACAAACCATGGCGAATCGATTACGGTGCCTGACCTTAAAGGCATGAATCTGGAGGAGCTGGAAACATTTTTAACTCAACGAGATCTTCGGTATGCCGTTAATGATTCTGCTTACTCTTCCGAATATCCACCCCTGGCGGTGTTGCGTCAATTTCCACAGGCCGGATCGCAGGTAAAAATCAACCGGGTTATCTATGTTTCTCTCAACCGCATTACCCCACCTACGCTGCCTATTCCAGACTTAGTTGATCGGTCATTAATCAATGCCGAAGTAGTTTTAAAAAGTATAGAGCTAAAGCGGGTCGTATTTATTATGAACCGAGTCCCTTCCGAAATTTGGTAAAGGAAATGCGGTATGAAGGAAAGAAAATTGAGCCCGGTACACGCATAACCAAAGGCGCCATCATTGATTTAGTTGTTGGCGATGGAAATGGACCTGCCGATTTCAAAATCGGTAACTTGTTAGGAGACGCACTGGAAACCGCGAAGTTTAAATTGATGGGTTGGAATCTTCACCTGGGTACGATTCAAATCCCGGCAGGCATGGATACTACAGGTATGGAACCATTCGTTTATAAGCAATATCCGTTGGCCGGAGATTCCGTACGCGTGGGTGACCCCATTGATTTGTGGATAGGGCCAAAAGGTTTTGTTGACCCTGAGGAAGGCGGTGAAACGGAAGGTGAAGAACCAGACAAAAATAACAACTAACACCCATCCTGTGAACCAGGTAGTTTACACTATTCTGCTTTTAACATTTTCGATTAGTGGCTTTTGTCAACTGATAATCGTTCCTGTGCAAAAAGATTTTACTGCAGGCAAAAATTACAACACCTACAACGCACGCACCCAGGATATCACACCAATAAGTCTTCCCTTTTGGGATGATTTTTCAACCATCCGCAATGGGTATGCCGACTCCACGCTTTGGCAATACGGGCAATCGGTGTGGGTTAATGAAGGTATGGGCATCAATCCGCCTTCCCTCAATGTTGCTACGTTCGATGGACTGGATTCCTTAGGGAGACCCTATAATGTAAATGATATTCTAGCGAAAGGCTATGCAGATAAATTAATTTCGGCACC
This sequence comes from Flammeovirgaceae bacterium, assembly GCA_016709845.1. Taxonomy (GTDB): domain Bacteria; phylum Bacteroidota; class Bacteroidia; order Cytophagales; family Cyclobacteriaceae; genus ELB16-189. The sequence goes on along the minus strand of JADJMA010000023.1, from coordinate 46,277 downwards.
CATACGAATGGATCTGGTGGCCGCGGCCCAACAAGCTAACATCGCTATTACATTCTTCTATGAGTTTAAAGGAAATGGCGAAGCCCCCGATCCGGGTGATAAGTTTTCGTTGTCATTTAAAAATTCTACGAACAAGTGGGATGAGGTCTGGTCAATAGATAACGATGGTACTTTTGCGAGCGATCAATTTGTTGCTGTTACTATTCCCATTACTGACAGTAAGTATTTTTTTGACAACTTTCAATTCCGATTTCAAAATTTTGCCCGTTTATCAGGCCCCTATGACACCTGGCATCTGGATTATATCTACATCAACAACGGAAAATCACAAACCAGTCCGGTGTTTCCATTATTTCCAGATCGTACTATAAGCACGCCACTAACCCTGCTGTTTACAGACTATAAGGCCATGCCTATTAAACATTTTTTTTCGAACACGACTGCTAACTTAACCCAACCTTCCCTATCCATCACCAATTTAAGGCAAGATCAGGTGGCTGGAAATGGACAACCGGTAAGTTATAGCTCGGAGGCAATCATCAATACAGTTAAAAGTACTGATCCACCCATAGTACTCACCACCCCCCTAGACAATAATGTTAACATAGGAAGTGAACTTACCTTCAAACAAAATCGTACAGTAACCCTGCAAACAATTCCAGATCCTTTGACACTCGATGCAACAGCTGATTCTATTCATATTAAGTTAACGGTTGCATTCGATACCGGAGATGATAAAATAAAGACAGCTACCGAAGGAGATTATGATTTTGATGTATTTAATCCCATCGTTTTTAAAAATAACGACAGTGTTAGCGCCAGTTATATCTTATCAAATTTTTATGCCTACGATGATGGAAAAGCGGAGTATGGTGCGGGGCTGAATCAACCCGGTGCACAACTTGCCTATGAATTTCAAATGAGAACGGATGCCTCGGATACATTAGTAGCTGTTGATATTTACTTTCCTCGCTTTGGTGACGACTCAAACCAGATTATTCAATTTAAAATTCTAAAAGCACTTACCAACAGTTTCTCCGACATTTTACTTCAGGGCAATATTCCGATTCAGCGAAATGCACAAAACAAATTCTGGCGCATTCCCCTTACAGAACCCATTGGTGTAAATGACAAATTTTATATTGGATGGGAACAAACTTCTTCAGCCATTATTGCAGTAGGCCTAGATAAAAACACCGATTCGAGTGATCGAATCTATTCAAACATTAATGGTACCTGGGAACAGAACAATTTGTTAAAAGGGAGTTTAATGATCCGGCCTATTTTTGGTAAGGGGAATGGTGGTACCATATCCAATGTGATTGAACAGCCTGATGTATCCGTCTATCCAAATCCCGGCAACGGTGTATTTTATACTTCAATCGTTGCCGATGACGTAAAACTATTTGATATGATGGGTAGAATAGTTTCTATTGAAACAGAAAGAGTGAATGATGCCACCCGCATTTCGATACTTAATCCTGCAAAAGGGCTATACCTGTTGCGCACGTTACACAACAGCTACTGGAAAAGCACAAAGATTGTTGTTCAGTAAAACCTGTCTAACTATTCTGCACAGCCGCACCCCCCACAATTTCAACAAGTTCAAGTGGATTGGGTGAGAAACAAATTATCAGTATGGCCAATGCGATCCAACCTAAAATTTTCCGGGTTTGATTTAACGGCTCTTCGTTTTCGGATGGTGGATGCTGGATACCAATAAACCGTCCAATAATAAAGGCAAAAAGCAACCAGCCTGAATAACCTCGCACGGAAGGAAAAACCGTAACGATAAGATATTGTATAGCAAATAACGCTAAGGCATACATCCAGGTATCGCGATTGGATAAGCCCAAACCGCGCATAGCCAGATATAGAAAGCCTATGAATAACGGAATTTTATAGAGGAGAACGTCCATACCATCTTTAGGATGAACATACCCGAGGCCAGCATAGAATAAGAAGGCAAGAAAAACAACAGATGCAATTCTTTTTATGCCACGTGTGCCCCACCAATCCATAAAGAACATGCCCGCCATCTAATTGGCCGATGGGAAATAGATTTATGCTGGTGAAAATCAAGGATAAAAATCCGGCAAACAAAAACGGGTAATGAATGATCTCATGAATATTAGGAAGCAGGGCCGGATCAGCCACATACTTTTCGAAGAAAAGAAACAATAAATTTTTTCCAAGGGATATGTTCACCGATCCTTCGGGTAAGAATCCCGGTTCATAAACAAAGTTGGCGTAGTTAAGGCCGAATTGTTCATACTCAGGATGAATTGAGAAAATGAATTCGGGAGGTGGCAGATGGGTGAACCCATAAAACAGAAAGCCTAGTGCGACAACAAAGCCGGCCAGCGGACCCGCAATACCAATGTCAAAATTTTCGCGTGTTGAGTTTACCCGTTGCTTTTGCCTGATCAACGCACCTAATGTACCTAACATTAAAGGAATGGGTGGCAAGGGAATGTAGTAGGGCAATGAAGTACGAACCCGGTGATAGACAGCCGTAAAGTAGTGTCCAAACTCGTGGGCAGTGAGAATACTTAAGAAACAAATTGAATACGGAAGACCAGAATAAAAATCCTGCCAGGTAAACCCACTAACCAAAACCGATTTACCATGCGTCCATTCGGCCCCCGCCAACGTAGTGGTGATGAAGGTTACGATAAACAGAGCGGAATGAATGAGTGCGGTTTTGAGTTTCGGATTCATAGGAAAAGTGAAAAAATCTGATCGGGATGTTGAACATGAAACGTTTTAATGCCAGCCTTGCCTGCACCCGTCAGGTTATCTTTATTGTCGTCTAAAAACAGTGTCGATTCCGGCTTCAAACCATTCTGCAAAAGCACATGGTTATAAATGGCTACATCGGGTTTGCTTAATTTAAGCAAATGCGAATAGTACGCCTTATGGAAATAGTTATCAATAGTCGAATGGCCCGTAAGATTTTTTATTATTCCATTAAAACATTGCAGGTGAATATTGTTGGTGTTGCTAAGCAGATAAATAGAAAATTTTTCCTTCAAACGTACCAATAAATTAATCCGCTCCATGGGGATATCCAGTAACATAGCATTCCAGGCGGCATCCAACTGGGCATCTGATACTTGTACGGTTAACGATTGGCGTAAGTGCATTCTGAATTCCGCATCAGAGATTAACCCTCTCTCATAATCATGAAAATAAGTACCTTGGTGAACTATCGATTTAATTTCCTCCACCGGCATTCCGCTAAGCGAGGCAAATGCCTGATGCGTTTTTTCAACAGAGAGGTTGATTATTACTCCACCTAAATCGAAAATGACATTTTTAATTCCTTTGAGCCCCAAAACAAATTGTGTATTACCGTTCAAATATGTAAAATTGCACTCCCAATTAATAACCGACTTCAAATATAGTTAGTTATCAAATAAAGAGGGCCCATAGCTCTCCCGATAGCTATCGGGAGGTTAGAGCACTTTACTCTCCGAAAAACGGATCGGAGTTTTAAAATATTGAAGAGGGCCCATAGCTCTCCCGATAGCTATCGGGAGGTTAGAGCACTTTACTCTCCGAAAAACGGATCGGAGTTTTAAAATATTGAAGAGGGCCCATAGCTCAGCTGGTTAGAGCACTTGACTCATAATCAAGGGGTCGCTGGATCGTGCCCAGCTGGGCCCACTCATTTTAGTGATCGTGCCCTCCCGATAGCTATCGGGAGGGCACACTTTTTTTCCTCTCCACCTTGGAATCATACTGCTACATCATCTTCAGCAAGAAACTTAACAAGTTTTATGTTGGCAGTACTGCTTCATTTCCTGAAAGACTAATCGAGCACAATACTGGTGCATATGGTTCTTCTAAATTTACTGCGGCTAGTAATGACTGGGAAGAATTTCTTTTAATCAAGTGTGAATCAGTTAGTCAAGCGAAAAAAATTGAAGCACATATCAAAAGAATGAAGAGCAGTAATTATATCCTTAATCTTAAAATATACCCTGAGATGATATCTAAATTAAGAGACAGGTATTCAAATACATAAGATGCCCATAGCTCTCCAGATAGCTATCGGGAATCGGGAGTGCCCACTTTTTTCTCCTTCCTAGCGAGAATTCTTATCTTCGACTCATTATATACTTCCTTATGAAAAAACTTGTTGCACTTTTGCTGTTTGATCTGGTGTTCAATACTCTTAGAGCTCAAACTCCCAGCCGCCAATTCGAACCAATCAACTTTTCGCAGGTAACAATCAATGATGCTTTCTGGAAGCCAACATTGGATAAAGTGGCCACTACTACGTTACAAGCATGCGTATATCAAACCGAGGTTAAAACACCACGCATTCGAAATTTCGAAAAGGTAGCCCGAGGAAAAAATGAAAAACACGAAGGTATCTTCTATGACGATTCCGATGTATTCAAAGCCCTGGAAGCCATCGCCTATTCTTTAAAAAATCATCCGAATCCGGAACTGGAAAAGAAAGCCGATGAATGGATCGATAAAATTGCAGCAGCACAATTACCCGATGGTTACATCAACACATATTATTCGTTAGGAAGATTGGATGAACGCTGGAGTGATATGAGCATGCACGAAGACTATAATGGAGGGCATCTGATTGAAGCAGCCGTTGCGTATTATCAGGTAACCGGCAAACGAAAACTATTGGACGTTGCTATAAAATTTGCCAACCATTTTGATTCCCTCTTCGGTCCTGAACCCGGTAAAAGGCACTGGGTTACGGGACACCAGGAGCTTGAACTTGCGTTAGTAAAACTTACAACACAACGCAGGATAAAAAGTACTTGACCCTTGCCTACTGGCTATTGGAAGAGCGTGGTCATAAATACGCGAAAGGTTATATGGACTGAATGGAAAGACACAGCCTATGCACAAGATGCCGTGCCGGTGCGCGAACAAAAAGAAATCACTGGCCATGCCGTGCGCGCTATGTATTTATATACCGGTGCGGCTGATGTCGCAGCACTTACCGGAGATGAAGGATATATGAATGCCATGAAAACAGTTTGGGAAGATGTGGTGTACCGAAACATGTATATAACCGGAGGCATTGGATCATCTGGAAACAACGAAGGATTTAGTAAAGATTATGACCTACCTAATGAGCGGGCCTATTGTGAAACCTGTGCCTCGGTGGGGATGGTATTTTGGAATCAACGTATGAATTTGATGACGGGTGACAGCAAATTTATTGATGTACTGGAACGAAGCCTATACAATGGCGCCCGAGATGGACTTTCTTTATCCGGGGATCGATTCTTCTATGGCAATCCATTAGCTTCTGATGGACAACACGCTCGAAGAGAATGGTTTGGTACGGCCTGTTGCCCAGCCAATATTGCGCGCCTCGTTTCTTCCTTAGGGAATTATATCTATGGGTTTTCCAATCAGGGAATTTGGGTGAATCTTTTTGTTGGAAGCAACACAACTACTAAAATTGGTAAGACCGAAGTTTTATTGACGCAGCAAACGAATTACCCGTGGGATGGCAAGATTAAGCTGACTATTGAACCCAAAAACAAAACCAAGTTCGCTATGCATGTGCGTATTCCAGGTTGGATACAAGGAGAAGCCGTACCCGGAGACTTGTTTGTGTTTGAAGATAAATCCAAAACTGATTTTACGTTATCACTCAACGGGAAATCAGTCGCTTACAAAATGGAGAATGGATACGCGGTTATTGAGCGCGATTGGAAAAAGGCGATGTATTGGAATTGAATCTACCCATGGAGGTAAAAGAATTGTATCACGACCCGAAGTTAAGCAAGACGAAGGTCGTGTGGCCTTACAACGAGGTCCGTTGGTTTATTGTGTTGAAGGTGCCGACAATAATGGTAAGGCGTGGAATGTAATCTTGCCCGAGCAGATCAGCTTTCAACCCAGCTTTCAAAAGGATTTACTGGAAGGAATAACAACCATTCAATTTGAAGCCCCAACCGTTCAGGTTGAACCCGATGGGTTATCCGTGAAAACAGAGATTAAAAAAATTACGGCTATCCCCTACTATGCGTGGGCAAACCGCGGGCAAAACGAAATGCAGGTTTGGTTACCAACAAAAATTAAAGATGTTAAAGTAAATGATCAATGATTCACTTTGGTGCGACCATCATCATCGCGCGCTTTCTTTATTTCGTCTGGATCGTCAAGCATCGGAGATTCATTCATGGCTTTCCAATCAAATTTTTCATCGAATGGTTTTAGGGCAACCCGGGGATCAAAAATCCGTGGATCAACTGAAACTGCATTGTACGGAGTAAAGTCGGGCTGGGCTGTAAAGCAATCACTTAGTGTAGTCGTACCAAAATCATATTGATTCAGGTACGGAATATTTAGCACGTTCCAAAACGATTTAAAGATAGAACCAAAACTATAATGCTGATGGCTATTGAAACTGCGCTTTGCGTACGGAGAAATGATCATCAGTAAACTGCGGTGTGCATCTATATGATCGCTACCTCCTTGGGCATCATCTTCCGTTACCACAATCATCATATTTTTCCATTGTGGTAAATGACTTAAATATTCAACCACTCGCCCAAGCGCTAAATCATTATCCGCCATATAACTTTCGTTGAATGGAAAGCCGGCTTGCGGACGTTCACCCGCTCCATGATCATTAAGCAATTGCAGGGTGAGCATGTGTGGCAAATCTTTTTTCTGATCAATAAATTTTTCATTGATCTCCTTGATAAAAACGTCTGCTCGGAATTGATCGGGTATAGCCATGTTAAACGTTGGAAACAACCGGGAAGTGCGATCAAAGATGGGCCCAGGAACAGGATAATTAACCAGGTACCGAACGCCCCCATACTTAAAGGTTGAATCCGCAAAACTGCCGGCATCAAACTCAACCCCAAATCCAAAATTATAAAACTCAATACCATTGCGGTGCATATGGTCCCACATGGAGCCATGCTGGTTATAATCTTCGGGATAGATTGCCCCGGAAGCTCCGGTCATTCCAAATTTCCCGGGTGCATTGGATTCCTCCTTAAGTTCTCTCCCACCACCATACGCAGCTGGATGATGCGTTTCCATCCACTCATTCGGATACGTGTTTGTTAACCAGCGATGACCATCGGCCGACACATCGGCATCGACATAAAAATTATCGGAGACGGTAAACTCGTCCGCCAGTTTTAAATGATTAGGCATAACCGTAACACCTGTAAGTGTTTGCGATTTGTTGCGGTTTGAAAATGAAACATTTGCTCCAAAACGTGCCAGCGATGCATCGCCTTTACCTGACTGCACCTGGCCAAACACTTCGTCATACGTTCGATTTTCCTTCGAGATAAAAACAATATATTTTATCGGAGATTCAGCCTCCCCTGTAAAATCCGGAATTGGATTTTTATCAATCCCTTGAGTTACTTCCTTAAAAGAAAAATTGTTAGCAATAACTTTATGGGTTAGCTCAATCAGTTCTCCATCGGTAGGGATATCTATAATGGAAACCGTGCCAAACATCAACGACCCAATGTAATCTGACCCACGGCCTTCATAAGGTGGAATGAAGTTCTTTCCTCCGTTGGGGCCGCTGCCGTAACCTTTCGCATTTGAAACAATCAACTGCTTGCCATCGGGTGATACTTTTAGCTTTGACGGAAACCAGCCTGTGGGAATATGGCCCATTACTTTTGTGAAGCCACATCAATAATAGCCACTGCATTGATACCCGCTTCGGCCACAAACAATCTCTTTTGATCTGGTGAAATGGCCAGTCCAAAGGAATAACACCTTTAAGATTACCTGATCGTTCATCCAGTTTTAATTCAATAGAATTAACCACGGTACCTTGCTTCGCATCAATCACAGAAATGTTATCATTATTACCATTGCTTACATATACAAAATTATCCGTGGCCACTAATGAGTTTGGGCTCGAGCCACCCACAGCGGGGATTCCTTCTACCTCCTCGCCTACCAACACGCCTGTCTTCACTTTAGAAACTACTGTTGGTTTTTCTTTTGTTAGATCAATGCTCCACACCGAAAAAGATTCCGGTGCATTGGGGTCACCAAGGCCAGCAACTTCCAACGTATCATTTATAATTCCGGTCTTCATTTCTTCAGAACCATAAGCCGTTGCCGGGAATCGCAACGCTGTTTCATTAAGATGATTTTTATCCAAGGATTTGATGTAGCTGTATTCAAACATGCCCACATTGGCTACATAAACAGTTTTCTCATCAGGCGACAAAGCAATCCCGAAAGGATAGCGACCTGTTTTTACGTTGTGAAGTACTTTTTTCTTTTCGGTATCAATCACCATCATTCTAAACCCAATCTGATCAACCACATACAACCGATCGCCTTTTTATTCAACACCATATCGCCAATGTAGCCATCACTATAATCCGAATCATCGAACGATTTATTGCACGAGATTTCGCCTATCTTCTTATACGTTTTTAAATCGAAAATATAAATACGATTTTGTTGTCCGCCTGCTACATACACTTTTGAATTGTCGGGTGCGATGGCCAGGCCCATAAAGGCTGCTTCCAACAAACCTTCTTCAGGGTCAACTGTTTCTGGAATTTGTTTTACAAAAGGTTGTGCTGAATTAAAATCCTGAATGATTGAAATAGAGAAAGGACCCGTACCGGAGTTGGCAGTAATAATTGTTTTACCATCGGGACTTAACGTAAGGCCAAACGGATGGGGTGCTACTGTTATTTGCTTACCTAGCGGTGTAAGCAATCGGCCATTGGGAATTACCGTGGTGTCCAAACGATTGATAGAGGTGTATTCAGTACCTGCCGGAGCCGTGGCGATCCAATGCTTCTTCGTTGAATCAGGCGATGAAGTACATGCCTGTAACAAAATGATCAAAAGAATAAATAGTAACCGCATAGTAAAATGATTGACCAGTAAGTTACGCAGGGCATTAATTATTTTATACCCGATAGCATAATTTATTGTGTTCAGAACCCATTCAGTTCAAAAAGTTTATTATTCTTACATCCTGGATAATAAGAGTCGCCAACATTATACAAACCAACTTTGAGCAACAAAAAATCTAATATCACGCGCTGGCTTGAGCAAACCAATGGCTTCTGGTTCTCTCTATACGTATCCCTTTCTGCCTTTTGTTTGTACACCTGCATTTTTGCTCTGCGTAAAACTTTTGGTGTGGCCACCTATGAGCATATGAGTTTATGGGGTGCCGATTTTAAAGTTTGGATGGTGATCTCTCAGGTATTGGGTTACATGCTATCCAAGTTTATTGGAATAAAAGTGGTTTCTGAATTAGGTGCACACGCGCGGGCAAAAGGTATTCTCATTATGGTTACCATTGCCAGTATTTCCTGGTTATTTTTTGCCATGGCCCCAACTCCCTACAATCTTATTTTCTTATTTTTTAATGGCTTGCCCTTAGGCATGGTATGGGGTATGGTGTTCGGCTATTTGGAAGGACGAAAATTCACCGAGGTATTGGGAGCAAGCTTGTCTGTCAGCTTTATTTTTTCTGCCGGCTTTGCCAAAACGGTAGGTGGTTTTCTTATGCGCGACTGGGGTGTTTCAGAATTCTGGATGCCCTTTGTGGCTTCCTGTCTTTTCTTCTTGCCCTTGCTCCTCTTTCTTTGGATGCTCGATAAAATTCCCCCACCCACTGCAGAGGATGAAGCGCTAAGAACCAAGCGCAGTCCTATGACAGGAAAAGAGAGGGTAAAATACACAATCACATTTGCTCCTGGCCTGATCCTTCTGATTCTTACCTACATGCTATTAACTGCCTTTCGGGATTTTAGAGATAATTTCTCTGCTGAAATCTGGCAGTCCCTTGGGTATGGAGACAAACCAGGCATCTTTACTTTTACAGAGTCGATTGTTGCTTTTACCGTTCTTATTGTGATCGGAAGTTTAATGGTAATAAAAGACAATTTCAGAGCCATGGTAATCAATCACATCATTGTGTTTGTGGGTATGCTAACGGTAGGGCTTAGTACCCTGGCTTTTGAGAAGAAACTTATTGGAGCCCCGGCCTGGATGATTTTAGTTGGCATGGGTTTGTACTTTGGCTATATCCAATTCAACAGCATATTCTTTGATCGGTTGATTGCCACGTTTCGGTATGTAAGCACCGTAGGCTTTCTTATTTACCTGGCCGATTCATTTGGGTATCTCGGCAGCGTGGGGGTTCTCCTCTTTAAGGAGTTTGGGAATGCAGAATTGAGTTGGCTCGAATTTTTTATTTCAAGTGGGTATGTGCTCTCGATTGCCGGATCGATTCTGATTACGCTTTCATTAGTTTACTTTATAGCCAAGTATAAAACCTGGACTTTTCCGGAATCTCCAAGCTCAGACTGACTTTACCTCTCTGTTTCAAGCAGTTTAATAATATCATCAATACCTTGAACAGTAAGAGGTTTAGGTATAAAACTGATCACATTGCCAAAGGTCATGGCGCGCTCCCGATCTGTATGGTTGTTTGAACTTGTCAGGATAACCACCCGCATCCTGTTAAAAATGCCATTAGAAATTCCTTTGGCTTTTTCCAAAAACTCAAAGCCATTAATCATAGGCATGTTAAGGTCAAGGAATAATATGCCCGGAGGCCCATTGTCAGGTATATCTGACATCTTTTCCAGAGCCAGTAAGGGTGAGTTATACGTAACAATTTCACTGGCCAACTGGCGCAACTCGATAAACTTTTTATGCACAAACAAGTCGACCTCGCTGTCATCAATTAAATAGGCTGTTTCAACAGGATAAGGTCTGATCATTTAATCTTTAACTGGAAATTGACAAATAATGTTTGAACTTGTGGATACTTTTGCAATTTAAGGCCAAAATAAAGGCCAAAACGGTTTTACTGGTTTCGAAAAATGTGCTAAAATTGAAGGCTAAACTAAAAACCCATGAAATTTACTAGACTCAATGCTTATTTACTTGCCTTATTAGCCATGGTTGGTCTTTGGTCCTGCGGGGGTTCAAAAAATGATGCTAACCAAAATGCTAATGAGTTTAATCAAGCTGAAGAATCCCTGAACGATCAGGTTCAGGATGTGATCAACAATCTGCCCTCACCCTCTGAAATCCCTTATTTGCTTCAGGCAACCGGGGCAGAGTTCAATCAAAGTTTATTAAACGATCGAAATAAGGTTGATAAGTACAGTGCGCTATCCGACAAAGCAGCCCTTAACCTGGGCGTGTATACCACCGATATCGGTTATTTAAGTTCATACGAAAAAACGCAGGAGGCTATTGATTACCTGAATTCCGCCAAAAAACTGGCTGACAATTTAGGCGTTATAGGCACCTTTGATGTAAGCGTTCTTCAACGTTTTGAAGCCAATATTGCCAATAAAGATTCCCTTGCCAATATTTTGAATGCCGCTACCAAATCCAGCGAAAAGTATCTGAAAGACAACAGCCGCAATAAGTTGGCCGCCCTGTTGTTAACCGGAAGCTTCGTAGAGGGATTATACATCTCAACAGGCTTAATCAAAACCTACCCGAAAGATCTTCTTCCTGATGATTCGAGGAATCTGGTTCTTACACCCTTAATGCGCATTATCCTTGAGCAGGAAAAATCTGTAGATGAACTTGCCAGGATGCTATCAACCGTAGATTCTGCTGAACCTATCGGTACGCTAAAGAAAGATCTTGCTGCCCTTCAGGCAAGTTACCGCGACCTAAACATTGAAGATCAGATAAAAAATAACAACTCGGCCTTGGTACTTACTGATAAAAATCTGGTAGAGATCACGAAGATTGTTGAAAAGATGAGAACCACCATTGTAGAATAGAAACACACTATTTTGCACTCAAAAGGATTAGCCCAAGGTTAATCCTTTTTTTATTTAAGAAAGACCATTCTTTGTTATCTTTAACAAACCTGTCTACTTGTAAACCATGAGCGAACCTGTACTGACTGCCATCATGAAGCTCTTTGCCCTGGTAGCAAAAGAAGATTTAATCACCAAGCAAGAGCGTGATCACATTCTCGTATTTCTTTCTGACCATCTTAGTCAAAAAGCAACCGAAAATCAGATGCGGCTCTTTGATGAGTTTGCTTCAGAGACTTCGGGTAAACTAAGTGCAGCCCAAGAGAATAGTTACATTATAAATATCTGTCGATCTATCAATGAAGAAATAGCACAGAACCAAAAGGTAGTAATCGTATTGGAGTTGATGAGCGTTATCCTTGCCGATGGTGCCATTTCAGACCGCGAACAAACCTGGCGCTTCAGATCCGCGAAGCACCTCAATATTTCAAAAACCGATCTTGAGCTAATCAAGCAACATGTATTGAGCAAAAACAGAAGTGATAACAATCACGAAGATATCCTTCATCGATTCAACAGATGCCCTACCCGGAACTTGCATGCACATACACCGCGAGCATCTGGACGGCTTCATGGCAATACTTTATCTGCGCAGTACCGACACGTTCTTCTTGAAATATGTTGGCCACACAGATGTTTACTTAAACGGGGTGCCGCAGAAGTCAGGGAATATTAATGTGTTGGCTACAGGCAGCACTATGCGTTGGGATGGCAGCGACCCCATATACTATGGCGAGGCGTTGGGGCTTTTCAAAAAACTCATAAGCGGAACCCGCACTAGCTTTGAAGCTAAAAAAATCTCATACCAATTTAAAAACGGCCGGCTTGGATTACGTGAGGTAGATATTTTAGAAGAATCAGGAAACCTCGTTGCTCTGATGGGAGCCAGTGGAGCCGGTAAATCAACTTTGCTTCATGTGCTTAACGGCAGTGAAAAACCTTCAGGTGGTAAAGTGCTGATTAACGGTATAGATATTTATGAGGAACCCGAAAAAATTGAGGGTGTAATAGGCTTTGTACCTCAAGATGACTTATTGATAGAAGATTTAACGGTATATCAGAATCTTTATTTTTCTGCCAAGCTCTGCTTTAGTCACCTAAATGAAAAGGAGATTGATGAGTTGGTATTAAAAACGCTTAGCGATCTGGGGCTAATGGAGACGAAACATTTAACCGTAGGTTCCCCCTTCGAAAACAATTAGTGGGGGCCAACGCAAGAGACTCAACATCGGTCTTGAGTTATTGCGAGAACCCGCAGTGTTGTTTGTTGATGAGCCCACCTCGGGGTTATCCTCGCGCGATTCCGAAAATATTATCGACCTGCTTAACGAACTTTCATTAAAAGGTAAACTTGTCTTTGCCGTTATCCACCAACCTTCTTCAGATATATTTAAAATGTTTGATAAGCTAGTGATTCTCGATACCGGTGGTTATCAAATCTACTATGGTAACCCGGTGGATGCAATTACCTATTTCAAAAAAAATATCAATCTGGTAAACAGCGAACAGGGCGAATGTTACTCCTGCGGCAATGTTAACCCCGAGCAAATCTTTAATATCATTGAGACAAAGGTTATTAATGAATTCGGAACCTTTACCGATGAGCGAAAGTTTCTCTAGCAATGGAATCAACAATATAAAACCAAGATCACGATATCGCCTGTTGATCCTTCGGAGGAAGTACCGCAATCAACCTTACGGGTACCCTCGTGGCTCAAACAAATACAACTGTTTGGCTTGCGCGATTTCTTAGCTAAATTAAGTAACACCCAATACCTGGTTATTAATTTATTAGAAGCCCCCCTCCTGGCATTCATATTGGCGTTTATTGTTCGCTATTATAATACCGATGATATCTATAATACCGGATATGTGTTTAGTAAAAATCTAAACATGCCCGCGTATTTGTTTATGAGTGTAATTGTTGCCCTGTTTATGGGCCTTACCGTAAGTGCCGAAGAAATAATCCGGGACAAAAAGATTTTGAAACGAGAAAAATTTCTACATCTAAATAAGAGTAGCTATCTGCTTTCCAAGATTGGAATCTTATTTATGATCTCAGCGATTCAAACGCTGTTGTTTGTTTTAGTTGGAAATACGCTGTTGGAAATAAAAGGCATGTATCTGATCTATTGGGGCATTCTGTTTTCCACCTCCTGTTTTGCTAACCTATCAGGGCTAAATATCTCCGCTGCCTTCAACTCGGCTGTAACGATTTATATTCTTATCCCAATCTTACTTATTCCACAACTTATTTTAAGTGGTGTGGTTGTAAAGTTCGATAAACTTAATCCCGTAATCGGGAATACGGAAACGGTGCCGTTGGTGGGCGACATCATGGCTTCGCGATGGGCTTTTGAGGCCAGCATGGTAACGCAATATAAAGACAATAAATTTGAAAAAATTTTCTATGCTGATGATAAAGTAATGGCAGATGCTGATTACAAAAAGATCTATTTCATACCCGCTTTGGAAACCCGACTCGCCTTCGTTAATCTTAATATAAAGAGTCAAGATACTCTCATACAAAGAGAAGTGCAGAAAGAATTTATCTTATTAAGTCGTGAAATCACGAAAGAATTGAATTTTGTTGGTAAAAAAGATTTTGCTCATCTCGAAGACTTTACACGCGAACGCTTCGACTCTTCCGTTTATGATGAAACTACCTATTTTTTGACTACGCTTAAGCGGTTTTACATTAACCGTTACAATAAAGCAGATGAAGAAAAGATAAAAGATTAATGAACTAACAAACTCCTCTGAGAAGGAAAAATCGTTTGAAGAGTTTCGTAATCAATATCAAAATGAGGCCATTTCAGAGTTGGTTAAAAATACTATCGAGCAAAACCGGATCATTGAAAAAAATGGAAAATTGATTCAGAAAATTTTTCCTATCTATAAAAACCCAGATCCTGAACATCTCGTTGATTTTGACGCTCAATTTTATATGCCTACTAAACATATTTTAAATCAAAGTATCGATACGCTCTACTTTAATCTGGGTGTAATTTGGATGATGACTCTTTTTCTGGCCCTTACCCTCTACTTTGATATCTTAAGAAAAATTATAGACGGCCTCAGTAATATCTCCAATCCGCTTCCGAAAAGAATGTAGCCGCCATGTTCTTCATTCTTTCCAAGACGTTGAATTACCTCACCATGCCGCTGGTGATTATTTGTATTTATTTCTGCTATCGTGGCTTTTAAAAAGCAAAAGTATAAAGGGCTCTTATCCAAAATTGGATTCGGGCTGTTGTTATTATTCTCTAACGATTTTATAACCAACGAAGTAATAAGGCTGTGGAATTGCCCGCCACCCCTTTTCAGAAAATAAAAAAAAGAGTACGCTATCGGCATTCTCCTTACGGGAGTGACTAAAGGCAACATGACGCCTGACGACCGGGTTTACTTTCAACGCGGGGCCGATCGGGTAACGCATACCCTACAATTGTATCGGTTAGGCATTATTAAAAAAATTCTTATCTCGGGTGGCAGTGGAAGTTTAACGGAAAGGCGAGCCCAGGAGGCGGATGAGATTGCGGAAGCACTTAAACTGATGGGCGTTCCTGATCAGGATCTTATTATCGAAAACGAATCGCGTAACACCCACGAATCGGCAGTAGCCATAAAGAAGATGCTGAAAGATTCAATGTCTTCCTCTGAATGTTTACTGATCACCTCTGCCTTTCACATGCGCAGATCGCGCGCCTGTTTCACAAAAATCGATTGGCCGTGTGATACGTTCACCACGGATTTTCTAATTCATGAAAGAAAGTTTACTCCCGATGTGCTGTTTATTCCCCGCGTGGAATCGTTACTGATCTGGCATACCATGATTCGCGAATGGGTAGGCATGGTAGCTTATAAACTAAGTGGATACATCTGATAAAACATTTATATTGTTCTCCCCTTTAGTTGATATTAAAAACACACACAGGCTTTGTTTTTGCTGTTATATCTTGATATCTGACTACACTGAAAGATAATTGTTGAGGCACACTTTATCTCAAATATAGCCGGCTAAACACACCCTTTCTACCGATAAAAGTGATACAGAGACAACCAAGCCAACAAAATTCGGTCGGCAAAAAACAAATATGAAAAGTGTCCGTTGACTATTAAAAATTAATCACTATGAAAATAAGCTTATTAACACTGACTCTTATTTTTGGGCTTCTTAATCCTAGCAAAGGACAAACAAAGACAGACGAACCTTCAAAAGTTCCAGTATGGACAGAAGCTGATAGAAAATATCTATTGGACAATTTAATTCGTTCAAAAGAAGAAATCTTTGTTGAAACGAAAAATCTAACTAAAGAGCAGTGGAACTTTAAAGAAAGTCCAGACCGTTGGAGCATCAACCAGATTGTTGAGCATATATGCCTTTGGGAATTAATTCAGATGAATGAAATTTCTGTAGCCCTAAACATGGGACCAATGCCAGACTTTCCCCAGCATCTTCCGGACAGTATCTTTATAAATCAAGATCCGAAAAGACTAAAAAAAGAACATCACGACAGATTATACAAAACCTTTCACGTATAGTGTTCCCCTTGGAAATAATGAAGGAAAGAATAATGTTATTTGGTACACCACAATGCGAGATGAATCAATTGATTTTTTAAAAAAGACAAAAGATAATTTAAGAATACATTATATCTGTTTTGGGCCAAATATTCATCAAAGGTATATGATGTTTTTTCAACATTCATTTCGGCATTTGGAACAAATAAGAGAAGTAAAAGCAAATCCTAATTATCCGAAATAGTATTGACAAGTCTGACAAAATAATTTTGGACTCAAAAAATATTAACCGTGTATAAAAACTATTTCACCATCGCCATTCGCAACATTCTTAAGCGAAAGTTTTTACGAGCATTAACATATTGGGGATGACTGCAGGCATCACAGCTTGTTTGCTCATAGCCTTGTATGTAATTGATGAATTTGGTTACGATCGTTTCCACGCCAATGCCAATCGGATTTACCAAGTGGGGCTACACAGTAAATTGGGCGAACGGGATGTGCGCAGTACCTCCATTTGCCCACCCTTGGCCGATGCGATGATGGCAGAGATACCTGAAGTGGAAGCTACTCTCAGGTTTCATCGCTGGGGAAAGCCTATTTTACGATACAGGAAAAAGCATTTACTGAGGATAAAGTGTTGATTCCTGAAAGCAACTTTTTTGATTTCTTCTCTTTCAAACTTATTTCAGGCAATTCCAAAACTGCACTAAAAGAACCTTTTTCGGTGGTGCTTACAGAGACGACAGCACGCAAATATTTTGGTGATGAAAACCCACTTGATAAATTAATCCTCATGGGCGAAGGTGAAGACAAGGTGCCGTATAAAGTGACAGGTATTGCTGCCGATTGCCCAAACAATTCACATTTTAGTTTTGACGTATTGCTGTCGGATGCTGGCCCAGATAGTTATTTCAATTCAAACGCGTAGCTTAACAGTGGTATGTTCACGTATTTTTGTTGCGAAAGAATACATCTGTTTCTGATGTGGAGAAAAACTTGAAAACATAGTGACTAAATATGTGGCTCCTGAAGTGCAGCAATTTTTTGGGCAGCAGCTTGGATCAAGCTCGCAAAATAGGTGGAGTTTATAGTTACTATACAACAAAAATCACTGACATCCATTTGAGGTCAACTTCGCAGGTTGATATAGAGCCCGGTGGAAGCCTGATGTACATGTATGTCTTTGGAGGCATAGGTATTTTTATCGTAGTTATCGCCTGCATCAATTTCATGAACTTGTCCACCGCGCAATCTGCTGGTCGTGCAAAGTTGGCTTGCGCAAAACGTTTGGCTCACTTCGTAGCCAGATGATTTGGCAATTTCTTGCCGAGTCTATGCTATACAGTTTGGTAGCTTTTTCCTTGGCCGTGGTGCTACCTTTGCTGCCCGCTTTCAATATGCTGTCGGGGAAAGAATTGTCCATGATTAATTTACTGGATGTTAAATTCATTTTGGTAGTTGGGCTGTTGTTGTTAATGGTTGGTTTGTCGGCAGGAAGTTATCCGGCCTTCTATCTTACCTCGTTTAGTGCGGTTGAAGTTTTGAAGGGGAAAGTCAGTGCAGGGGTTAAGAGCAAAGGCATCCGCAGCACATTGGTGGTGCTTCAATTTAGCATTTCTATTTTCCTCATCATTATCACTTCAGTTGTTTATACTCAAATCAATTTCATGCAACAACAGCAAATGGGCATGGACAAGAAAAATGTGTTGGTGATTGAAACTGGGCATCGGCTTGGCAACAATGGGGAAGCCTTTCGCAATGCACTTGTTCAGCAAGCCGGAATCTCAAAAGTCAGTTCTACCGTTAACAACTTTCCAGGAGTTTACAGCCCTGGGGTGATGCGCTATGGTAGATCTGGAGGAGATCATTTTGTCGGAGTTTATTGGGCTGATGTTGACTTTCAAGATGTGTTGAAGATTGAGATGAAAGATGGCCGTTATTTTTCAAAAGACTTTCCCAGCGATTCTACTGCAGTGGTGATCAACGAAGCAGCTGCAAAGGAATTTGGGTTTTATAAAACAGAAGGGCAAGAGATTCTGCACAGTCCAAATGGTTCCTTTGTACCAGCCCATGTTATCGGTATTATGAAAGATTTTAATTTTGAAAGCTACCGAGACAAAGTAAGGCCGTTGGCTATTTTTCCATATCCTATTTCTTTGGGCAACTTGATGGTACGCTATGAGGGCAATGCCAAAACAGTGATTGACAACGCATCAAAACTTTGGAAACAATACGGCAACTCGAACCATTTGAATATACTTTTATGGATGAAAATTTTGACAAACTTCTTCGTTCAGAAGAGAGAATGGGGCAAGTGTTAAGTGTTTTCTCTGGCCTGGCCATTTTCATTGCCTGCCTTGGCTTGTTCGCTCTTGCCGCATTCACTGCTGAACAGCGCACCAAAGAAATCGGCATACGCAAAGTGATGGGTGCATCAGTGGGTTCGATTTCAATGACTTTGACGAAAGAATTTATCGTGTTGGTGTTCATCGCCTTTGTACCTGCGGCCGCGATTGGTTGGTGGGTGTCATCTCAGTGGTTGAGTGGATTCGCCTATCGTGTGGAAATCAATCCATTTATTTTTGTGGTTGCTGGTGTATCTGCCATTGCTATTGCCTGGGTTACGGTCGGATATCAGTCCATCAAAGCAGCTCGCGCTAATCCGGTAGATTCACTACGCTATGAGTAACCCAACCGCACACTTGCTGACACGCACCCGAAGTTTGTGCAAGAGTGCTCAGTGCGGGAGTATGGCGGGCAATACACACAACAAAGCTATAATTCAATATCGAGTTTAGTGTAGGTAAAGTATTATCTTCAAATTACGTTTGGCAACAAAACCGTGAGGCTTCTCAAAATCCGGCAACGTCTTATAGCTAAGCGTTGGATGTAACCTAAGAAAGTCAACAGTTTTAATCATAAGTCAAAAAAATAGAATGAATCAAATTCACTCCCAATACCAAGCAAAGCATTACTTCAAAATTAATAAGCTTATAGAGAATTTGAATGATGAGCCTGCAACGATCGTTTTTCCAAAAGGCAGGTATGACTTTTATCCTGATTCAAGTTATTTCAAGACCTATTTTGAAACTAATACCTACGATGTAAATCCAAAAAGACTGGCTATTCTTCTTGAAAGAAAAAAGAATATTACTATAGATGCGCAGGGTTCTGATTTTATTTATCATGGTCATATACAACCTTTTACATTGGATAATTCTGAAAATATCAAGATTGAAAATGTAAATATTGATTGGGATCAACCTCTTACTGCCGAATCTGAAGTTATCGAATCGGATTCAACCCACATTCTTATTAAGATTGACACGATGCAGTTTCCGTATTTGGTTCATGAAAAAGGGATAACATTTGCAGCCGATGACTGGGAAGCCGAATGGAAACTCTCAGGAGGGTCCATGTTGATTGAATTCAATAAAGAACATATTATCCCAGCGTTTACGGGTGATCACGGAACAGTTAATGGTGATTTGAAAAACGTAAAATATAGCGAAGGAAAACCGGGACAAGTATTAATGGAAGGAACTTTCACAAAAACCCCTCCGGTAGGAAATTATTGGATCATGCGACATAGCACAAGGGATCATGCCGGTATATTTTTGTTTCACAGTAAAATATTAAGCTGGAAAACATCAATGTTTATCACACATCAGGTTTAGGAATCCTATCACAGTACTGTGAAAATATTGAAATGCGAAAGGTTAACATGATACCTAACCCAAACAAAAACAGATATTTAAGCGGACATGATGACGGTTTACATTTTATGGGCTGTAAAGGAGAAATAATTGTTGATGATTGCGATGCCCAAGGTTTGATGGATGATCCTATTAATATCCACGGCACGTATGTACCTGTAGTCCAGAGAGTAAATGACGCCATGCTAAATGCAGTTATGCCCATGATATGAGCGCAGGTTTAATTTGGGCAATCCTTGTGATTCTATTGGATTTATTGATAAGAAAACTATGCTTACCACCGGTTACGGTATTGTTCAAGTGTTTTCTCAAACAGATGCTAATAATTTCACCTTGGTATTTAAGGATAAAATTCCAAATTTTTATCCGATGCATACTCTCTTGAAAATATAAGTTGGACACCAAATGTCACTATTAGCAATTGTTTTGTCGGTAGTAACAGAGCAAGGGGTTATTTAATCTCGACATCCGGTAAAGTAGTAATTGAAAATAATATTTTTGAGACAAGCGGCTCTGCAATTCTTATTGCCGGAGATGCGAACTATTGGTACGAAAGTGGTGCGGTAAAAAATATTACCATTAAAAATAATGAGTTTAGATCGCCCTGTAACTCTTCGTCCTATCAATTTTGTAATGCCGTTATAAGTATCTATCCGGAAATCCCAAATGCGGATTCTATCAATCCGTACCATAAAAATATAAAAATTGAAAACAACAGTTTTAACCCTTCAGATTATCCAATTCTTTATGCAAAATCAGTAGATGGTTTAAGTTTTAAAAATAATACGATAACACGTAGTTTCGATTATGAACCATGGCACTCCCAAAAATATAATTTTCTTTTAGAAGCTTGTAAAAATGTGGAAATAAGCGGAAATAAAATTGGTCAGAATGTATTAGGAAAAAACATTCTTTTAAAAGCAATGTTATTGCATGAGTTAAAACTAACTAATATTGATTTGAAAATTGAGGAGTATAAAAACGAAAACTAGAAAAACTTAAGAGAATATTTAAAAACAACATACAACAAAGTAACCATTGGGCGCAAGTTTCCCTACGGATTAATTCAGCTTTCAAATCCCGATTAACATACCTATACTTGAGAGTCAAAAAAAACGCATGCAAAAGAACCAGTTAACTCAATCGCTTTGGTTGCTTCTGCTGATCATTGCCGCCTTATTGGCGACCTCACTCCTCCCCCCCGGTAACGGAGAATTTTTTACGTTCAAAAAAATAAATCTACTTTCTAACGTCCAAAGAAATAAAATCGACTCCGATTCAACGCTGGCAATCTTAGCGCAAGATTCATTGCCCGATACCGTTGTAGTAGAACCAGCTCCCCTGTCAAAAGTCTTAGCGCATTCAAAATCGGATCCTTGCCCTCCGGGCATAACATGTCTCGAAGATTTCAGCAACGACAAAGATGTGTTAAAGAAATTCTTTCAGGCTATGAAAAAAGTAAAAAGAGAGCCGGTTCGTATTGCCTTCTTTGGGGATTCCTTTATAGAGGGCGATGTGCTTTGCGGTAGCTTTCGCGATACATTACAAAATCTTTATGGAGGCCGCGGTGTTGGGTTTGTTCCTATTACTTCTGAGGTAACGCAGTTCCGAACCACCATCCAACACTCCTTTTCAAACTGGGAGACCTACTCGATGGTAGGAAAACAAAATCCGAATGCTCCGCTGGGTATTTCCGGACACTCTTTTGTGCCCCTCGAACAAAATGAATTGGAATACAAACCTGGTCGTAAGCAGTTGACTAATAAATTCGAAATCATTCGTCTGTTTTACATAAACAGAAAAGCGTCTTCGCTTGCATTAACATTAAACGATACGACTCTAGAAAACTCCGATCTCATTCAATCTGAAAATCTTCAGCAAACTGTTATTAAAGAACCTGTCATTAAATCAGTTCAGTTTAGGTTTTTAAATCCAGATAGTTTGCTGGTATATGGCGTTAGTTTTGAAAATGGGCCCGGGGTTTACGTTGATAATTTTTCCATGCGTGGCAATTCGGGTATGGGTTTATATTCCATTTCAGAGCAACTTCTACAGCAGTTTAATCAATATCAGGATTATAAATTAATCTTACTTCAATATGGCTTAAATCTGGTAACCGAAAATGATTCGATGAACTACCACGCCTATCAGAGTAGAATGATTAAAGTAGTTAATCGTCTAAAAGAAATTTTTCCCAAGGCAAGTATTGTATTGATTGGCATTAGCGATCGGGGTGGAAACGTGGATGGGGAAATCAAAACACTTCCGGCAATTCCGCGCATGCGAGATACGCAACGCGAAATCGCCCGCCAGACAAAAATTGTCTTTTGGGATTTATATAGCGCTATGGGTGGTGAAAATAGTATCGTTAAATTTACTTCAGCAAAACCACCGCTGGCTGCTAAAGATTATACGCACCTGAACATACGCGGTGGTCGTAAACTGGCAATAAAATTAGCGAATGCATTGCTTTATGAAGAGAATCGCTATGAGTAGGTATTTGATCTTTTGGCAACTGCTGTTTTTAAACTCTGCGTTGATCGCTCAGGATACCATTGCCTTTCAGATTACACCATCCTACGATTTTATCCATTCGGATTCTAATACGATTAGCAACTCAGTAGCCTTGGTTCCCTTCTATGATAAGCTGTACACCTTAAGAGAAAAACAGGAAACCACGGTCAGTATTTTACATATTGGAGACTCGCACATTCAGGCCGACTATTTAACTCAGGCCATCCGGGCACTCCTGCAGCATGAATTTGGAAATGCCGGCAGAGGTCTTGTGTTTCCGGGCCGGGTGGCCCGCACCAACGAACCACAAACTATCTACTCCTCTTCCTCGGCCGAGTGGGAATCAAAACGAATAATATATACCAATCAATCTCTGCCCATTGGCATTGGCGCCATGACGCTACAAACAAAGTCGCCTCAAAGCCTCCCTCCTATTACAAACGAAATCACTGGATAGTTTAAATAACTCCTTTAATAAAGTGACCTTCTTCTTTCAGAAAGATTTTAGCAGCTACAATCTGGTTGTTAAAGATTCGATAGGCCAATACCTGGCTTATGTGGGACCTTATACGTTTGAAACCAAAAACACTTCGCGAATTTTACTTCCCATTAGTGTGAACCAAATTGAATTTCAAACCCTGCAGTCAACACCTTCACAAAATCAATTCACTCTATTTGGTCTTTCGTTAGAAAATGGAAAGCCCGGGTACTCTACCACGCTACGGGTGGCAACGGAGCTAAAGTAAAACACTATGTAGAAGCTACTGACTTTGTCGAACAAACGCATGAACTTACACCAGATCTCATTATTATTTCATTGGGAACCAACGAAGCTATTGATCATCCTTATATTGATCCAAAATTTCAATCGCAACTTGATACGTTTGTAAACCAATTAAAGAGCAATAATCCGAACGCGCTCTTTCTGCTTACCACGCCCCTCGATTTCTATAAAAAGAAAACCCGCAGAAATCCCGGAGTGGAAGTAATCAGAAATAAAATCATCGAATATGCCGATCAGCATGGACTTGCATACTGGGATCTTTACACGAGTGGTGGTGGTAAACATTCGGCCGATCACTGGAAGAAAAATAACCTGATGCAACCCGATGGGATCCATTTTACCAAAGCCGGTTACATCTTACAGGGTAGTTTGTTGTATGAAGCATTGATAAAAGGCTATAATGAATATGTTCGATATCGACATCCATAAGCTAGCCGAGCAGTTCGTATACAATCCGGAGGAGCCGTTGCTTTTTAACAGCGGTTTTTTTCTCCTACTCTTTCCGGTATTCTTAACAGGCTATATACTGCTGAGTAAAACACATCGGCCTAAATTTATCTTCGTCATCCTCTTCTCACTTTATTTCTATTATAAATCAAGCGGCATTTACTTTCTGTTACTTTTAAGTACTACGGTCATTGACTTTAGTCTCGCCCGCTTAATATTCGCAACGCACACACCCTGGAAGAGAAGTACGCTCCTTTCATTAAGTCTGATCGCAAATCTGGGACTGCTCGGATATTTTAAATACACAAATTTTTTACATGAGATTTTCAGTGCAGCTGCAGGTATTGACTATGTGCCTTTTGATATTTTTCTTCCCGTTGGTATTTCCTTTTTCACCTTTCAGTCGCTTAGTTATACTCTTGATGTTTATCGAAAGCAACTACAACCCGTAGATAACATCCTGGATTACGCCTTCTTTGTTTCCTTCTTTCCGCAATTAGTGGCTGGGCCTATTGTACGGGCTTCTGAATTTTTACCTCAACTCTATAAGCCCACCTTCGTATCGCGCGAAATGTTTGGCCGAGGCGTTTACCTGATCTGTACGGGCTTGTTCAAGAAAGCCATCATCTCCAACTACATCGGTTTAAACTTTGTCGATCGGATATTTGAAAACCCAACCTTATATACAGGCCTTGAAAATCTTTTTGGGGTTTATGGTTATGCACTTCAAATCTATTGCGACTTCTCCGGTTATTCGGATATGGCCATTGGAATTGCCTTGTTATTAGGATTTCAATTCAGCATTAATTTCGACTCCCCTATCAGGCAAAAAATATTACTGAGTTTTGGAGGCGCTGGCATATTTCACTCTCTACCTGGTTGCGCGACTACGTCTACATCTCGTTGGGAGGTAATCGAAAAGGCAAAGTAAGAATGTATGTCAATCTGATGCTTACCATGCTATTGGGTGGATTATGGCATGGGGCGGCATTTCGATTTATTCTCTGGGGTGGAATGCACGGAGTTGCTTTAGCAGTTCACAAACTTTATAAATCGCTGTCGCTGGCTCCTTTAAAAAATCTACCCAAGCCGTT
Source organism: Flammeovirgaceae bacterium (assembly GCA_016709845.1). GTDB lineage: Bacteria > Bacteroidota > Bacteroidia > Cytophagales > Cyclobacteriaceae > ELB16-189. The sequence goes on along the minus strand of JADJMA010000023.1, from coordinate 21,388 downwards.
AAATTCTGTGCTCAGTATTCTTTTCACCTTCCATTTCGTGTGTCTGGGTTGGATCTTCTTTCGAGCTCCATCCATGGAGGTTGCTTAACAGATGCTTAATCAAATAACCGGCATTTCAATCTACAGGTATTTTTTGATTTCATTTATGGATACCGAAGCGTAATGGTTCTAATGGTACTTGGCTATATACTCCATTTTATTCCTGCCAGCACTGAACGAAAGGCTGAAGTTTGGGTAACTAATATTCCGTTGACCGGAAAGGCAGCCGTGGTTTCAGCGATTATTCTTTTGATTATCCAAACCAAATCGGCAGGCGTTCAGCCTTTTATTTATTTTCAGTTTTGATGAATAAAATAAACCGCAGAGGCGCGGAGACGCAAAGTTTAACATTAAGATAGTTAAGAAAGTAAGAACATTAAGAGGATAATCTCTTCATCTCTTAATGTGCTTAATGGTAAAAATAGCATAGTCCCTTCGCGCCTTAGCGCCTCTGCGGTTAAATAAATTACTTGATCACTTGCACCCATCCCTTACACGAGGTCTCCCCTTCTACGTCAATGGTATAGTAATAAACCCCGGCATCTACAGTGTGGCCATCCCAGTCATCCTGATAGTTGTTGTTCTCATAAACTTTTCCCGCCCCAGCGATTATAGATTACCACCTTGGCCTTTAGCGAAGAAGCCGATAACTTGCTTCCTCCATACAACAAAACAAAGGTATTGTTCTCTGGATGGTCATCGGGCGTAATCACATTCGGAACTTTTAATTCAAAGACTGGTATGGGCTTAACTTCTTCATAAATGCATGATTCCTTTGTTCCCACCAATCGAACATTAAATACGCCATCTGTTGAATACTCATGTTTAGTCTGATCAAGATCGGATGTAGTGCCATCACCAAAATCAAAAAATACGTTTTCAGCAGGATCAGTCAGGTTCTCAACGTTTAAAGTAGGCCGTGAGAAACAATCATAAAATTTATTGTAAGTAAACTTCAAATCAATGCCAGGTATTACCTCAATGTTTACTGTATCTTTTGTCAGGCATCCATTGACGTCTGTGATCTTTACCACATAACCATCATCATCAGTCGGGTTTACTAAAGGCGAAGCTTGTGTGGATGTAAATGTTTTATCCCAGTTCTCCCATAAATAAGATACCCCACCTACGGCTACTAAACGCGCGCCTGCATCAAAACACATTACCTGATCGGGCCCGGCAAAGCCCATTGGTTTCGAAACGGTAACATTAGTGTATGTTGAATCCTTACCAACACAGGTTCCGATATCAACGGCTAATAATTTTACGCGATAAGTACCGGGAGCCTGAAACGCGTGCACCACATACGCAGTGTCTTGTCTGAAAAATTGTCCGCCATCACCAAAATCCCATTCATAAAACTGACCGCCTGTACTTTTATTCTGAAATACAATCGGATCGGGCATACAAATTTTTGAAAGGCCGGGCATATCAAACGCTACGGAGTTTGTTTGGATGCGCGCTTTGAGCGATGACAAATCAAATTTGAACGCGGCATTGTTACAATTGAGACTCCGGTTTTGTCGGCTCCACGCGTTAGGGGTAGTAGGAAAATCATCATACCCACCGCCACAGCCTGCACATACCGCGTGATAGACAATACCGCCTTTATCAAATCGACTGGTGCCTCCATCCACATGCGTGGGCGATTGATTGCCCCCTAAAAAAGTGGCGTATAAAAGTTCTGAAGCATCATCAGTAAGAACAATGAAATAGAAATCTGACCCGGCTGTTGTCTTTTGAATCGCATCGGCAGTAACGGGCATACCTTGGGTACCGCTATTCCAGAATCCGCGACTACTATTGATCAGTCCGCCCCATCCACTCATGTAGATATTATTGCAATCATTTACGAGGAAGGCTGTTGGTGAAATATCAGGAATACCACGGCCTGCACCAAACACCGTTGAGAAAAGCAATGCGTTCATGTCCTTGTTAAACTTCTGTAAGAATTGTCCGCTGTTAGCGTTTGTGTAAACACCCGGAGTTACTGGAAAGCTTCCCGTAGTCTGACCATATACATAAACATTTTCATCCAGGTCGAGATCAATAAAATAAACCTGGTTAAAGGATGCGGTACCAGTGAAGGTAGAAACAAGTACCGAAGAGCCATCGCTTAAAATCTTTGACATCCATCCGTCTACATAGCCACCATGAACAGTTTGATAAGCACCCGCTGTAGTTGGAAAGTCAAAACTGGCAGTTCCACCGGCCACTAACAAGTTGCCGGCAGCATCTGTTTTAATGGTATGCGATGCATCCGCAGCATTGCCACCCAAAAAACCAGCCCAGATAATCTGAGTTAAGTTCTCGTTAATGTTAAGGACCAAAGCATCGGTAATTCCACCCTTATAGGTCAAACCAAAACTATTACTTACCGGAAAATCGGGCGATGATGTTACTGTACTGATATAAATATTGTCTTGAGGATCGGTAATCAAATCTCCACGCAGTTCGTCACCATAGTTAGCAACCAACGGACTTACCTGAGGATTTAATCCATCGTTAGCCGAACCTCCTAAATACGTACTTGCAAGAAGCTGACTGCCATTCGCGTTGATCTTAACAAGAAAGAGATCCGATCCATTGAAGTAAGGAATAACATTTGCCTCGGGAATGCCTCCATTAAATGAATTGTCGATAGCACCAGTCGTAGTCGGAAAATCAAATGAACTTGTAGTACCCAGTATCAGTAATTCATTTTTCGAATTCATCACTAAACTGTGTGGCGATTCATTATTGCTACCACCCAGATATGAAGCATACAACAACTGACTGCCTGTGGAATCATATTTCAAAATCGCCACATCATACGCGCCTCCGTACGTAACCTGAAAGCTCCGCCGTGGCTGGAAAACTTCCATTCAAATGATGATTGGTAACTCCCGAAGAATACAAGGTTCCGTGTTCACCCGGTGTGGCCGTACTTCCCCAATTGTCGGCCGTAGAACCTGAATACGTGGAGAATATTAAAAGCGGATCGATAACGAGTGGATAACAAGTATCGTAGGATTTTGGAAAATTAAAACGCACCTGATCTTCTCTTAGAATATATTCGCATTCAACAAAAATCTTTTCGCCATTTATAATCTGATAAGCAATGGGTTTCTTTTCAGTAAAAGAAAATTTCGAAGCATTGATAATCAGATCACCCGCTTTCAAATTGATGAGATCGGCCCCACTATACGCAAATTGAATTTGGGAAGGATCAACACCGGCTGTTATATTAAAATCATATTTAACATGGCTGCCTTGGGAATAAACTTTCAGATCAATGCCGGCATAAAAGTTTGCATAAACTACGCCTTCATACGCGCCTACGTTTGAACTCCAATGAGAAGAATCTATGCCCAGAAAATAATTATAATATTCAGATTGCTTACCGAAGGGAACCGGAGAAGCACTTTTATTCGAGCCGATAAAATTTACACTTACCTGATGGCCCTGAATTTTTAGATCCAAATCATTTTTGATATTTCAGAATTCGTGTGACCCTCGCTCATGAAGTTCGGTTAAGCGATCCTGATCAATGAACGTATAGGCAAATCCACCACGCTTTACTTGCATGGAACCGCCAGGAATTTTCGCAGCAAAATGAATGCTCTCTGCCCACTGACATTTATTCTCGATGAATTTTATCTTTGGCGGCCCCGCCCAAGAAAGTATACCTGCACAAAGAAAAAGTGTTAATAATCCCCAACTTGCAATCCTCGTACGCATGCCCCAAGTTAACCCTCCTTGCGCAATACCTGCAAGGGGGGCGTAGAGATTACTTCGCGTGAATTCCACCACCCGATCAGGATTGTTAGAAAAACCACGCCTAAAGAAATAATAGTTAGCTCTAATGCATCAACAGAAAACTGAACTTCAAAGAAAAATTTAGTCAGTAACCAACCACCGCCCAACGAAAGGACCAAACCGGTGATGGCCGAAAAAATTCCTACATATCCGTATTCAATCAATGTGATCAACATAATTTGTTTGGTACGGGCCCCCAGAGTTCTTAACAATACATTCTCCTTAATGCGGGCAAACCGGCTGTTCATAACCGCACCCGCCAATACAAGCAAACCGGTAATAATACTAAACAAGGCCAGAAAGCGTACCACTAAACCTACTTTGCTGAATAGCTCATTGACGGTGCTTAAAATCAAGCGCAAGTCGATGAGCGAAACATTGGGGAACCCAAAAACCAATTCTTGTTGAAACTGAACTACATTTTGTGGATCATCCACCCGGGTGGCAACAACCCAGATTTGCGGGGCGCTCTCCAAAACTCCTTTCGGGAAAACAAAAATAAAGTTCGGAGGATCTTTGGGCCAGTCTACTTTGCGAATACCGCTGATAAAAGTTTTGATGGGCACTCCCTGCACATCAAATACGAGTGAATCGCCAATGCCAAGCTGTAACGTTTCCTGCATGCCCTCTGAAATACTAACCCAAACTGAATCGGCTTGATTTTTCTTTAAGGAATGTATCTCGCCCTTCAATAATTCTTCCGACACATGCAAACTGTCGCGATAGGTTACCCGGTACTCCCGCGTCATTGCCCAGTTAGGAATTTTCACGGTATCATCTTTCTGCAACTCCTCTATAGAACGACCTTTAATTTCGCTTATGCGACAAGTAACGATAGGCACTAACTGATTAATCGGAAGATTATGCTTCTTAACGAGGTTAACCACGGCATCGCGTTGTGAGGATTGAATATCGAACAAGATCGTATTGGATTGATTCGTATTTGCCCTTAAACTCCACCTGATTAAGTAAACTGCTTTGAATGATATTTAAGGTAGCAATGATAAACGCGCCAAGCCCGATGGTTACCAACAGCACCTGCGTTTGATTATTGGGTCTGAATAAATTGGATAAGGCATGCCGAAATATGAAGGTTCCCTTACGGGGAAAAAATTTCCGAACCAAAAAAAGTAATCCAACAGCCACCAACATTAAACTTGCCAGCGCCACCGCCAACCCGATAGTGAATGAACCGCCTATTAAAAAACTTCGCGTTTGATAGGCCGCAGCAAGAATAGGAAACAACCCGATAAGAATAAGGGTGACCCAACGCACTTTAGAAAAGGTACGCACCGGAATGAAGTCTGCACGCAACACCGCAAGGGGCGGAACAAACCGCACCGCCACCAAAGGCAAAATGGAAAATAAGGTTGAAACTAAAATGCCAACAAAAATTCCTTCACTAAAGGCACGCCATGAAATCTCAAACCGTAATTCCAACGGAAGGTAATCACCAAACGCGATAGGTATAATCTGTTGAATACCTACGCCCAGTGCAGCGCCAATCAAACTACCTACAATCCCTAATACAAAAATCTGGATGAAGTAAATATTAAATGCCTGCCAGCCGGAAGATCCCACACAGCGGAGCACGGCCACTTCATCGCGTTTTTCGCGAGCATAAATATGTACGGAACTGGCCACTCCAATACATCCGAGTATTAATGCAACAAATGCAAGCATAGAAAAGAAACGATATACGGATCGAAACCCATCACCTAAATCATCTTTACGTTCTTCAATGGTATCGTAGGAATAACCCAAATCTTTAATCAGCGGCTTAACATTTTTAATCAACGTTTCCGTTTCCTTATCCGAAACCGTTTTAACAAACAAGCTGTAGTTAACACGACTACCAAATTGCACCAACCCCGTTGAATCCAATGCCGACATAGAGATGTAAACAGCGGGAGCCAGCGTAGCGGTAAGCGCGCCCCCGCCCGGAAACTTTTCAACTACTCCGGCAACAATAAAATTCAGACTTCCGATTTTTATCGTATCGTCCGAGCTCACTTCATATTGGCGCGCCAGCGATTCATCCAGCATAGCATAGTTACCCGACTTCATTCGCTCGTGCGCATTGGTTGGTTGTGTGATCAGCTCCCCATAAAAAGGGAAGTTGCCTTCTAAGGCCGTGAGCTTTATTAACCGGCTTTGCTTCGTATTAAGAAACATAACCATTGATGCCATGTCTGCATCTTTGGCAAACTGGCGGCCAGCCGTATCTATTTTTTTTATAAACTTTTCATCAAACGGTTTGTTGCTATTTAAAACAAGATCGGCACCCAACAATTCTTTCGCATTTCTATCCAACTCATCCTGCATCGCATAGTTCAACGACCCAATGGCCACGATCGCAGCAATACCCGAAATTAACGAGGCCACAAAAAGAAACAGGCGCGAAAAATTATGGCGGCCATCGCGCCAAGCCATAGTCCATACCCACCGGTCGTGAAAAATAGACCGAACCTCGCGTTTTATTTTTATGATGTAGTCGATCATGCCAAATTCAGAATCTGTTCATTCACTAACTTGCCGCCCTTCATTTGCAAAATCCGCTGTGTCTTTTGCGCCAGCTCAAGATTATGCGTTACCAACACCAGGGTGGTTTTCTCTTCGCGGTTCATACCAAAAAGTAAATCGGTTATTTGATGGGCATTCTCTTCATCCAGATTGCCGGTAGGTTCATCGGCAAATAAAATACGGGGCGAAGTGATAAACGCACGCGCCATAGCCACCCGTTGTTGTTCGCCACCCGAAAGCTGTGACGGATAATGATTGAATCGTTCGCTTAAGCCTACACGAGCCAATAAATCTTTAGCCAACTGCCCCACATTTCTGTCGCCTCGCAGCTCTAAGGGGATCATCACATTTTCGAGAGCCGTGAGTGTTGGCAGTAATTGAAAATTCTGAAATACGAATCCCACAAACTTGTTTCGGATGTAGGCGCGATCATCTTCATCCATTTTGTTCAGCTTAAAGCCCATCAAAGAGATTGTACCCGATGAGGGCACATCAAGCCCGGCACACAAACCCAGCAACGTTGTTTTACCACTCCCCGAAGGGCCGATGATAGAAAGACTGGTTCCCTCCTTCGCTTCAAACGACACGTTATCGAGCACGGTTAAATCCCGCTCTGCTGATTTATAAATTTTTGTTAAGCCCTCGGCTTGCAATACGGTTTCTGGCATGATTATTTAAGTTAACAGATCAGAATATAAATCGTTTATTGAGTAAAATTGTTTCAGATTAGATATTAACCCCACGTATATGTTGGTAGTCGGTAAAAATGCAGTGATTATTGTCCTTCTTTTGGTTATTAACGCCTTTCAAACTCCTAAAGTAATTCTTTTTTTTGGTGACAGCCTGACAGCCGGCTATGGACTTTCTACTGAAGAAGCATTTCCTGCTTTGTTGGAAAAGGAGTTGAACACCGCTGAAAAAAAAGTGAAAGTAACCAATGCCGGATTGAGTGGCGAAACCTCGGCCGGAGGTTTGAGTCGCATCGATTGGGTGCTGCGACAGCCTATCGATATTTTCGTTTTAGAACTGGGGGCCAACGATGGCTTGCGCGGCCTGCCCGTGGATCAGACTATTTCCAATCTGCAACAGATTATTGATAAAGTGAAGGCGAAAAATCCTGCTTGTAAAATTGTATTGGCCGGTATGATGGTGCCCCCCAACATGGGCAAACAATACACCGATGATTTCAAAAACATCTATCCTGCCCTTGCCAAAAAAAATAAAGCCACACTAATCCCTTTCATTCTGGAAGGTGTAGCGGGCATTGAAAAACTTAATCAGGCCGATGGCATCCACCCTACTCCGGAAGGTCACAAGATTATTGCGAACAATCTGAAAAAGTCTTTGAGAAACTGATCTAGCGTTCTCTTAATCCATTAACTGGTGCTTTCAAACAAAGTAATTGACAATTGACAAAAATTTACAATCTTGATAAGATTAAGTTGTCAATTTTATCTTTTGTCAACTGTCAACTCAACCAGAATTTTCAAAATGGACTTGACTTAGCTCTAGTTAGAAACTTTTAAGTCTTTAAGAATTCGCTCCACCCAAAGCGTGTACATTTTACCTGACGGATGCAATCCATCGGCAGCCACTAGCGTGGGATCATCCAATCCCTTACGAGAGATCTCGGTGATATCGAAATAGGCTACCTTATATTTTTTGGTGACGCGTGCATTGATCTCATTGAATTGATCAATCTGCTTGGTGATCTCATCCTGCCTGGGCTGACCGAACGGAGTAAATCCGTAATCGGGAATAGAAACAACGAAAACATGTTTAGCATTTCCCTTAGCAAGTTGAATGGCGCTTTTCAATAACTCTTCGAATTCAATTTCATACTGCGCAGCTGGCTTGCCTTGATATTGATTGTTAACGCCAATCGACAGCGAAACAAGATCATACTCGTTGCTCAAGTTAGCAGCATCCATCGCGCCTTTCAGATCATCGGTGCGCCAACCGGTTGTAGCAATAATACGCGGCTTGGGTATAGACAATCTTTCAGCTAACTGATTGGGCCACCGATCTTTTTCAGTTACACTTTCACCAATGGTGTACGAATCGCCTAACGCGAGATACTTGGTTGTTTTCTTTTGCATAGGCAAAAAAAGATTAAAAATTATCGGGATAAAACAGAGTACCTTTGACAAAACTGAAACCGGTTTACTTTTTATAAAAACTAAATCACAAGATAGCAATGAGATCACAAGTATCCACCCTGATTTTACTTTTTGCAACATTCGTTTTGCAAGCACAGTCCAGGCTTGTCCCTTTTGAAGTTCCGGTTCAATCTTCCTTCCGCGGACTTTCCGTTATTGATGATCAGGTTGCCTGGGTGAGCGGCAGCCAGGGTTGGGTCGGAAAAAGTTTGGATGGTGGTGTAACGTGGCAATTCGCGCAGGTAGCTGGTTTTGAAAAATCAGACTTCCGTTCACTCTATGCTTTTAGTGCCGATGTTGCCATGATCGCCAATGCCGGCTCACCGGCAACCGTTCTTAGAACTACCGATGGTGGAAAAACCTGGGCTACTGTTTATACCCTTGATCACCCTGATGCCTTTATGGATGGCATTGATTTTTGGAATGATACCGAAGGCATTATTTACGGAGATGCTATTGACAAACGGATGCTACTACTCGCCACACACGATGGCGGAAAAACCTGGAAAGAATTACCGGAAGCCCAGCGACCGTTACTCAGCGAAGGCGAAGGTTCCTTTGCGGGTAGTGGCACCGGCATCCGCTGTTATGATCAATCCAGGTTACTGATTTCTACCGGTGGAAAAGTTTCGAGACTGCTGACTACTTCCAATCTTGGAAAATCGTGGAAGGTTTATTCACCGCCCATTATACAAGGTGAAAGCGGCACGGGAATTTTCTCGCTTGCGTTTCGTGATGCGCGCAATGGCATTGTAGTAGGTGGCAACTATGTAAGCGACACTTTAGCCACGCAACATATTTTGCTAACCAATGATAGTGGTGCAACATGGACGCAACCGGCCACCCCTACCCGCGGCTATCGCGAATGCGTAGAATATATTTCCAATACTCAGGTAGTTGCTGCAGGCCCTAAGGGAATTGATATTTCAAATAATGGCGGACTGGATTGGGCACCGCTCTCGGATCAACCGGGGTATCATGTAGTAAGAAAAGCGAGAAAGGGAAATTTGGTTATTCTGGCAGGGAACAAAAACTGGCGCTGCTAAGGTGATAGAACCAATGAATACTTGCCTATAGCCTGCCGATTTGGAAGGGTTTATGCAACTACAGGCTTCACGCTATATTAGAAATATCAACAATTGTATATATTCGGATGTTGGCAGCAATACAATGACTACAAAATTAGTATGAGTAGATTTCGCAACTTTAGATTGGACTGGGCAAACCATTTGATGGGATTCTTCAGTGCTATTTTAGGTATTTACATTGCCTTCGGACTAGAAAATTATCGAGAGAAGAATAATGAAAAAGAGAAAGTTGAAATTGCTAAACAAGCAATTAAAAAAGAGATTGAAGACAATTTAAGCATTTACAAAGACAACATTGATAAAATATCAAGTTGGCTGGAGTACATGAACTTCTGCGATAAGAAAAGAAACGATACAGATGGATACCAGTGTGGTACAAATGAACTTGACTTGATGGTCAAAAATATCCCCAAAGGTTTCGTGATTTGAAAGAAGTAAGAAACATAAATGACACAATAAAATTTATGATTGGGCAATAGAGATAGAAGTCCCGCGAACTGGACTATCTACAAGCAATTGGAAAACTGCTGTTAGCTCTGGACTTTTGGGTTCAATGGATTACACATTGACAAGTAAATTTATCACAGATTTATGAGTGGACTGAAAAAGACATTGGGGTAAGCGAAGAGGAATTTTATGAAAATATTTTGACGTTAAATACGAAAGATAATTACCTGAATATTGACAAAGCGAAAATAGCTTATAGTGACTTTGTAAAAGTATTTGCATTTAAATATGACCGTATTAATGAAATATATTCCAAGATAAATTGGACGGAGTAAAAATGTACTGCCGCCAACAGCCTGGATACATTTACAACTTTAGGGTTTGGTAATATTTCAACACATGGAATTGCCAGATACGTTCGTGTTATACAAGGTTTCATTGAATAGTTTTTATTGAGCATATTCACAGTAGCACTTATCAGTCAAGCACAATTTTAAAGAATGAAAAACTTAATAAAATTGGGTTCTATCATATTCGTTTTCACATCAAATGTTTGTTGTTGGGCACAGATAGACACTTTAACGGATTTGCGCGATGGGAAAAAATATGGGATAAAAACAATACGTAATACAACTTGGATGATCGACAACTTAGACTATGAAGCAAAAAATTCAGTAGGATTGACGCAAGACCAAAAAGACAAATTCAAAGAATTTAATCTTAATGGAAGGTATTATCATTTCGAAACGATTGACTCGGTGTGTCCAAACGGCTGGAGATTACCCGTTACTCAAGATTGGATTGATTATTTTAACGCTCTTGTGAAAGAAAGTCCGCGAAAGGTCAAGTTAGAGACGATAGAACTAACAGAAGAAAGTTATTATTTCAGTTTTGTGAATTATGAAAAAAGGATTGACTTATTTAAAAAAGGAAATTCATTAAACTTAAACCCGACAGGTAGAATTGAAGGTGGTAAATTCAATGTTCCAGATGTTTATGCTGACTATTTTACCTCTGATAGTAAAGAAACATTTAAAGGAAAAAGCCACATTCACATAATGAACGCGTATACAACAATACATTCTCACGAACACAACTTACAACCAGAAAAAGAAGATGAATTGCGTAAGTTTATGGTAAGGTGCGTTAAGCAAGACAGGTGAAGCAGGCTGGCGCATTACAAACGCATATCAAGGTGGGTTTAAGTTTGCAGTTTAGTTTTTCAAATCACATTTTGTGTCGTGGGACAGTGACGCTCTTCGACCCCCTAAGTTGTTGTTAGTGCTCAAATTCAGTTATTGTTGCGTTATACACAATGCTGCACGACAGTGACTCCAACCCAAATGGCACATCTCGATTGACAGTATTTATCTCCCGACAAAAGAATTTCATGAAAACTTCGTGAGATTTTGATACCCCGAGCGAATAATAGGGAGTATTTAAATATTCGAAAGCATGGAACAAATCAAAACAACGAGGCTAAACAGGGCAATTCAATTATTAATTCGCGAAAACGCGATGGCTGCGGATACCGTACAGTCATGGATAGAAAAATGTAATTTTAATTAGGTGACCGATATCATAATGGACGTGAAATTACAGGCTGATTTTTTAAAGACCATTGAGGAAAACAAGGGGATTATTTACAAAATAGCCAGATCATACTGCAAAGACCCAGACGATAAACAAGATCTAATTCAGGAGATCTTATTCCAGCTTTGGAAGTCTTTTGACAAGTTTGATAGTTCGTATAAGTTTTCAACATGGATGTATCGTATTACTCTGAACGTTTCAATCTCATTCTATAGAAAGGAAACACTGAGGCGGCAAATCAATCAACCATTGCCAGAGAGTGTACTTTACCTGAAAGAAGATAATACTACACTAGACTTGAATAATGAATTAGATCAATTACATCAGTTTATTCAAGAGCTTAAAGAATTAGATCGGGCAATTATTATTCTATATCTGGAAGGGAACAACCAACAGGATATAGGAGAAATACTTGGATTAACCGTAACCAATGTATCGACCAAAGTTTCGAGAATAAAAGAACTATTGAAACAAAAATTTTTATCCTTAAAAAATTAAGCAAATGCAAGACACAGAACTTATTAATCTTTGGAAATCATACGATAAAAAGTTAGACGAAAACTTATTGTTTAGCAAGAAGAACGCTGAGCAGATCACAGAACTCAAGGTTCGGTCACTGCTAGCATCCATGAGACCTCTGAAAGTATTTACTATTATCATAGGTATAGTATGGGTTAGTTTTGTTGACCTCTTGATTATCAATTTGTTTTTGGTGGCAAATCCGTTTTTTCTAATCTCAGCAATTATCCAAGTGCTATTGACTAAATTGGCAATTGGAATTTATCTCTACCAATTAATTCTTATTCATCAGGCAGATATCAGTGAGTCTATAATTGAAACACAAGAAAAATTGGCGCGATTAAAATCATCAACTCTATGGGTTGCTCGTTTTCTCTTTTTGCAGTTACCCGTCTGGACTACTTTTTACTTAAATGAAAGCATGCTTGAGAATGGAAATATTTTCTTGTATGCTCTTCAGCTATCAGTTACATTATCGTTGACCTTCATGGCTGTTTGGCTATTTCGTAATATCAAGTACGGTAACAGAGACAGAAAATGGTTTAAATATTTATTCAGTGGATCAGAATGGACTCCGATTATAAAGTCGTTGGAATTTACAAATGATCTTAAGGCCTTTAGAAATGAAACTCACTAACTTCTAGAGGAGAAACCATGCTAAAAGCCATAATCCTTTTTATCACTTGCTCGCTGAATTTTCCTGTCTTTGCACAAGATTTAATAATTTCCAACAAGCAGAATCTAGCAATGCCTGACATAAACCAAATAACTGATAGAGTCCTTGAGACAGAAAGCATTCACATCAAGTCAAGATTAAGCCTTTCAATGTATTTAGTGGGCATCGGAACTCTTAAAGTAAATTATGTAGTTCCGGGATTGCGGTCTTGTACACGTTTCAAACAATCTGAAAATATTATACTCTTCATTAATAATAAATCAGACTCAATGACACTCTTAAAGAAAATTGATATATTCAAACTCAAGCAGGACAATAAGAGACTTTATCGTTTTACAGAGTTTAAAAAATGGACAACATTTACTGGCAATACATATGCTGAGAATGACTCTGTTGTCTTTACGATAAACAAAAGAAACAACAATCTATACTCAATTGAGTTTCAAACCAATTTGAGCGCTGGAGAATATGCTATTAGACTTCCTGGCTATACAAACTCCTTAAAACTATTTGGAATCGACTGAATTGAAACAATATCTAATGAAAACCACACGAATGCCGGTGCCGTACATGCCAACACACGTCCAAAGCACTGGCATCTGTGTGGCAGGTAACGGTGGACTCCGGCACTATGTATAACAAAAAAGTTTATTCAATGCGGGGGTTTATAAATGATAATACGGGTTGAACCACTAAAAATAAATATCTTGCAATCAACACCATCAATTAAAAGTACGTGTTTCAAAATCACGTACCCCATTTATATTTGCCATTCCCGAAGTATTTATAACCTCAAAACTTAATCTCTTGAATAAACTAATTTATATCCTGCTATCATTTATTGTACTCTGTTCTTGTTCTAAAGAAGATATTACCATACCCGACAACCCTGCAGGCAATACCGACACGACTATGGTTAACGTTAGTTATGGAGATCATCAAATGCAGAAATATGATATTTATTTACCCGCAGGTCGAGACAGTACTACGCCTGTTCTTTTGATGATACACGGTGGAGCCTGGAAGGGAGGACAAAAAGAAGAGTTTAATTATTATGTTAGCTTAATCAAAAAAACTGGAGTAATGTTGCTATCGTGAATATGAACTACCGCCTGGCAAGTAATACCAATAACATTCATCACACTGAAATAATGGACGATATCAATAAGGCGATTGGAAATGTTTTAGATAACCTGGGCGATTATCATATCTCATCAAAAATGGGCATTATAGGAGCCAGTGCTGGTGGTCAACTAGCCATGATTTATGCCTATAAATACAACGACCATAATAACATTAATTGTGTTGCCAGCCTTTTTGGTCCTACTATCATTAACGATTGGGCCTGGTATAGTAGTACGAACATCTGGTTAGGAGGAAAGGTTGGAGATATTTTAACGGAATATGTAGGGCAAGCCTGGGATGGTGACGTATATGAAAGTATCAGTCCCTATTGGAATATCTCTTCCACTAGCCAACCAACAATACTATTTCATGGAAATATAGACCCTATAGTTCCTGTCTATCAAAGTCAATGGATGAATGGAAAATTGAATACGTTAAACGTAACCCATGAATACCATGAGTATTTTGCGCTTCATGGTTTTGATAATACTCAATCAGAAGATGTAATTAAAAATTGGTAAGCTTTTTTAGTAAGCATATAAAATAATAAAAAAACTATCCCACCCTTGCCGATGTTCTTCACCAGCAAATTCGATTGAGTCTTTCTTGTTGAGGAAGACCCCTAACTAGAGCAGGAGAGCAGAGGAGTTTATGCACCTTGGGCTTCACGCGATATTAGAAATATCAACAATTGCATATATTCGGATATTACCTGCAACCGTTGGACAAGAATCTAAAATAAATGATCTCTAATTTTGTAAAAATCAAACTATGGGTGTTTTGACAAAAATCACTGACCAGCTATACCGAAGACAAAGGTCAATTGAAATTATAGCAATTTTTCTATTCTTTTCTTTGGTCGCATTTAGATTTGACAGTAAAAAGGTGAATCTATTTTGGAGTGACTACCCTTCTGTTGCAATTTTATTGGCACTAACGACCGCATTAATTGTAGTTATCTGGCTTAGAATTGAAAAGCAAAAAACACAATTACTCATCAGTAGCCTTCAAAAAGAGAATGTCGAAAAATCCACCAAAATAGAAAGGAAACTTTCTGAATTGAGTTTGCGACAGAAAGAGGTTTTTGACTTAATAGTAAAAGGGAGATCCAATAAAGAAATAATGGCAGAGCTTAATATTGAATTAAGTACGCTTAAAACGCATATCAATCAAATTTATAAAATTCTTGGAATTAAGAGTCGTAAAGAAACAAAAAGCCTTGAAAACACAATAGGGACTGTTAAGTAACCTTTTTTCAACCTACCATCAACCTTTTTTCAACCCCAAATTACTTTCATTTTACTAAAGTGCACCATACTCTTGCATCGACAAATAATTGTCAACTTAAACATTAGTAAAATGAAAAAAAGAAATTTGTTTATGAGTTCCACATTAATGTGTGGACTTTTCTGTCTTGCATTTACCTTTGACAACGAAGGGATACATTGGTTATGGAAAGACAGTGAACCTATTGCCATTGTACTGGGAATAGCAACAATAATTCTTTTAGTATTTTGGTTTAGGAACGCTAAGATAGTAAGAACTGAAAGCCAAAAATAGGGCAGCAACTTCCCGTATTTGCTTCTGTTCTTCACCAGCAAATTAATTGAATTTATTCTTGTTGGAAAAAAGCTCAGACAAGGGCAGAGGTGTTTCTTTAGCCAGGCACGGCCACAAATATTTTACTAAGAGATCCCCTGCTTTACTATCAAAATAACAATTAAGGAAATTCACCCCACTTGCATACCGCTAACATAAACTATTTTGGTTTTTCCTGCAGCGGTAAATGTATCTCCATCAATTCCATTATATTTAATTAGTATAAAAGAACACCTAAACTGTACTAAACCAAAGTATCATGAAGCGATTGTTACTATTTTATTTTTTTGTCGTCCCCATGTTTATTCAAGCGCAGCAGGTAAAGCCTGCTCCTGATCGAAAAGCTGGCGAAGGCGAAGGTCCATTCAATAGAATGGTAATACGAGGAGCCAACCTTATTGACGGAACTGGCGCGCCTGCTTATGGTCCTGTAGATATTGTAATCGAGGGAAACAAGATCAAAGAAATTGTTTTGGTAGGTACACCCAAGGTGCCCATCAATCCTGCGGACAGACCAGCCAAAGGCACAAAAGAAATAGATGCGCATGGCGCCTATGTGCTTCCTGGTTTTATTAACATCCACGTACACGTAGGCGATGTGCCTAAAGCACCAGAAGCAGAATATGCCTACAAACTCTGGATGGGCCATGGCATTACCACCATTCGCGGTGTGCCCGCTGGAGAGGTAAACTGGGTAGAAAGTGAAAAGAAACGCAGTGCCGAAAATAAAATAGTGGCCCCTCGTATTATTGATTTTCAGGTACCGGGAAGCGGCTCCGACTGGAAAGGCGGGCCTGTAACCACACCTGCCAAGGCACGCGAGTGGGTTGCATGGGCCAGTACTAAAGGTGTGGAGGGTATAAAGATTTTCAATTTGGACCCTGAAGTCATGGAGGCTGCTATTGATGAGGCACATAAAAGAAAAATGGGTTCAGTAGCTCACTTATCTCAAATGATGGTAGGTCGGGTAAATGCACGAGATGCGGTT
This sequence comes from Flammeovirgaceae bacterium, assembly GCA_016709845.1. GTDB lineage: Bacteria > Bacteroidota > Bacteroidia > Cytophagales > Cyclobacteriaceae > ELB16-189. The sequence goes on along the minus strand of JADJMA010000023.1, from coordinate 4,834 downwards.
GCTTTAGGGTTGGACAACCTGACTCACTTTTATGGTTTATTCGAGTCATTATACAAAGATCAAGACATTCAACACTGGCCCAGAGATTTTGAATACAACGATGAGCAAGATCGTTTCAGTCAAGTAGCCTATCAGTGGGATAAGATTTACCCACGAGGCAGCAAACAATGGAATGATCTTATTCAATTCTTTCTAGAACATAAAACTATTCTGGATCCTACTATGACTGCTTATCTGGCGGGTCGGGATGTCATGCGCGCACGTACGGCAGAGTGGATTCCAAAGTATGTACTTCCTTCGCTGCATGACTTCTACGAACCCAATCGGTTAAACCATGGGTCGTATTTTTATAATTGGACTACCTGGGAAGAGTTAGCCTGGAAGAATTTCTTTAGGGTATGGATGTCATTCCTGAACGATTATAAAAATGCAGGTGGCCGTGTAACCGTGAGTGATGACGCTTCCTTTATTTATAATTTATATGGTATTGGGGTTATTGAAGAAATGGAGTTACTTCAAGAGGCTGGCTTTCATCCATTGGAAGTAATAAGAGGTGCTACTTTCCATGCCGCACAAGCCATCTTCGAACCAAAGGGCAAGCCCATTGAGTTTGGAATCGTCAGACCCAATATGTTAGCCGACCTGATCATCATCGATGAAAACCCGGTTGAAAATTTGAAGGTATTGTACGGCACAGGGTTCCCCAGATTGAATGATGAAACAGGCAAAGTAGAACGAGTGGGCGGTGTGAAGTACACAATAAAAGACGGTATCGTATATGATGCCAAACAGTCGTTGCGGGATGTGGAGGGTATGGTTAAGAAACAGCAGGAAGAGCGCGCTCAGAAATAATTATATTTCAAAATTTTATGTAGCCTACCCTGCGTCGGCCTTTTGCCTGTCTGGTGTTCTTCACCAGCTAATTTGATAAAGTTTTTCTTGATGGAGAAGAAACTCCAACAAGGGCAGAGGAATTGATGCGGGCAAAACCTGGCAGGTCTTTGATTGGCACTATAAAAAAGTTAAAAACTGATACTCCGTCATTCAGCGCGTTGTCGATGAATCTTGAATATTGATGCAACTTTTGGCGATTTAGTGCGTCTAAATTTTAACCAAAGCTCTCAGCCATGTGGAAAAACTACCTAAAAGTTGCCCTGCGCAGCATCAGGAACCAAAAATTTTACGCTTCAATCAACATTTTTGGCCTTACAGTTGGGATGGCGACTGCTCTCCTCATTCTCATGTACATCTCCGATGAAGTCAGCTACGACCGATTTCATAAAGATGCAGACAGAATATATAGATTAGGCATCACCGGAAGACTTGCGGAACAAGATTTTAACATGGCTACTTGCGCTGAGCCCATGGCCAGAACATTGGTAGAGGAAGTGCCAGAAATTGAGGACGCGGTGAGAATTCGGCCCATAAATAAGGTCATCGTACAATACCAGGACAAAGCCTTTACTGAAGAATGGGTTTTACTAGCTGACTCCAACTTCTTTTCATTTTTTACTTTTAACCTCATTGAAGGTTCATCAGACGATGTGCTCAGAGGCCCTAATAAAATGGTGCTCACCGAAAGCGCGGCCAGAAAATACTTTAACTACCAAGGCAAAGGCGACACGAGCCCACTGGGTAAAATCATACTCTACGGCACACGCGCGGTAGCATGTGAGGTAACAGGTATAGTGCAAGATCCTCCAGCTAATTCCCATTTTACCTTCAATATGTTGCAGTCAATGGAAACCTGGGAAGACTCCAGAAGAAACCAATACACCAGCAACAGCAGTTACACTTACTATAGAGTAGCTGCTAATGCCAACCCGGCTATACAATCTAAACTTGACGCTATCGTAGACAAATATGTTGGTCCTGAAATCCAGCAGTACCTCGGAATTTCAATGGATGAATTCCGTCAGCAAGGTGGCGCTTATAAATACGTGCCCGAGAGACTAATTGATATCCATTTGATGTCAACGTTTGGAGATCAGATTCTGCCCAATGGGAACATTCAATATCTATACATTTTGGTGCCATCGGTTTGTTTATCATTGTGATTGCTTGTATCAATTTTATGAATCTGGCAACCGCCAGGTCCGCCAACCGCGCTAAGGAAGTAGGTATTAGAAAAACAATAGGAGCCATGAGAGGACGATTGATCGCGCAGTTCTTTTCAGAGTCGATATTGTATGCCGCGCTGTCCCTTCTTATTGCCTTATTTACAGTTTGGGCAATGCTTCCCACATTCAATCAATTGGCTGGAAAGGCCATCACACTTTCGGAACTACTTTCAACTCAATTTGTATTAGGTATGCTAGGGCTAGTGATCATCGTAGGGCTAGGTGCTGGAATCTACCCTGCCATTTACCTGACCTCTTTTCAACCTGTTGAGGTGCTCAAAGGAAAGGTGCGAGCTGGCTTCAAGAGCAGTGGCATTAGAAGCTTTTTAGTAACGCTACAATTTACCATCAGTATCGTGCTTATTATTTCAACGCTTATTGTATTCGAACAGGTTGACTACCTGCAAAATAAGAACCTTGGCTTTTCAAAGGAGAATGTCTTGATTATAGATAACGTGAATAAGTTGGGAGTCAACAAAAATGCATTCAAGGATATTCTACAAAGGCAAGAAGGTATAAATATGGTGAGCTACTCTCAATATGTTCAACCCAACATAGGCAATAGTTCTGTTTTCAGGCCTAGCGGAGAGAATGCTGAGGATATTCTTTTGTTTATAATACAGTAGATGATAATCACCTTCCCACCATGAAAATGGAACTTGCACGAGGCCGGAATTTCTCGAAAGAAGTTGCTTCTGACTCAATGGCCGTGATTATGAACGAGTCTGCATTCAATCTAATTGGATGGGATAATATTGAGAACAAAGAAATTAGGGAGTACAGGCCAGAAGGAATGATCCCTTACAAAGTGATTGGCGTTGTTAAGGATTTCAACTTCGAATCTTTAAAGAATAAGGTAAGACCTATGCTTTTGTTTTATGCGCCCGAAAACCAAATGATTAGCATTCAACTCAGCGGTGCGGATTTACAAGACAAAGTGAAATTTATTGGTGACCAGTGGAAAACACTTACTGGAGGCTCTCCCTATGATTATGTATTCATTGATCAGGAGTTTGATGCCTTGTTCAGAACCGAGCAACGTATGAGTTCAATCTTCACAGTCTTCACCGTGTTGGCAATAGCAATTGCCTGCCTTGGACTTCTTGGGTTGGCTTTTACCGCTGAACAACGGGCCAAAGAAATCGGTATACGCAAGGTAATGGGATCAAGCGTAACTCAGGTAGTTGTGCTCTTGTCCAAAGGCTTTACAAAGTTGGTGATCATTTCCTTTTTAATTGCTGGCCCTATCTCCTACTATGGAATGAGTACCTGGTTAGAGGGCTTTGCCTATCGTATTGACATTAATCTATGGACGATTCTTGTTGGTGGTGTTTCCGCACTAGTGATTGCATGGCTCACAATAAGTTATCAATCCTTTAAGGCAGCACGGGCTAATCCTGCAAGGTCTTTGAGATCTGAGTAAATAAAGTCACCGTCACTCTGAGCCTGCCTGCGCGGAGCCGCTTCGGCAAAGGCAGGCGTAAGCGAAGAGTCTTAAATTCTTCAGTATTGAGATTCATCAGTCGTGTCGATTATATCAACACTTCCTCTGAATGACATTAGCTATTATTTCTCCTTCGCAACTTCAGGTGCTTTCCAAAAGTCTTTGTTCGGTTGTTGTGCTTTCGACAGGTCGCCACCATAATACAATGAGTTGAAAAGAATTTTGAACGTACCATAGGGTTGACCACGCCATTGCGGTCGGTAGCCATGAAGGATAACATGACCTTCACCATATTTTACATCTAAGGCCGCAGCATAGCCATTCAGGTATTTCTCTCCCAACAAGTATCCTGACATTAATGGAGAACCCTGTGTTTTATATTTCGCCAACGCCTGTCCTTCAAAACCCTCCAGTGTGGTAAACACCGGACTGTCATCCACGAATACATTGGCGCGATCAGCCAGCCCTGCCATTACCGGATGTTGCGTGTTTACCTCTACTTCGAGTATTGATCCCCCGGTAAAGAATTCCTTTCTATTCACATCCTTCACCACATTCTTCACCGGAAGGTGCAATTCTTCAATAGCAAAGTCACTGCTTTCATTCAAACAAACCAATGTACCACCATTGCGCACGAATTCATCCAATCCATGAATACCCGCTTCGCCTAAACCTCCTTCGTATTGTGGTGGCACAGAACCTTTCTTAAATCCATTTTTAATTCCGGATGGACGATCGGCCGCCAGTACAATTACATCAAACCTTGCGCGCAAGGATCCGGATTGAAAATCATTATTACCAATGTTGGTAAATGGAAATCCAAAACACTCCAGCAGCCACCGTGTCCAACCTTCATCCATGTTCGGTCGCCATGGGCGATAAAGAGCAACTCTTGGTTTGATGGCTACTCCTTTGGATGAAGAAGTCATTTGTGCGTTTAATGCAAAATCTTTAACGCCTTTGTCCAAAATATTTTTCCCTACCCCACTGATAATGTATTTACCATTGTCAAACTTAACACTACCGCCATCTTGCAATGCCTGATTAACCAAACGAAATGAGTTATTTTCTTTCGGATCAACCATCAACGAAGATCCGCTTCCTGATATTTTTCCAGCTGGTGCTACAATGCCCGCGGCAGTTGTATTCGAATTAAAACCCAAACCGGGTGCAAAGTCTGCGGGATAAACATCTGCATTGCCAACATCTTTCCAATTGGTAGTTGTTCCTTCTACCATTTGAATTGCATTTCTTAGTTCATCAGAAATTG
>JADJMA010000022.1 GCA_016709845.1 Flammeovirgaceae bacterium | reverse complement strand
TTAATAAAATCGAATAATGTAAAGATGTTAATTTTTCAGAAACGTATAAGTGGAAATTTCAACCCGATCGCCTATTTGCAGAATTTATCCTGGGTTGTGGCTACTCAAACAACCACATCTGTCGATAACTCAGCTTAATTTCATATTGGATTTTCGCCGTAGAATTTTATTTCTTGTATCTGAAATCGATTACGATCTTTCTTTCGTAAAGCCGGAAACCTTCTGGCCGAACCCATATTTTTCCTTCGCTGTCTTTCTGCCTAAAATTTTTTGTTCTGCAAGAGTAAGTACATTGCCAGTGAACCATGCTAAACAATCAGCAACATATTCATTTATCGGGTTATGATAAATGCTTTCAGGATCACTGCTCATTGCGTTACCATCCTTCAGAACAATAACTTATCCGCCCAGGCCAGCGTGCATCCGCAGGGTCGTGAGAACCCATGTTGCAGGTTATTTTTAATTTTTACCGATATCATCGATTACTTTCTTTAAGATTCCCTTACCACCATATCCAGGTTGGTAAGGGTTCATCTAACAATAACAACGATGGGATCCAATCAACAATCGGGCAATAGCAATTCGTTGTTTTTCTCCACCCGAAAGCTGATCCGTTTTCCGGTGCAAAAGCTGGTCAATTCGACATACCGAAAATATCGCGGCAGCTTCCTTGTTTGATATATGATTGGCATATTCTAAAACCTGCTCTACACGCAAGAATTTAGGAAGATCAAATTGTTGAGAGGGATAGGCAATCTGCGGATGAGATCGGGACTAGATTTTCATCTGGCCCTTTACCCGTTCTCCTTTCCATAATACTTCTCCACTGTCCGGTTGGAGCAGCCCAGCAATAACTTTAAGTAATGAACTTTGCTTCCAGACCCTGTTTCGCCAGCAACAACCACACGTTGATACTGGACTTTGATCAAACGAGATATCGTTCAGGATGACTTGTTCACTTGTTCGTTTTGTACTATGCGATTCTCTCAAAAATCCATGACTCCTTATTTTCCAATAACAACGATTAGTACGCTTCCATCTCCTTCCATAATTGATCAAATTGTTTTAAAAGGATTTTACTACCTGGAGCATCCTGAGTCAATAAAATATTTTCATGATTGTAATTTTAGCGCTCGAGTCCAGTTATAACTGCCTGTAACAACTGTGTTGCCATCCACGACCATAAACTTATGATGCATGTGATTTGGCGTACGATCCATCTTTACTTCTATCCCCTGTCTGGCCATTCGTTCAATATCTGAACCCAAATCGAGTGACTTATCATTATCTGTTATTATTCTAATTTGTTTACCAAGTTTATGCGAGGTAAGGATAGCCTCTGTAATCGGATCGTCACTGATAGTGAAGACACAAATCTGAACCTGATTAACAGCCTTTTGTATTTGTTGGATAATAACGTTGCGACAGGTATCGCCTGGACTAAAGTAGGCATCGGAAGTTGAAGTTGATGTTGGATTGCTAAGAAGCGCGTTGCTGGCATCCTTGATCCACTCTACTATAAACTTATAATTGTTAGAAGTAATTTTCATTGGCCAGTTCATAAATCTTACTACGCAAAAGCTACGTTGATGGTCATCCAACGGTCTGTTTCCAATAATCTCTGTCAACGATTTCTTTTCTGCCTTTGATAAGAAATCGTCCTCAATAAAGTGAGCTTAAGATGATCAACTATATCGTCCATAATTTTAAATAATGCGGTGTAAGGTACAAACCAGCCCTGTAAAAGACACACATGCCAGCACCAATTTCAAACCCAAAATCATACGATTTAGCAAGAAGAATACAGAAATCAATTATGGTTTATGTACGCGCCTGATATCTTTGCGCCCTTATTTTAAAGAACATGATCTCTGTCGATTCCGTAACGGTTGAATTTAGCGGCTCAACCCTTTTTAGTAATATCACCTTTAATATCAACGATACCGATCGAATCGCGCTGATGGGCAAAAATGGGGCTGGTAAATCCACGCTTTAAAGATCATTGCCGGAGTTAATAAGCCAACGCGGGGTAAAGTGTCAGCACCCAAGGATGCAGTTATTGCCTACCTGCTGCAGCATCTGCTCACAGAAGATGACTGTACGGTATTCGAAGAAACGTCTAAGGCGTTTTTCAAAATACTCAACATGAAAAAGCAGATGGATGAGTTTAATCATCAACTGGAGACCCGCACCGATTATGAATCGGACGAATATTCTAAGATAATCGAGCAGGTATCTGAACTGAGTGAAAAATACTATTCGATTGAAGAAATTAATTTTGATGCAGAAGTAGAAAAGACCCTGCTGGGATTAGGTTTTCTGCGGTCTGACTTTAACCGATCGACCAAAGAGTTTAGTGGCGGTTGGCGGATGCGGATTGAGCTCGCAAAAATTCTTTTACAGAAACCAGATCTAATTTTGTTGGATGAGCCCACCAACCACCTGGATATCGAATCTGTTCAGTGGCTGGAAGATTTTTTAAAGAATGGTTCCAGTGGAGTAATTGTAATTAGTCACGACAAAGCTTTTGTGGATAATCTAACCAACCGGACTATTGAAGTTACGATGGGCAGGATTTATGATTATAAAACTAACTACACTCATTATCTGCAATTGCGAAAAGAAAGGCGAGAGCAGCAGCAAAAACAATTTAACGATCAGCAAAAGGAGATTGCCGACATTCAGGGATTCATTGACCGCTTTAAAGGAACGTACTCTAAAACCTCTACAAGTTCAATCGCGCGTGAAGATGCTTGAGAAGTTTGAAATTGTGCAGGTTGATGAGATGGATACCTCTTCTTTAAATCTTAAGTTCCCTCCTGCTCCGCGTTCGGGAAATTACCCGGTTATTGTTGAGGAACTTACTAAGAAGTATGACAATCATGTAGTGTTTGAAAATGCTTCACTTACCATTGCACGCGGAGAAAAAGTCGCGTTTGTTGGAAAGAATGGTGAAGGAAAGTCTACTATGATAAAAGCGATTATGGGCGAAATAGATTTTGAAGGCAAGATGCAACTCGGCCATAATTCCATGATTGGATACTTTGCGCAGAATGAAGCTTCGCGGTTAGATGTTGAACTTACCGTGTTTGATACCATTGAACAGATCGCGCAAGGTGACATCCGCACCAAGATTAAAGATATGTTGGGAGCCTTTATGTTTAGTGGTGATAACATCGATAAGAAAGTTAAAGTACTTTCGGGTGGTGAAAAGACACGCCTTGCGATGTTGAAATTGTTATTGCAGCCCGTTAACCTTTTGATTCTTGATGAACCTACCAATCACTTGGACATTAAAACAAAAGATATTTTAAAAGATGCTTTGTTAGCATTTGATGGTACGCTAATTCTTGTTTCTCACGATCGCGATTTTCTAGATGGACTTGCTACCAAGGTTTTTGAATTTGGTAATAAGCGCGTGCGTGAACACTTCGAAGACATTAATGGATTTTTGAGAAACAAAAAGCTGGAGAACCTGAAAGAGATCGAACGAACAGCTAAGGCGTAATCGGTTTTCTTTGAATCAAGTAGGCAAATGTAAATCCGCTGATCAAGTGCCAGATGGCCCACCAGGCAGCGACCAAAGCCATGTCCCCGTTACCGCCAAAAAAAGTAAAGATCAAGATTAGGCCCAGGCCTGAATTCTGAATGGCTGTTTCTATTGCCACCGATCGGCTAACGGATTCGGTATTCCTAAGCAACTTGCTAAAATAATACCCACCAAATAGTCCAAGTCCATTGTGAATCAAGACAATCCAAAACACGGATGAAATCCGCTCAATAAATACTCCAATGTTATTCCAAAACGCAATAAGGACAAAACTCACCAAGATCATGCTGGAGATAATTCGAATTGGCTTAGAAATTTTCTCAGAGAAGGCCGGATAGTAATGTGCGCAGACCATACCTAAAACCAATGGTAGGAATAAAATAGCTGAAAGCGTAACGAACAATTCTACAAAATTAATTTCAATAGCATTAAAATTATCTCTTAAACCCGGTAAGGAAGACCAAAATAAAAAGCTAAGGGGTGTGATCAAAAAAGCCGACACTGAAGTTATAGCGGTAAGGGTTACCGATAAAGCCACATTTCCTCTCGCTATCAATGAAAAGAAATTTGAAACATTGCCACCAGGACATGCGGCCACTAAAATCATCCCCAACGCAATTCCCTGTGGAGGCGACCAGATTATTATTAAGGCAATAGTTAATGCCGGCAACAGAACGTATTGCGAAAACAATCCTGTGGCCAACGCCTTTTTTTGATAACGAAGCTGATAGAAGTGATCGGGTTTTATAGATAACGCGACCCCAAACATGATAAAGCCCAAACATGCATTTAGAGCAAGTAATACGGCTGGCGAAAAGTGAAGTTCCTTTATCAATTTAATAGTAGTTGCTGCAAGATAACAGTCGTGTATTGGTATCCTATCCTTCTGGCCGATGATCCTGCATACTAAAAATGGATCTGCCTACTTAAAAACAGATCCATTTTCACAACAAGTAAGATTCTTACTTAAGAATAGATTTCGATTTCGTAATGAGCTCATCTTTACGAATCTTCAATTTATTTACAGCTTCAATAGCTTGTGAGGTTGGTGTTTCATCAGCGCCTTGTAATACAACTAATAAGTATAGCAACTTATCTTGCAAACTAACCACAGTCTCATTCTCCAAGGTGCTTCCATTGACACTTCCGTATAGGGCGTCCGGATTGTCAGACAATCCATTGCCGCGGAAAGCTTGAACCAATTCTTTCTTTCCCTTTGGCCATTTTATTTTAGTGTCAGCAAGTTTAACATCAATAAGATCCCGAAGATCCTGTATTTGATTATAGGCTTTATAGCAGATTAACGAATTATCGGTTTGGAGTTGCAAATCACTTGCACTGATGGTAGTTCGTGGATCAAGACGTACGTCAATTTTATTTTCCTGAACGGCTCCATCTACCCAAAGTCTAACTGTATAGGTTCCTGGATGAACAAACGGACCCACTGGACCGCTGGCTGAATTCATATAAACTGCTGCGATAGAATATTGACGTTGCGCGCCTTTAGGTGCTGCATAGCGCAAATCCCAAACTAACCGGTGATGACCAGCATTTGATGACAGTGTTTTTGAAGGCCGTACCCAATAGGTTGGATAGGCCATGGTAAGGGAATCTACAACTTCCGGTTTGTCGAGACTGGAAAAAGATTTTATGATCTCCCCTTGATTGCCTACTATTTCTATCCGAACTTCTTTTGCTTGCTGACTTAAATAGTAATCTAACGTGGCGCCATCGGGCGGATTCTTTCCGGCAGGTTCTTCAGGGGGCAAGGGTGTATCTGAAAACATATCATGTCGAACTCGGGTAGCTTGTGCAGGTGGAAACAAAAATGATTTCTTTGGATCCATTTTGGCAAGACTCCGTAACGGACTGATGTTATCCAATATCCAAATCGAACGACCATGCGTTCCTACAACCAGATCATCCTCGTGAATAACCAAATCGCGCGCTGATGAGCCGGGCATATTCATTCTAAGTATTTGCCAGTTCTCGCCATCATCTACAGAGAAAAAGACTTCGCGCTCGGAGCCGGCAAAAAGTAAACCAGGTTGTTTAGAATCTTCGCGCACCACATTGATGGGTGAAATTGGATTCAATCCTTTCACAATTTCTTTCCATGTTGCTCCACCATCATGCGTTCTGAAAATATGTGGCTTCATATCGTTTTTACGGATAGCGTTAACGGCAACATAAATGGTGTTGGCATCGAAGTGTCCACCGTCTAATTGTGAAATTTTATCCCAAGAGGATAATGTTGGTGGGGTTACATCTTTCCATGTTTTGCCACCATCGGCAGTGCGATGAACAAGGCCATAATCGGTGCCGGCCCAAATAACATTTTTATCTTTTGCTGATCCTGCTACAGCGTAAATCACAGCCCGGGGCCGCATGGTTTTCATTTCTTCCGTTTTGAAATCTCCAACACTTGCTGGAATTTCATTTTGTTTACGTGTTAAGTCTGGACTAATAATCTCCCATTGCTTACCGCCAGTAGTTGTCTTCCCACAGAACGTTAGTTCCCAAGAGCAATGCATCCGGATCAGCGGGATGAAAAATCAATGGCGATGTTCTTACCGTACGGTATTGACCCGAGCGAATTGCTTCAGGAGCAACATTTTGTGTTTGCCCCGTTTTCTTATTAAAGAGCGTGTTACGCGGCCACCATAAATTATATCCGGATTTTTAGGATCGGGCGCTACGTAGGCATATTCATCTGCACCCACACCCATCCAATCCCGAAAGGAAATCTGACCGCCATTGCCACGGCTGGCTGTACCAATCGCTCCACTCTCCTGCTGACCACCATACACCCAATATGGAAATTGATTGTCGGTAGTAACGTGATACAATTGAGCCGTTGGCTGATTATACCACGAGCTCCAGGTTCGGCCGGCATTTACGGTTACAATAGCACCCTGATCGGAAGCAAACAACATAATGTCAGGTTGCAAGGGGTTGATCCAGATTCGATGATAATCATCGCCCCCGGGTGCACCTTTAAAGGATGCCCAGGTATAGCCGCCATCATTAGAGCGATAGGAAGCAACATTGGCTGAATAAACAACATCTGGATTTTTTGGATGAACTTTAATTTCCGCAAAGTCACTACCTCGACCGTAAATTCTTCGATCGTTGGTCGTCATCTTCCAACTCTCACCCCCATCATCACTACGATAAACTCCTGCGTTAGCGCGGGCATCTACCGTTGCATACATTCGTTTAGGATTACTTGGCGAAATCCCAAAACCAATTCTTCCCAATCCTTGCTGCGCACCGGGCAGTCCTTGCGTTAATGGTTTCCAGGTGTTGCCACCATCGGTTGATTTATAAAGTCCGCTATTAGGTCCTGAGAAAGATGCATTCTCCCATGGCCCTTCCTGATGTTCCCACAAGTCGGCATAAATTATTTCGGGATTGGTAGGATCAAATTCAACTTGAATCGCTCCGGTGTTATGATTTATATACAAAACTTTCTCCCACGATTTTCCGCCATCCTTTGTTCGAAATACACCACGCTCATCATTGGCTCCATAGGGATGACCTAAACCCGCAACGATAACAATGTCTGGATTGGTTGGATGAACAATCAATCGACCCACTTGTTGCACATTGCGTAACCCAATATGATTCCAGGTTTTTCCGCCATCAATAGATTTATAGATACCATCACCTACTCCTAAGTCAGGCCGATGCAACCCTTCGCCACTACCTACATAGATTATATTCGGGTTCGAGGGCGACACGGCTAAATCACCAACCGATCCAGTCGGCTCCGAATCAAAAATCGGATTCCATGTTCTAGCGTAATCATCTGTTTTCCAAACGCCACCATTGTTAACACCCATGTAAAACACATTGGGCTGTGTGGGCACGCCAACGGCCGCTACGGTGCGCCCTGCGCGAAAAGGCCCGATCATCCGATACTCCAGATCTTGATAAAGTTCCGGGGCGATGGGTTGTGCCGTTGCAATGAAGGAAATGAAGGAGAATAAAATGAGAAGTCGGGTCATGGTTTTATAGATTTAAAATTCTTAGATGCTGGATACTAGTGACTGCATGTACTGTGCTTGACTACAAGTTGACATATTACTTCAATATTAATAATACTACTATCGACTATGGACTAAATACTATGGACTCTCTGTTATTTACTTTTCTTTGGTTCACTCAAAACAAACATCCGCATGCGAACATCGGTTTCAGGACGATCGGATTGATTCGTTTTTGTTGCTGCGATTTTGTCTAATACATCAAAGCCAATTTCAAGTTCACCAAATACTGTATAACCGCCATCCAAATGAGGGGTGCCCCTACGGTTGTATAGATTTTCTTCTGTTCATCGTTGAGTGTTAGATTTTCATATTCAGGTGTTAATCTCCGCTGTATAACAGCACTATCCAATTTCGAGGCAGTCCAGACCGGTCTCTGTACAATATAAAATTGGCTGTTGCTACTCGCCTTTTCGGGATTATTGTCACGCGCGGCCCCTAACGCTCCTCGTTTGTGGTAGATTCCCTTATCTGTTCGAAACTCGGCAGGAATCCTATCACCCGGTGCATCGCCACTTCCCAATCGTTGGCCAGCAAGCGCACTCTTACTGGTGGGGTCGCCCCCTTGAATCATAAAGTTATTTATTACCCGATGGAATGATAATGAATCGTAAAAACCAGATTTTACTTTGGCAACAAAATTATCACGGTGAAGCGGAGTTTCATTATACAGTTTCAATACCATATCACCCTCTGACGTGATTATCAGAATATGATAGCGTCCATCTTTTCATCAATTTGCTTACGATATCTACTAATAGCCGTTGACTCTTCGTTGGTCAGCTTCCGAAATGTTTTTGAGGAACTACACCCCACTAAAAAGAAGACTGATAGAATTGAAAGCAAGAATAACCGCCTTATCATATGAATGAATTAATACGCTAAGATATTAAAACGAGTTGGACAATGAAGGAAAATTATGAGTTCGGTTACCTTTCTGTTAAAGCCATGCTGCTCTTTGCTGTGCTCAACCAACAGGAGGAAACCATCAAGAATATGGCCTTTAAAATTCATGGACGGAAGAAAGTTTTACAACCGCACTTCAAGGGTTCTATTCGACCAAAGGCTCTATAACCCTTAACCCTGAGGCAATCAAATAGTTTTCCAAATGAGAAACTATAATCTTATCAGATTAACTCTTCCTTATGAGATTCAACTATGACCAACTGGTAGGGTTGATATTTTTAGCGGCCCGGAGAATATCAATACGACTAACTTGCCCTATCAACACGCCATTTTCTACCACCGGCATTCTGCGAATTGGCGAATTAAGAAATTCAGTAGCAGCATCCACCACCGTATTATCCGGAGACATGGTTTTAACATCACGCGTCATATAATCAGAAACAACAGGATCGCTATGGGGTAAATTGTGGTATGCCTGATCAACAATTAGCTTAAGACAATCGCGCTCTGAAATAATGCCAATTAACTTTTGTTTTCATCTAAAACTGGAGCACCGAAATTCTCTTTCAATCATGATGTCAATTACCTCATTGATCAATTGATCAGGGCGAACTGTTACCAGATTATGCAGTTGAACCATATATTTCATAATGGTTTCATACTTGGGCTGACGGCTTTCAACTCTTCTTTGCTCTTGATGTCGGGTTTAAAATTCATGGTTTGAAGGGTTTAGTGAAAAGAAATATAGGAAATTCTAAGAAAAGAATAAACATTTAAATGTCAGCATGTAAGGATTTGCTGAAAAATCTTCATTCTTGATCCAATTAAATAGATTAGGTTTTTATTAGAGTTGAATATTTATATTCTTATTCATGAGTGTCATTGCCTCTTCGTATCCGGAGAGTAAAAAAGATGGGATTAAAATCGTTATTTTTATAACATATCATTTTTTATCCGACTATGCTAGACTCCGATCTTGTAAGGGCTAATCCTAAGTTATTAGTTTTTATCCCTATACTATATACCGTATGGTCTGATGCTATACTAACACCCAGTGAGGTTTCGATTCTTGAGGGGTTGATAAACAGTCAACAATGGTTAACCGATCCTGAAAAGAAATTATTGTTAACCAAGCTCAATCCTGCCACACCGCCCACGGCCGATGAACTTATGAGTTGGCGAACTGCAATATCGCAGGTAGCGGATTCGAAGCATGCAAATGATACACTAGTCAATCTGGGTATACGCATGGCTAGTTTAAAAGGTGACGGAACAATCAGTGAAACTCTAATTCAGGCACAACCGTCCCTTTCCAAAATTGAAGCTACCCTTGGACTGATCAGTCGTGAAGCAACCTTTAATTTTCAATCGGGTAGGAAGACAATTACTTCTGAACAGATTACTCATCAAAACTTTGATGTTCAGGAGTTAACTAGACTGTTGGATGGCGAACACGCCAATCTCATCCGTAAAGTCAAAACTCTTATATCAGATCCTGAATTTAGTTATGTGGATCCGGGCGATCTTGACTTATATAGAAAACGCGTATTGCAATGGTGTAAGTTTCTTGCCGAGCAGGGATTCGGTTCCATGGCCTATCCAAAAGAGTACGGAGGGCAGAATGATATGGCCGCCTACTTCGCTATTATGGAAACACTAAGCTATCATGATCTTAGTATGGTTATTAAGTTTGGCGTACAGTTTGGGCTCTGGGGATGAGCGTATCTCTTCTGGGTACCGAAAAAAAACATCATGTTAAATATCTGAAAGATATCGGCACACTGGAGCTTCCAGGTTGTTTTGCTATGACGGAGACCAACCATGGATCGAATGTAAAAGGTATTGAGACCACAGCTACTTATGATCATCAGACCCATACATTTAAAATACATACCCCGAACGAGTTTGCCCGCAAAGAATACATTGGAAATGCCGCGCTGCACGGACAAATGGCTACCGTATTTGCTAAACTAATTTTGGATGATAAGGATTATGGGTTGCTGCCTTACTTGTTCCTTTACGGGATAAGAAGGGAAAAGTATTACCGGGCATCACCATTAAAGATTGTGGTCGTAAGATGGGTTTAAATGGCGTAGATAATGGTGTTATCTATTTTAACCATGTAATCATTCCGAAAGAAAATCTGCTTGACCGATTTACTGCTGTGAATGACGAGGGGAAATTTGAAAGCCCTATAGCCAGCGACAACAGAAGATTTTTTACGATGCTTGGTACCTTAGTTGGCGGAAGAATTGGTATCCCACGATCGGGTAATTCGGCTTCTAAATCAGGTCTCACCATTGCTATCCGCTATGGAGATCAGCGCAGACAATTTGGTCCTGAAGGTGGTACGGAAGTACCTATACTAAATTATCGTACCCATCAGAGAAGACTGATGCCTTTGTTAGCAAACGTGTATGCCATACATTTCTCGCTTCAATACCTCACGAAAAAGATTCTTAAATCGAAAAGAAGATGATATGCAGGAGATTGAGGCCCTTGCTGCTGGACTAAAATCATTTGCCACCTGGAATACAACCGCCACCCTGCAGGAATGCCGCGAATGTTGTGGCGGCAAAGGATATATGTCAGAAAATCGAATCGAAGTTCTTAAAAATGATACCGATGTTTTTACAACGTTTGAGGGAGACAATACGGTGCTGATGCAACTGGTTGCTAAGAGTCGATTAACAGAATTTAAACAGGAGTTCGGCAACATGAACGTGCTAACTATTTTAAACTACGTGGCCGATCAAGCAAAAACTACTATCACCGAGAAGAATCCTATTATTACACGAAATACCGATGAAAACATTTGCTCGATTCAGAATTTCATTTAAACGCATTCAAATTTCGCGAACGGGATATTCTTACTTCTGCTGCCAAACGGTTGAAACGACACATCGATAGCGGTATGGATTCTTTCGATGCATTTAATGTGTGCCAACAACATTTAGTGCAAGTGGGGTTCGCTTATATTGAAAGAATTATTCTTGAACAATTTGTTTTGCAAAGTAGAAGCCACGAAAGATACGGGCTGCAAAACGGTACTTAAAAAATTATGTGATCTGTTCGCTCTTTCGCAAATGGAGAAAATAAAGGTTGGTATCTGGAACAAGGCTATATGGAAGGAAGCAAGACTAAGGCAATACGTAAGTTAGTGAACCAGCTGTGTTGGGATATTCGGCAAGATGCTGTGCCTTTGACCGATGCTTTAATATTCCCGATCGATGCTTAAAGTGCACCCATTGCTATTAACCGGTAAGTGGTAATCAGTGATCGGTGGTCAGTATTAGTAATCCGGAGCAGTCTCGACTGATTACTGGCTACCTCTTACCAATAATTACTCAATCACTACCCGCACCGACTGATGCCAGTAGCCACGAGTTGCTTTAAGAATATAAATACCTTTTGGAATGTTAGTATCAAGAACAGTCGAACCACTTGATTTGTCAAGAGTAACAGGCATCTCCTGCCCTATTGAATTATAAAGTTTGATGTTTTCAGGTAGTAATGCAAAGCCGGTTGAGATAGTAAATTTTCCAGATGATGGATTCGGATAAACCTTCAATTGAAACAACTCTGTAATCTCAATGCGTCCTAACCGAAGAATAGGTGTATTGGCCATCAAGTCGGTTTGCTTTTAACGATAGTACGATACACCTGTGAAAGGAAGTCCATCTAATGCCTCATAGTCAATGCGCTCTTTGCTGTTGATGGCCCCTTTAACTTCAATAACATCCTGCCACTGTTCAGCATCTTGCGAGCGTTGCACCGTAAAGAAATCGTTATTTAATTCTGAAGCTGTGCTCCAGGCTAATTTAACTTCTGCTTTTTCAGGAACAGCACTAAAGGAGAGCAACTCTATTGGTAGAGGGATTGATGAATCCGTATTTCCCAAGGTGAACCGATCCCCATTCTGGAGATTGACATTGGAAAAAACAACCTCACTCCCAACGGTCGATCCCACTACCGGGGCCACATCATTGTCAGCAAAGCCGTCACCATCCCGATCAATAAGTAAGCGTAAATTAGACCCGAGCGGACTCCCGCCCACGCTACTAAAATCAAATGAAACGGAAGTAGTTCCAACATCTCCGGTCTCTCCTGCTCTCCAAATTCGCGATAACCGTTCTTCTATTATTGTACCATCTACCGCTGTACCAACTGCCGTGGTAGTGCTAGTGATTGAAGTGTTGTCGTGACCCCATAGTAAGAATTCGCCATTTGCCAATCCATTCGGGTTCCATATTCTAACAATACCTGTTCCTCTTGCATCCTTATGATTTGAACCATCGCTAGCCTGACCGATACCAGCAACTTCGAAATCATAATTTCCATTGCCCACATCGTCCATTGTGTAAACATCGTTGGCTGTTAATGCAATGTTATACTTGGCCGAAATGTAATTATCCAAAATAATCCTCTTCGCATAGTTCAACGATTGATTATAAATAATTAGCTCTGGTAAAGAACCATTCAAAAAGTTACCGTTTTCAGCCTTATTAGATCCAATCACCCAACTACCTGACGAGGGTTCTGGGTTTACTGTAGCTGATCCATCTGCAGTGCCAGCCTTATATAGATTTATATTAGTGGTGGTTGCGTTAACGAAGTTGAATGTTTGTGAAGATATTGTCCATGTCGAAAGTGTATATGTTGCCGTTGGTTCTGTGGTTGCACCACCAAGAAATGTTGAAATTTTAGACGTTGCGCTGCTGAGAAAAAGGATTGTTCTTCCGGTACCAGCAGCATCCTTTTGTTGAACTAAATGTTGATTTGCACCTGTAGCTGGTCCAATATTGACAGCGGTCACAATCGAAAAGCTGGATGTCTCAGGATTGAGATTGAATAAATTTAAATTCAATCTATTAGATCCTGATGCAGCGAAAACTATCGATGAAAATTATTTATTGAAGGATCGGTGGCATCATATGTGGGCTGCCCAGCCACAGTAGTGGCGTGATTGGCGTAACCTGATTGATCATTCCACTGTTGAACAGCACCTCCATTCACTGAAGGTGTTGTACCTGCATCACTAAATACGCTTACTTGCATCGAGCCAAACACGGAGTTCCGGTTCCCATCAGTTCTTGCAAATCCGCCAGGCCCCGTATTTCCTAACGAAGAAGGCCCGGTGCCCACTACTGGAAATCCAGCGCACACGTCAGGAAATACTGCAGCAATCGACCGTAAACGTTGTGCATATTTGGGCAATGGTCGCACCATTGGCATAAGTTACTAAACTACCCGATCCATTCCGCAACGTGGTACTGCCTGTTCCGCAAAGCGTGGCGTTGGTAAAACTAATAATCAGATCATCATTAGAAATAGATGAGCTGTTAATGATGGTAGAACTATTGCCAGCTAAAATAATATCATCCGCAGCGCTTAGGGTTGAGCCGGCATCCGCTTCTAAAAATCCTAGGTTAACATAACTTGATGAAAGACCAAATGTTCCACCTGATGCTATTTTCGTATAACCTTCTGGTCATCATCTCGACACCCGTTACAGTGAGGGTGCCACTGATCAAAATATCTCCTGCTTGATAAAACATGGTAAGATTGACGCGGCAAAGGGCCAACATTACTCCTTCCCAATCCATCCGGTGAAACACCGCATAATCCATTATCTGTAACGTTATCAATCGTGATCGTATGCCCGGTCCTTATAACGACATTATCCAAACGCCTTGGGAAAAGCCCAACAGCAACTGCACCACTTGATCCATTGGCACTAAAAGACCAAGAAGTATTTGATTCCCAGGCACCACTTGCCAATGAATAATATGTAGCAGGAGTGGGTGAAGGATTTGTATCTGGAAAGGTAACAAGTTGATAGGGTGCATTGGCCGTTGAGCCTGTTCCTACAGCACGTGCGATGGTTACGTTTGATGATGAGGTCATAGGTAAAATAAGCATGGCCAAAGTTATCATCAGGAACATAGTTTGTACTCCCTGCCGGCCTTCGTTGCCCGGCCCAAAACACCTGTAGAATTGGTCGCTGTAATTGCAACGTTTTGAGTTATAGATCCTGACCCAAAAGCTTGAGTGCCGCGCACTACACTTGTTGCATCAGTAAACTCGATTACATAGGTTACAAACGCCATGGCTGCTGTCGTACCGGCTCCTCTAGTATAAGTGACTTTTGTTGTATTTGTAAGTTCTGTTCGGGGTAAATTACCAGTAACCACAGCGGCACTAATGGAATGATAACTCAATACAAATGCCTTTGATAGGGTTGTAACTGCCGGAGAGATGGTTGTTGTTGTACTTGCCGTTCCTGCATTTAGTGTAGTATTAAATTTCTGACCACGGCATCCTGATACTCAACTACTTGCCAATAAATGGTAAAATTGACCGTGCCTGTTCCTGCAGTGAATCTCAGGTTTGTGGTACTTGTAAGATCGGCTCCAAATCCATCATTGTTATCAGATGTTGCTCCATCATTAGTCATGGTGGCTATCACAAAACTCTTTGCCAGAGTAACGGTAGGAATGGGTACATCTAACGTAGCACCGGAAGCAAAATTTGTCACACCACGCAGCACTCGTACGCAGGATTCAAATTCAAAGACTTGCCACTTAATAGTAGCTGCGGTGGTGGTTCCATTGCCAAAACGCGTAAATGTGAGTGTAGTTCCGTTGGTAACTTGCCCACCAATATGATATTCACCAGGATTTGCATTATCACAGGTAGAGGAGAAGACTAAGAAAGACTGTTCCATAGCTACGTTGCTGATTGTAACCGTAAGTGAGGTTGCTCGGCTGCAATAGTAGCCGTTCCTGTTTGCTTTCTAAAGCTCTGCAGCATACAGGGTATTCCCAATTCCGCAAAGAAGAACAAGAACTAGTAATACCGTAAAGATTCTCATCACGCTGAAAATAGTTGAGTACTGGAGATTTTTCAAAAATATTGATTTTTAGGGATTATCTAACATCCCTTATGTGAATTCGTTGTTAAGATCTAATTGTAACCCTGAGGAAGAACTCAATAATCCGTCTTTACATCTTTGCTAAAAGGAATCTTAAACTGATAGCCAATATTCTCGTCCTTGGCGGGATCAAGTACATCTAAACCATATTTAATTTTTTTTGGATCATCATAGACAAACGTGCCGAAGAGCCGATCCCAAATGGAAAAGATGTTACCAAAGTTTGTGTCCGTCCACGGGCGCTCAAAGTGATGATGAAACTTATGAACATTGGGCGTAATGAAAATATAACTCAATGGTTTATCAATCCATATGGGAAGAGAAATATTTGCATGCGTAAAGTAGGTGAAGAACACCGTGCAAATTCTGTAAAAGAAATAGGACTGCGGAGCTCCAGTAACAACAACAGCTGCTAATGCAAATGTTTCACGCATCATAAAATCTCCTGGATGATGGCGGGTGCCAGAGGTTGCATCTAAATGCGTATCGCTGTGATGGATCATGTGAAACTTCCACATCCACTTTACACGATGTAGCATATAGTGAATAAGATATTGCGCCATCAATTCAAAAAAAGAATGCACATGAGCAGCTCAGCCCAAATAGGCCAGGCCGATCAGATAGGTTAAACCAAATTCATTTACCTTTATCCATTCAAAAACGCCTACCGTAGCTACACCAAAGAGAACATTAATGACCATGGTTGTTGACAAGAAAAACAAAATTGACACCAGCATGTTTCCATTTTTTATAACTGAATCTAAATAATGGAAAGGCGCCTTCTAAAATCCAACACACAAGAGGCAGATGAATATCCACGCTGCGCTGCCATGTGGGCATGGTTTCAAAGAAGTTTAGAAATGATTCCACGAATGAAATTTAAGAAGTAGAATTTAGAATTACGAATTACTAAGTGCTAATTATTAGCAATAATCATTTTTCAAGCTACTATTCGCTCAATGGGTCTGGTTAAACAAGTTGGTCCACCCCACCCTTTACACTTATTTCTTGCCCTTCATATTCATGTACGGTGCAACCGGCATCCTGTAATCCTCGTTTTGTTATCGGATTACCTTTTACCATAATTACTTCGCGTGGAGCAATCGCTAAAACATTACAACCCATCGAATCCCATTCACTATCGGGTACTTCAACAAGGTTATACCGTTTAAGTAATAATGTGTTTCGGAACGAAATTGTCATAAGCGGAGAATAGACTACCGCTAGGTCCTTATCTACCGGACTAAATACGGACATCAAATGAAAAACATCAGATGGACCTTTGTAATGAGGCATATCTACCACCCAGACATGAATGCCTTTGGGTTCCAGTAAATTTTTAAGTTGATGAATACCATCCCAATTAGTTCGATATGTGTGACCAACGGCCAACGTATGTTGATCCACCCAGGCTACATCGCCACCCTCTACTGTTCCGGGAGCTTTGATCTCGCCTAAAATTTTTATTCCATTTTCTTCAAATGATTTTCTTTCAGCAGGTTCCTTGCTTCGTGCTGCTTTTCCCATGTTGCAAATAATCATTCCATGATCTGTTGCAATGGCGGCATCACGACAATAAATGGAATCAAGAGTAACCTGCGGATCAAAAGGCAGGGTGTAAATCTTCGCTCCGCTCCTCACGATCAAGTTTTCAAAATCAGCATACTCCTGGTTTGCTCTTTTGTAATCAGGCTGCGAAAGAAAGTTCAACTCTTTCCATTGCCCGGCCAATTTGTCTTGGTTTACAAACGCTTCAGCCGGTCTTTTAATAAAAACCGATTTTAGTTTGTCGTATTCTGAATGACA
Organism: Flammeovirgaceae bacterium; assembly: GCA_016709845.1. GTDB lineage: Bacteria > Bacteroidota > Bacteroidia > Cytophagales > Cyclobacteriaceae > ELB16-189. The sequence goes on along the minus strand of JADJMA010000022.1, from coordinate 7,743 downwards.
AGTCGTTATCATAACGTTGATTTTCGTTTCATTTGTATCCAGGCATAAAAAGGTAGTCCGGCCATTAGCATAACAAATCCCCAATAAACAATTTCTTCACCAGAGCCAATCACTGCCCACATCGAATAAATAAAAGCAAGGGAGGCCACCGTCAGTTTTCCCCATCGGATGCCCGGTTGTTTACTATCAAGTATAAAAAAAGCAACTATTGAAAATAAGTAGGCAACAAGACAAGTAAGCGTGCCTAATAGAATGGCGAACTTGTACGTATCGGCCAGACTTTTACTAAAGTTCATCGACACAACAATAGATACTAAGATGCTGGAAAAAATTAATGCGGAAGCCGGTGTAGCATTCTTATTTTCCTTTGCAAAAATCCTTGGGAATAAATCCTTTCGAGCCGCAGCCATGGGCATTTGTCCTTGAATCAAAATCCAACCGTTAAGTGCTCCAAGCGTAGAAATTGCAGCACCCCGGCAATCAGGTAGCGAGCACCTTCGCCCCAGATTGATGCAGCAGCATCAGCAAAGGTGAGTCCGAATGTATTAATATAGAAGGCGGTATTAAACCCATTACGGCAACCGTGCCGGCAATGTATATTCCCGTTGTCAATAAAGTTCCAATAATAGTAGCTCGCGAAATTGTAGTCTCGGGGTTTTTAACGTTTCCTGAAGGAATAGTGGCACATTCTAATCCAAGAAATGCAAACAAGGTGAGTGTGGTTGCACTTGTAATAGCCGATAGATTCGATTCTGTACTCACATTAAAGGGAACAAAATTATCCAGGTTTAAATAGAACATTCCCCAATGGTAATTACCAATAAAGGAACAATTTTAAGAACGGTGGTTATTACCTGAATAATGCCCGCTTCCTTAATGCCTTTCGTATTTATCCATTAAGAAACCATTGCAGAAAGCCCTGCACCTACAGCATAAAACCGGATGGGTTGACAAGACTGGAATAAATGCAGTTAATAACTTACAAACGCAACGGCTATGGCAGCGTTTGCACCAAACGGAAATCCAATAACCCCAGGCAACCAGAAAGCTGCGAAGTCGCCCATTCCTTCTCGGGAATATGCATACGGCCCTCCTGGAAAGGGTTTAAGTTTGCTTAGCCAACTAAATACCAACGCCAGGCAGATGGCACCAGAACCAGAGATAACCCAGCCTACTAAGCTAATGCCACCATAAATGCCGAGGGTTGCCGGTAGCATAAATAATCCGGAGCAATCATATTTCCAACTACTAAAGAAGTAGCCGTCCAAATTCCGATTTTATTTTTCCCTTCCTCCATGTTTAGTCAAAGAATAGAATTCCGATATTCATGCAGTATAGGAAATTAATTGCAGAACTCAGATCACCAACCCGTCATTTCCAGCATGAATATTTTTTTTGTGATCATCAGTCCATGCAAAAATCAATTGATCACCCGATCGGGTCATCTGTGGAAAGCCGCTGGACCTGGCTCCTGAACTGTTAGCCACTTCCATGGGCCTGCCCATGGTACCCTCTTTGTTCACAATTCTTGCTTTAATTTTTGAGCCTTCCATCCAACTCACCATAGCTCTATCACCGTCTAACATAGCAATATCTACCCGGCCAATGGTCTCCCTTCATCGATTCGGACTGGTTTATAAATGAAGTTCCACCATCCGAAGAGAATGATACATTAACCTGTGCGGAGTCACTCGCTGCTGTAAACCAAGTAACTGCCAAAGTATTTTCATAATTGGAAATACGCGGCCCGTTAACCGGGCATCCTGCTATCTTCCAATGATCTTCATGCACAGCTTGTGGCTTGGTCCATTCATCGTTAATCAATCGGACAATAGACATATCCCGAATCTCTTCATCCGAACGATCGCGATATACAACTACAGGTCCGTTGGAAGTAATAGCTGCAGTGGTTTGATGCAGCAATCACACGTTTTATTGTCCAACTCCCATTCGTTAAGTCGATTACCATTTGCATCCATAACAGAAGCACGCAAACTCATGGCACCATGATGCCCATCATGCTGATCTCCTTCCATGCCCTCCATAACTGTATTCCTTCCATCCAGCCACGTTATAAAAAAATTATCTCCGTAAGGAAGTATGGTTACGAATCCATGTTCGGCCTGTTTACCGTCTTTGATAAGTGGTAAAATGGTTTACTCTCCAATCTCCCATCCAATGAATTTTACAAGGGCCATATCATAGGCATACGTACTTCAGTGCCACTTCGTGATAAATAATACGCCAGAAAATTATTGTTGTTAACAGCCAGCATGGGATAATCAGCCAAATTCACAAACCATGAACTACCCGAGGCAATCGTTGTTGGTTCCGTCCAATGATTATTTTCCAATCGGAGAACTTGAAATAATTGATTGTGTCTTGCTTTTCAATCCAATGAAAGATAAACCTGATTTTCGAATCAGTAAATAAAATGGTTCTGGGTTGGCGATGTTGCAGGGCCACTTAGCGAATTGACGTGGATCATTTCGGAATTCGCTCTGCGATCAGTTGAGCAACCAATGCCAATCAATACAAAAAATAAAAAAAGAAAAATCCTATTCATCAGAATCAATAATAAATTTAATTAAAGCTCGATTTTCTTCATCATTCCATTCGCGAAAACCGGCAGCATCATAGCGCAATTCTCCCTGTGCATTAAAAATGAAGGTAGTAGGTAATGCTTGAATATTAAGGGCCTCTAAATTAGCAGCGTGTACATATTCAAATTTAAAGGGGTTGCTTATGCTAAATTTTTCAATCTGTTCAGGGCTTTTCATTGGAAGCAAAGAAAAATACAATCGGTTGATCTTTGAATTCACTCATCGCCAATGATAAGCTGGCATTTCCTGAAGACAAGGCCGGCACCAGGTAGCCCAAAAATTAATAAAGACAGTCTTTCCTTTATATTGTGATAAGTCAATCGCCTTACCCGATAAATCAGTCAGGGAAATGTCTTCCAAACTAATCCTTTCAGAATCACTTTTTTTATCGGACGTACAAGCAGCAAAAGCAATACACAACAAGAATAAAATTCGGTTCATAGTAATTTGGAGTTAAGCAAAGGTGCTGACAGAATTTTAATCATGGAATGGCCGGCTTTAGCTGCTGTAAGTCCGGTTAGTTTAATTGTTCTTCAACTTGATCCACACTTCAGCATCTTATCACCAAAATAGGGGTTTAGAATAGCGGCATTTATCACTTAACCAATAAGCGCCTGAATTATTAAACGCCATCGGGCAATACTGCGTAATAGGCTGTTGTGCCGCCAAGTCCGTAGGCTTTAATCGCGTTTTATAAAGCTCATCCGATAAATTTTTGAAAGCCGAACGCTGGGCTTCAATTTCAGATTTGCTTTGCATATCCTTTATTGCCTGTTTCAGATTTTTTGATATACCATCCAATCATTATGAGGACACCATCGGTCAACAATGTCATATCTTCTACTTTCGCCAACGCCTGCTCTACTTTTTCGGCTTCGGCTTTTACTTTGGCAGCATCTGATGCAACAAACGCATCCCCTAAAGGACACAGTTTGTAAACACCAACGCTATTTGTTTTTGAAATTGCCCATCCACTTCAAATTGGGGTTTGAAGTTGCCGGTTGTGCTTCAACAACCGCTGCTTCCTGATGTTCCATCGTAGCTCTTCCATTTTTCTTGTTCCGCAATTAATTACGGAAGCCAACAGTACTCCTGCCATCGCGAATTTTAAAATTGTGGGATTTGATTTTCATGTTTATTAAGTTAGAGTTATAAATTTATTAATGTATATGTGGACGACATGTCCATCATAGGGATCCATGTCTTTTTAGAACTAATTCGCTATATAATAGATAGGCTCCGTTGGCAACTACCTTCTCCCCTGCTGAAAGACCACCGTTATTTCAATGGAATCAAAATTTTCAATTCCGGTTTGTACCACCACACGCGGAGCAAATGTATTCTTATCGGTTTGAACAAACACGCTTGCAGTTCCACGTCCATCCCTAATATGCATCTGTTGGTATTGTGATGGAATGCTTTTGTGAATCTTTAACAGCACCTGTGCCGATTGGCCCGGTTTCAATTTCAATGTTGGGTTTGGCAGCGTAGCGCGGACAATCATTATCTGAGCGTCGCGCAACTCAGGACTTAGAAATATTATACGGTGGCCTCAGCCAGTTTTAATGCCAGCAGTTTGAACACTCACCTTATCACCTCTCTTGACATACTCAATAGCTTCCTTTTGCATACAATTCTGCTTCTACCAAAGGTTGAGCATTGTTTTCAATTTTATAAAGCAGCGAACCCTTCACCCACATATTTCCTTCATTAGCATATATACTTTTCAAAATCCCCGAAATGGGAGACTGAAAGGTTAACCACGATCCTTAAGGTTACGTTCATTCAATGCTGATACCTGTTCCTTGGATAGTCCATACAGCAACAACTTTTTCTCCACACTTAGGGAAGGTAATTTGTAGGCGCAGCTCACTCAACCCGCTCATATTGCACTTTGCAATCAGATATTCTTTCTGAAGCGTTAGCAACTCTTCCTTTCATTAATTCATATAACGCATCACCCTTTTGACTTCCTTTCCACTTTCTTTGAACTAAGTCTTTCAATTCTACCCCGAAGTACGGGCACTCACCGTTTCTGTAAAATTTTCATTAATCGCCAGTAAGCATTGATTGGAACAGTTTGAGCCGCATGGTTCCCATGCTAACTTCTTGTAGGAATAACATTGGCTGACTTAATCTGAGTATCACTCAACATAAGCTCGAGGTTATTCGCTGCTACAGTTTCTGTTTTAAGTACCAATCATTCCACAAACCAGGATTGGCCTGGCGTATCCCTGATAACCGTTGAATGCATGGGGCACGTATATTGAGTAGATGCGTTAAGATAGGAGCCTTGCCAGTCACTTAACAGCACATGCGCAGCGTAAAAGCAAAAAAGAATAATGTAAATGGGTAACTGCTTCCATATCACTTGATACTTTTTATGAATCCTTCACTGTCCATGAGGTAATGACATCTATAGCAACTTCATCACCCGAAGTAAGTCCACTAATAATTTCAATTGAGCCATCGGCTTGAAACTAACTTCAACTTTTTAGGCCTAAACTGATCTTGTTCTTTGATAAAATAACTCCCGCTCCGTCCGAGATCAAGCACGGCAGACTTAGGCAACCATAGCGAGCTTTACCCGCAAGAATACTAGCAGCACCTTTTTCAGCTCGGTCCGATTAGCAACTTACTATTTCTCGCTATAGAACCTGAATTTTACAGAGTCCTTCGATTGTTCAGTAAATGGTCCTATGAAATCTACTTTTTTGCTTTCATGCTTTCATTTTTCAACGGTAATACAATTTCATCACCTTTTTAATAGATTCAGCGTCTGCCGTTGAAGTTCAAATTCAGTCCAGGTTGCATTTGCGCTCGCCAAATCTTAAAAAAGCGCCTGACCAGTATCTACATAACTTCCTTCCTCGGTAAACTCGTAGAACTTACATTTACTGAAGGTTGATTCCACTAACCTTCGCATAGGCTCATAAACACCCATACTGCCCGGACTTGATACTGATGCTGGGCTACAGGCTTGATTGCAACGCTGGTGACTACTCAACCACTATCACATATCCATCATAAGGGCCATAAATTGAAAAAGTGGGCATTTTTTGGGTTTCAACTAACTCAGCCACTTGCTTTTCAGTAACCTCCAGAAAGTTCAATCTGCTAATAGCACCATCAATCGAGCCTATTCTCTTTATCGTTCTGAATCAGATAAACAAATTCACGCTGCGCACTTATCAACTCGGACCATATACTTCTGCTATCTTCAAGCCTTTCGTTACAGGTTGAAAATTGTATTTCAAGCAGACTTTTTCTAAGCGCCCTCCAATACGAGCCGGAATAACATAGATACTTCCGGGTGTCATAGAATCACCCCCAATAACTCCTTTGTAACAGGAATTGATTGTACTCGCCACGAATGTATTTATAGAAGCAGCGACAACCTCGTTAGGAGATTTAGTTAATCGGTTTAATTCCTTTGATATAACTACCTCTTCACCTTCCCGTGCTTTCCGCACAAGATCCATTCCGCACACCGGGCAAGTACCGGTTTATTCTGAAACAACTGTTGGGTGCATGGGGCAGGTGTAGGTTTCGCCTTGATGGGCAGAATCACGAAGAACATGCAAGAAGCATGACCACGTAAGAATTGACAATTGACAATTGACAATTATCCGTTGCATACTATTTCTCAATTTCTCTCTCTTGGCTTACAATCATTGAATAGTAATCCTGCATTTTTTCCAAATATTCCATCTGTGCCATATTAGGCGCTTCCCAGCCATCGATCACAATAGGTGGTTGTTCCCGATTCTCTACATAGGAAAGCTGGGCGTTTCCTGATTTTACGCAATGCCGGAATGATTTCCCCTGATAATTGGATAGCTACTCGTTTGCATGCGCTTGAGTTGCGTTGCCATTCCGTAATCATTCCTTTCGCTTCCAATAAAATTCCGGCAAGCTCCTTCTTCATGGCTTAATCTCATAATTCGGCTTTCTGTCACTTCCGACTTACCGGTTTTGATGTCCACCGGTACGATGGGGTGAAACCAGCCGATCGCATAACATCATAGCATGTTACCAGGGGCTGCATGTGCTCGTAACGGATTCTGAAATCAGGCTTTGCCTGCGACTTTTTAAAGTAATTGGTTTTAGCATTAAGCCTATCGATGATTGATCTGTTGTACCTCACTTCTATTGTTTACAGAGCTGTATCATTAATACAATCTGATTTACATTAAAGGTTATTGAGTCAACGTATCTACCTTAATAGGTTCGTCTGATTTCATGTTCATTAATGCCTTTAAGCGATATTCTTCTTGAAATTTCTGATTTAGTCATCAATACCGAGTTATGAACTTGCATATAACCTGCCCTCTTATAAAATATTCAAGGCTTCCTGGTTGTATGGATAGCGTAACCGAGCAAGCTCCGACTTAATTCAACTATGTGCTGATTCTCTTTTAGCACATGCAATTTTATCGAAAACCAGCCTCCATAATACAAAAGTCTTAGCTTCCGATCGCAGTTTGTAATGAGTCTTTCTTTCTCTTTCACGCTTGCGCGTGATGAAAAGTAGTTTCGTTTAGCATTCAGCTTGGGCAGGGTTGGGACATCCTGCTCTATGTTAAATATTATGATCATTCCTTTACGCGTTCACTCATAACTTCCTGTCCGGGTAGTAACCCAGTATGGCCCTGCACCCCAACCATTGGAGCCATCCAACCTTGCGCCTTCCGTGTAGGCATTCATGGCATTTCTACCCGCTTTCAAAACTGCTGCAGGAAGATTTTGCCGATCGATAGCAGACAATACACTATCTAAAGTATTTACTTCCGGATGCTTTTAATTTATCATGCTTAGAATTAAAATTGTCAATTGACAACGACAAGTGACAAGTGTTTAGTGCTTCTTCGTTTCATACACTTCTATTTTTCCAAGTTTCCTCATCTACATTTTTCTGCCATCAAAAAAATGAGCGGCGTAACCACGATGTGTGCTGGACGTAAGCACACCACCAATCATAGGCAACAATACCGGGCTGCATTACATCACTACCCACACCGGTTGACCAAAGCACTGAATAAGACCAAAGAGGGACACGCGGGCGTCATAATTTTTGGCCGTAAGCGTTTGCCTGCTCCGGCAATCACATACTCGTAGTTCCCTCGTTCGAAATAGTTTC
>JADJMA010000021.1 GCA_016709845.1 Flammeovirgaceae bacterium | reverse complement strand
TTTTTCATCACCTACAGCCTGAAACCAGTTTTACTCTTTTCCAATCAGCTTCCAGTCCCATCAGCAACACTCGGTGTAATCCAGCACGAATGCCTGTACCCATCTCTTTATTCAGAGCCACAATCAAAACAGTACCATCGGGATTTATCGTTAGATAAACATTGGGAGAAAACGCAACCGTTGGATTTTTCCGCGAACAGTTTCTCACTGTGCTCGGGCACAAGCTCCGAGGCGGTATTGCCGGTGGCTTTAAGAAGGTTCGTCTATCAATCTTTCTGTATCGCGACTTTGGAGGAATGTTTCTGTTGACTTTACGAAGATTCGAAAAATTATTGTTGAAGGTGTAGGCAAAGATTTATTTTAAAGAAAATAAATTTGTTTTGGACTATCGTACCTTTCTGGAAAAACCATTAATAATTACTGATGAAGACTTTTATTTAATCATTGTTCTTGCTTTGATTTTGCTTTCTTCACACAGAAAGCACCTCCATAGAATCAAAACTAAAGAGTCTTTTAATGGCAGGTTCGACTTAACTGGTTGGCATGTGGATGTTCTGGATTTGGAAAAGGACTCAACCCTTCGTAATCCGTTTATTGTGCGAGATGGCATGTTAATTAGTTTAAAGCGCCTCGAAGGCCAGTTTAATTACAGATGCTGCTTTTATTTTGAATTATTAAATTGAAGTAATGAGTCGCTTCGTTAAAGAGCCTGGAAATTGTGGTTTTGTTAGTGAATGCCTCTAAGCACTAATGTGTTTCTTATGAAATGTTTCCAAAATCGATAGAAGTTCAAATGATGCATGAAAATGCGGGTGACTTCTGGTGTATTGTTGAAAACATTGAAACAACAGACATGGAACAAAGGCGCGGCCCAAAAGAAAACTGGGGAATTACCGAAGGCAAAGAGCGCAGAATAAAACTACGGACACCGAAAAAACCTTTGAGAATGTGGAATAAAAATCAAAAAGCGCATGTTATAGCATCTCCAACTACCGTATGGATGAACGATGTACCGTGTAACCGGGGCATGGCATTGCACAGCAACAAAGGGGCAACCAAGCGGAAGGAGCAGAAGTGGAGTTGAAAAGCCTCATTAACTCACTTAAACAGCGATTGAGAGATCGCGGGGATTAACTCTAAGTAGGTGACAAAATCAATCTTTGATCTGCGCTCTTAGGATAAAATTTGTAATTTTAACGAGTAAGTTTGCCTGCAGCGGGCCGCCAGGTTACAACTCTCCGTTTATGCCTCGTTACAATTAATCACTTCAAGTCGTGTGGGAGTTACTTTAATCAACAAATAATTTTCCTTACGATCAGGATAGAAATCTTTCCAGGCTTCTTTCCATCGGTTATCCTTTTCGGCTTGATCATTAACCAATTCAGCGATTCCATAAATAGAAACGTATCCGTTTTCATTCTTATCGGAATAGTATAAGGTTACATGCGGATCGTTTTTGATTTGATCTACTTTTCACTGTTTACTTGTAATATCCAAACGTGGAAGTCATCTCTACTCAAAAGTTAATCACCGTTCTTGTACTTGCGGATAGCCTTTATCAAGCGTGAATGAAAGCGCATTTTTCGAATTTTGAATTATCATGCGCCAGGTTAATATTGCAGACTATCTCTAATCAGGTTGTGATTTTTCATGGATTTGTTATTCAATAAAAAGGAATCAAAGCGTATACAGCAAGAAACAATCGGTTGCTTTTAATATTGACAGAATTAACTTTTAATCAATTCTTCTTTGATTTGGGTTTCAGTGGGCTGGAAGAGGATTTGACGGCATCAACAGAGTATAATCTCATCAAATCCCAAATTCTTTAGGCCCTCTCCAGAATTTTTTCTTTATCACCCACCACAAACCAGTTAAGCTTTGCAGGGGTTACAAGTTGTTTACTAACTTTCCGAACATCTTCGAGAGTAAGAGCTCTTACTTTGCTTTCGTATGTCTTATAATAATCATCAGGCAATCCGTATTTACTAACTGTTGTCAGGGATTGGCTCACCGACCGATTTGTTTCCCACTGGCCGGGTAAGCCCATAATTGTGTTACTTTTATTTCGGTCGAACTCTTCCTTAAGATAACCCGCCATGACGTGATTGATTGCTCCGATTCGGGCCTGTCAATCAGATACAGCTTGTTGATTGATTTACTGCTTACCGCCGTCAGATTTTTCTTAGGAACTCCAGACTTCCACGATGAAAATGTTTTTCAACTTTACTCACGAGATTCTTCACTTCAATATCGCCCACTACTACAAGAGTTGCGTTATTAGGTTTTATCCATGTAAAATGAAACTTTAAAATATCATCACGCGTAATCTTGCTTACCGGACTTTCATATCCTGAACCAGTAAATGGTTGAGCAATAGGCGTGGCCTTCACCATAGAAATTTTGGAAACACGCGTAACACCATTGAAAAGGGATCGGTATGCTCTCCTTTATCATTGATTTGCTCTTTGCAGTCTGAGAATTCATTTTGAGAAAGCCGGATTGAGAACTACGTCTGCAAAAACACTACCGATTCATCGAACGAAACTTTGAGTGCATCCATCCGCACATAAGAGGGTATCCAGACTCAGAAGATGTATTTATCGATGTTCCTATTGATTGTAGTTTGTCACTGATTTGAAGCGCATTCATTGTCTGTGTGCCTTCATCCATCAGGTTAAGAGCGAGGTTAGCAGTTCCGGTTTTAGCAAACTGATCAGAGGCATACCCAGCGTCAAACAATAAATCTGCAGCTACAGAGGGTATTCCTTTGCGTTGCGCTAAAACAATCTTCATTCCGTTCTTCAATGTAGTTCGTTGAATATCCGGAAAACCTGGAAAGAGGTTGAGCAGTCAGAGCCGGTAACTTACTGCGATCAGCTTCAGTTCCACTAGTTTGATAATTAGGGAATGGTGTACAAATAATGGTATGCTTACCAGTCGAAAGCCATTTATGCGCAGCGTTTTGTATGTCTGAAGTGGTTGGAGGCAATCCATTGTAATTCCTTTTTGTGGTAATCAGAGAACCACCATAAACCCAGATTCGGCTAATACATCTGACTTTCCTCGAAGCCACCGATACGCTCCATACCTTTAATGAAATTAGCAAAGTACTCAGACTTCGCGCGCTGCAACTCCTGTTCAGTTACTCCTTTATCTAAAAACTCTTTTAATACTTCATTAGCGGTAACCAACTCGGTTATAATCTTCTGTTGGTTTAACCGATCCCCAAATAAAAATTTCCACTTATCTCTTAAGCTTATCCGCACAGGTAAATACATAGCTTGATGACTGGATCTCCAGAGGAAGCTTCTTGTAAAGCCTGAGCTTTTACCACTCGTTAGAATGGCGGATGCCAATGATAAATACACTCCTTCCTGAGTTCCCCATTGTGGCACATTCCACATCATGCTGATGCGCGGCTCGGTCACTCTATCTTGATAATATTGTCGTGTATCTTCATTACGCTTGGCGATATTAACTGTGTACCTGGCCAATGTGGGGCCCGATGGAATATTGCCAAAATACTTTTTCACTTTTTCAAAAACCTCTGTGGGCTTAACATCGCCAGCAATTGCCAAAGTTGCATTAGCCGGGCCATAATATGTTTTAAACCAGTCTTTGGCATCGTCCAAAGAAGCCGCGTTGAGATCTTCCATTGAGCCAATTACCGTCCACGAATATGGATGCCCTGCGGGATAACTTGCTTTAGTAGACATCTCCCATTCTCGCCCATAAGGTTGATTTTCACCCTGTCGTTTTTCATTCTGCACCACGCCTCTTTGTTCATCCATGCGAGGCTGATCAATTACACCAAGTAAAATGACCCATGATCTGACCTAGCCATAGCACCTGATCAAATGCTGACAACGGAACGTTTTGAAAATAATTAGTCCGATCGGTATTTGTGGTTCCATTCAAATCGGTAGCGCCAATGCTTTCCAGAACTTTGAAGTAATCGTTATTGTAGTGTTCGCTACCATTAAACATGAGGTGTTCAAACAAATGAGCAAACCCACTTTTGCCAGGCTTTTCATTTTTAGACCCTACATGATACCAAATGTTAACAGAGACTATCGGTGCTTTATGGTCTTCGTGGACAATAATAAGCGTAAGGCCATTATCAAGTGTATACTTCTTGAAAAGGGATATCTACATTTGATAAAATTAACGAGGTTACTTTGTGCGTTGACCGTTGCCAACGTGCCAACGAATAGCAGGAGAAAAAATTTGTTCATAAAAATTTGATTTCTGTAATTGTATAAAAACGGAATTGAATTTAGGAATTGAATTCCAATTATCTGTCGGTCAATCAAATAAGTAATCAAAAACCTATCAGAACCTAAAATTTGATGGAAATATGAAGATTAAGATCCAACACTTTGACTCAATCAAACCTATGTCATAGGAATTCTGAAGGATAGCGTTTCGGGTTCGTCACCCAAAGGCAAAATTGTCATTAGCACTTATTGCTATGACAATTTTTGGATTAACTCAAACACATAGAGAGCAGAGCCCTTATTGACTAAGATGCTTATAACTAAGGATTATATTTTGCCAACGCCAACAAACGCGATCCAAAAACTTATTATTGGCTGGCATCCATCTCCTGGTTTTTCAAACCTCGAAATAGTATTCTCTTATAAGAGAGAACAAGGAGTTACTGTGCTATCTGAACAATTTTAGCCAGGGCAAGACTATTCGCAACACCAGTAATCTCCCCTTCCGCGCTGTCATCCATTTTTACAGTGAGCAAGGTATTGTTCATCGGAATCTGTAGTTGATAATTCGTCTTTCCGGTTTCGGTATTTACATCCTTATTAAGAATGGACTTATATCCCTGCACTTTGACTACTTTTGGATTTTCGTTCGCCATCATACCACCTACTAAAGGCATACTCAAAATCATGTTCAGTGAATTGATTAGTGGGGAGTTGTTGATGATCTCAACAGATCCACTCTTAACATCGCTACCATAATGTCGGTCTACATACAAGCCCACATAGCCACCCGTGCCGCTTACATTATCTTCTTTCTCAACCACAGGTAAGGCACCTAATTTGGAGGGCAATAGCTTTAAAACTTCTTTTCCAATAGCCATATCCAAATCGCGAAGCATCTGCTCCATAGCGAATCGTGAATCTTGCAAAGCACCCGAGGAGTACGATGAGCGGGCGGTAGCAATATTTTTATTGAAATCCCAAGCAAAGAGGTAGCTCCTACCAATGCACCTATTACGAGTAAGTTGATTTTTTCATAAGATTTGTTCTATTGCTCTCCCAATTCTTTTTGATTCCATCTATATTAAAAGTTTCCGCAGCCTTCATCATGTCTGGCCCGGTGGCAAAGTTTCTTCCTTCAAAACAATAATGGAAGATTGACCAATAGGTACGCTTAGTTTATACCCACTGCCATCACTATATTCTATAATGGCCCGGTATCCTTTTAGTTTCGTTTGTTTCCAGTTTTGTTGACCCGATGTTTGCTGTGCATAACCTCCGGAGGTGAGATAGGCGTTAACCCCGGCCATCCAAACAGAATTGTTTGCAATGGTGGCGGTAAACTGTTTATCCTTTCCGTCACTGTATTCCTGTTGAATAGTAAGTCCGGCCCAGCCCCAACCCGTGCTGGTCACTTGATCTTCCGTTGCATTTTTGGCAAGCCCACTACCGATTCAGGAAGTGACTTTAAAATTCTATTTCCTATTTCCAATTCAACACCAAGCATAGCCTGTTGAACGGAGTAGCGTGCTTCGCCATAACTGTTTTTCTTGTAAGCCATTTCGGCATCAGCCAGATTTTGGTTTACATCGGGTGGAGTTGAAATTAAGCCTGCGCCACCCTGATTAGATGGATCGTTTCCGCCCATACCGTTTTGTCCACCTACACCATTAACGCCACCCTGACCCGATTGATTACTGAGCCGATCTTTTCTGCCTCCAAAAGCTTGTCAATTTCATCACCTGCTTTTTGTTCAGTTTGCTTTACTTTTTGTTTGAGCCGGTTTAAAACCTGAGCCTCTGCGCCAATGGAAGCAAGACAGAGACCTGTTCCAAAGGCTAAATAATAGCGTAACTTCATAACGGTTAATTTGTAATAGTAAAGGTACAAAATTCAAAATCATTAATACGCAAAGAATAGGCCAAAGGAATTTATACTAAATCAAAATAATGTTAAAAACCATACTATTCTTTACCTTGGAAGCAAGATCGTACTGTTACTAAAGAATTTTTCTAACTATGAACTCACTCTTTAATCTATCCGTAAAGTTGCGGTTGTAACCGGTGCCAGCAAGGAATTGGTGAAGGATATCAAAGATCTCATGGCGCTGCCGGAGCTCGGGTAGTAGTTTCCAGTCGTAAGTAGGAATCGGTAGATGAAGCTGCTAATTCAATTGTGAAGAGTGGAGGAAAGGCAATCGCAATTGCTCGCTACATGCGGGTAACATGCAAGATGTTGATCGGTTAGTTAAAGAAACCGTTTCTGCGTATGGGAGCTTTGATATTTTAGTTAACAATGCTGCCACAAATCCAACCTTCGGGCCTGTTGTTGATACCGATGAAGCAGCTTTTGATAAGATCATGAATGCGAATGTGAAAGGTCCGTTTGAACTGTCGAAAAAAGTTTATGGGTTGATGAAGGAAAAAAAATCGGGATCGATAATTAATATTAGTTCAGTAGGTGGCCTACGACCCGAGCAAGGTCTTGGAATTTATAGTATGAGTAAAGCAGCCTTGATTTCACTCACCAAAGTAATGGCCAAAGAATGGGGCGGTGATAATATTCGTGCAAACGTGATTTGTCCGGGACTCATAAAAACAAAATTCAGCGAAGCCTTATGGAACAACGATAAGATCATGCATACCATGATGAAAATGTTGCCGATAAAACGCGTGGGCACACCGGAAGAGATTGCTGCTTTAGCGCTGTACCTCGCTGCCGATGAGTCGGCTTATTGCACAGGCAGTGTGTTTACTGCCGATGGTGGATTTACGATTTAATATGAGCACATTATTTTATACCGACAAAGTCAACTCACTACTTCCTAAATACAAATCGTTTTTAGAAACAGAAGTTTATCCAGTTGAACTGGGAATGATCACAAACTTTCAGCAAGCGCTTCCTCAACTGCAAAAGCTTCGTGCGAAAGCAAAGGAACAAAAGCTGTGGGCTCCACACTTATCTGAAAAGAATGGCGGCCTCGGACTTTCTCTCGTTGAGTTTGCACATATCAGCGAATTGCTTGGAACCTCGCCTTTAGGCCATTATATATTTAATTGCAATGCACTTGATATCGGTAATATGGAGCTCATGCATCAGTTCGCTTCCGCAGAATTGAAAGCAAAACTATCTGAAGCCTTAATGAATGGCGACATTCGTTCGTGCTTTGCTATGACGGAACCAGAGTTTGCAGGATCGAACCCTGTAAACATGGCGACCACTGCGGTTCTTGAAAATAATCAGTACATCATCAACGGACATAAATGGTTTACTACCGCAGCCGATGGGGCGGCCTTTACTATTGTGATGGCACTTACCGATCCCCAAAATCCAAATCCATACTTACGCGCAAGTATGATTTTAGTACCACTTGATAATCCTGGATATAAATTGATTCGTAACATTCCTATCATGGGCGATGTGGGTACGGATTATTTGAGTCATGGTGAAGTAAGATTTACTAATTGCAAAGTGCCTGCGACTAATCTTACTGGTGAAGCCGGAAAAGGTTTTGCTTTGGCGCAGGCGCGATTGGGACCAGGCCGTATTCATCATTGCATGCGTTGGATAGGAATTTGTGAACGCGCGTTTGATTTGATGTGCAAACATGCTGTTACTCGTAAGCTTAGTGGCCAAAAGTTTTTAGCCGATCAGCAAATGATTCAATTCTGGATTGCTGAAAGTCGCGCAGAAATAAATGCTGCCCGCTTGATGGTATTGAATGCGGCACATACCATTGAGAAAGAAGGCGCAAAAGCTGCCAAAGATGAAATTGCTGCAATCAAATTTTTTGTAGCGGATATTCTAATTAAAGTGACTGATCGTGCTATACAGGTTCATGGTGGTTTGGGAGTTATAGATTATACCTTGCTTTCATTCTGGTATCGGCACGAGAGGGCGGCTCGTATTTATGATGGCCCGGATGAAGTACATAAATCTGCGTTAGCAAAATCTATTTTGAAAAAATACGCTGCTAACCTATGATTGATCAACCTGCTGCGGTGCGTCAAGGCGAAGAACTTGATCAGGTTAAACTGGTAGCGTATTCTGCGCGGAGCGCTTCCGGGATTTGAAAAGGGAATTTCCATTCAACAATTTCCGAGCGGGTATTCTAATCTTACTTATTTTATTCAGGCGAGTGGTCATCACTATGTTTTGCGAAGGCCACCCGTTGGCGCTAATATCAAATCGGCACACGATATGGAGCGAGAGTTTAATGTGTTAACTAAACTTAAGCAAGCAGGTTATTCAAAAGTGCCGGAGGCAATTCATCTCTGTGAAGACTTAACCGTGATGGGCTGCAAATTTTATTTGATGAAACGAGTGGAAGGTGTTATTCTAAGAAACCGTTTACCAAAAGATGTTTCTATCTCGGAAGATTCTTTTCGGTTGCTTTCCAAAGCAACGATTGATCAATTAGTTTATCTACACAAATTAGATCTTGATACTACCGGCCTTAATACGTTAGGTAAACCGGATGGCTATGTGGCGCGCCAAGTGGATGGGTGGACAAAGCGCTACACAAATTCACAAACAGATGATATTGCATCGATGAATGAAGTGGCTAAGTGGATGCAGCAACATCAACCGAGCAACTCCCGCAAGGCTTTCATTCATAACGATTTTAAATATGATAACCTGATGTTGAATCCAGAAAATCTAACCGAGATAAAAAGGTGTATTGATTGGGAGATGGCAACGGTGGGTGATCCATTAATGGATTTAGGAACAACCTTAGCGTATTGGGCCGAAGGGAAAGACTCAGATTCCTTAAAACCCTTTAACCTTACGTGGATGCCTGGAAATTTTACGAGGCGTGAAGTGGTAGATTACTATCAACAAAAAGCAGGTGAACAAATTAATGATATTGTTTTCTATTATGCGTTCGGTGCATTTAAAGTAGGTGTCATCTGTCAACAGATTTATCAGCGTTACAAATTGGGAGTAACAAAAGATCCTCGCTTCGCTATGTTGATTCATGTCATTAAAGCATGTGGAGAAAATGCGCGAAAGGCGATCGAGAGAAATGAAATTTAAAGCCAGCGAGCCCCTGTGTTCTCTGTGGTGAAGAAAATTTAACTGCAGAGTGCATGGAGAATAACACAGAGCACGAAATGAAAATAAAAAACATCACCATCATCGGTACGGGAAACTTAGGCAGTCGCATTGGTTTACAAGCTGCTATCTCTGGGTACAATGTTATCTTTTATGACATCAATGATTCCGCACTACAAGGTAACAAGTATCTCTTGAAAAATCTGTACCCAACTCATTAAATCAAACTTACTTTTCAACTAAAAAGAGGAAGCACTTGCTCGCATCGAATACTCTACTGATCTGAAAGGGGCATTATCCGATTGCGACTTCATCAGCGAAAGCGTTACGGAAGATTTAGTCATCAAAGAAAAGTATGGAAACAATTGGGTGAGCTCGCTCCTACAAAAACAATTTTCACCACCAATACTTCTTACTTGCTTCCTTCACAACTCGCCAGCATCTCCGGCCGACCGGAAAAATTTTGTGCGTTTCATTTTCACGATGTGTTTTATGCGCGGGTGGTAGATATTATGCCGCATGCCGATACTAATCCAACCTTAATTCCTTTGCTTGAAGAGTTGGGAAGAAAACTAAATCAGGTTCCAGTGATTGTCAAAAAGGAATCGCCAGGCTACATTTTTAATTTTATGTTGATGGCGTTGATTGGAGCTGCCGAAAATTAAAAACGAAAGACATCGCCAGCATCGAAGACATTGATCGCTCGTGGATGGTAAACTTCATATGCCCATGGGGCCTTTTTGGTATTCTGATAGCATTGATTGATACCGCATGGCATGTAGTTAAAGAGCGGGACGATCCTGCTTCGCAAGCCTTTGCCTCTTTGCTTAAAGAATATATAGATCAAGGCAAACTGGGCGAAAAGTCAGGCGCTGGATTTTATATTTATCCTAAACCAGCTTATCGCGATGCAGAGTTTTTGAATGTGTAATTTTTCTTTACTAAATTATAACTTGAAGTGTCGGCAGAGTTCAGACTCATCCAATTAGATTTCGATCTGCCTGCGGCTAATATTTCATCATAATAGGATTACTTATGTCTAACCTGCTCCTTCTTCTGTTTGTGTTAAGCCTTTTGGGCTTGGTTCTCGGATTGATAAAGCCCTCTTGGGTGTTGCCTAAAGCAATTAACTCCGGACGTGGAAAAGCATTTTTACTCTACGGGGGGATGGTGATTACAACGGTTATTTTGTGGGCTGTCTTTTTTAAAAACGGCTACCAGTATAGACGAAGCGTTGGCAGACAAAGAAAATATTTATGAACTGGATCTGGGCAATCAGGAACTTATTGATTTGAACAAGCAGATAAAAATGCTCTCCATCCTTGAACGGCTGATACTTGATAGCAATAAGTTCACGGAGGTTCCCGCTATCATTTTGAAATGCCTAAACTCTCTTCTGTAGATTTATCTGCTAATCCTATCACGGAACTCCCCGAACAATTGTCATCGTCTACTTTGTATAAACTTGATTTATCAAATACGCAAATCCAACAAATACCACCGGACTTTAAAACCAAAGTGAACTTAATTTTAGATGATAACCCTATTGAAAACCTGGATGTATCCGTTTCGAATGCCATCAAGAAAGGGGATCTAACAGTCTCACTAAAAAATACTCCCTATCAAAATCGAATCGATCAGAAATTGGCTGAGGCAAAGAAAAATTAAAAGAGCATAATCAGGATGAATCATTTTGGCAAATGCGGTGCAGCGTGTTTTTGGGTCGGAATATGGTACGCCCCGCAAAAGATAAGTCACCATCTATTACAAGAGTCCAGTAACCGAGACGGAAGCTGATTCGGTGGCCAGCTTGTTGATGAGTTTCGGTTTTGGAAAAGATAAATATATTGATGTGCAATTAGTTCGGGATGTAACGAAAGTACCTGCGTTATATAAAGTCAAATTTGTTACGGAATCTAACTCAACCCTTACCGATGATGTGATTACCAACTTTAAGATCATTGGTCTTTTGATATCGGCTACTCTGGGTAATGTAGAAACGGATATTCACATTTGTGATGGTGGAATGAAAGATCGAAAAGTTATTACCTGAGCGAAATTCAATCCGAGTAATAACAAGGACAACGACCTCGGATAATTATCTGAAATTTTAGTACTTTTTATTTACCTTAGCTTCCTATGAAAAAAACTCTACTCCATCTCATTTCTTTATTGCGTTGACATCATTTGCGCAGCGTTCCATTACGCCATCTGATATTTATAAAATCCAATCCGTCAGCGACCCACAGGCTTTCTCCGGATGGTAAATGGGTAGCCTACGTTTTGTCAACACCTGATTCAGTAAAGGATAAATCGATGCTGACATCTGGATGGTTAGTTGGGATGGAAAAGAATCTGTAAAACTTACTGCCAGCAAAGAAGGAGAGAGTCGCCCGCGGTGGACACCCGATGGAAAGTACTTAACCTTTCTTTCCTCGCGTTATGAAACAAAGTCTTCACAAATCTGGCGCATGGACCGCAGAGGCGGTGAAGCTGAAAAGCTAACGGAATTAAAATACAGCATCAGCGATTATGTGTGGAGCCCGGATTCAAAAAAGATTGCACTCATCATTAAAGATCAGGAGTCAAGTGACGAGGCCGACAAAAAGAAAACAGCTAAGCCGATTATGATCGATCGGTATCATTTCAAACAGGATGGTCCGGGTTATCTGGAGCGCAAGCGCAATCATCTTTATGTGTTTGATGTTGAAACCAAAAAATTAGATACACTGACGAAAGGAGATTTTGATGAAAGCAATCCGGTGTGGTCACCCGATAGCAAGAAAATTGCATTTGTAAGTAATCGCACCTCCGACCCCGATCGCAATGGCAACAGCGACTTGTGGGTGATGGAAGCAAAGAAAGGCGCAGCACTGAAACAACTTACCACCTGGCAAGATAGTGACACAAGCCCGGCCTGAGCCCTGATGGAAAATGGATTGCGTACTTGAAATCGCAAACACCGGAATATGATATTTATGATCAACCACAAATTGCATTAATTCCGGCTGAAGGGGGTACGCCTAAAATCCTCAATGCAACATTAGATCGTGATGTATCGGGACCGCGTTGGTCAGCCGATAGCAAATCGGTGTGGGTTACTGTAGAAGATGATCGAAGAAGTCATGTCACTTCATTCGATTTGAATGGAAATAAAAAAATTATTACAAAAGGCGATCGGGTATTTGGTTCTTTACAACAAGGGGCAGGAAACACATGGGTTACACTTTCCAGTGACCCAGCAACACCTAATGAAATTTATGTGATTGAAAATGAAACCCGCGTAGGCTCACACACATTCACGATGAGTTTTTTAAATCGCTACAACTTGCATCCGTAGAAGCCTACGATTCGAAAAGTAAAGATGGTACTACGGTGGGCAATTTTCTTTTCTGGCCTGCAGGTAAGCCGAAAGATCAAAAGCTTCCATTAATTATGTGGATACATGGTGGACCTACTTCGCAAGATGATTTTGCTTTTGACTTGATACCGCAAATTTTAGCCGCACAAGGTTATGCAGTGGCTACTGTAAACTATCGCGGCAGCAATGGGCGGGGCATGGCTTACAGCAAAGCAATCTCTGGTGATTGGGGGAATAAAGAAGTGGTTGATATTATAGGAGCTACGGATCACCCGATTAAAATGGGTAAAGCGATCCTAATAAATTAGGTATTGGTGGTTGGAGTTATGGAGGCATTCTTATTGATTATGTTACCGCTACAGATCCTCGCTTATAGCAGCGGCCAGTGGTGCGGGTAGCGCCATGCAATTATCGATGTATGGTACCGATCAATACACGATTCAATATGAAACAGAATTAGGGGTGCCGTGGAAAAACATGGACAAGTGGATGAAAGTATCCTATCCGTTTTTGAATGTAGAAAAAATTAAAGCACCCACGCTTTACATGGTAGGCGAAGAAGATTTTAATGTACCCGCTGCCGGAGGAGAACAAATGTATCAGGCACTTAAAACGTTAGGCGTGCCCACACAGTTTATTGTTTACCCCGGACAGAACCATGGCCTTGCTGTGCCGAGTTATCAGAAAGATCGCTATACGCGTTACCTCGATTGGTTTAACAAGTATCTCAAGTCTGATCAGATGAATGAGAAATTGCCTGTGAAGAAGTGATTTTTATTTGAAAATGGTTCGCGTAGCAAGCGCTCAAGTCCCTCGGTCTGTATCCTTACAGACCGAAACTTTTTGTGTTCGGTGAGGACACAGACCACGGTTAAAGCACGCTAAGAATTTTTTCCTCTTGGAGTGGTTTACCTTTACGTTCTCTGGTGAAATGCATTTGTTAAGTTTAGCAAGAAAGATTCTCTATCTTTATTAAGCAAATTTAAAACTTGATGAAAAAACTTTTATACACTCTTCTCCTTTTCACTCTCGTCATTAGTTGCAAAAACGAAAAGCCTGCTGGTTGGATTGATGAAGTCCGGGTCTTGAATCGGGATGCAAAAGACTGGGTAACCTTAGGGGGTGATTACATGATGCAACATTATTCGCCACTTAATTTAATCAACATAGAAAATGTGAGTGATCTCGGCTTTGCGGCAGTACGATGCCAGTACTTATATCGGCAATGTACCGCGCGGGTTAGAAGCAACTCCCATTGTTGTCGATGGAATTATGTACACCTCCGGAGCGTGGGGTGCCGTTTATGCGTTAGATGGGAAAACCGGAAAAGAGCTCTGGACATACAAACCAAAAGTGGATGCATCGTATGCGCGTAGAGCTTGCTGCGATGCCGTGAATCGTGGGTTAGCTGTATGGGAAGGAAAAGTTTATGTAGGCACACTCGATGGCTACCTGGCTTGCCTCGATGCAAAGGATGGTAAAGTTTTATGGAACAAAGACACATTCACCGATAGAACAAAGGGATATACGATTACAAGTCCGCCACAGGTTGCGGGCAAGATTGTGATGATTGGAAACTCGGGGGCTGAGTATGGCGTGCGTGGTTATGTCACTGCCTATGATCTTATAACCGGTGAAGAAAAGTGGCGCTTCTGGATTGTGCCGGGCGATCCAAAGAATGGTTATGAAACTCCAGAAATGGAAATGGCTGCTAAAACATGGGATCCAAATTCTGCCTGGGAAACCGGAGTAGGGGGCACAGCTTGGGGCGAGTCGGCTTACGATCCTGAATTCAATTTGCTTTATATAGGCACCGGCAATTCAACTCCCTATCCGATTTGGTATCGGAGCCCATCGGGTGGCGATAATTTATTTCTTTCATCCATCATTGCTATCAATCCCGACAACGGAAGAATGGTGTGGCACTATCAAACAACTCCTTCTGAGCTTTGGGACTATACCGCAACCCAAAATATTGTGTTAGCCGATCTTAAGATTGAAAACAAAGAGCGAAAGGTTTTAATGATGGCACCTAAGAATGGATTTTATTATGTGTTAGATCGTGCAACGGGTGAACTGATCTCTGCCGAAAAATATACACGCGTTAATTGGGCCAGCCATGTTGATTTAAAAACCGGACGACCGGTGTTAACCGAACAAGGGGGTTGGTATAAAGACAATCCGAAGTTGGTAATTCCTTATTTGGGCGGAGGCCATGTATGGCAGCCCATGTCATTCAATCCAACTACAGGTTTGGTTTATATTCCGGAGCGTTCTGTTCCCCAAGTGTACAAAGCTTTTGTGCCTTACAAATACAGAGACGATGTAGATAACACGGCCATTGATTATGGCGAGATGTATAAGTTCAGGAAGAATGTTCCGGAACAAATTAAATCAGCAGAAGACACCTTGCGTACTGAAAGTTTGTTAGCATGGAATCCGGTAACGCAAACTGCAGCCTGGAAATTTCCAGAGGGTGGCCCCGATGGGGGTACGATGTCCATACCCGATTTAGTTTTTCAAGGTACCCGCACGGGATACTTAAATGTTCATGATGCACGAACCGGAAAAAAACTGAAGGAGATTTTTACAGGCAATGGAATTATGGCTGCGCCTACAACGTATAGTATCGATGGCGAACAATACGTAGTTGTGATGGCTGGCTATGGTGGTGCCGAAACCTATGGGTACCTGTCCGATGGCGTAATCTTTAAGTATAAAAATATGGGGCGCATTCTTGCTTTCAAATTAGGCGGCAGTGAAACTCCACTTCCACCCGAACAAGTTGTGATCAAAACACCTGAGCCACCCGAAACAAAAAATCAAAGAGGAGTTAATTGCTAAAGGAGCTTCTGTTTATGTTGCGTATTGCGAAACGTGCCATGGTGGGTTCGGGGATAAGCATTTCTCTCAGCATCCTGATCTTTCGAAACTGGTTCTCGCCAAGCATCAGGTATTTAATGATATTGTGCTAAAAGGAATTCTATCAGAGAATGGAATGGCCAACTTCAGCAACTCGTTGAGCAAAGACGATGTGGAAGCTATTCATAATTTTCTTTTGAAGAAGCAGACGGAGTTGTATAAGAAAGATGAATCAAAATCAGTTAACTGACCTGTCCTTCCTTTATTCCATTACCCATGTGTGTCCTCACAGACCACCACGATAGACAATCATGTTTCTATCTGTTAAGTGCGAAATTAAAACCAATATAGAAGCTCACCACTTTTATATTTGGTTTGTTCTCACTTTCGGGGATCACCCGGAAAGACATAGCCCTCGGGAGCAATGCGATGTTGCCAGAGTTAATGCACACGAACTTAAACAGATAGTGATGTTACAGATCATCAGCTATCTTTGTTTTCAAATATTAGTTATGGAGCTTACTTTAACCACCCCGGCTTTACTTTTTCCAACTGTTTCATTAATTCTATTGGCGTACACCAACCGATTTTTAGCCATTGCTGCGTTGATTCGAAAATTAGCTGGAGATTATAATGCTAAAGCTGACAAACGATTGGCCGATCAGATCCAGAACCTGCGCATTCGCCTACGTCTTATTCGCGACATGCAAATGCTTAGCATCTTCTCACTTTTCTCAGTGTGTTGTGTATGTTTTTTTTATTTAGTGGCGAAGAACTCGTAGCCAAATACATTTTTGGTGCAGCTCTCATCTCCTTACTCATTTCATTAGGAATGTCCTTGCGGGAAATTCAAATCTCTACCCGCGCACTTTCTATACAATTAAAAGACCTGGGTGAGGATGTGAAATTGTGGGATCCGATTAAGGATTTGGTTAAAAGGAAAAATGATTAAGCAGGGAAGTTAATTGACCATAGTACCATCGTAGAAATAAAACCAGTCAAGATTAACAACACTCTTTGTAAGAACGTGTCTTAATGAATTCGTAAATAGCCACTAAGACAACTACGAGTAAAAATAATAACCGCAGGGGCAAAGTCTTCTTTTTCAAAATTGGCAATCGCGAGGTTACCATGTGTACGTTTTTCCATTGGCGACCCAATTTTCGTTCGCTGAATTTATTGGAGGTCAACAACAACAAAGCCATAATCGGAATCATAATCCAAACCGGTTGCAAGGGCGGAGCCAACAATTGATCAAGAATTGATTCGTCACGTTTGAAAAAGAATAGTGCGCTGATGAGTCCATGGGAGAGCAACCACGTACCGGAAATTATTCCTAAATCTTTGCGGAATTTTATCAGCCATCTTAGGTAAGGATTCTCTTTAAAAAATCCCAGACGCATGAACATCGATGGGAGTAAAGTAAATGTCAACAGTACGGTACCGGTAATAGCAGTAAAACCAGCTGGTTCACCAACTTGAAAAATTCCTAAGGCAAGAAGTACCAGTAAGGTGGGAATGGAAATAATCCACAACCATTTTTTTAAATCAATCTTTACAATATCAAGAAGTACCATATAGTTAATTATAGACAAATTCTCCGTGTGGAGTTTTTAATGTGACCTGTTTTATTTTGGCAGCTTCAACGCGACCAATAATCTTTGCCTCAATGCCAAACGAGTTTGAAATTTCAATTACTTGCTGCGCGATTTGTTGAGGCAAATAGAGTTCCATACGATGCCCCATGTTAAATACTTTATACATCTCTTTTAAATCCGTACCCGATGATTGGTGAATAAATTTGAAGAGCGGTGGAATTTCGAAAAGATTATCTTTAATCACATGAAGAGTATCAATAAAGTGGAGCACTTTTGTTTGCGCCCCACCACTGCAGTGTACAATGCCATGAATTTCCTTCCGTAGTTTTCTCAAAACCTCAATCATCACTGGGGCATAGGTGCGGGTTGACGAAAGAACGAGTTTACCCATGTTTAACGGAGCGCCCGGAACCTCATCTGTCACTTTATATTTTCCTGAATAGACCAATTCATCGGGTACCGCCTTGTCGAAGCTTTCAGGATATTTTGTTGCATACTCGTGAGCAAACATATCATGCCGTGCAGAAGTTAATCCGTTGCTACCCATACCGCCATTGTACTCGTGCTCGTAGGTTGCTTTTCCGCTTGATGCTAATCCAACAATCACATCGCCAGCCTGAATGTTTCCATTATCAATTACATCACTACGTTTCATGCGCGCAGTAACCGTGCTATCCACAATAATAGTTCGCACGAGATCTCCCACATCCGCAGTCTCACCTCCGGTGCTATGAATTTCCATGCCATGCTTACGCAACATCTCTAAAACTTCTTCTGTTCCGTTAATCAGCGTTGAGATTACTTCACCCGGAATAAGATTTTTATTTCGGCCAATAGTAGAAGAGAGTAAGATAGGCCCGGTTGCGCCTACGCAAAGTAAATCATCGATATTCATGATGATGGCATCTTGGGCGATGCCTTTCCACACCGATAGATCACCGGTTTCTTTCCAATAGATATAAGCGAGTGACGACTTGGTGCCGGCTCCATCGGCATGCATAATGGTGCAATAGGCATCATCGCCACCCAGATTGTCGGCAACAATTTTGCAGAAAGCTTTTGGGTAAAGTCCTTTGTCCAGATTTTTTATAGCCTGGGAACATCTTCTTTGCTTGCGGAAACTCCACGTTGATTATATCGATCAGAATTCAAAGGAATGGTGGTTTAATTCAACAAAGGTGCGAAGAATGAATGGATTCTGGATATTCAAATGCCGGATTCTCATCATAGAATTTCCAGCGACCAGTATCAGCTATCGAGATTAATTCTGTAAAGATTCTATATAAAGATCCTCCACCTTTTACGTGCCCACGGAGTTTTTTTCAAAAATGTTAGGCTCGATTTTATGCTAGGGTCATGGATAAAACAATTGACCGGAATTCGATCGCCTAATTCTTCCCACCCGTACTTTTCAACAAGAAAGTTCAAAATGGCTTCCAGTGTTTTGCCATGTAATGGATTGTTGATTTGCTCGCTCATTTGCGGATGATGGTTAGTGAATTAGAATAATCGGCTTGAAGATCTTCCGGTAGTTTTGCCAGTACGCTATCAATCTTCTTTAATTGTTGTTGATAGAGATTGAACAAGACTGTTCCGGTGCTTAATGGAATGCTGGCTTCCATAATTTTTTTGCAAAAGAAAATTCGTAGTTCTAACTCTGTTTGTGGGATCCCTGAATACTTAATCTGACGATTGGTGTAACGAAGAATCTTTCGAAGAATCTTTTTGGTAAGATATAAGTTGCGATCGGAAATCTCTTCAAACATTAATTCAATTTGCTCTTTTACTTGTTGGATATATCCTTGTTCATCGTGAGCATCGAACAAGAGGTAGCCAAGCAATTCTTTATTTTCTTTTTTATACCGAGCTAAACGAAGGCAAAAGGCTTGCAACGCGTCAGAGTCTAAATGTTGTAGTTCTTTACGAATATCGCTTACGGAAGCAGTTGGCATGAAGTATTATTAGTATTGTTGTGTGGGACAAAGTTGCAAAGAATGATTGAATTCTAACTACTTGGATTGGATACTTGATTCTCGTTACTAGATTGCCAGGGACCAGTATCAAGAATCCAGTTCCAACCATGCAACCCTATCTTAAATTATGCGTCTTAGTATAAATCCCATCACCTATGATTAAGAATTACCTACTCATCGCCACTCGCAATCTCTACAAAAATATTGGCTATACCTCTATAAATATCTTCGGCCTCGCCATAGGATTAGCCTGCTGTTTGTTGGTAACTCTTTATATAAGGTTTGAGTTGAGCTACGAGAATTTCCATGAAAACAAAGAGTCTATTTATCGATATATTCCCAGAGGTGAGCGGGATGGAAAAGTATCCATGCAAACCATGTTGCCATCTGGTTTTGGCCCTTTAATCGCAGAGAATTTTCATGAAGTAGAAAAGTTTACTCGTTTTTCGGATGTTGATGAACATGCCTTGCTGCGTAAAGGCGATACTTTTCTGGATCCTAAACCCTTGTCGATTGCCGACAAGGATTTTTTCGAAATATTTAGCTTCCCGCTTGTTCAGGGTGATGCCAAAACAGTGCTTGCCCGCCCCAATACCATTGCCATCGCTCAGTCTGTGGCAGATAAATATTTTCCTAACAAGGATGCGATAGGTCAGGTAATTCGATATAACAATAAGTACGATTATGAGATTACGGGAGTGTTTAAAGATGTTCCGGCAAACTCGCATTTGCAATTCACTTACCTCACTACGTTTGAGACCATTGCTAAAATGGTTCAAGACGAATACAACTTTCCGGCTGATCAATTTCTAAACAGCCTTGATGCGTGGAATTATTCTACCTATTTCTATATACCAAACGAGACCGATATAGAAGGGTTAACCAAAAGAATAGATCAAAAATTTACGGTTGCACGCGGAGATGAATATAAAGAAGGTGGATTAGGAGATTGGCTTCAACCGCTGTCCGAAATTCATTTCACCAAAGGCATAAAGGCAGATACTGCTAATGGCGATATCAGTTATGTGTATATCTTTTCAGCCGTTGCGTTACTCATCCTCATCATTGCCTGTTTCAACTTTATGAATCTTTCTACAGCCCGCGCGATGAAGCGCGCCAAAGAGGTAGGGCTGAGAAAAGTAATGGGCGCATTTCGCTATCAACTTATCAATCAATTTTTAGGTGAAACCATTGTGTTGGTTTCTATCTCCCTGGTGCTTGGCATTATTTTACTTGAATTACTTGTGCCTATGTTTAATGCCAAATAGAAATTTAGGGTTCGATAAGGAAAGCATTGTTTACATGAACCCACCGGCTGAGTTATGGAATAAAAGGGAAGTAATCAAAGAAAGCTTACTCTCGAACACGAACTTCAAATCTGTAACTTTTTCGAATGGCACCCCGGGTATGGAAAGCTCTACCTGGCAATATGATTTTCCGGGCACAGATCTTCCTAAAAGAAACGTGAACACGATGATCATCGATTTTGATTATCTGAAAACTTTTGGACTTGAAATCGTGGATGGCCGCAATCTATCGAGTGAGTTTGCGACAGACACAACCGACGCTTATTTAATTAATGAGGCCGCGGTAAAAGAGTTCATGTTAGAAAAACCGGTTGGCACACCCATGCGCGCCTTAGATGGACATCCGATAGGTAAAATTGTTGGCGTGGTGAAAGATTTTCACTACCGCTCCTTACACCGAAAAATTGAACCGTTGGTGTTGCGATACGATCCCAGGAACATGTGGTGCATGTCGGTGAAGATGAGTGATGGAAATTTGAAAGATAATCTTGCCACGTTGGAAACTGAATGGAAAAAATTGGCCCCAGACTATCCATTTAGTTATCAATTTGTTGACGAAACCATTGAGCAACAATACAAGTCTGAACAGAACACAGGTGTGTTGATTGGTTCTTTTTCCTTGCTAGCCATCATTATTGCTTGTTTGGGGTTGTTAGGCCTTACTGCATTTATGACCGAACAGCGTAAAAAAGAAATCGGGGTACGTAAAGTATTGGGCGCTTCCGTTTCCGGGATAATTGTTTTACTGTCGAAAGAGTTTTCAAGGTTGGTACTCATTGCATTTGTTATCGTAGTGCCGCTTGCGTGGTATGCCATGAACCAATGGTTGGCTGATTTTGCGTACCAGGTGCAAATGAGTCCCTTTATATTTTTGGCAGCGGGCTTAATTATTTTAATAATTGCATTCATATCGGTTTTTTACCAGGCATTGAAGGCTGCGGTAATTAATCCGAGCGATACGCTGCGGAATGAGTAGTAAGTAAGCAGCTTTGTACCGCCTGAACTCATAATTTAAAAGTATCTTTATGATCTCTTAATTCGAAAATCATGAAGAAACTGATTTGCTTAGCCTTAATTCTTGTAGGCATTGTCTCTGCACAAGCTCAGCCTGTTGCTGGCTCAACCATTACTACACAAAAGCAGAAATTTGTTCTTGAAAATATAACTACCGCACTCCAAAGTCCTTGGGGGTTTGCCTTTCTGCCAGACGGAAGAATACTGGTGAATGAAAAGGCAGGCGAGATTCGCATTATAAAAGACGGAAAATTGCTCGATGAAAAAATTTCCGGTGTACCCAAAGTTTTTACGAACGGCCAAGGCGGATTATTAGACATTCAACTCCATCCGGACTATTCGAAGAATGGATGGATTTATCTTACCTATGCAAAACCAGATGGTGATAAAGATGGCGGCACCGTGGTGGCGCGCGCCAAACTGAAAGGCAATGCCCTTGTTGGCCTGGAAGAGCTTTTTAAGGCAACACCTACATTGTCTTCGGGTGTGCATTTTGGATCGCGCATTGTATTTGATGGCAAAGGCTATATCTTCTTTTCGTCAGGCGAGCGTGGTAATAAAGAAAATGCACAGGCCCTAAGCAATCATCTGGGAAAAATTCTGCGCCTTCATGAAGATGGACGTGTGCCAAAAGACAATCCATTTGTTGGAACGGTAGGGGCTAAACCAGAAATCTGGTCCTATGGCCATCGGAACCCGCAGGGATTATATTATGACAAACACACTGGTATACTTTGGGAGCACGAACATGGACCGAAAGGAGGCGATGAGTTGAACAAAATAGAGAAGGGAAAAAATTATGGCTGGCCGGTTATTACCTGGGGAATTGATTATGATGATAAACCAATTTCGGATATTTCGGAAAAAGAAGGGATGGAACAACCCGTGCGTTACTGGGTGCCCTCTATTGCGCCTTGCGGGATGACGATGGTAACAAGCGATAAGTATCCAAACTGGAAAGGTAATTTGTTAGTGGGGGCACTATCTTTTCAATTAATTGCCCGCGTGGAATTGGCCAACGGAAAATTTGTTGCGGAAGAAAGAATGTTGAAAAGATTGGACGCGTGCGCGCAGTGGCTCAAAGTCCGGATGGATACATTTATTTGACAACTGAAAACCCAGGTACTATTTACAAGTTGGTGCCCGTGAAGTGATCCTGGATCCTCGATGCTAGATACTTGATTTTTAGGTACCAGTATCCAGAGACCAGTATCCAGTTTTAAAGTTGCATCTTCCGAAAAAGCTCCCACACCACAATGCCTAAGCAAACAGAAATGTTCAGTGAATGCTTGGTCCCATGCTGCGGAATTTCCAAAGCAAGATCCGCCAAGGCGATTGCCTCTTCACTTACGCCATGCACTTCGTTACCGAAAACAAGGCAATACTTTTTATCTTTTTCTCCGCTGAAAGTTTGAAGCGGCAAACTGTCTGTAGTTTGTTCTATAATAACAATGGTATAACCTTCATCTTTTAGTTGTTGAACCGCCACAGCCGGACTTTCAAAATATTCCCAGGCAACCGATTCAGTTGCCCCTACAGCAGTCTTCTGTATTTCGCGATGGGGTGGAGTGCCGGTAATTCCGGTTAATAGTATTTTTCTACACGAAAAGCATCGGCTGTGCGAAAGGCAGAACCCACATTATGCAGACTGCGCACATTATCCAACAAAAGGCAAATCGGAATCTTTTCGGATTCTTTAAATTGATCAATGGAAATTCGGCCCAATTCTTCCAGCGCTAACTTCTTCATCCTGCAAAGGTAGGCGATGGCTCAATGATTTTTTTGTGAATTGTATCAAACATTATGAAATAATTAGCAATCCTTGTACTTATAATTGCGTTATAAAACTATGACTCGCATTTTACTCTTTCTTTTAGTATTCGCTGCCGGTAATCTCTATGCGCAGGATCCTTGGAAGGATGTATATAAAGAAAGTGCGTGGGTCGATCGGGATCGCTGGCAAAAAGCAGATGAATTAATTCATTACCTGAACCTGAAAACAGGTAGTCAGGTTGGCGATGTGGGTTGCCACGAAGGGTATATGTCCGTAAAACTTGCAGCGACAGTTGGCTCAACAGGAAAAGTTTATGCGGTTGATGTAGTACAATCAAAGCTTGATAAGCTTCAAATCAATTTAACAAAACGAAACCTTAATCAGGTTCAATTGATTAAAGGAGACTATGATAATCCAAAGTTGCCTTTGAATACATTGGACGCGGTGATCATTCTCGACACCTATCATGAAATGAATGACCACGATGAAATTCTCCAACACATAAAAGCTTCTTTGAAATCGGGTGGACGATTGGTGCTCTGCGAAGCCATTGCTGATGAGCGAAGAAGCTCGACCCGATCGGAACAAGAGCGTAAGCATGAATTGGGAATGAATTTCGCGCTGGATGATCTGAAGAAAGCCGGCTTTGTCATCATCAAACAACAAGAACCATTTGTTGATCGAACGCAAGAAAAAGGTGACAAGATGTGGCTGATTGTCGCTTCAACTCGGATTATGCATTAAGAATGCATAATCCGCCCAAGTTGACGATCCTGACGTTTATCGTCAGGATGTCAAGGTTAAACCCTGACAATGAAAATCACCAGCTTGGTTTTTAATTTTGTTCTATAAGTCGTTGATTTTCATTCGTCAATTATGCAATAGAAATTTCTATTGCATAATTTGGGTTCAAAAAAGTAATGACAGATACTCTTCCCTTTCTTTCTCGTTAATTCTGACTTCTGCCTGCAGGCTTTTATATTTGCCAACTACTTGTACTACGGAGCGTGCAAGAGCAAAAAACAGATAATGCAAATTTAATTACGCGAAGTAGTATGGCCGGCCCGGCAGCGATGGAAACCCCTCTTATGAAACAATACAACGCTATCAAAGCGAAGTATCCGGGTGCGCTATTGCTTTTCAGGGTTGGCGACTTTTATGAGACATTCGGAGAAGATGCCATCCGGGCAGCTAAGGTTCTCGACATCACGCTTACCAAACGCGGCAATGGATCTGCTTCAGAAATTGAATTGGCAGGCTTTCCCCATCATGCACTCGATACGTACTTGCCTAAATTAGTACGTGCAGGGAATCGGGTAGCCATTTGCGATCAGTTGGAAGACCCGCGGTCAGTGAAAGGAATTGTGAAACGTGGGGTAACCGAACTGGTAACTCCGGGCGTATCCTACAACGATAACGTACTCGAGCGTAAGCGAAATAATTTTCTTGCCGCTCTGTTTTCTGGTAAGAATGCTCAAGGTGTAGCTTTTCTGGATATCAGCACAGGCGAGTTTTATGCTGCGCAAGGTCCAGAGAATTACATCAATAAACTCATTCAAAGTTTTGGCCCGGCCGAAATCATCTATAATAAATCGCAACGCGAAAAAGTTTGAAACGCAGTTTGGTGACGAGTATGCCACCTTTGCTTTGGATGATTGGGTGTTTGCATTTGATTTTGCCAACGAAAAACTGATTCAGCAGTTCAAAACTAATTCCCTGAAAGGCTTTGGTATTGATGGCATGAACGAAGCCATTATTGCTGCCGGGTCTATCCTTTTACTATTTAGAAGCCACCGAGCATAAAGACACTCAACACATTTCTGGCATCGCGCGCATTGATGAAGATAAGTACGTGTGGTTGGATAAGTTCACTGTGCGTAACCTTGAAATTGTGCGTTCACAAAATGAGGGCGGAGTTCCTTTGCTACAGGTACTTGATCAAACTGTTACCGCGATGGGCTCGCGCAACTTGCGCAAATGGATGATTTTGCCCTTATAAGAAAAGCAAAGTATTGAAGAGCGACTTCAGGTGGTAGAGCAATTTTATTCGGATGAAGAAATTACCGATAAATTGCTTGAGCAACTTCATCAGGTTGCCGATCTCGAGCGGTTGATTTCCAAAGTAGCCGTAGGTCGTATCAATCCAAGAGAACTGCTTCAACTTAAGCGATCGCTAAAAGCCATTCTTCCCGTTAAGGAGATTTTAGAAAAGGCGGCTTCCGCGGAATTGAAAAAATTAGGCGACCAATTACATCGGTGCGATTTCTTATTAGAAAAGATCGACAAAGAATTAATGGATGATGCCCCCATGCTCATTCATCAGGGCGGGATTATTAAAGAAGGAGTTAATTCGGAGTTAGATGAACTACGTGGTCTGGCCTTTTCAGGGAAAGATTATTTAGTACAAATACAAAAACGGGAAATTGAACGCACAGGCATCAACTCGCTCAAAATTTCTTTCAATAAAGTGTTTGGGTATTATTTGGAGGTAAGCAACGCCAACAAAGACAAAGTACCTTCGGATTGGATTCGAAAACAAACGTTGGTCAATGCCGAGCGCTACATTACTGAAGAGCTAAAAGTTTATGAAGAAAAGATTCTTCATGCTGAAGAAAAACTGTTGGTGATTGAACAAAGTTTATTCTTAGAGCTGGTGCACCACGCTTCCGACTATGTAGCGCAGATTCAACAAAATGCCCGCGTGGTGGGTGTGTTGGATTGTCTGCTTTCTTTTGCGGTGATTGCCAAAACGAATAAATATAACAAACCGGAAATCAGTGAATCTACCCGGTTGGCTATAAAGGCTGGAAGGCATCCGGTAATAGAAAAACAACTTCCGCCCGGAGAGGTATATGTGCCCAATGACATTTATCTCGATAACGAGACACAACAAATACTGGTAATTACCGGTCCGAACATGGCCGGTAAATCGGCCTTGTTACGACAAGCCGCTTTGATTGTGCTGATGGCACAGATGGGAAGTTATGTTCCGGCTGAAGCTGCCACCATTGGCATCATAGATAAAATTTTTACTCGTGTGGGAGCTTCGGATAATCTTTCGCGGGGCGAATCTACTTTTATGGTGGAGATGACGGAGACGGCCAGCATTCTCAACAACCTGAGTAACCGCAGTTTGATTTTGATGGACGAAATTGGTCGGGGAACATCCACGTATGATGGGGTATCCATTGCCTGGGCCATTGTTGAATATCTGCATAACCACAAAGACTTCAAACCGAAAACACTTTTTGCCACACACTACCACGAGTTAAATCAACTTACGGAAGATTTGGTGCGGGTAAAAAATTTCAACGTGAGCGTGAAAGAAGTGGGTGATAAAATCATTTTTATGCGCACGCTCAAAGAAGGTGGCAGTGAACACAGCTTTGGAATTCACGTAGCCCAATTGGCTGGCATGCCCAATAAAGTGGTATTGCGCGCCAATGAGATTTTACATTTCCTTGAGAAAGACAAACATAAAAACGAATCGAAGGCAAAATTTGATGAACTACCCAAAGCCACCGCGCAAATGAGTTTGTTTGAAATGGATCCTAAATCCAAAGCGGTGCACGACATGCTCGAGAAGATTGATATCAACACCATTAGCCCCGTGGAGGCATTGTTGAAATTGAATGAGATTTTAAGTCTGCTGAAAAAGTAGCTTAGTACTTAAACAACTTATTCCCTCTTACTTTCCTCATAATTTCATTCTTTAAGCTTCGACTTACCGATATTTGAGCCCCTCTCAAATCAAAAGGATTAACTTTCAGTATGAAAAAAATTCGTTGGGGTATTTTAGGTTGTGGAAAAATTGCTCGCAAGTTTGCGGCTGATCTCCGATTAGTAGAAGATGCAGAATTGGTGGCTGTGGGCGCGCGCACTTTGGCAACAGCTCAAAGTTTTGCAAAAGATTTTCCAGCAAAGCATATTCATGATAGTTACCAGGCACTTGTAATTAATCCAGAAGTAGATGTAATCTATGTAGCCACTCCGCATGGATTACATCATGAACACGTAATGTTGTGCTTAAAGCATAAGAAGGCGGTGCTGTGTGAGAAAGCCTTTGCTATTAATTACGGACAAGCGAAGGAAATGATAGACTTTGCAAAAGCACAAAATACATTCATCATGGAAGCGTTTTGGACTCGCTTGCTTCCGCATT
The DNA here is from genome assembly GCA_016709845.1 of Flammeovirgaceae bacterium. Lineage (GTDB taxonomy): Bacteria > Bacteroidota > Bacteroidia > Cytophagales > Cyclobacteriaceae > ELB16-189. Next base: position 20,869 of record JADJMA010000021.1, on the reverse strand, counting down.
ACCTTAAAATGAAAGAGTTGATAGCAACCGGTAAAGTGGGTACGATAAAATATCTGACAGCTGAGTTTGGATTTATTCCTACGCCTCCCTTTCCGCAAAGACTTTACGATCCCGCTTTAGGCGGTGGCGCATTGCTTGATATTGGCGTGTACCCAATTTTCTTAGCGCTTGATGTGTTAGGTAAACCGGATCATATTGATGCGGTGATGACTCCTGCGCCTACTGGTGTGGATGAACAGTGTGCCATTCAGTTTCAATATAAGAATGGAGCCATCGCACAGTTGTTTTGTTCGTTCGTTTCCCATCTGGCCACAGGTGCCGATATTGGTGGAGATAAAGGTCGCATCCGACTTACGCATCGCTTTCATGGGCCTACTTCAAACCTTGAATATTATCCAGGTATTGTAGACACCCGCGAAAGTATTGATTTTGAAAAAGCAAAAGGCAATGGGTATGAGTATGAAGCCCAACATGTAAATGAATGTTTGCAACAAGGCTTGATAGAAAGCCCCGTGTTAACGCATGAGAAAACATTGCTCCTGATGGAGACACTTGATCTCATTAGGAAGAAGGCAGGAATCACTTATCCGGCAGACTAAAATGTTAATTGGACGCAAACAAATTATCGTTACTTTCACGGCATCAAAATCTCTTTATAAATAGAATTCATGTCAACGAAGTCAATCGACTTTGTATCGGTTATGCTTATTTCTACAGCATAATTAAAATCTATTATTGACTATTTATAATTAGAAAAATGACAAAGAATAATACAATCGCTCTATTAGGAGGCGGTGGCCGAACCGGCAAATACATTGTAGAAGAATTGCTACGTAAAGGCTACCAGATAAAATTGCTTCTTCGCGGTCCAGAAAAATTCCAAATTGAAAGCCCCCTCATCAAAATCTACAAAGGGGATGCCCTTGATGAGAAGGCAATTAGTTTATTGATTGAAGGCTGTACGGCAGTTATCAATACATTAAGTCAGCGAAAGGATGAGCCTCTTGTTGCGAGTCAGGCTACGCGTCTTGTTTTAGAAAGCATGAATGAATTTAAGATCATGCGCTATATTTTAGTAGCTGGATTAAATGTAGATACTCCCCTCGACAAGAAGAGTGTTAAAACAACGGCTGCAACAGAATGGATGAAAGCAAACTTCCCACTCATCCATGAGGATAGGCAAAAGACTTATACTCTTTTGTCGCAAAGTAATGTGGATTGGACGTTGGTCAGAGTTCCCTTTATTGAATTCTCTGACAATAAGAGTAAGATAAAAATTGATTTGGAAGATTGTCCGGGCACCAAAATAAATGCTGCTGATATAGCCACTTTTGTTGTTCAGCAGGTCTCCGATCAGACTTACATTAAAAAAGCTCCATTTATTACTAACTAATTCTAAGCAGGGCCGTGTGCCCTGTTTATTTTAGCATATCCATTTTTGACTTTAAATGAATTTTTATTTCAAATCGCGTTATCTTTGTAGCAGAATAGAAACAAAGAAGATGGCACAAGAAGCAATGGTTCCTGAGGTTAGAAGTAAACCCATATTAAAACAAGAGATAGCGTTTGCAATAATTCATTTGATGCCTTTGGGCGCTCTATGGACAGGCGCAACATTTTTTGATTGGATGGTGTGTATTTTTTTATACTTCTTCCGCATGTTTTGGGTAACGGGTGGCTATCACCGATACTTTGCCCATAAGTCGTATAAAACTTCGCGTTGGTTTCAGTTTGTGATTGCCTTTATGGCACAGACCACGGCTCAGAAGGGAGCACTCTGGTGGGCAGCGCATCATCGTCATCATCATCGCCATAGCGATACACCAGCCGATCCACACTCTATGAAAATTTATGGATTCTGGTATTCGCACATTGGTTGGATTGTTGGCCCTGATTTTAAAAAAACAGATTATAAAGTAATAGGGGATTATGCCAAGTACCCGGAGTTGGTATGGTTGAATGAGCATTACTTAGTAGCGCCAACAATTTTAGCAGTATTTGTTACGGCACTTGGAGGCTGGGTAAACGGAGGAAGTTTTATGGCCATATTTAGTACAGCTGGGTTGAGCACGCTATTCATTGGATTCTTTTTGAGTACGATCATTTTGTATCATGGCACGTTTTCGATTAACTCCATTATGCACAAGTTTGGTAAGCCACGCTATGAAACTGGAGACGAATCAAAAAACAGTGTGGTGTTGGCTTTGGTAACGATGGGTGAAGGCTGGCACAACAACCATCACTATTATGAGACCGCTGCGCGCCAGGGTTTTTTCTGGTGGGAGATTGATATCACCTATTATATTTTAAGAGGACTTGCTGCGGTAGGACTTATCTGGGATTTGAAGGGAGTTCCAAAACACATTCTCCATTCAAAAAATAAGAAGCATGCTGCGAGTTGAGAAAGAAATATGAAGCGGAACCTCAGTTGAGTGAGTAACGGAACAGGAGATGTTCTATATGTCCAGATGAGCAGCCATATCTTTTTGACGGATGGCCAAGAATAAAGGTACAGTTTTGAGAGTAATTGACGATTTGCAAAATGACTTGAGAAGGTATGGGTTGCGGCCTGTGTTTAAAGCCAGTTCATAAAATTATCTTTAAATTGGAGATTATTTTGATTGAGTCTAAGTGACATGAAAGACATGAACACAATTACAATAATTGCATTAGTATTGATTTTCTTGGGAGGGTTAGGTGCGATTTTATTAGTTATTGGCCAAGGAATTAATTCTTCCGGAGATAAACAAGAAATCATTGAGAATACTAAATCTAAAAATGAGGAACTGAAAGTAAGAATCGATCAGCTAACTCAAGAAAGAGGAGGTCTTAGAGTTTCACTTGAAGCAAGAGACCAGAGAATTCAACAACAGACAGAAAAAATCGAAGATCTTAATAATAAATTATTGGAGAAGGCCGACTATATTCAGAAATACTTGTCGGGCGGAGAAGGTTTCCATATGTAGACTTTCTTATTTTAAATTCAAAACCTGGAGAAACTCAAAAGTTTCTCTTAATTACAAAATGATTTTGAACTGCCGATTTATAATATTCATATTGAAGGATTTGACTATGATAGATTAGCTTCTAAAAAGTTTAAATTTTCTCTGAATGGAGAAAACAAAGATGCTATTTCTGCAGAAGACTTTTCAGAAAGCTTGGTATTTACATATGATAGTGAATTGCTTCGTTCTGGAGGCGGTGAAGGATCAAAAACAGAATACGAAGTCAAGAATTCCAAATATTATATAACCATAAATACAAAAGTATTGTTGTTGTACAAAAAGTAGTGATGCACATTTATGAAGGAAGAATGTATGTGGCATATCAAATAGTCGCGTTAAAGGGTGGGATTTTGAAGGAACATTTTTATGATGCTCAAATAAATGAAAGTGGTAAAGAGTTTATTAGGGGAAAACTAAACGAGATACCAAATGCTGAAACAAGTTATATCAGAAAGAAGTAAATTCTTTCAATTATCCTGATCTCACATCTTGGATATGATGAAATCAAATGACGAAATATTTTTAGAAAGTGCGATCAAGCTTTTTCGTAATTATAAAAAATTAGGAGAAGGAGCAATGGTGCAATTGAATGACGCAGAAGTTCTTCTGCAACCCAATGATGCGAGTAATAGCATTGCGTTAATCGTTCATCACTTAAGTGGCAACATGCTTTCACGCTGGACGGATTTTCTTACTACCGATGGTGAAAAGTCGTGGCGAAATCGAGAATCTGAATTTGGAGAATCCTATCCCAATAAAGCCGCTATGATGGGAGCTTGGGAGAAAGGCTGGAGTTGTTTGCTAAGCACTCTTGAAAATTTAAACCCAGAAGATCTTTCCAAAATTATTTATATCCGCAATGAAGGCCAAACTGTGTTGGAAGCGATCCAACGCCAGTTGGCACATTACTCCTCGCATGTAGGGCAGATTATGTTTCAGGCGAAAGCCATAAAGGGAAATGATTTTAAGTCGCTCTCCATTGTCAAAGGCGGCTCTGATTCTTTCAATAAAGAAAAGTTTAGTCAGAAAAAATCGTAAAGGTGTAGGACATCTATCACATGTAGAATCACTTTCAATCCCCTTTCGACATCTCGATCTTCTTAAACAAATTCATCGGCTTATTATTGAAATTGTCTTTTAGCAAATACACAGACCCTACTGCAAACAACACAAAGGCAACGGCCAAAAGCCATTGTGTTCGAGAGACTTTTTGAATCTCTTCGCGTTCGTTGGGCTCGCACACATTGCCTGGACAAAGTTTTGCTTTTTCTTTGTAAATAAGATTATACACCCAGGCACCCGAGGCAGATTCCAAACACGGCTTCAAAAAATAGAAAGATAAGGCAGGTAAGACAGGAGAGTCCTGTAAAGATACTCCAGGTATTATACACTACCATTAATGCGAACATAATGCCCGAAAGAGCCAGGCCAATAAACCACGAAAATTTTTTCTGGGGCGCGCCCACGTACTCGGGCTTTTGATTACCGACAATGACGCGGCCAATGATGAGCATTGGCGCATAGCGGGGATTAATAAGTAACCGGATAAGAAAGTCAAAAAAGAAGAGATAGATAACAGTCTTAGCCAGCGAAATTCATTTTTGAAGAGAATAAGCATAAGAGACAGAAAGGCGAAGAAAAACATGATACCCGCAGCCGCGCGAATCTCTCGCTCGTTCAGTACCGGAACCTGATAGCCTTCAACATGTTCACCGAACTGTATAGTTTTATTCATGGGGTGGGGGTTAAGTCGATGATCTTTAATACGGAAATTTGAATAGAATGTTCTGAGAAGACAGAGCTTACCGAGTAAAGTGAGCATTAGGTATTTAGATGGCTTGTTTTGATTATGTGCCGCTACCCTTTCAATACTTTGGTAAGATCGGCCCGATTGAGCCCCAGTACTTGAAATCCGCACAAGGCGACAATTACGATTCCGCAATAGGCTAGTGGGTAGATGGGGTCCATCCATTCAAACTGCGTAGCATAAACAAAGTTTCGGAGAAACTCTTTTAGAAAGATGAACGTGAATGGGCCAAAGATTAAAAGCGCAAGTCCCATTTGAATGACAAACTCGCGCACCAGCAAGGTTGTGATGCTGGTGGTACCCGCACCAAAGAGTTTATGAATGGCAATTTGTTTTAGTTTATCCCGAACCATACTTAAACTCAGTCCATAAATGGCACAGCAGGATAACAACCCTGAAATAAGCGCAAGTATTTCGGATAACTTATTTAACCGATCCTGATAGTGTAGCCACTCTTCAAAGCGCTTGTCCATGAAACTTACTTGTAAAGGTGAATCGTGAGAAGTAAAGTACTCGGACAGGTAGGTTACCGTTCTGCGAATGTTAACCTCTAAGATTCGAACACACAGAAAATTATAATTAACCTGACTGGCAACACGGTACTCAATTGGCTTTTGGGGTTGATTGAATTGCTCGCCCATATTTTCTACTATGCCAATGGTTTCATGATTGAGAATAAAATCAGAAGCAGCTTTATTCACAACCACTTTTGGAGCATTGTCATTGGCTTGAAACCAGCGCCCTTGCTGAGTTTTCAAATCGAAAAAATCTAAAAACCCCCGATCGACTGTCATGAAATAAAGATCCGAATCAAGTTCTTTGCTTTGAATTCGATTTGGAAGTTGCGAGGTAGCCATTACATCCTGAATGTTGGGATTGTTTCGCTTCCAATGTGCACGCAAGTCCGATAGACCTTCATTCGTATAATCAGAGGGAAAATTTAAGTAGACTACTTGGTAATGATTGCGACCTGGTTCTTTGACGAGTGAATAGTTGACCTGCCGTCTGATAACTATTGATGCGACAATCAAAAAAATACTTATACCAAGTTGGAGTAGTGTAATCACACGCTTAAACCGCGGGAATGAAATTGTTTCGGTGCTAAGAAGGCGGGTTGGCGTTGCGTGCGCAAACTTGTAAACCATGAGCAACGGAGCCAACCCTACGATTAACAGAAGACCGATGAGAATACAGATCAATAAAAGATCTCCACTCAGAAAAATTTCAATCACGTTTATGGATAGCAGCGATTCAACCCAGGAGTTTATGCATAAGATAAGACCAATACCAAGGACAAGAGAAAGGCCTACCAACGCGAGAGATTCTTTCGCAAAGGCTAATAATAGTTGTGATTGGCCTGTACCGGATAATTTTTTAATCGCTAACTCTTTTGATCGATGGGGTAGGGTGAGTGTAGTGAGATTAATATAGTTAGTGACTGCCAGAAAAGAATAAGACCTGTGATACAGATTAGAATAAGAACACTGTACTCATCACCGTGTTTTGCATCTTCACCGACTACCCGTGGACCAAAATAGATTTCGGGGAGGGGCTGAAGTCTATAACTTTTATCCGGAGAACTTAAGGTCGATTCAATCGACAACGCATTTGTTTGACTTAGTTTTCCATAAACCTCAAATTCATCTGGGTTAAAACTTAATGCTTTCAGTTTATTTGATTCGAACGGAATAAACACTTCAAAGTCTTCATGCGAGTTTGAAGGAAAATTCTGAAAGACCGCAGCAACCTGGTAAGAAAGCGTATCGCCAATGGTGAAGATTTCAAAAGATTTTCCAGTGGCTTGAGTTGTTCCAAAAAACTGAAGAGCGGCTTTCTCCGACAAGAGTGCTGAGTTCTTTTGAGTCCGAAAAGCTTTGAGATCCCCATCAATGGAAGTGAAAGAAAATATCAAGAAGTGATGTGTCTGCTGCATGCACTTTTTTGTCGTGAATAGGTTGCTGTGAAACAACGCTAACGCCATTCATTATTTTAATGCGCGAGATTGTTAACGAATCTCTGCTTACAGAAGCCAGTCTTGAATAAACGGATAGAGGAATTTTTACAGATAACCGATTGCCGCTAAAGTCTTCCCGATTATTTCGTTGTAACACTCGAAAAATCGACTTTGAATCTTTATGAAAACGATCGTATCCAAATTCGTTAAAAGAGAAAAGAATGATTAGGGTTGAGCTTGCAAAGGCAATAGCCAGCGTAATGATCTTTAAGAGATAGACCTCCCGGTTTTTTGAAATGATTCTTACAAATAATCGGGATTGAAACATAGTCAGATTGGTACGGCACTATTTCAATAATCCAGCCATAAATAAACATCTAAATTACTGTAGATTCTGATATTATCTATTAGCCATAAAAATGTTACAACTCAGGAGCATAGAACAAAAGTACTTGAGCAATGTGGCTATAACCCCTTCTTGCTTCACTCTAGTGATGTATTCATTGATTTACTTGCGATAGCGGTACAGGAGCGATGAGTGACCATCAATGGGCAGGCATGATGGTAGGTGACGAAAGTTATGCCGGGGCTCGTAGTTGGCTTCACTTAGAATCGGTGGTGAAGGAATTGACTGGCATGCCGCATATTCTTCCTACGCACCAGGGCGGGCAGCAGAAAGAATTTTATATGGTATTCTGGGCGGCAAAAACAAAGTGTTTCTTAGCAACACCCATTTCGATACGACACGCGCTAACATTGAATTTACAGGAGCCCTGGCGGTTGATATAATGCCGGAAGAAGCGAATGATCCTGAAAGGGATTTGCCTTTTAAAGGAAATATCGATTTAGAAAAATTGAAATCACTAATCCTAGACTATAAGGCGGAGAACATTGCGGCTGTGATTATGACCGTAACCAATAACTCATCGGGCGGGCAGCCGGTAAGCATGCAAAATATTTTAGAGGTGCGAAAAATTTGTGATCAACATAAGTTGCTTTTGGTGATTGATGGGTGCCGCATAGCCGAAAATAGTTATTTCGTAAAACACCGGGAAGCGGGCTATGAGAATAAATCGTATGAGGAAATAGCTAAAGAAATGTTACGTCTGGCAGATGCTTTTGTTATGAGTGCCAAAAAAGATGGACTCGTTAACATGGGTGGATTGCTGACCTTGAAGGACGATTCACTAAGTCAGCAGTGTACAAATTTGCTAATCATATCCGAGGGATTTGCCACGTATGGTGGATTGTCGGGCCGCGATATGGAAGCCATGGCTATTGGATTGAAGGAAGTATTTGATCCGGATTATCTACACTATCGGATAAGAAGTACTGATTATCTTGGCGAGCATTTAAAAGCAAAAGGGATTCCTGTGGTTTGGCATATTAGCGGCCATGCTGTTTATATTGACGCAAAAAAATTATATTCAAAAATTCCCGTTGAAGAATATCCGGGTCAGGCGTTGGTATGTGATTTATACGTGCAGGGCGGCATTCGATGTGTGGAGATTGGCAGTGTGATGTTTGGAAAGTATGATGAGAATAAAAAATTAATTCCAGCAAAGAATGAATTAGTTCGCCTGGCCATTCCTTGAAGGATGTACACACAAAAGTCATATTGATTATGTGATTGAAGTGTTTGACGATATCCTCGAGAAGAGAGATCAAACCCGGGGAATGAAGATCGTGTACGAACCCCCATATCTGCGACACTTCACGGCAAAATTCGAACGATTGGCGTAACTCTAAAACTCATAGAAAGGAGTAATTCAGAATATAAATACTTAAATAAATTATCGTAATGAAAATTCAAAAGCGTTCTTGGGCTGAGCCTTACAAAATGAAGATGGTGGAACTATTAAGAATGACCACCAAAGCCCAGCGTATCAAAGCAATTAAAGAAGCTGGCTATAACACTTTCTTATTAAAGTCTGATGATGTCTATATCGACCTGCTCACAGATAGCGGCACGAATGCCATGAGTGATCGACAATGGTCGGCATTTATGCTGGGGGATGAAGCCTATGCGGGCAGTAAAAGTTTTTCATATGGAAGCTGCCATCAAAGAAAATTATGGATACAAATACATCGTTCCTACTCACCAGGGTCGAGGGGCTGAAAATATCCTTTCGAAAGTGTTGATCAAGAAAGGAGACATAATTCCGGGCAATATGTATTTCACCACTACCCGGTTGCATCAGGAATTGGCAGGTGGTAAATTTTATGATATCATTATTGATGAAGCCCATGATCCAACCAATGAACATCCCTTTAAAGGAAATGTGGATATAAACAAGCTTGATGTACTGGTTAAGAAGTATGGGGCAAAGAGAATACCTTATGTAAGCATTGCCACCAATGTAAATATGGCGGGCGGACAACCCATAAGCATGGACAATCTTAAAAAACTCCGGGCTTATACAAAGAAGCATGGTATCCGCATCATTCATGATATGACCCGCGTGGCAGAGAATGCGTATTTTATACAGCAACGTGAAAAGGGTTATGAAGAATAAGCATCAAGAAAATTGTAAAGAGATTTGCTCTTACACGATGGGGCCACCATGAGTGCGAAGAAAGATGCTCTCGTTAATATTGGTGGGTTTATGGCAACCAATGAGTGGGATGTGTTTGAAGAAGCCAGAAACTTAGTAGTAGTATATGAAGGATTGCACACCTACGGTGGACTTGCCGGGCGTGATATGGAGGCGATTGCAGTGGGTATTAATGAAAGTTTGACCGATCACCATCAACATGCACGTGTTGGACAAGTAGAATACCTGGGACATAAATTGCAGTCGTATGGAATCCCCATTGTAAACCCATTGGAGGCCATGGCATTTTGTAGATGCAAAGCATTTTTACCACATCTCACGCAAGATGAATTTCCGGCACAGGCCTTAGCAGCAGAAATATTTATTGACTCGGGGTCCGTACTATGGAGAGAGGTATTGTTTCTGCAGGACGAAAAGCCAACGAGACAAATTACTACCCCAAACTTGAGTTGGTAAGATTTACGATTCCACGAAGGGTGTATACACAAGCCACATGGATGTAGTGGCCAAATCTGCTGCCAGTTTTGAAAGAAGAGAAAACATTAAAGGGTTAAAGTTGATCTATGAACCAAAGTATCTGAGATTTTTTCAGGCACGGTTCGAAAGAAATAGAAGAAATGATCAGCATCACAAAAATATTCAGATTCGAGACGGCCCATGCCATTCTCCACTATCAGCAGTGCTTGCAAAATATTCACGGCACTCATGAGTTGAATGTGACCAGTGAAGGCAACGCAATCCGACCGAAGAATATTTGAAGGGATTGGGAATTATTCTTGACTTTAAAGAACTGAAAGCAATTGTTCAAGAAAATGTAGTTAAGAAACTAGATCGGCAAACTTGTCTTGTCAAAGGAATATCTGGCTACAACAAAAAATCAATTTTCGACTGACGAACTCGTTGTATTTGAAGTAGAGCCCACAGCCGAAAACCTATTGATCTTTGCAGAAGAGATCGTATCCGTCCCAAACTACTGGCCATATTCAACTTCACTTAAGTTGTGGAAACCCGGGATTCGTATTCAGAATGGACCCCGTAACGGGCAGTATAATTTACTATGACATTTATCATACTTTATTCTGACGGTATTTCTTTATACTGATTATAAACGATTTATCTTTGCAGGAGTAATGCGCTTGATTGTTGCCATATCATTTGTTTTATTATACCTGATCGCTTTGCTCAGGCCCCTGTCTCCTTATTTGGAGTATTATTCGGATCAGGATTTTTTGCTGAAGTACTGTTATTATTAAAGCTAAGCCGGAATTAAATGTGATGGCAAGTGCATTTTGATGCAAAGCTGGAAATGCAACCCAACAAGAGTCGTGATCCCGTCTCCTTACCTTCCTTAAAATTTGAGAATTACCCAATCGGGTTTGTTGAGTTTGAGCGGAGTCAACAAATAGTTAGTTTTTCCTATGTAAAGAAGCAACATTTCATTTTGAGTGATGACTATCACTTTGAGTTGATTTCGGATCTTTTTCGCCCGCCCAGTTTAATCTCTGTTTTCCTTTCCTAATCAGGATATTTTTTAAAAACGAATAGATCCTTCCCGCCATAAAGCGGAACGGATGTGTTTACCATTCTTATTAATTTTTACTTACTATGAAAACTTTATTTTCAAAATATACTTTTATTTATTCTGACGGCCGCGGCTTTCAGCTGTACCGATAACGAAATTGAGATAGACCCTACGGCCGATCTTACAAAGATTGCGGAAGGCTTTGCCATTGTGCAGCTACCAAAGTTGAGTTTGGTCAGACCAGGATCATTTGCAGGCTACAATAATATTTTTATACCCTCTACGACTCTAGTGAGGGAAGCAGATTAACAAAGGGCGACTATTGAATTTATCCAGAGATGTCGATGATGGGCGGCATAGGCTCCTGCCCAGTGGGAGAACCCGCAGCAGATGCGGTTAATAATTTATTTCAGGGAGCGTTACTGTTTATCATGCCTCCGGGCGATGGGAGCGTGGAACGAGATTAAAATTCAAAATTCAGCCAATAAAACAGGGATGGCAAGCTTTCTGTTACTGTTGGCAATCCAACAAACGCAGAGACATAACCGATGCCAGCGAAAAATTTGTTGGTTATAGCTCCCAAAGGATGAAAGAAATATTGGTAATGGTTTATAATAAGGTAGGCAATGAGTGCGTGAATTGTTGTGTGACTCCCGAGATGCCTCGGCCACATGGCTCCAAACAATGTAACCCCACGCATGCAAACCAGGTCATTATAAAGGAAATTACAATGCCGGTGGTTGGCCAATTTGAAGATAACGGCGCACTGTAACTGATTTGTATGTGTGGGGTTGAATAGGTCATATTTATTGTAATCCATCGAGATTGATTTGTTGCCTGTTGAATTTTGTTGTTGTGGGCCCGCACAATCTGCGGATACGGCACATTTACTTTCAGAGCAGGAAAGCCTGGCCATACAAGAAGGTGATATGTCCGAATTTTAGAGCGACCAACCGGCAACCAGGAAGAAATTCTTTCGCCTTTCAGGGTATTAATCCCAGAGGAAACTACGGACAAGAACCCGCTGCGCGGAATACAGGCGGACAAATTAATCTCACTATAGATGGAATGAAAATGTTTGGTGCCTGCACCGACAAAATGGATCCGGTATCTATCTATATCGAACCACAAAACTTAAAAAGTATTCAGGCTACGTTGGGCTCTGAGGGGTCGAAGTTAGGTACTACCGTGGGTGGTTCGGTGGATATGCAATTGGCACAAGCAACGCTATCCTCAAAACCTGTGTCAATGGGCTGGGTTCGGTTATCAATCGGCATGGAACGGATTCAATAGTCATTACGCCAATTACGCGCGCAAAAAAAGTGCTTATTATGTAAGTCTTAATTATCGCAAAGCAGATGATTATCGCGCTGGCGGTGGCGCAGTGATTCCTTATTCGCAGTACGAAAAAAATAAATCTGAGTGCAAATGGTAAGTGGGCCGTTGGTCAAGATACCCTTCAAGCCAGTGCCTTTTGACGATGGATGGAACATTGGCTTTCCGGCATTGCCGATGGATGTGGGTTCGGCAAAGCAAGAATTTACTCGGTAGGTACCAACGTTTCCGCCTTGCATGAACGAATACAAATCTGAATACAAAAATTTATTTTAATTCAGTTTTCCATGCCATGGATGATAGCCATCGCGAAAATGTAGTGATGCACATGGATATGCCTGGTACCAGTACAACGGCTGGTGGATCTGTAGAAGGAAATTTTCATCCGTCTGATAAACACACAATTTCCTTTCGGACAGATTATTTCCACAATCAGGTGTTAGCAGAGATGACCATGTACCCGGAAGGCGGCTCGTCTATGTACATGCAAACCTGGCCAGCCTCCGGAAGATCGGATGTAGGATTCTATTTAAATGACGTATACAAAATAACTCGCAGCACTCAATTGTTTATCAATGGTCGTGTGGATTGGGCCAATACAACTTTACAAGAAGGCTTTGGTATGGATCAACTTCAGGTGTTTTATCCTAATGTTCAATCGGGGTATCAGCAAATTACCGGTACGTTTTAATGTTAAACTGAAACAATTGATCAAGTCCGGAAACTGGGTTGCCGAGGTTCATGCCGGATATGGCGAGCGATTGCCGACTCTGAGCGAATCATTCCGGATTTTATCTATTCAATCGGTACGATGGGTACGATTACATAGGCCAGCCGGATTTGGTTCCTGAAAAAAATTGGTCTACCGATCTTACGTTAAGTTATTTCACCGATCGGGTTCAGGTTGGCGGCTGCAGGATTTTTACAATTATCTTCCTGATTATATTTTTCAGCCATTCATCCAGAATTATCGGTGATGACACCGCGTGCGTAAAGATTTATGAGAACATACCTTCGGCAACATTGGCGGGAGGGAAGCCGGTGTGCTTGCTAATTTTCAAAAACCCAGTTTATAACCCGCAGCTAAGTGCACACGAGGCTTGGATTTGAAGGCACTCCACTTCCACTGATCCCACCTTTAACCATCACTACATCTCTTCGTTATAGTGTTAAAACTTCAACGCTCAATTTGAAAATGAAAGCGCTTCCAGACAGCAAAACATCAACGCTGCTTTTGGTGAAGATGAAACGGCCGGGTATTCTATTTTTAATCTTCGGTCGGGCTATAAATTTAATTGGGACAGAAAACAACTTTTGTCAATGCAGGAATAGAAAATCTACCGACAAAAAACCTATCACAATCATTTGGATTGGGGTAACCTACCGCGCCCGGGAAGAATATTAATAACGATAGAACTTGTGTTTTAAGAATTACTCGACCTCAAACTTTTGCGGATTCATTAAAGCAGCTGATCGCCTGAAAACTTACTGTTAATAGGGTTACAGTCAGTGCCCCCATTCCGGTAATAATAAAAACGTTCCACGAAATAGTAGTTCTGTATTCGTATTGCCCAAGCCAGCTATTCATAAAGTAAAATGAAATAGGAATAGCTAACCCACATGATATAACAACATTAGTACTAAAATCCCTGACAACATTTTCCACGACTGATTACCAGCGCCCATTATTTACGAATGCCGATTTCTTGGGTGCGTTGCTCAGCCATAAAGGAAGCTAACCCAAATAATCCCAGGCAACTGATGAGCAAGGCTAACGCACTAAAAAGTGTTGCTAATTTTCCAATGCGCTCTTCTGCGCGAAACTTTGCTCCGTAGGCTTCATCGGCAAACGTGTAATCGAACGGAGCCGATGGAACAATACTGGAAAGAACAGATTGAATTTTTGGCAACGCCTCGATGAGCGCTTACGATTGGCTTTTTTATTTTTATGTATAGCCACCGCATGTCATTTTCAGAGAAAAATAATGGAAGGATCGGTTGGCTCATAAGGCGAACCTTTCACCATATCTTTTACAACGCCTAATATTTTGTAGGTGCCCCTATCTGTTCCCTCAGGTGCCCAGGTCAGCAATTCTCCAACCGGATTTTCTAACCCCAAAATTTTAAGTGCAGATTCATTGATTACTATTCCAGATAAGTCGCTGGGAAACTCACGTGAAAAGTCGACCGTCTGTAAATTCCAACCAACAGTTTGACCATATTCATGTAACAAAAATTGTATTGAACGATGGGTCAAATTTCTGATCGTGCCAGGAGAACCCGCCATTCCACCCACGCGTATCTGTAATTGCGTAGTTGGCTTCCGCTATTTCTTCTACTGTTCCCGTTTGCTTTAATTCATTTCTCAGCGTTTGATACGCACCTTTGTACTCGGGCTGGGAAGCGCGAATGCCAATCAAGCCTTCTCTGGAATAACCAATCGGTCGATTTTTTGCGAATTGAATCTGCTGATAAACTATAATTGTCCCGATAGTAAGCGTAATGGAAACCGTGAACTGAATTACAACTAGTGCTCCTTCTCGGAAGTGCTTCGAATCTACCGGTCTTAAAAGTTCCTTTTAATGTTTTGACCGGATTGAAGGACGACAAGTAAATGGCAGGGTAACTTCCAGCCAGTAAACCAGTCAAAAGAGTAAACCCTATAATGCTAATCCAAAATAACGGAAGAGTAATAGGAAGAGCCATATCTTTATCGCTCACCGCGTTGAACCATGGTAAACTTATCTGCACCACGATCAATGCAGTAGCAGAAGCAATTGTAGCTATCAATAATGTTTCGCCAAAAAATTGTTGAACCAACTGACTACGTAGCGAGCCAATCGATTTACGGATGCCAACTTCTTTTGCCCTTTTCTCCGAACGTGCGGTACTTAAATTCATGAAGTTGATACACGCTAATACTAAAACAAATATCCCAATCGCACTAAAATACCAAACCGTCATCATTCGTTTGCTGGTGACTAATCGACCTTCTTCAAACTCTGAGTTTAAATGCAACTCACTCATGGGATGCAAGAATACTTCGGGGTTTTGATTCGACTCTTTCTCTGGAATGTCGCCAGCATAACATCTTTGATAATGCCTGAAATACTTTCAAAACTTTCTTCGGATTAATCTGAACGTAGATGTATGTAAAATAATTGTCCCACATCAACAGTAGTCCAACCATCAATATATAATTCGAAAGGGCAAAGTAAGAAACGTCACCAAATTCAGAGTTCTTAGGGGATGTCTTCATATACCCCAGTCACCGTCAACTCTGTTTTAGCATCCATCGTTACTGCTTGATTGATTGGATCAGTTTCTTCAAATAGTTTTTTTGCCAATGTCTCAGAGAGAAAATCGACTTCATCTCCTTTAACCCTTGTCAGGGAACCTTTAATCATTTTTAAGCTCAGCATGTCAGCACCCGAAGCCTGCATGAAATAGCCGCTTTGCGTAAATTTCTTTTCTCCAAAGGCCAACACGCGGTCTTCAGTGCCAGTACGCATGATGGTTACATTTTTAAAATGAGAACCGTATTCAGTTTTTTTAGAAGAGTTCCCAATCCAGGGACGTGTGCCGTATTCGCTTGCGTTTCACCACCGCGAGTTTCCAGTTCGATAGACTTTAGCAATCGTCTGATAATTTTCATGATACTTATTAAAAGACAATTCATCATATACCGAAGACTGATGAGCAATGCTACCGCCATGCCTATAGCAAGACCACCAATATTGATGAAGGAGTAGCCTTTGTTTTTTACTAAGTTGCGCCATCCGATTTTAAAAATAACTTTTAGCATACCGTAGGTGTTTAATTGTTGATATCCTTCAATTGGTTTTATGATGCTTCGCGTAAGCAGGAGTACATCTTTAATAAATAATGAATCAGCCTTCAGCTTTCCACTTTTAGCCTTTTTTCATCATATAATTCTATCAAATCTCCTTCAATCGTATTCTTCAACTTCGGATGGCAGAACCACCGAAAGAAGCGGAGAAATAATTTTGGAGGATTTGTTTTCATTCAATTTGTTGTTCGTGAGTATCAAGACATTAGACTTTTTGTTAGCGAATAACGAATGTCTAACAACGAATTTTTATTCCGATCTCAAACTCTCCACTGGATTAGCCAACGCAGCTTTTACTGTCTTGAAACTCACGGTTAAAAGCGCAATTGCCAACGTACTTACTCCGCAACAATATAAACCCACCAGTGGATGTCAATCTTATACGCAAAGTCCTGAAGCCATTTGTCCATTAAATAATACCCGAGAGGAAAGGCAATGATGAATGAAATAGCCACCAGCACCATGAGGTCTTTTGAAAGGATAGAAACTATTTGAAAAACATCAGCACCTAAGACTTTCCGAACGCCAATTTCTTTTACCCGCTGCTCGGCAGTAAACGTTACCAGACCGAATAACCCCAGGCAGGCAACCAGAATAGTAAGGAATCCAAAGATTTTTAGAATGCTGCCCATGTTTTGCTCAGCCAAATAAGTCTCATTATATAACTCATCGAGTAACGCATACGTAAATGGCTCTTCCACATCAAAGGCTTGCCACTTTGCTTGGATGCTTTCGATAAGATCAGCCATTTCAGCCGTCTTTGTTTTTATAATCAATCCGCCATAGGGATTGTTAAGCATCATTAAGGGAGCAATGGGTTCGTGCAGCGACGATTCTTAAATGCGTTTTCATTCTTACCTAACAAGTATGATTCCCTAAGTACAATTCGCTGATCGCGGTTATAGCCAATATTTTTGTCCTGTATAAAGGACATTTGCTGACTAACAATAATGATTGCCAGAATAAGCGTGGCTGAAATTACGAATTGAAAAACCACAAGTGCACTCCGAATGCCTTTGCTCTTGCCACCATTAGAGAATTTATTTTTAAGGGCGGCAATGGGTTTGATGGATGAAAGAAAGAATGCCGGATAACTTCCTGCTAACAAACTGATGAAGATGCCTAACCCTAAAAGCACAGCTGATACTTTTGGATTTAATAAAAAGGTAGCTTCTAATTCTTTACCTGAAAGTTGATTGAATAATGAAAGGGAAAGAGTTACAATCAAAATGCCTAAGATCATCGCGACTGCGGTGGATATGAATGACTCAATTAAAAATTGATGAACCAATTGATTTTTTTGAGAACCTAATACTTTCTTAACGCCTACTTCCTTGCTACGCTTGGTTGCTCCGGCCGTGGAGAGGTTCATGAAATTGATGCAGGCAATAAGTAGCATGAAGAGTGCTACGGCTCCGAAAATATAAATGGAATTGATATCACCTCCGGGCTCTAATTCACTGGTGCCGGCAGAATCAGAAAACAGGTGAATGTCTGTAAGGGGTTGAATAAAAAAGACCAATTTCATTTCCACTTTCTTGAAATTTTTCAAAAGTCATTCCTAACTGAGAAACTTGTGGCCCCATATATTTTTTAATAATGGCTGGCATTTTTGCTTCAAAGGTTTTGATGTCGGTACCTTTTCAAGAACCAGGTAGGTAAAATAATTTGACTCCAACCATTTATCTTCTTTCGAGTGTGCCAATCCTTCCATCGATGCAAAGATATCGAAATGGAAATGTGAATTGGCCGGAACCTTTTCAATTACACCTGTTACTTTATACTGCTCCTTCGCATCTTTAAATTCCAGCAGCTTATTAATGGGGTCTTCTTTTCCAAAATATTTTTCAGCCTGCTCTTTTGTGATGACAATTGAATTGGGCAGGAGCAAAGCAGTTTTCGCATCGCCCTGAATGAAAGGAAGTGTAAATACATCGAAAAGTTTGGATCTACGAACGCGGCCTTGCTGTTTCTAAACATATTGTTCTGGTAGGTTATCTTGGGTGTGCCTACTCTTCTTAGTCAGGTAGCTTCAAGCACTTCGGAAATTCGTTTTTTAACGTGGCTGCAACGGGTGCAGCGGTTACGGCTTCCTTTAATTATTTCACCGTTAACCTTTCCTTTTAAAACAACGCGAACAATCTGATCGGCTTTCTTGTTGTAGCGATCGAAACTGAGTTCGTCTACTACAAACATCATGATCATAAGACAAGTGGCAATGCCCAGCGCAAGCCCGGAGATGTTTATCGCAAACAAGCCTTTGTTCTTTAACAAATTGCGCCACCCTATTTTAAAATAACTTTTATACATACCGTAACTGTTTAATTGTTCATGTCCTTCTGCTGGTCGGATAATGCTTGGTCTAAATAGGAATAAGACATCTCCTAAAAATTTTATATCTGCTGTTCGCTTCCCTTTTTCTTTTACTCGTTCCTCATACAACTCAATCAAATCGCCCTCTATGTACTTCAGCAACTTTGGATGGCAGAACCAGCGGAAGAAGCGTAGGGGGAAGTTGCGGAGGATTTGTTTTCATTTCAATTCTTCTTTGACGTTAGTAACATAAGATGTTAGAACTTCTTGCTACTTACGTCTAATGTCTATAAGCCAACGATCTTTGCCCCCCAAGCCACCTTCGGTATTGCACTCCATAGTTCATCCCTTGTACTCTTCGAATACTCCATAGCCCGTTTACCGAGTGCCGTAATTTGAAAATATTTTTTAGGGCGACCGGCTCGTTCTACGGTGGCCTCACCTTCAAATGATTTTAGGTAGCCCTTATCTTCTAACCGTTTCAATGCAGACTGTAATGCGCCCACACTTACCTTCCGCGTTAAACGCGATTCAATTTCTTTTTTAATGGAAACTCCATAGGCGTCTTTGTATAGAACACCCACGGTAAGCATAACTACTTCTTCAAATTCACCAAGTTGATATTTCTTCATGTGAAATGTATTCCGCCACTAAGACTCTAAGCCACTATGTATTTATTATTTCTTCGTGTCATAGTGCCTTCGTGGCAATTTTCAATAATTAATTCCTAATTGTAGTATTAACAATAATGCCAAAAAGAAAACAGCCTCAAATCCATTTAAAAGCAGAACACCTAAAAGCGAAGTGTTCAGTTGCGTACAGATCTGTATCTATTCGCACATAAAACTAAATTGATAGCGAAGCACTTCTTACTTAAACCCTGACAATGAAAAATCACTAACGGAGTTTTTAGTTTGTTAGTTGGAGTTGTTGATTTTATCTTGCCGTCACCTTTGCGGCTAGAAATTCCTGTATTACACCTAAAAAAAGTTTAAATTACTTGCCTCCTTCCTCTAGTCCAGTCGAAAATCCATATGGAGTTTTCAACGTCAGATTTGGGTCACAATCGCTACATTTGTTGGATTAACTCTTTACTACAGTAATTGAATCTTTGCTATTACGGTGACATGAAGAAGAATATACTAGACAGGGCTTTCTTTTATTCTGTTTTCCTAATTTTGGCCCAGCTCATTCTGCGAAATGATAATTACAGTGTATTGATGTTTCATCCATTATTAATCTATGCCTGCGAATGGGGCCTCTACCACATTAATGTGACAGCTGATCAAAGTAAGGAAAGTTGTTGACCAACGGCCCGAAATTATAATGTCTGGTCGGGGCTCCGCGGCCATTGGCCAGCCAGTATATAAAAGTTCAGTTCTGGTTGGTGGAGCAGAGGTTCCATTTAATCCATTTGTTGCTTTGTGGAACTCCTCACTCACGGAGTTGAGCCAGCTGGGGAATTATCAAGGCAGCATGTCAGATATAGAGACGGACCACGGCGGCTTAACAGCCGGGCAGACGTACTATACTTCTGTGGATAATCACACGCTTTTTTTGAGCAGGCTACCAGGGCACTGTCGCATTTTATGCCTGAGTGATGTAGTGGATTATAATTATTGGTGAAGGCGCGCTTGATGTTGTTATGGGACAATAATGGCTGTTCTGCCAATGCCGCATATTCTACTTTGAATGCGACAGCCGACCAGAGCAAAAGGCTCTTGCTGGACTAACGGACCGAACCATAATCGTTGGTTTGGGTTCACGGCCACGGCCAGCCAGCCAGTATATAAAGTTCAGTTCTGGTTGGTGGAGCAGAGGGTTTGGCTGCAGAATCCGAGCCTGTTGCTTTGTGGAACTCCCTCACTCCGTTTGGAGTTAAACTGTCAGAATTATCAGAAGGCAGTAGCACAGATATAGAGACGGACTATTATGGCTTTAACAGCCGGGGGCAGACGTACCATATTTCCTGTGGATAATCGCGCAGAGCAGGCTACCGTAAAATGCTTACTCGGCGCCTGGCGGGGGATGTGTGGATTATAATTATTGTGAAGGCGCGCTTGATGTTACAGGGACAATTAATGCGGCTGCTCTGTCAATGGCCGCACATTTCACTTTGAATGCGGACAGCTGACCAGAGTTAAAGGCTCCTTTTAGTTAATTAACGGACCGGAACTATAATCGTTGGTCGGTTCACGGCCACGGCCAGCCAGTATATAAAAGTTCAGGCTGGTTGCGGAGCAGAGGGTTCACGGCAGAATCCATTTGTTGCTTGTGGAACCTCACCACGGAGTTGAGCTGCCGTGAATTATCAATATGCAGGCGATATAGAGACGATCATGGTACGTAACAGCCGCAGACGTACCTGTATTTCCGTAGATAATCGCAGGAGCAGCCGCCACCAGCACGTTTAATTTTATGCCTGAGTGATGTAGTGATTACAATTATTAAGAAGGCGCGCTTGATGTTACAGGGACAATTAATGGCTGCTCTGTTAACGCCGCACATTCTACTTTGAATGCGACAGC
>JADJMA010000020.1 GCA_016709845.1 Flammeovirgaceae bacterium | reverse complement strand
TATCATAAAAAAGACATACGGTTTGGATCGAAACCAGTACTCAGTATATTCGAAATGAGATCGCGACAGTAGATTGAAATTGTTGGTGCTAGTCGGGAGATTACAGATCGAAAGGAAGAGAGCCCGGTATGCGCTTGAAAAAGTGATGAGCGATATAAATTAGCAACGGGCGCTTCAAATATGGGTATTTGGGATTGGTATCTCATCTCGATGTTGTCTACTTTGCCTACATGAAACAACAGGTGGATATCAAATCCCAACAGTTGAAACCCAAATTCAGCACTGGAATGAGCACTTGCATCCCGATGAGCGCGCAGCGACCCTAAAACGCCTGGAAGATTATCTGGCTTCTCCTGTTGGAAATATATTGTTGAATTTCGATTTCGTCACAAAGCAGGACATTATATATGGATTCACTGGGCAGAGACCATTCTGGATAACAGGAAAGTAAAAGGTTGTATGGCACCCACAAGGATATTACGGAGGCTCAGAATGAACAGAAGAGAATCTTATTGAAAAGAACAGGATGCTCGAAGATTAATTCTGAATTGATAATTTTGTTTATCGTGTGTCTCATGATATTCAGCACCAAGTTTCTTCCTGTTTTGGAATTCTAAACTTAATTGAAAAGGAAAATTTAATCAATTCCAATAATCAATTTTATTTTAATCTACTACGTGATGTATTATCAAAACAAGAGTTAGTCATTAAAGAGTATCCTTGAATATTCACGTATTCAAGAGGTGAATTATCGAATGGAGAAATAAAGTTGAAGGAGATAGATACTCTCAACATTTTCTGAGATATTAAGTCCATGAATGACTGGAAACTGGAAAGGTAAGATTAGAAGTGCATCTGGAGGAAGGATTTTCCTTTTCTTTGTGATCGGCATCGAATACAATTCATTTTAAATAACTTGTTTCGAATGCGATTAAGATGCTGATTTAAATAAAGCCCGACCTCTGATAAGTGTTTTTGTTGAGCAAGATGAGAAAGAAGTTAAAATTACCGTAAGGGATAATGGAATTGGAATGTCTGCTGAAGTACCTGCCTCTATTTTTGAAATGTTTATCAGAAATGATAATAAAGCACTGGGTCAGGACTTAGCTTGGCATTTGTACATGAAACAGTTGAAAAACTCAGAGGCAAATTCAGGTAACATCCGAGTTCGAGAAATTCAATCCTTTGTAGTTGCGCTACCTTTAACACAAGAGGATAGTCTCAATGAAGTAAAGGGGAAATAATTGAGTTATCGATATCTAGAAGTTACAGACCCTGGTTCTTCCATTTATTATTTTATCCAAGCATACTTTCGAAGGTTATTTCGGGGTAAAAAGGACTGCCTAGATGACAGTCCTTGGTTAACAACCCTTATTGATTCAAATGTTATTCTTTCTTTCCTCCAACACTTTATGAACTATACCCCAGTATTGCGCCTGCAATAGGAGCTCAATCTCAAAATCAGAGTTGTTCAACAGCTAACCTCCTGCAAAGATGGCTTGCCCGGTGCTTCGTGCGGGTTAACTGAGGTATTTGTTGCGGGAATACTAACGAGGTGTATGATAGTTAAACCGGAGCCCAATTGCTATAGGCAAATCCGGCCGGAGCCTTTGGGCTTATGATCCTAAAATGATAATCAAGAAAGAATGTCATCACTACTTCGGATGTCAAGCAGTGTTAATGAATATCCTCGGGTGAGTGTTCGCATACCCGTTTGATGCAAAGCCTCCATCCGTTGAAAGCCTGGTGCGCCACTGGCGATAAGATATAACACTCCGGCCCAGAATGGCTCCCAATACCTGCGCAATGATGTATCCGGAAGTTCCGATGATTTAAATCGACCGCCACCATAAGTCCGATCGAAAACGGCAGGGGTTAAATGCCCACCTGAAATGTGACCCACTGTAAGGCCAGGTAGTAAGATCCGTTAATCCGAAAGCGAAGAGCTACACCTAATAGGCCAATGCCCTACATTGGGAAAGGAGCTGCGATAACGCCACCGCGCAAATCCGCATAAACAAGCAAAAATGTGCCGAAGGGTTCGGCTATGACCTTGTGATGTTGATGCCGTAAAAAGGAGTTAGGTTAAGGGTTTGTTTTGGGAAGAGTAGGTAATTTTAAATTTATAGAGCTGTTACCTTGAATGTGCTCTTTGTTGATTAAAGGGTAATAATTAGTTTTGATATGAAAGTTCCTCCTTTGTTGACTTATCCGGATCTTGTTCTGTATTTCAATCCTATTAGCAGTATCTCACTCAAGAAGGTTTTAAATAGCTTCACATGATTTTAATCGCCCTTGGGGTGGATTTTTTGTGCTGGACGAATCTCAAGCGCAAAAGTTTGCTGAAAAATATTTTCCTGAAGTAGAATTTGATTCATGAAAATAAGCGCTGAACTAAGTCCAAAATTCTGTAGGTTGAACCGACTAAACGATTGTCGTAGCGTGTCGTTTCAGACGTGCAGAAATCTGGAAACTTATAGCCGGCACTTCGAGATTACGTGTGTAAACCCATACAAGACGAAAGTGCAAAAAGCAAATGGGCAGATCATTCGCTTAAACCAAGGACATCGTCATCGGTTTGGTAGGACGATGGTTGAGGAGGTGCCGAAATCTGGCAACATACCGATGCGAGTAACCCTTCTAATGAAAGTGATATTATTCGGTTGCAAGATGATTTTGTGGTAGATAATTTAAGCTTGTTGATCAGCCTTCAAAAGGAACAAGGACTTGCATCAGAGAAAAAACACTTAATAAAATTCTAATGAAAAGGCGCTTTAATTGATTTAAGCCATACTAATGAACACGGACTTATAACTTCATAAAGGGTTGAAACACCAATTATTTGCGATTATTTAAGTAGAAAATTCAAAAAGTTTTGTAAGAAGGAACTGAATTTCAAATTGGTAAAATTGAATGGTTTCAAATACAGGAACATATATTGATTGCCCTTTTACAGATTTGAGCACGGTAAAAAGATCTTTCTTTGGAGGTTGCATTGGAATCTTTTACTAACCTCGATGCCCTTGTAATCAGCATTCCTTTTTCTGAAGCATTAGAAATAACAAAAGAACATTTAAAAATTATCAGATTAAAGATAGAGCAGTTTTAATTCATACGGGTTGGGACCGCTACTGGAATACTGAAGCATTACAAACCACCCTACCTGACAAAGGAAGCTGCCGAATATTTGAGAGATTGCAGTGCTAAACTAGTAGGTATTGACTCTCATAATAGACAGCGATCAAACTGATCGCGGCCATTACTTACGATACTTTTAGGAGCGGGAAATTTTAATTGTAGAACACCTTTTGTAATTTATATCAATTACCGGAAGATGGATTTACTTTTAGTGCAATTCCACCTAAAATTTAAAGGCGTTGGAACCTTTCCTGTTAGAGCTTTTCTAATCTGAAAGAAAATAAATAACTGGCTACAGCCTGTCGCCTTGTTGAGTTATGTCAGAAGCAGTGGGTGGGGTCTCACCAACAAAAATGGAACTAAATATAATTTAAATGCGATATGTTGGTTTGTTTGTTGGTGAGACAACCGCACAAATCCTACACGCAACACCAACAGGGGCAGGGGATTGTTGGTCAGCGACCAACAATAACTCAGTCGATCAAAGATGAGGCATTTGCATGAATAGACAGAGATACGATGCAAATGAGTAAGCATTGAATAAATGGTTTCATGTTAATTTTTCAGCAAAATGATTTTATCAAGTTTAATGAGAGGTATTGCTTTATGGGTTGCTATATTTATCGATTTTGCTGAAGGGATGAATCAGAAGTCAAAAGGAAATTCAAGGATTTGAAATTACAGAAATAATCTTGAATTTAGTAAGTGTGATTATTTAAGATTGTGTTGGGTTTGCTTGTTGGTGGGGCAAGCAACAAGAACAAGGGTTTTGACGTAAGTTTATACTTAGAAATATTTTCAGATAAATTTCTTCCTATGAAATTTTTCCAAAATATGGACCTTAGATACTCAGAAAAGTATACATCCGTGAATTCCAAATTCTTCATGTCAAGTGGGATGGAACAGATCCTTTGCCTCCGCCATTTATAACTTGTCTGGCAAATACAGAACAGAATCTTTATTTCTATCCGAGAGATACTGTTCAAGTGTTAGACTCTATGAACCCAGAGGGGCTAACGGCTCCAATTGCGAATATTACTGGGCCCAAAAACAGACCCGTTGGACTAAAGTTTGGTAATGATTACCTCATGATAAAAGTGGCCTTTCTCCCCACGGGACTTTATCGATTATTGAAAATTTCGATGAATAAGACGGTTAACATAGGTCTTAATGCCATTGATTTTTTATCGAATGAAATAGAGGTTATAAATGCAAAATTAATTCAAACCTCATCATATGATGAAATGATTGAAATCGTTTCTGGTTTTCTTGATAAGCAGATGGAGAAGGGGATCGCCCAGGAAGAACCAATTGACCAGGTGGCGATTAATATGCTTGATCCTTTTGCGAAAAACACGCTGCCTGAATGGGCCTCTATGGCTTGTCTGAGTCTTCGTCAATTTGAGCGTAGTTTTACTACGCGTGTTGGTATATCTCCTAAAATGTACATTAGAATCGTGCGATTTGAACAATGCAATGAAGATCCAGAATAAGTCTCCTGAAAAAGTTGGTCAGACATTGCCCTCGAATGTGATTACAATGATTCTTCTCATTTGTTGCGTGAATTCAAACAATTTGCAGAGTTTGCCCCGGGCACACTGTTGAAAAAGCAAACAAGTGGATTTGGGGCTTTCCCCACCGGATAAACAATGTCGTTTTTTTCCTAAACTGCTTATGCATAGTAACCTTAGTTTTGAAAATGCTTTTGATTAATACTCAATCCATTTCAAAATGATAAACTATGAAAACTAAAACCGATCATCCGGAGTGTATCTGCCGCCCCCCTTTATATGTTTTGATTTTTTTATTTCCATTTATATTCAAAATGTATTTCCGCTTCCTTCAATTTTTTCTCGCGACAATTCCAGCATTTATTTTAGGAGTGCTCTTTGTAATGATAAGTTAGTCGTTATGCTTCCTGCCTTGGTAAAATTCTTTAAAACGAAGAACACGCTTATCCCCAATAAACCTGCCACCTCATTACAGACTTCCGGCATTTTTTCCATCACAAGAAACCAATGTATTTGGGGTTATTGAATATATATATTAGTATAGCATTTTGAAAGGAAACTGGTGGACATTAATGTTGGTTCCATTTGTGATATTAATTGTTACGTATCTCGTCATATTAAAAGAGGAAAGTTATTTGGGAAGATTTGGAAGATAGGTTTGAATATAGAAAAAAAGTAAGACGCTGGATTTAATAAAAATGAAGAATGGCATCTCAATAAAATGCATGACACATGTTAGCGGTCATTCTAAATAAGAATTGAATTCTAAAACATGTAATCATGAGTACTAACGAACAACTTTTCAGAATTCTTATCGAGGAAGGTTTCAGCAAAGGAGATATGACCGTTTTTGACAAGCATACATCTCCTCATTTCATCGAACATCAACACGGTATGATTCCGCAAAATGTTGAAGGTGTAAAAAATTCCATCCGGGATCTTCATCTTGCATTTTCTGATTTTTCTTTAACAATTGAGGACCCTGGTCGTTTATGAAGACAGATATGGGGGCGCATGACAGGCGTGGAACTCAAACAGGCAATTTGGCCCGATGCCGCCAACCAATAAAAAAATTGAAATAACAGTAATCGATATCGCGCGATTTGAAGACGGAAAACTTGTAGAACATTGGGGCGTTCCCGATCGCTTAGCGGCCATGGAACAATTAGGAATGAAACCACCACCTAAGTTTATTATGAAGTTAATGACTCTTTTTAAGTAGTGATTCAATATTAAATTCTCGCCTTTGGTGGTGTTGCGTGAAAGGAAGTGGGCGGGTTTCACCAACAAACGATGTGGCACTAAAGCACTAAATTTATTTTTAGTGTGATGGGTGTTGGTTTGCTTGTTGGTGGCGCAACTGCACAATCCTGCACGCAACATCAACATGGGCAGGGAAGAAAGACAACATGAACTTGGAGTTGTGTTTACCATCAGTTGTGTAGGCCAATATTTCATTTTTTATTTAATCTTTTCTTTTATCTTTATAAGATCTATACAAGGGTTGGTTTTTTCTTACACTCTTATTTTGAGTGGATTTTAGGTGCTTAAAAATGACCATGATACAAAATGCAATTTGTAACCAGCCTTTATTTGTTGCTTATGTAATGTATTCTCAAGAAGCCATACCAGCTTCTGGCAGTGAAGCCACAGGTAACGGTAAGGTTAGTTATTCTGTGGGTCAAGTGGTTTAACTATAAATACCGGCAGTAACGGTTCCGTCTCTCAAGGTGTACAACAAAGCATAGAAATACTTATTCTAAGCAATCCCGAATTAATAGCACTGACTTTAACGGCCGTAACTTACCCTAACCCAACTTCTGAACATGTGGTACTGATGTTAAGATTCCAACCTCACGAGTTTAAATTATGCGATCTACGATGTGCAAGGACAGTAATCAGTAAAGGGAAATACAACAAGAGGCAACACAAATAACAATGCAAAATTTGGGGTTGGCGCATACATCAAAAAGTATCCAAGAAACCAAGGAATAAAAACCTTTAGAATTATTAAAAATAGAAGCAATGAAAGATTCTACACTTTAGTAGTGACTTTTAATAACTGTTACCACATTTGCCCAAGACCTGAAAAATTCAGTTACCAAGCTGTTGTAAGAGGTAGTGGCGGTAATTTTTAGTAACAAACCAAGTTGTGTGTATGCAATAAGCATCTTACAAACTACGGCATCAGGCACGGCCGTTTATGTAGAAACCCACACCCCAAGCACTAATGTAAATGGTTTAGTGAGTTTAGAAATAGGAGCTGGAAGTGTTGTAAGCGGAGATCTCACTGCTATTGATTGGGGAGCAGATACTTATTTTATAAAACAGAAACTGATCAACGGAGGTACAAATTATAACTATAACAGGTACCAGCCAGTTGTTGAGTGTGCCTATTGCACGCTAAAACGGCAGCTAATGTATTTAGTGGTAATTATAATGACCTAACAAATAAACCAACAATGCCCACTACTTATAGTAATGGTGATTTTGCACAAGGTGGTATCGTTTTTTTGGGTGATGCAACAGGACAACATGGGTTGGTTTAGTGCAAAACAGGATCAGCAGCGGATTAGCTGGAAAAAATGCAGGATCAGAAGAAGGTTATACTCATGCCGGGGGTGATGGTATATACGCAGGTAAATCAAATACGGCAATAATAATTGCAGTTCATACTGTACGCACTGCTTATGGAAATTATGACGATGATTATGCAGCTCGCCTTTGCAATGAACTACAAATTACAGAAGGTGGCATAACCTATGGCGATTGGTATTTACCAAGTCTATT
Source organism: Flammeovirgaceae bacterium (assembly GCA_016709845.1). GTDB lineage: Bacteria > Bacteroidota > Bacteroidia > Cytophagales > Cyclobacteriaceae > ELB16-189. The sequence continues at coordinate 92,370 of JADJMA010000020.1, read as the reverse complement.
TGAGTTAAAGGAAATGTTTAAAAATAAAGTAACCATAGATGCAACAGCCATAGCCAATGCAGGAGCAGCAATTAGTGATAATAGCTATTGGAGTTCTGTGGAGTTCGATTTTGATCTTGCTTTGGAATTATATTCCGGCAGTACTACTTTTGGTTTGGTCCCCAGAGAAAAGGAAGCCCTAAGGAAAGTGCGTGCAGTTCGATCTTTTTTAACAATTTAACCTGGCTTTGGTGTTGTTCTTCACAAACAAACTTTAACTCCATCCTAGTTCTTGTTGGTCGCTGACCAACAACTTTCTTATCCACATCAAGTGATTACCCCTTCTTTTCTTTAGCCCACATATCGCGCAGCGTAACCGTTCGGTTAAAAACCAGTTTATCTTTCGTTGAATCCGAATCTAAACAGAAATACCCGATGCGCATAAATTGAAAGCGATCTGTTAATGTTGCTTCCACAAGCGCAGGCTCTGCAAAACATTTAATACTTTAAGCGAATCTGGATTCAGATATTTTCTGAAATCATCTTCACCCTTGCTTAAATCTTCCACCGTGAAGAGTCGGTCGTATAAGCGAACTTCTGCCGGTAGGGCATGAGCAGCGCTCACCCAATGGATAACTCCTTTTACATTTACGCCCGATGCATCGGACCCACTTTTACTTTCAGGCATATACGTGCAATGCAATTCCGTAATGTTTCCGGAAGCATCTTTAATAAAATCTTCGCACTTAATAATGTAAGCACTTTTTAATCGCACCATCTGGCCGGGCGCCAAGCGAAAATATTTTTTAGCTGGCACTTCCATAAAATCATCGCGCTCTATATATAACTCTCGACTGAACGGCATCTCGCGCGAACCGGAATCATGATCTTCCGGATTATTTTCGCTGGTCAGCATTTCTGATTTGCCTTCAGGTAATTGGTGATCACTACTTTAATCGGATCGGTAACCACCATTCTACGGGTTGTGATTTTATTCAGATGATCGCGCTGACAAATTCGAGTAACCCGATGTCAATTAGGTTTTCGCGTTTAGCCACTCAATGCGATCGCAAAAAGTCGCGAATAGCTTCGGGTGTGTAACCTCTTCTTCGCACGCCACTCAGAGTTGGCATCCGTGGGTCGTCCCAGCCGGTAACATGTTTTTCGGTTACCAATTGCAATAGCTTTCGCTTACTCATCATGGTGTACGTCATGTTGAGTCGCGCAAATTCATATTGCTTAGAGGGATATATTCTAATTTCTCGATAAACCAATCGTACAACTCCCGATGCGGCACAAACTCAAGCGTACAAATGCTGTGCGTAACCTGTTCGATAGAGTCGCTTTGTCCATGAGCAAAGTCGTACATAGGATAAATGCACCAGGTATCGCCAGTACGATGATGATGGGCATGCTTGATTCTGTAGATAACCGGATCGCGCATTAACATATTGAGATGTGCCATGTCAATTTTCGCCCGCAGCACTTTCGAACCATCGGGATATTTGCCGGCTTTCATCTCTGTAAATAAATTGAGATTTTCTTCTATCGATCGATTTCGAAAAGTGTTATTGGTTCCCGGAACGGTGGGTGTTCCTTTTTGGGCTGCTATTTCCTCACTTGTACTGTCATCCACATAGGCTAAGCCTTTGTTGATCAGCTTTACGGCAAACTCATAAAGCTGACTAAAGTAATCGGACGCGTAAAGTTCTTCTGACCAATCAAAACCTAACCACCGAACATCGCCTTTAATACTTTCTACATACTCGGTTTCTTCTGTAACGGGGTTCGTGTCGTCAAAGCGTAAGTTGGTTTTTCCACCATACCTTACCGTTAACCCAAAGTTGAGACAAATGCTTTTTGCATGACCAAGATGCAGGTAGCCATTGGGTTCAGGTGGAAACCGCGTAACAATAGTCTGGTACTTGCCTGCCTTCAGGTCATTATCAATTATCTCTTCCAGAAAGTTTAAACTCCGTTCTTCGGCCATAAGTAGATTATAAAGGCTGTAAAGGTAGAAAGCCTTCGCAAATAAGCGGAAGTATTTTGATTCTGTTTGTCTTATTTTTATTGCAACTTTTTGAGCCCCGGCTGGGTTATTCTAAATGCCAGATAAACTTATGACTTCTTTATATATTAAAAATATGGTTTGCCCACGGTGCATCACAGCCGTGGGGCAGGAGTTTGAAAAACTCGGTCTTCATCCCGCCAAGGTTAGCCTGGGCGAGGTGACCCTGGATGTTGATCACATTGATAAAAGTCAATTGGATAAACTGGAAAGTCAATTAAAGAGCTTAGGATTTGAATTAATTGATGATCGTAAAGCAAGATTAATAGAATCAATAAAAAATTATATTATTAAGTTGATCCACCACACCGATCAAGTAGAAAGAAAGTATAATTGGTCGAAAATCATTTCAGAGCAACTTCATCATGACTACAATTACCTGAGCAGTCTTTTTTCATCTGTGGAAGGAATTACGCTCGAACATTACATTATCCAACAGAAAATTGAAAAGGTAAAAGAATTACTTTTCTATGATGAACTTACGCTCAGTGAAATTGCCAATAAGCTGGGCTATAGCAGCGTTGCGCATTTATCGGGTCAGTTTAAGAAGATTACGGGTCGAACACCCTCAGACTTAAAGAAATCCAGAAACAATGCAGCCTTTCGTAAGCCCCCTTGATTCTATTGGCTGAAATTGTATAACTCCTTTCAGGAATTATGTAATCACTTTCGTTGAATAACCCCGTTCTTTGTAATAGCAATCAAAGACAACTTGAATCCGATGAATAATACCTAACACAACATGCTTTTCCAGTTTTGGAAATGACCTGTGCAGCCTGCGCGGTTAGTGTTGAGTCCATGCTAAAGGCTACGAAGGGCGTAAAGGCTGCTTCTGTTAATTATGCTAATCAAACGGCTTTAGTTGAGTATGATAACTCCATCGTCAAAACGGAAGATTTACAAAATGCTATCCGCTCCATTGGGTACGATCTGGTCATTGATACGGAAAATCCTAATGCCATTCAAGAAAAATCGCAGCAAACTCATTATCAAGCGGTAGTTACCAAAACTATCTGGTCACTTGTACTTTCAGCACCGATCGCGGTTATAGGTATGTTTTTCATGAACATGCCTTATGGAAATTATATTTCCATGGTGCTGGCCGCTCCAGTAGTATTTTATTTTGGTCGTGATTTTTTTATAAACGCCTGGAAACAAGCACGGCATGGCAAAGCCAATATGGATACGCTGGTTGCTTTGTCTATTGGCATAGCTTACTCTTTTAGCGTGTTTAATACTTTTTTTGCTGAGTTCTGGACCAGCCGAGGCTTGGAGGCTCATGTTTACTTTGAAGCGGCATCGGTGGTGGTAGCTTTTATTCTGTTAGGAAAACTGCTGGAAGAAAAAGCCAAATCGAATACTTCATCGGCCATGAAAAAACTAATGGGCTTGCAACCTAAAACGTTGGTGGTACTGGTGGATGGCATTGAACAGGAATTACCCATTGCTTCGGTAAAGGTTGGAAACATAGTACTGGTAAGGCCGGGTGAAAAAATTCCCGTTGATGGTGTAGTTACCACGGGATCTTCTTTTGTTGATGAGAGTATGATTTCGGGCGAACCGATTGCCGTTGAAAAAGCTGCGGGTGAAAAAGTATTTGCAGGAACGATAAACCAAAAAGGAAGTTTTCAATTTGAGGCAAAGAAAGTAGGAAGTGATACCATGCTTGCACACATTATAAAAATGGTGCAACAGGCACAAGGAAGTAAGGCTCCTGTGCAACGTATAGTCGATAAAATTGCGGGCATCTTTGTGCCCGTTGTTATTGCTATTGCTGTGTTCACGTTTATCATTTGGAATGTTAGTGGGTGGAGAAAATGCTTTCACGCATGCCTTACTAACTTCCATCACGGTGCTGGTGATCGCTTGCCCGTGTGCCTTAGGCTTGGCTACGCCAACGGCTATTATGGTAGGCGTGGGCAAGGGCGCACAAAACAATATTTTAATAAAGGATGCAGAAAGTCTGGAGCTTGCACATAAAGTGAATGCAATCATGTTAGATAAAACAGGAACCATTACCGAAGGCAAACCAACCGTTACTGATAGTACCTGGGCAACGGCAGATGATTCTGTAAAGAAGTATAAAGACATTCTTTACACTATGGAATTTCAATCGGAGCATCCGCTTGCCCAAGCCATTGTCGATAAACTAAAATCAGAGGGCGTATCAAAGATTGAGCTCACCAATTTTGAGAGCCTTACTGGAAAAGGGGTGAAGGCATCTGTAGGAACAGAAGATTTTTTTCTTGGTAATGTCAACTTGCTTACTGAAATGAATGTTAATGTCTCTACAGAGATTAAGAACATAGCTTCTATCTGGCAAAAAGGAAGCCAAGACCGTGGTCTATTTTTCTAACAAAACAGATGTTATCGGCTTGCTGGCCATAGCCGACAAAATAAAATCAACTTCGGCCGCAGCCATTGAGGCACTTCAAAAAAACAAATTGACGTTTATATGTTGACGGGCGACAATGAACAAACTGCGAACGCAGTAGCCAGCCAGGTGGGGTTAGCCCATTATAAATCTGAAATGCTACCCTCCGCCAAAGCAGACTTTATCAAACAACTTCAGGCAGAAGGAAAGGTTGTGGCTATGGTTGGCGATGGTATCAACGATTCGCAAGCGTTGGCTCAGGCCGATATTAGTATTGCGATGGGGAAAGGATCGGATATTGCCATGGATGTTGCTAAGATGACTTTAATTACTTCCGATTTGATGTCCATACCTAAAGCATTAAACTTGTCAACGAAAACGATACGCACCATTAAGGAAAATCTTTTCTGGGCGTTTATCTATAACTTAATTGGAATCCCCATTGCCGCAGGAATTTTATATCCGGTTAACGGATTTTTACTTGACCCTATGATTGCTGGTGCCGCGATGGCTTTAAGTTCAGTAAGTGTGGTTAGCAATAGTTTACTTTTGAAAAGAGCTAAAATTTAAAATATAATAGTATGAGTGATTTAAAATTAAAAACCAATGTGAAGTGTTCTGCCTGTGTTGAAAAAATCACACCTTACTTGAATGAGACTGCGGGCGCTGGTAATTGGCAAGTTGATCTAACTGATCCGACCCGGATATTGACCATAAAGACAGATGTTTCCGATCAAAAAGTAATAGAAGCTCTTAAAAAAGCGGGCTATAAAGGCGAGGCGATATAAGGGAGCTGCATTGAATTTCGTAAAATTCTTTACATTTGCATGTTGATGAAGTTTATTAATACCATATTCTCCAGCCTATTAGCCGTGCTCGTGCTTATTTCATCGAGTAGCTTTACGGTTAATATGCACGCCTGTGGGGGCATGTACAGAATGTTTCTGTAATAGAAAAAGCAGAGGCTTGTGCATGGAGTTAGCCACTGTTCCAGCCTGTCATCAATCAATAGCTAAAAGAAAACCTGTTGCAAAGAAGATCAACTTACCTTTGAAGGCAAAAATTTTTTAAAGCGCAGGAGTCAACATCATTACAACTTCAGCAAGCATTTTGGGTAGTTGAATTACCATTGATTGCAACAATTTCAGTAACACCAAACACCGCGTCAGAATTTCAATTTCTGCATTACTCGCCACCGGTAATTAATCGCGACATAACCATTCAGGTTCAGTCCTTCCTCATTTAAGATAATAGATTAAGTCTGCACACGCGTGCATCGACTAAGTATTGATTTAATGCTTATGTCTTCCTACTTAATACTATTTATCTATGATCGAGAATTTAATTTCCTTTTCACTTCGCAATCGCATTTTGATTCTGCTGATAGCAGCCGGACTATTTGGCTGGGGTTATCATTCGGTGCAAACCAGTAAGATTGACGCGATCCCCGATCTTTCAGAAAATCAAGTAATTGTTTTTACTGAATGGATGGGACGCAGTCCGCAGATTATTGAAGACCAGATTACATATCCGTTGGTGACTAATCTTCAGGGCATGCCGCAAGTAAAGTATGTGCGCGCCAACTCCATGTTTGGAATGAGTTTCGTGTACGTAATCTTTAATGATGATACCGATGTGTATTGGGCACGCGAGCGTGTGTTGGAACGCTTGAATTATGCAAGCCGGTTATTACCGGATGGAATAGTGCCCACACTGGGCCCTGACGGCACGGGTGTTGGCCATGTGTTGTGGTACACCTTCGATGCTCCAGGCATGGATCTCGGTGAGCAGCGCGCTATTCAGGATTGGTATGTGAAGTTTGCTTTGCAAAATGTGCAGGGGGTAAGTGAGATCGCTTCGTATGGAGGATTTCAAAAACAATACCAGGTAACACTAAACCCCAACCGACTGAATTACTACAACCTTTCCGTGCCCGAAGTAATCAGCGCAGTTCGGTCAAACAACAATGAAGCGGGCGGGCGCAAATTTGAAATCAATGACATTGGCTACATCATTAAAACAACCGGCTATTTAAAATCAATTGAGGAGATTGAAAATATTGCTGTTACGACCATCAATACCGTACCCATTAAAATTAAGGATGTGGCAACAGTTCAAATGACAGGCGAATCGCGGTTAGGCATTTTTGATTATGATGGAACCGGTGAGGTAGTAGGAGGGATTGTTGTGATGCGCTATGGCGAGAATGCGGATGAGGTGATTACGCGTGTTAAGAAGAAGATGGAAGAAGTAGCCAAGGGATTTCCGCAAGGAATGAAATTTAATATTGTTTATGATCGCAGTGAGTTGATTGAAGAATCGATTTCTTCTATTAAAACAACGTTGATTGAGGAAATGGTTGTGGTTTCACTCATCGTAATCATTTTCTTATTTCATTGGCGAAGTGCGGTAAGCATTATTATTCAAATCCCGATCACCATTGCTGCCAGCTTCATTTTTTTAAACGCATTCGATATTTCCTCCAACATCATGTCCCTTACGGGAATTGCCTTGGCGATTGGCGTAATAGTCGATAACGGAATTATTATGGCCGAGAATTCATACAAGAACTTATCGCACCGATTTGAAGAACTTAATAAAGAATCATAAGATGGCAGCAAAAAAAAGTTATACGCCAATACCCGAGCACGAGCGACTTGAAATCATTGAGAAGTCGAGCAAGCAAGTTTCGCGCGGAGTATTCTATTCAACTGTTATTATCATCACTTCCTTTTTGCCTGTGTTTATGCTTACCGGTCAGGAGGGGAAACTCTTTCACCCGCTCGCGTATACCAAAACATTTATTTTGATCGTTGATGCGCTGCTGGTTGTCACACTCGCCCCGGTTATTATTTCATTTCTGATGAAAGGGAAATTCAGAAGTGAAAATCGGAATCCAATCAATCGGGTTTTCGAAAAAATTTATGAACCCATATTACGCGTTTGTCTGAACTGGCGAAAGACAACTATTGGCGTTAATATTCTGGCATTAGCAGTAAGCGTACCCTTGCTCTTTAGTTTGGGAAGTGAATTTATGCCGCCACTCGATGAACAGTCGATCTTGTTCATGCCAGTAACACTGCCTGATATTTCAAACGAAGAGATAAAACGCATTTTGCAAGTGCAGGATAAAATTATCAAAGATGTGCCCGAAGTGGATAAGGTGTTAGGAAAAGCAGGTCGCGCAAGCACAGCAACTGACAATGCCCCAATCTCAATGATCGAAACGATCATCTTATTGAAGCCAAAAACAGAATGGCGTGCCGGGATCACCAAGAAGGATATTATAAACGAGTTAGATGCAAAACTTCAAATACCAGGTGTAGTTAATGGTTGGACACAGCCGATCATTAACCGCATCAACATGTTGGCTACGGGTATCCGTACCGATGTGGGCGTAAAAGTGTATGGTCAAAATCTCGATAGTATTTATTCACTTTCGCAACGAGTAAAAATTCTTTGGCCAACATACCCGGTGTTAAAGATTTATATGTTGATCCGATAACTGGTGGAAAATATCTAACCGTGAATATTAATCGCGAAGCATTAGGTCGCTATGGATTAACGGTTGATGATGTAAATATGATTGTTGAATCAGCGATTGGTGGTTCGCCCATTGGTCAGACCATTGAAGGTAGGCAGCGCTTTAGCATTGGAGTTCGCCTTGCACAGGATTATCGCAATAGTATCGATAACCTAAAACGGATTCCACTTAAAACACCAGCACTCGGCAATGTGCCGCTTTCTTCTGTTGCCGAAATCTATTTCGAAGATGGCCCCCATGATCACCAGCGAGAATGCCATGCTGCGCGGGGCCGTTCTTTTTAATGTTCGCGATCGGGATCTTGGCACTACAGTGAGCGAAGCCGTTGAAAAACTAAATGCCGAGATGGGAGTTTTACCCAATGGCTATCACCTGGAATGGAGTGGACAGTATGAAAATATGATTCGCGGTAAGCAAACGCTGCTTTATATTTTGCCCATTGTTTTATTAGTCATCTTCATTTCGCTTTACCTGGCATTCAAATCTATTCGCGAAGCCTTCTTAAGTTTAATCACCGTGCCCTTCGCCTTAATTGGTGGTGCTTACTTAGTTTATTTCTATGGTGTTAATTTATCGGTAGCTGTGGCGGTTGGTTTTATTGCGCTCTTTGGAATTGCTGTGGAGACTGGTGTGGTGATGGTGATCTATTTGAATGATGCAATGCAGCAATTAGTAAAACTAAAGGGCAACTCACGAGAAACTATTTCGAACGAGGGGCTACGAGAGTATGTGATTGCCGGAGCTGCCAAACGCTTACGGCCAAAAATTATGACAGTATGCGTGTCCCTCTTTGGTCTTATTCAGTGCTTTGGTCAACAGGTGTGGGTAGTGATGTAATGCAGCCCATTGTGCTGCCTATGATTGGTGGTGTGCTTACATCAAGCACGCACATCTTATTGGTTACGCCACTCATCTTTTTGATGGCAAAAGAATATGAATTACGGAAACTTGGAAAAATAGAAGTGTATGAAACGAAGCACTAAACACTTGTCACTTGTCAGTTGTCAATTGACAATTTTAATTCTAAGCATAATAAATTCTGTCCATGCGCAGGTAATCACTTTAGATAGTGTATTGTCTGCTATCGATCAGCAAAATCCTATGCTGCAGCAGTTTGAGAAGCGGGTAAATGCCATGAATGCCTACACGGAAGGCGCAAAAGGTTGGATGGCTCCGATGGTTGGTGCAGGGCCATACTGGGTTCCTTATCCCGGACAGGAAGTTATGAGTGAACGCGATAAGGGAATGATCATGTTTAACATAGAGCAGGATATTCCCAACCCTGCCAAGCTGAATGCTAAACGAAACTACTTTTCATCACGCGCAAGCGTGGAAGAGAAAGGAAGATCCATTCAATACAATAAACTACGATCGGAAGCTAAGACTTTGTATTATGAGTGGCTGGTGCTTGACAAAAAATTGCATGTGCTAAAAGAGAATCAGCACATAGTTGAATTAATGTTGGAGCTTGCTCGGTTACGCTATCCATACAATCAAGGAAGCCTTGGAAATATTTATAAAGCCGAAGGCAGGTTATATGAAGTTCAGAACTCGGTATTGATGACTCAATCAGAAATTTCAGAGAAAGAATATCGCTTAAAGGCATTAATGAACATGAAATCAGACGAACCTATTAAGGTAGATACGTTGACACCAATAACCTTTAATGTAAATCAGATTGTAAATGACACAGCTTCATTAAACGTTAACAGAAGTGATATACAACAGATCAATCGATCGATAGAAGTAATGCTTCAAAACCAATTACTTCAAAAGTCGCAGGCAAAGCCTGATTTCAGAATCCGTTACGAGCACATGCAGCCCCTTGGCAACATGCCGATGCAATTCTCACTGATGGCTATGGTTTCTATACCGATCGTGCCCTGGACTTCGAAAACCTACAAGTCGGATGTAGCAGGAATGAATTATGAGATTGAAGCCATGAAGAAGGAGCAAGCCGGAATTTTGTTGGAAGCGAAAGGAATGATCACGGGAATGGCAACGCAACTCAAGCGCATGCAACAACAGCTATCCAATTATCAGGAAAAAATAATTCCAGCGCTACGCAAAAACTATGAAACACTCATGTTATCCTACGAAGAAAATCGCGAACAATTGCCGATTTTAATTGATGCGTGGGAGGCCATGAACATGGCACAGATGGAATATTTGGAAAAAATGCAGGATTACTATTCAATGATTGTAAGCTATGAGAGAGAAATTGAGAAATAGTATGCAACGGATAATTGTCAATTGTCAATTGTCAATTCTTGTAGTCATGCTTCTTGCATGTTCTTCACGTGATTCTGCCCATCAAGGCGAAACCTACACCTGCCCCATGCACCCAACAGTTGTTTCAGATAAACCCGGTACTTGCCCGGTGTGCGGAATGGATCTTGGGCGGAAAGCACGGGAAGGTGAAGAGGTAGTTATATCAAAGGAACTAAACCGATTAACTAAATCTCTAACGAGGTTGTCACTGCTTCTATAAATACAATTCGTGGCGAGTACAAATCAATTCCTGTTACAAAGGAGTTATTGGGTATAGTTACCTATGACACCCGAAGTATCTATGTTATTCCGGCTCGTATTGGAGGGCGCTTAGAAAAAGTCTACTTGAAATACAATTTTCAACCTGTAACGAAAGGCATGAAGATAGCAGAAGTATATAGTCCGGAGTTGATAAGTGCGCAGCGTGAATTTGTTTATCTGATTCAGAACGATAAAGAGAATAGGCTTCTGATTGATGGTGCTATTAGCAGATTGAAATTTCTGGGTGCTACTGAAAAGCAAGTGGCTGAGTTAGTTGAAACCCAAAAAGTAAATGCCACTTTTCAATTTATAGCCCTTATGATGGATATGTGACAGTGGACGAACAGTCACCAGCGTTGCAATCAAGCCCTGTACCAGCATCAGTATCAAGTTCGGGCAGTATGGGTATGAGCTCTGCGAAGGTTAGTGGAAATCAACCTTCAGTAAATGTAAGTTCTGCGAGTTTACCGAGAGAAGGAAGTTATGTAGATACTGGTCAGGCGCTTTTTAAGATTGTGAGCGCAAATGCAACCTGGACTGAATTTGAACTTCCAACGGCAGACGCTGAATCTATTAAAAAGGGTGATGAAATTGTATTGGCCGTTGAAAATGAAAGCATGAAAGCAAAAGTAGATTTCATAGAACCATTTACTGAACAATTTAAGGACTTTGTAAGAATTAGGTCCTATAGCAAAAATAGTAAGTTGCTAATCGGACAGCTGGTAAAAGGTGCTGTTAGTCTTGCGGGGAAAAGCTCGCTATGATTGCCTAAGTCTGCCGTGCTTGATCTCGGAATGGAGCAAGTTATTTTTATCAAAGAGCAAGATCAGTTTAGGCCTAAAAAAGTTGAAGTTGGTTTTCAAGCCGATGGCTCAATTGAAATTATTAGTGGACTTACTTCGGGTGATGAAGTTGCTATAGATGCACATTACCTCATGGACAGTGAAGGATTCATAAAAATTATAAAGTGATATGAAGCAGTTACCCATTTACATTATTCTTTTTTTGCTTTTATACGCATGTGCTGTTAAAAGTGATCAAGACATTGCTACCCACCATAACGCATCTGCTCAATATACGTGCCCCATGCATTCAACGGTTATCAGGGATACGCCAGGCCAATGCCCGGTTTGTGGAATGGATTTGGTACTTAAAACAGAAACTGTAGCAGCGAATAACCTCGAGCTTATGTTGAGTGATACTCAGATTAAGTTAGCCAATGTTACCCTACAAGAAGTTAGCATGGGAACTATCGGTCAAACTGTTCCAATCAATGCTTGGCTGGCGATTAATGAAAATTTTACAGAAACGGTGAGTGCCCGTACTTCGGGTAGAATTGAAAGACTTCATTTCAAAGAAAGTGGAAAGGAAGTCAAAAAGGGTGATGCATTATATGAATTGTACAGTGAAGAGTTGCTAACGCTTCAGAAAGAATATCTGATGGCAAAAGTGCAATATGAGCGGTTGAGTGAGCTGCGCTACAAATTATTCTATGAAGTTGCGGAGAAAAAGTTGTTGCTGTATGGACTATCCAAGGAACAGGTATCAGCATTGAATGAACGAAACCTTAAGGATCGTATAACCTTTCAGTCACCCATTTCGGGGATTATAAAAGAAGTATATGCTAATGAAGGAAACTATGTAAGTGAAGGTTCGCTGCTTTATAAAATTGAAAACAATGCTCAACTCTGGGTAGAAGCAGAATTGTATGCAAAGGAAGCTGAATATATCAAGAGAGGTGATAAGGTGAGTGTTCAAACTGCTGGCATTAAAACTTCGGCTGAGGCCACCGTAATATTTCTAAGTCCTGAGTTGCGCGCAGGCACTCAGATAATGATTGTCCGCGCTACGCTGCCAAACCCAACATTGAAATTGAAACCGGGCCAATCGGCACAGGTGCTGTTAAAACATTCACAAAAGCATTCCATCACAATACCAACAGATGCAGTTATTAGGGATGGACGTGGAACGCATGTGTTTGTTCAAACCGATAAGAATACATTTGCTCCGCGTGTGGTACAAACCGGAATTGAAAATTTTGATTCCATTGAAATAACGGCTGGTCTTTCAGCAGGGGAGAAGGTAGTTGCCACCGGAGCCTATCTATTATATAGCGAATTAGTTCTAAAAAAAGACATGGATCCTATGATGGACATGTCGTCCACACATATACATTAATAAATTTATAACTCTAACTTAATAAACATGAAAATCAAATCACAATTTTTAAAATTCGCAATGACAGGAGTGCTGTTGGCTTCCGTAATTAATTGCGGAACAAAGAAAATGGAAGAGCATACGATGGAACATCAGGAAGCAGCGGTTGTTGAAGCACAACCGGCAACTTCCAAACCACAATTTGAAGTGGATGGGCAATTTCAAAAACAAATAGCGTTGGTGTTTACAAACTATGTCGCTTTAAAGGATGCGTTTGTTGCATCAGATGCTGCCAAAGTAAAAGCCGAAGCTGAAAAAGTAGAGCAGGCGTTGGCGAAAGTAGATATGACATTGTTGACCGATGCTCCTCATAATGATTGGATGGTATATCAAAAAAATCTGAAACAGGCAATAAAGGATATGCAAAGCAAATCTGAAATTGAAGCCCAGCGTTCGGCTTTCAAAAATTTATCGGATGAGCTTTATAAAACGATTAAAGCCTACGGACTTGGCGGCACAACAGCCTATTACGAGTATTGCCCGATGGCATTTAATAATTCAGGTGCTTATTGGTTGAGTGATAATGCTGCTATTCGCAATCCATATTTTGGAGATAAAATGCTTTCTTGCGGATCAATTGAAGAACAATTAAACTAACCTATAACCCGCATTATATTTTGTTGTGTATTGCATTTTGTTGCTTGTACCTCAAGCAAAAAGGTGACTCTGATAAGGATTAGTATGGATGATATTTCTCTTACTGATCTATCCGGTAAGGCGATTGACTTATCTCAATATAAAGGGAAGACTGTCTTTATTAATTTTTGGGCTACCTGGTGCGGACCTTGTCTTCAGGAAATGCCAACTATCGAATTGGCAATGGCTGAATTCAAAGATCAGCCGATTGTTTTTTTATTTGCATCCAATGAAAGCCAGGAACAGATTGAAAAATTTAAGAATAAGCAACCCTTTAAATTTGAATATGTTCATTCCAATAATTTAGAAGCACTGAATATTCAAGCATTACCTACTACGTTTATTTTTAATGCACAAGGTGAATTGCGCTTTGATGCTGCCGGTTTTCGTGAGTGGAATGATGAGGCAAATCATGCTTTAATTAAATCTATAATCGATACGAATGAATAAGCTTCTTTATTTTTGTTTTATGTTGATTGGCATTGGTTGCTCAACTGATCGCAGAGCGAATTCCGAAATGATCCACGTCAATTCGCTAAGTGGCCCTGCAACATCGCCAGCAGCCGAACCATTTTTATTTACTGATTCGAAAAATCAGGTTTATCTTTCGTGGATTGAAAAGCAAGACACAATCAATTATTTCAAGTTCTCACGATTGGAAAATAATCAGTGGACGGAACCAACAAAGATTGCCTCGGGCAGTTCATGGTTTGTGAATTGGGCTGATTATCCCATGCTGGCTGTTAACAACAATAATTTTCTGGCGCATTATTTAGAACGAAGTGGCACAAGTACGTATGCCTATGATGTGGCCCTCGTAAAATCATTGGATGGGAACGATTGGAGTAAACCATTTTTACTTAACACAGACGGTAAACAGGCGGAACATGGATTCGTAACCATACTTCCTTATGGGGATAATTTTTTTATAGCGTGGCTGGATGGTAGGAATACGGTTATGGAGGGAATGGAAGGAGATCAACATAATGGGCATCAAGGTGCTATGAGTTTGCGTGCTGCTGTTATTGATACAAATGGAAATCGGCTTAACGAATGGGAGCTTGACAACAAAACATGCGACTGCTGCCAAACTACTGCTGCGATTACCTCCAACGGACCAGTAGTCGTGTATCGCGATCGTTCGGATGAGGAGATTCGGGATATGTCAATCGTTCGCTTAATTAATAACGAATGGACCAAGCCACAGCCTGTGCACGAAGATCGCTGGAAGATTGCAGGTTGCCCGGTTAATGGGCCGCGTATTTCCAATTATGAAAATACCTTGGCAGTTGCCTGGTTTACGGCAGCGAGTGACTCGGCACATGTTAATGTATCATTCTCTTCCGGATGGTGGCGCCACTTTTGATAAACCAGTCCGAATCGATGAAGGAGAGACCATTGGCCGGGTGGATATTGCAATGTTGGGAAGTGATAAAGCCATGGTAAGTTGGATGGAGGGCTCAAAAATTAAAGCACGAGTTGTTCATAAGGATGGAATGATAGATAAGTCTATCGAAGTGGCCAACAGTTCAGGCACCAGATCAAGTGGCTTTCCGCAGATGACAAAGGCAGGGGATCAACTAATTTTCGCGTGGACCGATGATCAGGATAAGAATATTAAAGTTAGCTCACTTTCAATTTCAAAACTATGATAAGTATTGTGAGAGCAATCTGTAGCATACTTTTCATTAGTCTTATCAGTTGTACTTCTCAGGAATCGAGAAAGGAAACAACCGCTGTGCTTACACCTTCGTTGGCTGAATCTGGCATTGAGATTCTTACTCAATCTAAATCGGATACTTTGAAAGGAAGTTTGAAAGCAATCGCAACGGGAATAGTTGGTACAACCCATGTACATATAGATTATCATTCGCCAGCCGTGCGCGATAGAATAGTTTGGGGAGGCCTTGTTCCTTACGACAAAGTGTGGGTAGCTGGAGCACACATGGCCACTAGCATTCAATTCGATAAAGAAATAATGATTTCCAACATGCCTATTCCGGCAGGTAAATATGCTTTGTTTGCAATTCCTGGTAAAATCGACTGGACGCTAATTGTAAACAAAAATTGGGAGCAACACTTGACTGATAATTATGATCCAAAAGAAGACCTCGTGAGGATAAACGTTAAAGCAGAGTGGCAAGATAGGAACCAAGAGCGATTGCGCTATACGATTGAATCGACAGCCGCTGCACAGGGTCATATAAACTTAGAATGGGAAAAGATAAAGGTTTCAATACCATTTATGACTGCCAAATAGAGTTTACATCTTAAAGTTTTTCTACTTTAATTTATGATGTCATTATTTATTCGTAATTAACAGCTTCATGTCTGTTACGGATAAAAACAAAATCGGAATTTGGACAGCTACTTCTTTAGTAGTGGGAAATATGATTGCCTCCGGTTTATTCATGCTACCGGCAACCCTTGGCATTTATGGTGGCATTAGTTTAGTGGGTTGGGTTATCTCCGGTTCTGGAGCCATCTGCCTGGCGTTGGTATTTAGTTGGCTAAGCAAACTTAAACCACTGGCTACGGGAGGCCCGTATGCTTATTCCCGCGAAGGAATGGGAGACTTCGCAGCTTTTTTGGTTGCATGGGGTTATTGGATTTCTGTTTGGTGCACCAATGCTGCCATAGCCGTTGCGTTTGTAAGTTATTTAACTGCATTTATTCCAGTCTTGTCAACCCATCCGGTTTATGCCGTAGGTGCAGGGCTTTCTGCTATCTGGTTTTTGACCTGGATAAATACAAAAGGGATTAAGGAAGCAGGCATTATTCAGGTAATAACCACTGTTCTTAAAATTGCTCCTTTAGCTGTAATTACCATTGGGGGATTGTTCTATTTAAATCTGGATAATTTTGTTCCCTTCAATGTGAGTACAGAATCCAATCTATCGGCTATTACAAGTGCAACCACACTTACCTTGTTTGCATTTCTTGGGTTAGAATGTGCTACCATTCCTTCGGGAAATGTTAAAAATCCGGAAACCACTATTTCGAGAGCGACAATTATTGGAACTGTATTGACTACTGGAATATACATTGCCAGCACCGTTGCCGTAATGGGTTTAATACCTCCTTCAATACTCATGCACTCAGATGCACCTTTTGCTGATGCTGCAGCATCAATCTGGGGCGAAGGTGCACGCTACCTGATTGCAGGCGGTGCAGTAATCTCTACGTTTGGAGCACTTAACGGTTGGATTTTGATTCAAGGACAAATGCCAATGGCTGCTGCCCGTAATGATTTATTTCAAGAATTTTGCGAAGGAAAATAAAAATGCAACTCCGATTGCGGCATTAATTTTTCCAGCATCTTAGTGTCTATTGTGGTGTCAATGAACTTTAGTAAAAGCCTTGCTGATACGTATAAGTTTGCCATTCTATTAGGCACGCTTACATGCCTTGTTGCCTACTTATTTTCAATAATTGCTTTCTTTATACTTGATAGTAAACAACCCGGCATCCGATGGGGAAAACTAACGGTGGCCTCTCTTGCTTTTGTTTACTCGATGTGGGCGGTGATTGGTTCCGGTGAAGAAATTGTTTATTGGGGATTTGTTATGCTAATGGCCGGACTACCTTTTTACGCCTGGATAAAATGAAACAAAAAGCCACCTTGTGATAACAACTTGTCAATCTGAATACGGAAAACTGAAATCAGTTTTTATTAAGAGGCCAGCAGAAGCGTTTGTAAATCAAAAGAAACTGGCAGCACAGTGGAAAGAATTAAGCTTTCTTTCGCAGCCTGATTACAAAGTAGCAAACCAGGAGTATGCTGATTTTGAAAACTTGATCGTGAATAGCGGAGCGAAGATTTACACACTGCCTTTCGATCCGCAGGTTACTCTTGACTCAATTTATTGTCGCGATGCCGCCATTGCAACAGATTATGGAATGATTATTTGCAACATGGGTAAAGCCACCCGAAGCAATGAACCTGTGGCTGAAAGAAAATCATTTGAAGAAAATGAAATAAAAATTTTAGGCGAGATCAAGATTCCCGGAACAGTAGAAGGTGGCGATGTGGCCTGGGTGGATTCGCATACACTTGCTGTGGGTCATACCTATCGGACCAATTGGGAGGGTATACACCAACTAAAAAATTTATTGGAACCCAAAGGCGTTCATATCTGGGTTGTAGATATGCCTCATTACAAAGGTCCATCTGATGTTTTTCATTTGATGTCCGTATTTAGTCCTATAGATAAAGATCTTGCCGTAGTCTATTCTCCACTTATGACAATTTCGTTCCGAAACACATTATTACTGAAAGGGTATAATCTTGTTGAAGTACCAGATAGTGAATGGGATTCAATGGGTTGTAATGTATTGGCCATTGCTCCGCGCGAAGTGATAATGGTTAAGGGCAATCCGATAACAAAACGAGGATTACAGGATGCCGGTTGCACAGTACATGAATACGATGGGCAAGAAATAAGTGTAAAGGGTGGGGTGGACCAACTTGTTTAACCAGACCCATTGAGCGAATAGTAGCTTGAAAAATGATTATTGCTAATAATTAGCACTTAGTAATTCGTAATTCTAAATTCGTACTTCTTAAATTTCATTCGTGGAATCATTTCTAAACTTCTTCGAAACTATGCCCACGTGGCAGCGCGCAGCGTGGATATTCATCTGCCTCTTTGTGTGTTGGATTTTAGAAGGCGCCTTTCCATTATTTCGGTTTAATTATAGAAAATGGAAGCATGCTGGTGTCAACTTTGTTTTTCTATCAACAACCATGGTTATTAATGTTCTCTTTGGTGTAGCCACCGTAGGAGTTTTTGAATGGATAAAGGCAAATGAATTTGGATTAACCTATCTGATTGACTGGCCTATTTGGGCTGAGCTGCTCATGTGCATTCTTATTTTTGAATTGATGGCCCAATATTTAATTCACTTTATGCTTCATCGTGTAAAGTGGATGTGGAAGTTTCACATGATCCATCACAGCGATACACATTTAGATGCAACCTCTGGCACCCGCCATCATCCCGGTGATTTTATGATGCGTGAGACATTTGCATTAGTAGCCGTTATTATTACCGGAGCTCCGGCAGGCTATTATTTTTTTACAGGATTTGCACGGTGTTCTTCACCTACTTCACCCACGCTAATATTTCACTTCCAATATGGATTGATAAACCATTGAGTTATATTTTCATTACACCCAACGTCCATAAGTTTCACCATCATTTTGAACGGCCGTGGACGGACACAAACTTCGGTAACATTTTTTCCATGTGGGATCGACTCTTCGGCACGTTTGTGTATGACGATCCTAAAAAGATAAAGTATGGTTTGGATGTTCTTGATCCTGCAAAAGATGAAAATGTTGGCTATCAGTTTAAGATACCTTTAGCAAGGATGTAATGACTGATTATTAGGCGCTTTAAGATTTCCATCAATTAAGATAATAAATTCAACTCAGGTTACTGGCGGCAGTCAGTACGGGTGGTGATTTGAGTAATTATTGGTAAGAGGTGTTCGGTGATCAGAAGTGAACACTTACTACTGATTACCGAATACTGACCACCGATTGCCACTTACCGAATAGCAACAGCAATAGGCGCACTCAAACATTGATCTGGAATATTAAAGGCATCGGTTAAAGGAACAGCGTCTTGCCTTATTTCCCAACACAGCTGGTTCACTAACTTACGTATAGCCTTTGTCTTGCTTCCTTCCATATAGCTTTGTTCCAGATACCAGCCTTTATTTTTATCCATTTGCGAAAGCGCGAACAGATCACATAATTTTTTAAGCACTTTTTTGCAACCTGTATCTTTGGTGGCTTCAACTTGCAAAATAAATTGTTCAAGAATGATCCGTTCAATATAGGCGAACCCTACTTGCACTAAATGTTGTTGGCACACATTAAATGCATCGAAAGAATCCATACCGCTATCGATGTGTCGCTTCAGTCGTTTGGCAGCAGAAGTAAGAATATCCCGTTCACGAAATCTGAATGCGTTTAAATGAAATTCTGAATCGAGCAAATGTTTTTCATCGGTATTTCGCGTAATAATCGGATTCATTTCGGTGATGGTGGTTTTGCCTGATCGGCCACATAGTTTAAAATAGTTAACACGTTCATGTTGCCGAACTCCTGTTTGAATTCTGTTAACCGACTCTTAGCAACCAGTTGCATCAGCACAGTATTGTCTCCTCGAACGTTGTAAAAACATCCGTATCATTTTTAAGAACTTCAATTCGATTTTCTGACATATATCCTTTGCCGCCACAACATTCACGGCATTCCTGCAGGGTGGCTGTTGTATTCCAGGTGGCAAATGACTTTAAGCCAGCCGCAAGGGCCTCAATCTCCTGCATGTCATCTTCTTTTCGATTTAGAAATCGCTGTGTAAGATACTGAAGTGAAAAATGTATGGCGTACACGTTTGCTAACAAAGGCATCAGTCTTCTCTGGTGCGTACGATAATTTAGTATAGGTACTTCCGTACCACCTTCAGGACCAAATTGTCTGCGCTGATCTCCATAGCGGATAGCAATGGTGAGACCTGATTTAGAAGCCGAATTACCTGATCGTGGGATTCCAATCCTTCCGCCCACCAAAGTGCCCAGCATGGTAAAGAACCTTCGGTTGTCGCTGGCTATAGGACTTTCAAATTTCCCCTCATCATTCACGGACGTAAATCGGTCAAGCAGATTTTCTTTCGGAATGATTACGTGATTAAAATAGATAATCCCATTATCTACGCCATTTAAACCCATCTTTCTTCCGCAATCTTTAATGGTGATACCCGGCAACACTTTTCCCTTTTTATCCCGCAAAGGAACAAGTAAGGCAGCAACCCCCATAATCCTTTTCATCTAAAATTAGTTTAGCAAAAACGGTAGCCATTTGTCCGTGCAGCGCGGCATTTCCAATGTATTCTTTGCGCGCAAACTCGTTTGGGGTATGTATTTTAAATGTACGGGTCTGATGATCATAAGTAGCGGTGGTCTCAATACGTTTTACATTCGATCCATGGTTGGTCTCCGTAATAGCAAAACAACCCGGAAGCTCCAGCGTGCAGATATCTTTTAGATATTTAACATGATGTTTTTCGGTACCCAGAAGAGATACGCTCATGCCCCAGAGCCCAAACTGCACGCCAAACTTAATAACCATACTAAGATCATGATAGCTTAGTGTTTCCATAATAGCGAAGTAGGCGGCCATATCATTCTGCCCTCCGTACTCTTTTGGATAGGCCATGGAACCGAATCCCTGCTCGGCAAGAAACTTACACCATTGCAATACGCGTTTTCTATATAAGTCAAGATCGCCCGGATCTACGTAACTAAATTCAGGGTCTGATATAAGAGTTTTGACTTTACGGATGAGATTGGCGTGTTCTCCATCCAACAGTTTAGTTAACTCCTGAACATTAAAATTTTGATGAGTAATCTGTTCAGAAGTAATTGTCTTCCGGCCCGATTGAAAATTAAAGGTTGCTTCACGACTGATCAGTCAAAGGGTAGCTTCAATTTTGGAAAGAGACGGCTGTGCCTTAATTAGAATTTCGCTGATCGTTCCGTCACCTTTTAAACTAGCCATGCGTATACCCAGATTGACCAATGTATCATTGGCATGCTTCGAATCCGCTACCTGTGAGATGGCTGTGCGCCAACTCATCAGTTCATCGGCAGTGGGCGGTGTGGCAGGATTGAGCTTGGTTAACAATAATTTCTTTTCAGGATCGGTTAACCATTGCTGACTGTTTATCAACCCCTCAAGAATCGAAACCTCACTGGGTGTTAGTATAGCATCAGACCATACGGTATATAGTATAGGGATAAAAACTAATAGCTTAGGATTAGCCCTTACAAGATCGGAGTCTAGCATAGTTAGATAAAAAATGGTACGTTATAAAAATAACGATTTAATCTCATCTTGTACTTTTCCACTCCCCGTGTCAGTAGAATCAATAACATGCATGGAAGAGTCCATAATTACCCGACTCTAATAAAAACCTAATCTATTTAATTAGATCAAGAATGAAGATTCTTGTGAAAATCCTTACATGTGGACATTTAAATCTTTATATTTTTATAAGAATTTCCTATATTAGTTTTCACTAAACCCTTCAAACCATGAATTTTAAACCCGACATCAAGAGCAAAGAAGAGTTGAAAGCCGGTCAGCCCAAGTATGAAACCATTATGAAATATATGGTTCAACTGCATAATCTGGTAACAGTTCGCCCTGATCAATTGATCAATGAGGTAATTGACATCATGATTGAAAAGAGAATTTCGGGTGCTCCAGTTTTAGATGAAAACAAAAAGTTAATTGGCATTATTTCAGAGCGCGATTGTCTTAAGCTAATTGTTGATCAGGCATACCACAATTTACCCCATAGCGATCCTGTTGTTTCTGATTATATGACGCGCGATGTTAAAACTATGTCTCCGGATAATACGGTGGTGGATGCTGCCACTGAATTTCTTAATTCACCAATTCGCAGGATGCCGGTGGTAGAAAATGGCGTGTTGATAGGGCAAGTTAGTCGTATTGATATTCTCCGAGCTGCTAAAAATATCAACCCTACCAGTTGGTCATAGTTGTATCTCACAAGGAAGAGTTAATCTAATAGGTTATAGTTTCTCATTTGGAAAACTATTTGATTGCCTCACTGTTAAGGGTTATAGAGCCTTTGGTCGAATAGAACCCTTGAAGTGCGGTTGTAAAACTTTCTTCCGTCCATGAATTTAAAGGCCATATTCTTGATGGTTTCCTCCTGTTGGTTGAGCACAGCAAAGAGCAGCATGGCTTTAACAGAAAGGTAACCGAACTCATAATTTTCCTTCATTGTCCAACTCGTTTTAATATCTTAGCGCATTAATTCATTCATATGATAAGGCGGTTATTCTTGCTTTCAATTCTATCAGTCTTCTTTTTAGTGGGGTGTAGTTCCTCAAGAACATTTAGAAAACTGACCAACGAAGAATCTTCGGCTATTAAGAAATATCAAAAGCAAATTGATGAAAAGGATGGACGCTATCATATTCTGATAATAACCACAGAAGGTGATATGGTGTTGAAGTTGTACAATGAAACTCCGCTTCACCGTGATAATTTTGTTGCCAAAGTAAAATCCGGGTTTTACGATTCATTATCATTTCATAGGGTAATAAATAACTTTATGATCCAAGGGGGTGACCCAACCAGTAAGAATGCGTCTGCAAGCTCACGATTAGGAAGTAACAGCGCACCCGGTGATAAAATTCCTGCCGAGTTTCGAACAGATAAAGGAATCTATCACAAACGAGGTGCATTGGGTGCAGCTCGGGATAATAATCCAGAAAGGCAAGCAGCAACTGCCAATTTTATATCGTGCAAAGACCTGCATGGAAGGCAACCCAATTAGATAGCGCTGTTATTCAGCGAAGATTAACACCGGAATACGAAAATCTAACACTCAATAATGAACAGAAGAAAATCTATACAACCGTAGGTGGTACACCGCATTTGGATGGCGGTTATACGGTATTTGGCGAGCTCGAAATTGGTTTTGATGTATTAGATAAAATTGCAGCAACGAAAACAAATAAATCCGATCGTCCAGAAACAGATGTTCGCATGCGGATGTTTGTTTTGAGTGAACCAAAGAAAAGTAAATAACAGAGAGTCCATAGTATTTAGTCCATAGTCGATAGTAGTATTATTAATATTGAAGTAATATGTCAACTTGTAGTCAAGTACATCCAGTCACTAGTATCCAGCATCTAAGAATTTTAAATCTATAAAACCATGATCCGACTTCTCATTTTATTGTCTTTCATTTCCTTCATTGCAACGGAACAACCTATCGCCCGGAACTTTATCAAGATCTGGAGTATCGGATGATCGGGCCTTTTCGCGCAGGACGTACAGTAGCTGCCGTTGGCGTGCCCACACAGCCCAATGTGTTTTACATGGGTGTTAACAATGGTGGCGTTTGGAAAACTGATGATTACGGTAGAACCTGGAATCCGATTTTTGATTCGGAGCCGACTGGATCGGTTGGTGATTTAGCCGTGTCGCCATCCAACCCGAACATAATCTATGTAGGTAGTGGCGAAGGGTTGCATCGGCCTGACTTAGGAGTAGGTGATGGAATCTATAAATCTATTGATGGCGGAAAAACCTGGAATCATATTGGCTTGCGCAATGTGCAACAAGTGGGCCGATTGATTGTCCATCAACCAATCCAGACATTGTTATCGTTGCGGGTTTAGGTCATCCCTATGGAGCCAATGATGAGCGTGGGGTATTTCGAACAAAAGATGGCGGAAAATCGTGGGAGAAAGTCTTGTATATAAATCATAACACCGGAGCGATTCAAGTTGAATTTGATCCTACCAATCCCGAAATAATTTATGCCGACTTATGGGAGCATCAGGAAGGACCTTGGGAGAATGCATCTTTCTCCGGACCTAACAGCGGACTTTATAAATCAACCGATGGTGGCAACACCTGGAAACCATTAACGCAAGGACTGCCCGGTGCGCAGCAAGGTTTAGGTAGAATTGGTTTTGGAATTTCGCCAAGTAATCCTAAACGAATGTATGCAACGGTAGATGCCCGCGCTAACGCAGGAGTTTATCGTAGTGATGACGGGGGTGAGAGTTGGAAGATTACTACCAACGATCGAAGGATTTACGGGCGTGGTAGTGACTTTGCTGAAATTAAAGTACATCCAAAAAACCCTGATGTTGTTTATTCAGCCAATGTTGCTTCCTATCGCTCTAATGATGGCGGCTATACCTGGGCATCCTTTAAAGGTGCACCCGGGGGCGATGATTATCATCGAATCTGGATCAACCCCTTGCAACCTGACATTATGTTGTTTGCTGCCGATCAGGGTGCTATTGTAACGGTAAATGCCGGCCGCACATGGAGCTCGTGGTACAATCAGCCAACGGCTCAGTTGTACCATGTTGCTACCGACAATCAATTTCCATATTGGGTGTATGGTGGTCAGCAGGAGAGTGGTGCGATTGGTACAGCCAGCCGTGGCAATGGCGGCCAGATTTCGTTTCGGGATTGGATGGGTGTGGGTGCAGATGAGGTATGCCTACGTAGCCCTGATCCTAAAAAACCAGATATAATTTATGGTGGCGCGTAACACGCTTTAATAAAAACGGGGCAAACACAAAATGTTGCTCCGGAAGCAATTCGCTCGGGTCAATATCGTACGGTAAGAACATCGCCATTGATTTTTCATCCCGCTGATCCGGATGCATTGCTCTTAGGAACTAACGTTCTGTGGAAGACAACTACTGGCGGTAAGCAATGGGAGATTATTAGTCCGGATTTAACACGAAAGCAAAATGAAATTCCGGCAAGCGTTGGAGATTTTAAAACGGAAGAAATGAAAACCATGAGGCCCCGGGCTGTGATTTATGCTGTAGCAGGATCAGCAAAAGATAAAAATGTTATATGGGCCGGCACGGATGATGGCCTTGTTCATCGCACTGCCGATGGTGGCAAAACATGGAAAGATGTAACCCCACCAACACTATCCTCTTGGGATAAAATTTCACAATTAGATGGGGGGGCACTTCGATGCCAACACAATTTATGTTGCCGTTAATGCCATCCGCAAGAACGATATGAAGCCACACATTTTCAGAACACACGATGGTGGTACAACATGGAAAGAAATTGTGAAAGGATTGAATCCGATTTCACCCATCAATGTGGTGCGTGAAGATGCTAAACAACCTGGTTTTGCTTTTTGCCGGCTCCGAGCGCGAAGTCTTTTCTCTGTAGATGATGGCGAGAACTGGCAAATACTTAGAATGAATATGCCAGCTCATCTGCGCGTGATTTGGTTATTCACGAGGATGATCTGGTAGTAGGAACGCATGGTCGTTCAATTTGGATTTTGGATAATATCAGCCCATTAAGAAGTCTTGCCAAAATGGATACAAAGAAATCATTTTTGTTTCCGTCTGCCCAAGCTACGCGGGTTCGACACAATATGTTTGCAGATACGCCCTTGCCCCCTGAAGAACCTGCCGGAAAGAATCCGCCCGATGGAGGCACATTAGATTATTATTTAAGCCAGCAAGCAAAAGTTCGGGTAGAAATAGTAGGAGCCAAGGGGAGATCATAAAATCATTTTCAAGTCTCGACAAGCCCGAAGTTGTAGATTCACTTACCATGGCCTATCCAACGTATTGGGTACGACCTTACAAAATACTTTCTGCAAATGTAGGTCATCATCGTTTAGTTTGGGATTTGCGGTATGCGGCACCTAAAGGAACGCAACGTCAATATGCTATTGCGGCTGTTTATAAAAATACGGCCAGTGGCCCGGTTGGTCCGTATGTTCATCCTGGAACTTATACCGTTAAGCTTTGGGTAGATGGTATTGCTCAGGAAAATAAAATTGATGTTCGACTCGATCCCCGCGTTAACATCACTTCGAGTGATTTACAACTTCAAACCAGTAATTCATTGGCCTGTTATAAAGCCTATAATCAATTACAAGATATTCGGGATGTGATTGATGCTAAACTTGCCGATCCTAAAATGAAATGGCCAAAAGGAAAGAAGGAGTTGGTTCAAGCTTTCCGTGGCAATGGGCAGCCCGACAATCCAGATGTTCTTTATGAAGTATCTCTGAAAGCCCGTTAGAGAATGAAACGCTTGTTAGTTTACAAGATAAGTTATTACATATAATGGCCGTCTTTCAAAGCGCTGATGAAACACCAACCTCGCAAGCCATTGAAGCAGTAAACAAGTTGAAGATTCGTACAGATGAGCTCATTACGAAATCGAAATCTATTCTTAAGTAAGAATCTTACTTGTTGTGAAAATGGATCTGTTTTTAAGTAGGCAGATCCATTTTTAATATACAGGATCATCAGCCAGAAGGATAGGATACCAATACACGACTGTTATCTTGCAGCAACTACTATTAAATTGATAAAGGAACTTCACTTTTCGCCAGCCGTATTACTTGCTCTAAATGCATGTTTGGGCTTTATCATGTTTGGGGTCACGTTATCTACAAAACCCGATCACTTCTATCAACTTCGTTATCAAAAAAGGCGTTGGTCACAGGATTGTTTCGCAATACGTTCTGTTGCCGGCATTAACTATTGCCTTAATAGTAATCTGGTCGCCTCCTCAGGGAATCGCTTTGGGGATGATATTAGTGGCGGCCTGTCCGGGTGGAAATGTTTCAAATTTCTTTTCATTGATAGCGAGAGGAAATGTGGCTTTATCGGTAACCCTTACCGCTATAACTTCAGTATCGGCTTTTTTGATAACACCTCTAAGCTTTTTATTCTGGTCATCTATCTTGCCTGGTTTAAGAGATAATTTCAGCGTTATTGAAATTAATTTTGTAGAATTGTTCTTTACCCTTTCAGCTATTTTATTCCTACCTCTGGTTTTAGGAATGGTATGCGCACATTACTATCCGGCCTTCTCTGAGAAAATTTCTAAGCCAATTCGAATTATCTCCAGCATGATCTTGGTGAGTTTTGTCCTTATTGCGTTTTGGAATAACATTGGAGTATTTATTGAGCGGATTTCATCCGTGTTTTGGATTGTCTTGATTCACAATGGGCTAGGACTTTTTGGTGGGTATTATTTTAGCAAGTTACTTAGGAACACCGAATCCGTTAGCCGATCGGTGGCAATAGAAACATCCATTCAAAATTCTGGCCTTGGCCTAATCCTGATTTTTACTTTTTTTGGTGGTAACGGAGACATGGCTTTGGTCGCTGCCTGGTGGGCGATCTGGCACTTGATCAGCGGATTTACATTTGCCTACTCGATTCAAAGAAAGCCGGTCACGCTTTAGCCGTTCGTTCTATCTCTTTCAGATTCTCAAGCTTCTTATTTCTTAAAAATCCATTAATATCCTCAAAGTGTTCACGCACGCGCTTATTACCAAATTCAAAAACTTTGGTAGCAAGACCATCCAGAAAATCGCGATCGTGAGAAACAAGAATTAGCGTACCATCAAATGCTAACAGAGCATCTTTTAAAATATCCTTTGTTTTAATGTCTAAGTGATTGGTAGGTTCATCCAATATTAGAAGATTGACGGGTTGCAATAAAAGTTTGAGCATGGCCAGTCGGGTCTTCTCACCACCGGAAAGTACTTTAACTTTTTTATCGATGTTATCGCCACTAAACATAAAGGCTCCTAACATGTCCTTTATTTTTGTGCGGATGTCGCCTTGAGCAATCTGTTCAATGGTATCAAACACGGTAAGTTCAACATCTAATCGCGAAGCTTCATTCCTGCGCAAAGTACCCAATCATGGAATTATGGCCGAGTTGCATCTTGCCTTCAAAATCGATTTCGCCCATAATCGCTTTTATCATAGTAGACTTACCTTCACCATTCTTTCCAACAAACGCGACTTTTTCTCCGCGGGCAATGGTAAGTGAAGCATTTTCAAACACTACATGATTGTCATACTTCTTAGTAAGTTCTTCAACAATAACCGGGTAATTTCCTGAACGTGGAGCAGGAGGGAACTTAAGATTTAAAGAAGAGGTATCCATTTCATCAACCTGAACAATCTCAAACTTCTCAAGCATCTTCACGCGCGATTGAACTTGTAGTGTTTTGGAGTACGTTCCTTTAAAGCGGTCAATGAATCCCTGAATGTCGGCAATCTCCTTTTGCTGATCGTTAAATTGTTTTTGCTGCTGCTCTCGCCTTTCTTTTCGCAATTGCAGATAATGAGTGTAGTTAGTTTTATAATCATAAATCCGACCCATCGTAACTTCTATGGTTCGATTGGTTAGATTATCCACAAAAGTCTTATCGTGACTAATTACAATTACTCCCCTGGCGCCATTCTTCAAAAAATCCTCCAGCCATTGAACAGATTCGATATCCAGGTGGTTGGTGGGCTCATCCAACAAAATTAGATCTGGCTTCTGTAAAAGAATTTTGCGAGCTCAATCCGCATCCGCCAGCCGCCACTAAACTCTTTGGTCGATCGGTTAAAGTCAGACCGTAGAAACCCCAATCCCAGTAAGGTCTTTTCAACTTCGGCATCAAAATTAATTTCTTCAATCGAATAGTATTTTTCACTCAGTTCAGATACCTGTTCGATTATTTTAGAATATTCGTCCGATTCATAATCGGTGCGCGTTTCCAGTTGATGATTAAACTCATCCATCTGCTTTTTCATGTTGAGTATTTTGAAAAAGCCTTAGACGTTTCTTCGAATACCGTACAGTCATCTTCCGTGAGCAGATGCTGCGGCAGGTAGGCAATAACTGCATCTTTGGGTGCTGACACTTTACCCCGCGTTGGCTTATTAACTCCGGCAATGATCTTTAAAAGCGTGGATTTGCCAGCCCCATTTTTGCCCATCAGCGCGATTCGATCGGTATCGTTGATATTAAAGGTGATATTACTAAACAGGGTTGACCCACTAAATTCAACCGTTACAGAATCGACAGAGATCATGTTCTTTAAAATAAGGGCGCAAAGATATCAGGCCAGTACATAAAACCATAATTGATTTCTGGATTCTTCTGCTAAATCGTATGATTTTGGGTTTGAAATTGGCGCTGGCATGTTTGTCTTTACAGGGCTGGTTTGTACCTTACACCGCATTATTTAAAATTATGGAAGACATAGTTGATCATCTTAAACTCAGTATTGAAGACGATTTCTTATCCAAGGCAGAGAAAAAATCATTGAAAGAGATTATCGGGAACAGACCGTTGGATGACCATCAACGTAGCTTTTTGCGCAGTAAGATTTATGAATTGGCCAATGAAAAAATTACTTCTAACTAATTATAAGTTTATAGTAGAGTGGATCAAGGATGCCAGCAACGCGCTTCTCAGCCATCCAACATCAACTTCCGATGCCTACTTTAGCCCGGGCGATACCTGCCGCAACGTAATTATTCAACAAATACAAAACGCTGTTAATCAGATTCAGATTTGTGTATTTACCATCAGTGACGATCCTATTACAGAGGCTATACTTACCTCGCATAAGCTTGGCAAACAAATTAGAATAATAACAGATAATGATAAGTCTTTGGATGTGGGCTCCGATATTGAACGAATGGCCCGACAGGGGATAGAAGTAAAGATGGATCGTACGCCCAATCACATGCATCATAAATTTATGGTAGTGGATGGCAACGCGGTTATTACAGGTAGTTATAACTGGACTCGGAGCGCTGCGCTCTACAATCATGAAAATATTTTATTGACTCAGGATGCTCCAGTAGTAAAATCCTTTTTAAAACAATTTGATCAATTATGGAAGGAGATGGAAGC
Source organism: Flammeovirgaceae bacterium (assembly GCA_016709845.1). Lineage (GTDB taxonomy): Bacteria > Bacteroidota > Bacteroidia > Cytophagales > Cyclobacteriaceae > ELB16-189. Next base: position 62,741 of record JADJMA010000020.1, on the reverse strand, counting down.
GTACTAATCGTTATTATCGAAAATCAGGAGTCATGGATTTTTTGAGAGTATCTCATATTACAAAACGAACAAGTGAACAAGTCATCCTGAACGATATCTCGTTTGATCAAAGTCAATTTCAACGTGTGGTTGTTGCTGGCGAAACAGGGTCTGGAAAAAGTTCGTTGCTTAAGGTTATTGCCGGGCTGCTCCAACCGGATAGTGGAGAGATAGTATGGAAAGGAGAACGGATTAAAGGGCCAGAGGAAAATTTAGTCCCTGATCATCCGCAGATTGCTTATCTCTCTCAACAATTTGATCTTCCTAAATTCTTGCGCGTAGAGCAAGTTTTAGAATATGCTAATCATATCTCAAATAAAGAAGCTGCTTCGATATTTTCGGTATGCCGGATCGATCAGCTTATGCAACGGAAAACGGACCAACTTTCGGGTGGAGAAAAACAACGAATTGCTATTGCCCGGTTACTTATTGAAAATCCATCGCTGTTATTGTTAGATGAACCCTTCACCAATCTGGATATGGTGGTAAAGGGAATCTTAAAGAAAGTAATCGATGATATCGGTAAAAAATTAAAAATAACCTGCATCATGGTTTCTCACGACCCTGCAGATACGCTGGCCTGGGCGGATGAGATTATTGTTCTGAAGGATGGTAACGTAATGCAGCAGGGTGATCCTAAAAGCATTTATCATAACCCGATAAATGAATATGTTGCTGGATTGTTTGGTTCCTTTAATGTACTTACTCTTGCAGAACAAAAAATTTTAGGCAGAAAGACAGCGAAGGAAAAAATATGGGTTCGGCCAGAAGGTTTCCGGCTTTACAGAAAGAAAGATCGTAATCGATTTCAGATACAGGAAATAAAATTCTACGGCAATCAATATGAAATTAAGCTGAGTTATCGACAGATGGTTGTTTGGGTAGCCACAACCCGGGATAAATTTAAAATAGGCGATCGGGTTGAAATTTCACTTATACGTTCCTGAAAAATTAACATCTTTACATTATTCGATTTTATTAAAATTTAACTAATTCATTTCTCATGGCATCTGATAAAAGTAATTTACCACACGTAGCCTATTTCTGTATGGAGTATGCGCTTCAAAGTGATTTTAAAACGTATGCCGGGGGCCTCGGTATATTGGCTGGTGATTATTTGAAAGGAGCTAAAGATCACGGTTATCCTATGGTGGGCATTGGTATTAAATGGAAGCAAGGGTACACCGATCAACGAATCACCGATAAGGGAAAAGTATTGGATACGTATCCCATTTATAAGTACGAATTCTTAAAAGATACCGGAATAATGGTATCGGTAACTATTCGTAAACGCGAAGTAAAATGTAAAGTATGGTTGTGTGAAGAATATGGCAATGCACCCATCTACTTATTGGATACGGACGTGCCCGGCAACGAAGATAGTTGGATCACAGGACAACTTTATGGTTGGTTTGGCGAAGAGCGCATTGCTCAGGAAATGGTTCTGGGTATCGGTGGCGTAAAGGCATTGCGAGCACTCGGCATCAAGACTGATGTTTATCACTTTAACGAAGGGCATGCTTTATTCGCTGGATTTGAATTGATGCGTGAAAAATTAGCTGAAGGCAAATCCCACGAAGAAGCATTTGCCGCTACGCGCAACGAAATTGTTTTTACAACGCATACCCCTGTAGTGCAAGGGAATGAATCCCACTATATCGATCGCTTACTTTACATGGGTGCTGACAATGGAAGCTTTAATAAAAAGCAATTGAAGCAACTGGGTGGCTCGCCTTTTAATATGACTGTGGGTGCTCTTCGTTTATCACGCAACAGTAATGCTGTAGCCCAACTCCATGCCGTAACAGCCAATAAGATGTGGAGTAAAATAAAAGATCGTTCTGAGATTGTGGGAATTACAAACGCTATTCACAGGCCAACGTGGGTAGACAGTTCTATGATAACAGCAGCGGAAAAGGGCGGTGACGTATGGGCACCCCACATGGAGAACAAAAGAAAGTTGCTAAACTTCGTTAAGGACCGTACTGGCGTTCAATTGGATGAAAACTCTTTATTGATTGGTTTTTCGCGCAGAGCAGTGCCGTATAAGCGCAGCGATTTTATTTTTAGTGATCGCCCTAAAATTGATTCCTTATTCAGAAGTGGCAAACTTCAAATTATTTTCTCAGGTAAAGCTCATCCTTTGGATGATGGTGGAAAAAAAATTGTTGAAAATATTGTTGCGCTAACCAGAGAGTATCCTAATTCTGTTGTGTTTCTTGAAAACTACGACATGACCATTGGGTCTATGTTAGTACGGGGAAGTGATGTTTGGTTGAATAACCCACGTAGACCCCAGGAAGCCAGTGGCACCTCTGGGATGAAAGCTGCGATGAATGGCGTGTTAAATCTAAGCATTCTGGATGGCTGGTGGCCCGAAGCCTGCCAACATGGAATAAATGGATGGCAAATAGGGGATGGCTACGAAAATAAGAAGGAAGATAAATTAGATGCGCACGACCAAAAGTCGATGTATAAAGTTCTGTTGAAGGAAGTTCTTCCTTGTTACTATGATGATAGAAAAAAGTGGATGGAGATGATGAAGGAGAGTATTCTCTCAACCAAAGATCAGTTTGCTGTAAAACGGATGTTGGAAGAATACTATGAGAAACTTTACAAAGTCAGTTGAGCTTCGCCTTTTCAATCTTCCTTGAGATTGAACCAATCCTTTAATCTATCTTTCAAATGATAGGTTTCAGTTAAAGGCTGAAATTCATTGGTATGTAAGGAGTATTGATAGAGGGGCATCCAGCGTTCCGAGTTGGTTGCCACTTGTTTAATGGCATCAATGATATACGCTACTTCTTGATTAGTCATTACGGGATGCAGCGAATGTCTGACCCATCCCGGCTTTTCAGAAAGATCACCGGAATCTATTTTACTGGTGATCTTTTTCGAATACGCCTGATCTACATGCAGTAGATAGTGTCCATACGTACCTGCACATGAGCAACCCCCCCGTACTTGAATTCCAAAATGATCGCTTAGCACTCTAACAATAAAATTGTAGTGCAGTTTTTCAATATAAAAGGAGATGACTCCGAGTCTTTCTTTGATACTGGGTGCGAGAATTTTTAAGCCCGGTATAGACATCAATCCATCAAATGCAATTTCAAGAAGTTCTGCTTCGCGTTCGTGTATGTGGGTTACACCCATCTGTTCTTTTAACCGAACAGCCAGAGCGGCCCGTATCGTTTGCAGAAAGGCAGGAGTTCCACCATCTTCGCGGGTTTCTATGTCTTCAAAATAATGATGTTCACCCCATGGGTTAGTCCAGGAAACAGTTCCACCACCCGGCATGTCAGGAATGCGATTGGCGTATAATTTTTTATTGAATATCAGTATACCAGAACTACCAGGTCCACCCAAAAACTTATGTGGCGAAAAGAAAATTACATCCAAGGATTCCTCTGGATTTTTAGGATGCATGTTCATGTCTGCATAGGGTGCAGAGGCAGCAAAATCAACAAAACATAAACCACCATGTTGGTGCATGAGGCGCGCAAGTTCATGATAGGGAGTGAAAATTCCTGTTACATTCGAGCACGCGGTGAAAGATCCGATTTTATGTTTTCTATCTCTGTATTTGTTCAGTTCTGCTTCTAGGTTTTTGGTGCTCACTAATAAATTATCGCCTGGCGGGATCACCACAACATCTACTTCACATTCTAACCAGGCCGTTTGATTAGAATGATGTTCCATGTGGGTGATAAAGATCACGGGCCGTTCAGTAGCAGGTTGCGTATAGTAGGGCTTTGCCTTTTCTGGAATGTGTAATCCTAAAATCCGATGAAGTTTGGCAATGGCTCCGGTCATGCCACTCCCTTGTGTAATAATTATGTCCTGATCGTTGGCATGCACATGTTCTTTAATAATCTGATGCGCCATTTTGTAGGCCAATGTCATCGCCTCACCAGTCAGGTTTGATTCGGAATGTGTATTTCCAACCAGCGGTCCGAATTGATTTGTTAACATATCCTCAATAGGGCCGTATAGCCTACCTGAAGCTATCCAATCTGCATAAAGTAGATTTCGCTTGCCAGCAGGCCCTACAAATTCAAAGTCATGACCAATTATTTTTCTTGCAAATTCCTGAAAGTATTCCTCTGTACTCTCGGTGTGGATGGCGGTAGAATGTTCTGCTGATTTCATAAGGCTAAAATGAATATGCAAATATAGGTTAATTGGTAGGAATGGTTAGCCCGAAATGCAGATAACCAATAACCAAAAAAAGATTCTTTAGTTAGTCAGAGTTTCTATCTTGTAGTTTCGTTATAGATACTGATGAACAATAATTATGATGTTATCGTAATGGGGGTCGGGTCAATGGGGTCGGCCACCTGCCATTATTTGGCGAAACGCGGGCATCGGGTGCTGGGTCTTGAACAATTTGAGATTCCCCATGATCAGGGTTCACATGCCGGGCAGAGTCGAATCATCCGAAAGGCTTATTTTGAGCACCCCAATTATGTACCACTACTTCAGCGGGCGTACGAAAATTGGAAATCACTTGAAAGCGATACCGGAGCTCAGGTATATTTTCCGACAGGCTTGTTATACGCAGGTAAACCTGATGGCACACTTATTCAGGGGGTAAAGGAGTCGTCCGAAAAGTATTCTGTAACTATTGAGTCCTGGAAAGCATCAGAAAGCAAAATCAGATTTCCTCAGTTCAATATTCCTGATAGCTACGAGATTCTTTTTGAATCTGATGCAGGCCTTATTACACCCGAACGGGCTATTCTGCTTTTTGTTGAACAAGCGATTAAACACGGTGCTGAAATTCATACAAAAGAAAAAGTATCGCAATGGAAAAAATCAGGTGCGGGTATTTCAGTGACTACAAATAAAGATGTTTATAATTGCGCCAAACTTATTATAACGGCAGGCCCTTGGGCTAGCCAGTTTATTCGATCTCTCTCAACAAAGTTAAGCGTTAGCCGTCAGGTAATTGCGTGGGCAAATCCAAAACAAACTGCACCTTTTGAGTTGGGGAAATTTCCCTGTTGGTTGATCGATGATGAAAGTAAGCCTGGAATGTATTATGGATTTCCTATACTGCCCGTTGGTCAGTTTGGCGGACCGATTGGATTAAAGACAGCACACCATTATCCAGGTTTCGTTATCGATCCCGATAATGTTAATCGTATAGCTTCAGTAGAAGAGGAGTCTAATATTATTTATGCTCTAAATAAATTCTTACCAGAAGGGTATAAATCTATGCATGTGTTAAAAACCTGTTTATATACAAACACCCCCGATGAAAATTTTGTAATTGATTTTTTGTCAGGGTATGATAATGTGGTGATTGCCGCTGGATTTAGCGGACATGGATTTAAGTTTGCATCGGTAGTAGGAGAGATTGTGGCAGATTTAGCGATAAAAGGAAATACAAGTATGCCAATTGATTTTTTAAATATTAATCGCTTTAATGATTTGAAAAATAAGCAATAAATAAATCCAGGATATTTGAACGAAAAATATTCTATAGGTGTGTTATTCTATTCTTGCTTATCCTGTGGCAGGCTGGCTATTCTCAAAACCACTCGATCGATGTAACAAATGCCTCTGATCCGGCAACGATGATAAGCAAAATAACCACTGATTTTGAAAGCTATATTTTTGTTGGCGATGCTCGGTATTATGCGATTCGATTAGGATATGATTATGGGTTGGCAAACGGAAAGCACCTTGTTGGGATGTCGATCCCTTTCGTACATACTATTTTTATTGGCGATTATGGCGGCTATGAAAACACCACCGGCATTGGCGACCTAAAGATGCGGTATATGTATGTACCCATTCAAAAAAATCTTTGGGAGGATTGCAACGGCTTTCTACTTATTTTGAAGTTACGGCTCCAACGGGCGAATATGAGTCGGGCAAAGGGGCAGGAGCGTGGATGTATAAACCAGGAATCATTTTGACATATCAATCCGGACCATCGGTTTCATTTTATCCGGAATTGAAATTTCAGTTTTCAGGGGGTGATGCAAATAGCGTTGGCGGTGGGGATGGAGCCCCCGATCAGGGTGATCCTGAAAAGGATGGGCCCACTCAAAATCTAAGTCTTTCGATACCCGCTGTAGTAACTGTAAGAAATTGGGATGGTTGGTTTTCCTTAAACGCGCAATACACACAATCATTTTCAGAAAATACCTATTACCTATTTCTGCGAACTGATTTTGGAAAAATGATCGGCAATAAAACGGCAGCTTCACTTAATATCTCAAAATTTATTGCGGGTCAGCCTTTATTAAATGTTTTGGTTCAGGCACGGTTTCAATTCTTTATGAGATAGCGGTGGTGCAACCCACCCTTTCACTGTGGCCAAACAAATTCAGGGGCCAACCTGGCACAAAACCAGTTTTGGCTTGGATTGAGTTTAACTCAACACTTAACGCAGTTGTAACCGTTTTACATTAAAAGCACGTAGGTTAACTTAGCGAAAAGTTCGTTTTCAATCAAAAAAGAGCTATTTTTGCGGCTTCAAAGCGAAAGTAGACATGGCACTTGATACACACACACCCGTACCTGTAGTTGATGGCACTGCTATTACTAAAGAAGAGTTTTACAATCAGTATTATAATCCGCAAAAGCCCGTTGTTTTAAGGGGTTTATGGAAACAATATCCCGCTTACACGAAGTGGACCTTGGATTTTTTTAAGCAGACCATGGGCAATATTGAAGTGGGTCTGTTTGGAAATCGCAAAGAGGATCTGTCAAAAACCTTACAGATACCAAACGCAACTATGCGCTTTGATGAGTATTTGAATTTGATTCAGAACAAACCAACCGATTTGCGTCTATTTCTCTTTCCGGTTTTTAAACATAGGCCTGAATTGCTTAAGGATTTTGGCTATCCAAATATTGTGAAGGGTTATATAAAACTTCCGTTCATGTTTTTTGGTCCGGCCAAATCTGTAGTACGGATGCATCAGGACATTGACATGAGTAATGTTTTTCTAACTCAATTTCATGGTAGAAAACGAGTAGTGCTTTTTGCTCCCGATCAATCCACGTTATTGTATCGATTACCTTTTAATGTGCACTCTACCGTAGATGTGGATGATCCCGACTATGAAACTTATCCAGGCCTTAACTATGTAAAGGGATTTTCAACGATCCTTGAGCATGGCGATACGTTATTTATGCCTAGTGGATATTGGCATCACATCGAATATCTGGAAGGCGGTTTTGGGTTATCGGTAAGAACCATGGCCAACAGTTTACCTACGAAGTTTAGTGGACTTTGGAATATGACGGTGCAACGCACAACTGATAATATAATGCGCAAGATCAGTGAGGATAAATGGTTTGCTTATAAAAAGAAACTCGCGAACAAACGAGCTGAGCGAGCCATGAAAGAATTTGCCTAGGAAAGTTCTGCCACTCTTTTCACGTTTCTATGAAACTCCGAGATAGCCTTAGTATGTAATTTGGGGTATAGCACTGTGTCCCTGAATTTGGAATCACTTTTGTAAAGCGTTAGATGCGATACTTCCGTAAATCCTTCTGAAGTTTCTTTTAGGGTAATCCATTGCGAGCCTTCTGAAGCTCCGCCCTTCATGTAACACAGCTTGATTAGCCACTCACTCTTATTCACCTCTGCAATTTCATGAGCAACAGCAATCGTTAACACACCCCAGAGAATACTTAAATTTAGAATGATAATTTGACCATTTTCCATTCCCGCACAGGGCTCGTCAAGATAATTTATGGTATTGTTTTTTAGGGAGTATTGTAATCCGAAGCTTACCATTTCACCGTTCCAGGCTTCTTTCGGATGAATAGTTGTATAGGTATTCCAAACCGATTCAATATTCTTTTTGATCAGGAATGATTGAAAGTGCTTTCGGTAACTGGCAGCATCCTCGGGCTTATAGCAAACCGGTTGTAGTTTGGAAAATCCAATCACCTGATTTAACCCATTATTGTTAATAAACTCCCGAACACGTTTTTGCTTAATCTTTTCCAGGTCCACTTTCATGCCTGCAAAATAGTTAAATGATATTAATTGGCATGTAAGCTGAACTCAAGTCATTAATCCATCTCTTTTACTGTACCTTTGAACGATGCAAGTTGATTTTAATGCACGTTACGCATCATACCTGAAGAATCTTTCCATTAAGGAATTAAACGCTATGCAAATAGCCGTTCTTCAAAAGATTTCCATCGCCAATAATATAATGGTTTTATCACCCACAGGCTCTGGCAAAACGCTGCCGTTTCTGTTAGCCTGTGTGTCCCGATTTAACGCGGAAGTAAATGCAGTGCAGGCCATTATTGTTACCCCTTCGCGGGAGTTAGCCTTACAAATTGAGCAGGTCTTTAAAACCATGAAGACCACTTTCAAGGTAAGTTGTTGTTATGGCGGCCACTCGTTTAAAACCGAACAGGATAGTTTGAGTGGGGCCCCGGCATTACTAATAGCAACTCCGGGCAGGTTAGCCGATCACATTTCCCGAGAGTCATTTGATCCATCTCAGGTTCAACTGGTTGTGCTCGATGAATTTGATAAATCTTTACAAATGGGCTTTCACGATCAAATCAAATTGCTCTTTAAAACCTTAAAAGGTAAGCAGCAGCATATTCTTACTTCGGCTACCCAATTAGAAACATTGCCTGATTTCCTTCCCTTCAAGAAGCACGAGATTATTAACTTTTTGACCGAAGAAAGAAATGCAAACCTGCAATTAAAATTGGTGCAAACCAGCCCTGCTGAAAAGGTAGAGACGTTATTACGTTTAGTTGCTGGTTTTAATCAGGAAGTTTGTCTGGTGTTTTGTAATCATAGGGAAGCGGTGGATCGGATCAGTAAATTGTTCAGCAGTCATAAATTTGAACATGGCATTCTTCATGGAGCTATGGAACAGATTGATCGCGAAAAGAGTCTGATAAAATTCAGGGGTGGAGCGCATAATGTTTTAATTGCTACCGATTTAGCTGCACGGGGCTCTATATTCCAGAAATCCGACATGTAGTTCATTATCAACTTCCGGTTTCGGAAGAATCATTTACCCATAGAAATGGTCGAACCGCGAGAATGCATGCCTTTGGCGAAGCCTATTTAGTTTTGGCTGATGATGAAACGCTGCCTATATACATTACGGACAAACCTATGGAGCTTTCGTTACCTGAAAGATTAAAATTACCACCGCCCCCTGCCTTTGTTTGCCTATACATTAGTGCAGGTAAAAAAGACAAAATTAGTAAAGGCGATATTGCTGGCTTATTAATGAAAAAGGTTGGTCTAAAGCAAAATGAAATTGGTCTAATAACTACCCTCGATTACTCCTCCTATGTTTCGGTAAGTAGGTCAATGGTTAATCAAGTATTGGCAAAGACCCGTGATGAAAGAATTAAGAAGACCAAAGTCAGAATAGAAATAGCCAATTAGCTATCGATTCCAATACCGAATAAAACCATTGGTACCCTAAAATTGCACACTCATAATCGATTCGTGTCGACTTAAAGTAATAATTGTGATTTAATCATATTATTTACAATATTGTGTTGATTATGAGATAATTAATTGTGAATAATAAACTATTGCTTAAATATACTCCCGACTTCAAGATAGTTCTTGGCGCGGTGTTGTATTTCTTTTCAGCACAGCTTGGATATTTTCTGGCATTTTCGGATTCATCCTCATTACCTGTTTGGCCTCCATCGGGTGTTGCCTTTGCGCTTATTATTCTGTTGGGTCGATCTTCATGGCCTGGTATCGCGATTGGTGCCTTGATTTCTAATTTAATGGGAGCGTGGAACAATGAGACTTTAACCCCATACACGCTGGTCCTCATAACAAGCTTGATCACACTTGGTCAAACACTGGAGATACTTATTGGTAATTATTTAGTAAAAATTTGGATAAAGGATGATTACCCATTTAATAGCACGAAAGATACTTTCAGGTTTCTGTTTGTTGTGCTTCTAATGAGTTTGGCTGGTGCCGGAATATGCATGTATGGATTATTTTTTAGTATCCCCAGTGGTTCTTATTTACTTGCCATAGATGGCTTTCGCATATGGGTTAGTCATGTAGTCGGTATTCTATTATTTACACCATTTATTCTGGCGGCTGTTAAGAAACGGGAATTAGGATTTCATTCCGAGAACCTTTTAGAGGGGTCAATATTTGTTGTGTGCATGGTTGGTATCTATTCGTTGATACAACTTGGGTATTTTAACGGAACGTTGATTAACTCCTTACCCTTCTTGTTAATTCCATTTCTCCTATGGTTGGCTTTCAGGTTTGATTTGTTGGCTGGTATTTCGGTTGCATTATTCGCCTCTTTATTTGCAATATACTACACAACAAAAAATCAAGGCCCCTTTATTCAGATAAACACAAATAATTCCATCTTGCTTTTACAAATATTTATAGGTGTTATAAGCGTCTCTACAATAGTGCTATCGGCTACGGTGGCCGAGCGATCGGAGGCTCAAAATAAATTGAAACAGTTTAATCTTAACCTGGAAACCATGGTTGAGGAACGTACACGAGAACTCAGGAAGCGCAATACTGAATTAGACAATTTTGTTTATAGCGTATCGCATGATTTACGAGCTCCTATCGCATCCGTGTTGGGTCTACTCAATTTGGCCAGGAAGGATAAAGACCCAGCTATGAAAGATGTCTATCTGGATAAGATCACAAATAGCGCACTTCAGCAAGATAGTTTTATTCGGGAGATTTTGGATCAATCAAGGAATTCCAGACTGGAAGTAAAGAAAGACGAAATACTCTTTGAACCACTCATTGACGAAACATTTAATCAATTAAAATTTGCAACAGCAACGGGAACAGTAGTTGAAAAAGTTGTTAATGTGAAACAGGATGGATCATTCTACTCTGATCGGTGGCGCCTTAAAGTGATTCTGAATAACATTATATCAAATTCCATTCGTTACCGGAATGGCCATGACCCGGTTATTAATGTAAGCGTTAATATAGCTGATCACAAAGCGATTGTTGAAATAACAGACAACGGTCGGGGGATTCCCAAGGAACACATCTCCAAGATATATCAAATGTTTTACCGGGCAACCGATGATGGAGCTGGTTCTGGATTAGGATTATACATCGTAAAAGAAACAATGGATAAACTTAAAGGACAGATCAAAATTGAATCCGAGGAAGGGCGCGGAACTATCGTAAAGTTAGAGATTCCTGAACTTAACTGATTATTCTAATACAGGCTTTTGATCGCAGAACTTACTTCCTTCACAAGCAAGCGGTGTAAATATTTCGGCTCGAATTTTCCAGGCACCATTTAGCTTATGCCATTTCGCATAGTAGCTTCCAGTAAGTTTTACAAGGCCGTCTGACTCTTGCCACTGGCCAATCCACGTGCCGCTTTCAGAAGCCATATCCCAATCTTCGTAAACCTGAATGGTAATTGGCGTTCTTACATATACTACATCTCCCTTTAACTTAAACTCCTGAGCAAAACTTTGTCGCATCGATTCACGGCCTGATAATTCTGAATTTCGTGAAGAAACGATATGAAAATCTTCCGTCAAGAATTCGGCTACAGCCACGGAGTCATGGTTGGCTATGGCTTGATTGGACTCCTGACGTATGGCTCGAATTTGCGCCTCATCGTTTGAGTTTGGTGCGAGCTAATTGGCGTGCAGTAGGTAAATAGGGTAGCAACTATACCCATAAGCAGAATCCGATTCATTCCATTAAGATTAAAGTTTAAATAATTATTTGAGACAATTTGAAGCTCCACATTTGATATGGGATGATTAAAAATCAATTTGGAAGCATCTAAAGCAATTGCATTTTCGTGATACTGTTCTTGAGATCCATAAAGGCTGTCGCCAAGAATTGGGCAATTGACTGAAGCCAACTGAGCCCGGATCTGATGATACTTTCCTGTATGAAGCTGAATATTCCATAAGAATAAGTCTTCATTGCTTGAGACTTCATAGTCAAGTTGTGCTTTTTCGGAATAAGCTTCTTGCGTTTTAAACAACATGGCTTTCTTTTTTTCTTTGCGATGCCAATGTTCGAGTGTTCCTGTCTTTAATGCAGGTGCTTGGGCAGTAAGTGCCTGATAAAATTTTTTAACTTTCCTTTCAGCAAATTGCTCACTTAGCTTTTTTAAAACGGTACGCTGCTTGGCAAATAGAACAACCCCGCTTACCGGGCGGTCAAGACGATGAATATGTTGTGCATAAACTTCCTCTTTTGAGGAATCATTTTTAAATACCGTTTAACCTGTTGCAATAAATTAGGATGTCCGTTTCGATCGGGCTCAACCATTAAACCCGCTGGCTTGTTTGCAACCAAAATACTATCATCTTCATAAAGAATAGAGAAGGTATGTAAATGATTAGTATGCATGCGAGATTAAGAGATATAATTTAATTTATCTGAGTGCTTCTGAATGTTTCTGGTGTTTGACCGGTGTATTTTTAAAGTATCGTCCAAAATAACTATTGTCTTCAAAGTTTAATTTGTAGGCAATCTCCGCAACCGAAAGCTCGGTATGGGCCAGTAGTCGCTTAGCTTCCAATAGAACGCGTTGTCGAATAAGTTCTCCAGCTGTTTTGCCTGATTTCTTTTTACTGAGCGAATTCAGATGATTAGGTGTTATGTTTAGCAATGCTGCATATTCTTTGGGTGCCCTAAGTTCTAAAAAATGCTTTTCAATTTGTTCCTGAAATGTAAAGAGAAAGTCGTGACTTTCATTTTTTGGTGTTTGATTAAGGTATAGACGAGATGTTCGAACCAGTAGTTTTCCTATCGAATAAAATATGGAATCCTGACTAAATGAATCCGGACTGGTAACCTCCTGCTCCATGGATTTCAGTTCCTCTATCCAAAGATTCTGTTCGTGAATGGTTAAATCTTTATAGTTGGGTAGGTGAGGACGAAACAAAGGCCAGGCGGATATGAGCTTCCGCCCTTTTGCAAGAGCCACGAAGCTATCATTAAAAAGAGCAACAAATCCTTTAACGCTATTCAGCTTATTCCATGCATGCACCTGGCCGGGTGCGATTAAAAATAGTCGGTTGGGTTTAAGGTCATAATTCTCAAAATCAATCTCATGACTACCGCTTCCTTCGGTTATTAAAATAAAAGTGTAGAAATGGTGTCGATGGGGTTCGCGCAAGTGATCTATGTCCTTTGGCGAAGTATTCAAATCGAAAAAGATCAAAGTCTTTGGCTTCCGTATGAGTCGATTTGAGAGATTCAATCGAGTAGGTAATAATTTGATCTTTACTGTTCATAAGTAAATAGTGCCATAGTATCAAGGAATGATGCCATTATAATGGCCTAATTTGGCGTAAATTTGAATACATTCAATGAGTATACATAAATATACCATAAATAAGTACATAACTGATATTATATGAATACCTATAAAATTAATTCAATATTGGTGCCGATAGATTTTTCGAACGTTGCCACCAATGCATTAGAGACGGCTATTGCCACATGCAAGCGCCAATTGGCCACATTAACATTAATCCATGTGGTTGAAAACACGTTCGTGTTATATCCACCTGAAGCGGGTGGAGCCGCAGGCGCTATTTTGCCAGATATGATTAAACAGGCCAATAAAAGTTTGAGTAAGCTGGCTAAGAAAATCAGATTGGATCATGATCTGGTCGTGAATCACATTGTTCAATCCGGCAATCCAGCAGACGAAATTTGTCGTTGGGCTTTACATAAAGAAATAGACTTGATTGTTTTAGGCACGCATGGTGCTTCCGGGCTTCGTGAATTTTTTCTGGGGTCAAATGCTTATCGCGTAGTAAAAAACTCTTCATGTCCGGTTATGACTATTCCAGGATCCAACCGTTGGCTGGATTTCAAAAAGATACTTTTCCCTATACGAATGGTTTCTAACGCTCTTGATAAGTATGACGTAGTTCGACCCATCATAAGAGGAAACGGATCTTTGCTTCAAATTGCCGGTATCGTCAAACAAAATGATTCAACGGGTTTAATAGAGATGAAGGCCTTAGTGGATACAGTCAAAAATAAAATTATGGAAGATGATGTAACCTGTGAGAGCGAAGTTCATTTTTGTGAGAATGTGGCTCGCCAGGTATTGGCAATTGCAAACGATAAAAAACCTGACTTAATTGTAATTACGGCAACCCTCGATTCGTCCATTCGGGATTTTTTCCTTGGACCTTATACACAGGATATTGTGAATCATGCAGCGTTTCCCGTACTAAGCATTCGCCCCGAACAAACAAAACACACAGCGAATACTTTACAAGGATTGTTGCAAGGCTACTCAACTGACCAGGAAGCCTACGCGTAACATTAAAAACCACTATCAAACTATAAATAAATCGAATACAATTTAAAAATCAATATATGAAAGTCGAAGTAACCCATTTAACCATGTCAGATTACCTTGATCTGAAAGAGAGCATGCTTGAGGCATATACCCAGTGGGGTGCCTACTGGCGCGATCACCAGATTGAGAAGCTGTTAAAACTGTTTCCGGAGGGGCAACTTTGTATCAAGGTTGATGATAAACTGGTTGGTGCTGCGTTATCCCTTATTGTGGACTACAGTAAACTGGGGGATAATCATACCTATAAAGATGCCACCAGCAATTATACTTTCGACAGCCACACACCCGATGGGGATGTCTTATACGGCATTGAGGTTTTTATCCATCCTGAACATAGAGGACTGCGACTTGGCAGAAGGATGTATGATGCCCGAAAGGAACTTTGCGAAAAATTTAATTTGCGCGCTATTATAGCGGGCGCACGATTACCTCGGTATGGTGAACACGCTGAGAAGTTATCGCCTAAAGAATATATTGAAAAAGTTAAGAACAAAGAATTGTATGACCCAACGTTGAGCTTTCAGTTGAATAATGGATTCCACGTAAGGAAAATATTAAAAGGCTATATGCCAGGCGATGACAGAGTCGAGAGATTATGCAGCCTTGATCGAGTGGATTAATATCTATTACGAATCGAACAAGAAATTATTAAATCAAATAAAAACTAATGTTCGGCTAAGTTTGGTGCAGTGGCAAATGCGTCATTTCAAGGATTTTGATGCGCTCTGTGAACAAATAGAATTTTTTGTAGACGCGGCTTCAGCCTACGAAGCGGATTTTATATTATTTCCGGAGTTCTTTCACGCACCCTTAATGGCTGAGTATAATCACTTATCAGAAGCCGATGCAATTCGGGGATTGGCAAAATATACAAAGCTTTTGAAAAAGAGATTTGCTGAGCTTGCGGTATCTTATAATGCAAATATAATTACAGGAAGTTTTCCCGAATTAATAGATGGTAAACTACATAACATAGGCTACCTCTGCCATAGAAATGGAAAAGTAGAGGAGTATCAAAAAATTCACATTACACCAGGCGAACGCGAATCATGGGGTATGGTTGGTGGCGATTTGCTGAAGACCTTTGATACAGATTGCGGAAAAGTTGGCGTTTTGATTTGCTATGATGTAGAATTTCCAGAACTGTCGCGCTTGCTTGCCGATGAAGGAATGAACATTCTATTTGTTCCTTTCCTTACAGATACACAAAATGCTTATTCGCGTGTTCGTCATTGTTCACAAGCACGAGCTATAGAAAATGAATGTTTCGTGGCTATTGCCGGATGTGTTGGGAACCTACCCAAGGTAAATAATATGGACATTCAATATGCGCAGTCGGCTGTATTTACCCCGTGTGATTTTGCTTTTCCAACCAATGGCGTAAAGGCAGAAGCAACCCCTAACACAGAGATGACTTTAATTGTTGATGTTGATCTGGATTTACTAAAAGATTTAAATCATAAAGGATCTGTTACCAATCTCAGAGATAGACGTAAGGACCTTTACCGAATGGAAGCAGCATTAGCTAAACGATCACTTAGCGAATTGGAGTTCGCGGTTAGCTAACAAAACAAAGAAGGCCCCGAAGGTATCAGAGGATACATGAAACTTAAACAAATGAAGATATGAAAAGCACAGATAAAATTGCAATAGGAATTTTATTAGGAACAATAGCAGGCGCGGCCCTTGGGATGCTCTTTGCACCAAAAAAGGAGCCAAAACCAGGGCGGTGCTGGCAAGCAAAGCCCGTGAAGTGGGGACTGTTGTAAAGAACAATTACAATAACGTAAAAGACGTTCTGGGCACGAATAAACAAAACCTGACGAAGGAAATGATTGGTTAAGAGAGTCAACGCACCCATCTATCCAGAAAGCCTCTTGAACACAGAGGCTTTTTTTGACCCGAACTTCAAGAGAATTTTAAGTGATTTGAGGTGTTTCACCTTCTTATCCTAAGATCAATAAACGGTGTTCAAAAAATAAATATTATTCGGAACAATGCTATTAGGTATTGAACCCCGAGATTACCACTATTATTGCAACTGTATGACCAGACTTTACATTTTACTAGTTTTCTTATTTATAGGTATAACTGATCTGTTCGGTCAGTTTAACGAAACGATTCGCACCGGTCGACCCGGACAGTCCATAGGGGCATTTACGGTTGGTAATGGATTCTTTCAACTTCAAAGTGGAGTAGATTACTTCAGTTATAATAATCCAGCGACCAGCGGAAGCGGGGCATTAAGCAACACGGTTATTCGATGGGCTTACTGAACCTTTTGAGGTTAGCGCACTGATTGAGTATAAAGGTGAAAATGTCGATAGTGGTTCTGACTCACAGCATGACAATGGTTTTAGTGCTGTTGATCTTGGGATGCGCTATCACATTTATACGGGCAAGGATTAGCCCCCAGTATCGCCTTTCAAATAAGATGGCGAATTCCCAAGATAGGTGGTGATTATGAAATTAATCAATGGGCCCCTCGATTTTTGATTGTTACAAGTCAGCAGTTTACTGATAAACTAACCTTTATAACGAATTGGGGAGCATCGTGGAATGGGAATAACGCTATTCCGCAAGGGAATTATACCGCTAATCTTTCTTATGCGATCACATCTAATTTTGGTGTATTTATTGAAAATTACGGAAGCCTGCAACAATCCGATTTTGATACTTTTCTGGATGGTGGTATTGCTTACTTAATAAATAACAATCTTCAGTTAGATTTATATTCTGGATTTGGCAATAATGACGATGCCAAAGATTTTTATGTTAGTGCGGGCCTTTCATGGAGAACAAAATGAAAACAAAAATGAATGGAATTAAAATAACCGGTTAACAATGTTGCTGTTGGTTCTGGTCAGCTATTTAGTGATGGCCCAGGATACGTTGCAGCCAAAAGACTCTATCCATCTTGAAAAGACTACCAACTTAATTCGTAGGATGGATAGTATTAAAGTAGCGGATTCGTTACGAAGAGCTGTGCTGCTGGCAGAAATCGAAAATCTAAAAGGCTCAGAAGCTAATCGGCAACGTGAGGAGTTGTTAAAAAAATTAAGAGAAGAAGAAGCTGAGGACTCTATTCGGGCTGCGAGATTTGTTGAGCAATTAAATAAACTTAAATCAACTGCTAAAGGGTTTCCTGTTGTTCCTTTTGGCGATACACTTTTTTTGATTTATACAAAAGTGGGATCATTTAGCGCAGCCGATCGGGCCAAGGCGGTTACAGAAAAAATTGAAACCCTGTATCATGATTATGAATTTAAGCCCGATTCTTTAACTGTAAATAAGTCAGCAACAAATTCAGAGATTGTTTATCGCGATTTGGTGGTGATGGGTGTTACTGAAATGGATGCGCTTTGGTTTGCCAAGCCACAAGATCAACTCGCTCTTGAGTATCGTGATATAATTAGTCAAGCAATTGCCGAAGAACGGAGATCAAATAGTATACTTAATATCGTATTACGTATAGGTGCAATTGTGCTTATTCTGGTGGGAATTTATGTTACTATTCGATTAATCAATCGGGGCTTTAAAAGATTAATGAAAAAATCGTTTCACTCAAAGAAAGCATTTTAACGGGAATAAAGTTTAGAGGCTATCAATTCCTCGACACCGATCGGGAATTGCAGGTCATTTTATTTGCTCTCAACATCATTCGCTTGTTGATAATCGCTTTGGCCTTGTACATTGCCTTACCCTTGCTGTTCAGCGTATTTCCCTGGACACGCGGGATCGCGGAGACTTTAATTGGTTGGGTACTTTCGCCCCTAAAAAGAGTAGGTACAAGTTTCATTAATTACTTACCTAATCTATTTACTATTATTGTTATTGGTGCAGTAACGCATTACGCCATTAAGTTTCTCAATTTTATTGCGGGTGAAATTACAAACGGATCCCTTACCATTCCTGGCTTCTATCCAGACTGGGCAAAACCAACGCTTAACATTGTAAAGTTTCTGATGTATGCGTTTAGCTTTATAATAATATTTCCCTATTTACCAGGTTCAGACTCACCCGTGTTTCAGGGGGTTTCTGTTTTTGTAGGAATTCTTTTTTCGTTGGGATCATCGTCTGCAATCTCTAATGCAGTAGCAGGTTTGGTAATTACGTATATGCGGCCTTTTAAAATTGGTGACAGAATTAAAATAGGAGAGTTGACTGGTGATGTAATTGAAAAATCCTTACTAGTAACACGTATACGTACGATCAAAAATGAAGAGATTACAATTCCCAACGCATCCGTTCTTTCTGGTCATACCGTTAATTACACAACGTCTGCTAAAGAACTGGGTCTAATACTATACACAAGAGTAACTATTGGATACGATGTCCCCTGGAAACAAGTACACGAATTACTAATTGGAGCAGCGTTGGCTACGGATGGCATTCTTGCAAAAGAAGATAAAAAACCATTTGTACTGCAAACAAGCCTTGATGATTTTTACGTTGCCTATCAAATCAATGCCTTCACCAATCATTCTCATAGGATGGCCTCCATTTATTCTCAACTGCATCAAAATATTCAAGATAAATTTAACGAAGCAGGGGTGGAAATTATGTCACCCCATTACCGGGCGGCACGCGATGGCAATATGACAACCGTGCCTGCAAACTATTTACCAAAAGATTATCAGGTTCCTGCCTTTAATGTTAAGGTGATAAAGGAGGAAAGGGAAAATAGAGATGGAACAATTACTCACTAAAATCGGCATTCCGGACTATGGCATAAACCATTATTGCTACTCTTTTGGTTGTTGATAATTTGGTTTGTCACGAAATTAGTCCGTGCACAAATTACAAGATTACAAGTAGACAGCGAAGTGGGGTACAAAGCAAAAAAGGCAGTAACCTTTACTGCCTATGTTCTCTTTATAATAATTGTAATTATCCTCTATAGTACAAGTCTTGCCGGATTTACTGTTGCTCTGGGTGTTGCTGGTGCAGGAATTGCGTTTGCGCTGCAAGAGGTTATTGCCAGCTTTGCCGGTTGGCTTGCCTTGTTGTTTGGAAATTTCTATAAGACGGGAGATCGGATTCAATTAGGTGGAATAAAAGGAGATGTTATTGACATCGGTATTTTGCGAACTACCTTAATGGAAACTGGTAACTGGGTAGATGGAGATCTTTATAACGGGAGAATTGTTCGAATAGCAAACAGTTTTGTTTTCAAAGAACCCGTTTTTAATTACTCGGGTGATTTCCCATTTCTGTGGGATGAAATCAAAATACCTATTCGCTATGGAAGTGACTTTGAGTTAGCCCGAACCATTTGCAAAAATGTGGCTGATAAAGTTACTGGAGGTTTTAGTTTAGAGGCTCAGGAGACTTGGTCGCACATGACAAGAAAGTATCAGGTGGAAAAAGCAACTACGCAGCCCATGGTGACATTAATTGCCAATGATAACTGGATTGAATTTACCGTGCGCTACGTTGTCGACTTTAAACGAAGACGCATCACCAAAGATTTACTATTTACCAATCTATTGAAGGAGATAAATAATACGCAAAGTAAGGTACAGTTCGCGTCTGCTACGTTTGAAATAACGGCTATGCCTTCGAATTCTATCAATAGCGGAAATCAACCATGAAGAATTTTTTAAACTATACGCTTTTTGAGTTTGGAGAGTACAAACTTTCTACCGGCACGTTGGCCATCATCGTGCTGTTGGTAGTGGTAGTTCGTATACTTCTATTTTTAGTTAAACAATTTCTTCATAGCTACTTCAAAAAGCGTGGCATAGATCAGGGGCGGAAGGATGCTATCTACCTGTTAATAAAGTATTTCACCTGGGTTTTAGCCGTAGTTGTCATTCTTGAAATGATCGGTATCCACATAACTATACTTATCGCAGGTTCTGCTGCATTGTTGGTAGGGTTAGGATTGGGCCTCCAACAAATATTTCAAGATCTTGTGTCCGGTATCTTTATATTGATTGAAGGCACAATCAAAGTGAATGATGTTATTGAATTGGATGGTATGGTAGGTAAAATATTGTCCGTAAATCTTAGAACATCTAAAGTATTGACCCGCGATGGGATTATTATCATTGTCCCCAATCACAAGTTCATCATTGAAAAAATTACCAACTGGACTCATAATTCTGATAGCACCCGATTTAAAGTAGAGGTGGGGGTTGCTTATGGTAGCGATGTAGATAAGGTAAAACAGATATTACTCCGTTGCGCTCAGCAACAAATATCAATCATGCACTCAGACGGAGACGGAGATGAAAGTCACGAGCCCTTTGTTCGGTTTACCGATTTTGGAGATAGCGCACTTAAGTTTGAATTATATTTTTGGACAGCTAATATTTTTAAAGTAGAGTTTATTAAAAGTGATTTGCGTTTTGCGATTGACAAGCAGTTTCGGCTGGATGGAATTACTATCCCGTTTCCGCAACGCGATATTCACATTAAAACGAATTTGACTAACCCACTTTAAGTCTTTGGGTTGTTGTTAAACATATCATAACAACATTATGAGCACACTAAAAGACAAACTTCGACAAGTTATTTTTGGAGTAAACACGCCAGCTGGAAAGGCTTTTGATGTATCACTATTAATACTAATTCTGGCAAGTATCACAATCTTGATGCTTGAAAGCGTTCAGGAGATAAACACAAAATGGAAGTCTTCTTTTTTATACTGGATTGGATTATTACAGGTCTATTTACCATAGAATATCTTCTTCGGATATGGACCACTGAAAGGAGGAGACGGTACATCTTAAGCTTCTATGGGTTGATTGACCTATTTGCAATTTTGCCCACCTATTTAAGTTTAATTTTTGTTGGAAGTCAAGCCCTTGCTGCTATCCGAGTACTAAGACTTCTACGTGTATTTAGAGTTTTAAAACTGGTTCAGTTTATGGGGGCTGCCAGTAAACTAAAGGCCGCACTAAAAACAAGTTTTCAAAAGATAATTGTCTTTCTTTTTTTTATAATTATTGTAAGCGTTTTTGTTGGCACACTCATGTTTATGATTGAAGGTCGCGAACATGGTTTTACCAGCATACCCAGGAGTATCTATTGGGCTATTGTTACCTTAACCACTGTAGGCTACGGAGATATCGCACCCCAAACAACGGTAGGCCAATTGTTGGCTATGGTTCTTATGATTATGGGCTATGGTGTTATTGCGGTACCCACCGGTTTGGTAACGGCCGATTTAGTTAGGCAAAATGCAGATAGACATCCTGTCGCTGAGCGCACCTGCAGTCTATGCGGCAATACCAATAATAAAGCAAGTTCCAAATATTGCCATGAATGCGGGACAAAATTGGATTAATAAAACCAGGCTCATCAATTGATACTTTAGTTATAAAGAGAATAGGAAATTGATCGATTAAAGAGATAAATTGCACACACTGAAATACATAATACTTTTGTGCAAACGAAACTAAATCAACGTCAAGCAAGCGACCTATTCGATCATTACATAACCTATTTATACCGATTAGGTGGTGTGCGGCTAATAACAGATATTGGCATATGAAGATTGATGCCTATTCGATTCTTGTTGTCCTGAGTATTTTGGTCGTACTCTCCTATGTATTCAATTACTTGGCTGGGAAACTTAAAATTCCTTCTGTGTTACTGTTGATAGCCTCGGGTATTGGGCTTAAGTATGCTGCGGAACATACCAATTTAGTGCTACCCCCAACGCAAACCTTGTTGGAAATTTTGGGTGTTACAGGACTTATCTTTATAGTTCTTGAAGCTGCTCTGGACTTAAGTATTCAGCGCGACAAGTTGCCGTTGATTAGCCGAGCCTTTTTATCAGCGTTGGTGCTGCTGGTGCTTACGTCCGGACTGATGGCTGCTCTTTTTATGGCCTACTACAATACAAACTTTAATCAGGCATTAATCCACGCAATTCCACTTTCTGTTATCAGTAGTGCGATTGCCATTCCTAGTGTTCAAAATATGGATGCAGAAAAGAAAGAATTTGTCATCTATGAAAGCACCTTCTCCGATATTCTCGGCATTATCGCATTTAACTATTTTGTTATGGATCACTCCTCCGGGGTAAGCGCTTTACTCGGTTTTAGTTGGGATTTAATATTGATCTTGATTATTTCCATAATAAGTACAGTTGCCTTGGTTCTTCTACTTAATCATGCTACAACTCACGTACGCTTTTTTCTTACTTTTTCAATTATAATCCTGGCTTATTCTATAGCTAAATATTTACACTTGCCGTCCTTGTTTTTGGTGCTCTGCTTTGGCTTAGTATTAAATAATTTTAAACTTTTTGATTATCCCCAAGTGCACAAATTTCTTTCCTTTAATAAACTTA
This sequence comes from Flammeovirgaceae bacterium, assembly GCA_016709845.1. Taxonomy (GTDB): domain Bacteria; phylum Bacteroidota; class Bacteroidia; order Cytophagales; family Cyclobacteriaceae; genus ELB16-189. The sequence goes on along the minus strand of JADJMA010000020.1, from coordinate 40,064 downwards.
ATGATGTGACCAAGGAGTTGAAATTGATGACGGCTGAGACTGCGTTTATTATCCGTACTTTCTTTTTTCTCTTGTTTGGATATTCACTTAATATGTTATTGTTAAAATCTAAAGATGTTATTATAATAGGGTTACTAATAATCGCCCTTACTATTATTCTGCGTTTCGTCTTTTTAAAATATCTACTCAAAATAAACTCAACCCCATTAAGCTTGATCGCACCACGTGGTCTTATTACAATCTTGCTATTTTATAGTATTCCTAAAGAACAGCGCTTAGCAGAATTGAGCGAGGGTGTGTTATTTATTGTTATCGTGTTAACTGGGCTTTCGATGACGCTCGGCTTATTGCTTACAAAGCAAAGTCCTAAAGAAAAAATTGAAGATGTAATCTAAGATTTTTTTATGCTATAACTTTTTTAATCAACTATTATCTTCATAGCATGAATTTCGATACGCAAGAGATTATTTCTATCATAAAGAAAAATTACCGATTAGACGTTGCGGTTAAGCAACTACCCGGGGAACTAGATTTAAATTATTACCTCGAAACTCCGGACGGAAAAGCTTTTATTTTCAAGATAGCCAATCAAAACGAATTAAAAGTCAATCTGAAACTACAAAATGCCTGCATCCGCCATTTGTTGTCTAAGAATCTGGGCCTTACTGTTTCCTCAATCGTAACATCATTAGCCGGTGAGGAAATTCTGGAATTAAAAATGGATAACAGAAACATTCGATTGGCCAGACTTTTGACTTGGGTGGAAGGACGTGTATTGGCCTGCGTAAATCCTCATAGCACCAATTTGCTTGAGCGACTGGGAGAAATGTGCGGTACGCTTTGCCTTTCGCTAGTAGATTTTGATCATTCAGCCGCACATCGCTTCATGAAATGGAATCCATCCGAAGCGCTATGGATAAAACCACATCTAATAAATTTTAAAGATGAGCGCAAAGAGCTTGTTGACTATTTCTTCGCGCTATTTGAAACGACCGCTTTACCGTTGTTACCACACTTGCGCAAAAGCATTAATTACAATGATGCTAATGACTATAATGTATTGGTAAGCCATGATGTAGAAAATCCTACCGTACCTGGGGTTATTGACTTTGGTGATCTGGTTTATACACACACAGTAGATGAGTTGGCTATTGCTATTGCCTATGCTATCATGGGGAAGCCTGATCCTTTAGAAGCGGCATGCCATATCGTTACAGGATTTAATAATAAATTTCAACTTACTGAGCAGGAACTAAAATCACTTTTTCCGTTAACCATTGCACGACTACTCATAAGCATTACCTGTTCGGAGTTAAACCGATTGGAACATCCCGAAAATAACTACTTACAGATTAGTGATGAAGCAGCATGGAGTTTACTTGGAAAGTTACGATCGATTGATCCTGCGTTAGCCGAAGCTTCTTTCCGGAATGCCTGCGACATGGCACCGGTAGTCAATGAATCTCGCTTTATGGAATGGGCAAAGGAAAACCATTCAAAGGTAATCGCACCCGTTTTATATAAATCATATACCTGGCTTGATCTGAGTGTAGGTAGCCTCGACCTTGGTAATTCTCAGGATATTTATGATAATGAAAAACTAAATGATAAACTTTCTTCTCTTGTTACTCAATACTCTAGTGACGTTTCATTGGGAAAGTATAACGAAGCACGGGCAATCTATTCTACAGCTGCTTTTGAAGAACGTGGTAACGAGGGTCCCCGGTGGCGTACTATTCACTTAGGCCTTGATTTCTTTTGCAAGATGGGCACACCAGTCTATGCCATATGGGAAGGTGTGATCCATAGTTTATCAAACAATAGTGCCGATCGTGATTACGGCCCCACGTTAATAATTGAACATCAGGTAGCTAAAGACTTAACCTTTTACACACTATACGGACATTTAAGTGAAGCCTCACTTCAAAATAAATTTATTGGTAAGAAAATAGAAAAAGGAGAAGTAATTGCAACGATAGGTGACTTATCCGAAAATGGTGGTTGGACTCCGCATTTACATTTTCAAGTAATACTTGATATGTTAGGAAAGAAGGGTGATTTTCCAGGAGCTTGTAATTCCGAACAGGTCAACACTTTGGAAAGAAATTTGTCCTGACCCATGGCTTTTACTAACAGGCAAACCTTCGCCTAACGCGGAAGGATTATCGAAGGAAGATATTGTTAGCTATCGAAGAAAGCATCTTGGCAAGAAAATTTAAGTGTCTCTTACAAAGACCCGATAAAAATGGTGCGTGGGGCTGGTCAGTACCTATTAGACGATACCGGAAGAAAATATCTGGACACAGTTAATAATGTGGCGCACGTTGGCCACGAGCATCCACGGATTGTTAGGGCCGGCCAACGACAAATGGCAGTACTTAACACAAACACGCGGTACTTGCATGAGAATCTGGTAAAATTTGTTGAAGAGTTGTTGCAAACAATGCCAACTCAACTCAATGTTGCTTTTGTCGTTAATTCAGGCAGCGAAGCTAATGAACTGGCGTTACGCCTGGCTAAAATTACACCAACCAGAAAGATATTATTGTATCCGAAGTTGGTTATCATGGTAACACGAACGCATGTGTTGAAATAAGTTCTTATAAATTTGATGGCGTAGGAGGGAAAGGAAAGGCGCCACACATTCATGTCATTCCTATTCCTGATAGCTATCGGGGAATCTATCGGAGCACCGATTTATTAGTTGGGAAAAAATATGCCGATCACGTAAGTAAAGCTATTGAGTCTATGCAAACTCAAAGTCGAAAGCCTGCGGCACTTATTTTTGAATCGGTTATTAGTTGTGGTGGCCAAGTGGAATTACCCTTGGGATTTTTAAAACAGTCGTATGAATTTGTGCGGAAAGCAGGCGGTGTGTGTATTGCCGATGAAGTGCAGACCGGATGTGGAAGGGCTGGAGATCACTTTTGGGCTTTCGAGCAACATGAAGTAGTACCAGATATTGTAACTATAGGCAAACCGATTGGCAATGGACATCCGCTAGGTGTTGTTGTAACCACGCAAGAGATTGCTAACGCGTTTAAGAATGGCATGGAATACTTCAATACTTTTGGCGGCAATCCGGTATCGTGTGCGATTGGATTAGAAGTACTTCGCGTAATTAAAGAAGAGGGCCTGCAACAGAACGCAAAAGTGGTTGGCAATTATTTAAAAAATGGATTAAAGAGTTTAATGAATGATTTTGAAATAATAGGTGATGTGCGTGGGCCCGGATTATTTATTGGAATAGAGTTAGTTAAGAATAGAGATACCAAAGAACCGGCTGCCGGACAAGCATCTTATTTTGCAAATCGTATGCGCGATAAAGGTATTCTTATGAGTACGGATGGACCGTTTAATAATGTGTTGAAGATTAAGCCACCCATAATTTTTTCGAAACTTGATTCAGATTTTCTATTCGAAGCAATGACTTGTGTCTTAGCTGAAGATTTCATGAAGGTAGTTAGTTAGCGAAATAATTATTACCCTTTTATCCCTGCTGAATTCCAAGTTTCTTCGTTATTTACTTTGAATTCCAACATTATTTTCTTATCTTCGTAGCAGATGAAAAGTATATCACTCTTTAGAGTTCAATTCCTTCGCTTGATGGTCATTTCGACTAAGCGTTAATCATCACTATCAAATAGCACAAGAACCAGATTCCCAGTATGGGTTTCAATAAATTTATTTTTTTACTAAACTCTATTTTAATGCGCCAATTAAAAATAACAAAACAAATAACAAATCGCGAAACCCAATCATTAGATAAGTATCTAAATGAAATCGCGAAAATCGATTTGATAACGGCTGAACAGGAAGTGAAGTTGGCACGCAGAATTAAAGAGGGTGATCAGGTGGCACTTGATAAATTGGTTAATGCAAATCTTCGTTTTGTAGTTTCAGTCGCTAAGCAATATCAGAATAAAGGTATGACATTGGGTGATTTAATTAATGAAGGAAATTTAGGCCTGATAAAAGCGGCTGGTCGTTTTGATGAAACGCGGGATTTAAATTTATTTCCTATGCAGTGTGGTGGATCCGTCAAACCATATTACAATCTCTTGCAGAGCAATCGCGTATTGTTCGTTTACCTCTTAACAGAGTGGGATCTTTGAATAAGTTGAATCAGACTATGTCTAATCTTGAACAAAAATTTCAGCGTGAACCCACTGCGGAAGAGATTGCTCATGTTATGGAGACAACGCCTGAAGAAATAGATAAGATTAAGAGATTAAGAAACCGGAAAGTTTCTATCGATGCACCACTTAGTAGCACCAGCGAGTCAGGAACGATGTTGGATGTAATGGCGAATGAATATGACGAAGATCCTGATAAGGAATTAATGAATCTTTCAATCAAAACGGAAGTTAAAAGAGCCTTGTCTCACCTTACCCAACGCGAAGCCCAGGTGCTCTCCATGTATTATGGACTTTCTGGCGGCCATGCAGTTTCATTAAACGAAATTGGTAATGAGTTTGACTTGAGCAGTGAGCGGGTGCGACAGATTAAAGATAAAGCGACCAGAAAACTTCGACATGGCTCAAGAAGCAACTTATTAAAAACATATTTAGACTAATAGACTAAAATATTTTAGAATGCCTTGAAAAGTTCAGGGCTCCATTAACTTTAATTATATATTATGAATAATACAACAAAAATAGTAACCGGAATAGCAGTAGGTACATTAATAGGCGCGACACTAGGTCTATTGTTTGCACCCAAAAAGGGAAGTAAGACAAGAGCGATCTTGACAGACAAAGCCAAAGACTTAAGCACAAAGCTAGTAATACCTATGTGCAGGCTAAAGAAATGTTAGGTATTAAAAAATAAAAACGGTAGCGAGATTGTAAGTGTATAGAAATATTTGTGTTCTTGTTTGATGATTTATCGCGGCTTTAAGTCGCGGTTTTTTTTGCTTTGGCTGAAGGGACATCGAATTGTCGTTTCAGAATCAATCCTGCAGATGTGCTTTGTAAAATTTTAAGCGCAGCTTGATCACCTTTACCAGTAGAATTTATTAGGCTAACTCTTTTTTTAATTGAAGTTTGTCGAGGTAATCCCAAACCAAACTACTGGCTCCTAAAATTGGTGCAGCCTGGTTTTGCATTGCGGAAGGCAAGACTTTAATCTTTCCACGGAACAAAGGCATAAGGTTAGCTTCCATATGTTTTATGGTAGGCCTGAAAATAAGATCCCCAGCCTTGGCTAATCCACCAAATAAAAATATGGCTTCAGGATCGGTGTGAACTGCAGTTTCGGCCAACTTCATACCTAAAATCCGGCCTGTATATTCGTAGGCTTCATTAGCAACTATATCACCCCGAAGGGCTGCTTCTGAAATCATTTTGGTATTTAAGTCTTCAAAACTAATTCCACGAAGTTCGCTGGGTTCCAAATGATCGGCCAGCAGTTTATAAACAGTCCGCTTTACACCCGTTGCCGATACATAAGTCTCCAGGCAGCCTCGTTTTCCACAGTTGCAATAGCGTCCATTTGGATTAACAGAAGTGTGGCCAATTTCACCTGCTATGCCATGATGGCCATTCAATAAAAAACCATTACAAACGAAACCACTGCCCAGTCCTGTGCCTAAGGTAATCACCACAAAGTCCTTCATGTTTTTGGCATTGCCGTAAATCATTTCACCTACGGCAGCTGCGTTCGCATCGTTTGTGAGAATACTAGGCACCTGAAACTGTTCTTTGAACATGCGAGCCAAGGGGAGTACCCCTTTCCATTTCAGGTTAGTGGCTCTTTCAATGTTGCCTGTATAATAATTGCCGTTAGCGGCTCCTACACCAATACCCCTAATGCGGGTGTCGGCCGGCAATTTATTAATGCCATCTTGAAGGGCCTCAGCCATCGCATCAAAGAACAACTGAAATTCTTCATACTCTGTGGTTGGTATATTTCCCTGATGGAGCACATTTCCTTCGCGGTCAACAATACCATATTTGGTGTTGGTACCTCCAATATCGATACCGATAGTCAGGTCTTTCATGAATGACTTTTAAATAGATAGGATTTTTGCAATTCGAAGCGATTCACTATCAATTTCGTGATGATTATTGATTATAGTACTAAAATCATTATAAACCATTTGATTATTGCGGGTACCAACCATTACATCCTTTTTCCCGCTTAGCAAACCTTCTACAGCGGCTACACCCATTTTACTGGCAAGCACTCTGTCAAAATAGGTGGGTATACCACCCCTTTGTACGTGGCCTAGTATTGTTACTTTTATATCAAAGTAATTATTTCGTTCAGAGAATTTCCTGGCTAACTCCATGGCCCCACCCAATTTACTTCCTTCTGGCAACAACAACGAGACTAGACTTTTTATTTGTCTTGCCGCCCTCATCCAGCTTGGCAAAAAGTTCTTCCAGCGTAAGTGATTCTTCTGGTATAATTGTAGCAACGGCACCACCCGCTATGCCACAATTAACAGCTATATAACCAGAGTTACGACCCATCACTTCGATGAAGAATAATCGATTGTGAGAAATTGCGGTATCTCTGATTTTATCGATGGCCTCCACAGCAGTATTTGTTGCCGTATCGAAGCCAATTGTAAAATCGGTTCCTGCAATATCATTATCAATGGTACCGGGAATACATATAGATGGCACATTGAATTCTTCATAGAATTTATGAAGCCCTGTAAATGTGCCATCTCCACCGATAGCTACAAGTGCATCGATGCCATGTTTTTTTATGTTGGCAAATGCTTTTTCACGTCCTTCCTGTGTACGAAATTCTTTACTACGCGCAGACTTCAAAATGGTGCCCCCACGTTGAATGATATTGCCCACGGACCGTGTACCTAATTTAACGATGTCGCCACTTATCATGCCTTCATATCCTTGCATGATGCCATACACTTCCTTTTTATAGAAGATCGATGTACGTACCACAGCACGTAAAGCGGCATTCATACCGGGCGCATCTCCACCAGAAGTCAAGACTGCGATTCTAGAAATAGTTGACTCCATTCGTTTTAACAAGATTCAAAAATAAGCGAACGAAAGGGTTTTACAAGAATATTAAAGTTATTCGGATTTCAATCGTTTGAAATAATTGATCAGTGCGTTCGTAGAAGCATCATGTGTAGTTACAGGTGAGTTATCGGTAAGTTCAGGCAGTATTTTCTTTGCGAGAACTTTCCCAAGTTCAACGCCCCATTGATCGAAACTAAACACATTCCAGATAACGCCTTGTACAAAGATTTTATGTTCGTAAAGGGCAATGAGTGTACCCAATGTACCCGGTGTAAGTTTTTTAAATAGAATTGAATTAGTGGGTCGGTTACCCGAGAAAACCCGATAGGGTAAAAGGAATTTTATTTCTTGCGAATTAAACCCAGCAGCTTTTAGCTCGGCCTCAACAACCCCAGCCGATTTTCCAACCATCAAGGCTTCAGTTTGAGCAAAATAGTTTGATAGGAGTTTTGCATGATGATCGCCAATCGGATTATGCGAGATAGCTGTAGCGATAAAATCACACGGAATCATTTTTGTTCCCTGATGGATCAGTTGATAAAAAGCATGCTGTCCGTTTGTGCCAGGTTCGCCCCAAATAATTGGACCGGTTTGATATTGAACCGCCTCACCTTTACGATCTATGGACTTACCATTGCTTTCCATATTGCCCTGCTGAAAGTAGGCAGCGAAGCGGTGCATGTATTGATCATAGGGAAGTATGGCTTCACTATGCGCATCAAAAAAATTTGAATACCAGATTCCTAATAGGGCAAGTACAACTGGGATATTCTTTTCAAAGGGTTCCGTCTTGAAATGTAAATCAGCCTGATGAGCACCTTCCAATAATTCTTTAAAATTTTCGTAACCAATCGTGCAGGCAATAGAAAGACCAATGGACGACCATAACGAGAATCTGCCTCCAACCCAATCCCAAAACACAAACATATTCTCACCAGCAATCCCAAAATCAGTTACTGCCTTTGTGTTAGTTGAAACGGCTACAAAGTGTTTAGCAACTTCACCTTTTCCATTCGTCTTTTCATTAAACCACGCTTTTGCAGATTCTGCGTTGGTCATTGTCTCTTGTGTTGTAAATGTTTTGGAGGCGATGATAAACAGAGTTGTTTCAGGATTAAGATTCTTTACCGTCTCCGAAATATGAGTGCCGTCTACATTGGATACGAAATGTGGTTTTATTGACGTGTGATAAGGCTTCAGAGCTTCTGTTACCATGTAAGGCCCCAGATCGGAACCACCAATCCCGATGTTAACAATATCGGTAATTGCTTTGCCTGAATATCCTTTCCATTGGCCTGACAATAATTGACTCGAAAACGATTCGACCTGGCTTAATACTTTATTAATAAGCGGCATGACATCTTCCTTGTCAACATAAATGGGAGAGTTCGATCTGTTTCGTAAAGCAACATGTAATACAGATCGATGCTCCGTTTGATTGATCTTAGCGCCTTTAAACATGGCATCAATGGATTCTTCCAACTCGACCTCTTTTGCCAACTCAACCAAAACACTCATGATTTCTTCGGTGATAATGTTCTTCGAATAGTCGAGCAGAATGTCCTTAAGCGTAAGATGAAATTTTTCAAACCGTTGCGGATCTTCATCGAAGAGTTCAGTCATGGGGGTGGCCTGAATCATCATGAAATGAGCAGTTAATTTTTGCCAGGCTTTAGTTTCTGTAGGATTAATTTTGGGTAACATAGGGAATAAAGTTCGAGTGTATCAAATGCATGTAGCGCGCGACAAAAATAGAGTATGAGAATTTATTCGTACGTGGGAGTTGAAAAATTATTTATCCGCCAACAACGCTTCGAAGGTTGTCTATGAGGCCTCCCCACAAATCGTCCAATTCTTTCAAATCATCAAAGTTGGAATAATCGATTATCTTTAAAAAGGTGGTTTGGGTTAGTTCATTTAATTCCAAACGAAGTTCAAAATAGGAGGGATCTTTTTCATCTTCTTGACTTTCGGGCAAGTATTCAAATCGAACAAAATGATTGGCGCGGTGCGCAGTCATCATCGCCTTGTGCTCTTCATGATCCCATTCAAATGTAAAAACCTTTTCAGGGCTTATGTTAACATCATCTGCGAACCACTCAGATAATCCACTAGCGGTTTGAATGTAAGGATAGAGCATTTTAATTGAAGCATGAACTTCAAAGTCCTTAGTGTATAAAGTTTTAGTTGTACTGGCCATGCCTTTTCTTTCTATTCGATTTTAATTTAAAGAAATTTCAGCTAACAGCAAACTATATCGCAATTAGTTCTGATAAACAAAAATTGCATTCCAAGGACTATCAGCAAAAAGGTCAGTGATTTTTTTCGTGAAATGCATGTCAATGGAAATTCTTAATGGGGTTTACTGGATTACAGAAAAGTTTGTATGTTTGCGCTCCCAATTTATGGCGCGGTAGCTCAGGTGGTTAGAGCGTTGGATTCATAACCCAAAGGTCGGGGTTCAACTCCCCCCGCTACAAAACTCTTAGTGGATCCTATTCCGCCAATTGGTGGGTTCAACGCCTTCACTCACAAATTAAAAAATCGGCAGTCTATATCCCTTTAGCCAAACTGAAAAAATTACTTGGTTTACGTCCAACATAAGTGCCAGATGAAGTCTCATAATTCAGAAAACGGAAAGGGATTTACACATAAGTTCAAGCCATGGAAACTTATTTACTCGGAAGAATTCTCAACAAAATCGGAGGCTATAGGAAGAGAAAAGCAACTCAAATCAGCAAAGGGAAGAGAATTTGCATGGAGTATTATCTCAAAACAATAAACCACTATGGATTCTACCGCCGTGCGAGGGTTCAACTCCCCCCAGCGCTACATTTCACACGGATTGTCTTCCTTTCACTCCTTCCTATAATCCACACGCTAAGATTAGAAACATAACAATTTTGAGATTAAAATTATTGGCTTCGTTTTTGACATTATCTTTGTCCGCAGCTGATGAAAAAAATAGATAAGCTCATTCTCTCATCCTTTCTGGGGCCGTTTGTCCTTACCTTTTTGGTAGTGGTGTTTATTCTGTTAAACATCCACATGCTAAAGTATTTTGATGATATAATTGGTAAAGACTTGGGTTGGGGGGTTATTGGACAATTGCTCTTTTACTTTGCCATATTCAATACACCGGTCGCGCTACCCCTGGCTGTCTTGCTTTCGTCCCTGATCACCTTTGGTAATTTGGGTGAACACTTTGAATTAACGGCCATTAAAAGTTTAGGTATTTCGTTAATCAGGAGCCTGATTCCGATCTTTTTTTTCGTACTTTTTTTGACGGGTATCGCCTTTCTGGTTGGTAACTACCTGGTTCCAAAGGCTGCTCTGGAAGCCTATAGTTTACTCTATGATATAAAACAAAAGAAGCCGGCACTCGATCTGCGACAAGGAGCATTCTATAACTCCATTCCAGATATAAGTATTAAAGTAAATGAGAAGATGCCAGATGGTACCCTCAAAGGTGTTATCATTTACGATCATCGTGGCCGAACCGGAAACAAAGATGTTATCAAGGCCGATTCAGGCAAGATGTATACCATTCTGAATGATCAATATCTAAAGTTGGAATTGTTTCATGGTTACAATTATACAGAGGGGTCAGGAGCGGATAATGATATTTCATCAGGTAAATCCTCGGAAGATAGTTATCGGAGAACTGAATTTTCTAAATCGCAAATTGTTTTTGATCTGTCCTCCTTCGGACTGAATCGTACAGATAAGAAGTGGTTTCAGAGTAATCGCATTATGCGCAACATGGGTGAACTCCACCAGGATGTGGATTCGGTTACGACTTTAATTAAGACTGAGCAACTATCTATTTATTCATCTGCCAAAAATTTATATAATTATCACTTTAAGAACGACTCAATACAATGGCCGCAAGACATTAAGCTTTTAAAAAGAAGTCGTGATTCCATTGCCTTGGCTAAAAGGGCGGCTGATCCCAACACTCCAACTACGGCATTGAACATCAACGCACCGAAAATTGCGCGAGCAACACCGGGCCCCATTACCGACAAAGATAAACTGAAATCGGATAGTGTGTTTCAATCTCCTTATAGTGCTTCAGAAATTTCTATGGCACTAAGCCAGGCCCGGATGGTAAAGGCCCAACTCGTTGCGCACAATACCAATGTTCGATCGTATGTGCTTGAGCGAAGAACCTTTGATATTCAATGGCATAAAATTTTAGCTCAATCCATTGCTTGTATTGCCATGTTTCTGATTGGTGCCCCTTAGGTGCTATTATAAAAAAGGTGGGCTAGGGGTGCCGGTACTCATGTCCATTCTCTTTTTTATTTTATTTTATGTGCTCTCCCTTATGGGCGAAAAGTGGGCAAAACAAGGTGTACTTTCTGTGATTGCAGATATGTGGCTTGCCAATATAATATTAACTTTTATTGGCTTGATTTTTTTGAGACAAGCCCGTGCGGATGCCCGCTTGTTTGATTCCGATTTCTATAACGTGATTTGGGATAAACTTAGGCGTAGGTTTTCAAAAACTGCCTAAAAATGCCTTCGGGTTTGGTTTTCTAATGGGATTCGCATAGTTTTGCGCGTTAAAATAATAGAAAAGTTAAATATCAGAAGCGATGTACCTCAATTCAGAAAAGAAGCAAGAATTGTTCAGCAAACATGGTGTTGCAAAGACGAAAACCGATACAGGCTCTCCAGAGTCTCAAATCGCCCTTTTTACACACCGGATTAGCCACCTGACAACTCATTTAAAAGGTCAGAAAAAGGATTTTTCAACTCAGCAAGGCCTGCTAAAGTTAGTGGGTAAGCGCAAAAAGTTGTTGAATTACCTTCAAACAACCAATATCGAAAGATATCGCGCAGTCTTAACTGACCTCGATCTAAGAAAATAAGAAATCAAAATATATCAGATAGGGAGCCAAATCAGGTTCCCTGTTTGCTTTTTAATCAAATAAGGAAATGCCGTGAATTGTAGGCATTCACTAAAGCCTATCTATGAAAAACATAATTTCAAAAACCTGCAGTCTCCCCGATGGGCGACAAATTTCAATTGAAACTGGAAAACTAGCCCGCCAGGCAGATGGGGCTGTCGTATTGCGAATGGGTAATACCATGATTCTTGCAACAGCTGTTGCATCTCAAACCGCCAAGGATGGCGTTGACTTTTTGCCGATGTCAGTTGACTATCAGGAGAAGTTTGCCTCAACAGGAAAAATACCTGGAGGTTTTTTAAAGCGCGAAGGAAGGCTCTCCGATTATGAAATCCTCATAAGTCGATTGGTTGATCGTGCCATTCGCCCTTTGTTTCCCGATGACTACCACGCTGAGACTCAAATCAATATTCAGTTGATATCAGGTGATCATAATGCATTACCCGATTCATTGGCTGCCTTTGCAGCATCAGCAGCACTAGCCGTTTCAGATATTCCTTTCCAGGGACCTATCTCTGAAGTAAGAATTGTAAGACTTGATGGTCAATACATTATTAACCCGACCTTAGAGCAAAAAGAGAAAGCCGATTTAGACTTTATTGTAGCCGCTTCCATGGAGAACATTCTGATGGTTGAGGGCGAGTGCAAGGAGATTAAAGAAGCAGATATGCTTGAGGCTATTAAGTTGGCTCACGATGCCATCAAAACTCAATGCAAGCTTCAGGTAGAGTTAAGTGAGGCAACAGGCAAAACCAAAAAGAGAGAGTACTCACACGAGGTTAAAGACGAAGCATTTAAAGAAGAGCTTTATAAGCTCCTTTACGATAAAGTGTACGATGTAGCTCGTCAGCAATTAGCTAACAAGCACATGCGCTCAGAATTATTTGGTAAAATACTTGAAGACTATACGGCTTCCTTACCTGAGGACACAACTGTAAACAAAGATCTTGTAAAGAAGTACTATAAGGACATCCAAAAGGCAGCTTGCCGTAATCTTGTACTGAATGAAAAGGTTCGCTTGGATGGCCGTAAAACCAATGAAATCAGACAGATATGGTCTGAGATAGATTATCTTCCATCAGCTCATGGGTCTTCTATATTTACCCGTGGCGAAACACAATCGTTAAGTACCGTAACCTTGGGTACAAAATTAGATGAACAAATGATTGACGGGGCTATGTTCGATGGCTCCAATAAGTTTATCCTTCACTATAATTTCCCTGGGTTTTCTACAGGCGAAGTGAAGCCAAACCGTGGCCCCGGTCGCAGAGAAGTTGGCCATGGGAACTTAGCGATGCGAGCACTTAAACAAGTGCTTCCAAATATGGCCGAGAGTCCATATACCATTCGTTTGGTTTCTGATATTTTGGAATCAAATGGTTCATCGTCTATGGCTACTGTTTGCGCAGGTTCTCTTGCTCTTATGGATGCCGGTATTAAAATTTCAGCTCCTGTTTCCGGTATTGCTATGGGTATGATTTCCGATAGCAAAACAGGCAAGTATGCAATTCTTTCAGATATCCTTGGGGATGAAGATCACCTTGGAGATATGGATTTCAAGGTAACCGGTACTGAAAAGGGAATCACGGCTTGCCAGATGGATTTGAAAGTAGATGGTTTAACTTACGAAGTACTTAAAGAAGCTTTGGATCAGGCTAAAGAAGGTCGTGATCATATCTTAGGTGAAATGAAGAAGACCATTAGTTCTTCGAAACCAGATCTTAAGCCACATGCTCCAAGAGCAACAACCATAGTGATTGACAAGGACATGATTGGTGCGGTAATCGGGCCAGGCGGTAAAGTGGTACAGGAAATTCAAAAGACTACAGGTGCAACAATCGTAATCGAAGAAGTTGGTAATAAAGGCGTGGTAAACATCTTCGCTAATAACCAGGAAGTAATGGATGCCGCAGTGAAGCGAGTAAGAAATATTGTTGCCATTCCTGAAGTTGACCAGGTATACGAGGGTGTTGTTAAATCTATCATTCCATTTGGTGCCTTCGTTGAATTTATGCCTGGCAAAGATGGTCTTTTACATATCTCTGAAATTAAGTGGGAACGTCTTGCGACTATGGAGGGAGTGATGGAAGTCGGGGAACAGGTTAAGGTTAAACTTGTTGAGGTTGATAAGAAAACCGGTAAATTCAGATTATCACGAAAAGTATTATTACCTAAACCCCAAGAAAAGAAGAAGCACCGAGCACCTAATTTTTTTGCGATTTGATGTTTTTGGAACTAAAATTTCGTTTTTTAGTGTTTGATTTAAACGACCTCAAGTTCAATGAGACAGTTAAAAATTAGCAAACAAATTACGAATCGCGAAAGCCAATCGCTTGATAAATATCTTCAGGAAATTGGTAAGGTAGATTTGATTACGGCTGATGAAGAAGTAAAACTAGCTAAGCGAATCAAAGAAGGCGATCAAATTGCTCTGGAGAAGTTAACCAAAGCCAACTTACGATTCGTAGTATCGGTGGCCAAGCAATATCAAAACCAGGGACTCTCGCTGGGCGATCTTATTAACGAAGGAAACCTGGGTTTGATTAAAGCTGGACAACGTTTTGACGAAACCCGCGGATTTAAGTTTATATCGTATGCTGTGTGGTGGATTCGTCAATCCATCTTGCAAGCATTGGCAGAGCAATCACGCATTGTACGCCTTCCATTAAATCGGGTTGGGTCATTAAATAAGATTTCAAAAACATTTTCGGAGCTTGAACAAAAGTTTGAGCGCGAACCCTCTCCGGAGGAATTAGCAGAAGTGTTAGAGGTTACAACAGCAGAAGTGATTGACACCATGAAAATTTCGGGGCGCCATGTTTCTATGGATGCACCCTTTGTGCAAGGTGAGGAAAATAGTTTGTTGGATGTGCTCGAAAATGACGGTGAAGAAAAACCAGACTCTGGTTTGATGACAGACTCTTTGCGTAGAGAGGTGCAGCGGGCCTTGTCAACACTTACCCAGCGCGAGTCGGATGTAATAGCGCTTTACTTTGGCTTAAATGGCGAGCATGCGATGACGCTGGAGGAGATTGGCGAAAAGTTTAATCTTACCCGTGAACGTGTTCGACAGATCAAGGAAAAGGCTATTCGCAGACTAAGACACACATCAAGAAGTAAGGCTTTGAAACCTTACTTGGGTTAAAAATGTTTAATTAATACTTTAAAAAGAGGGTCTCAATATGCTGAGGCCCTTTTTATTAAATTAATAGTAATTATGGAAAAAGTAAATGTGTTGATTATCGGTTCGGGTCCAGCAGGTTATACCGCTGCCATTTATGCCGGGCGGGCAGGATTCACCCCTGTACTTTATACCGGAGGGCAGCCCGGGGGCAGTTAACTACCACTAATGATGTTGAGAATTTTCCGGGCTATCCCGATGGAATCAATGGCCCCCAAATGATGATCGATTTGCAAAGGCAAGCCGAACGATTTGGCACGAAGGTTAATTACGGTTTAGTTACTTCTGTAGATTTTTCTGTTTATCCGTTGAAGGTTACTGTTGATGAAAAGGATACCGTGTTAGCTGAGACTGTAATTGTAGCGACTGGCGCATCGGCAAAATATTTAGGTATTCCTTCCGAAGATACATTTGCTAACCGAGGTGTATCGGCTTGTGCCGTTTGCGATGGGTACTTCTATCGTGGAAAAGAAGTGGCTGTTGTAGGGGCTGGAGATTCAGCTGCGGAAGAATCAACGTATCTTTCCAAGTTATGTACTAAGGTGCATTTGATTGTACGGAGAGATGAAATGCGCGCCTCCAAAATCATGCAACAGCGAGTGATTAATACACCCAATATCCAAATTCATTGGAATACAGAAACCGATGAAATTCTGGGTGATGAAAGTGGCGTAACCGGTGTACGTTTACTGGATACTAAGACCGGCAAAAAAAGTGAAATCTCTGTACAAGGATTCTTTTTTAGCTATTGGCCATAAGCCGAACACCGACATTTTTAAAGGTCAATTGAATATGGATGAATCCGGATATGTGAAAGTTATTCCAGGATCTACCAGAACCAACGTAGCGGGTGTATTTGCTGTTGGCGATGTAGCGGATAGAATATACCGCCAGGCGATTACCGCGGCTGGTAGCGGCTGTATGGGCGCTTTAGATGCTGAGAAATTTTTAGCCGCGAAAGAATCCGAAGTAGTTCATTAAACGTAAAAATGAAACTGGACATTCTCGTTTTAGCGGCTCATCCTGATGATGCCGAGTTAGGCTGTGGCGGCACAATAGCCAAACACGTGGCCATGGGCCATGCTGTCGGAGTTATTGACTTTACGCGGGGAGAATTAGGAACTCGGGGAACGGCTGAAACACGTGATCAGGAGGCAAAAGGACTCGGCTTCGATTTTAGGTTTAGCGGTACGCGAAAATCTAAATCTAAAAGACGGATATTTTCATAATGATGAGCGTCATCAAAAAGAAGTAATTCGAATTATAAGAAAATATCAGTCCGAGATAGTTCTTGCCAACGCTATTTATGACCGCCATCCCGACCACGGAAAAGGAGCAAGCCTTTCATTTGATGCTTGCTTTTATTCTGGACTGAGTAAAATACAAACTACTGATGATGGAGTTGCCCAACATGCGTGGCGACCAAAGCATCTCTATCATTATATTCAAAGCCAGTTGATTCAACCTGATTTTATTGTTGATGTAACTGATTTCTGGCAAACAAAAATGAAAGCCATACGCGCGTTTAAAACTCAGTTTTATGATGCCAACAGTCAGGAGCCGGAAACGTATATTTCTAATCCTGCCTTTATGGATCTACAAGAAGCCCGTGGCCATGAGTTCGGCCATGCTATTGGTGCTCGTTATGGCGAAGGATTTACTGTGCGCAGGGTAATTGGTATTGATAATCTGTTAGCTATCCAATAGCGATCAGGTGCAAGCCTGTTCATGCTCCAACCCTTGTTGGTAAGATTATAAACAACCCGGTCATGTAACCTACTGGGCCGACCTTGCCAGAATTCAATCTCAAAAGGAGTAACGGCATAGCCACCCCACTGATGAGGTTTGGGTAGTATATTCATGCCATCAAACCTCTTCTCAAGTTCTTTAACACGATCTTCCAGAATCTCACGATTCTTAATTACAATACTCTGAGGGGAGGCCCATGCGCCTATCTGACTGCTCCGGGGTCGGCTTTGAAAATATTCTGTTGAAGTCGATTCAGGAACTCGTTCGCTTACTCCCTCAATTCTAACCTGACGCTCTAACTCAGGCCAAAAGAAAGTAAGTGCGCAGGCTGCATTATTTTCTAAATCCTTGCCCTTTCTGCTTTGATAATTTGTGTAGAACAAGAACTTTTTTTGCTCAATTCCTTTAAGCAGCACAATTCGGGCTGAAGGTCGGCCAGATTCTGTTATGGTTGAAAGCGTCATCGCGTTGGGTTCAAGCACTTCAGCTTGTAACGCTTCGTTAAACCATTTTCAAATTGAACGATCGGATCTTTATCAACCGATGTAATTTCCAGCGAGGCTTTTGTGTAATCGCTTCTATGTCAGCAATGGGTTTCATCTTTTGTTTGTTCAGTTTAAACTTTGTACGTGCACCGCACTGAAGAAAATGTTCCTCCAAGACGTTTCTCGAATTATTTCTGAAAAATTAATAAAACCATTATTTGCAACTCATGATTTCCTTCATTTTATTAAGATTTATTTTGTAAGAATAACTTAACAGCTTTAATTAACGTTATTTCCTTAAAGCCTATGGATTTTTTTCACTATCGGAATAAAGTACAACCTCAGAAGGGAGCGCTTTTGCTATCTGAACCTTACCTGGCCGATCCAAATTTTGAACGGACAACGATATTGTTGACCGAACATAACGAAGAGGGCGCGGTAGGCTTTATACTTAATAAACCATCCGATTCACGCGTAAGCGAAGTAATGGATACAATAAAAGATTTTGATGCGCGCATTTATATTGGTGGTCCGGTTCAACAAGATACGCTCCATTTCATCCATCGGGTACCTTCGTTAGCCGATGCGATTGAAATTGGTAATGGCTTGTTTTGGGGTGGCGATTTCGAGCAGTTAACAGCCATGATCGAAATCCATCAGACCAACGCATTGGATATTAAATTTTTCCTGGGTATAGTGGCTGGTCACCGGGTCAATTGGAGGAAGAACTGAAGTTGGATTCATGGATTGTGAGCGATCAGGTTACGGATGCGCTTGTATTTGAAACAACCCCTGAATTAATGTGGAAAGAGGCCATGCGAAGCCTGGGAGGACGGTTTTCGGTTTATTCCAACTATCCGGAAGACCCTCGAATGAATTGAATGATTTTAGTATTTTTACGGTTCCTCAGAAGAGGCTATGACGATGGAAAACGACAAAGAGGTGCAAGAAGAGCAGATTAACGGTGCAGTTGAGGAAATTTCTGATTCTGTTTTAACAAAATTAAACGGGGGTCATTCTGAAAATGATTCTTCCGATTCAGAAGATTTGCAAGAAGATCATCAGGAAGCTGATTTCACACAGTTTAGCAAAGCTGACTTTGTTGCCTATGTAAAAGATCTTAGCAAGGAAGATGATTTTCGAAAGGTTGATTCAGCGCTAAAAGTGATTAAGTCATTGTTTGATGAAAATCGTCAGGCAGAAAGGGAGGTTGCTCTTCAAAAGTTTAAGAACGAAGGCGGAATAGAAGAGGATTTTGAATATCGCTTAGATGAACTTGACCACTCGTTTGATGCTACCGTAAAACTTATCCGGGATCGGAAAAATCAATATTTTAAAGGCTTAGAAGAAAAAAAATCCGATAATCTTAATAAGAAGAACGATATACTTGAAAAACTAAGAGGCTTAATCGATGGCGAGGATTCGCCACAGTCATTTCAGATTTTCAAACAGTTGCAATCCGAATGGAAACAGGGTGGCCCTGTGCCCATGGCTCAGGTTAAAACCTTGTGGGCAAATTATAATGCTTTGATCGATCGCTTCTATGATCATCGAAATATTTACTTTGAACTAAAAGAGTTAGACCGCAAGAAAAATCTGGAAGCTAAGCTTGAACTTTGCGTGAAGGCGGAGGAACTGATTTCGAAAGAGCGAATTAAGGATGCCGTACACGTACTCAACGAGCTTCATCATGAGTTTAAACACATTGGGCCTGTTCCAAAAGAAGAACAAGAAAATGTATGGCAACGATTTAAGAGTGCCTCTGATACAATTTATGCCAAGCGTGATGCTTTTTTGGTTGACCTACAGCAAGAATTAAAACAGAATTTAGATGCCAAAGGGAAAGTAGAGGAAGAAGTACTGGCTTTTGCTTCTTTTAATTCGGATCGCATCAAAGACTGGAATCAAAAGACAAAAGAAATTCTTGAGCTACAAAAGCGTTGGGATGCCATTGGGGGTGTACCCCGTAATAAATCCAAAGATCTTAATAAGAAATTTTGGTCTGCCTTTAAAGCATTCTTTAATAACAAGAATCAATTCTTTAAGAAACTCGATGAAGAGCGCAATGTCAACCTTAAAGCAAAGCAGGAATTGGTGGCCCGGGCAATTGAATTAAAATCGAGCGATGATTGGACGCGGACTTCACATGAGTTAAAGGAGTTGCAAAACAAGTGGAAAGAAATTGGACCTGTACCCGAAAAGCAACGCGAGAAAATTTATAAGGAGTTTAAGGAGGCGTGCGATTTCTTTTTTGGTCAGCGTAGAGAGGTTCTTGAAAAGACCGATCACGATCAGGAAGATAATCTTAAATTGAAGGAAGCCATTATTGAGGAATTGCAAAGTACTGAAGGGGGAACGTTAGAAAAGCTTTATGAACTACAGGCTCGCTTTAATGAAATCGGATTTGTTCCTAAAAATGTAATCGCCTCGGTAAAGAGTCGGTTTGCAGATGCGACTACTAAATATTTAGGATCTATTGCCGGATTGAGTGAAGCACAGAAAGATCAGGCAACACTTGAAATTCAAGTGGGCAACCTTAAGAATGATCCGCAAGCTGAACGCAAGGTTTTCCACAAGGAGCAATCGTTGAGAAAGCAGATAACCAAGGCCGAGAATGACCTGGCTACGTTGCGCAATAATCTCGAATTCTTTGGTCGCTCAAAAAATGCAGCAAAAATGAAGGAGGAATTCAATGATAAAATTATTGAAGCCAGCAACAATCTTGACCAGCTAAAAAAGCAGCTAAAAGTTCTTAAATCTGTTTAGAACGGCTTGTAAAAACCAAGAGTTACCTTATTTTTGCACCCTCATTCTACCTACGCCTCCTTAGCTCAGTTGGTAGAGCAACTGACTTGTAATCAGTAGGTCGCTGGTTCGATTCCGGCAGGGGGTCTGAAAATCAGGCAGTTGCATTAAGTTGTGACTGCCTTTTTTATTTGATACATACAGGATACATACAGTTTTGTCGATATTTTCGATCTATTCAGCATGATTCTGAAATTTCATGCACTATCTATGCTTTATCTATGGCTTTGACTTGGATTTAGTACACAGAAAACTTGCAACCTCAGCTTCTTTTAAGCCAGTGTGTTGGCAGAACTCTTGGATGGTTACAAATTCATTTTCTTTTTGCCCAGGCGTTGGCGAATATCGCTAATCAACTTCCGCGCTGTACGCTCTCTCTTGCCGGTAAGGTTTTGAACATCCTTCGGGTAAACACAAATTCGATTTGGTACTAATGTTGGCATAAACGGCAACTACGGCATCAGAATTTTTCTTACCGTAAAGTACCGCATAGTTTCGAATAAAGTTTGCGTCTACAAGCTGAGTTAACGCCAATAATATGCTTATGCATTGCATTGCTTTGCCCTGCTTAATGACACGCGGACGAAACATTAACATAAATTTTTTCAACTATGGCAAGGCAAAAAGGTATTATCAAATTACAAGGACAGATGGGAGGAGTATCCTTCTATAAGTCCCAGCAAGATGGATTTCTTGCACGTGAAAAAGGAGGCGTTGATGCTGAACGCATCAAGAACGATCCCAATTTTGAACGCACACGTGAGAACGGTGCAGAGTTCGGACGCGCTGGCGCGGCCGGCAAGCTGTTGAGGACCGCATTACGCGCACTTCTCATCAACATTGCAGATAGTCGGATGACAAGCCGCTTGACTCGTGAGATGGTCAAAGTCATTCAGGCAGATGCCACTAACGTACGCGGACAGCGTAATGTGATCGATGGAGAAGCGGAGTTACTGAATGGCTTTGAGTTCAACCTGGACGGAAAGCTTGGCAGTACATTTTTTTGCTCCGTTCACTCCAACCATTGATCGTCCTTCTGGCAATATTTCGGTTGATGTTCCAGATTACATCCCTGGAAACATGATCGGAGCTCCACAAGGTGCAACTCATTTCCGGTTGATCGCAGCAGGCGTTGAAGTTGACTTTGAAGCAGGAAGCTATGTGGTAACTACTTCTGTAACTCCTGAAGTAGTAATTGGTCCACAAACTGAAGCAGCGTTGACCTTGACCAATGCGGTAACACCCGCCAGCACGAAACCGCTCTTTGCAGCCTTCGGTATTGAATTCCTGCAGTTCGTCAATGGCGCTTATTACCCATTGAAGAACGGAGTTTATAACGCTTTAGCGTTAGTGTCTGTTGACGGTGGCGTGTAATGGAACTGGAGCTATTCAGGACGTATGACCCTGAAGGAACCAATGGGGAACTCAAGCTCGTGGTGTGCAACACCATCGAGCTTCCCTGGCTCCAGAACGAGCGGAATGTTTCCTGTATTCCTGAAGGAAGGTCCGCGCTTCGGAAGCGATTCATAAAAAATTTGGGTTGCACTTGTTGGTTGTGGATGTGCCGGATAGAAGCTGGATACTTATTCATCCTGCCAATGACGCAAAGACTCAACTGAAAGGATGCATCGCACCCGTCACTAAGTTGACCGGACCAGGTAAGGGAAATGAATCGCGTTTAGCGAATGAAAAGCTGAAGGCACTTGTGCTGGAAGCTTTGGAACGAAAGGAGAAAGTATTTATCACGATTAAATCGAAGTGATCATGAAATTGGTAGAAAGATTAAAGGCACCTACTCCGAAATTCTTTCGAGTGTTGCGAAATGTTGGACTCGCGCTGGCTGCTGCCGGTGGCGCATTGCTTACGGCTCCCATTGCTTTACCAGTCGCGGTTATAACCGTGGCTGGATATATCACGGTGGCCGGTGGTGTTATCACGGCAGTGAGTCAGACAGCTGTAGACGGTGAAAAGGATTGCAAAGATGACGACTCATAGCAACCATGGCGGTACCGTGGCCGGGACGGCCGGCGGTACCCTCCTCACGATCTTCGCGAATATTCATTCGGAGGACATTGTAAAGACTGCGGTGTTAGCGTGTATTGGTGCGGTGGTCAGTTTTACAATCTCATAGCGATGAAGTGGATCTCGAAGAAAATGAGAAGATCATCGAACTAATTCAGAAGGCTTCCCAAGTGGAGGCCTTCTTTGTTTTACACGCATCCCAAGAATATGCTGACAAAGAAAAAGGAAAAAAAGAAAGCTAACCCACTTGAAGGGCGAGGCAAGCAAAGCAAGGAGGAACGGAATAAATGAAGGCATGCGCGCGGTATGTGTTTATGCCGTAGTTCCTTGCTTTGCTTAATGCGAGGGCATGTGTGCGCCCGGCTAACTTTGCGGTTTTTTTGACTTTTCATCCTAGTCCAAAAAAAGCCCCCTAAAAAGGGAGCTCTGAAATGCCAACCTCAAGCCAGAAGACCCGAAGCCAAACTCACGCGCACTGCACGTGACTGTGCGATAGAACATAAAGGGGCGAACCCACTTGCACCAAACACCGCCTAGCAGCCACCAGCCACCGATGCGGAAACGAAATATATATTTAAACATGATGCTCGACCACGGGACCGGAGAGTAAGGTGCAAGGGCTGCGAAGAAAAAATACTACCTGCCGGAAGAAGAGAGGAACGAAACGACTGACAAAAGGTGGAGATTTTGTTTTGAGTCGGGCGTAGAACCCTTGACGGCTTACGAACCGTATGCCCGTAACTTTGTATTATGTTTAATTTTTTTGGGAGGAAGAGACCTTAGCCACAACATGAAATCCTTGTTGGATCGGTGGACATTTTATAGTCCCGTAGGAACAAAATATACAGCAATCGCCCTGCTTTGGCTTTAAGAGAGTCTTGCAATTTTCGCACTCATAAAAGTATTGACAAGCATTTGTTGGCATTTCTTCCTCCTTCTTAAATCCACAAACAGGACAGGTAATTATAGAATTGAGAATAATTGTTGCTTCTATCATGTGACTTTATTTTTTAGTAATACTGGTCTGTTAAAGTGTTGTTACTCTTTCATTTGCTTCTGTCCTTGTTCGACTTTGTATCCTGTTAAATTAATTGCCTCGATGATTTTATCAATTTTAACTTTCTGTTCATCAAATTCTACAGTCGTTGACTCTTTCTCATATGAAGCCTTTACAAGCGAAACACCAGGTAACTTTTTAACCTCACTCTCGATGTGTAGTTCACATGAAGAACATGTCATTCCTGAAACGATATTCTGATTATTGCTAAAGAAGAATTTTGAATAGGTAGGGAATGTTATCAGAAGAAATGAGAGGATGGTAATAAGGGCTAAAAATTTCTTTGACTGAAAGAACAATTTTTTTTTAGGCGGCTCGCAAGGCAATCCTCTCTTTTTTTAGGGTGAAGTGCTTGGAACCACGCCATTCCCAATCCGAGCACCGAGGCAGAAATAAAATAAAGTCTGAACGGTTCAAGCCAATGGAAAGAAGTTGCTAAACTACTTGTTCCTGCCATGATCGCAAGGACCGGTGTGATACAGCACACTGATGCACTTAGTGCTGTCAATATACTTATAGTGATTTCAGTTTTCATATCAATTCTAAAATTTTGTTGTCAGTTATAAGTCTAAATATTGGTTTAAAGATGCTGGCGTATTCGGTGCTCATCGAATAGAAAATTGTCTGCCCAGTCTTTTTAGAGGTTATTATTTTCCCATCCTTCAATTTTCGGAGGTGTTGGGAGATTGCAGAAATGTTCATTCCCAAAATGTCACTCAGATCACAAACACAAAGTTGTCCTTCTACTTGTAGGAGAAATAGGATTTTGAGACGTACCCCATTTCCAGCTAGGTTAAGGGAATTGGCAAGATGTTCAGCTGATTTGTCTATATGGCTGATCTTTGCTTTGCAACCGTTAATCTGGTTAATGTCTGCAAAAACCCTAATACAAGTGTTCTTCATACTTTCTTATTTAAGAAAACGCTAAAGTACGATTTAGGTTTTATCTTTCAAAGTGCGATTGAGCGTCAGAAGTGTGATGGCTTGTGTTAATCATGCGAGCCGCCCAAGGCGAACGAAGTGGTCTCCACGGAGTGAGTCCGCGAGCAGGAGGTAGGGTGTGAGCAAGGAGCGCGAAGCTGAGGTACGAGGCGAAGCGCGGTGCGAACTATGAGAAGGCCACGGAATGTGTAATGGGTTGAGCAGTGGCCGCACGAACAAGGGCTGGCGTGATTTTTTGCTTGTGTGTGGTTGGTTGTTGAAAGGAGGCGGATGTGAGTCGGCCAACAAAGCGTTGGGGCAAAAAGCATGACAGCCCGCAGCCCGGACGACAAGCGCAGGCGAGCACAACAAAGGCAGCGGGTGGACTGCAGCTTGCTGAGTGAAAGAGGAATGAACGAAACGGAATGGAGTGGAATGAGCCTCGCGTTGGAAGCGAGTGCAGATTGTGGTTATGTGCGATGAATATAGCGTGGCGGCTCATAACCCAAACGGAATGAGCATGAGCGATGGATAGCGAATGGAACATAAATGAAGTGTAGAGAATGACGACTGAACGAAGCGGGATGCAGGACACAAGAGCTGCCATGACGAATGACGCAGCCAAAGCAAAAGGCATGACAGCATATAGCGCAGCGAAACCTTTAGGCGAACAGTTGGTGCTGCTTGAGGGATTGGATTGAGGGAAGCGCAGCACGGACTGTGAGTGCTGGCGTGATCTTTTGCGGCAAGGAAGTAGGAACACCATATAACCCTGCGGGGGACGCGCGGTGGTCACTAACTAAAACTAACCCAATTTTGAAATAAGTATAATCCTTGTGCTCTATAATTGCATCCTTTGTATCCGCACCGCATTTAAGATTTCTTAACCCTGTAAAAATACCTTTGAACACCCAATTCCCAAATGGGCGTGAAGCGAACATACGAGTTGCCAATCAAAGCAAAACCTACTGAAAAATCAATTCTGAAATTCGACTTTGCTATTCGTTGAATACCAGGATGGACTTCGATGTAGGAACTTGCTGCCAGCGGGATGGAATTTGAGGCCAACTCTACCCCGTTCTGAATTACTCGTGCGGCATCGTATTTCTTGCCACGAAATTCCAAGTACACATTCCAATTAGGCTGATCATAGTCAGTGTAGTGCTCAGGCGCAAGACGGTATCCAAAGGAAAGGTCGTATCGGACTGCATCACCGAAATAAATAGTGGTTGGTAAATCGGGACCGCCTGTAATATCAGTTTGTGTTTCGGAGTATGAGTCGGGCTTGATCAATCCGCTGGTGAACGATACGGCAAAACGATTTTTAAGGAACGTAGCGATAACTCCATATCCATATCCTCCGGTATCATCCATTAAGTTGGGTTCCGCTTCATCATGGGCTACAGCTAGTTTCGACCATTCGCCATAACCAGCGATCCTGAAGTGACTATTCTTTTTGTCTATCGACACGAATCGATACTTGGCATACAGATGGACTCCACTGAACAAATAAGGATAATTCACACCTCGTTTAGGACTTTGTGTATAATAGTTGGTTTGATTTCCGGTATGTGTATGATTGATCAAGTCAGGAGGCAATTTCCTGTCATGATGATTGGATATTGAGCCAGTCAACAATACAGATAGTTTTGAAGTAACCCCGTACATCGCGCGGATGGCGTACATAGATCGGGTAAGATTTACCTCCTTATAATTTTGATTGAGCACCCGGAGGCCAAGTACATTTTTCGGGACGGAGCTGGCCGGTTCATTTAAAGGAAATAATTCCTGTGAAACGCAGGGCTTTACGACTGTTAACAAAAAGATATAAATTAAAACAGACTTATATTTCATGTATCAAATACAAAATGTTTTGATCAGGAGAGATTCCTAATTTCTTTTTCCATTGATTGCTTTCTTTCTTAGGAAGGAACCCTCATCGATCAATGTCAACGTAACGCTATTTGGTAATGCATTACTCTTAAATTGAAGCCATTGGTAACGCTGACCTTTGAAGCTAAAAAATCCGTCCTTGTCGATTTGTGTATCTCTAAAATCAAATTGAAGGCGCACGAACCGAACAGAGAAACCCGCATCAGTAATTGCTTTTGTTATTCTTTTCAAATTTATGGCCTCAACATCTTTCACGTAGATTCTTCCATCGGTGTTCTCCAGACTCATGGTCACACTGTCAACAAATTCTATTCGGCTTATGCTCTTGTCCACACTTCGTGTGCATAACGAGCACGTCAGCCCATTGATACCCACATCTATCCATTTAAGTCTTGCAAATGACTCCTCCGGCACAAGGCCAAAATCATTACCAGTAAGAAGATTCCTAAACGAAGATTAGACTTCATACCTATAGTTAGTTTCATGGGGCTTGACTTAAAATTTCATCTTTTGAATTCTCACCGCATTTAGAATGGCAAGCAATGCCACACCTACGTCTGCAAACACAGCCTCCCACATGGTAGCCAACCCTCCGGCTCCGAGAACGAGTACAATTGCCTTTACTGCAAAGGCCAGGCTTATGTTTTGCCATACAATCCGTTTGGTTTTCTTGCCGATGTTAATCGCCATTGGGATTTTTGAAGGTTTATCGTCCTGTATAACTACATCCGCAGTTTCTATGGTGGCATCACTACCCAGGCCTCCCATGGCAATACCTACATCACTAAGTGCTACAACGGGGGCATCGTTTACGCCATCGCCTGTAAAGGCAACGCTACCACCGGTTGCTTTTATCTCTTTTACCTTGTTCACTTTATCTTCGGGCAGTAAATCGCCAAAGGCATTATCAATACCCAGTTTTTCTGCTACAAGCTTTACGACAGAACTTTTGTCGCCACTGAGCATAGTGGTTTTTACGTTAAGTTGATGCAGCGCTTTTATAGCAGATGCTGCATCTTCTTTTATTTCATCGGCAATAGTAATGTAGCCAGCAAATTTCTTGTCATAGCCAACTGCAATAACCGTGTAAACAATAGAAGCAGGGTCTATATCATACGCTATGGAAAATTTGTCCATCAGCTTAAAATTACCTGCCAATATTTCTTTGCCACCTATCATGGCGCGTAATCCATGACCCGCAATTTCTTCCACGTTGGTTATTTCTATTGTACTGTCCACTGCGCCAGCATATTCATGTATAGCCGTTGCCACGGGATGCGTACTCTTACTTTCCAGAGCATTTACCTGGCGAAGCACCTCAGCCTTATCAAAATTTTCTTTAATCACTACCTCTTGCACTTTAAAAACACCTTTAGTTAGTGTTCCGGTTTTATCCATCACTACGTTTTGTATACCTGCCATGATGTCAAGGAAATTACTTCCCTTAAATAAGATTCCATTTTTGGAGGCTGCACCAATACCACCGAAGTAGCCAAGTGGAATGGAGATGACCAACGCACACGGACAAGAGATAACTAAAAATATCAAGGCACGATACAGCCAATCACGAAATACATAGTCATTGACTGCGAAGTAAGGAATGACAATGATGAGCACGGCTAATGCTACTACTGCGGGAGTATAGTATCGTGCAAATTTACGGATGAACAATTCGGTAGGTGCTTTTTGTGAAGCAGCATTCTGCACCATGTCCAGAATTTTGGAAAGCTTACTGTCCGTATAGGCAGTAGTTACTTTAACTAAGACGACTGTGTTTAAGTTGAGCATACCCGCTAACACAGTATCGCCCTTGGTTTTTGTATCGGGCGTGCTTTCCCCGGTAAGGGCAGCCGTGTTGAACGATGCAGTTTCCGAAAGCAGTTCGCCATCCAGCCCTAGCTTTTCTCCAGGTTTTAATTGGATCACCGAACCGATAGCGGCCTCTTCCGCTTTGATAGTTTTAGTTTGATTGTTCTCAACAACCGTTACTTCATCTGGCCGCTGATCGAGTAGGCTTTTAATATTCAATTTTGCACGTTTGACAGCAAGTGTTTGAAAACCTCGCCAACAGCGTAGAACAACATCACAGCAACACCTTCAGGGAATTCGCCAATGGCAAAGGCACCAATGGTGGCGATGCTCATCAATAAAAATTCGGTGAATACTTCGCCACGTACCATTGCCTTTGCTGCATCTTTTAAAACAGGTAGGCCCACAGGAAGGTATGCTGCTACATACCACAACGTTCGCACCCAACCCTTGAAGAACGACAACGGGATGTAATTGTCAATGATGATGGCTGATCCCATCAACACCACGCTTATCATTGCAGGCAAAAACATTTTGAACGTGCTTTCATCTGACGTGTCATGATCATGGCCGTCATCATCACTATGTGTATTGGCTGCCTTGTTTATTTTTTCTTCCTGTGTGCAGCAGGTTATGTTGCCTCTGCATCATACGTATGCTTATGATTGGGATCTTTAGTAGTCATGGGGATTTCAGTTTAGTGAGTTACTCTTCTTCTTCGGTGTTTTTCATTTTTGAAAGAATGGCATACGCATTCTTGACTACGACCTGTGCCGTCTCGGTTGCAAAATCGGAAGGAAGCATAACTTCAGTATAACCCATTTCACTGTTGCCGGTTTGAACTTCTAACATGGTGAAGTGATATTCGGCTTCGTGTTGCTCTTTACTTTCTTCTTTCAGCGCAGCATGTGGTTGTTCACTCAGTTGATAGAAAATATATTTCTTTCCCTGGTAATCGATGATGGCTTTATCGGGCAGGGCAGCAACTTGAATTCCACCGGTTTCAACAACAGCTTTCAGGTACATTCCAGGAAGCAAGTTGGTGTCTTCCTTATCGATGTGACAATGGATGCGAATTGTGCGGTCAGCGCTAATCTCCCGACCTAATAAATATACAGTGGCGATCCTTTCCTTCGATTCGTTGGCAAGAGTGAATCGAACCTTTTGTCCGATCTTGAGTTTAGGCACGTCTTTCTCAAATACCGTAAGCTCGGCATGCAGATGTTCCGTGTCAACAATTTCAAAAAGGATGTCGGTCGGGTTTACATATTTGCCAATGTTGACGTTCACCTCTGTTACGTAACCATCAATGGGCGAGTAGAGATTGATTGAGCTCGTTATATTGCCACCCTCCAAAGAGGCAAGATTAATATTCAGCATCTTTAACTTGGCTTCAAGACCTTTGGTTTTTGCCTGCCAACTCGAATAGGTTGTTTTGGCTTGTTGCAAGGTCTTTTGAGCATTTACATTTTCTTTAGCAAGATCCAACTGCCGATCGTAATCTGCTTTGGCAAACTCAAGCTGGTTCTTCGCTTCAATATAATCCTGCTGCATTTGTATGAAGTCGAGATTTTCCATGGTGGCAATCACTTCGCCCTTTTTAACTCTTGACCCTTGCAACAAAGACGTAGTCTTTAAGAAACCTCCGAGTGGAACCGAGATGCTGACCATCTGTTGAGGTGGAACATCCAGTTTGCCATTTACTTTTATAGTGCCGCTAATTTGTTTGTTTTCAACTTTGCCTAGTTCAATATCTGCTGTTTTGTATTGAGCGCCAGTGAACTCCACGGTATTTTCCTCTTCCTGGTGGTGGTCTTCAGTTATTGCTTCTTCGGCTGTTTTGCTTCCGCATGACATAGTCAATGCTAAACCAATAATAATAGAAAGTATAGAAATTAATTTAGTTGTCTTCATGGTTAATCTTATTTAGTGCCCGATAAAAATTCGATGTAGATAATACTTTGATTGTAGTCACTCAAGGTCTGCAAGTAGCCTTCTTTTATGCTGATCGCATTTCGAACGCCCAGCAGATATTCTGCATACCCTATTTCACCTCCGCGAAAGGCGATCTGTGATTGTTTTAGGATCAACTCAGCATTGGGTAAGGCGGAAGAGCGGTAATACTCCAAACTGCTTTTGCTTTTTGCATACTGCTGTGCCGCCTGCTGCAATTGACCGTGTAATGTGGTCTGATAATATTGGTAATTGCTTTGGGCTGCCTGACGATTAAACTCTGCGGCTTTAACTCTTCCCTGATGCGGAACGAACCACAAGGGAATGGAGACACCCACTTGAATGCCCGTGAATCTATCCTTGCTGGTGGCAATCGCTCCCGTTTCGGTGTTAGGTACATCAATAAGAGTTTGATTGAAATATCCGATCAAAAAATCAGGGGCAAATTTTGCAGCTTCAACTTTCTTCTCACTCTTTGCCACTTCAATTTGTTGACGCATAAAGGCCAATGACGGGTTAGCGGCAAGTGCGGTTGTGTCTGGTGTTTCAATGAACTCAAGTTCGCTTAAGGTATTCTCTGAAATCTCTGGCAGTGTCTCACTATTAAGCAATGTTTTCAATTGTGTACGAAACACGGTGATAGTAGATTGATTTTGGCGAAGCTGGTTTTTGACTTCGTTGCGTTGAGTTTCTGCTGTGGCCTGTTCCAGTAAATTGGTTTCACCTGTTTTATAGCGAAGTGTAGCTGACCTCAGGAAGCCTTCGTACAGACTGTCCTGCTGAAGCAACAATGTATTTCGTCCTTGCAAAAGCAATCTGATAAAAGACTTGCTTTACCTGATACACCAATTCATTCTCTGTTGATGCCTTTTTCAATTCTGATGAAGCAATCAACGAGCGATTAAGAGCGCTTGACTTCCGAAGGCTGCAAAAGGAATACTTTGCGTAATTGTAAAGTTGTTGTCGTTCTTCGCATAGCTGTTGTATTGACCATGCAGCAACGAGACATTTGTCTTTGGCAGATCAAAGGATGTCTTCTTTAACTGCTTCTGAGACTCAACCTCATAAGCTGCACTCTTGATGCCTATATTATTTTGTAAGGCTACATCGATGGCTTGTTCAACAGAAAGTTTGG
Source organism: Flammeovirgaceae bacterium (assembly GCA_016709845.1). GTDB lineage: Bacteria > Bacteroidota > Bacteroidia > Cytophagales > Cyclobacteriaceae > ELB16-189. Next base: position 9,137 of record JADJMA010000020.1, on the reverse strand, counting down.
ATTGCGAAAATCCCGTAAGAGAACAAAAACCAAATAGTAGAAGGATATATTTTCTCATGTCTTTAACTTTTTACAGTTTCATTAAAAATCGTGTTTATCAGGTAGTGGCCATTTTCGTCAGGTTTGCTTAGCGCTTTGCGTTTAACGGCTCGTAACCGTTTTACCTTTGCAATAAAATCAGGAAATGACGAAAAGTCTTTTTCAAGATTTTCGAGAGTCAGGATTTTGGTTTCGCCTAAGCGTGTCAGACTATAGTAATACACAGTGCTTGTAGCTCCCTTATAACCTTTCCATCTTCTCAAGTATAAGATAAGCCCCGATTCGTCAACGATTTTGCGTAACCGAACTCACGGTTGGTTGCTAAAAACGATAACTCGCACCTTTTTGTATAGCCATAGACTCCGCCATTCTTGATTTTTACTTTTACATCGGGTTGCTTTATTATAAGATGTGACCGGGATGCGCCAAAACTATTTTTGCTATTGCTTAGATCAACTTCATAAGAAAGCTTTTTAGATGCATAGTCATCCTGTGTTTTATACACTCCTGCTATTTGCATAGTATCCTGTGCGTTTACATTTACAAATCCTACCATCACCAGAAACAAAATGATTGTCATGACATTTGGTTGTAATTTCTTAGAACCAATTTTCTCAAAGTAGATGAACAGGCAAGGCAGAACGATCAGAGTAAGTAGTGTTGAACTGATCAACCCTCCGATCACAACAGTGGCCAATGGTTTTTGAACTTCCGCTCCTGCACTGGTTGCTAATGCCATCGGCAAAAAGCCAAGAGATGCCACAGCAGCCGTCATTAACACAGGGCGAAGGCGCACCGAAGTTGCCTTCAATACAATCTCACGCAAATCAGTCATGCCTTCTTTTTTCAGACGGTTGAACTCCGCGATGAGCACAATTCCATTTAGCACGGCTACACCAAAAAGTGCGATGAAGCCAATACCTGCAGAAATGCTGAACGGCATACCTCGCAACATCAAAGCAAACACGCCTCCTATGGCAGACATTGGAATGGCCGTGAAGATGAGTGTCGATTCCTTGACTGAATTGAACGTGAAAAAGAGCAACAGAAAATAAGTAATAGAGCCACTGGCACTGCAACCGACAAACGTGCCTTTGCTTGTTCCAGGTTTTCAAACTGCCCTCCGTAAGTTGGGTAATACCCCGGTGGGAAGTCGACCTGATCTACTTTTTGTTGAATCTCTTTCACCACGCTGGCAATGTCCCTTCCGGCCACATTAAACCCAACAATGATCCTTCGCTTGGCTTCTTCACGTTGTATCTGGTTGGGACCAATTATGAATTCGACTTGCCAATTGCTTTAGAGGAATCTGGTCTCCTTTCGGAGAAGTAATAAAGATTACGAACATCTTCGATGCTCTGACGGTTTTGAATTCCTAATCTCACCGTGAGGTCATAACGTCTCTCGCCTTCGTAAACCACGCCTGCAGCTTGCCCGGCAAAAGCGGTGTTGATTGCCTGGTTTACTGTTTCGATGGCTAGCCCGTACTTGGCCACTTCATCGCGATTGATGATGACCACAATCTGCGGGAGGCCAGTAACTTCTTCAATGTATAAACCACGGGAACCTTCCACCGTACCAACAATTTTCCCGATCTGTTGTGAAAGCCCGGTAAGTACATCCAAATCTTCTCCAAATATTTTGATCGCCACATCTTGTCGCACACCCGTCATCAACTCATTGAATCGCATTTGAATGGGTTGTTGGAAACCGAACGTAACACCGGGAACAGATTCAAGCGCCTTACTCATCTTTTCCATTAGCTCTTCGCGCCCGTGAGCTTTCTTCCATTCACTCCTGTCTTTTAAGATTATCATAAGATCGCAGGCTTCAATTGGCATAGGGTCGGTTGGTATTTCTGAAGATCCGATCTTACCAACCACTTCATTCACTTCATCAGGAAATTCGCGAAGGATAACATCAGCGCTCTTGGTTGCTGCATCAACTGTATAGGATAAACTGCTACCCGTAAGCACTCGTGTTTCAACTGCAAAATCTCCTTCCTCAAGCGTTGGCAAAAACTCACCACCCATATTCAAAAACGCGATGACACTAAGCACGAATAAACCTGTTGCAGAGGCATTTATTTTGGGTCAATGGATTTTCCTGTTATATGATGAAGCGTGGCTTCCACGATAATAACCGCGCCATCCACGATCAAACCAAAGTCGATAGCACCAAGGCTCATGAGGTTACCCGATACACCGAATACGTACATGAGTGAAATGGCAAACAGCATGGCCAAAGGAATGACAGAAGCTACCAATAACCCTGCTCGCCAATTGCCCAGGAATAGCACTCAGCACAAAAATCACAATCAAAGCCCCTTCCATCAAATTTTTCTCCACCGTTCCGATGGCACGGCTAACTAATTTACTTCGGTCGAGGAATGCATCAATCTCAAGCCCTTCCGGCAGCGATTTTTCAATTTGCACGATGCGTTCTTTAACACGATTAACGACAGCGTTTGAATTTTCACCTTTCAACATCATCACGATAGCACCCACTACTTCACCTTCGCTGTTGTAGGTCATAGCTCCATAACGATTTGCAGCCCCGAATTGTACAGTGGCTACATCGCGGACCAAAATTGGTATTCCTGCCTCGGTATTCTTAATGACGATTTTACCGATGTCATCCAGAGAACCAACAAGGCCTTCGCTGCGGATAAAACCATGCGCTCGGCTTCTTGTCGATGTAAGCACCACCTGTGTTTTGATTATTTTTCCAGTGCTGAAAAAACTTCACCAATGCTCAGATCATAACTTCTCAACTTATCAGGGTCAAGGGCTATCTCGTACTGTTTTAAATAGCCGCCAAATCTGGCCACATCTGCAACACCAGGTGTACCCAACAATTGTCTTCGCACAATCCAGTCCTGGACACTTCGTAAATCCGTAGGGCTAAACTTATCTTCGAATCCCTTCTTGGGTCGGATGATATATTGATAGATCTCCCCAAGCCCTGTTGTTACAGGCCCCAATTCCGGAGAACCAACTCCAGGTGGAATTTGCTTTGCTGCCATCGTCAACCTTTCGTTGACTTGCTGACGTGCCCAGTACACATCTACATTATCGAAGAATACAATAGTCACCACCGAAAGACCGAAGCGTGAAAAGCTTCGAATCTCTTCAACATTCGGAATGGTTGCCATCGTCTGCTCAATTGGAAACGTTACAAGCCGTTCGATATCAAGTGCCGATTGTGAAGGTGCAACGGTGATGATCTGCACCTGGTTGTTAGTGATGTCTGGCACCGCATCGATGGGAAGTTGTGAGAGCGAATAACTTCCCCATGCAATGAGGCTGAGCGTTAATAGCCCGATGATTAATTTATTTTTTATAGAGTAATGAATGATTTTATCTAACATATAAGTCAGTGATTAAAATTTAGAGTTGGAAGGATTATCACAAGAAGCAATACAAAAAGGAGAAGAAGGCCAACGAGCATCCATAAGGAATAGCGGATAATCGTAGAGGCAATACTTTTCTTGTTCTTTAGTTGTTTCTTTTTCCGTTTTTGATTTTTCATGATAAGCCCTAAATATCTTAGCCGAGACAAACAGTATGTCTCAGAAAGAACTTTCGTCACAGAGACGAATAAAAAATACAGGAGCTTAAATCTTGGGCGGTTGCCAGATGTGGTTGTTGTCGGCCAATACCTGTCTTTCTATATAAGGTATTGTTTCTTTTGTGTTGTGGATAACACCATCAAAGTCTATGTTGGATACGATTGAAAGCCGGATGTGAGCAGCGCAGCATGAACAAATACAAAAAGGGGTACATACATCCTGTTCTTGATCGGAATGCTCATGATCAGAAACACTCACCATTTGTTCACCCTTCTGAAGCTCATCCTTACAAGTATAAGGATCACTACACGGATAAACCGAGAGGGCGGCAATGTAGATGGCTAATATTATCTTCACAATCGCAAAGCTAAACGAAAAGTCGTGCAATTGGGTTGCAAATGAGTAGATGTTTAATGAAATAGGCTAAATTCAATTGAGATCAATTTTTTTTACTATATCGGATTAGTTTCTGGATATGACTTTGAAAAGATTATTGCGTTTTTGCACTAGAAATAAGAAGAAAAACCGAATTGAAATCCTGCCGTTCTGGAAGAAGGGTTGCCCAATAGATCAGTAGTCCAATTATATCGATAGTTAAGGCGTAGGACGGTTTGTGAAGTTGGACGCCAGCTAAGCCCAGGAACAACGGAAACAAAATCCTCCCTAATATTTCCCCCCGTTTCTTTGAATGCACCTATGTTCCAATCTACGTATTCCATACGGCAAGCTGCATTAATAACTGAGTTTTGAAAATCAAAGATTGTTCCCTTAAAGATGGGTTGAACAATATCCAGAAACCACCGGCTTGCTTATTACCATACTGCTGGGTGTAGGTCCGGTACGTCTACGTTTATAAAAGCCCACTCTGTAACAAGATAAGTTTTTGTTGGCGAAAGGGTAGTATTAAAATCTATTGCCCATGTATCCACCCTTCTTTTCTCATCGAGTACCAATCCATCAATCTGAAATTTATTGTACACACCACCCATGTAAGAAAGGCCAAGCTCACCAATTTTTTTATTCCTGATGGCTACTTTTGCAGTGATTAACGGCTCGCCATTAAAGCTTTCTTCGAAACGGTTTCGGTTCAGCTTACTGGCAGGTAGAAATGTCTTGTTCTCAGTGTTGGAAATAATTTGATCATCGAAGCCATTGGTGAGGTAGAGTTCGTAGGCGTAAGCCCAATTGTTTTTATGTTTTTTACCATAAATACCGAAGCCCACGTTACTCCACGTGGCGGGAAGCATTTGAGTAGCTGAAACGGGTCTATCAATATATTCCCATTTGGGACCATCCTGGTTTTTGGTTGAACGCCCCAATGGGATTGAGCACAACTCCACCACGTAAGTTAAACAATGGATGGAACTCAAAGTCGACTGCGGCAAATTCTATATTAATTTCCTTGGTGCCATCTTCAAATTCTATCTCAGACAAAAACTTAATTCGATTAGAAATGGTGGAGGAGACAAAAAGGGTTAGCCTCCGCATTTGAAATTGATGTCCTTCACTTACTCCATCCGTCCCGAGATGCTGCCAATTTGCCTCAACATATCCGCCCAATGCTACAGGCACTTTGCCGATACCAATAAAAGGACGATTATAGACGGCATCTAAATTAAGCAGCAGATTGGTAGTGTCTTTCGGGAGTCTTCTTAACAGCGAAGGATCTATCTGGGCAAGCAAAGGGTTAATAAGTGACAAGCTTATTAAAAACAGGAAAAAGGATTTTGCTTTCATGATGATCGCAAGTCAATGAAAATATTGTTGGTAGATGCGACCACTGGGAAAGTACGTAGGTTAAGCTCTGCTGGGCCCTGTGTGTTAATGCCTTTGTTATTGAACTCGCTTCCATGGCTGGGACAATGTAAATGATCACCAGCAGCTTGTAATTCTGAACCTGATGACTGCACTCATCCACAAGGCACTGTACTCATCTTCTGAAAAGGATACACGTAAATAGGAAATTGCAGCTTTTCATTCGCTACAATAATAAACGACCTTCTCTCTTGCCGTCCCTTTTTTTTAACAACGATAAATTCATCTTTTGAAACTGTAAGGCCGTTTGGCTCCATTATTCCACGTGTATAGTTTGTTTGTGACAGCCAGCGAGTAGGGTTGGAATAAGTGTGCCACTTAGGCAAGCAACACAACTTTGTTTTACAAACTCTCTCCTTTGCATCATATTCATAAACTTTCAAGAAACCTGATCAGGTTTTTCTTTTCTTCTATCGACAATATTTTAAATGCTTGCTGGCTTTGATTTCCCTCGCCACCATGAAGAATAATCGCCTCTTCAATACTCTGCGCCCTTCCATCGTGCAATAAATAATATTGACCTCCCTGCGAATTTTTAGAAAGACCTAGGCCCCCATAGCGGTGGTGTTCGCCATTCGAACGTTTTTGCAGATCCTTCTGTATATCCATCGTCTAACCCTTTCCCCATATCATGAAGAAGCAAATCGGTATAAGGATAGAATGTTTTATTGGCGAGCGATTTAATAGATGATGCACCCGTTTTCATTTCTTGGCGATGGCAATTGCCGCAACCGATGCTGGAAAAAAGCTGCTTGCCTTTGAGAATGGCTTCATCTTGTGGGCGGGCAATGGGAGCTTTTAGTGTATTTAGATAAAAACTACATCCTGAACCGTTTGATTTGTAATTTCAGGATCAATCTCTAATCCTGAGTGGGTGTCATTGGGCTCATAGGTTGACGTTATGCCAATATCTTGATTGTAAGCTTGTGCGGTTTGTTGTAGCAAATCATAAGCCGCTCCCTTTTTTCCAAAACGAGCTATATATTTTCCATTTTGCTCAATACTGCCTGGTCTTGGTAAGACATATGATTTCAAAAAATCCAATTGGGCACACCGCTAATACCATCACCGTTCAAATCATTGGGATCTGCCCACGCCAAAATATTTTTCATCTGTAACGGCATTGAGAAAGCCTAAGCCTGTGTTTGCAGGGGGAGTGAATCTTGAAAAAGGGATGCCCGAAGGAAGCTGCTCTGGAGTAAACCCTGGATTGGCTCGGGGTGGCAGTTGGGGGCCGCCCATTGTAAGAAAGTGATTTCCTGTATCATCGCTCTGGCCAAAGCGTGTGAGTGTAGTAAACGGATGCCCCTTACCATCGCCAGCATGGCAACTTCCGCACGAGGTAGCCACGAACAATGGCCCAAGCCCATTGAAAGTTGTGAACACCTCATCATTGAAAGCCGCATCACCCCTTAGGAATTGGAGGTTTTCAGATTGGGTAAGTCCATCAATTGAGCCATCAAGAATGGAAGAACTCTCAGGCATGGGTGGCTCTAATTGTTCACAGCTAGTTATTGCAACCCCGACAATTGCAAGTATTAAAATTTTTATCCTTGAGATCACTAATATAAAATTAAGATTAGCAAAATTAATAATTTAGATTAGTCTAAAAAATATCTTAGCACTTTAATTTTAGGCGCGTAAATAAAGCGGATTCACATATATCCCACCACAGCAATACGGTAGTTGAAAATTTTACCCTACAAAAACCAAAGATTGTCTTTTCCGAATTGGGGATTTCGTCTCCATCGAAATGGGGAGCGATTTGGGCAACCATTTCCCGGGTACTTGATTGTGACTGGGAGGTTTTGTTGCCTTACTGATTTCCAGTACATCCTACTGAATTGGTACACTTGATCAATCAGGTCTTTTACCACTTGTGTCTGTTCTAATTCTTTTGGCTTATTGCAATCGATTTTTAGTTTGATGGGATAGCCGTCTGAAGCTCTGTAGTTGACCTGATAATGAGTAGCGTGTATTGTTGCAAAGTAAGTACTTGTTTGAACCTATGTTAATGTAAGTGCCACTGAGCGGCAAGAGTTCTGGCCAGCTTTTGTCGAATGCAATTATATCTTGCGATTCCGTCTTGTTGATGGTAACAATGAATACTGGAATATCTAACCCAACTCATTCAAGCCCTTTTCAGTGGGCTCAAGTTCTTTTGTCGCTCATTGTTTTGTAGAAGTGAATAATCAATTTATCGGGCTTATTATTCACACTGGCATATTCTCTTACTGAGCGCATGATTGAACCTGCAAGAATTTCCACTTCGCTTTTCATGAAATACTCAAAGTTGTTGAAGTGGCCAGTGTTGTCAAAGCTGAACGAGCTACCGATGTACTGAACATCACTATGCTTGAACGCGCCTATACCTACTATAAGCTCGTTTTTCTTGGGCGTATTTAAGCGCCAGGGAGTGCCTTTTAGCTTAGCTAAGATTGCTACTGCTACATTTGATAAACTGTATTGGTAATCAACTACTTCGTCCTTATTTGAATCGATACACTGGGATGTGATGCCTCGCTTTAAAAGCATTTCTTTCACCTTATAATAGATTTCTCTCTTTGAATCGTCATTTTCAAATTTTGAAAATGGAGTTATGTAAATGGCGATGTATTGCAGGTCGCGATCGATGTTTCTTTTGTTCAGCAGTATTTCTTCAATTTCTGCCACTGGATTATCCTTATTGTGGAATACAATACTAAAGTTTGTTCTGTATGGAAAGGGATGCGCGCAAATGCATGAAGGCCTTTGAAGGATTTGTGGCCTTGATGGAAATATACGTTTAGTTTTTTTAGCGACATCCTTATCATCAGCATGTGTTATGAAGAACAAGTGTACTTTGTTATAAGGTGGTTTATCGTATGGGCCGCCATTGACTATGCCAGAGTACGGAACTGAATTTAGATGCGGAACACCCGATTCATTTTTACCGAAGCAAAGCATATTGCTATTCTCGGTGGTTTTGTTTGTGCGCAGTTGGTCTACTTTCAGAAATTCATTTGAGTGTAACGGAAATGCCTCTTTAAAATCCTTACTCTTGAAGAAAGAACTTATGAAATTTTCAACCTTGCCTAAGTATGATTTGTAACGATTGCCACGAGCAGGAGTATCAAATGGAATGTTTAGTTCTGCCTTTAAGTCTTTGCCCAATACTGCAAAGCATTTTGAATAGTCAGCTTCTTTTATTTTGGCTAGGTCATCGAATCTTTTTATTTCGTTACCGAAAAGGACACGTTTAAATTTCGTTGGAGATATTTCCTGAATCAATTCCGCTATTGGTTGATTCCATACTTTTGATTGGCCATCGCACGAAATTACTAGCTCCGGGAAAGCGGAAACCGTTGCTTGTTGAACCTTTGACCGTGAAACGGTCATACATTTTATATTGATCTGGACTCTTGCTTATTGTTGGCACCCATACTTGCGTTTCTTTTATGAAATTTGTTTTGACAACTTGGTTAAGCTTCTTCTGAAAGATGTATTTAATTTTTCTATTGTAGTACTGCTTTATTAAATCAGAGTTTTCAGTTTTAAAATCTATTGGCAGAGCGGTGAAGCCATCCATTTTACCATCAGACGTGCAGCCTATAAATTTTGATCAGACGAGTTAAGCCCTGGGAAGATAGAGTTAATGGCATTGGGAAATACATTTCTGTGCAAGCGCGAATGCTGTTTTGGCTCTTCTCGATGGAAATAAAATGGAACTGCT
>JADJMA010000019.1 GCA_016709845.1 Flammeovirgaceae bacterium | reverse complement strand
TGGCATTTACCGCTGCTGCGGTTAATGTTGACTTGGTTATCGATAGCGTTCCATTTGCGTAGGTCAGGGTATAAATATTGTCCAATCCTCCGGAAATAGAAATTGGATAAGAACCGACATTGCTCAACATGGTTGCTCCGGTAGCGGTAACGGGCAATGCATCCAGTACAGAGGCCGTCTCGCTATTAACAAAACCAGTATAACTAATTGTTAATGCCGGATTAGCCACACCATACAATCTGGTTTGGATTATCTGCCGTGGCTAACACCTTAGCCTTATTAACGGTTAAAGTGCCCGGCTGTAAAATATTCCGCAGTTCAATGCAGCCTTCCACTTAGTGTGATCGGATAATTCTACTGCACTGGTTGGCGTTGCTGGTCGATATAGTAGGAGGCGTGATGGAAGAAGCATTGTCGCCATTTAAAAAAGCCTATATGTAAATCGAGAGCGTGGTTCCCTGCCCACAGAGTTCTTGCACATCAGTTGCTCGCGCAATAAGCGGTGAAATATTGACTGTCGGCTGACCGATCTCAAGTGCGAGGGTATAGTTTAATGCTGAGCCTCCGGTTAACGTAGTGGGATACGCGCCCACATTACTTAACGGGTGGCCACGGTGGCAGTGGTTTTGTGATTTCACCTGTCTGTATCACCATTTACAAAACCCGTATGCTTTATTGTGAAGGCGGGATTAGCAAGTCCGTATGATCTCGGATTGTATCATCTGCCTTAGCCGTTAAAGATGCTTTGCAATAGTTAATGTTCCATTTACATAAGCAAACGTATAGTTGTTATCAACACCACCTGATGGAATGATTGGAAATGTACCCCCCGCATTATCGCCCGCAATGGCAGAACACGTGGCTAGCGGTGCGGTGTCGATTACGCCTATGTTCTCGCTATTTACAAAGCCTGAGTAGGTAATTACAAACGTTGGATTGGGAGCACCATAGATCGGCTCACCAGGTACCTGTGGCCGGTCGGATTAGCTTTATTCACCGTTATCAAAACACTTCGGTTGACTGAGTTATAATTAATTCCATCCGTAGGAACGAAATTAACTGACAATGTTTGACCAACTCCTGAATTAAGTAGGGTACCGAGTGGAGGCGTATAGGTGAATGTACCGGCACGCTGGGGTAGCCAGAACTTTAGCTGCGTGGCACCTAATGTTGTTCCGTGGCATTTGCCGGAGTAGCCCACGTTACCATGGATTCTCCTTATTGTTAACCGTTATTTGAACTTGCGTACTCGGAACCGAATTATAGTTGATTGCATCGGATGGAGTAGACGCTACGTTAATGCGGTACGTACCGGCTGTTCAAAACTTGTTCCAACAGATGGTGTATATACAAAAGTGCCAGGAACACTCGCGGTAGCATTTAGCTGCGTGGCATTTAGTGGTTCATTAATTTTAATGGGGAGTGGCGTTGTCCAGGTAACAATGGGAGTTGCTTTGTTTACGGTGATGGTTGCCGTACGGCCAATAATTGCGTTGTAATTAAGATTATCGGTCGGAGTAAAATTTAGGGATAAGATTCGATTGACCCCCACATTTAAAACTGTGCCATCTACGGGATTGTAAACAAAGACGCCAGGCACATTAGCACTTGCATTTAATTGGGTAGAACTTAATGGTGTACCATAAATAATAGGTGCTGGATTGGCCCAGGTTATAATCGGGTTAGCTTTGTTAACGGTAATGAGTCGTTGAACATTTGTAACCGGAATATAGTTAGCAGCATCGGTCGGAGAAAAATCCAAGGCGAGAATCTGGTTCACTCCAGCATTCAAAAGAGTTCCAAGTGTAGGCGTGTACACGATTGTTCCCGGCACACTAGCCGTGTTGGGTTGCGCGGCACTCAAAGCCGTTCCATAGGTAATGGTTGCTGGCGTTGACCACGTAATAGTCGGAGTCGCTTTATTAACGGTGATAACCACCGTAGTGCCATTGACTGAATTATAGTTGGCCGCATCGGAAGGATTAAAATTCACAATCAGAATCTGGTTAGCGCCTGCATTCGTAATTGTCCCAGGCGGTGCCCAGGTCCTGTTGGGTTGCTTTTTTACAGTAAGGTAAAACTATTGTTCCGTTTACGGATTACAATTTTACTGCATCGTAGCTTAAGTTTAACGGATAAAACCTGATTACCAGCATTCAAAATTGTTCCTAGCCTGGCGCATAGACAAGGTTCCGGGAATACTCGCTGTTGCATTTAGCTGCGGGCACTCCAGGCAGCACCAGGATGTCCTCTGTATTTGACCAGGTAACAGGTGTTTCTTGTTTACGGTTATCGTAACGTGGTTCCGTTTAAGGGATTATAATTCGCGCCATCGGTTGGCATAAAATTAACGGATAACGACTGATTCTCCAGCATTTAAAATCGTTCCGGCTGGTGGTGTAGGTAATGCTCCGCCTACATTGGCGAGGCATTAAGTTGTGCTGCTCCCAAAGCAGTGCCATAGGTTATTGCCGATGGATTAGTCCAGGTAATAACCGGGTTGGCTTTATTAACATTTATGATAACGGTTGTTCCAGTCACGGTGCTATAGTTACCAGCATCAGTCGGAGTAAAATTCACAGACAAAAATTCGATTATTCCCGGCCGGGAGTAATGTTCCTATAGCTTGTGTGGAGAATAAGAACCAGCCACATTTGCGGTTGCATTCAATTGCGTACCGCTTAATAATGCCGTACGTAATGGCCGATGGATTTCTTGGGTAACAACGGAGGTTTGCTTTGGAAATGTTCAGGAGTTTGGCGCCTCATGGAAAAATGAATAGGTTATTGTCTGATCCACCCGACACGTTTATTGGATACGTACCCACATTGCTGGTGAGGTTGGCCGGTGAAGTTGCTAAACCGGAAGAACATTTACCCTGAAATTTTCTCCAAGCACAAATCCCGAATAGGCAATTGAAAAGTTGGATTGGCAACACCGTACACGCGACTGGCATCAGAGGCCCGTGGCGGTAACGGTAGCCTTCGTTATCGTCAATGTTCCCGAAGTGTAGGGAAAGTACAGTATTGTCCATCCGCCAGAAATAGTGATGGGGTGGGACCAACTGGGCTCGTGGAGAGTTGCTAGGGTTGATGTGGTAGGTGCTGTATCCAACACAGACGAATTCTCACCATTTACAAATCCGGTATAATTTAGTGTGAATACCGGATTCACAGAACCATACCTTTATTTGGCGTCAACGGCATGGCAGTCACATTGGCTTTTTTTACGGTTAACGTGCCTGTACATAACCAATCGCGTAGTTATTATCTATACCGCCTGAAGCAACAATGGGATAGGGACCTACGGGCGAAGTACTACACGGCTGCTGAGGCTAGGGCTTGGTATCAAGCAACAGCCAGTTTCTCTGTTACAAAACCAGCGTAGAAAGAAATGCGAGGGATTCATTGGCCCCATATAGTCGGGCCTGATTGTTCTGGGAGCTGTTAACGTTGCTTTGGTAACTTCTCCAACCGTAGTTAAGTTTCCGGATTGTAATTGGTAGCATCGGATGGAGAAAAGTTGACTGACAATACATGGGTTGTGGATACATTCAGTATTGTTCCAACTGGAAAATTATAAGTGAAAATCCCTCCAACACTTGCCGTTGCATTCAATTGCGTTGCACTCAATGGTGTTCCGTAGGTTATTGAGGTCGGGGTTGCCCAGGTTACAGTAGGTGTCGCTTTAGTGATCGTTAATTTGGCCACTGACTTAGTGAATGCATAATTATATCGTTACCCCCGCAACCGCGATTGGATAGCTCCCCACCGGACTGCTCAAATGGCCATGAAGAAGCAACCATGGCGTGGAGAACAGTTGAATTATCGCCATTAACAAAGCCTGCGTAAACAATAGTAAAGGTTGGATTCGCACTGTTATAAACCCGGGTTTTACTTTCTGCAGTCGCGGTAACCGTAGCTTTGGTAATTGTCAGTGTACCAGCAACTGCTGTTGCTGTTCAGTTGCCATCGATCCCCTAACTACGGAAATAGGGATAGGTACCTTCATCACTGTCCGGTCCGGTGGTCGATGTTGTCGGTTGCGTATTTAGTGCGATGAATTTTTCACCTATTCAAAAAATGTTGATAGTTATTGTAAAGGATGGTTCGCTGCGCTATAGAGGTGGCTTGCATTAACGGCCGTGGCTGCGAGGCTGACTTTTTTGTTATCGATAATGTGCCTGACGAAAATGAAAATAAATAATTATTGTCCAATCCACCCGTTGCCGTAATGGGATATGTGCCCACCGGAGAAGTAGGTGTTACCGCTGCCGAAGCCGTAGGAGGCGTGTCAAGCACGGAGGACGTTTCGCTATTGGCAAACCCTGAATAAGAAATTGTAAATGCGGGATTAACTGCCCCATATGTTTTACTTTGGTTATCAACGGTGGCTGTGAGTAGTGCTTTAGTAATGGTAAGTGAACCGGCCACATAATTAAAATTGTAATTATCATCGGATCCGCCAGCTGCCGTAATGGCATAGGCTCCAACATTGCTGGTGAGGGTGGCTGGCGAAGTAGCGGTGGGCAAAGAATTTATCACCGAACTATTTTCTCCATTGGCAAACCCTGGAGTAGCTCATGGTCAATGGGATTAGCAACACCATAAACCCGACTTTGATTGTCGGCATTTACGGTTACTAACCCTTTCGTAATGGTAAGGGTGCCGGGCATAATTAAAATCATAATTATCATCGATTCCTCCCGAGATATTAATGGATAATCACCTACTACCGATGCGGCAACCGCACTGGTTGAGGTTGGCGGTGAGTATCCAAAACTATGGACGTTTCAGAATTTACAAATCCAGCATAATTAATCGTTAACGATGGGTTCGCTGCACCATAGAGGCGGCTCGCATTAGCGGCCGTGGCTGTGAGGCTGACTTTTGTTATCGATAATGTGCCTGACGAAAATGAAAATAAATAATTATTGTCCAAACCACCCGATGCCGTAATGACATAGGTACCTACCGGAGAAGTAGGTGTTACCGCTGCCGAAGCCGTAGGAGGCGTCTCAAGTACGGAGGATGTCTCGCTATTGGCAAACCCCAAGTAAGAAATTGTAAATACGGGATTAACTGCCCCATACGTTTTACTTTGGTTATCAACGGTGGCTGTTAGAATAGCTTTGGTAATGGTAAGTGTACCGGGCACATAGTTAAAATCATAATTATCATCGGATCCGCCCGAAATATTAATTGGATAATCACCCACTCCCGATGTAGCAACCGCACCCGTTGAGGTTGTTGGTGGAGTATCTAAAACAGCGGACGTTTCAGAATTTACAAATCCAGCATAATTAATTGTTAGCGATGGGTTAGCAGCACCATAAGCGCGACTTTGATTGTTAGCCGTTGCTGTGAGGCTGGCTTTTGTTATCGTTAATGTGCCTGGCAAAAATGAAAATGTATAATTATTATCCAAACCACCGGTTGCCGTAATGGCATAGGTACCTACCGGAGAAGTAGGTGTTACCGCTGCCGAAGCCGTAGGAGGTGTTTCAAGTACGGAGGATGTCTCGCTATTGGCAAACCCCAAGTAAGAAATTGTAAATACGGGATTAACTGCACCATACGTTTTACTTTGGTTATCAACGGTGGCTGTGAGTAGTGCTTTAGTAATGGTAAGTGAACCGGCCACATAACTGAAATTGTAATTATCAGCAACTCCGCCAGCTGCCGTAATGGCATAGGCTCCAACATTGCTGGTGAGGGTGGCTAGCGAAGTAGCGTGGGCAAAGAATTTATCACCGAACTATTTTCTCCATTGGCAAACCCTGAGTAGCTCATGGTTAATGTGGGATTGGCAACACCATAAACCCGACTTTGACTGTCGGCATTTACGGTTACTAACCCTTTCGTAATGGTAAGTGTACCGGGCACATAGTTAAAATCATAATTATCATCGGATCCGCCCGAAATATTAATTGGATAATCACCCACTACCGATGTAGCAACCGCACCCGTTGAGGTTGTTGGTGGAGTATCTAAAACTATGGAAGTTTCAGAATTTACAAATCCAGCATAATTAATCGTTAGCGATGGGTCAGCAGCACCATAAGCTCTGCTTTGATCATTCGCAGTAGCGGTAAGTGTCGCTTTATCCACTAATAAGATTTGCGTTTCATCAGCAGCTGTATTGAAGGTTGCATCACCAACTTGTGAGGCTGTAATGTTTGCTGACCCTGCACCAACAATAGTAACCATGTTACCACTCACCGTAGCCACTAAAGTATTATCGCTCGAATAACTAACTGACAAAGGAGAAGTAGTTGTTGCTCCTAATGGAAAACTCGCATCGCCATATATTTTGGCGAGTATAGCAGGGAAGGTTATACTTTGATTTAGTTTTATTCCTTCTCCCTCTAAGTTAATCACCAACGGATTTACCCCCGGATCATCTGAATCAATTTCTATTAAGGCAGTTCGGGTTCCACTTATTGTAGGACTAAAGGATACGGTAAAGCTCGTGCTAGCTGTAGGTCCAAGTAAATTAAGTAATCCGGAGGTATCTAAATTAAAATCGGCAGCATGGGCTCCAGACAGATTAACACTATTGATGGTTAAACCTTCTGGTCCGCCTATGTTTTTTAAAACTATGGTTATTGCCGAGGAGGTTGACAATAAATCAACGTTTCCAAAACTTTGTGTTGACCCGGAAATGATTGGAGATCCGGCAATGCTTACTTCTAAGGTTTGAATCAAGGCCCCAACCGGATGATCAACAACTTTAGCACGTAAACCTACCACCGGCAGCAAGAGCATGACCGATAAGAATAGACGCTTAAAGTGCTTGAATAGATTAAAAGTCAACATTATTCCCAAACTATAGACAAACCATTATCCCAACGATCACGCTTCAGCTCCTAGCAGGTAATATTTATTGTATTAAACTACCAATTGGCGAACTGAACCAGCAAAGTTAGCATAAAGAACTTGAGTATATCCGTCCAGAATTTTAATTGTAACTCGTAGTTTCACGCCTTAATTGGCTCAAAAACAGTGATTGAGATAAGTTTATACACATTTTGGATTGGGTTAGCCCTGATTGTTTACACCTATGTAGGATATGGGGTGATAATTTACATTTTTTCAAAACTTAAGGGCAAGGTAAAAACACCTCCCATACAAGCAGATAGCGAGCTGCCCATCGTAACTCTTTTAATCGCTGCCTATAACGAAGAACGGTTTATTGCCTCTAAAATTGAAAATTCGCTCGGCCTTGATTACCCAACTGAAAAGTTAAAAATTTGCATCGTCACCGATGGTTCAACGGATAGAACTCTTGAAATCGCCCAAGGATATTCTTCCGTTAAAACTTTTCACTCCAGAAAGATTAGGAAAATTCACGCGGTGAATCGGGTAATAAAATTAGTTGATAGTCCAATTGTCATTTTCTCCGATGCAAACACGACTCTCAATTTTTCTTCCATAAAAAATATTGTCAGGCATTTTCAAGATGATCAAGTGGGGGGCGTTTCGGGCGAGAAAAAAATAATGGTCAATGAAGCCGATAATGCTTCGGGGGCCGGTGAAGGTATTTATTGGAAATATGAGTCTGCTTTAAAGAAATTGGATTCGCAGCTCTCTACCTCTATTGGCGCGGCTGGTGAACTCTTTGCTGTGCGCACATCGTTGTACCACACACCCGAACCCGATACAATCATTGAAGACTTTGTTACCTCCATGAAAATAGTTAGTCAGGGATATCGATTCGTGTATGAACCCGATGCCTACGCGATGGAAACCGCCTCCGCTACTATCCAGGATGAATGGAAAAGAAAAGTGAGAATCTCAGCCGGGGGAATTCAAGCTATCCTACGCATGCCCGAACTTCTTAATCCGTTTCGTTACGGAATCATCACCTGGCAATATGTATCGCACCGGGTATTGCGATGGACGTTGACACCCCTCGCCTTGCTGCTGGTTTTAGTTTCGAACATTATTCTATACAGCCTTTCGCCTTTCTATCAGGTAGCGTTATATGCTCAGTTATTTTTCTATCTCCTTGCCTTAATGGGGCACCTCATGCGGGAGCGTAAAATTAATGTTAAGGGCTTTTTTGTGCCTTACTATTTTTGCATGATGAATCTTTCCGTTTTTGCAGGGTTGGGTCGTCTACTTCTGTAAAAACAATCAGCAGTTTGGGAAAAGTCTGAGCGCGCCTAAAAAAATCTTATCTCAGTAAGTGATCCTTCGCATGGAGAAAGGACTCTCTGCTAAATGAAATAAGAATTTGATCTGACTTTCACTGATTTAGGTTTTTTTGAATTCATGACATCCATCATTGTTCTATTAAAAATCTAGTTGCATCTTTCAGCAGTATAAATTTTCTACCCATGAAAAGAATTTTGATCCCTACCGATTTTTCTACTAACGCAAATAATGCGTTGGAGTACGCAGCCGAGATTTCCCGTCTGGCCGGAGCAACAATTACCTTACTTCATGTTTATACCCCCTCGGTTTCTCCCAACAATGTTATTCGTGCGCTCATTGAAGATGAAATTATAGATGCTAAGAAAGACGCGTCAATTAAACTGGAAGTCTTGAAAAACACATTAGAGACTGAATACCCAGGCGTTAGCTGCAAAACGGAAGTTGCCGTGGGTGAAGCAGTTAAAGAAATTTTAGCAACTGCCAAAGCGTCAGCGATCGATCTTATTATTATGGGAACGCTGGGAGCCAGCAATTTAACTCGTACACTTTTTGGAAGTAATACTGCTTCTGTAATCGAAAAATCGCATTGCCCGGTACTTTGCATTCCAGCCGGTTGTACTTTTAAAGTAGCTGAACGTATCCTATTTGCGACCAATTTTTCTTACGATGATATTAAAGGAATCTTAAAATTAATGCCACTGGTTAATGCCTTTAAATCAGAAATTATTATTACCCATATCGACACCACGCCTGAGAATGATGCGAACAATTCTTCCATGGAGAAGTTCGTAGCAGAAGTAAAACTGGTAACTGGTTACGCACGAATCTCTCAAAAGATAGTGAACGATCATAATGTTAGCATGGGTCTGGAATCCATCATTCAAGAATTAACGATCGATCTTTTGGCCCTGGCCACCCATCGAAGAAACTTCTTTGAAAAATTTTATAACCCCAGCTTAACAAAAAAGATTTCTCTCTATACAAAAATACCCATTCTTGTATTCCATAATCCGCGCGATGTGGAAGACACCGGCAAGGACTTTTAATAATCATTAAACACAAAATTTCTTTGGGTGATATATTAAGACTCGCGGCATCGCGTTATTGATGTCACTGTTAAATTAATTCGTTACCTTTGCGCATCACTCCTCCAAATTCCCGCAGAAAAGCACTTTCTGCGTAGCCGCTCAAGGCGGATTCGAGCCAAGAGGCGTCAAACTAAAACGAGTACACGGACTCCGTGTATCACTACAATTAAAAAATGTCATTCGAAAAATTAAATTTAATTGAGCCTATATTAAAGGCTCTCTCAGCGGAAGGTTATACAAAACCCACTCCCATTCAAGAACAATCTATACCCGTATTACTGGAACGAAGAGATCTGTTGGGATGTGCCCAAACAGGTACTGGAAAAACGGCAGCTTTTGCCATTCCTATTCTTCAACTACTTCATCAGGATGAGCTTTATAAAAAAGCCGCTCCCGGTATAAAAGTTTTGATCTTAACGCCAACGCGCGAACTAGCCATACAGATTGGTGAAAGTTTTGCGGCTTATGGAAAACTTCTACGCATTAAGCACACGGTAATTTTTGGCGGTGTACCCCAGCGGTCTCAAACCGATGCCTTGCGTGCGGGAGTTGATATTCTTATTGCCACACCAGGTCGCTTACTTGACTTAATGGATCAACGCTATGTGCGTTTAGATCAATTGAAGACGTTTGTATTAGATGAAGCTGACCGTATGTTAGACATGGGTTTTATTCATGATGTGAAAAAGATCATCACTAAAATACCTGCTAAGCGCCAAACGATTTTCTTCTCGGCCACTATGCCTGAAGAAATTTCAAAACTGGCTGCTACCATTTTAACCAACCCTGTACGTGTTGAGGTAACACCGGCTTCTTCTACAGCCAATACGGTGAAACAAGAAATCTATTTTGTAGATAAGAATAACAAGCGGTTGCTTCTCCTCCATCTGTTAAAAGATGATTCCATCAATACGGCACTTGTTTTTACCCGTACCAAACATGGTGCTGATCGCGTTGCCAAAGATTTGAATCGTGCGGGAATCATGGCAGAAGCCATTCACGGAAATAAATCTCAAAACGCAAGACAGCGTGCATTAAGTAATTTTAAAGCACAAGAAACCCGCGTATTGGTTGCTACGGATATTGCCGCTCGCGGAATTGATATCGATGAACTATCACACGTGGTGAACTACGAGTTGCCGAACATTCCTGAAACGTACGTGCACCGCATTGGTCGTACAGGTCGGGCCGGAGCCAGCGGAATTTCGATTTCTTTTTGCGATGCAGAAGAAAGAGCGTATCTAAAAGATATTCAGAAGTTGATTGGAAAATCAGTGCCTCTTGCACAGGATAATCCCTATCCCTAAGTCAATCCGCTATGAACAGTCCGGTGGTAGCGCCTAAGCCACAACAGCAGGGACGCAGACAAGGATTTAAACGCCCGGATACTGGAGGTTCGTTCAAATCCTCGAACGCACACAAGTCAACTAACGCGCACAAGTCTGGTCATTCCCACAAATCGAATAATTCAAAGCCAGCAACATCATCTTCCGCTCCTGCAAGGAGATCAAGCAGAGATTGGCGAAGCATGTCGCAGGAATCCAACTATTAAAATTCAAAACATCACTATTTTTCAAGTCAGTCTGGAATTCCAGACTGACTTTTTTTTGTTCGCATTGAAATTGTTCCATTGAAACAGATAATCACCAAAGGAAACCGTTTGTCAGGTCTTGGTAATAATCAGGATTTAATTGAGTTACTTTCGGCAATCACTTAAACAAACTCTTATGCAAAAGCGTGTTTGGCTTTATTCTCTACTCCTACTCCTGGTTAGTGCTCCGTACCTATCTGCCCAGCAAATAGATGAAGAGTACAATAAAAAAATAAAAGAATATACTACCGATCCCCGCTTCTTGCCGGCATCGGTTTTAAATCTTCCTGATGATCCAAAAGTACCTTCGCCACGAAAATATTTTGGGCAGATTATCGGCACCCCAGGGGTTATGCACAGAACGGCTGAAATCTATGCTTACTACCAGGAGCTTGCCAAGGCCTCCTCACTAATAAAAGTTCAGCAATTAGGAATCTCTGAAGAAGGACGACCGATTAATCTTGTGATTATTGCCAGTGAAGAATCTATAAAGCGCCTTGATCATTATAAAGCGCAACTCACTAAACTGGCCGATCCACGTAAAGTAACAAGCACAGAAGCCGATAAGATCATTGCTGATAGTAAGCCCATCTTCTATCTGAACGGTGGCCTGCACTCTACCGAAATGGGTTCGCCCGAAATGTTAATGGAACTCGCCTACCGTCTTGTTACGGGTCAGTCCGATCAGATAAAAATATCCGTAACAATGTGATCATCCTCATTAATCCTGCCTCTGAGCCTGATGGTCGCGACAAGCAGGTGGATTGGTACTATCGCTACACCAAAGCACGAAAAGAATATGATGATGGCTTTATGCGCAGTACACCTTATTGGGGCAAGTATGTGTTTCATGACAACAACCGGGATGGTATTCAGGTATCAATACCTATCTCCGCGATTTATCCAATGATAAATACGCAGGCGATCCTGCCACCAGCAGAGAATGGTACCGCCCGGCTCCCCCAACGGAATTAGTGAATTGGTCCTACGGAATAATACAAACTACATGGAGGCCGGTGTGTTGGCATCGTTAACTCCACACCGCTGATAACAGTAAACTTTTATTAAGAAACTTTTATCAGAAAGGTGTGAATAATATCACCCGGGGAAAAATGAGTCGATCAAAGCATTTGTTATTTCAAAGAAACAG
Organism: Flammeovirgaceae bacterium; assembly: GCA_016709845.1. Classification (GTDB taxonomy): domain Bacteria; phylum Bacteroidota; class Bacteroidia; order Cytophagales; family Cyclobacteriaceae; genus ELB16-189. Next base: position 84,430 of record JADJMA010000019.1, on the reverse strand, counting down.
AACGACCCGGCTATGGCCGCTTACCTGGTTAATCAATTGCGTTTACAAGGACTAGAAATTCATCAAGCTAAGGCAGGAGAATATGTGATCCTACTCGATCAACCCTATCGCGATCTTGCGGTAACACTTTTAACAAAACAAAATTATCCGAAGGAAGCCAAGTTTCCACCGTACGATGACATCGGCTGGACATTAGGCTTGAATTATGGTGTGGATGTAAAAATCCTAGATAGCTTGAAGTATGCTGTAAGCGACTTGACGATGCTTACACAAGATGTTAAGTATGTGGGCGAAGTAGCTGGAAGTGGAGCCAATTACATTTTAAAATACAAAGCACAGAACACGGTGTTACCGGCCCTGTATTGGATTAAATCACAAAACAAGAAAGCCAAGGTGGTGGTGATTGATGAACAACAAATAATTAACAGCGATACACTTTCACCGGGATCGGTTGTCTTTAAAGAGATTACGAAAACACAGGCCGACCAGATTGGAAGTCAGTTTGGTTTGGATCTTATTGCTGCTTCTACAACACCATCCGGAAAACAACATGAAGTCGTGTTGCCCCGTGTGGCGATCTATCATAGTTGGTTCAGTACACAAGATGAAGGTTGGTCGAGATTTACTTTTGAGCAGCGGGGAATTCCCTATACCTCCATTGACAAGGATGATTTAAAAGCCGGCCAGCTAAGAAATAAATTTGATGTGATCCTCGTACCTCGCATGCGCGGTGGTGTGAGTGATTTCATTTATGGTGTGGATGCTAAGTTTGGCCCGATGCCTTTTACGAAAACGGCTGAATATCCTTCGACGGAACACCCGATGCTACTAACGACATGACGGGCGGACCCGGGCTGGACGGCATGCATCAATTGCAATTATTTGTTGATGGTGGTGGTGTTTTAGTTACGCTCGACAATTCAACCAAGATGGCTGCGGAAACGGGAATAGCCCGTGAACTCGAACCGTTTCAAGCCCAAGGACTTTTTCACCCAGGTTCATTCGTGCAAGTAAAGGCAAGAAAATCGAATAGCCCTTTGCTATATGGTTACCCGGAGTTGTTTTATGTATTCCGAGGCAATGGCCCGTTGTATCAGGTTGAGAAATTCAATCGTGAGATGATGGTGATGCAGTACGGTACTAAACCACTTAAAGATGAAGTGGAATACACAGGCCCTATTATGGGTATGCCCGATAAAAAATTAACGAAAGAGAAAAAGGATGAAAAGAAAGATCCACCGTACGTGCTTTCGGGGATGGTAAGAAATGAGCAAACCATTATTGGGCATGGAGGTATCTTCAATGTACCACAAGGCTCAGGCAGAATTATTGCATTCACCTTTGATCCTTTGCACCGGTACTTAAATCATCATGATGCACCATTAGTTTGGAATGTGTTAATCAACTGGAATCATTTGGGTAACTAGAAGCCATCTCAAAAACACAGACACTCGACCCTATCGGGTTGTCGAAACCGGTATTTAACCTCGAATCGCCTTCGACAAGCCTGCCTTTGCCGAAGCTTCACTACGCGAAACGCTTCGTGTAGGCAGGCTCAGGCTGACATGTTTTTATTCAGAGAGCAGGTTAGTTATTCAGATAAGAATTAATTTTCACGTATGAAGATTGGCCTTCTTTCCGATACCCATAGTTACCTCGATCCAAAAATCTTAGAACACTTTAAAGCGTGCGATGAGATTTGGCATGCGGGTGATATTGGCGATCGGGCAGTAGCAGATACATTAGAAAAGTTTAAACCCGTGCGAGCTGTTTATGGCAACATCGATGATCGTGAGATGCAAGCTCGTTACCCCGAAGATGTTTGGTTCACGTGCGAAGAGATGACAATCTGGATGACACACATTGGTGGCGCACCCCCAAACTACAATCCGAGAGTAAAGAAAATCTTAAAATCAAAAGTGCCCGATATTTTTATCTGTGGTCATTCGCATATTCTACGAGTTAAGAAGGACCCCGCCTACGGAAACATGTTGTATTTAAATCCAGGTGCAGCGGGCAATCATGGCTTCCACCCCATCAAAACCATTATGCGGTTTGAGATAGTAGGGAAGGAAATTAAAAATCTGGAGGTGATTGAATTGGGGAAGCGGGGGGCAATTAGTTAGGATATTTTAAGAGCGGGAAAGGCCCCCCCCCCCCCCCCCCCCCCCCCCGCGGGGCCCCCCCCCGCCCCCCTCCCCCACCCCCCGCGCCCCCCCCCCCCCCCCCCCGTCCCCCGCGCCCCCCTCCCCCCGGCTCAAGGTAATAGTGTTTCCAAAAGACTCATAATTAAAATTAATGAAATCTTATCAATTAGGCTAAAAACAAATAGCCAATGACTTTTGGTCACTGGCTATCCAATAAGTTTTAAACTATATTATTTGACCTTCTTGGCCTTAAATTCTTCTTTAATCTTCTCGACATCAACAGTTTTAGCCACAGGCTTAAAGTTTAGTATCTTCAAAGAGGTTCTTCTACGAGCTGCAACAGCTTTATCTTTGCGGCCTTTTCTTTTTAAACGGGTAACTGACATGACTTTTTAGCTTTTAAAGGGTGCAAAAATAGACATGTTTTGTAATTAATTGCCACAGATTCTCAGAATATTTAGAATTAGACTGCAAAATCAACGAATTGAAGGGTAATCCTAATATTTACCAAGTATTAAGGGTATGGTCAATCCTTGAATTAGTGGCTTATCCTTAAATTGCCCTGTTTTATTATGGAAAAACCAACTTTACCTAAAGGTACCCGCGACTTTGGCCCGGCTGTAATGGCCAAGCGCCAATTTATTCTTAATTCAATTCGCAGTGTATTTCAGTTGCATGGCTTCCTGCCCCTCGAAACTCCGGCCATGGAAAACCTGAGCACCCTTACGGGAAAATATGGAGATGAAGGAGATCAATTACTTTTCAAGATTCTTAATTCAGGCGATTACTTAAAGAATGTTGATCAAACCAAACTCCATACTAAGGACTCAAAACTCATTACTTCAGATATTTCAGAAAAAGGCTCCGCATGATCTCACCGTTCCCTTTGCCCGCTATGTGGTCATGAACCGGCACGAGATTACGCTTCCGTTTAAGCGCTATCAGATTCAACCGGTATGGCGAGCCGATCGACCACAGAAAGGAAGGTATCGGGAATTTTATCAATGCGATGCCGATGTGGTGGGCACCGATTCATTAATCTGTGAAGCCGAGATTATCTTAATGATTAAATCAGCATTCAAAGCATTAGGTATTGAAGACTATAGGATTAAAATTAATCATCGCGGCATCCTTGCGGGAATAGCTGAGTTGGTTGCTGCTAATGAAAAAGAATCTTCGCTGTTTGTTGCTATCGACAAGCTCGATAAAATCGGAGAAGAAAAAGTGAAAGAAGAATTACTTACGCGTGGCTTTACGAATGAAAGTCTTACTACCTTATTTGAAATATTAAACTTTAAAGGAACCACGCAAGAGAAAGTAGAATTTCTAACTACCCGATTTGCCAATTCGACTATCGGCCAAAAAGGAATTGCCGATCTTAAACAAGTATTTACCTTACTAAAGGGTTATGGTACAACCAAAGATCACGTTGAATTTGATATTTCTTTAGCCCGCGGATTAAGTTACTATACGGGCTGCATCTTTGAAGTAAAAATTAATAACGTGGCTATTGGTAGCGTAAGCGGTGGCGGTCGGTATGATAATCTCACCCAAGCCTTTGGCAGCAAAGAAAAACTTTCGGGCGTTGGAATTTCTTTTGGTGTAGATCGCTTGTACGATGCCATGGAGGAATTAAAACTTTTCCCACAGGAAGCCAACGCAACATCCACGGTATTGATTAGTCATTTCGATGAACAAAGTATGAACTATGGCTTGGGAGTTTTACAAACCTTGCGGGATAAAGGTATCGCCTCTGAAATCTATCCTGACCCTGTAAAAATTCAAAAGCAATTGGACTATGCAAATAAGAAAATGATTCCTATGTAATAGTCATTGGGTCTGAGGAAGTGAAAAGCGGACAATTGACAATCAAAACATGAAGACGGGTGAGCAGGAAAAGAAAATCATTTCTGAAATCATTACGCTCATCACTAGCAACTAGTATCCTAAAACAAACCCGATTTGCAAACCACACACTCCATATCAAACAAACCCCTTACCCTTCAAGAGCTTGATGCTGTACTTCATGGTCATGCCAAGATTGGGTTGTCAGAAAACTCGCGCCAGCAAATTACCCGTTGCCGGGATTATTTAGACACCAAACTGGCTGCTACGGCTCATCCTATTTATGGAATCAATACAGGCTTTGGCTCGCTGTACGACAAACACATTCCAAAAGATAAATTAGAAACCTTACAGGAGAATCTGGTGAAGTCGCATGCGTGCGGCACTGGACCCGAAGTGCCTCGCGAAATTGTTTTGTTGATGCTGTATTTAAAAGTGCAGTCGCTCTCCTATGGTTATTCGGGTGTACAACTTTCAACGGTAGAGCGACTTGTCGATATGTTTAATCAGCGTGTGTTGCCACGTGTTTATGAAATGGGTTCGTTGGGCGCCTCGGGTGATTTAGCTCCGCTCGCTCATCTCTCGCTGCCATTGATTGGACTTGGTGAGGCTCATTATTTGGGTAAGATTTATCCGGGTGGTGAAATCCTACATCTATTGGGTTGGCAACGCATTCACTTTAAAGCGAAAGAAGGATTAGCCTTATTGAACGGAACACAATTCATGAGTGCTTACGGTGCCTGGTGTTTGTTACATGCCCAACGGCTATTGACGCTCGCTAATATGATCGGAGCACTTTCCCTCGATGCCTTTGATGGCCGCCTTGAACCCTTCGAAGCAGAAGTACATAAAATCAGGCCTCATCAGGGTCAGGTGAACGTTGCGGCTCACATTAAAAATCTGTTAACCGGAAGTGATATTATCAACCAGCCCAAAAAGCATGTGCAGGATCCTTATTCGTTCCGGTGCATGCCGCAGGTACATGGTGCCAGTGACGATACTATTCAGTTCGTAACGCAAACCATCCTCACGGAAATTAATTCAGTTAGCGATAACCCAAACATTTTTGTTGATGAGGATAAAATTATTTCGGCCGGAAATTTTCATGGTCAGCCGTTGGCGTTAGGCTTGGATTTTTTGGCCATCGCTTTGGCCGAATTAGGAAGCATCTCAGAACGAAGAACTTATCAACTCATTTCAGGTTCCCGGGAGTTACCAAATTACCTTGTGGCCAATCCGGGTATTAACTCGGGCCTGATGATCCCACAATACACAGCCGCTTCAATCGTAAGCCAGAATAAACAACTTTGCTCGCCCGCATCGGTTGACTCGATCGTGTCTTCCAACGGACAGGAAGATCACGTAAGTATGGGTGCCAACGCGGCTACCAAAGCGTATCGGGTGGTAAATAATCTTTATTCCATTTTGGCGATTGAACTTATCACCGCGACACAAGCTTTACATTTTAGACAGCCATTAAAAACATCTGCGCGGTTAGAGAAATTTGTTAATACTTTCCGAGACGTTGTTCCGTTTATAGAAACAGACCGAGCGTTACATCCGGATATGGTAAATGCCGAAAAGTTTTTGAAAAGCTGTACGCTTGAATTTTGAAATTTCAGTAGTGAAACAAAACCTGATTCTTACCTGCTTATTTAGTTTGATGGCCGTTGTTGCCACGGAGGCACAATACGTCAGTCGGCTGGGGCGTTTTCAGGTAGATGAAGTAAAAAGGTTGTGCCCCGTTTACAGTAACTATATTAGACACCAACCTGATCACTACCGGGGAGTGTACGGCCGGAAAGCCCTGTTTAATGGGTGCCGGCAACGGCACTGCGCCACAACAAAACCAATTCACCCTTACCTATCCACAAGCCGGTACGTTCAAACTCACTGTGCTCTATCAGAATATTGGTGCCGATGATATTACGATCACCGTTGACCCCGACATACAACCCGAATTTGAAATCTACACGTGCTCAGGTTTGCAGACTTCCATAAAATTACAGATAAAATTACGATCAATACGCCATTGATTTTAATAATGATGGGATTAACAAAACGGTTATACCGAATAGCAACAACCAAACCGCTAATCATAGTTATGGGGTAGCCTCTACGTTCAACATTAGCGTAAAAGGAAAGGATCTGAATGCCGCCAATAATTGTTCTGCCAAAATTCTCCCTTTTACTTCTTTAGCCGTGCTGCCCACTCCACAGCTCAATGCATTAACGATATTAGATGCTTCATCCATCCAGCTCGATTTTACCCCACAACAAAATATTCAATACAAACTGGAAATTGCGGTTAACAATGGCACCACGTTTCAACAATTTCAAACGCTGTATGGAGTTAGTACGCTAACCATTCCAAATCTTAAAACCGATGATAATTTTTACTGCTTTCGGTTAAGTTCTTTTGATCCGTGCACGGGTTTGAATACCTACTCACAACCTGTGTGTAGTCATAATTTTGATCTCGCTATTCAAAACGGTTTTAATCGGTTAACCTGGGCCAGCGCGGCCAACGGAGTTCTCTCTACAGAAATTATGCGAAACGGAGCTTCCTATACGATTATACCTGGAGCGCCCTCTTCGTTAAATGATGTGGATGTGGTTTGTAAAACCAACTATTGTTATCAAGTCATTAACCACTATGCCGGGGGCACCCAAAGTACCTCGCTTGAAAAATGTGGCGAAGCCTTTACAACAGTAAACCCCTCTGCCATCACCAACACGTCATCGGTGGTTGGATCGAATGGAGTTCAATTAACCTGGCAGCAAGATCCATTATTCACAGTACAAGAGTATGCCGTGCTCCGAAATCAAAACAACTCAGTTTTTGGCCTTGCAGGAAAAACAATCAATCAGGATTTTACCGATACCGAATATACCACAGAAGGCAATTTCTGTTATCGGATAAACTATGGTGACTTGTGTGGGAATGCGAGCTTAGCCGGAGATCTTGTTTGCCCCATCCGGTTATTATCTTCCATGGATAACAAAAATGTAATAACCCTGAAATGGACGAGACTGAAAGGTTGGCGCAATGGCGTTACAAATTATCGGATTGAAAAATTTGATAAAAGTGGTGGATTGATGCAGACCATTAACATGGGAACAGACACCACGTGGGTGGATGATCAACCCGATGCTATTAATCAGGTCGTTCAATATCAAATCATCGCACAACCCGTGGAAGTCGGATTAATTAATTCAGTTTCTAACAGGTTGGTTGTTACCAAAGAGGTAAATCTTTTTTATCCCACCGCTTTTACGCCTGATGGTTCAGGCCCTCCTGAAAACGAAACCTTTACCGTTCAAGGGCAGTATATAGTAAAGTTAGAGTTAAAGATATTCGACCGGTGGGGTACGATGGTTTATTATTCTGATAAAAATGAACCCTGGAATGGCACTAATAATGGAAGGCTGCTACCCGAAGAAACCTATGTGTGGCGGGCCCAGATTAGCGATTTTGCCGGGCGTAGCCTTTCGGTTGGCAGCACCGTGGTAATTCTTAAGACCACCAAGTAAGCGGATTGAAATCTTTACCTTTGCATTTCTAACCAACCAATACGGCTATGTTTGATATGATGAAGATGATGGGTAAGATGAAAGAGGTGCAAGGAAAAATAAAGGATGCCCAGGATAATTTGGTACGTGTAAATGCCAGTGGCGAATCAGGCGGTGGCATGGTGAAGGTGATTGTCAACGGCAAGAAGCAAGTGATCTCGATAGATATTGATCCGGCTACATTGCGTGCCGAAGATAAAGTACTTGTACAGGATCTGATAATAGCGGCCGTCAATAAGGCACTGGAAGAAGTAGAAATTCTTGCTAAAGAAGAATTGAAGAAAGCTACGGAAGGAATGCTTCCGAATATTCCGGGTATGGACTTAAGCAACCTGATGGGATGACCGAGGTAGCGGTTGTCATTCTTAACTTTAACGGAAGAAATTTTCTACAACAATTCCTCCCGTCCGTACTTGCCCACAGTGGCGATGCAAAAATTATTGTAGCCGACAATGCTTCCACAGGCGATTCAATCGCCTTCCTTGAAAATGAATATGCAGGTTCGATAGAAATAATCAGGCTTAAAAAGAATCTCGGATATTGTGGCGGTTATAATTATTCTCTGAAGTTAATTGAGGCCGAGTATTTTGTACTTCTTAATTCTGATGTAGAAGTTACATCCGGATGGATCGCGCCCATTATCCGGGAATTTAAGGCAAATCCTTCGCTGGCAGCGGCTCAACCCAAGGTACTCTACTATAATAAAAAAGATTATTTCGAATACGCGGGTGCAGCCGGTGGGTTTGTTGATATGCTGGGCTATCCATTTTGTCGAGGAAGGATTTTTAATAAACTGGAACAGGATACAGGTCAATATGATGACAACCGCAGTATTTTCTGGGCAACAGGTGCCTGCTTGTTTATCCGATCCAAAGATTTTCATGCTTCGGGTGGATTAGACGAAGACTTTTTCGCTCACATGGAAGAAATTGATTTATGTTGGCGATTGAATAGAGCTGGCCGCCAGGTTAACTATGTAGCCGAAAGTAAGGTTTACCATGTTGGGGGTGGAACCTTGGATAAATCAAATCCAAGAAAAACATTCTTGAACTTTAGAAATGGGTTAAGCCTGTTAATAAAAAATTTACCATCGCATAGCCTTTGGTGGAAACTTCCCCTTCGAATTTTTCTGGACTACACCGCTTCATTCGTGTTTTTGATTCAAGGGTCGCCCAAAGATGCCTGGGCGGTAATCAAAGCTCATCTCAAATTCTTTGGAAATTTGAGGACGGATCTTAAAAAAAGAAAACAACTGGCCAGTTTACCCTACCGGGTTTCGCAACAATATCCTCGCTTGTTAACGATTGATTTCTTCATTTTAGGAAAGAGGACCTTTAAGTCTTTGAGATTTTAATAATCCCAAATGGTACTTCGCCTGCGCAAATGGCTGCGCATATTAAGAATAAAGGCCAGGGACATGTAAATAATCAGTGGCGAACCGAAGGTAAGAAAGGAGGCATAAATGAAAAAAAGTCGGATCGAGGAGGTGGCAACACCCATTTTGTCACCCAAGGCTGTACAAACGCCAAAGGCCTGATTCTCAAAAAAAAGTTGAATTTCGCCTATCAAACCCTTCATATTCATATAAATTAAGCTGAAATACTTCCGTTTACCTGAGTAAAAGTCCTTTTACCGACTTAAAACCCTCTCTGCAAATATAGCGGGTGATCTACCTAGTTTCCGCGATAGCCGTGTTATTTTTTTGACTATTATTGCAGAAAAAAGGGTTTAAGGTTAACTTTTGCACCTCGTTTACGGAAACTTATTAAATCAAAACCATGAGAAAATTATTCTACGCATTCCTGATCATTGGAGCCCTCTCCTTCACGAGCTGTACGCTACCTCAAATGATCAAAGCGGCCAAAGAGCAAAAGTTAGAAGTGGCACCGAACCCGCTTGAGGTTCACAAAGACACGGTAAACTTTGATTTGGCTGGAAATCTTCCAATTAAAATGTTAAAGAAAGGAACAGTTTATACGATCAATACTTTTTATAAGTATGGCGAAAATGAACTTGCTTTAGATCCGGCTGCTTACCGGTCTGAAGACTATCCAAATAGTGGCACGGAAGAAGTAAAAGTGTCAAAAGCATTTTCATTTCCTTACCAGGATGCTTATAAAGTAGGAACCGTGGAAGTACAAGGTGTTGCTTCAAAAGGAACAAAGTCTAAGACTACTCCCCGCATGCCTGTTGCTACTGGAATAATTACTACCTCCAAGTTGGTTCAAAATTCATATTATGCTGCTTTCGCAGAATCTGGTTTACAACAACCAGGAAGAACTGGTTCCGGTTGTCATCCCTGATTTCATTTTTGAAAGAGGCCGTTCGGTACTCCGTACTTCAGAAACTAAAGCGGCTAAAGGAAAGCAATTAGATGCTTATATCGCTGCTAAAAACGTAACCCGCACTGTAACCATCACCGGTACTCACTCTCCTGAAGGTGCTGAGAGAATAAATAGCAAACTTTCTGAAGAGCGCGCTGCTGCTATCGAAAAGTACTACCGTGCACAAATGAAGAAATACGATTATCAAGGCATGGCCGATGAGGTTAAATTCATTTTGAAGCCTGTCGTTGATGATTGGTCAGAATTCAAAAACTCGTTGGCTACTTATGAAGGCATAACATCAGATCAAAAGTCTGAATATCTAAACATCATCAATGGTGGTGGTTCTTTCGAAGACCAGGAAAAGCAAATGAAGAAGTTGAAGACTTACAACAAAGTTTTCAAAGATGTTTATCCTGGCTTGCGTGCTGCTAAAACTGAGATCTTGACGATTAAGGATAAGAAGACGGATGCTGAAATTTCAGTACTTGCTAAGCAAATCACAGCTGGTCAGGTTAAGTCTGATACCTTGAGCTTTGAAGAATTGATGTACTCTGCTACGCTTACTCCTTCAAACGAAGAGAAGGCAGCGATCTACGAAGCAGCTACCAAAAAAGGAAGCCACTGGAATGCACACAATAACTTAGGCGCTGCTTACATCGCGTTGGCTATGGAAAATCCTGCCCGCGCTTCAGAATATGCTGAGAAAGCTTCTGCCCAATTGGATATTGCAGCAAAAATGCAAGAGACGTCAGAAGTACATGCCAACCTGGCCACTATTTCATTATGGAAAGGAAATCCTTATAAAGCATACAGCCATGCTACCAAAGCATTGCAGGGTGCTAATAACGATGTTACCCGTGGTGTTAATGGCGTAAAAGGAGCTTGTGAAATCTACATGGCAAACTATAGCGCAGCGGTTAGCTCTACATCTTCTGCTTTAGCTACTGATGTTAACCTTTTCAACAAAGGCTTAGCGCAGTTGCTTAACAAAGACTTTAGCAACGCCTCGTCATCTTTTGCTGAAGCTTCTAGCAAAAACAGCAATATGGCAATAGCCTACTACGGAGCTGCCGTTGCTGCAGCCCGTTCAGGTAATGGCGATGCCGTGGTTAGCAATCTTACAAGCGCAGTTAGAATCGACTCTTCATTAAAAGAAAAGGCGTTAACTGATCTTGAATTTACCAAGTTTGCCACTACTGAATCTTTCCGTAGTGCATTGAAATAATCTCGATCTTTATAATAATAAAAAGACCCCGGCCAAAACCGGGGTTTTTTGTTGCTATACCTTTTTTTAGAAAAAAACGGGCTATTCCCTTTAACCTGATGATCCTGATCCCTTTTTTTACGTGCTTTCCAAACTAATGGCAGCTATGAGAGAAATACAATACAGAGACGCGCTACGCGAGGCCATGAACGAAGAGATGAGAAGAGACCCGAGTGTGTTTCTCATGGGTGAAGAAGTAGCCCAGTACAACGGTGCTTATAAGGTAAGTCAGGGCATGCTCGATGAATTTGGACCCGATCGTGTCATTGATACACCTATTTCTGAACTTGGTTTTGCCGGCATTGGTGTGGGTGCTGCGTCTAATGGACTGCGACCCATTATAGAATTTATGACATTCAATTTCTCTTTGGTGGCCATTGATCAGATCATTAATTCCGCAGCCAAAATGCTTTCTATGTCGGGCGGGCAGTTTAATGTACCTATTGTGTTTCGAGGGCCTACCGGTAATGCCGGGATGCTCAGTTCGCAACACTCGCAAAATTTTGAAAACTGGTTTGCCAACACGCCTGGATTAAAGGTAGTTGTTCCTTTTACTCCGTACGATGCCAAAGGCTTATTGAAGACAGCCATTCGCGATAACGATCCGGTTATTTTTATGGAATCGGAATTGATGTATGGCGACAAAGGCGAGGTGCCCACCGAAGAATATTTGATTCCTATAGGCGTAGCTGATATTAAGAAAAGCGGAACCGATGTTACAATTGTTTCCTTTGGTAAGATTATGAAGGTTGCTCTGGCTGCTGCGCAGGAATTAGAAAAGGAAGGAATTTCAGCCGAAGTAATTGATTTACGTTCTGTGCGCCCCATTGATTACGCCACTGTAGTTGAATCGGTTAAGAAAACCAACCGGTTAGTTGTTGTAGAAGAAGCCTGGCCGTTATCATCCATAGCCACAGAGATCACCTACCATGTTCAGAAACATGCATTCGATTATCTGGACGCCCCGGTACACCGGATAAATAGTTTGGATGTTCCCCTACCCTACGCACCAACCTTAATCGAAGCTATTTTGCCCAATGTAGCCCGCACGGTAAAAGCGGTGAAGGCGGTGATGTACAGGGATTAAAATCTTACTGCATTTTTAACGTAATAAGTAGACCTCTGGCAGAGGTGATTTCTTAGAACAATTATTTTTAGTAGCGTTAGATAGATGAATCTTGAAATAATTCCTGTCACTTTCGAATGGGGAATTCTGGGTCTGGTTATAGATTAAGCTAATTTAAACCTCATCAAGTACTGACACTCTCCCAATACAGCAGTCTTACTACCGATAACAAATATTCTGGTACGGGCAGTAGCGGCACTTTTCCATGAATGGCGTTTGATCAAATACCTGCGCAGGGTCAAAAATTTCTTCTAACAATTCTTTCAAATGTATTTCAAACTCGGGCAACAATCCATTTGCATCGCCAACCCATTGTTTATTCATGTTTCACCCGAATTGAAATCAATCATTAAATAAATTAAGACGGTTAATAAGACCAGGAACAATTTTAGTATCAGCCGCTGATACGGCACGATTATTTTTATAGAGCAAGGCATACACCAGAGTTTGAAAAGCAGCCTTCCTGTTTTTCTCGTCTCGCAAAAACAAAGATGGGATGTCTTCAAAATCAAGTTTATCCTGCCCGGTTTTATAATCAATGATGCGTACTTCATCGCCCTTTCTATCTACGCGATCGATCGTACCCCCCAGCACCACAAAGCCAGGCGCATGCTTAATCTTTGCATTATAAAGTAAACCCGATAGTTCAACTGCTTCCATCACAAAAGGCGTGCGTTGTTTATCCAAATCCACAATGCGCCTAATAAATTTCCAGATCACCTCGCGCACAATAAGTCGCTGCCCTTCGTAAATCACTTTTTTGCCGGGCTCTAAATAATACGTATCACAAAAAACCTGATCGATGAGCTTATGAAATACTATTTCGTAATCATCAAAATCACCATGCTCAACCAGATTATTTTTTTCTTTTCAGCAAGCTGTTTATAAAAACGCTCCATCACGCCATGGAAGATATTACCCAACGCCATGGCACCAATATCTTCATCCACTTCTTTCGGCTCTTTAATGCGTGCTACGGAATTGAAATAAAATTTCAACCGACATTCCAAATACATATTCAATACTGAAGGAGAGATTCCACGGAAGTATCGGTTGCCTACATTCAACTGAGCCAGTGCGGATAAAATCTTTTCGTCTTTTTGAATGGTGATGGGATGGATGGTTGCCGGTTGAATAGCGTTATGCAATGCAAATCGTTCCAACTTCAACCCACTTTCGTAAATCAGTTGCTGCAGGTAGCGACTCATTTCACCTTGCCCCAACACATCAGTCTCAGAATTATAAAAAAGAAAAATATTTTCTGCCCGTTGTAACACACGATAAAATAAATAGGCATACATGGCATCCTGATGTTCAATAGTAGGCATGCCATAGGCTTTGCGAATATTATAGGGAATGTAAGAGCCTTTATTTCCGAAAGCCGGGAAGGCACCTTCATTCAACGAAAGAATTACTACATTTTTAAAATCGAGATTCCGCGTTTCTAACACTCCCATTACCTGTAAGCCTTTTAAAGGTTCTCCCGTGACGGCGATTTTGTCGGCACCTACCAATTGTTTTAATAGTCGCAAAAATGATTTCAGCGATTTGTTGTTTTCTCTTGTACTCACCTCCTCATCAGATTCTGAGTTACCTACCACTGTCCCCATGCGATTTAGCAGTTTCATAAACTGGATAGCATACTCGCGATCAAAATCAGTAAGGCTTTCCAACGATCCGATCTCCGTAATAATTTCTATAAGATACGTAAGTGGAATATGTGAAGACTTCTTGAAAATTAGTCGATGAACAGGTACAGCCGTTGCCAAAAAGCTTTCTGGTATTCGGGTCCAGTTATGATTCAAAATTTCTTTTCGCTTCGCATTGGCTTCCGGTGCTCCAGCCGCTACCATGTAGGGATGACTCAGCAATGCCAACACCTGTCGGTGATTAAAATAATCTTCTCGTCTGGCTATCTGAAGTTCTACCAACAGCTCAATCAAATTAAACAGGGGTGTGTTGCTGAGCGAAAAACCCATGGTTACATTCAGCTTCTCCACACTTCCGGCAATACCATGCAACACCGGCATCAACAATTTTTCATCAGGAAGAACAATGAGTGTATCCTCAGGCACCATGCCTTTTTTTAGTTCGGCATCAATAATTTGTGCCATTAATTTTGTTTGTCCTACCGGCTGTGGGGAACTAAACAACTTCACTGACTTCTGCTTCCTGAAATTGGAAGGAAACCCGACAGTTAATGTATCTCTTAAAATAGGATGCTTTTGATATTCCCGAATGAACCGCCCTGCCTCCTGGCAATCATTATTCACATAATACTCATCGCCATCCCAATATACCTTGCTTCCAAGACTAACAAAGTACTCTAAGATTTTTTCTTCGGCTTTGGTTAATGCATTGAAGCCAACAAATTTTAATTCTGTGGGATTTCGTTTTAGAGTTCCAATCTTAATTTATCCGGCTACAGCTCTATGCAACATGCCTACATAGGCAAGACCTTCAGTTTCTAGCTGTACTCGAAATGTTTTATAGAGTTCGAACAGCTTTACCCAAACCTCGATAAACTTCTTTTTGTTTTCATTCAGGGTTTCATCAAAGCTGCTCCAAAATTCTTGCAGAAATTTTCGTTGTTCCTCGGTGAGGTAATCAAAACTGGAATCAAGTTCCTTTTGATTTCGAAGGTCTTTGAAGAGTTGCTCGGCATTCACCAGGTATTTATCTAACTCATCAAAATCTCGAAGCAACATATCACCCCAAAAATAAAACTGGTCGAACGGTTCACTACGTGTACCAGCCGCGTTGATTATCTGCTGATAACTTGCGTGCAGGCGATGCACCAATTCTAATTTATCGGGCACCCGCACTGTCGCCATCTCCGAAATAAAATCCTCAATGGTAATCAGATTAGGTGCAAACAAGGGTTGTGTTATAATTTCACTCAAGTGTTTGCGGAAATACAAAGCCGCTCTTCGGTTTGGAAACACGAGTGTAACAGAATCCCACAAAGGATTTTCTTTATTCAGTTGTACCGCTAACTCGCGTAGAAATGATTCCATACTAAAATTCTAACCCTAATTGTTTATCGTCTTTCTTTTTACTTCGGCTTATCTTTCCTGGTGGAACCGAAACCACATCACCTGTTTTGGTATAGAGTAAATACCCCTCTACTTCTGTGAAGTGCATTTGATGCAAGATGTTTATGTATTCCAACACCTGATGTTGATCGGCTTTGGCCGGTTCACCCGTTTTGAAATCGATAATCACCGCTTTCTTTCCGTCAGTCAATAACCGGTCAATCCGATTGTCGCCACCACCCGGCAGAATTAACGGCACCTCGGTACGCACATTCCAAGGTTCTGAAAACCATAATGCAATCAACGGGTTTGTCAGCAGCTCTTCAAGAAGTTCAAATACTCGTGGTTTTTCTTCTATTGAAATTAAGCCTTCGTGCACCAGTCGTTCTAATACTTGTTGCCACTCCTCTTTATATTTCAGTTTGCTAAGAATGGTGTGGATATGAATTCCATACCGAACTTTCTCAAAGGTTTCACTTTCTTCTTTCTGAAAATACCCTTTTGCTGTTTGGCGAATCACCAACTGCTCTCGCCAGCTTGTCGATGCATAGGTTGTTAATTCAATGGGAACAGAAGTAAGTCGAGGTTTTTTTTCGATAGCTGCAGTCCACTCACCTGCATGCCAGGATTGTGTCGCTTTGTTCCATCCTGCTTGCAGTTCGATCGCTTGCTGCAAGCCATCAATTAATAAACTACCTACATTTTTCTTGCCGGCATTGGGCGCCATCACAATTAATCCATGTTCGGCACGGGTAAGTGCCACATACAACAAATTGAGATTATCTAAGTAACTGCGACTTCGTTCCTCTTTATAATATTCAGCGAACAACGTTTCATCTAAGATGCTTGAATACTTTACCGGTATGTAACCCGCTTGGTCAAACGGAGCTTCCTCGGCTTTTACCCAAAGATTTGGTGTTCGATTGCCATGATCTAATTCCCAGCTACAAAAAGGAATGATTACATATTTAAACTGCAAGCCTTTGGATTTATGCACAGTTAAAATCTGTACCGCATCTACTTCGCCCGAAACCTGTATGGATTTTTTACTTTTAATCTCCTCCCACCATTCCAGAAACACACCAATATCATTGCGCTCGCGATTTGTAAACTCCAGCACCAAATCCTGAAAAGATTGCAAGTAGCCAAGTTCGCCAATTACTTTTCCTAAGGAGAATAACTCGATCAACGATTCGGTTAGCTCATAAAGTGGCATCTTTTAAGTGTGGCCTTTCGTTTTGAAAAACCTTCTGGCAAATTATTTTCAAAGTCAACCTGATTGGCAACGGTAAACACTTCGGTAAGCGGCCGATCTTCTTCAAGCAGTCGCGAATACTCGTACGCTAACTGCGCACGGGCAATAGCATCTTCGGGATTTAATAAATATCGTAACGCGCTAACGAGCAGGTTGACAGAACTGGCACCATCCAACCGAAGCGATTCATTGGAGACAACTTCATAACGACAATCTGGTTTTGCTTGGCTGGAATTTTTATAATCCAGTAAATATTTTACAATCTGTTGACCTTCGAAATTGTAGCGAACAAGAATGGCAATGTCTTTCAAGGGTATTCCTAAACGTTGCAACCGTTCTAAATAAACCGGAACTTGCTCCATGGCAGCAACCTGCCATTTAACTTCCTCTTCATCTTTCAACACAGCAACAGATACAAATCCTGCTTCCTTCTTATGTAACTTTTGCGCTACATCCTGATAGGCATCTACCGAAATCGTTTTGCCGGTTTCGGCAGCAACAAGGGTAGCAAGTGATTTAAATAATTGATTATTGAAAGATACAATCGTCTCGGCACTTCTATAATTATGATTAAGTTCTTTGGTGTTTATCCTATGCGGGCCTACTTCTTTTTCAACCTGTTGTTGTAGCAAATTGAGATCGCCCCCACGCCAGCGATACACGGCTTGCTTTACATCACCCACCACCATGCTGGGGAATCCCTGATCCAACCCATTGGTGAGTAAGGGAAGAAAATTTTTCCATTGCAACCCGGAGGTGTCCTGAAATTCATCGATCAGAAAATTGCGATAAAACGAGCCTACCTTCTCATAAATAAAGGGCGTATCGCTATCCTGAATAACACCATTTAAAAAGCGGGGTGCATCGGCCAACAACATGATGCCATTCTCGTCTTTATACTCTTTCAGCTTCCGCGAAATGTCGATGATCAATCCAAAGGAATAAAAATTATTCAACGCAACATCGGCAGAAATAGCGGCCTTGTAATTTTTCTCTCTATACTCAAGCAAGTCAAGTAGCATCGGAATCAACTTCTCTTCCGCCAGTTTCATCATCAAGCCTACATGTGGCGTATCTTTACCTGGAAAATTTTTACTACTCTGGTAATCGCCTTGTGGTCGCTTGCCTAACTCCTTTTCGTTAAAATCACTAACGGAGGTTATTCTTGAGATTTTTTGAAACCATCCGTAAACACCACCCGCAGCATATTTAAAGTCATCGTTGGTCAATCCATTTTGTTCAATAATAGAAATCGCTTCTTTGGCTTTAGCTGCCCCCGTTTTTACAAACTCAAACTTTCGCTTTCTGAGTTTAGTCAATAAATTAGGAAAGAAATTATCCGTAGAGACTATTTTAGATACCTCATCTTCAATCTCCTGATACTCCTCTTTAAAATTTCTTCTGAAAAAGAAATTAGGCTGCTGCGAACATCCCAGGCTCGCTCGTTCGCAAGATTTTCGTTAGCAAACTCAACTACCCATTTGGTTAGTTGCTCGTTGGTGCCCAGTTCATCAATCAAATTATCGATTACCTCTTCCATCACGGGCCCTTGCTCTACCTCCAACCGATAGTCGCCCACCAAACCCGCTTCGCGGGTGAATGACCGAATCACTTTTTTGAAAAAAGGCATCGATGGTGCTGATAGAAAACTGTGAATACTTATGAAGTATCTCGGCTTGCGCCTCCTGCGAATACATTTGAAAGGTGGACGCATCCAACCCAAGCTCGTTCCGCAATTCTTCCGAGAGATCATTATCACGTGCATTGGCAAAATCGTCCAGGTAGGCGAGGATGCGATCCTTCATTTCCTGCGTTGACTTGTTTGTAAAGGTTACGGCCAGAATATGTTTGAAATAATCGGCCCGCGACTTAAGCGCCAGTTTCAAATACTCCTTAGCCAGCGTTCGGGTTTTGCCCGAGCCAGCCGAAGAGCGATAAATAGAGAAAGTCTTATCCAAATCTGAAAAGGAAATACTAGCCTACGAGTTACGAATTTTGAATCATAACCCATAGTTTTTGGAGATGATCTAAATTTCATATCTTGAACAAATAACGGCATGAGAAAACTCTACTTCTTTATACCTAAAGTATTCTACTCATTCCCTATTCAGTTATTGCTCAATAACTTCAGGCGCAACCATATTCTTATTCTTTGCTGGATTATCCTGTTTGCCATGATCACCGGAAGTTTCGGCAAGTATCTGGGCATCCCTTATCTCTTCCTCGATCCGGAGTACCTGAATAAAGTTAACTTTATCAGCTTCGGTATTATGGGGCTATTGACGGCCGGTTTTACCATCGCTTTTCATATAACCTGTTACATTTCGGATGGGCACCGCTTTTCGTTTATTGGCTCTGTTGCCCGACCTTTTAAAAAGTTTTCGATCAACAATAGTATAATTCCGGCTGCCTTTATCCTTACCTACATCTATCAGATCATTGGTTTTCAAATTGACAATGAATATTCGTCAAATTTCGAACTCGCTCGTAACCTGGCCGGTTTTTTCGCGGGCTACATCTGCATGACTTTGTTGTTTGATGTCTATTTCCGCTTTACCAATAAAGATATTTTTAAATACGTGGTTTGCCGGATTGATGAGAAAATAAAAAGAAATGTAAAAGTGACGCGTGCCAGCGCCATGAAAAAACTTGATATCGCCCGAAAAAAACAGGTTCGTGTCGATTACTTTCTTGACGGATTTTTTCGCATCAGGCCTGTCGAATCGAACTCCTTTTATGATAAAGAAACTGTTCTTCAGGTATTTGATCAGAACCATTTCAATCTGGTCGTAATTGAGTTATTTATTTTTGCTATGGTTTTGATCCTTGGCATTTTTAAAGACTACGAGGCCTTTCAAATACCCGCGGCCAGCAGCTTCATGCTCTTTCTAACTATTTTTGTTATGATCTCCGGGGCATTTTCGTATTGGTTTGGTGGCTGGTCGGCCACAGCCGGGCTAATCATTTTTCTTTTTATTAACCATTTACAAGGGGAAGATTTCTTCTCAAAAAAATACGAAGCCTTTGGGATGGATTATGGGGTTCATCCTGCCGAGTATTCGATCGCATCCTTGCAAGAACAATTGGACAGCAGTGCGATGGAAACGGATCGGCAAGAAGTTTTAGTTCAGCTAAACAATTGGAAAAGTAAGTTCGATCCCACCGTAAAACCTAAAATGATTTTTCTTTGTGTCAGTGGTGGTGGCAAACGCGCCTCGCTATGGACGCTTACTGCCTTACAAACTGCCGACAGTCTTACCCATGGTAAATTGATGGAAAATAGTGTATTAATTACCGGAGCCTCGGGGGGATTGATTGGGGCCAGTTATTATCGGGAATTAAAACTTCGCGAAAAACTGGGTGAGTCTATTAAACCCGATGCGCTCTCTTATCGTCACAAAATTTCGAGTGATAATTTAAACCCACTCATCTTTAGTCTGCTGGCCAATGATTTATTTATCGGTTTTACCAAGTTTGAATATGCCCGAAAAGCCTACGAACGCGATCGTGCTTATACTTTTGAAGCGCAACTGAATCGAATCACGGAAGGATTAATGGACAAACCCATTCAGGCCTATGCCGAAGTGGAGAATCAGGGAATTGTACCCATGGTGATACTTACCCCAACCGTTGTTAATGATGGTCGTAAAGTATATATCGCCTCGCGGCCAGTTTCTTTTATGAATCGTGAGCTGTTGAATCTCAAGGATTATAATCAGATTAAAGTAAGTGGCATCGACTTTCAACGATTTTTTAAAGAACAGGATTCTAAGAATCTACGGTTTCTCTCAGCCTTAAGAATGAGTGCGACCTTTCCGTATATCACCCCTAATACCACGCTGCCTACTTTGCCACCTATAGAAATTATGGATGCGGGCATCTCAGATAATTTCGGAATATCGGATGCCGTGCGATTTCTTTATGCCTTTAACGAATGGGTTTCGGAAAATACTTCGGGAGTAATTTTTATCTCCATTCGCGATTCACCCAAGTTAGGAGTTATCTCGGCCAATAAAGGCCAAACTATTATTGACGATGTGACTCAACCCATCAGCAGTGTTTACAATAATTTTGAAAACTTTCAAGACATTACCAGCGATTTGCTAGTCGGGCAGGCACACGCATGGCTTCATGTACCTATTGATCGCATTGACTTGCAATATCAATCTGATAATTATTTGCCGTTGCTTCAAAAGATGGACAGCATCCGGCAAAACAGTGCCCGGGCATCTTTGAGTTGGCGGCTTACCACGCGTGAAAAATATGCTGTTAGCAGTAGCATTAACTCGCAACGCAATACGGAAGAACTTCAAAAACTAGTTAAGTTGTTGAAATAATCTATTGTCTTCGCAGCACCTGTCCGCTTCGTACTCCGGTGTGTTTGCCCTGATCGATCACCACTTCTCCATTGACTAGCACGTAAGAGAATCCATTGGAATAGGCATGCGGTTTCGGATACGTAGCCGCATCACCCACATGTTTTTCATCAAAAACGACAAGGTCGGCAGCCATTCCTTCGCGAATCAAACCCCGATCGCGCAAGTTAAATTTTTGGGCAGGTAACGAGGTCATTTTGCGGATGGCTTCCTCTAATCGAATTGTTTTCAATTCATGTACATACCTACCCAAAACCCGGGCATTGGTTCCATACGCTCGGGGATGTGGCACACCCGCACCGTACTTTACTATACCCGCATCGGAGGCAATCATATTAAATGGGTATTGTAAGATGCGCATCAGGTCACCTTCATCCATACTAAAGTAAACCATTTGTGTGCGATTCGTGGAACCTACCATATCGAGTATTGTTTCCGCTTCATCCATCGGGCCTGCTTTTTGACCTTTTAATTTATTGATTTCAGAAATATTCTTTCCGTTGTAGGTCGTGTCGAGGGGATAACGCGCTACCTGTGCATAACTATAGTTCTTCAGTTTTTTAGATTTCAGATTCGCCACCATTTCCTTTTTTATTTTCAGACGCATGGCCGGATCGTCAATTCGCATTTTCATCGAGTCGCGACCACCGGCAAATACCCAGGTTGGCATCGTAGTATCTAAGGTAGTACTACTGGCTACGTATGGATATTGATCTATGGTAACGTCCAATCCTTCAGCCCGCGCTTTTTCAATCAAGCCAATCGTTTCCACCGAGCGGCCCCAGTTTGGTTTATATGTTACCTTAAAATGAGAAATCTCCACCGGAATTTTTGCTTCACGACCAATGTTAATTGCTTCATTAATAGCATCGGTAACGTGATCGCCCTCATCGCGAATGTGCGAAGCATAAACACCGTGATACTGGGCAGCAACTTTTGCCAAACCAACTACTTCTGGTGTTTGGGAATAGGTGCCCGGAACGTAAATTAAGCCTGTTGACATACCCACTGCTCCATCCTGCATGGCCTTTTCAATCAATCGCTGCATTTTCTCCTGTTCCTCGGCCGTTGGGTCGCGCTGCAAATCACCCATCACCGCTCTGCGCACGGTATTGTGCCCTATCAACGTGGCCACATTGATAGAGGTTTTTATAGAATCAAGTCTTAAAAAGTATTGGGCGATGTCCGCATTAGACCCGCCACAATTGCCGGTAACCACCGAAGTTACGCCATCATAAATAAAATTATCGGCTGTAGGTGTGGTTAATTCTCCCCCTTCAATATGCGTATGTACATCAATAAAGCCTGGGGCTACAATCAAGCCCTGCGCATCGATCACCCGTTTAGCCGTAGCGGCCGACTTTCCGATCCAAACTATCTTTCCCGCTTTAATACCTACGTCTCCGTAATACCATGAGTTTCCGGTACCATCGATGATTTTTCCATTCTTGATGAGAATGTCATAGGACTGGGAAAAGACTATCTGGCTGACCAGCAAACCGAAGAATAACAAAAATGTGCGCATGGGTTTTTCTTTGGAAGATAAACAAACCTGATTACAACCAAAAGTTATTTTATATAACCGAAATTGTACTGTTAATTTGATCCAGATAGGAAAATATGGTTGCTTTACTTTGTGTCGGTGAATAAAAATAACCGCCCACAAGTTTGTCTTGATTGCAATCAGGCAAAAACTCCTTAGCGAAAAATGCTAAAAAAGGCGAAACAAAAAATCATTCTATTCTACCGGTTGCTGAGACGTGGGCTCACCGATCGGATAATAAGCCAAAGTAAGTTTACCTTGGTCCATGTGTTACGAATTACCTATCGGGTTAGTAATGCGCTCATACCGTTTGCCACGCTGGCTGCTGTGGGTTTGGTGATTTATGATTTCGGATTCAATCCATTTTTTAGCCATGATGCGAGATTGTACAGTGTTCTTTTATTGGTGTTGTTCAGTTTTAAGATTCTGTTTGTCATCCGTTTCATCTCGGAGTGGGTTGAAGTAAAAAAAATAAAAGCCCATCTCTACAACCTTTCGCTGGTCGTTCTGGTTTATTATCTACACCACGAGGCACAAAAAATAATTGACACTAATACAAGTGCCACCACCGACCTATTGGTGCGAAAACTAATTTTCTATTCCGGTATTCTATTTCTGCTTCTCACCGAAGCAAGCGGGTTGCTGAAATATCTTTATCGCAGAAGACAAAACACGGCTTTTATCTTTATTGTAAGTTTTGTGGTTATAATAATAGTTGGTGCGCTTCTTCTTATGTTGCCTAAGGCAACATTTAAAGGCATCAGCGCGATTGATGCCTTTTTTACTTCCGCCAGTGCAGTGTGTGTTACCGGGCTCACGGTAGTCAATACATCTACCCACTTCACCAGTGTAGGAAAAGTGATTATCCTTTTTCTGATACAAATAGGTGGACTGGGGATTATGACGTTTACTGGTTTGTTTGCCTACCTGGCAGCCGGCTCAGTTTCGTTTCATAATCAAATGGCTTTAACAAGTATGGTAAGCAGCAAACGCATGAGCAACGTTATAACCATGGTAGGCCGGATCATTTTAGTGACGCTTTTCTTCGAAGCACTCGGTGCCTTTTTAATCTTCTTTAGTATCGATGAAAATCTATTCCCCAAAAAGGAGCAACATGTTTTCTTTTCCATCTTTCATTCCGTTTCCGCTTTTTGTAATGCCGGATTTTCAACCCTACCGGATGGCCTTCATGAATCGATCATTCGGTTCAATTATCCCATTCATTTAATTGTTGCTATTTTAATTATTTTAGGCGGAATGGGATTCCCTATTACATTCAATATCTTCTCCTATATCCGAACCAAAGCAACCAATATTCTTAACAAGCTTCTTAAAAGGCCTTCGCAGGAATATTACACTCGTCTCATTCACGTTAATTCAAAAATTGCGCTCGCTACTACGTTTATCTTATTGGTATTTGGGTTCTGTACGTACCTCCTATTTGAACAAAATGCCTCTCTGGCTGAACATCCTACGCTGTTTGGCAAATTGGTAACGGCATTTTTTGGCTCGGTAACACCACGCACAGCCGGGTTTAATACTGTGGACTTAACAAAGCTGACACTACCAACGGTTATGATCTATTTAATGCTCATGTGGATTGGCGCTTCACCATCATCCACGGGTGGTGGTATAAAAACAACCACGGCTGCCGTTGCATTTTTGAACCTTCGCGCCATCGTTTTTGGAAAGAATAAAACAGATGTTTTCCACACTCAAATTGGAGAGCAATCCATAAACAAAGCGTTTGCCGTTATTCTGCTCTCCTTGTTGGTCATTGGATTGGCCGTGTTAATGATTGCCGTGAATGACGAAGAGAAAGGTCTTTTAAAAATTGCTTTCGAGGTCTTCTCAGCCTTTGCCACCGTAGGTCTTACGCTTGGCATAACCCCCGAGCTTTCTGACACCAGTAAAATTGTTTTAATACTTACCATGTTTATAGGTCGCGTGGGGGCCCTTACGCTATTAATAGCTTTTGTAACCGAAGTGCGACATCAGCCCTATCAATATCCGGTTGAAGAAATAATGTATTAACTTTATCATGATATGAAATTCATTGTATTTGGAATTGGCAATTATGGAGCCTCGTTAGCCAGCAAGCTGGTGGAATTAGGGCATGAGGTCTTTGGAATTGATAGTGACCCTGCCCGAACCGAAAAACTGAAAAACCGGATCACGTACACCGTAACAATGGACGCCACCAACCGCGAGGCCATCCAGGATCTTCCTCTAAAGGAAGTTGATGCCGTTATTATTGCTATTGGCGAAAATGAAGGCACTATCATATTGCTTGCCGCCTTGCTAAAACAAATTGGTGTCAAACGGATTATCAGCAGGGTGACTTCAACACTACAAAAAACCGTGCTGGAAACTATGGGGCTAACCGAGTTTGTTTACCCCGAACAGAATTCAGCAGACCGTATGGCTTACCATTTAAGTTTTGATGGTATAATCGATTCGTATCGGGTGTGCGATCAATATCAGATTGCAGAAGTCAATGTGCCGGGCCGATTGGTGGGAACTAAAGTTACAGATGTTGATTTTTTAAATAACTATGAAATTCAATTGATTTCCATTAAGCGAAACTTTGAAGAGAAAAACATTCTGGGTACCATCCGAATGAAAAAGCATACGCTCGGCATTCTTGTACCTAGCACTGAATTTCGGACGGGAGATACCTTAATTCTATTTGGTGAGTCCCGGAAATTAAAAGCCTTTCTGGAGAATTAAGAATGGATTCAAATTTCTTCTCGCAAAAGGTACTCTCTTTTTTCAAGACTTTAAAAATTCTGCACACTTGCCGACAGGCGTTGAGGTTCTCAATCCCTATCACGATCGTAAAGCTTTTGAATTGTGTAAGCAGTTTTATAGTCAATATTATGCTGATTCGAATAATCGAAAAATAATCTTAGGTATAAACCCCGGCCGGTTAGGCGCTGGGCTAACTGGCATACCCTTTACCGATCCGATTAAACTAAAAGATATTTGTGGTATCAACAATGCCTTGCCACGAAAAGCAGAACTTTCCGCTGATTTTATTTACCAAATGATAAATGCCTATGGAGGCCCATTAAAATTTTATCAGAATTTCTACATCAGTTCGGTATCCCCACTGGGTTTCACAAAAGAAGGCAAGAACCTAAACTATTACGATGATAAAAAAGTTGACCAAACAACTAAATCCATTTATCCTTTCAGTATCACTAAGCAATTACAGTTTGGAATAGATACAAAAACCGCCTATTGCCTTGGCGAAGGGGCGAACTATAAGTTCTTGTCTAAGTTAAGTGCAGAACATCGGTTTTTTGAAAAGCTCAGTCCCCTTGCTCACCCGCGCTTCATTATGCAGTATAAACGAAAAAGTCTGACTCACTATATCGACCACTATGTTGAAGCCTTGCATCACTCCTGAAAAGGTCGTTTCTTAATCATCCCGCCTTTAATATCGTTCACGCTATTCTCTACAACAAAAGCCTCTTCATCAATTTTGGCTATCTCGGTTTTTAACCTTGCAAGGACATCCCTTACCCCCCTTCAAAACGAGTTTACCATGGCACATCGCTTTTATCAGAAACAATCCACCGCCTAAGCCACGAACAACCCCCCCCTTATCGCCAACATGGCAGCCAGAAGGCTAATGGCAATAGGTGTTTTTAACGCAAATTTTTTCGAAATCTGCGTATAGGCAATTACCACAAAGGGGAGGTTGATAAGGAATACCAGTACAGACAGATTAATGCCCGATAAAATATTTACCAGCAGCGAGATACCCATTACGCCACCGTCCAAAAAACGGTGGGCAATAAAAAACCTTTTAATCCAAAAGCAGCAGCCCCCACACCCAGTATGATTAGGATTGTATCCTTAATCATGCGCACCAAATTAATCCTTCGAATTCGAAGTAGTTGTAGTTGCTTAAGTCTTTGCAGGGTACTCACGCCTTTAAGGTAAATAATTAAATATTGTGTTCTATGGATTTTTATCTAAGTATTTACTCATGCATCTTTAAGCACACGTACGATGACCTCAAAAGAACAACTTCTTAAGACACTGGAGCTAATAAAGTTGGAGCGCCAGTCTGATCTGGAACAATACCGGCAGAAAGTATTGCAACGCTCGCTTACTCACCGGGTAAGAGATGGCGTTACGTGGTATCCCATACGGCTTATGCGCGATTACATAGGTACCGGGGAGCGTATTATTCTGGAACTTCAACGGATGCATCAGTTGGATCAGCCGCATAGTTTCCAAAGTGGCAAATTAGTAAGTCTGTTTTGCAATGCATCGGGCAAGCCAGAGAAAGAACATACTAATGCTGTCATAAATTATGTACAAGAAAATACAATAACCATTACCCTCAATAGTGAAGACTTACCAGATTGGATTAATGATGGTCAATTGGGTTTGGACGTGATGTTTGATGAGATGACTTACAAGGAGATGGAACATGCCGTGAAGTCAGTGATTAAAGCGGAAGACAATCGCGTTGCTGAATTGCGTGAGATTTTTCTTGGCGATGTGAAAAACAAAAATAATACGAGTGGCTTCAAACCCGAAAACACCGTTGACTATCAAGAGTCAATCAAAGCTTTAAATGAAAGCCAGGTGAAAGCGGTTGACCAGATTTTACAAACCCAAGATGTTGCTTTTATTCATGGCCCACCCGGCACCGGCAAAACCACAACCTTAGTTCAGGCTATTGTGCTTACCCATAAAATGGAAGGTCAGGTTTTAGTGTGCACGCCCAGCAATGCAGCTATCGATTTATTGGTTGAGAAATTAAGTCAGCAAAATTTAAATGTGGTGAGGATTGGTCATCCGGCACGGGTAACGGAACAAACCCTAAGCAAAACATTGGATGCACGCATCGCCACGCACCCTAACTTTGCTGAATTGCGAAACCTTCGTAAAAAGATGGAACAGGTACGCAGTCAGGCATCCAAATACAAGCGTAATTTTGGCTATAATGAAAAGGAGCAACGCAGACTATTAAAGGAAGAAGCCCGTACACTAAAGTCCGATGCTGATATGCTGGAGTTTTATATCATCACCGATCTACTTCAAAAAGCCGATGTAATCTGTAGTACGCTAGTAGGCTCTTCGCATCCGGTAATTCGGGGAAGAAAATTTAAAACGGTATTTATTGATGAGGCTGCGCAATCCTTAGAGCCCGCTTGCTGGATTCCCATGCTAAAATCTCAACGGGCTATTCTGGCGGGTGATCATTGTCAGTTACCGCCAACCATAAAATCAAACGAAGCAGCTAAGGGTGGCCTTGCTCTTACTCTCTTTGAAAAAGGAATTGCCAAACATCCGGACATGGCTACCATGCTTCAAGTCCAATACCGCATGCATGAAGCAATTATGAAATTCTCTTCTACCTATTTTTACAAAGATGAATTAATTGCGCATGCCTCTGTAAAAACCGGATTGCTACAACCCAATCAAACGCCCCTTGAATTTATTGATACGGCTGGCTGTGGTTATTCCGAGCAACAAGATCCTGAAACATTAAGCCGGTTTAATATAGAGGAAGCCAATCTGCTTATCCGTCAGGTTGAAAAACTAGTAGAAGAAATTGGCTTGGAGGAGTGGATAGCGAATGAAATTTCGATGGGAATTATTACACCCTATCGGGCACAGGTTGATCACTTGCATAAACTAGCTGAGGCTTCACATTTGTTGGAGCCCTTACATAAATTTATTACCATCAACACAGTCGATGCTTTTCAAGGACAAGAACGCGATGTGATTGCCATCAGTTTTGTTCGTAGCAATGAAAAAGCTGAAGTAGGATTTTTAGGTGACATCCGCAGAACCAATGTGGCCATGACCCGGGCCCGAAAAAAACTAATTCTGATTGGCGATAGCGCCACCCTGGGTTCGCATCCATTTTATGTTGAGTTGTTGGAATATGTGCAAGGGTTAGAGTTTTACCGAAGTGCGTTTGAGATATAGTTTATTGAAATAAGAAATTTTACTATTAAGATCATTTAGAAAAGAAGAGGATAATCTCTTAATGAACTTAATACATCAACTATCTTAATGGTTAATGAATTATATAATACTTTAGATATAGCTCACTTAAACAAGTTTCTAACCGCCTTCCTATTTCTAACTGCTTTATTGGCGTAAAAAGTATTACTATTGGGATTCAAAAAACCTTCGTCCTATGAAGAATTTATTCAGCCTTTTATTAATCCTTGCCCTCACGGTATCAATTGCTCATGCGCAGGACAAACTGAAAAGCATGCCTGGCTATAGCCAATATCAAAAGGTAGCTCCTCAAATTCGTAGCTCCGTAAAACTGGGAAGTATTTCTGCAAAATGGAATGATGACGGAAGTTCCTTTGAATACGTACAAGATAAAAAAACCTACAAATACACTGTTAAGACTAAAAAAGTAACGGAAGTAGGTCCTGCCCCGGAAGTGGAACCAAGAAGCTTCAATCGTCCGGCACGCGGCAGACAGTTTGACTTTGCCAATTCACCCGATGGAAAATGGAAGGCGTATACGAAAGATCGGAACATGTACCTCAGTAATGCGGATGGCAGCCATGAAACAATTATTACGAATGATGCCAACGCACAAAATCAAATTAAATATGGCATTGCTACGTGGGTATATGGGGAAGAGCTTGGACAAACAACCGCCATGTGGTGGTCACCCGATAGTAAAAAATTGCCTTCTATAAGTTTGTTGAAAAGGACGTTAAAAAATATTATGTCTTATTGAATCAATTAAAACTTCTGGACTCCATAGAAATTGAAGCCTATCCTAAAGTAGGTGCCGATAACCTTCCGGTAGATTTGATGGTGTACGATTTAGATTCGAAAAAAGTAACTCCATTTGAGATTCGCGAGGGTAAACCTTTTGATGATGGCGCCTTGGGTACGTATGTCTATGGCATGTCATGGACACCCGATGGAAAAGAATTGCTTTACCATAGCACGAACCGTAAACAGGATATTATGGAACTGCGGGCGGCCGATCCGGCAACCGGAAAAAGTCGCACGGTAGTGCGTGAAGAATGGCTTGCCAGCTTTACCAAAAACACGCCTGAGATGCAAGTATTAAAAGATGCTAAACGTTTTATCTGGGCTTCGGAGCGAAGTGGCTTCAATAATTATTATCTCTACGATTTTAGTGGCAAGCTTATCAACACCATTACCAACCACGCGTTTGAAGTTGCGCGCATTGTAAAAGTGGATGAAAAAGAAACCATGCTGTATTACATGGCCCGCAGTAGCGATAACCACATGAAAATGCAATTGCACAAAGTGAAATTAGACGGAACAAAAGACGTACGGCTAACGAATCCCGCCTTTGACCATTCTGTAACGCTCTCGCCTGATAATAAATTTTTTGTGGATGTTGCGCAAACACACGACACCGCTCCCTTCACCAATCTGATTGATGCAAAAGGAAAAGTAGTTGCTGAATTAGTAAAGAGCGACCTGAGTAAGTTTGAGGAACTGGGTCTGAAAAAAGTGGAAGTGTTTACCTTCACTTCGGTGGATGGTGTTACGCAACTTCATGGCATGATTCATTATCCTTCCACCTTTGATCCTTCAAAAAATTATCCGGTTATCCTGAGCAACTATGGTGGCCCCGCTACCAATGCCTTCAGAGAAACGTTTACGTTACCCGATGCGATTACGGAATACGGATTTATTGTTTTGAATATTGATGGTCGCAATGTGGGTGGTCGTGGAAAAAGATTATTGGATCAACTGTATGGTAACCTGGGTAAGGTTGAGATGGACGATTTTGCTGCGGGTGTAAAGTCACTTTACAATCGCGCGTACATTGATAAAACCCGGGTGGGCGTTTATGGAACATCGTACGGTGGCACAACTGCTGCTACCCTACTCCTTCGCTACCCGGATGTGTTTCAGGTGGCTGTAGCCAACTCGGCTGTTACCGATTGGAGAAACTACGATAACGTCTACACAGAACGATTCATGAATTTATTGGAGAACAACCTTAAGGGGTATGAAGCCTCGAGCCTGATGCCGATGGCAAAAAATCTACAAGGCGAACTGCTTATTTTCTTTGGCACGGCCGATAACAACGTACACCCTGCCAACTCGCTGCAATTGATTGATGCGCTACAAAAGGCGGGGAAGAGTATTGAGGTGCAACTGGCCCCCGATGGGGGGCACACGGCTCTAAACCGCGAGCGCATGATGGAGTTCTTTATCAAGCATCTGGTGATGAGGGATTAATGTCTAAGTTCAACTTTCCACTCAGCATCCAGTGCAAGGCGATGCTTTTACAAAATCATTCTAAATTCCCTATCGTCCCTCCGGAGACGATACTCGAAACAATGATTATTATTACTTGAACAAGTACTCATTACGCCTGGAGTAACTTTTCAATATCAAATTTTTTCATTTTTAGAAATGCCTGCACAACCCGCTGCGACCTTAGAGGGTCGCTCATCAATTTACCCAACACCGTAGGCACCACCTGCCACGAAATTCCAAATTTGTCTTTTAACCAACCGCACATACTTTCACTACCCCCCTCGGTAAGCTTGTTCCAGTAGTAGTCAATTTCGTCCTGCGTTTCGCAATCAATCACAAACGAAATCGATTCGTTAAAAGAAAAGTTGTGTGCGTAATCACTTTCTGTTGTCACGAAACCGGTTTCACCAAGATTAAAACGTGCATGCGATACTTTTCCTTCGGCCGGCTGTCCCTTTTCATACCGATTGATATCGGTAATCTGTGAGTCCTTTAAACACAGACGTATAAAAATTCATTGCTTCTTCTGCACGACCAAACTGATCGCCCACAAATAACAAGCAAGGCTTTATCTCTTGTTTTGTTCCTGAAAGAAACAACTGCCACGACAATCCAAACCGATCGGTAGTCCAACCAAATTTTTCCGCAAAGGGATATTTTTCTAACGGCATCATCACTGTTCCATTCGCTGTAAGTTTAGCCCATAGCGTATCCATTTCTTGTTCTGTCTCGCAAAAAACAAACATGGAAACAGATTGAGTAAACTTAAATTGAGGTCCGCCATTTAATCCCATCAAACTTTTTTCCGGCCAACTCAAACAGCACAACCATAGGCATATTGCTGGTGATGTGGCTATCCGCAAATACAGAACAGTAAAAAGTTGCGGCTTCTGCGGCTTTGCCATCAAACCAGAGACAGGGATAAATTGGATTTTTCATTTTAAATTTTGAGTTAACGTTTACTCGCAAATACTTTTCAACGTTGCCAACGCTTTTGGCCACATTCCTTCAAAATACGATTTGTATTCTTCATCAGAATCCAGCGCTACCGACAACGTTGTTTCGCTACCCTTCTCTTTGAAAGTATAATTCTCATGAGAACCAGCCCAACGCTCTACTTCAGGTCCGCTTACAATCTCCTGTCCGTCTTTAATCATTCCATAATGTTCAATGGATATAAATTGATTAGGAATGTTTTCCAGAATGCGGCTTACCATACCGCCTTGCTTCCCCTGTTCATCGGCACCAATAAAAAGAATTTTAGAACCTTTGGTCCACGAACCTTTAACGTGAGACGAAGCGTTGAATACAGTCGTCCACGCCTGATACGTTTTTTCACCAATCATGGTATCATAAACTTTTTTGGCAGTGGCCTGGATTACGATTTCGAAATGTAGCTTCTCCATATACTTATTGTTCAGCGTATTTTTTAAAATTGTTCAAGATTGCTTGCCAGCCCGTACGTTGCCGTTCTACTGAATTTTCGCTTTCGGCTTCAAAAGTTTCACTCACTTTTGTTTGGCTACCACTACCTATAAAGGTGATTATATTTTTACGACCATCATCCATAGTATAACTGATCTGCTCGTTCATTTTCACCTCATCGTATTCACCACCAAAATCAAAACTCATGCTTCCGTCTTTAGCGGCCATGTGCGACACAAACCGGCCACCTACCCGGAGATCATTTTCCGCATGAGGTGTATGCCAATCTGGTGAAGCATTATTCCACTTCATGATGTGCTTGGGGTTGTCCAAAGTTCCCAGACTTTTTCTACAGGCGCCAAAATCGTTGCTTCTATTGTAATGGCCGTTTTAGTTTTCTCTTCCATAGTTGTTTTTAAAAATATAAATCTGCTTCTGATTGTAAAAGTACATGATCGCGCAGAATGTTACGATGTACAAAAACGACAATAAGCGGGTGCATTGCGACAAATTGAATTTCAGTGAAAACAGTTCTCGCCTACTTCCTTAAAATCTTCTCCATGGTTTTTCCCTTTGCCAATTCATCAATCAGCTTATCTAAATACCGAATCTTTTGCATGAGCTTATCTTCAATTTCCTCCACCCGATAACCACAAATTACTCCGGTAATCTTTGACGCGTTTTCATTTATTTTTGTGGCTTGCGAGAAGAAATTTTCAAAGTCAGTTCTGTTGTCGATTTGTTGCTGTAATTCCGTTTGTTTGTACCCGGTTAGCCAACAAATAATAGTATCTACCTCGGCTTTTGTTCGGCCTTTTTTCTCAGCTTTTTGAACGTAATTCGGATACACACTGGCGAATGACATTTTATAGACTCTATGCTTTTCCATAGTTCAACCTGACTTATACCTATATCTTTAATAAACCGCGGAAACCCCGGGCGGCATAGTACGACTCTGCTCCATTGTGATACGTAAAGACCTGGCCATAGCGGAAATCACAAAAGATGGCACCCCCGAGTCTTCGAATCTCTGCAGGTGTTTTCACCCAGCTTGATGTTTTCGTATCGAATTTTTCTCCCACTTTTTGGCAAAATTGCAAGCCGCGATATTGTTCTTCGCTTAAAAGTTCAATACCCATGGCTGCTGCCATTTCCACAGCGCTATCTTTTGGTTTATGCTCCTTACGGGATTCGAGTGCTTCGCCATCATAACAAATACTTCTACGCCCTGCAGGACTTTCTGTCGAACAATCACAAAAAATTAATTCTCCTTTCTTTCCACCAAAATCAACAACATCCGGTTCACCGCCCGTTTCTTCCATTACGCTCAATGACCACAGCTTGTCAGCGTTACTCTCCAGCTTAGATTGTACGGTAGCCCACTCCACGCCTTTGTGACGCGTTCTGTTTTTCTCAAAACGTATTTCCAATATTTTGAGTAGGTCTGCACTTTGCTTTGGTGCTAACTCTTTTTTGGTACTCTTGCTCATACTTATATCTTAGAATTCGAAATCAGTTAAGATGATTGCTTGTTTGGTTTACGGATAGACTACTGGCGCGCGTTTGTAACGCGTGCAATCTTAATTCAAGAGAAATCATTTCGACAATTTCTTCTTGAAATAATCTGCAGTGGCCTGATTAATTTTTATGGCATTACTATGCTTCATCCAATGGTGCGTATCATCAACTATTACCAGTGTTTCTATAGATACTCCTTTTTCTCGCAATCGCGCAACCAAATCCGTAGTCTGACTAAACCGAACATTTCTATCATCATCGCCATGAATCATCAGCACGGGTGAAGTCCACGTTGAAACCGAAGAAACCGGAGAAGACTCCCAGGCAACTTGTAATGCTTTCTCAGCATCTGGCGCTTTTTCATATCGGTCAGGTGAAATGATATTCTGGGTGCGATCAATTGTACGATCATGTACTCCGTGAATATCAACCCCGGCAGCAAACAATTTTGAATCACGACCTAAAGCCAGTGCCGTTAAAAAACCGCCATACGATCCACCATAAATTCCAATTTTAGTTGCATCAATATTGGGTTGTTTCGCCAGCCACTCGCCTGCTGCTTTCACATCGATGTATTCTGAGGCTCCCGCGGTACCTGCATTCGCTGGCTGATGAAATTCATATCCGTAGCCAATACCCAACCGATAATTAACAGACAGCACGGCAAATCCCAGGGACGCTAAGTATTGATTCGATGCATAGGCATTTGAATAATAATCGGAATAATTCCAACCTAACAACATTTGTCGTGGCGGACCACCATGTACATAAATGACAGCCGGCTTTTTACCGGTACCTGGCCCTTCAAACAACTGACAATGTATGTTCAATCCATCCGGTGATTTGATGATCACCTGTTTCGGCACCACTAGTTTACTTTCAGGAAATTTCGCAGGAATTAAATTTTGTCCCAACAACGTTAGTGTGCCCTTGTTAAACGCCATCACTGCGGGAAGCGGAGGTCTTTTGCAGTAGCACTAATCAAGGCAACATAACCACCATCGCCCGTCACTACCGGAGTCCATTCATTGCCCTCGCCCGGGGTTAGCACTTCAATGCCCGCTTTATCAACGGCTACCCGCACAACATGTCTTCGATCAATGTCCAACGGACTTGAACCTGCGTTACCACAAAACATTATCCACTTTTTATCAGGACTCATCGTGATATACTCAGCCATAAAATTTCCAGGAGTCAATAGCGTTGCCGTGCCACCTGTTGAAAGCATGGAATACAAATGTGGCCATCCATCCTGATTGGAAAGGAAGATGATGCGATCACTGGCACCCCAATTTAAATTGGTAAGCCCCTCGGTGGTAGGAAAAGATCCTCTGAGGGTAGGTTCTGCTTTCCAAATCGTTTTTGCATTACCGGAAGCAGCTTCTGCAATCCAGATTGCCCAGGGCTAATGTTGATTCGTCAACAACGGGGCCGGTGCTCCTCCACCACCATTCATTCGTACAAATGCCAGCTTAGTTCCATCCGGTGACCAACGCGGAGAACGATCACGATTAAAAGATGGTGATATCCAACTGATTGGTGTTTCCTCATTCGTATAAACGCCCACAAATGAATGGTCTCCTCTGTTTGATACAAATGCAAGTTTTGATCCATCTGGCGAAAACTCTGCGGAACCGTTTACTCCGTGTGCTGTAAATAATATTTTGGACGCAGATGAACCATCTATGGGAACGTTCCAAAATTGGTTTCCTTTTCAAAAACAACGACATCGTTTTTAGGAGAGATGATCGGTCCATGACCTTCACCTAAAAGTTTCGGTTCGCCTCCTTTAAACGGCACACTCCAAATCTGAACATTTAATGGTGTGGGACTAAATGCCGGGTTCACACTTAAATTATCATCCCAATTAGATCCATGATCACCCCCGCGCTCATAAACCACGGTTTGCCCATTGGCTGACACGGACAAAGAAGTGATCTCCTGTCCATCATCACTATTGTAATTGGTAATTTTTCTGGGCGCAAAGTCAGGGCCTTCCGCTACATAAACATTTCGTTTCCCTTCTTCATTAACTGTCCAGGCGATTTTCGATCCTGTAGCCGAGGCGGTCAGGTTAGCTGGGAAAGGATACGATTTGACCGCATCCATAGTAAACGACTGACTAAATAAAGTTTGTTCAAATGGAACGATAATCAAAACGACCAGAGTAATTCGGAATATTATTTTCATTGGATTGATAGTTTATGTGATAACGATACTTAAAAATAACAATTAATAACCATCGTAGTTTCTGAATCTAGTAAAAGAATTCTGTTACTCCACTATTCTCTTTGCCAATCGTCCAGCAAGTGGAACTTGTTAAGGACTTTCTCCACACAATCAGTTGTGTTTGGTTCTTTTTGAAACCTGGGAAAATAATGAAGCATAATCATTACCAGAATAAGCATGGCTGGTAATTTTTCTTTCCTTTTTGTGATGAAGAAACGTACCGGGTTCGGAGATTCGAATCTAATTATTTTTCCAAGGCCTTCACTTAGTTTTACTGCCATTTCCGCAAAGGTCAATTTTTCATTACAAGTCAATTCGTAACATTGATTTTTATGATG
Organism: Flammeovirgaceae bacterium; assembly: GCA_016709845.1. Lineage (GTDB taxonomy): Bacteria > Bacteroidota > Bacteroidia > Cytophagales > Cyclobacteriaceae > ELB16-189. Next base: position 48,179 of record JADJMA010000019.1, on the reverse strand, counting down.
GGTTGTTTCTGTAAGAATTTTAGCAGCAACTTGTCCAATATCCGTAACATCAATCAATGTAAATTTAGCGTTTCCAGCAGGCAGGTAAATTCGATTTTTTGTTTTCAAATCGTTGAGCAAGGTTGTTGTAAAGTTTTGCATAAAATATGCGGGCCGCAAAAAAGTAAAAGGAATTTCGCTTTCAACAAGTAGCTTTTCAATTTTATAATGAGGTGTTATTTTACTGTTTTGAACACCTTGAACAGATAGAAAAACAATATGCTTCACCCCGTTTTTAATTGCACTATCAATAAGCGGCTTAAAATATTTTTGTACGTCAGAAATTTGTGGTGGACGCAGCAAAAGAAGAATCTCAATATTTACTAGTGCCGACTGAAAGGTGTCGCTGTTCGTAAAGTCAAATTGGATAAGTTGTGCATTAAAGCTTTCAGTTTTGATTGTCTTCTTGCACATTCCTCACCCCTAAATAAACTTGATAACTATGATTGAGTTTGGCTAGTGATTTCACCACTTCTATACCTACATTTCCTGTTGCCCCCGTGATTAGTACTTTTTTTTCATATTGTTAAGAATGTTCCACCCATTGTGCACAATGTTATGATCTGAGTCTCTGTAATTCTCGGAGATGATAGGATCGTCAGTCAATCTCTTTGAGTTCATCCAGGCTTTTACTCTCCACATTTATTCTTTCCAATTTTGAAGCCGGTCGAGATATAAATAGCTTTCTACAAATTTTCTATGTTCTGTACTGGTCATTATTTCAACTAAATTCAACGCAGAAATGTAGCTTGTTAAGTTACCGTTTGAAGACAGAAATTTGCCATCTCTAACATACGATACTAAACTATCATCTTGCACTTTTAAGTTCGGATAATCCTTTTGTAGTTGTTCTCCACCACCAATCCACGTAACAATTTTATGGCCGTCTGCAATTCCGGATGCTCCAATCAATTGTGCCCCTGCGCAATTGCTCACCGTATATTTTGTTTCCTTATTTTTCTCTCTAATGAAGTTCACAATTTTATCGTTATGCACTTGCGCGTACATATCGTAGGCACTGGGAACAAAAAGAGCCTCTAATTTTGGACAATTCTCAAATGTATAATCTGGAACGAATTTCATTCCTTCTTCTGTGGTAATTGTATTTTCAGTTTCAGCAATAGTGATAACGTTAAAAAGTTGCTTCCCTTCCGGACCATCGGGTTTCGAGAAAACGGTCTGATGTGGCAATTACCTCGCTTTGCAGCACTCCGTTATACATTAAAAGCCCAATGGTTGGCAATTCCGCTTTAAAGGGTTTTGGGTGTTTTGTCAGCGTATCCGTTTTCAGTTCGGTGTTATTGCCTTCTTGATTTTCGGCTTGGGTGTTTGATCTGTCCGAATTACAACTAATCATACTCGTTACGAAAATCAGTGTTACTATTCCAAATTTTTTCATTGCTCTCGGTTTTTCATGTATTGTAGGTAAAGCGTTTGTGTTTCTGGTGGGATTTAAAGAAAGTAATGACTCACGTGCCCAAACGTAAGAGCGAAATTAAAAATTTATAGCCTATTTTCACCTTCATCCTCTTGATTTACTATGTTCAAAATAGCTAAGCGAATCATCAATCAAATCATCTATTTCTAAAAACTTTCTCACTAATTCCAAGACTTTATTTTCAAAATTCTTCTCGTCCAATTCTGCGTAGCCTTCCATTAACGTTAACGGTCCAAAATTTATACTTACGTTTTCCCAATTGTATTGGTGTTCTTTAAATTTCTTTCTGAAACTGTTCGCCGAATTCCTTGCTTAAAATTAAATAGCCCTTCAGTTTTCTGAGCTTTAAAGCATGGATATTATAAAATATTTTATTGTCCTGAATTTTCTTATCATTAAGCCAAATTGAAAAAAATATTCTTGCCTCTGCATTTAACGGATTACTGAAATCACTTGTCCATTCTTTTTTATATATCTTCAAATAAACAGAATCTAAAATGATTCCTACACTTACTTCCAAGTTTCTTACTTTCAATAATTTTTTTATCAAGCTGCTCTACAGCCCCCTTAAATTTTTTTCAGATAGAATTCATAGTCCATATTTCTCTCCTCGCAGAGTCTCACTTCGAACTCCATGCTTTAAACTAAACATAAATGTAAAAGAATTTTACTTCTAATCTGGGGATGCGAAGACTTGCTGAAAATTGAAATTAGAGATTGTTGGTCAGCGACCAACAATAACAAAAGGTTGTGTGAGTTTTACCACTCATCTCCTTTATTTTTATTACTAAGATTTTTTGTTTTAATCTCAAGAGAATTAAAAACGTCATGTGAGTATCGTTCAATTTTCGGTTTTATATCATTCCAAGCTTTGTTATGAAAATTTTTATACATCCCATGTGTTGCATAAATGTCAGCAGATGTTATTAATCCTAAACTGAAGGAAGGGGCTGTGTGATTAAAATCCGATAAGATAACTTTATATCTATTGTCTTTAACATAAACCTTAACTGTATAATTTATGTTTCCGTTATACGAAGAATTATTACCGAAAAGTATTTCATTGAACCCTTTCCTATGATAATTCCAGCATCTTTATCAACCATTTGAATTACATCTTGTGCAGAATTATAAGTTGTTGCAAACCAATCATTAATAGTCGAAAAAAGCCTTGCTTTATCCACGCTATCAACTTTTATCACCTTTTCAAAAGAGACTGCATCTTGTGCTGATAGATTGATAGTCATTAGGATTAATAATCCTGATACTATTTTCATTATTCTCATAGCATTGAAATTACACTTTGTTATAATCTTGTTCAAATAATCTATCCGAAATAAATTGTTTTATGGTACATTACTACATCGTTTATGTATGATTTTTTTCGGATTTAAGATTAGGAATTATCCACATAATAAATATTTTAAGTTAATAATACTCTTAACTGAGCACGCACTGGATTATACATTTTTTTGGGCGCAGTGCTACTTATCCATCTTTTGTTTGTTTTGTATTATGTACTTATCAATTAATTTCTCAATTTTCTCAAGTCGATAACTAATATTCCCTATATGCGTGTCGGGCGGTCGTAAATTTCCCTTTCCAACTAATTCTAATAGATTCAGATCGTACTTATTTTTCCTTTTCTCATTCAATACTGTATGATACTCAACTTCAAAAATCACTGAATCATTTGCTGATTCTTCGTCTGTCGTCTCGAATGAAACTAATAAATGCTTGTCGAGGTGGCAGGCGGGAAATATTTTACACCCTCTCTAAAATATGGATAGTCTGCCAGTTTTCTACCTCCATGGTTATTCAACTCCTTAATTATCTTAAACTTTACATTTAATGCAACTCCTTGACCAATGTTTTTAGTTTTTAAGTATGCAATTTTTGCGTTTGTCTCGGTGATGTCAAGGTAAGCAACAATGTATGGTTCAACTTGATTCTTTCTCATCTTACTTGTTTCCCTCACTAATGTCCAAGTAAGTATTGCATAAACTACAGTCGATATTGAAACCGCGCAGTAAATATAAGTGTGTCCATGCCTCTGGAGTCATTTCTTAAATTTTAATGTTGGAATATTTTTGCCACGCGTAGCATTTTCAAGCATCGAATATCTGCAATTGTTGATATTCTCTATATATCATGAAGTAGCAAAAACTCATCGTGCAAATCAATTTTTACAAAATTGCAGATATTTTTGTGTGTCAACGGCTACAATTTCTCACCCAACTTCACGCCTTTCATTTCCTCTTGTAGTGTAAACGGTTGGTTGTACACCCGCTTGCCGGTGGCTTTAAAAATAGCGTTGGCTACTGCCCCACCTGTAGGGGGCAAAGCAGGTTCGCCTAAGCCGGTGGGGTCAATGCCGTTGTCAACAAAGTGAACCTCCACTTCGGGTACTTCGCGGTAGCGGATGAGCCGGTAGTTATTAAAGTTACTTTGTTCGGCTGCACCATTCTTAAAAGTAAGCTGGCCATATAACGCATGGCCGAAGCCATCCACAATACCACCCATTACTTGTTGCCGCGCACCACTGCTGTTTACAACAATACCACAATCGGTGGCTGCGAAGATCTTTTTCAATACAGGGGTTCCCTGTTTCATTTCTACTTCGGCCACTTGCGCTACATAACTGCGGTGTGAGAAATAAACACTAAAGCCCTGCGCTAAATTTTCTTTGTACCCCATCCTGATTTTTCTGCGGACAGATTAATCACGCCTTTCATCCGGTCGATGTCGTACTTAATGGCACCAGTAGGTGATGCTTTTGCTTTATCCAGCAACGCCAGTCTAAATTGAATTGGATCTTTCTTTGCAGCCAGCGCTACTTCATCTAAAAAAGCCTGTTCCGCGAAAGCGAGAAAGTTTGTAATGGGCGCACGCCACGCACCCGTAGTAATAGGCGATTGATGTTCGATCGAATCAATCAATAAATTTTCAACAGCGCCACTGAATTATCTTCTCGTGTTGGATTGCCGGCATTAATACCTACGCCCCGTAATTTATAGCCAGTAAGATTTCCTTTTGCATCCAAGGCGGCTTCAAACTTATAGCGAACGGCAGGGCGATAGCTTCCGCCCATCATGTCATCTTCGCGGGTCCATATTACTTTAACGGGTGCTTTGATAATACTGGAAAGTTCCGCAGCTTCTAACACATAGTCGGCTTTAAGCCTGCGACCGAATCCGCCACCCAAGTGGGTAAGTTCAAGCGTAATTTTTTCGGGGGCAATGCCTAACAGTGTAGCCGTTGCATTGCGCGCCATGTCGGGTGTTTGCGTTGGGCCCACCAGCTCCACACCATCGGGTCGTACATGTGCAAAGAAGTTCATCGGCTCCATGGGCGTATGCGATAAGAACGGACATTGATACTCGCGTGAGATTACCGTGGCCGCTGCTTTGAATGCTTTATCGACATCGCCATCTTTTCTTCTTACCGTTGCTTCTTTACTATTTAGTAATTCTTTGAAGATACGATCATGATCAGTAGTACTTTCAATGTTGCCCTCCTTCTCGTACTCTATCTTTAATGTCTTGCGCGCCTTGTTTACTTCCCAGGTAGACTTGCCCACTACAGCCACGTTATTTTTAAACGTTACTACATCCACAATGCCTTGCATGGCTTTGGCCGCTGTGGAATCAACCGATTTAATTTTCATTCCAAAGGATGCGGGCCGTTGAATCATAGCGAACAACATTCCTTCCCGATAAAAATCCAATCCGAATAATGGCTTGCCCGTAACTATTTGCTGGTTGTCTACATTATGTATCGGTTGGCCAATGATTTTGAAATCCTTTCTGTCTTTTAATTTCACTTCCGTGGGAACCGGAACCGAAGCTGCCTCCGTAGCAAGTTCACCATACGTTAACTTCTTCCCATCCGGATGAATTACATATCCGGTATCAGTGGTGAGCTTATCGGCCGAAACATCCCATCGCTTAGCAGCCGCTTCTACCAACATGTGTCGGGCTGTAGCGCCTGCTTTTCTTAAACGTTCCCAGCTATGCGGAATCGCGCCACTGCCACCCGTAAGCTGGCGCTCATATTTTTATATCCAAAACGGCCTGAACAACTTTTACTTTTTTCCAATCGGCATCCAACTCTTCAGCCACAATCATCGGAAACGAAGTTTTTTATATTTTGACCAAGTTCCGGATTGGGTGAAAAATTGTAATTACATTATCTGATGAGATCGAGAGATAACTATTGAAATCAACAAGACCCGCAGGCAAAGCCGATTCGTTAAAAACTTCCATCCCGGTAGCGGCTCCCTCGCGCCAGCTAAACCCTAACACCAGGCCACCACCAGCAGCCATCCCTAACTTTATAAAATCCCGTCTGCTTGTTTTCGTTTGTGTGGTCATGTTACTTCATTTTTGATGAGGCCAATACAATAGCATCTTTAATACGATGGTAAGTTCCGCACCGGCAAATGTTTCCATTCATGGCGGTGGCAATCTGATCTTCTGTGGGCGAAGGCGTTTTTGCAAGCAACGCAGCGGCATTCATAATCTGGCCTGCCTGGCAATACCCACACTGGGGCACATCCACTTCCATCCAGGCTTGTTGCACAGGATGATCTCCTTTTTCTGAAAGCCCTTCTATGGTAGTAATAGAATTTTTGCCTACCGCGGAAACCGGCAACGAACAGGATCGGGCAGCAGTACCATTAATGTGCACCGTGCACGCACCACATTGCCCAATGCCACAACCGTACTTGGTGCCTACCAACCCCAAACTATCTCGCAATACCCATAACAAGGGCGTATCGGGTAATACATCAACCTGATGAGTTTTACCATTTATATTGATTGAATAGGCAGCCATAATTATTGAAGTTAGATGTTGATCAATTGAGGTTTAAAATTCGAGAGGAAGGTAAGTAATTCCAGCCTTAAAATAAAGTCAAAATTTTCCAGTAGCGTTATAGTGTTAAGAAAGGAGATAATTCAAAAAATTAAACCATTTAGTTAAGAAATTAAGATCATGAAGAGATTAATCTTCATTTCATAATGCTATTAATAGTTTAAAATTTATCGCCTCTTTGCTCCCCGCACCGCCTCGGCTGTCCACGGGTCTTCGGGCCAATGATGGCGCGGATACCGCATTCGCAATTCTTTACGCACTTCGTGATAGGTGGTTTTCCAAAAACTTTTTAAGTCTTGCGTTACTTGTACAGGTTTATAACCGGGAGAAAGCAAATGCAAAGAATTTTAGTTCGCCCTTCATTTATGGTTTGGTGTTTCGAGCAACCCAAACATTTCCTGCAGGCGTACTTCCATAACAGGCAGTTGACCATCGTGAAAATATTTTAATTTGATAAAAGAACCACTGGGCACCTGCCGGGACGGTGCCAGTTGATCTAACCGGTTGGTCAGATTCCAGGGTAATAAACCCGCCAGCATATTTTTAAATCTAACCGCTGAAAGTCAATTCGCTTCGAAACTTTTTCAAGATAAGGCGCTAACCATGTTTCCGTTGATACCAGTAATTGTTGATCGCTAACATCCGGCCAGCCTTCATCGGGTCGCCACATTTTGCATTGAGTACACGAGCCTGCCATTCGTACTCGGCTTCGCTCCAATTCAAAATTTTCAATCCTCTTCACGAACAACTTCACATAAAATTTTTATTCTGGTTTCATTTTTATTTCTGCAATGGCCTTTGAAGAAAGTATCGTGTTGCCAATTCTCTTTTGCAGCAATGCGGTAATCATTCCTCTATCCAGGTCCCACGCAACTACTTCCACTTCTTTTACCCGGTGCAGCAGGTCTGCTTCCTTTAATGGAGCTGCCAGAAAAATTTTTCCCTCGCCACCACCTGCATCCAGGTGCGCCACCGATAACCAGGGTTCACGCATAAGCGGATCGTGATCCGGCAAACGCACTACGCGCCCATTCGCCAACTTATAGCGGATGCTTTGCTTATCCTGCTGCTGAGCAATCCGTTCGGGATAGGCTTCACTTACCAACTTACCTATCTCGGTGTCAATCGGAATAGTATTATCAACAGGCAACTTAAAAATTCTGCGCCACGAGGAAGCGAGACGTTCAATTCGTTCCAAAATATTTCTATCCGCGGAAACGCGTTCGCCCTTGCGCCACTTTCGTAGAGCTTCAATCCGTAAGGATAAATCGGCACCCGATTCTTTGGGTAAGGGTCTCGTTCTTCGGGTATAGCAGCGATGTCGGTGACGAGTCCTCACGCCCTGCCTGTCCGGCGGGCAGGCAGGCCCCTCTCCCGGGGAGAGAGGGGATAAAGCATATGTGCAATGCGCGGATGGGTTGGCAACTGTAGCATCTCTTTGCCGCGCGGTAATTTTATTTTCATCCAATGCCTCGAGGGTGTGCAACAGTTCGCGTGCTTGTTTTATTGCACCCTCGGGTGGCGTATTGATCCACGTAAGTTCATTGATGTTTTGAATGCCCCAATTCGATAGTTCCAAAACCAAGGAAGTCAGATCTGCTTCCATAATTTCGGGTTGGCGATTAGAGGGAAGTGTATGTTGTTGCGACTCCGCCCACATGCGATACGTAAAACCCGGACCCAAACGAGCCGCACGACCCGCGCGCTGATCGGCTGCATCTTTGGTAACGCGAACGGTTTCCAATCGGGTAAGTCCACTGCGTGGATCAAACCGAGGCACACGCGCATACCCGGAATCAACCACCGTGGTAATTCCTTCAATCGTTAATGAAGTCTCCGCTATCGAAGTGGCCAATACAATTTTTCTTAGCCCTTGCGGATTAGGCAAAATAGCTTCTTGTTGTTTTTGAAGGCAGATCGCCATACAAAGGAACGGGGTTGCCGAGATTTTTCCGACTCCAACAAGGTGGCTACTTGTATTTCACCGGCTCCCGGTAAAAACACAAGCATATCCCCCACCTGTTCTCTGAGTGCCCGTTTAATTACACGCGCTGTAGCTACGGCTAAATAAGAATTTGCTTCCGGTGAAATGTAGATGAACGTGTTAGGAAATTGTCGCCCCACACTGGTTATGATGGGCGCTTTATTTAGTATCTCTGAAATTTTTTCTCCATCCAACGTGGCCGACATGATGAGCATACGCAAATCCTCGCGCAACACACTTTGTATCTGCGTGCACGCGCAAGCGCAGGTCAGCTTGCAGACTGCGTTCATGAAATTCGTCAAAGATGAGTAGGCCTACTTGTTCTAATGCATTATCCGATTGAATCATGCGTGTGAGAATCCCTTCGGTTACCACTTCTATACGTGTGTTTGCACTCACCTTATTTTCAGAAAGCGCACTCTATAGCCTACCGTTTGTCCAACCTCTTCACTCCAAAGATCGGCCATGCGCGGCATCGCCACCGAGCGGGCTGCCAGACGCCTCGGCTCGAGCATAATTATTTTCTTATTCTGAAGCCAGGGTTCGTGAAGTAGCTCCAACGGTAAAATGGTGCTTTTACCAGCCCCGGGTGGAGCTTGCAGGATCACCGTTTTTCTACTGACTAATTGCTGCTTTAACTCCTTAACAATTTCAAGAACCGGGTACGACATTGGCGCAAGATAGTGTTGAATTTGAAGAATGGCTGTCTTAAAAATATAGTCTCTGCCAGGTTGACCCGATAGCTATCGGGTTTATCGAAACCGTATTGGGCCTTCGACAAGCTCAGGCTGACATACGTTTAAGATAATTATAAAATATCGACATGATAAACATCCAAGGCATTGCGCTTAATAGCCGAAATAAAAAACCCTCCGGCTTGGGGAATATCCTCGTGAAGATCAAACACGGTACAATCTTTTTGGCAAAGCCGTAAAGATCAGTAAAAGGAATGCGTTTTCTTGCGGGAATAATCGTCCACTGCGGAGCATACGAAATATTTTCTGCGTGAATAAGTTCACTCCGCACCCCGAAGCGCTATCGATCAGATAGGTTGTGCGCCACACCCGAATAAGCATTTCATTGATTTCGTTTTTAAAATAACAATGCACATATACGTGCGCATCTTCCAGCACCTTAGGATCGATTGACAGCAGCACATCCGGTTCAACCGCGGGTTTTACCAACGGCACCGGTTCCTTTGTGGTTGAATGAAGTTTAATCGAATGCATACTCGCTTCCTACTCTACTGTGGCGGCATTAACCCTCAAATTTAAGAATGTATTTGCTCCGATCATCACTTTATTGGCACATCAAAAAATCAAACTATTGATGATAACTGAATTTTACTATATTCGGCATCGCTAAGAAAAAAATACGTACACATGCCTGCTTTACTCATCAGTAGTTTTGAAGAATTCGAGACCTATAGAGGGAAGGAACTTGGGGTTTCCGAGTACCTGACCATCACCCAGGATCAGATTAATTTATTTGCCGATGCCACACTGGATCATCAATGGATTCATACCGATCCTAAGCGGGCCGCTGCCGAAACACAATTTAAAAGCACGATTGCCCACGGCTATCTTACGCTATCGCTGGTGCCCCATTTATGGGATCAGATTGCCGAATTCAGGAACATTAAAATGATGATCAACTACGGCATTGAAAAATTTAAATTCAATCAACCCGTGCTTGTTAATAGTGAAGTACGCTTGCGCGCAAAACTTCATTCCATCGCCAACCTGCGTGGCATTACTAAGTTTGAAGTAGATGTTTCCTTAGAAATAAAAGATAATCCCAAGCCGGCATTCAATGGCTTGCTTGTTTTTTTATATCACTTTCACGCACCGGGCTCACCTTCATAAAAATCCTGAAGCGAACCAGTAGGCTTCCGTCCAGCCTTCCACAATATCGTCAAAATCCTCATCGGGAATATTGGTGTGCCTAAGTTCTACAGAAGTTCCAACATCATGCGGATGTAGTTTTATGGTTACAATGGAGTCCGCTTCCTGCTCCCCAAAAACCATTGTTGCACAACTTTTTATCCTTTTTCGAACTCGAATTTTTGCCTAAAATGCTTCCATCCCATAAGGAAAATTCAGTTCCGGGCTCAGGCTTCATTTCAGCCATCGCCACTCCAGAGTTGAATGGTTGCTTCCGTAGTTAGCGCGAGATGCACCTGATCGGGTGGCGCGGGGATAATAAAGTATTTTTTGAAATCTTTCATTATAATTTTTAAAGTATAAAGATAATTCTTTCCTTAAAAGACTAGTTTTCATTCTCTATTTTTAGGTCTTCTTTACCCGAACCGACTGGCCCTTTTATGGACTTTTATCTTGTTTTTGTAGTTATTCTTATGTCTCTGGCCGTTGTTGACCTTATCGTGGGGGTTAGCAATGATGCTGTAAACTTTCTGAACTCTGCCATTGGATCAAAGGTCGCCTCTTTTCGGGTTATCCTGATTGTGGCCAGTCTTGGAATTTTAGCGGGTTCGCTTTTTTCAAATGGCATGATGGAGATTGCGCGAAATGGAATTTTCAATCCAACCTTTTCACATTCGATAAAGTAATCATCGTGTTTTTAGCGGTGATGCTTACTGATATTATCCTGCTAGATTTTTCAACTCCCTGGGCTTACCCACATCAACCACCGTTTCCTTAATATTTGAATTATTAGGTGCTGCGTTAATAACCGGACTGCTTATTTCATTTGATCGCGGTGAGGGTTTGAAACCTGGAGTTCGATTGTAAATTATTCCAGTGCCATCACCATCATCGAGGTATTTTCCTCTCGGTGTTTCTCTCTTTTATTGTGGGCTCGATTGTGCAAACACATTGCCCGCATCATTTTTACCTTTAAACTTAAGAAGACATTAAGAAAATATGGCGCGATATTTAGTGGGGTTGCTATTGCCGCCATTATTTATTTCTTGCTCATCAAAGTGATTAGTGATAACACCTGGCTTATCCTGGTTGTCTCCGTAGTGTTTTGGTCTATCGTTATTCAGATTATGATGTGGTGGAAAAAAATCAATCCACTAAAAATTGTTGTTTTGTTAGGTACATTTTCATTAGCCATGGCCTTTGCGGGAAACGACCTCGTAAACTTTATGGGTGTATCCTTAGCCGGATTAGTCTCGTTTCAGGCATGGATTGCATCGGGCGTTCCGGCTTCTGATTTTACGATGGAAATTTTAAATGAAAAGCTCGTTACGCCTTCGTGGATTCTGTTTACCGGTGGCGCCATTATGGTAGCTACTATTTGGACAAACTCCAAGAGCAGGAAAGTTAGTGAGACCGAAGTATCACTCGGTCGGCAAGATGAAGGTGGCGATGAACGATTTAAACCCAATATCATTTCCAGAGCCTTAGTGGGTAGTGGCATGTGGGTAGGACGACAGTTTGAAAAATTAATACCTGAACGTTGGGCCAAAAATCTTTCCATTCGATTTGAAAAAGATACCGTAGACAGCGCAGTTGCCGAACAGGCTTCTTTCGACTTAATCCGTGCGAGTATCAACATGGTAGTAGCCAGTATTCTGATTGCCTACGGAACTTCACAGAAACTTCCACTCAGTACAACCTTTGTAACCTTGCTGGTAGCCATGGGTTCTTCCTTTGCCGATCAGGCGTGGGGAAGAGAAAGCGCTGTGTATAGGGTTGCCGGGGTTATTAATGTTATTGCGGGTTGGTTAATTACAGCCATCGTGGCCTTGCTTGCCAGTGGGCTGTTGGCCTTTATCATGTATAAAACCGATCCGATCGGGCCCTTAGTACTCACTGTGCTGGCAGGATTTTTATTAATACGAAGTCATGTAGTCTTTAGTAAAAAATCGAAAGTTGAAAAAGCGGATAATCAATTGTTAGAAGTTAAACAGTTAAGCATACCGCAGGCAATCAGCGAAAGCAAAAAAAATACTGCAAAAACGTTGAAGACAATCCGAGAGGTTGTTATTCAAAGTTTACGCGCATTGTTAAATGAAGATCAGGGAATCTTGCGGAGATCGAAAGATGAACTTGAAAAACTAAAAGTTCAAACCGAAAAATTCGATTCAAAGATTATTAAGCTTGTGCGAAAAATTGAAAAGGGAAATCTGGCAACCGGACGGCTGTATATTTTAGTTTTCGATTTGATGCAAGATCTTTTTCAAAGCACGCAACTAATTAACGATTTGATTATGATTCACGTAGAGAATCATCACTCACCACCAAAAAAGAAATATGCAGAATTAACAGCCACGTTGGAACGAAAGCTGGGCGATTACGCAAACCGTATTGCAGAACATATTGACTCCGGACGAGGCAGGTCTATTGCCATATTGGAAGAGCAAAATTGCTTATTAAACTTTTGAATAAATCATTGGACGACCTCGTGATCGATATTCAGCATGATGATATTGGTAATCGCATGGGCTTACTTCAAACACGCCTGCTGCTTGAGTTGCGCGATATCGTTACCGAACTGGGTGAACTTCACGCGGTGTATGATGAAAACTCAAGCTCACCAGTAGCAAACGCGTAATGCATGCCGTTGCTGGAAAAGCATCTTGTCGTAAAGAGATCACAACTACCTAAAGCGGGCAAAGGACTTTTCACGAAAGTACCTATTAAAAAGGTACGCGCCTGGTTGAATACAAAGGTCGCATTCAACCCTGGCGCGAGGTAAAAGAGCAGGATGGTTATAATGGCTATCTCATGTACATCACCCGCAATACGGTAATCAATGCACTGCCTGCCATTAAAACATTAGGCAGATATGCGAATGATGCACACGGACTTTCCAAAATAACAGGGCTGCGCAATAATGCCGAATATGTCAGTGAAGGCAAGCGCTGCTACATTGAAGCTACAAGAACTATACAAGCCGATGAAGAAATTCTAGTTGGCTATGGTCGCGAGTATTGGACGCTCATTAAAAAAATCAAACAAAAATTTGAAACCGGATCTTCTAAAAGAAATTTCCCTTCTTCATAAAGCATCATGGTTTCTTTCAAGCTCAACGTATTCCTGGAAGGAACCTGTCAACTTAATTTTACCAAGGCGAGTCAAGTATTACATATCAGTCAACCTGTCGTAACTTTTCCTTGTCATCAGACACTTCCAACCTGATGAGGCCCAATCTAAAATAAAACATTTGACAAACTATTTTGAAGCCTTGCCTACTTATTAAAGTAGACCTTTTGAACAAGCAATAAGTAATAAGTAATAAGTAAAATGTCAGGTTGGAAAATCTGATATCAAAATTAGTATTTGGAAATCCTACTCTAACCGGAGGGTACTCATAGTTCTCAAATATTCCAGCACAATCATGCTGATTCCTAAAACAATTTCAAATATCATAATGAAGTCAAAATATTTTCCTGCCGAACCCACTTTCATTCGCGAGTAAAGTCTGCCTAAGCCTGAACACACATAACAACCAAACCAATCAAATAAACCAATTCATTAATTTGATGAAGGTTATAAGTAGCCCAGGCCAATAGAAATCCCAAGCTGAAATAAATACCACTCAGAAATCTAAATAGATTATCTAAAACAGGTTGAGGTGGAGTGCTCTCCGGTAAAATGAACTCGCACCCTTCAGCAATAAATTGGTTCCACCAGCCAGACAGATTAACGAAACCATGCCTAACAAAATTTGTAGTATTAGTTCCATAGTTCCTTAATTGTAAGTCAATTATAAAATTGATGCTCCCACAAATTTACTAATAAGGGTAAAACTATTAATCGTTTAATCCCTTTCCTTTTAAAATTTGAGGCGTACATTTTTCAATGCGTGACTCGCGCGTTTGAGATTGCTTGGCTTGAGAGAAATGAAGCAGGTATCCGCGCTGACGCCCGGGTGTTAATGCGTGAAACGCTTTTTTCAGCAAAGGGTCTTCATCCAATTTCATTTTAAATTCCTTTGGCATAGTGAATTGCGAAGTCTCTTTTAACTCTACTTTCAATCCCGCCTTTCTATTTCAACGGCTTCTTTAATATAGGCTTTCAACGTTGCTTTCAATTTTACAATTTCTCCTACCTCGGTGAATCGAATCTGGCGGGCAGCCTGCACATTGGCCGTTTGTTGAACGAGAATACCTTTTGCATCTTTTAACAAAGCCCCTTTAAAAAACAGAAGTGCGCAATATTCTTTAAAAACATGCATTAAAAGAATATTACTTTTATTGTACGCATAACAAGGAACGCCCCACTTCAATTCTTCCGTTAACTCATAGCCAACAGTTTTTGAATCAAGAATAATTTGTCGCAATTGCTCTAATTCTTCCTGCCATTTACCTTTATTAAAATAGAAATCAACTTTTGGGTTCATAGTATTTATTTATTGTTGAAATACATTTTCGTACTGACTGACTAGACTTATTGATTTTTTACTCCTTTGCTATTGTTGATCGCTAATCTCAATCCTCAAAAAAATTTTATCGATACCCGCGCGTGTACGTTGTGCGCGTTATTGAGGGCAGACCACCTTGCGCGGCTTCGCGATTGGTCTCCACTATTAAAACGGGCTCAAAAGGTGGCTGAGCAGTTGCACTTAACCAAAGCATTTGCACAACCTTGTACTTGAGCCATTGACCACTCTTGGGTTCCTGATAAGGAAAGAAAGTAGTGATCACTAATCGGTTCTCCTCCCAATGACAAGTAGAGAGCTGTGCTTTGTCGGACATTCCGGTATTCACAACATTTTCTGTTTCCTTACCATCCAGCGCATAGCGATAGTGTATGAGCGATTGCAATTCCCGCGGTGTAAATATCACCCGCTCAACTATCATCAGCTCAGGTTTATGAACAATAGAAATCTTATCGCCCCAACCACTACCCAAGGTTGGTGCGGGTGTTTGATTGGCGATGACTAACGGATTTCTTGTTTCCAACACGGCTGTTGACCAAGAGCCAGAAAAATCCGGATTCGGTAAGGCAATTGTTCTTTCTGTTAGGGTGCACGATCCGTTCGGGAATAAACTTCAACACGCTTTGCGGCACCCACTGATGACGGAATATAAGGATCATTTTGATTGGCAGGAACACGCGGAAACTGCATCAGGGAATTCTCATAACCATTGGCTATTCCATCGATCATACTGATTACCCAGGGATAGAAGTCTTTCACATCCGTATCTTCTGTAGGATCGGCACGAAGGTTAAACAGTCTTACCAGATTGTCCGGATCTGGATCGGGCATTTCTGTTTTAAAATAATACCACAACTTCCAGTCGTTCCATTTCACCGCCATGATTTGACCATTGCCATTCATATAGATGGCACTTTCCCGATTGGATCGATTCTCCAGTCCTTGTAGAAAGGCAAGTTGATTAACACCATCCATCGCGCGGTCTGTCGGTATAATATTCGGAGCACCCACCGCTGCGGCAATCGTAGCAAACAAATCCACCTCATGAACAATTTCATTGGAGACTTGACCTGGCTTTATTTTTCCTGGCCAGCGAATAACGCAAGGCGTATGTATGCCACCTTCCATAGCTGAGTTGTAATAGCCGCGCCACGAACCGGACGATCCCCGCCAAGGGCGCCTCATCTCCGCTCCATTGTCAGTACACCAAATCACCAAGGTATTATTCTCAACGCCTAACTTCTTGAGTGCTTTTAAAATCAGGCCTACATTATAATCCACATCAGCCATGGCATCTCCAATATCTCCCGCTCCGGTAGTACCTGCCTTATCGGGATGCGGTAATGACGGAAAATGAAGTTGCGTCATTGGGTAATAAACAAAGAAGGGTTTTCCATTTTTAGAATTACTTTCCATAAAACCTATAGCCCGCTCGGCTGACTCACGGTCAATGGTACGCCTCGCTTGCAAGTTGAACGGTTTTACTTTTTGTGATGGGCTTCCCGCAGTGCCTTGCCACACGTAGGGTATCGGTTGTGTGTTTGCATCAAACCCTTCAAACGTTTCATACTGAGAAACATGACTGGTTCCCGGAATGCCATACCACTCATCGAAGCCTTGTTGAGTGGGTTCACGTTTACCTTCCCAGCCGGGGCCACCTGCATCCCACTTGCCAAAGAGACCGGTAGAATAACCTTGCGTGCGAAGTCCTTCAGCCATTGTGGTTTCCCAAAGTGTCATGCCATTAAAATAATTTTCTCCAGCCCTTGTCGCATAACGACCTGTGAGGATAGCGATGCGTGACGGAATACATGAGTACTCCACATTGAAATTGGTTAGCCGGATTCCCTCTATGCCAATCTGATCGATATTCGGAGTAGGTACCCCCCTCGCACCACCATATGAAAAAACTTCTCCGACTCCCAAATTATCAGGAAAGATCAACACAACGTTGGGTTTCTTTTTGCGAATGATGTGCCCGCAATGGCGATTATACTTACAAAAACCAGCGCGACTTTCTTCATGAGGGTGTATGGTTAGGTTAGTAACTTAAATTTATGATGTTTTTGGAATTATGAGGGCTTCTTATGTGTGAATTTTTAGACTGAATTAGCGAACCCTCATTGTTAGTTGCTGACCAACAATCCAACTATTTCCTTCTTCTCAATTTGCAAATTAACTTCACTTAGCTTCCTGAGATCAGGAAACCCACAACAACAAAGAGGATTCTGCGTTTACTTATAATAATGCAAGATTTACAGGACATTAAAAATCAGTTAAGCAGAAAAGATTTGTTTGATGCCTTTAAAATGCAATTGGCAAAGGATTTTGAGCAAAGTAATTTTCCGGCTCATTTTGTGAAGGCCCTTGAGCCAAGCTATATAAGTATTCTTAAAAAATTGCTGTTGAATTGCAACGAAATGAAAAAAGATCTGATTTTAATTTAATGCATTTACTTTATCGGATTGATATCAGCGAAGCGCAATTAGAAAAGTATTTAAACGAATATAAAAACGAAACCTATTTTAATGTAATAGCGGAATTAATTATCAAGCGCGTATTACAAAAAGGTGGTTATAAAACAATATTACAAAAACCACTGAAACTTATAACAGCCCAATCAACATCCATTTTAGCCAGTTAAATTAAGATTTGAAGCAACATTTATGTCGACATTCTTAATTAATATTTAACAGCTATTTACTTTCCTGCCTCGTAAGGGTTTTCCTTAAAATAAGAAAGCCTAATAACCCAGCTAAAACAGAGCAAAAAGGATACTTACTTTCGCTGTAGTCACCAATTCTGGATCTTTAAAAGCAAGACTGGCAACAAATAAAGACATGGTAAATCCGATACCCCCTAAAAATCCAACTCCTAAAATATGAATCCATTTCGTTCCTTCAGGAAGTAAAGCGATACCTGATTTGTAGGCTAACCATGAGAAAAGTAATATCCCCAAGGGCTTTCCAAATAATAATCCAATTATTATCCCTAACCCTGATGACTCTGTCATGACATTAAAAAAATCATGACTGATCAACACTCCGGTATTGCTTAACGCGAAAATGGGCATGATTAAAAAAACAACCCAGGGATGTAAGGTGTGTTCAAGAGACTGAACAGGAGGCTCGTAGTATTCACACGTATT
This sequence comes from Flammeovirgaceae bacterium, assembly GCA_016709845.1. Classification (GTDB taxonomy): domain Bacteria; phylum Bacteroidota; class Bacteroidia; order Cytophagales; family Cyclobacteriaceae; genus ELB16-189. The sequence continues at coordinate 30,344 of JADJMA010000019.1, read as the reverse complement.
CTTAATTTCCGTTACTATTCCTTGTTCCTTTTTCGACAAAAAAGAATGGTCCTTTTTCAAATCATCTATTTTATCTGTTAATCCACTAATAGTCTTTTTGAAACTCACTTTGTTGATGGTAGTACTTGCTGGAATTACAAGTGCGGCAAGTACGCCTGCAATAGTTGCATGTACACCGGAGAGCAAAAATGCTAACCAAATTCCTAAAATTCCTGGAATAGCATACGCCAATTTATTTCTAACTCCAGCTATATTCATCATCACCATTACTCCTAAAAACAATCCTCCGATAATTAGATTGGAAAGTATAATATTAGAAGAATAGAAAAGCGCAATCACGATTACAGCACCAATATCGTCTACAATTGCAAACGCAGTTAAGAATATTTTTAAAGACAGCGGCACACGCTTGCCTAACAAAGCTAAAACACCCAAAGAAAAGGCAATATCAGTTGCCATGGGAATGCCCCAACCATTGGACGATGCTTCGCCTAAATTGAACAAGAGGTAAAGCGCAGCAGGAAGCAACATTCCCCTATGGCCGCAAATATGGGCATGGATGCTTGTTTCCAAGACGACAATTCTCCAGCCATTACTTCTCGTTTTATTTCCAGGCCAATCACAAAAAAGAACATAGCCATTAGGCCGTCATTAATCCACAATAGCAGCGGTTTGGAAAGTACAGCGTCACCAAATCCAATAACTATCTTTTTCTCCCATAGCATGAAATAACTTTCTCCAAAATTTGAATTAGCCCAAATAATTGCGATGATCACGATAGCGATCAGAATAATTCCTGAAGTGGCAGCGTTACCGGTAAATTGCGATAGTAGATCAGATAGTCTATTTTTTTTAATCTTTTGCTTCACCATGCGTTCTTGTTTCCTTAAGGGCCTTGTTAAACTATTTATCAACAAACATCACAACCAATGCTGTGTTGTACAACTGTGCGCTAAATATAAGACGAAAATTATCTTGCAGCATGCTAGAAAGAAAACTACTTGTTATCCTTTCCTATTGTTGGTCACTACCCACATTAAACAATTATTTCTTTTCAGTTTTACAATCAGCTTCACTTAGCCCAACACGGATCAAGCAAACGCCAACTACAAATGGGGAGATCCTGAGAAAATGGAATAGATGTTGGCGTAAGGATTATAATCGGGGACACAGACCATGGGCAATGACATAGACCACGGGGGCTTATTTAGATCCTCATTGTTTTATCATAATATTCCGATACTCCACTTTCATCGGAGGTCCCACATGTACCTGCACGCCAATCAGACCCGCCATCTTTCTGTTTACTTTATCATTATCTGTAACATCACTCATCAAAACTCCATTAACATAATGCTGAAGCCTGTTTCCCTTTATGATCAAATGAACCTCATTCCACTCTTCACTTTTAATAAAGTTCTTTAATGAATCTCTGCCCAACGATTTCACCACCTCTACTTTCGTCCACGCATTGTTCTTTACATTATCTTGTACCGCTGAATCTTTATCGCTTGAATTTATTTTTGTTGTTTGTCCACGGTAAGCGAGTGTTGTTCTTCCACGCTCTTCATAATTCTGCCCGGTATAACGAATCATTCCATCTATATCAGCCTGATAGCCCTTTAAGGCAAACGGCACTTCTGTGATTTGCTCACTTCTATAATTGATACCGCTATTACCTTCATGACTGATTTTAAATTCTAATTCTAATTCGAAATCCTTGGACTCACCACCACGCCAGATTAAAAAGGTGTTAGCTTTCAATAATTTGTCAGGAGTGATCTCCCCTACAATACAACCATTTTCGACACGCCAGTAATTGGCATCGCCTTCCCAACCATTTAAGGTTTTACCATCAAAGATAGAAACAAATACTTTTTTATTTTGCGCTAAGACAAGCGTTGGTATGCTGATGATCAGTAAGCCAATCATTAAGAAAGAGAATCTCATTTTAGTCTTCATGAATTATGGAAAATATTTCTATTGGGCTTTCACTTTATACACTTCGTTATCCGGATTTCCTCCAGTTATCAGGTAGGCAATAAGATCCTTTATTTCTTCATCATTCAATCCTCCCAATAGCCCAGGCAACATTAATGAGATCTTGGAGAGTTTGGTTGACGCCACATCAGCTTTGGGAATCTCTCGCAAAGACTGTGGCATAAACGGATTCTGCGAAACAAAATATTTTTCTTCTTCCTCGTTTATCAATCGACCTACAATAGAGCTACCATCTTTCATCGTAAACACGGTAGCCGCATATTGGTCAGATACTTCTTTATTAGGGTCAAGCGTATTTTCTAAAATATCCTTTGCTGAGAAACGTGTTCCTAGTTGTGTCAGATCAGGACCAATGGCGCCACCTTCACCACGCATACTATGGCATGAACTGCACAACGTTGCCTCAAACATATTTTTGCCTTGTTGAAAATCACGGTTTGTAAGCGGTCCATCAACTAACGCCAATGCCTCCTCAAGCGTGCGCCTTCTCCCCGGGCCCTTCGGTTGTGGACGATCGGCTAAGTCATTACCAGATTCTGTTAAGAGAGCAGCGCCAGAAAGTTTATTGTAGTATTCTGTTTTATCTACTGGTATATGAGCTAAGGCTTTTCTTCTTGCCTTATCGATAAAGCCAATGTAACTCACCCCGCCTTTGTAGGTGAAAGCGTTTGCCATCCACTTGAAATATTTTTCATGGAGTTCAGGCGTCCAGCCTTCGGTCGCATCAGAAAGAACCGTAGCTAAATACGTTTGTTGTGCCGGTGGCACATTGGATAACATTCGTGCAATATCTAAACCATACTGTGGGTTTCGCATAATTAAATCAGAGGAAGAACTGACTGTCTTCACTCCTACATCATCTTTAGCAGTTTCAAGCAAGGCTAATGTCTTTTCAACTGATCCGGGTGCGCCTATATAAACCAGCACTTTGCTTAGCTCCCGATCCAACTCATTGGATGATGAAGGATAATTAGGATTGAGGAAAGCTACTAATTGATTTTTTGTAGCGCCTTCCGGTTTATCCATTCTAAAAATCACCACTTCAAATGCTCTAACAAGATCTACCTTTTGCGAGGGGGTAAGTTTATTGTAATCAACTTTAACAAGAGCCTGAATCATTTTATCGCGCAAAGCTGGTTTACCATGACGAGCCAACGCGATCATGGCTTGAGTAAGAATTTGGGGATCAGTTTCTTTTAATGTCCGCTCCTGCCATTCGCTTACCGGTTGCTGCTCTACAGCAATGCGTGCGGCATAGCGAACAAATCTATCTTCATGTTTTAAATTTGGCCAGGCAATATCCACAGCACCCTTTTTGGTTTCGTGATATTGCTCTAGCGTCCTTCTCAATTGATTCGCTTCGTTAACCGGAACAGCTGCAGGTACAGATGCTGACACATTTTCCGTTGCCGTAACACGATACAGATCCGATTCTAATCTTCTTCCACCAGTTAAAAAATACATGGCCCCATCAGGACCGATGGCCCCATCGGTTAATGGTAGTGGTGAGCCTGATAAAAATTCTTCGGCTTCTGCCGAGTAAGAAGCACCTTGGGGCATAAGGTGAATAGCATAGATAATTCCAAAGCTCCAATCAAATGCAAACAAGGATTTACGATACTTTTCAGGAAACCTGGCACTGGAGCCATTCATAAAATTGGTAGGCGAGCCCTGACCGATGTTAATCACCGGAGGAAGATTATCTGGATACGATGGTGACCACTTTCCATTACCGGTTCTCCATCCAAATTCAGCACCACTCGTTACATGACAAATTCGTGTGGGACGATACCACGGCATACCAAAATCCCACTCCATATCAGAATCGTATGTAAATAAATCGCCGGCATCGTTGAACGTAATATCAAATTCATTTCTAAAGCCTGCTCCAACCAATTCCCATTTTTCTCCTAATGAATCAATATGCGCAATCCAGCCACCTGGTGCTTTGCGATTGTTCGCATGCCCTCTTGGATCTTTAATCTGTGGAAATAAGTTATCATCCTGCCAAACAGGGGGTAAACGATAAACATCAAACTTTGGAACATCAACGTGATTTCCTGCTGAAATGTAAATGGATTTTTTATCGGGTGAGAGAACAATACTGTGTGGACCGTGTTCACCAGGCTCACCCGAAAATGATTTAATCAATGTTATTTTATCAAACTGATCATCGCCATCAGTATCTTGTAATCGATAGAGCCCGGTATTCTTATCAAAGTTTTTATCGCTGTTATGATTCACCATTACATACAAACTATTGAATGCATACAACAAGCCTTGCGCAAAGCCCATCCCAACTTTTAAGGTAGTTGTATCTGCATGGCGATCCGTTTCAGACCCAATGATCAATTTTTCAACCTTCACTTTAGAAGTATCGCCTTGAGCGGGCAATACAATACGATAGATGGCACCATACTGATCGGACGTAATCATACGTCCTTTGTTATCGAAAGTCATTGCTACCCAGGAGCCCTGATCGTGTTCTTCGGGACTATACAAATGCTCGGCCTTAAACCCGGGCATAAGTTTCAACTTATCAATCTTTGGGTTAGCCGCTTTATTAGGCTTTGGGTTGCAGGATATTGCAATAAGGCTGATGAAAAGAGTTGATAAAAGAATTTTCTGCATAGAAGAACGAATGAAGTACAAAAATTTTAAGAGATTACCTTATTTCAAAAATGACACAGGCTGCGTCCAGGCCATTTCAAAATCACCTTCTTGAAAAGGATTGGGTTTTAATTTGGTTGAGGTTATCCGGGCACGAACAAAAACATAGTCGGCTGTAACGTTAAAACTGCCTTCACTTCCGTGGATAGTTTCAATAACCTCCGATTCAGTCTCTCCATTTTTAACACCAATAAATTCGATGGTGTATTCGGCTTGTTCTTCTTTAGCAATTTCAATCTTGATCTCATTATCCTTTACTTCCAGTTGCTTCAGTGTAACGCCAGTTGATGCATAAACCTTACCAGCCTCCATGGCCTCAATCAAATCTTCAGTGCGCAGCGATTTTGCCTGAACCATAATCCAACCACGACCTGCATTGGCAAAGGCTACGCCAAACTGATGGTAATTGTGGCTATCATCAGAAGCCAATCCATACATGAGCGGTTGATCTCGTTTCGCGTAAGCGATATTTATTTTGTCCCACATTTCTTCTGTACCCATATGAGTAGAGTCACCATAATTCCGAACAAGCATATGACCATTGTACACTTCAAAAAAGCGATCGCCTTTCAAGCTAATCATATCTTCTAACGTAACGGCCCAAAAGAAATTGGGGTGATTAATGTGTGGGAACATCGGCACGCCCGTGCGCTCGCGTTGTTGCAACACTGCATCTACGCATAGCTGCATGGTTTCGGCCACGGTAGCCGCGTTGGGTGGCGCAATAAATTCTTGAATGTTCGTTACATTAACATGCACGGGTATTTTTCCATCCACATAATTGGTTATTTCTTCCGAAGGAATAATCAGAAAATTATCGTCTTGCATTTTTGTCTTGTACTCTTCAAAAGTTTTCAACCTCACTTGCGTGCGGCCGGTATCGTTTTTATATACCACCCAATCTTTGCCAAACTTCTCCAGGTATTTTTTAAAGCTTTCTTCATACATCGGACTTTTTACAATCACATTCCATTTTTCCTCACGTGCCAAGGTGTTGTGATCCGACAGGGCAATAAAATCATAGCCATTGGATTTATACCAATCCAAAACCATTTCAGGGAATTCGTCTCCATCACTCCAGTAGGTATGTGTGTGCAAATTGCCTCGATACCAGTTTAACGTTTCAGTTTCAGAAGATTTACAAGAAATCAAAAATAAGCCTGACAGAAGCAGGATACCGTAGAGTTTTATTTTCATAATGGGTACATACATGACAGACTAAAATTAACAAAAGGCAGCAAGAAAGTTAAGCATTTTGCTTTAGCGTTTGATTTAAAAGCCCCCCAAAGAAACTGCTATCACTTTTTTGATTAAAAACGTCACAAAGTTGTGGCATCCAAAGGCTAACCCCTTATTCCATTTATTTCCTGACTGCTCTTAAAATTCTATATTTAACGATTAGAAATAATCATTTCCATGAAGAAACTATTTGTCGCGCTCGTACTTATCAGTCAATTTGCCATAGCACAAAAAGAAATTCCATTATACTCAGGGGCAATTCCCAATTCGCAAAAACCTCCAACCCCTTTAGACACTACACGAATCACAAATGTTGGTACCAATAAAATTGAAATTCTAAATGGCGTAGTTACACCCACGCTTACAATCTTTTTACCAAATCCTGCCAAAGCAACAGGATCGGCTGTAATTATTTGTCCGGGTGGTGGCTATTCGGTTTTAGCGATGAGCCATGAAGGCTATGATGTTGCCAGGCGATTGAATGAAGAAGGAGTTGCCGCTTTCGTTTTAAAGTATCGGTTACCGAAGGGCGACATCATGCTTGATAAAAAAATTGGTCCCTTAGAGGATGTGCAACGTGCTATTCAATTGGTAAGAGAAAATGCGAAGCAGTGGAATCTCAATCCCAATAAAATAGGAATCATGGGATCGTCAGCCGGAGGGCACTTGGCATCCACGGCAGGTACTCATTTTGATAAACCTGTTATTGAAAATCCGAATCATATAAGTCTTCGTCCCGACTTTATGATTTTAAATTATCCGGTAATAACTTTTACTGATAGCTTGACGCATCAGGGTTCGCGTCAAAATTTAATTGGCACAAGAGTTTTTACCAGCGATGATTACAAAAGGAATTCCTACAAAAGCCAAAGAATTAGGGATGTCGGAAGAAGATGTAATGAACTTCTCCAACGAACTTCATGTCACCCCAAAAACTCCGCCTACTTTTATTACTTCGGCACTCACCGATAAAACGGTGCCTGTGGGTAACTCGCTTGCTTTTATAACTGCTTTGCAACAAAACAAAGTGCCTGTGGAAGTTTTCTTTTATGAGAGGGTGAGCATGGCTATGGCATGACCAATCCTGCTGCGAAAGAACAATGGATGGACGCTTGCTTAAAATGGCTAAAGAAAAATTTTGATCAACCGCCTATGGACTTTGCCAACCTCAAACATTTTCAACAAGAGAATAAAAAGCTATCGGCACCAAAAGCAACTGAAAACCGAGTAGTGTTTATGGGCAATTCCATTACCGAAGGTTGGGGAAGAATTGATCCGGGGATTCTTCGAAGGCAAGCCTTACATCAACAGAGGCATCAGCGGACAAACCACCCCTCAAATGGTGCTACGTTTTCAACAAGATGTAATTGATCTAAAGCCTAAAGTGGTAGTAATACTGGCTGGCACGAATGACATTGCCGGTAACACCGGACCAATGACGCTTGAACAAACCCGGGATAACATTATTGCCATGACCCAATTAGCAAAGGCAAATGGAATAAGCGTTGTCATCTCTTCCGTGATTCCTGCTTTCGACTATCCCTGGAAACCAGGTCTTGAACCCGCAGGAAAAATTGTTGCGTTGAATAAGATGCTGAAGGAATATGCAAGCAAGAATAAAATCGTTTATCTCGATTACTTCGCGGCTATGGCCGATGAACGAAATGGCTTACGAAAGGGATTGGGTGACGATGGCGTTCATCCAAATGCAGAAGGTTATAAAATCATGGCTCCTTTAGCGGAAAAAGCAATCGCGGAAGCATTGAAGAAGAAATAACTACCAGCCCGATTTCAATCCTTGCTGCAACGCTTTTTGATATTTGCGTTTATCGAAACGATATAAGAATGGCGCTTTATGTGCTCCGCCCAGTTTTCTTTCTTTTAAGCGGTCAAGAATTTCAAGTCCCAACATTCGCTTTTGAAAATTCCTACGATCGAGCGATTCACCAAGAATAGTTTCGTATAAACATTGTAATTCAGGCATGGTAAACTTTTGTGGCAACAGGTTATACCCAACCGGGTGATCATTCAAATCAAGCCGAAGAGTTTCAAGCGCTTTGTTCATGATTTGCTTATGATCATAAATAAGAGCCGGTACCTTTTCAACATCCCACCAACGACATTCAGTACTCAATATATCGGGTTGTGGGTTTACCTTTGAAAACTCGACCAGAGCATAATACCCTATCGAAATAAACCGTTTACTAATCCAACTTTTAGCAGAGACAATTTTCTTTCCCTTTTCCCGTGCAGGATCGCCAAAGGTGTGAAACTGTTGCAAATAAATATTTTCAAGCCCTGTTCGTTCATTAAGAGTTCGTACAGCCGAATCATCTACTGATTCTTCATGTTTAACAAAACCCCCCGGCAAGCACCAAGGTCCCTCTTTCCATTTCAACAACAACACTTTCAATTGATTCTCATGAAACCCAAAATCACACAATCTACAGAAACGTGCGTTAGGAAAACCCGGTCACCCTTAAGTGCAAAATCTTTTAACTGCTTAGAATCCATAATAACCCATAAAGGTTACAAACCTGTCGAATTGTTGCTGCAATCTATAGAAGTATCTTGAGAATTTAACGTCAATTCAATACTATTGTGTAAATAATACACATTGAATTATTCACTACTCAATTTCATATACTTATGATGCATTTCTCCAAAATCACTTACGCTTCTCTCATCCTTGTGGTATTAGCGAGCTGCGGCCCAAAATGGACAGAGACAGAATCGAACGGAATCAAAACAGTTATTAATGAAGGTGGAAAATCGCTTGGCTATTCTTCTACTTCAGGCGTAACCATTTTAACAGCCGACCGACTTGGATTTAAAGACCTTAACAAAAACGGTCAACTTGATAAATACGAAGATTGGCGATTAACCGCTGATGAACGTGCAAGATCTGGCTTCAAAAATGACTGTCGAACAAATTGCCGGTTTAATGTTATACAGTCGTCACCAATCCATACCAGCTGGTAGTCGTGGGTTCTTTTCAGCTACCTATAATGGAAAAGGATTTGAAGAGAGCGGTGCCAATGCATTTGACCTTACCGATCAGCAAAAAGATTTTTTAAGCAAAGATCATGTAAGGCATGTGTTGATAACCTCCGTTCAAAGTCCGGAGGTGGCAGCACGCTGGAATAATACGGCACAAGCTTTTGTAGAGGGGTTAGGTCTTGGAATCCCTGCCAACAATAGTTCTGATCCGCGGCACGGCACCATTGCCAATGCCGAATACAATGCGGGTGCGGGGGGTACCATATCCATGTGGCCAAGTTCGTTAGGCCTTGCAGCAACCTTTGATCCTGCGATGGTGGAACAATTTGGAAGTATCGCTTCAAAAGAATATCGCGCTTTAGGTATTGCAACCGCTTTATCACCACAAGTAGATATTGCCACAGACCCGCGTTGGTACCGGACTAGTGGAACGTTTGGTGAAGACCCTTACCTATCAGCAGATATTGGCCGGGCTTACATTGATGGATTTCAAACATCATTGGGCGATAAAGAAATTGCCGATGGTTGGGGCTATGAAAGTGTAAACGCTATGGTAAAACATTGGCCAGGGGGCGGCTCCGGTGAGGCAGGCCGCGATGCTCATTATGCATTTGGTAAGTATGCTGTGTATCCTGGAAATAATTTTGCCACGCATTTGATTCCCTTTACAGAAGGCGCCTTTAAACTAAAAGGTAAAACCAAAATGGCATCAGCCGTAATGCCTTATTATACCATATCCTATAATCAGGATACCAAGAATCATGAGAATGTAGGTAACGGATACAATAAATATCTCATTCAGGATTTGCTGCGAGACAAGTACAACTATGATGGTGTGGTCTGTACGGACTGGCTGGTAACAGGAGATGAAACTGCTCTGGATGTTTTCATTACAGGCAAGTCGTGGGGTGTCGAAAATTTATCGGTTGCGGAAAGACATTACAAAGTACTAATCGCGGGAGTGGATCAATTTGGAGGAAATAACGAAGTAGCTCCGGTATTGGAAGCGTACAACATGGGAGTGAAAGAACATGGAGAAGAATTTATGCGGGCTCGCTTTGAACAATCAGCGATTCGCTTACTAAAGAATATCTTCCGCACTGGCCTGTTTGAAAATCCATACCTGGATGTTGAACAATCAAAATCTATTGTAGGTAAGGCTGAATTTATGAAAGCGGCTATGATGCTCTAGTTAAAATCCATCGTGATGTTAAAAAACAAAGCCAATGTATTACCTCTTCAAAAAAAAAAAAAAGTATACATCCCAAAAAGTTTACTCCGGCAGGAAAAATTTTTTTAGGAATGGAAACTCCCGAAAAATTAGAGTCTCCAGTTAGCCTTGAAATAGTTAGTAAATATTTTCAGGTAACTGAAAATCCGGATGAAGCCGATTATGCGCTGGTCTTTGTTAGCAACCCTGACTCAGGCACAGGCTATTCAAGCGAAGACGCCAAGAAAGGTGGCAATGGATATGTCCCTATTTCATTACAGTATGGAGAATACATAGCTAAAGACGCGCGTGCTATTAGTATGGCCGGTGGCAACCCTTTGGAAAATTTACCAATCGTACGTATAAAAATAAAAAGAGCAAGGCAATCAACATTACTGATTTAGGTATGATCAATGATACCTACAAGAAAATGAAAGGAAAACCGGTTGTTGTTGCTATCAACATGAACAACCCCATGGTTTTTTCTGAGTTTGAAAAAAATGCAAACGGCATTCTTGTTCATTTTGGTGTGCAAGATCAAGCTCTTCTGGATATCCTTACCGGATCAGCTGAGCCTTCGGCTCTATTACCGATGCAAATGCCAGCCAATATGGAAACGGTGGAAAAACAATTTGAAGATGTGCCTCATGACCTTACTGTTTATGTAGACGCAGAGGGTAATGGTTATGATTTTGCCTATGGATTAAATTGGAAGGGCATTATTAATGATGAGCGAAAGTCCAAATACAAAAAATAACTACTAAATTTAAATACTAACGCAACGCACAGGTTTAAACTAGTTCTGATCAACAATAAAAATCTAAAATATTCAGCCATGATAAACAGACGAAAATTTTTACTAAGCTCTGGAGCACTTGCTCTTGGTGGCCTGGCAATCTCTCAGCAGTCCACGGGTAATGTTCTTTCAAATAAAGTTGCTGCCGCAAGACCTGTTGGTTTACAACTATACACCGTTACTAATGCCATAGAGGCTGATCTGGATGGCACCTTAAAACGCATTGCTGAAATTGGTTATAAAGATTTAGAAACTGCCTTCAGTAGAAAAGGTGGCTATTATGGATTGAAGCCGAAAGAGTTTGCTGCAAAAGCAAAAGAGTATGGTTTAAACTGGCGGGCACATCATATCGGTGGAGCTGGTTTCAAAATGCCTGCGGGTGCGGCACCTCGCTTAGATGCGAATGGCAAGCCCATTGATATGCCTACGGTATTAAACTTACGGGATAACTTTCAAGAGGCCGTTGACCATGCTGCAGAAGGAGGATTAAAATATCTTGTTTGCTCAAGCACGCCAATAAATACAATGGAAGAAATCAATTTGTCAATCGAAACTTTTAACAAAACAGGTGAAGCATGTAAAAAAGCTGGAATTGGTTTTGCCTATCACAATCACACGAAAGAATTTGACCGTATAGACGGTAAACTCCCATACGAAATGTTCTTATCACAGATTAGCGCTGACATTATGAAGATGGAGCTTGATCTTGCGTGGGTTACTAAATCAGGTACCGATCCGCTGGAGCTTTTCAAAAAAAATCCAGGTCGCTTCCCGTTATGGCATGTTAAAGATCTTGACCGGGTTACTCAACGCCCCGTTGAAGTAGGCGCTGGCTATGTGGATCTGAAAAGAGTATTCGAAGCTTCTGAAATTTCGGGCTTACAATATCTGTTTGTGGAACAGGATGGTGCGCCCGATCCGCTAACAAACATTGCCACCAGCTATGCCAACATCCAAAAATTGTTTTAGAAACAAAGGTATAACGTACCTCCAATTATCTTGATCTATTGAAAATCCAATTATAAAACCTGTCATCTTGAGCTTGTGAAATCTTCTTATCTATGGCACGGGATCACAATTACTTCGTTTAATATTGTTGAAGGGCTCGGTCAATTAAGTTTACAAAATATTAGTGATTCGATTGACCTGGAGTTGGCGTCAAAAACTCCTTCCATAATTCACCCCCATTTATCGTTCGGCCAAAGGAATGATTGATAGCCTGCTTTCCAAATTTAAGATCATCGATTTTTCTACCATCTTTATTAAAGAACCCGAGATATTCACCGTCCTGATCCAACTTGAATTTCAAATGAAGTATTCCCTGACTGGGAGTTCCATCGGCCCAAAGTAAAAGAAATCCGCCTGGCGCAATGGTTGTAACTGCAGGATCTGAATCTGAAATCTGGTACCCCAATGGCTTCTTTTTATTTTGCGAAAAATACATTCCCCCAATATTTACGGGAACCTCGTCAGCGTTATAAATTTCTATCCAATCATCAAATTCCTGTGCACCACTGGAAGTATCCGGACAACAGTTTGAGCTATTAGCCAAGATTTCATTGATCACAAGTCTTGGCGGATCCTTTCTCAAAAGAAAATAACTCACTCCCCCCAACACACAAATAACAAATACGAGGATACCAAATTTATTCATTGAGCTTGTCATGTTTGAGAGGGGTTTCAATTCTTATACTAAATATAGTTCCTTTCACCGGTTCTTTCCAATCCAGTCATTTAATGACTCTCTGGTTGCACTGATTATTGACTCTTTATTGATCGGACCAAACACATGCGGAAACAACTCATCGTTAGTGGATTTCTCGTATTTGACGGGTACATTCAGTCTTGATTCATCAATATGCAGGATAAGAAAATCAGTATAGTTGGAGTAGTATCTTTCTATCACACCACTCAATTGATCTCGGGTGCAACAATGGATAAAACCCTCTACCTCATACCCGAGTGGTTTAAACTCGGCAGAGAACTCTTGCCCTTCCCAATCCGACAAAATGGCTACGTGATAAATCATTCTTTTAATTCCGTTGAATAAATCCTTCCATCCAGTGGATTGCCTCCTCCAACGATTCAAAAACTTTCATGGTAATACCGTGCTCAGCTGTTTTGATAATCATCCGATCATAATAATCCTTTCGAATGGATTCATGAAAACCGATGGCCGCAATTCGCTTTAATCCACAGCGAACGGCTTCCGGCAGCACCGTACTCAAAAACCAAAGTTGCTCTTCATTATGTACAACACCTTGCAGGCGCAGATCAGCAATCCAGCCCGGGGTATGATACGTTTTTAAGGTATGCAGTATTGTCTGAAAAGCTCTTCGGTATTCAATGCCCGTTATGTTCCTTTTCCAGGAGATTACTGTATTATTCAAATTGGCATCGTAATAGATTTGTGCCGCTTCACTATCAAAAAATATTTGCTTGCTTACATCCAACGGTATTGGGAAGGTAATGCGGAATGTTGTACCGCGATTAATGTTGCTTTCAATGGCAATTTTTCCGCCTAACGTATCAATTTGGGTTTTAACCAGATATAAACCCAGCCCCTTGCCATCCACATGCGTGTGAAATCGTTTATACAACTTAAAAATGTTTTCTCGCTGTTCGTCAAGATTAAAGCCTAAGCCATTGTCGCGAACCAACAGCTCAATATCCTGATTCTCTAAAGAACTTGTTTTTACTTCAACCAAAAGTTCATTTTCCGGATTGCGATACTTAATAGCATTACTCACTAAGTTATACAGGATGCTTTGGAGCATAGCCCGGATAGAATACACGAATGGCGCATCCGTAAAATCAGCAATCACCTGGTAGCCTGGACGCATTTGATCCTGAAGCATAGAAATAGTTTTCTTCCATTCCGATTCAAACAAAATCTTCTCGCGTACTTTATACAAATCATTTCCGGATATCAATGATAAGACTTAAGTCTTTCAAAACGTCATCCAATTCATGACTCGATCTTTTTATCATTATTCTAATCTCTTCGCGTTCCTCTTGCGGTAACGGCTTACTGAATAAATCTGTCAAACCCAGCAACCGGGCTACCGGTCCCCGGAGGTTATGAGAAACCGTGTACGAAAACTGTCGCAGTTCATTATTATGCCTGATCAACTCCTCATTAGTATTCAGCAAATCGGCACTCTTTTGCTCCACCGTTTTTTCAAGTTCTAAATTATAAGTGAAGAGCTTTTTCTGCTGCTCACTAATCAAACGGTTTGCTTCGGCCAGTAATTCCCGACTTTCCTTAAGCTCCTTCTGTTGCCGTAGCATTTCTTCGTTATGCAGTTCTTTGGCATGGTTAAGATTGAGCAACTCATCGTTACGGTTGATCAATTCTTTATTAAGATTAAACAGATGAAGGTTGAGAAAAGACAAACAGTAATTTTAATTCGTTCTTGCAGTCTAAAGGAAACGGCCGGTAAAATTGTAGTAACTAAAATAATAAACCGGCTATCAAAATAGGTAATATAGGTGTGATAGGGCTCTGAATATTTACCATATATCGATATAAAGAGTGCCACATAGATCGGTAATAAGCAAAAAATCAATCGGCCCAAATTATAATAGGAACGATTGACGAAAATAATGAATAGAAAGAAGACAGCAATCGAAATGATGTATAAGGACGTGGGCGACCATCCAAAAAGGAAAAATAAAGTATAGAAAAGTAAAAAACTGAGTATGGATAGTAGCAGGGTAAGTAAATTGGTAATATAGACTCCCTGGCGAATATGCTCCGGTACCGATGGTGATGGAAGTAAAAATGAAAATGCTTTTAGCATGTGGCTATCCGCAGCAAAGTTAGATTAGATTCTTGTTTGCCAAAACACCCTACCATGTGTTAGCTTAATCTTTTACTAATCAGTATTTTTGAGTTTAGAGTATTCAACTATGAGTGTCCAAACCACAACACCAAAAATAATCGGCAAGCCAAATCTTGCCGGTCACCAGGCTCCAGTCCCCTATATCCCTAAAAACAAAGTCCGTATTGTTACCGCGGCCAGTCTATTTGACGGCCATGATGCAGCCATTAACATCATGCGCAGAATTATTCAGGCAACGGGTGTTGAAGTTATCCACCTGGGGCACGATAGAAGTGTAGAAGAAGTCGTGAATACTGCTATTCAGGAAGATACCCAGTCCATAGCCATGACGAGCTATCAGGGTGGCCACAATGAATATTTCAAATACATGTATGACCTACTAAAGAAAAAGGCGCGGGTCATATCAAGATTTTTGCCGGTGGCGGAGGCGTTATTTTACCTGGGGAGATCAAAGAATTAATGGATTATGGTATCACCCGCATTTATTCGCCCGATGATGGTCGCGCCATGGGCTTTCAAGGCATGATTAATGATTTAGTAGAGCAAAGTGATTATCCGACCGGAAAAACAGTCGACAGTCGACAGTTGACGGTTGATAATCATCTGACGATTGCTCAATACATTTCGGGTGCGGAAAACTATTATGAACTGCATAGATCTTTATTCGAAGCAGTAAATAAAAAGGCTGCATTATCAAAAGTACCGGTGTTGGGTATTACCGGAACAGGTGGTGCCGGAAAATCATCGATGGTGGATGAGTTTGTTGAGAAGGTTTTTAATCGACTTTAAAGACTCCGCTAAAGGCGGAACAGGCAAAACAATCGGATTGATTTCAGTCGATCCATCCAAACGGAAAACCGGAGGTGCACTGTTGGGCGATCGTATCCGCATGAATGCGATAAATAATTCGCGTGTATATATGCGGTCGCTGGCCACGCGGCAATCCAACCTAGCGCTATCTCAATATGTAAAAGAAGCCATTCAGATTCTAAAGGTTGCCGGGTTTGACCTCATCATTATTGAAACTTCGGGCATTGGCCAGAGCGATACAGAAATACTTGGATCACAGCGATGTTTCCTTGTATATTATGACGCCTGAATATGGTGCAGCCACACAACTTGAAAAAATTGACATGCTCGATTTTGCCGATGTGATTGCCTTGAACAAATTTGATAAACGTGGTGCACTCGATGCCTTACGGGATGTTAAAAAACAATACCAGCGTAATCATCAATTATGGAATGCCAAAGCGGAAGATATGCCTGTGTTTGGGACGATTGCTTCGCAGTTTAATGATCCGGGAACAAATCAATTATATAAAACGGTAATCGATAAAATAGTTGAGAAGACAGGAGCTGATCTAAAATCTACTTTTGAGATTACGCACGAAATGTCGGAGAAGATTTTTGTAATCCCACCGAATCGAACCCGCTATTTAAGCGAAATTTCCGAAACCAATCGGCAGTATGATACCTGGGTACATGAGCAAGCAGGCGTTTCCGAAAAATTATTTGCGATTAATAAAACGATCGAATCGCTTTCTGATGCTCATGCCGACATAAAGAAAGTTTTACTGGCTGAATTCGACCGGATTAAACTCAATCTCGATCCTAAAAACTGGAAGCTACTGGAAAGCTGGAACGAAAAAGTAAAAACGTATCGCGAACCGGTTTTCAAATTCAAGGTGCGCGATAAAGAAATTGGAATACAAACTCATTCGGAATCACTTTCGCATTTACAAATTCCAAAAATTTCGTTACCAAAATATTCCAGTTGGGGCGATATTCTAAAGTGGTCGCTATTAGAAAATGTACCCGGTGAATTTCCTTTTGCTGCGGGTATCTATCCGTTCAAACGGGAAGGGAAGACCCTACTCGCATGTTCGCTGGTGAAGGCGGACCTGAACGAACAAATAGAAGATTTCACTATGTAAGTCTGGCCATGCCGGCCAAGCGCTTGTCAACCGCGTTCGACTCAGTAACACTTTATGGCAACGATCCGGATTACAGACCTGATATTTATGGTAAGATTGGTAACTCGGGTGTAAGTATTTGTTGTTTGGATGATGCCAAAAAATTATATAGTGGATTCAATTTGATCGATCCAAAGACCTCCGTCTCCATGACTATTAATGGGCCTGCCCCAATGCTGCTCGCCTATTTTATGAATGTGGCCATCGATCAACAATGCGAATTTTTTATTAAGAAGAATGGATTGGAAGATGAAGTTAAAGCAAAAATAAAATCGCTTTATGCTTCCGTAGAGGCGCCAGCCTACCAAGGTTCACTTCCAAAAGGAAACGATGGCCTGGGCTTGATGTTGTTGGGTGTTACCGGGGATCAGCTTTTACCAAAAGAAGTTTACGAAAAAATAAAAGCAGAAACACTTACGCAGGTTCGTGGAACGGTGCAGGCAGATATTCTAAAAGAAGATCAGGCACAGAACACCTGTATCTTCTCAACAGAGTTCGCCTTGCGTTTAATGGGTGATGTACAACAATATTTTATCGATCAAAAAGTTCGAAATTTTTATTCGGTCTCCATTTCAGGCTATCATATTGCCGAAGCAGGTGCCAATCCCATTACTCAATTAGCCTTTACCCTTTCCAATGGTTTCACTTACGTGGAATATTATTTGAGCCGGGGTATGGATATCAATGAGTTTGCTCCAAACCTTTCGTTCTTCTTCAGCAATGGTATTGATCCAGAATATGCTGTGATTGGTCGCGTGGCAAGAAGAATCTGGGCGAAGGCCATGAAAAATAAATATGGTGCCAATAGCCGAAGTCAGATGCTTAAGTATCACATTCAAACTTCGGGTCGGTCGTTGCATGCGCAGGAGATTGACTTCAACGACATTCGCACAACTCTCCAAGCACTGTATGCGATCTATGATAATTGTAACTCGCTCCATACCAATGCGTATGACGAAGCGATCACTACGCCAACAGAGGAATCAGTGCGTAGAGCCATGGCCATTCAACTTATCATAAATAAAGAGTTAGGCCTGGCTAAAAATGAAAACCCTTTGCAGGGATCATTCATTATTGAAGAACTTACCGATTTGGTGGAAGCAGCTGTGCTTACCGAGTTCGACCGGATTACGGAACGCGGTGGTGTGCTTGGCGCGATGGAAACTATGTACCAACGGGGAAAAATTCAGGAAGAGAGTTTATATTATGAAACTTTAAAGCATACCGGTGAGTATCCCATCATTGGTGTAAATACGTTCTTAAGTTCAAAAGGCTCACCAACGATTATTCCACAAGAAGTAATCCGTGCTACCACCGAAGAAAAGAGTATCAGATTACTATGCTCCGAAACCTACATGCCCCTCCCAGGGAAAGAAAGCAGATGCACTGTTGAGTAATATTCAAAAGGCTGCGGTATCGAACAAGAACATTTTCAACGAATTGATGGAAGCCGCAAAAATTTGTTCCTTGGGGCAAATCACCAAAGCATTATTTGAAGTTGGTGGACAATATCGAAGAAATATGTAAACGCAAAGAAGGTTCACCAAATGCAAGCCTTCTTTAAAATTCAAGTTGTTATTCTCTCGGCTTTGAAACTAATTGAGATGGTATACATCTTTAGCTTTTTCAACTTGGTGCAAAAGTTGAATTTGATATTTAAATCGATTGATTAAAAATTGTTCTTTCCGATCTTCGTCAAGAAGAACAAGTTTCATCCGCTCTTCAAACCCAAGGTTCAATTCATTGGCTGCCTCGTAGAGTGAAATATTTTTATCGGCATGGTTCATCCGGTTCAACCTTAGGTATTCAGTAAAATATTCTCGAAGATCAGCACCCATAGGTTGGGTAAGATCAACATGCCATAATTCAACCTCACCCCCTGGGTATGACTTATCGCGAAAGGTGCGAAACATTTTATTAAGGGAAAGAATATCCATGCACTTAACTATAATATCTGATTCCCCGGATTCATAACGTTTAATTACGCTTTCCAGCTTAACCAGTGAGCCTAGCTTTTCAGAATTTGAAACATGATTAAAATAAATACCAAAGGCAATATCTTTTGATTCTGCGTCTTCGAGAAGTTGCTGATAGCGAGGCTCAAAAATATGGAGTGGAATCATTTCTCCTGGTAAGGGAAAAATAGATAAGGGGAACATCGGGATTTTTACAACATCATTCATCACCCTTTAAACAGCATTTAGACCAGAAAGTTATCTCAAAATAAAATCAAATAACTAATAGCTCACCAAATAGTGGGGCTTAACACCAAAGCGATCTATTAATATCCGCTCTCCCTCAAGAAATGTCAGGTTAATAACAAAGGAAAAACCCACTACTTCACCTCCCAATTTTTTAATCATATTGGCAGCTGCCGATGATGTGCCTCCGGTTGCCAACAAATCATCGTGAATAAGTACCCGGCTACCAATCTGGATAGCATCTTCATGCATCTCAATGGAAGCTGTACCATATTCTAATGCATACTCCTCGTGAATCTTTTTGAAAGGTAATTTACCCGATTTACGTATCGGTATAAAAGGTACACTCAAAGCCTCCGCCAAAAGTGATCCGAAAATAAAGCCACGGGCTTCTACGGCTGCAATGGCATCTATTTTTTGATCTTGATAATTATTTGCTATTTCTTCAACTACACTTCTTCGGGCTTCCGGATGCGCCAATAAAGGCGTGATGTCCTTAAATACTATTCCTTGTTTCGGAAAATCCGGAACATCACGAATGAAGGATTGAAGTTGAAGCTCTTTTACCATGTAGTATTTGTTGGAATTAATTTTCCATTTAGAATTACTGTGTCAACGGGATTGCTTCCAAAATTATAGGGAATAGAGGCAATGGATGACAGGGGTCGTGATATAAATAAATTTGCAACCTTACCTGCTGTAATCGTACCCTGGGTTTGAGAAAGGCCCAGGGTATAGGCTGTATTAATAGTAGCTGCATTAATTGCCTCTTCGGGTGTCATCTTCATTTTGATGCAAGCTAACGAAATCATTAACGGCATGTTTCCACTGGGCGCGCTTCCAGGATTGTAATCCGATGCAATAGCTAAAGGCAAACCCGCATCAATTATTTTTCGTGCCGGAGTAAAAGGAAGATTTAGAAAAAAAGCAGCACCCGGCAACGAGACGGGCATGGTTTCACTTCCTTTTAAGCACCTCTATTTCTTCATCACCCATGTTTTCAAGATGATCAACACTAATGGCCCCAGTCTTAACCCCTACCTGCACCCCGCCAGATCGGCTCAGCTGATTAGCATGAATCCTTGGGATAAGACCAACCCGCTTCCCGGCTTCAACAATTTGTTCGGTTTCATCCACAGTAAAGAATCCTTTTCGCAAAACACATCGATGTACTCAGCCAATTGTTCGGTGGCTACCGCAGGAATCATTTCATTTATTATCTGAGCAATATATTCCTCTTTCCTTTTTCCTAATGGAACGGCATGTGCCCCTAAAAAAGTTGTCTTTACGGTTAAGGGTGTCTCTTCACCAATTCGCTTGGCCACGCGCAACATCTTCAACTCATCTTTGGTGGTTAGGCCATAGCCACTTTTAATTTCTACAGCGCCCGTACCCGTAAGAATTATTTCATTGGCTCGCGGTAACGATCGTTCAAATAATTCATGCTCCGATAACAATTGAAGTTTCTTTGCTGAGTTTAAAATTCCACCCCCACCGGCAGCTATGTCCTCGTACGAGGCACCCTTAAGCTTCATTACAAATTCATCTTCACGGGGATTGGCAAAAACAAGGTGAGTGTGCGAATCGATAAACGAAGGAAAAACAAAACGACCTGTGGCGTCTATAGTATGTTTAGCGGTAACTTCAGAGGGTAAATCCATCATGAATCCGTAGCTGTGAATCAACCCATCGGCCACAACCAGAAATGCATCCTGCAATACCGGCAGATCACTCATTTCCTTACCACTAACTTTCTGAATTGATCGTTCTCTTACCTGAGCTAGTCCTTTGATGTTCGTAATCAGTATGTCGTGAACCATACGGTTTATTTTCCGAACGCTTCTACCTTATTGTCAAGATTAGAACTGAAAACCGGAAATGATATTTTTAGAAGTGCTAAAAATCCTTGTCCCGACATAGATGGTCGATAGCCAAGTTCTCCCCCATACGACCAGCTTAACGTGCGGTTGAATTTCCCTTCGATACCAGTTCTGAAACCAATCATCTTTGTCTTAATGACATCCGTTGAATATTCGGAATTATTATAAACCACAGGATCTAAAGTAAGGGAAGGAGCAATCATCAAGTCAGCAAAAAATGTGAGCATCCCATCGTCCAGGCCTTCTTCGTATTGATCAAAACTTACAGCAATATTTCTGATTAAGGACAGCGAACCGCCCAGATAAATATTGGTGGCGTATATATTTCCAAACACATTAAAGTTCTGGGTTTGGCCATTACCATCAACATAGGTTTCAGGTAATCCAATGCCTTCACTATTTACCAAATCGGCATTCGTTAAGCCCTGATCATCCAATACGCGATTTAAATCTGCCGTACTATTCCAAATTATACCCCCCAACCGAACTCCGTAAATCTTTCTGAGTTTACTGGGTACCTCCGCATAAAGTGGAACGGTAGCCGCCCATTTATTCCGTGACGTATTTTTTTTATGAAGAAAGATTTTCGTCTTGGAGTTTACATCGAAGTCCTTGATATGAAACGTTCCCCCAACTCATAATAATTATAGATTTCAGGAGTATTGGAAACATTGCTATTCTTCAATGCGACTTCACGATTAAAATCATAAAACTTGCTGCTATAACTTTTTCGAAAGTGCCCTTTGATGTCAAATTTAGTTTTGTGATAATATTGTGCTTCAAAACCATAGCCCGCGTTTACGTTGGTTGCAAACAGTTCGCCATACAAAGGTTGAAACCCGATGAAAAGTTTATTGATGGCGTAAGGCTCATCATAAAGTTCGTCAAAAACTACGGCTGTTTTCTCTTCTTGCTCTTGCGCATACACCAAACCCTGATCAAGAAATAGGATGAGGGTGAAAAAAATGATACTGAACCGGATTGCTTTCATAACAGATAATCCTTAAAAATAGTAAAAACTAGTTGATACAAGGCTGCTGAAAGGTAGTAAAACAGGCTGTTATAAGACCAGACGTGTAAGTATTTTCTGCTATTTAACCTACTTTCAGTTGATAACCTGAACCTTGCCCGACTTAAAAGTAATGAAGGGTACCCGACCGTTGTCGTGATTTTCGTTCCATAGGTAACCCGCTGTGAGTGACCCGGGGATGAATGTCTCCGAGGGCATGGTAAGCGTAAAATTAGCACCATACTTTGCCAGCATCTGACCCACTATCATTACAAATTCGTATCCGATGGAAGCATACTCAACCGGCAAAGCCCCATGCTTCAAGATGTACTTGCGCCTGAAATCGTGGTAGGCCTGGCTGGTCATTAGCCGATAGTTGGGAGATGAAAGCGTTACATGCGTACGCTCAAACTTTGAAAAATCAATGGAGGTATCATTTAACCAACCCTCCTGCCCTACTATAACAATTGAATCTCTTCGCGTTTCCACGCTATTAATAACTTTAGAATATATCAACTCATTTTCAGAAGCGACATAAATACTACCGATGCTGTCCTTCTTTAGTTTAAACTGCGTAGGGTTCTTCCATTCGTCATACTCGGTAGCAGAAGCTAATGTGGCCAATATGCTGCCAGACGTTTCCCCTCGAACCTCTTGGGCAAACACCACTTTAACACCCAGCTCGAGCGCACGCTTTATAAAATTAAAAGCCATCACCGAATCTTTTACGCTTTCGCCATAGTAGACCATGCAATTTTTCCGGTTAACGTTGCCGGCCACCCATTCGGCAGCGCTGCGGCCAATTGTCTCATGACTGGGCTGAAAGAGAAATGTAAACGGATTTTTGCCGATCAGATCCGAATTATTTGAAATGGGATTTACGTTTAGATTAATCTGATTCGCTAACGCGAATTCCTGAATGGGCTGCGATTCCTCCTGAAACAAAGGTCCAACAATAAGATCGGCCATTTTCAATTCTTCATAGCCAACAATCTTTTTTGTGAGGTTTAAGTTGCGCTCGTTGTCGTAGGCCAACAACTCCAGGCGAACGCCCATTTTAGAAAGTGTGTCGGCTGCCAGTTTCATGCCATCATATAAATCCAAAACAAATTGATTCCGTTTTTTTACTGGCGAAGGGTCAAGACTTGCTGCCAAAAACGGCATAACCAGAGCCACACGATAGGTCTCTTTTAAAAGTGGTTTAGGAATTTCTATAGTAATGAGTTGTTCACGGGATAAATCAAACTTGATTAATAGAGAATCAATCAGATCAGTTTCCTGTAGTTGAACTGGTTGTTTGCCCAATAGTTTTACTAAAGCACGCGCAGCTTCCTTTTCTGTAGGATATTCTTCCAAAATCATTTTAAGGGTCTCGATGTCATCAACCTTCGCCAGGTAAACTCGCTTCAAATCGTTTAAGCCCGATTGAAAAGATGGATCTGAAATTTGACTGGCAATCAAAAGGCCTTGAAAATATTGCCCTTGTTCAAAATAGATTTTGCATAGCCAATAATTTACTTCATTCGTTTGATCCCAGGTGGGATACAGTTTTTTTATCTGAACCAACATGTCCTTGGCTACCGTAGCATAGCCGAGCTTTTCACCCGATAAGGCATAATAGTAGGATGCGTACTCAGGATAAGGATTGGTTTGATCGTAAACGGTAAGCGATTTAAACGCTTCCATGGCCGCGCTGTAGTTGGCATTCTCAAAAAGATCTTTAGCGTGGCGATATTGCCGCTTGAAATCCTGTGCCGCTACATGGAACAAGCACAGAAAAAAGAATGGTAAGACTATATAGAATTTATTCAACCGACTGATCATTTTATTAACACTTGGTAAGGTCCAATATAGTGAATCAATAATTAAGCCGCTATTCCCATTCTATGGTTGCCGGGGGCTTTGAACTGATATCATAAACCACCCGATTTACGCCCTTCACTTTATTGATAATCTCAGAAGAAACTTCACTTAAAAATTCATGCGACAGATGCGCCCAATCGGCTGTCATCCCATCTACACTCACCACAGCCCGCAAAGCGGCTACCTGTTCATAAGTACGTTCATCACCCATAACGCCTACTGAATAAACGGGTAACAGCATGGCCCCGGCCTGCCAAACCTTTTCATACAACCCGTGTGTGCGAAGCCCCGATATAAATAGGCTATCAACTTCCTGAAGGATTCGAACACTTTCAGGAGTGATTTCACCTAATATCCGGATGCCTAATCCCGGGCCCGGAAAAGGATGTCTCCCTAATATTACCGGATCAATACCCAACGTTTTTCCGACCAAACGAACCTCATCTTTAAATAACGTATTCAATGGCTCCACCACTTTCATTTTCATTTTCTCAGGCAACCCCCCCACATTGTGATGCGATTTAATTGTAGCGGAAGGTCCCTTCACCGATACCGATTCAATGACATCGGGATAGATGGTACCCTGTCCCAACCATTTTACGTCTTCAATACGATGGGCCTCCACATCAAAAACCTCAATAAATGTTCGGCCAATCGCTTTGCGTTTAGCTTCTGGTTCGGTGAGTTTATGCAGTGCCTTATAAAATTTATCTTTCGCGTCAATCCCTTTAATGTTCAACCCCATGCCGCGATAAGAGTCTAACACCTGCTCGAACTCTCCTTTGCGAAGTAATCCATTATCAACAAAAATGCAGTAAAGATTTTTTCCAATAGCCCGATGAACCAACATGGCAGCCACCGTAGAGTCTACACCGCCTGATAGCGCCATTACTACTTTATCGGAACCTAATTTATTTTTAAGATCAGCTACCGTTGTTTCTACAAATTGATCGGGCGTCCAGTCCTGTGCGCAACCACAGATATGCACCACAAAATTGCGTAAGAGATTTTTGCCTTCCAGCGTATGCGTTACCTCGGGATGAAACTGAATACCATATGTCTTTTCGCCTTTTAGTTGAAAGGCGGCTACTTGTACGGAGGGGGTACTGGCAATTATTTCAAACTGATCGGGAATAGATGCGATCGTATCGGCATGCGACATCCATACCTGCGAATCAAGAGAAACCTCTTTTAATAATTCGTTGTGATGATTAACGGAGGAAAGTTTCGCACGACCATACTCACGAATCTGCGAAGGCAACACAGTACCTCCACTTTTGTGGGCCAGTAGTTGTGCGCCATAACAAACACCCAATACAGGTAGCTTTCCAAATTGTGCCAGATTTACGTCAGGGGCACCTGTATCGCGTACCGAACAAGGACTACCCGAAAGAATTACTCCTTTTATTGAAGCGGTTATTTCTGGAATGTGATTATACGGGTGGATTTCACAATACACATTTAGCTCGCGTACTCTTCGCGCTATTAACTGGGTGTATTGAGAACCGAAATCGAGAATAAGTATTTGCTCTGCCATGCCTGTTTGCCATAGTGCGTCATCTTCGGCACGCAGGCATCCACAAAGATAGCATGACTTTTCTGCCTGAAAAGAAATTATAGCTCTTCTTGAAGACTAATCCTCCAAGCCTATTTTTTGATTTAATGATTTATTCAACGATGCCTCTATCTTAGCTAATCTTGCCTTTAGGTCAGAAATTTCTGATTCCTTTTTGCTCAAGGCTCTTAACTTTTTGAGTTAATTTCTTTGATTGCTTCATTAAAACAGGTACAATTTTTTTCGTAGGAAACAGACAAATATCCTCTTTGTCTTGCACGACAACTTCCGGTATCACGTCCATAATTTCCTGTGCGATAATCCCTATATCACGGGTCGTTTTAAAATTCTTTTGGAAACTGTTCCTACGCCAATCATAGCTTACGCCCCGCAGTTTTAAAATAGTATCGAGTGAGTTAGATAAAGGAATGATGTTTTTCTTGAACCTTATATCCGAAGTGGCAGCCCAGGTAGTGGTTCCGCCTGCCTGACCAGAAGAGTAAACACCATAATTTCCTGCAATAGCTGGTGCGGAACCCAATACTCCGATATAGGTTCCATCACGTCGCACACCATAGTAACCTTCACCTAAGACGGCTGTTCCGCTCGAATTTCCATAAATTCCACTCTGACCCCCAATCCATCCATAAGACCCACTAAATGAATTAGAACCATAAACACCATAAGAATAGGTGTGTTACCCTTGCTACCGTTATACCACCTTCCTGGCCAGAAATACCTGCACCTCCATTGGTACTTGTAGTTGTGCCCGACATGGCATATCCTCCTAACGTTGAGTTATTAGAAGTAATAACACTGCCAGTAGTTGCATTGGATGCAGTAATAAGACCTGTGGTTGTAATATTTCCGGTTGTGTTCATGGCGGAGGTTCCACCTATTGTGCCCGATATAATAGCATTGCCTGAAACCTTTCCAGCAGTAGAAATTGTTGCCAACTTAGTGTCGACAATGGCAGCAGCGTTATTAATGTCAGCATTAACAATTGTACCGTCAACTATCTTTACTGATGTGATTGAATTATCTGCTAAATCTAATGTTGCAATTGTTCCATCTATAATCTTTGCTGATGAAATTGCATTGTCAATAATTTTTGGATCGTTACTGCATTATCAATAATCTTTAGTGTGCCGGTTAACTCACAGGTCCACCAGAGACTGATTGTTCCAGTGTTTGTAACCGTTCCTGGTCCACCATCATGTGTGAATCCGCTTGAGCCATTCCTTTAAAACCGACCCGCGTTCCCGCTCCCGGTTATCTTAGCCGGTGAAAGCGGATCTTTATCTATGACCGGGCCTCAGCTAATCGCTGTTGAAAAGTATCAACGAAATACTTTGTAGCGTAACCGCAGCAGTTGAAATCTTATTCGGTAGATTGCATTGTCAATAATTTTAAGGTCGTTACTCCATTGTCGCCAGACTGATTGTGCCGGTTGCCGTAACAGGTCCCCCGGTAAGCCGCACCTGTTGCAATGTTTGTTACCGTTCTGACCGCCTGCATCATTTGTGGCGTCCAACTTGAACCATTCCATTTAAACCTGACCGCTGTTGCCGCGGTCTGCCGTGCCGTTTACTTCTAGGCTGCTAATCGCTGTTGAAATAGTACCATCATTTCGGGTGACCGCTCCATCTTATTCGTATTGCATTGTCAATTAGTCGTTACTCCATTGTCGGCAATACTGATTGTGCCGGTTGCCGTAATGGGTCCCCAGTAAGACCACCGGCTGTTGCAATGTTTGTAACCGTTCCTGATCCACCTGCATCATTTTGTGGAATCCAACTTGAACCATTCCATTTTAAAACCTGACCCGCTGTTGCCGCACCCGAGGTTATCTTAGCCGGTGAAAGCGAAACGATCTTACTATCTATAACTGAGGCATCAGCTAAATCTGCCGTTATAATAGTACCGTCTAAAATTTTAGCTGTACTGATTGCATTGTTTGCCACCTTAGCGGTTGTAATCGCATTGTTTGCAATTCTGGGGTTAGGGTATTTCCCGGAAAGCTCTCCACCAGCCGAGCCACTAGTCCCACCCGCGATTGCTCCACTAATAATAATTTGCCATTGAGTACTTTGCCAAAAGTAAAATTTCCCCTCGTCACTATCATAAACCATTAGGCCATTATCATTATCCCCCAGTGCATTGGTAAATGACGTGGCAGTTCGTTGGCTTGTTGTAAGGGTTGGTATAAGCAAGCCTTGGTTGTTGGTTGTGGATTTTAATTCCAATACAGAGTGAATATTAGGGTTTTTAGTACCAATACCCACCTGACTCCAGGTTGACAGGCTGGTCAACATGAAAAAGAAGACTGTGCTTAATTTCTTCATTGCTAGCTATTTAGAATACTAATATAACATATAGCATCCTATTCTATTACTAATAGCCCCTTACAAATAGCGCATAGATGTATTTTCTCCGATAACGGTATCTAGGCCTTTAAGCTATTTTCTATCCCGTAGCAATATTGCTTCAGATAATCACCGGCATCATCTTGCCCTGCCATAAATGCCTTGGTTAAGCATCGGCAACCTTCTGTTTCCTTTTTCAATTCTACTAAAGCTATTCCTTTATAGAATTGAGCAGTCACATTATCCGGATCAAGCTTAAACGCAATATCAAGGTACTTCAACGCCAGTTCGTAATTCTCGTCCTCTAATGAAAAAGATCCTCCATATAGGTAAGCTGGCGCAAAGGTGGCATCTATTTCAATTGACTTATTGATAGCTATCATAGCACTATCAGGATTTTCGAGTGAGTAATAGGAAAAAGCCAGATTCATTTCAACTTCAGGATCGTCTTGCAATTGTCTTACTATCAGCAAATCTTCCTTGGCTTGCTTGTATTCATTCTTTTCCATCAACAATCCACCACGCCACTTCAAAATCTGAGGCTCGCCACCCGTTAATTTAAGGGCAGCTTCTACATCGATCAATTGATTATCCAGGTCATCTAACTCCCGGTACGAAAGTGCCCGAAGGATGTGAGCTTGATAATTCTCCGGAAATTCAGGAATAAAGCGATTCATATCTGCAATCGCATTATTAAAATCGCCCAAACTATAGTAAGCAACTGCTCTTTTATATAAGGGCCGGTACGAGGTTTTTTCTTTTAGCTTGGAAGCACTAATCACTTTTGTATAAAGCTTAACCGCGCCTTTAAAATCCTGGTGGCTCATTAAGGTATCGGCCTGAGTCTCCCAGGCAGTCCATTTCGGATTTTGGCTAAACCCTGTAATGGAAACCAAGCTCAATAGGAATATGGAAAGAAAAACTTTAGGCATTAGATCCACCTCTGTTGCGATCGCGCTTGCGTTCGTTTTCATTCAGGTAAATTTTTCTTAATCGAATTGACTTAGGTGTCACCTCCACGTACTCATCGGCCTGAATATATTCCAACGCTTCTTCCAGGGTATGTTTTAAAGGAGGTGCAATTTTCATTTTTTCATCTGACCCGGAAGCTCGCATGTTGGTCAGCTTCTTTGTCTTGGTAACGTTGATTACTAAATCGCCACCGCGGCTATGTTCGCCAATTACCTGACCTTCGTAAACCGGTTCGCCCGGATTGATGAAGAACTTACCGCGATCTTGAAGGTTGTGCAAGCTGTAAGGAATAGCATCGCCTTGTTCCATTACAATCAATGAACCATTGATACGTCCTGGAATTTCTCCTTTGTAAGGTTGATATTCTTTGAAACGGTGTGTTACTACTGCTTCACCCGCTGTTACGTTCAATAAATAATTTCGCAAGCCCATAATCCCGCGTGACGGAATCATGAATTTCAAGATCATACGATCTGCTTTTGGTTCCATATTTACCATTTCACCTTTGCGCATCGAAACGGTTTCAATTGCTTTACCGGCATCCGTTTCAGGTAAGTCAATAGTTAACTCTTCCATAGGCTCACTCTTCACACCATCAATCTCACGGAAGATTACCTGTGGCTGACCAATCTGAAGCTCGTATCCCTCTCTGCGCATGGTTTCAATCAACACCGATAAGTGAAGTACGCCACGACCAAACACCATAAAACTATCAGCAGAACCTGTTTGACCTAAGCGTAACGCCAGGTTTTTCTCAAGCTCTTTTTCAAGGCGATCTTTAATGTGACGTGAGGTGACAAACTTTCCTTCCTTCGCATAGAACGGTGAGTTGTTAATCGTGAAAAGCATACTCATAGTAGGCTCATCAATAGCAATTGATTTAAGAGCTTCCTGGTTTTCAACATCCGCTACGGTATCTCCTATTTCAAAACCTTCCAATCCTACCAATGCACAAATTTCGCCCGCCTTTACTTCGTCTGCTTTCTTTCTCAAAGCCTTCAAACACATAAACCTTTGATACGGGTTTTTGTAATTTTTCCATCGCGTTTAACCAGCGCAATTTGTTGCCCGGCTTTCACGCTGCCGCGTTGAATACGACCAATCGCAATACGACCGATAAACGATGAGTACTCTAATGATGTAATCAATAATTGCGTGGTTCCTTCATCAACTTTTGGTGCTGGAATGAATTCAATGATCCCTTCAATCAGTGTAGTAATATCTGTGGTTGGTTTTTTCCAATCGTCACTCATCCAACCTTGCTTGGCAGAACCATAGAACGTTGGAAAGTTCAATTGATCTTCGGTTGCATCCAGTGCAAACATTAAATCAAACACACCTTCATGTACTTCGTCAGGTGTGCAATTTTTCTTATCTACCTTATTAATAACTACAATAGGTTTAAGACCTAAGTGCAGGGCTTTCTGCAATACGAAACGGGTTTGTGGCATGGGGCCTTCAAAGGCATCCACCAGCAATAAACAACCATCGGCCATATTAAGCACGCGCTCAACCTCGCCTCCAAAATCGCTGTGGCCGGGGGTGTCAATTACGTTGATTTTATAATCTTTATAGCGTACGGAAACGTTTTTAGCCAAAATGGTTATACCCCGCTCGCGCTCCAGATCATTACTATCCATAATCAATTCACCAGGATTTTCATGATCCTTAAAAACGTGACCTGCATGTAATAATTTATCAACCAGGGTAGTTTTGCCGTGGTCAACGTGCGCGATAATTGCTATGTTTCTGATCTTACTAACT
>JADJMA010000018.1 GCA_016709845.1 Flammeovirgaceae bacterium | reverse complement strand
TCAAAAGACACAAAACAAAGCAGTTGTGTCAAATGGATTAAATGAAAAGTGATGTAATTGTAATAAATGGCTTCATCAATCTTTTGATGGAGCGAATCAACGTCAACAAAATCAGCGAAATGAATATTACAGCAATATCAATCAAACGTCCTTCGCTGATAATAGTGCTTTTCAGCGTATTTACTTTATTAGGATTTATCGGGTATAAAAATTTAAGTTACGAGTTAATGCCTGACTTTAACCAGCCTGTGGTTGTAATTAAAACTGTTTACCCTGGTGCCGAACCAAACGAAGTAGAAACATCTGTTTCACGGAAAATCGAAGATGCTTTATCCAACTTGGAAGGTGTAGATTACTTGGTTACAAAGTCATTACCCAATGCTTCTATCATCATAGCCAATCTGAAATACGGATCAGATTTAGACAAATCAATGCAAGACGCACAACGCTACATTGACAACATTCGCAAAGATTTACCACAGGATATTTTAAGTCCTGTAATGAGTAAAGTTTCGCCAAATGATTTGCCGATAATGTCTATCAGTGCAACAAGTAATTTGTCTGCTACCGAGTTTTATCAAAAAATGAAAGATGATTATCTGCCACAAATACAACAAATAAAAGGTGTTGCAGAGATTACTGTTTTAGGCGGTGAAGAAAGAGAAATACAAGTAAAAATAAATCAGGACAAACTGAAATTGTATAAAATTTCAATGGTTCAGGTAGTTGAAGCAATTAATCGTTCTGGCTTAGACTTACCTGCTGGAAAGGTGCAAACCGAGAAAGAAAGTAATTCAGTTCGTTTAACGGGAAAATTTGCATCTATTGAGGATATTAAAAATGTTCAGGTGGCAATGCCAGTTATAGGAAGTCCAGTTTATGTAAAAGACATTGCAGATGTTATAGATGGCATAAAAGAAACAACTTCCATCAGTCGTTACAACGGTAAAAACGGCATTGGTTTAATGCTGAAAAAACAAGGTGATGCAAATGCTGTTGATGTTTCAAAATTGGTGCGGGAGAAATTTCAAACCATTGAACAACAAAATGCAAGTTCGGGTGTGAAATTTATTATTGCAGACGATAGCACCGACAACACAATTGCAGCCGTTAATTCCGTTGTTTTCGATTTGATTTTGGCGGTGTTGTTGGTATCGTTGGTGATGCTTTTATTTCTGCGAAGTTTTAGAAATTCTTTAATCGTTTTGGTAGCTATTCCAACATCTTTAGTTACTGCATTCGCTGTGATGTGGCTTTTGGGTTACACCTTAAACTTAATGACCCTGCTTGCAATGTCTTTAATCATTGGTATTTTGGTAGATGATGCTACCGTAGTTTTAGAAAACATTCAAAAGCACTTAGATAAAGGAAAAGACAAACGATCTGCTGCAATGGATGGCAGAATGGAAATTGGCTTTGCTGCTTTATCCATCACCTTAGTTGACGTTGTGGTTTTTTTACCTATTCTTTTTCTACAAGTGTTTGTTGCTGATATGCTAAAGCAGTTTTCGGTTGTAGTAGTAACTTCTACTCTCACCAGTTTATTGGTTGGTTTTACTTTAACGCCTTGGATGGCTTCTCGTATTGGCAAAAAAGAAGACTTACAACCTACCAATTTTTTCAATCGCTTTTACTATGGTTTGAAATTCAATTAGAAAACTTTAATGAATGGTATGGTCGAAGATTAGAATGGGTATTGAGCCATAAATTGGCTTTACAGGTATCGTTATTGTGCTTTTTGCAATGACTTTAGGCATTATGAAACAAGGTATTATTGGTAAAGAATTAATATCAACTGGCGACCAAGGAAAATTTAGAATGGCATTAGAATTTGATAAGTCCACATCTATACATCAAAACAATTTAATTGCTCAAAAGATTGAAACATACATTATTCAACAACCCGAAGTAGCAACGGTATTCAGCAATATTGGCGGACCAAGCACTGGCATTGGAAGTTTGGGTGTAGGTTCAGCAAATAAAACGGAATTTACTATTCAATTAAAATCCAAAAAAGAATTGGATAATTTACCTACCGAAACTTTTATGAAAATCTTCGGGAAGATCTAAAGTCAAAATTTCCGAGTATCAATTATTCAATGGCAGCATTGGGTTTAATTCACGTTCAGCACCAATCGAAATTACGTTAAGTGGTAGCAATTTGGATTTGGTGATGAAAACAGGCGATGAATTGAAAACGGTAATAGAAAAATTCCCGGTGCGGATAATGTTCGCTTATCCGTTGAAGCAGGTAGTCCCGAATACAAAATAATTCCCGACAAAGATAAAATGCAACGATTAGGTTTAACAACCGCTTATGTTGGTTTGAACCTAAGAACTGCCTTTACAGGAAATGATGAAGCAACTCTAACCGAAAACGGAACAGAATATCCTGTGCGAATTTGGTTAGATGAATTTAGCAGACGAAATTTTGAAGATGTTCAACAACTTTCCATTATTAACCCAATGGGGATACCAGTTGAAGTTTCACAATTTGCAAGCGTTGAGCAAGACAATTCTCCGTCATTATTAGAACGAAAAGACCGACAACCAGCAGTTACGCTTACAGCAGATGCTTTAGGTAGACCATCAGGAACTGTTGCTGATGATGTAGTTGCTTATCTTAAAGAAAATCCATTGCCAAAAGGAATTCAAATGACTTGGGGTAGCGACATCAAAAGACAGAATGATAGTTTTGGAGCATTAGGTTCAGTATTGCTCATTTCATTTTTGCTGATTTACCTGATAATGGTAGCACTTTATGACAGCTTTGTTTATCCATTTGTTGTTTTATTTTCTATTCCAGTTGCTGCAATTGGGGCGTTTTTCGCTTTGAATTTGTCGTTGAGCAATTTGAGTTTGTTTGCCTTACTTGGTTTGATTATGCTAATGGGCTTAGTGGTAAAAAACGCTATTCTAATTGTCGATTTTACCAATCAATTAAAAGCAGAAGGTAAACATTTCAAAGAAGCCTTAATCATAGCAGGAAAAGGTCGTATGCGACCAATTCTAATGACAACGCTTTCAATGGTTGTTGGTATGCTTCCAATCGCAATGGCGACAGGAACAGCAGCAGAATGGAAAAACGGACTTGCTTGGGTAATAATTGGCGGACTTCTTTCATCTTTAATTTTAACTGTGTTTTTAGTGCCTATGGTTTATTATTTAGTGGACACAGCAAAAGAAAAAATAAATCGTAAAAAATAATTGAAATGAAAATAACATTCCTAACACTAGTTGCATTTGCGTTATCACTCACACTTTATTCATTTGCTAAACCAAATACAGAAACATTTTCTTTAACAATTGATGTAAAGAATTTACGGAATGAAAAAGGAGTAGTTCAATTTGCACTTTATAACAAAGACGGCTCAATTCCAGATGAAGATTATGAGAATTATTACAAAATTTTGAAAGGAGAAATTATAAACGGCTCATCTACGATTACTTTTAAAAATATTCCAATAGGAAAATATGCAGTTAACATTTTACACGATGAAAACAAAAATGGCAAAATTGATAAAGGATTTATTTTACCGATAGAAGGTATTGGGTTCTCAAATTTTCAATCAATTGGCTTGACAAACAGACCCAATTTTTCAAGAGCAAGTTTTGAGTTGAAAGAAAACAAGACAATTAATGTAAAGGTGATTTATATGTAAGACAGTTAAGCCATCGCACAGGTGTAAGCACATTTGCAATTACTCACCATTTAAATATTTTACTTTTGGGTTTTAGTTAACTACGTTTCGCACAAGCCGACCCACGATCCAAGTTTTGCAAAAGAGCCAATTCCCCCACTCTTATAAGATTTTTATCTCGTTGAATATCAATGATGTAAAATATTCTGTAAAAAAATCTTAGAAATAATTTGTATAGTTAGGAATCCTTACTATATTTGCAGCGGCAATAATGCCAAACAACAATAAAATACATAAAGAAATGGCAAAATCAATTTTCTATCACGCAGGATGTCCTGTATGTGTGAGTGCAGAGCACGACATCGTTAACCTAATTGGAGCAACTAATGTAGAAATCGTTCACATTGGCGAAGACCGCAACCGCATTGCAGAAGCCGAAAAGGCAGGTGTAAAATCTGTTCCAGCTTTGCTAACACCAAATGGCAATGTGTTACACATCAACTTTGGTGCGTCTATGACCGATGTAAAAGGTTAAAAAATTTCTACTTTAAAGTTAGGAGTCCTAATTTTAATTAGGATTTCTAACTAGGTTTCAAACAATTAAATTTCAAAAAAATGAAACAAATATTTCTTCTTCTCGGACTTTCTCTTTTCGCAGTTCAAAGCTTTGCTTGCGACAAATGCGGAAACTACAACAATGATGATTTCCAAATCAAAAAAGTAAGCGTAAAACACTCACCTGAAATTGGTGCAACCATTTGGGAAATTACCGTAAAAGGAACGGCAGGAAAAACCACGCCAACACCAGTAGGTCAACTCAATGGAGCACCTGTTTTGGGATACGTTTTCCCAACTTCCTTGAAACCAACTGATGTTGGATTTGGCGATACTGAAGGAATCGTGGCTTTAGCCCTTACTTCACATCCTGATTTTGACGACACTCCTCTTTGGGATGAAAATTCAGACCGCAATTTTGCCAATGACGGAATTGTTTGGCATCCGCATTGGGTAATCTTAACAGAAGACAAGCGAGTTGAAGGTGGCTTAGCTGTAAAACAATTCGACCCAAAAGACACAACAGTCGTTTTACCTCCAACTAACCCTGGAATGCCAATGTATATGGATTCCCCCGGCTTTCAAGTTATCACAAAAGGAAATACAATAAGAGTAGTTGTTCCCGATTATCGAATAAACAACAAAACGGATTTTTCCTTTGACGGTGTTGCAGCCTTTATGCAAGTAAATACAGGCGGAGATGGTGGGCACGGTGGCGGAGACAAACCAATGCTTGGCGTTTACAAAGTGTATTCGGTAGCTAGTGGTAATTTATCCTTACCATACAAAGTAAAATAACTCAAGAAAATGGAAATTTCAGTTTACGATACGGTCTTTAAAAAAGAAGATGGAACGCTACTCAAATTTGACATACTTGTTCCATCAAGTTTTACTGACTTAGAGAAAATTTACGAGTTCGGTAATTCCTTTTTAAAAGCTGAAAATATTAGTGCCACTAACCTCATAAGTGCTGATGAATGTGCTTTTTGTCATATAGAAGTAGCTACTAAAGCGATTGAAAATGATATAAGGCAAAAGGGATATTCAATTTTTAAGCACTGGGGATTCGAACCTTTAGTAAAATAAGCCAAATAATTTTGCCTTGTAAAGTTAGGAATCCTATCTTTACAAGGTTTTTATTCTCAACAAAATGAAACAAATAAGCATCTTGATTTCAATTGTCCTGTTTTTAGGAATAACAACAATGGCACAATCAAACATCAAAACAGAAATAAAAATGAAAGTAGCAGTTTGGGACACCTATGTAACAAAAAAAGATGGTAGCATAATGCACTTCGACATTATCGCACCCGAAGAAATTAAAGACACAACCGTAATTTACGGTTATGGTAGAGAATATTTAAAAACCAAAGGACAAGAAGGTCAACCCTTAACATCAAAAGAATGTAGATTCTGCCACATCGAAACAGTGCGACCCCTATGGGAAGTTGAAATCAAACAAAAAGGGTATTTCATTATTGAAATGGAAAACTGTAAATGAAGAAAGTCATCACAAACCGAATGGACATTATGGAGAAATCATCTTTTCACTTAACGGAGCAAAACCAAAAAATTGAAAGTCGCATTGTTGTGGCTTTGGAACGAATTTCTGAAGCATTCAGAGTATTACTTTGGAATGAAAGCAAAGAAAACTCATTAAGTCCGATACAAATTCAAATTTTAATTTTCATTTATTTCCACTCGCTGGAAAAGTGTAAAGTAGGATATTTGGCTGATGAGTTCAATATGACAAAAGCTACAATAAGCGATAGCGTAAAAATTTTGCTTTCAAAAGAATTAGTAACCAAGGAGACTGACCCCATTGATACTAGGAGTTTTTCGCTATCACTCACAAACGAAGGAAAAAAAATAGCAAAGAAGGCATCATTATTTGCTTCATCATTAGAACAACCCATTGAAAAACTGACACAGGAACAAAAAACTTGCTCTAACTATCAACTTGAAAAAGGTGTTCACTACTGCAAACTTTTGAAAAGTCAACTTGCCGAAAACGAATTGAGAATAGATTGTCCGGAACACGAATTGCAGCTATGAGTTTAATTGTTGAAAATTTAGCCAAAATTAAACTACGAATAAAAAAATGCAGCCGAATTTTCAGGCAGAAACTTCAATGAAATTAAACTTCTACTAGCAACTAAAACAGTTTCGGCTCAAAATATTATTACTGGAATCGAAACAGGAGAAACCTTAATTGGAGAAAATAAAATACAAGAGCTAAAAGATAAATATGAAGAACTGAAAAATACTCCGCACCAAACCCATTTCATAGGACATCTTCAAACCAACAAAATCAAGGAAGTTATAAAATATGCTGACTGCATACAATCGATTGACAGAATTGAATTAGCTGAAAAATTGCAAAAGAGATTGGAATTTGAAAATAGAACCTTGGATGTTTTTATCCAAGTTAACACCTCTTATGAAGCAAGTAAGTTTGGTGTTTCACCCGAAAATACTTTGACTTTTGCTCAACAAGTTAAACAACTTGACAGACTAAATATTAAAGGTTTAATGACCATCGGACTTTTTCTGCGGAAACAGAAAAAGTTCGCAAGGTGCTTCAATTACTAAAGAACATTCAGATACGAATGTTAGAAAAAGACTTACCTGTTTACGAGTTATCAATGGGAATGAGTAACGATTTAGAAACAGCCATTGAAGAAGGTTCAACGATAATTCGTGTTGGAACTGCAATATTTGGCAGACGACCTTATCCAGACAGCTATTATTGGAATGACAACAAAGAAGCCAACCCACAGTTGTAAGCACATTTGCAATTCACACAAGCCAATGCTCAATCCAAAAATTGCAAAAGAGCTTCCACCTTTCCCGACCGAAAAATTATTTTTTAAAATTTCCTTCCCTTCTAAAAATTTTTAAAACCGCCACCCACAGCCGACCCAAAAACAACCCTCGACAATGACAGCGAAAATCACAGCAGACAAGGACTTTACAACCTCGACTGACAGAAGACCAGCTTATAACAACTAAGGTTTCGTTGCGGTCGCAGACCGAACAATGAAACCACTGTTGCACCGGACCCCTCCGAATCGGGACCATATTATGGGTATTGAATACGTTTTCGATATTTCATTTAGAGCATAGAAGCCCTGATATCGAAGAAAAAAATTATCAAAAAAGCGATTGAGTCATATTTTGCTAATCGAGACAATCGAAAATATCCCGTAAATTTCATGTTAGGGCAATACAACTTCAGCCCACGTTGCAGGTCAGTTTTTAAGCAGCATATTTACTTGGTTTGATTACTGAACAAGTATCCGGTGGTCCACGATGGTCAAATCGCATGATAGTTTGAAGCGTAGCCTTTTTACAGCACGGGCAAAGCACCGGAGGAGCTTTGCGCCTTTCTTGCTTTTGTATGGTCATAATTTTATTGGACAGTTGAAGATGAATGGAAGGAATGGCTTTCGATTTGGTTCGTGAGGACAGAATGCCATAATGCCTGATGCGCACAAAGCCTTTGGGTAATATGTGCTGTGCAAACCGACGAATGAACTCCAATGGTGAGAGCGAGAGCAATCCTTGTTGACCGTTGCGATAATTTTTATACCGGAAACTCACCTGTTCATCAGTGACAGTTGTTAAGCGATGATTGCTGATTGCGATCTTGTGGGTGTAGCGTCCCAGATAATCGATCACCTGTTTTGGACCACCGAAGGGGCGTTTAGCATAAACGACCCATTCGGTTTTAAAAAGTCCTTCGAAGAAGGCCTTTTCTTCATTGGGAAAATGTTTACGCAACAAGGCCACCATTCGTGCCCGGAATACTTTACTAAGTGCTTTCACCGGAAACAGATACTTTCCATTTGATCGCGCCGTTTTCCAGTTGCCTGAGGCGTTGAGACCACCGCCAGGTACGATACAATGCAAATGGGGATGCAGGCTCAGGTTTTGTCCCCAGGTGTGTAGTACTGCAATCATGCCCGTGCGTGCTGAGAGATGTTTGGTATCGGCAGCAAAATCGCTGATGGTGCTCCATGCTGAAGCGAACAACGTATCATACACTTTTGCGGGAGCAAACAGGCAAAGACGATTGACCTGTTCCGGCATTGTAAACACCACATGGAAGTACGGAACAGGCAATAGCTCTTCCTTCCGGGCCTGCACCCAGTCTTCTTTGGCCATCACCTGACACTTCGGGCAATGACGGTTACGGCAACTATTATAACTGATGCGCAGGTACGAACAATCAGGACAACGATCTACGTGTCCGCCCATAGCAGAGGTACGGCAATCGCGCAGTAGGCGAAGTGTCCGCTTTTGCCAAACGTTCAACACTACGCTGCTGTTGATACTATCCCATTCCTGATCGATTACCTGCGCCACTTCGCAGGATGGCTTCAAGCCTTCACTCCATAGAGTGTATCCAGCGGAGAGAACGGTGCTTTTCTTCCATTCTTAGCTACGTGCAGATAGATCATTGTAGTCTCTATACGTTCATGACCGAGTAGTTCCTTTATCGAAACGATATCCAGTCCATCTTCGAGTAAATGAGTAGCATACGTATGCCGAAGTGTGTGCACCGACACCTCCTTACTCACTCCAGCTGCTTTACAGGCCTGCTGCACCACCCATTGCACTCCGCGTTGAGAATAACGACTGTCGAAATCGCCTCCAGCCTGTCCGTCTGGTTTACCGTTAAACAGATAGGTTGTCGGGTTCTCCGCTTCGATATAGGCCTTTAAGCCGCGGCACAGCATCTCACTCAATGGCACGTAACGATCCTTCTTCCCTTTACTTTGACGGATGTGCAGCTGACGGCGATCAAAATCGATATCAGAAAGTTTAATACTTCGCACTTCCATACAGCGCAATCCGCAGCCGTAGAGCAGTCCGATCAGTACACGATGCTTCAACAGTACCGGAACGCGTAGCAACCTGCGCATCTGGTCACGGCTTAAGATAACCGGCAATTTCTTCTCGTGTTTAATCGCCGGCAGGGAAATGCGCTTATAGTCCAGACCCTCTGCTTTAAACGCAAACCGAAGACTATACACCACAAACTTAAAGTACGACTCCGAGGGTGTATCGTGCTGCTCCAGCATCAGTTCCAGATACTCCTCAATTTGCTCCATGTCCAGTTCAGTAGGCATACATTCGAAATGCAGAGCCATCGCCGCCAAATGACGAGTGTAGCAATTAAGCGTGCTATCGCTCTTACCAGCCACACGAATTTTTCTGCTCAGACGCTTGTGAAAATCCTCAAATCCTGCTACTTTTACACATGCTTGTTTAACCAGGGTCATGGATCCCTGTTCTCTTGTTGATGTTTTCATATTAGAATTGTTAGCACTCCTTCTACGATGAAACATCCGGAAACTATTCAGTCCTGGTTATTACAAGCTACCCCGTGAATACGGGGTTTAGTGCAACACGGGTTTGGCAAAAGTGGCGGTTCAGTGCTCCGCAGACCCATTTGTGGTTAATCAAAGTTTGGTTCTCCGCATCAACATTTGTGGTGAAAATCGCCACCTTCGCCAAGCCCGAAACCGTTGTGCCACTTTAAAAGAAAGACCTTAAAATGAAATATAGTATTCTGACATTAATGATAATGATTACGGCAAATGTTTCGTTTGGACAAACATTTATTGGCAAGCAATCGAACAAGTTTAAAACATACAATTGTTCTATTCGTATCAACAAAGACAGTTCTGTCAATTTTATTTACGACAGAGATCTTAATGGTGTTTATGGCGACCATTATGGTTCAATAAATAAAATTAACGACACATTATTCAGAGTTTCAGCAACTATGACAATAGGACAATTTTATATGAAATCATTTAACAACGACACTATTTACATTCAGCTTGACTCCAATATTGCAAGACAACTAGACAAAATCCAGATAGAATATACTGACGGCAAGACAAGAAAACAATTGCAAGGCTACGACCGAATGGGAAATCAGTAAGGCTTTTAAAAGTTCCGGTTGACAAAAAGCTATTTAACGAGAAAAAAGGAATGGACTTTATTACAATCACTATTAATCGCAAGAACTTTCTAACTGACAATTTCTTGTCTTTTAAAATACCGTTTGGTTCGGCTGCATCGTTTACCAGCGGACAAAAAATCATTTGACGTTATAATAAAAACCAATAAACTTTGGACAGTTGGACAACCACCTTTACAAACAGGACATTTCAAACTTGACAAGAAAAGCGGCATATCACGGGTTTTGTAAAATGGCGAACCATGTGCTTTCTAAAAACAGTTGTTAAAAGTTGAAGAGTTGTGATTACTAAGTTGATAATTGCTAACTTTCCGACAAATCAGCCAAGTCGAAAAACTTTAGCTGCAACCCGTTTCAAACATTATCCAAAAATGAGAAACCTGATAATTGTAATTTTAATTCTAGCAGCACACTATTCTTTTGGACAACCTAATCCACAAGAAAGCTACCCGAAACGAATTAAAGAAATTACAGAGCAATTAAAAACAGATTCATTGAATTATAAACTGATTTGGGATAGATTGGAAATGAAAGTAAACCTTTTGGGTGGTTTTGGGACACTTGATGATATATTTTTATTAAAATCAGATTCAGCAGATAAAATAAAAAGAGAGTTAAATTTAGCGAATACAATACCGACTTTATTAAAATCCATGATAACATCATAAAATTAAAAAATTTGATGTGGTTGAAGAAGGAGATTTTTACCTGAACCGGATTTGGCTCTATTTCAAGGCGAACGAGATTGAAAAAGCTATTGAGGATGCTAAGTATTTAAGAGACTCGGCCTCCTATTCCCGCTATTCGGAAAGAGGCGAATACTACAATAAGTGGGCAATTTATTCTTTATTTAATCTGTATGTGCTAACCAATCAATACAACGAAGCCTTGGGGACAATAGACACCCTCTTGGAAAAGAAAAAAGTGAAAATCCCGAAGTCTACTATAGTGGCCATGGCAGTTTCTTAGTTATAACGATAAAATTCGTCTTTTGAACACTTTAAAGACCAGAACAAAATCATACCCTTTCTTAGGGAAAACTGCATAGATCATTTTATTGGTACTTTGAAAATGCAAAATCAAAAGATTACTACACGAATTCGGCAAAAGATCAAAGTTTTGAACTTTTAAAACTTACTATTGAATACATGCGAAAATACGGAGACACACAAATACCTAAATATGAGAAAATCTATGAAAAATTACGTTATCAAATACATGAAAATTATGAATGTATAAATCCAAACATTAGTGACAAAAAACTAAAATCACTAGTGTCAGAAATTTAATGATTACCAACGATCAAATGGATTACAGCAAATACGCTTTTCCCAAAGAAGCTGATTTGTGTGCCACAAATATCCAGATAACAATCAGGAATGGTCATTTTCTAACTAATCGAGAAGCGAGAAATCATTAAACTAAAAAATACAACAACGAACACTTAATTAAAAATCATGAGACAAATACTATTCATTTTCCTAATCACGTTTTATACCAATGCCTATACACAAGTTCCAAGGCAAGAACGGGACGAAAGACTCATGGATATGCCCATCCAGGTAGAAGCACCACCAATGAGCGAGACAGCACCGGATGAAGTGCGTGGAATTTCTTATGAAAAGGATGGGAAAAAGAGTTTTTTAATGGGAAATGACACCAAAAAAGGACTTTATGACCAGATACATTTTGTTTACAACAATAAAAATTACATCCTAAAAGAAGGAAACCTATATGGGATTGCTAACAAGAAGGCGGAAATCACTGTGCCAATAAAATACGACAGCATTGGTGCATAACTCCGAGCATAGGTTTCATTGTAAAACATAAAGGAAAATACGGTAAAATATCAGACACAGGAGAAATTATACTTCCTATTAAGTATAATAAAATTATTGGAGGTAATCAACATATTACATTAGTAGAAAATAATAAAAACGAAACCGAACTTATTTTTAACGAACAGAACAAATCACTCAATACAAAGATTGAATATGCCGAATTGTATCAAAATTTAGCTCTTATAAAATCTAATGGAAAATTTGGAATGGTAAAAAACGAAGTAATAGTTCCATTTGAGTATGATAGTATATTTATATCAAGAAAAGACCCTAATAATCTACCAATTGGCAGCAACAATAAGGTAAATCAACAGAAAAATACGCCCAATCCACTATTAAGACCCAATCAAGCTATTTCATGTTTAACCACCCAAAAAAACAATAAGTTTGGATTAGTAAATAGCGAAGGAACAATCATCTATAATGAAAACGATGCAGTTTATGAAGCCGAACTTTTTGGGTATTATAGTGTAAAAAAAGATAACCTTTATGGAATTTATTTCTTACAAAGTAAGAGATAAAAAACATACAGAAATACAATTTGACCGTATTTCTGTAGATGGCTACGGTGCTATTATGGCATCAAAAAACAAAAAATGGGGATTTTTCAATCTAAATGGAGAACAAATTACCCCATTTGAATACGACAATGATTTCATTGCACAATACAGTGGTATTGGATAGCAGAGTATCAAAGACAAAAAACGAGGCATTGTAGATAAACAAGGGAAACGTTATTGTACCACAATTTATGACGATATAAGCACCTTTTCGTTTGACAATCGTAATGTTCTCAAAGTAAAAACAAAGAAACATTCGGTATCATAAATCTCGAAGGCAAAGTAATTCTGCCGATCGAATTTGAATACATTGACGAATTGAACAACAATTATTTGGTTATCTCACCAGAAAGAAAAGTCGGCCTTTATGATAAAAATGGCAACAATATACTACCAGTAAAATACAAATGGATTTCGGAAACTCATGCACCTAACAGCAGTATTTTGGTATTGAAAGAAGATGACAACTCTTTTAATTTTTTAGACAAGAGCAATAAAATTATTTTACCTGAAAATGTTACAGAACTTGGATATGTCATAGATGAAGAAAAGTTAAAAAGTCCAGTAGGACTAACCGGATTATTATATGTAAAAACCAGAAACGGGAAATTTGGCCTGCTCGATGAAACGACCGGAATAATTAAAGTACCGATGATTTATGATGAAATAATACAATGCACAACATTAGATGATACCAATAGTATTTTTAGTGTACGAAAAGGCAGAAAATATGGACTAATAAATGAAAATAATGATGAGCTTATACCTGTAAAATACGACACAATCAATCTGACTTTTGCAATTTCAACAGAATATCTAAATGAAAACAATGAAACCGTAAACAAATCAAACGACTTCCAGGTAGTAGTGGCAAAAGGTAAAAAATACGGAACAGTAAACCTAAAAGATGAAGTCGTCATTCCATTTCAGTATTCATATTTACAACGCATCTCATACAGTGGATTATATAAAGCAAAAACAGGGAAAAAATATCAGATTATTGATAAAGACGGGGAACCTATAACTAAAAACACTTTTGACGAAGTCGCAAACTTCGAGAGAGTTGATAATGACTATAGTGAAGACTATATCTTACAAGGACTTACATTTTCCAATGGAAAAATGCGAGTAATAAACAATAAAGGAACCTTTATCACTAATGAAGAACCAATGCAACCACATAGTGGATATGAAACCTTTGACGACCTAAAACTTGCTCTAATCGAAGCATTAGACAGTAAGGACCAAAATTTGCTAAAAACATTTGTCAATAAAATAGC
Source organism: Flammeovirgaceae bacterium (assembly GCA_016709845.1). Lineage (GTDB taxonomy): Bacteria > Bacteroidota > Bacteroidia > Cytophagales > Cyclobacteriaceae > ELB16-189. Next base: position 21,189 of record JADJMA010000018.1, on the reverse strand, counting down.
ACCATCAGAACACATATTGTACTACCTAAAAGAAAACCTTTTTGATAAAAGCACCCTCTATGTAAACATAGACTATATTAAAGAAAAATATTTAAAAGATTTGCTTAAATTCAAGTATAGCGAATGGAACCCAGACACCAGTTATGGCTATAAGGGATACAACCGAGCATCTCTCCAAGTTGTTGACTACACAAGATATTCCGAAAGAGATGGCATGGTAACAAACACACGTACTTCAGACCACGCATATGGAGACACCCGTTTCATGGAAAAATTATTGCGAGATGCCATCAAAATAAATGGATACTGGATCAGCACTTACTTTATGAAACGGGGATTTGACCGATATTAAAAACGGGTATAAAATGCCAATCAGAAACTGCCGGAGACCGCCTAGAAAGCGCTCCAGTCCCATCTACCGGCCATTCATATTATATTCTAACAAAGATCACTTTATTAGCTCCAAAATTGACAACGGCAGCCTAATGTAGCTATGGCTGACCATGAAGCATTTGACAGAATCAATTATCCATATCCATTGCAAAAGAAAGTACTAAATTCACCAACTGAAGCAATATTGTTTATTGAGCCGCCTACCCTATCTTTATAGTAATCTACAAATACTATGGTGGCTAGCGTCGTGGTGTTATAATCAATCGGTACAAAACCCAACGAAAGCAATTAACTGATCCGAAATAAAACGACAATAAATATGAAAACAGGAATATCAATTATAATCTTTTTATTCTTGTCATTTTCAGAAACCACTTTTTGTCAAACCACAGATAAATGGAAAAACTTAACTGTTGAAGAAGCGTTTCGCCCAAAAATGCCAACACAAATTGACACTTTGTATTATCCGTTCTATTATGGGATACAAATGATTGAGGTGGATCATATCGGATACTGGGATAAAAAGATATTCTTTCTGGAACAAAGTCAACCCAGAGCGATGCCACATTCCATGTTTCATCCTATGCCGATTGGAAATGAGTACTTTTTCAGAGATACCTCAGGCATCATCGTTAAAGCATTTAACACCGAAAAACCCTTAACTGTATTAACAAAACACTTCAACAATGTCCCCATACTTAAAAAGAGTACTGGCTTAGGATTTTTATATCCGCACCACCTTCATCAAGAACTTAGGGATGGTGTTTGGTATCAAAGTCCACAAAGCCTGTTCAATTTCTTAGGGCACTATAAAGTTTCAACGGGGTATGCAGAACAAACATCAACCCAATACGGTGCAACAGCTATTAAACAAAGTACTGATTTGAAATTTGGATTGATAGATTCCCTGGCAATGTGATAATTCCAATAGAATACAATGCTATTAGCCCTTCTACGACAACCTGCTGGTTCAAAAGGGAATAAATGCGGAATCATCAATTATGAAAACAAAGTGTTGGTAGCGCTCTCTTATGATAATTATGAATTCGACAATCATCATCAATCTATTGATCCTAAAAAAATGGCTAATGTATTTTTTTCGAACAGCCAAAGACACTGAAAACAACAATCCGAATTATACTTTTAATGCGGTTTTTCTTGCCCAAGAAAATAAACTTACCCTACTTAACAATTGATGAACTCTATCATGAATATTCGTGGAGCCCGGTTGAAGATGGCAGCAAACGGTTCATATCTGTATTAAAAAATGGAAAAAGAGGCTTGTTAAATGGGAACTATCAAGAAATTGTTCCACCCCAATATGAAATCTTTGAATTCAACAGGAACAGCACGTCTCTATTTAGGGTATCTCAAAATGGCAAGTTCGGATTTTGGGACAGAAACTTCAATGAAATAATACCTCTTGAATATGATTATGCAGAAAGTTTTCAAAGTGACTCCACTGCGTTGGTATTAAAAAATGGAGAATTTTATCGGATAGATACGAAAGAATAAAAAGCAATATGCAGGTAAGTTAACCCGGAATGGAAGATAGGCCAATTAAGTTTTGTGACAGACAAAAATCTCATCAGCGTTCAAACAGACCATTTCCTTGGGCTGGTGGACACTTCCAACAACTCATTCGTTTTACCTCTTGTTTACAACAAAACACTTACACCTGACAAAATCAATGAATATATACAGACAAACAAAGGTCTTTTTGAAGAAAAAAAGCTAACTCCAGATGATAAACCTGATATGATCGATGAAATATTGTTTCACCAAAACAAGATCATCGTTAAAAACTTCAACAACAAGTATGGTGTTATCGATAGTTCATTTCAATTATTAATAGATTTTAAATACGAAAATCTAGAACCAATCCCTGCAAACTAAACTACCTACTCTATTCACAAAACGGCATAACCGGAGCTATGGATTATGCCGGAAAGAACCTCTTGACTGAAGAATACTCAGAAGTGAGATACGATATACATTACGAACAAGAACGAGATATTTTTAAAGTAAAGAAAAACGGTAAATGGGGCGTTGTTAATTTCGAAAACAAAACGCTATTGCCTTGTGAATATGATTCGATAAAATTCTTAGGACATTGGAATCGCCCCAAAGTAAAACTATGGGTATTAGAAAAAAATAATAAATTTGGAGTTGTAGACGAAAACAACAACACCTTCATTCCCTTTCAATATCCTGGAATATCACATCTTGAAGGATATAATCTTTGGGTAGAAAGCGAAGATAAAAAACGTTACAAAGTAGTTTGGGGAGGTAAATTTTGATATCAGACCGACCAATTTCAAAAATTCTACTATGGTGATCATATGTTTAGGTTTTGAATCGATTTGTACTTTGAATAGCAAATGTTCTTCAGTTCCTATCAAAATCAAACTTCAGGGGGAAATCCGCTTACCAAAAAGAGGGACCAGAATGCCCAGAATTATTTTAACTTTGACCTGCCAAAACAATCCTTCCTTGGACTCAAATGAACCGGAATTGGAGGTCAACATGGTCAGGGAACTCACGCAAATACCGAATATTGCGATGAAAGTCTGTTATAATGCACTAAAATCAATCATATGAAGCACATTTTCAAGAAAATAGCCTACCCAATATTATTATTCATAATCTCAGGTTCTTGTTTCGGACAAGTAAAAGAGATTAAAATAACCTTTATTGGAAACGCTGGTTTTCACATGACGGATGGGAACACTGAGATATATTTTGACTTCCCATATAAGTCAGGAGCATATGGATACATGACTTACCCTGAAACTGAATTAAACAAGTTTAAGACAGCTCGATCTTCATTTTCACTCACAAGCATGCAGATCATTATTCAAAAAAACTAGTTAAAAAACTAAAAGGCAAAGTCTACGATGGGAGGAACAGAAAAAAAATAAGTAAACTTGATAATGAAATCCCCAACTTTAAAATAACATCATACAAAACGAAGCATCGATTTTCTTTCAAACATTACTCCTATGCCATTGAATGGCACGGAAAGAAATTTTTTATATCCGGAGACACGGAACATCCAGAAACCATAGGATTAATTACTGGTATTGATTATGCATTCATCCCCACCTGGATATTATTCTACGCTAAAGAAAAAAAAACATCAATGTTGATGCAAAAATTAAAGTTTTGTACCATCTTTATCCTAATGAACAAGTCGAAGTAAAAACACCAACAGACTTTATTATATTCGACAAACAAGAAATGAAAATAAGTATTCCATACTAAACAACAATCTTACTAACTCCGACTTTGTAAATGTTGGGCTATGTGCTTATAAAAGCAGTTAAAAAAACAAAAAAGCAGAAGCTTCTACGTTGAACAAATCTGAATTTCCACAACATCAATCATTCCTGAATGCTACTCATAAGTACAGCAAAACAACAAACTAACAAACAATATTGGAAATGGAAAATGGTTTAACGAAGTAACATTAGAAACAAACAATATAAAACTTCAACCTATTAAAAGAACCAATAAAGAAGACTTAATAAACGCAACTAATGACGGCAATTTGTCAAATTTGTGGTTTACTAATATTCCAACAATGAATAATATTGACAGTTATATTACTAAAGCCATTGAAGATTTTGACCTGGACAAAGGATTAACTTTTATTGTAATTGACAAGAAAACGAACAAAGTGATTGGAACCACAAGATTTACCAATGCAACCCCTGAACATAGAAGACTAGAAATTGGGTATACCTGGTATTCTAAGACTTTTCAGAAAACTTATGTAAACTCGGAGTGTAAAATGCTTATGCTGACTCACGCATTTGAAGTATTAAAAGCAATAGCAGTTGAATTCAGAACAAATTGGTATAATTTCCCATCACGAAACGCAATCCTTCGACTTGGAGCAAAACAAGATGGAGTATTAAGAAATCACCAAATAATGCCTGACGGCTCTTTGAGAGATACTGTAGTTTTTTCAATTATAGAAGGTGAATGGCAAACATGTAAACGAGCTCTAAAGTATAAGATTGAACAAATCCATCAAAAATAATAATCCTAGCAGCTGTTTTGTACAAGCGGGACTTCGTACTTCCAGATAAGTGAAGTGTCAAATTAAGCAAAAAAGAACCTATCAAAATCAGAAATTCAACTCTCTTCGAAAGCAATAACAGATCCACATATATAATTACATACAAATAAAGAAATATAAGTATAAGCACACTAAACCATAAATCTACGAGAATGATAAATTTCGACTGGACCACCTTTACAAGAAAAATTGCTATTAAAGCACAACTTTCTGATATATATAATGCCTGGACAAAATCATCAGAAATTGAAAAGTGGTTTTTAAGCAAAGCTACGTTTATCGACATAAATCATAAACCAATAGGCAAAGACACGCCAATTGAAAGTGGATTCTCTTATGAATGGAATTGGTTCTTATATAATACAACAGAGAAGGGTGAAATTATCCAAACAAATGGAAAGGACTTTGTACAATTTACATTTGCAGGTGAATGTTTAGTTGACATCAAACTCACTACACAGGGTGATAATGTAATAGTAGAACTCACACAAAAGAACATTCCTACGGATGACAATTCAAAACATGGAATTCGACTAGGATGCGACTCAGGTTGGTCATTCTTTCTTGTAAACTTAAAATCGGTCTATGAAGGCGGAATTGACTTAAGAAACAAAGACCTAGACCTGAAAGGAATGCTGAACAACTAACGAAAGAAAAAAGGCGGACAAGTAACTGTATAATAAAGCACTGGATATAGAAAAAGTAAATTCACTCGTTGAACTTCTAAGCTAATCTAAAGCGGGTTGTAAAACATGTGCATTGAAGTCGTAGAAAGACCTATCAGCAAAAATATTCACCATAATGTAAATTGCAATAACAAGCAGCTACATACAAATAATATACTTCAAAATATCAAAAAACTATACCATTTGATAAAAATAAAACTGAAACGATGTATCAAAGAATAGCACATATTGCCTTAGTAGTTGAAGATTACGATGAGGCCATTAAGTTTTATACCCAAAAACTAGACTTTGAAGTTCTAGAAGACACAAAGCTAAATGATGATAAAAGATGGGTAATGGTAGCACCCAAAGGAGCGAAAGAATGCTGCTTAGTCCTTGCAAAAGCTGCTAATGAGAGTCAAAAACATAGTATAGGAAATCAAACAGGAGGTCGAGTAGGCTTCTTTCTCTTCACGGATGATTTTTGGAGAGATTACAATAAAATAAAAGACAAGCAGGTGAATTTTATTAGCAACCCCACTACTTTTGAATACGGAACAGTTGCCGTATTTGAGGATTTATACGGCAACAAATGGGATTTAATTGAACCAAATGAAAAAAACAAAGGACTAATTAAAGACAAATAAAACACAGATAAAAAACGAAGGTTATAATCGAGAAAAGAAAAAGATAAAACTATACTGAACAACCTCACCAAATAAGCACTCCTAACGTGACAATCTCGAAAACCGATGAATATTTTCTATTATCCCTATAATAAGAAGCAGTTAATTGCCTCATTATTTAGTATAATATTACTAAGTAGCTGTAGCCAATACAGGAACTCTAATAATAAAACCGATACTACACTTTTAAAGATTGATCTAATTGGAAACACTTCCAAAACACATTTCAAGAACAACGATTATACACTTTCCATTAACAGCAAAATCGCGAATCCACTAATCGAAAGATTGAAAGGTGGTCAGGACTCCCTCCTATTAGTTCAAGACACCATTGATCTTCAACTCTTACATCCGTATTGGACCGGCAAAGAGTTTAAACGGGAGTTGCGCAAGTGCACAGAAAGTAATGAAATTGAAATCTATTGGCACTCCAAATCAAAACACATTCAAAATATAAAGCGAACTACATCCAGACCAGCATATAAGGGAATTCATCGGTATTATATGTATTCTAACCCAGAAAACAATGACAGATACTTCTTTCGTATTCCTTTGACACAGACACTCCTCCGTTCTAGCCATTGTAACTGCAACAAAACAACTCACGAAAACGAAATACTACTGAAATTATAAAATGCAAAAAAAATTGCAGAAACCGAACGCTTTGTAATAAGAGAAATACTTCCCACTGATACTGATGGGATGTTTGAACTTGATTCTGACCCTGAAGTTCATAAATATCTTGGAAACAAACCCTGGTAATAATAAAGAACAAATCATCAATGTGATAAATTTTATCAGACAACAGTACATTGACAATAGAATTGGGAGATGGGCTATCATTGACAAAATAACCAATGAATTTATTGGCTGGACAGGGCTAAAGTTTGTAACAGAACTAACCAACAACCATCAAAATTACTATGACCTGGGTTACAGGCTCAAGAGAAAATACTGGGGAAAAGGTATTGCCACAGAAACTGCTTTAATTTCTCTTGAATACGCTTTCAATATCATAAAAACTGAAGAAGTATTTGCTGCAGCCAGCGTTGAAAATATGGGCTCGAACAAAGTTCTGCAGAAAATAGGATTTAAGTTACTAGAAACATTCTATTACGAAGACATCAAATGTAACTGGTATAGAATAGACAAAAAGATTATGAAAATTCGAATAGCTGAATCGCTAAAAACTGTATAGCGAATAAGTCATTTTGATGCTTCACTGAAATACAAACGATATATTTTTGTTCAGTAACAACTCAAATAAATAGCATTAAAACGCCCCGAAATTACAAGATGCCGAACACAACACTTTACTATCTATCTTCCAATCCTGTCGATACCCGAATATCAAACCAAAGCATTCTAGAGCACCAGAAAGTCTGACCTGAAATTCTTATTGAAAAATCCTGGAAAGGAAAAGTTCTTTTAACAAAACAGCTTTGTTTGTATATCCCGGAATAGGGGTCAGCTTCGCCGGAATATCCTTTAGGGTTATATAACTTTATCTGCAATAAGCTTAAAAGTATCTGTCATCCATTAGACTGTCAGCCGACTGTAAATTAACCTCGAATAAACTAAAATCGCAACCACAGAACGAATAAAATTCTAAATTGCAATAAAATTATAATACATGTTAAGAATCATTCTCCCACTTCTAATAACGGTGCTTTTTGACAATGCCTACTCCCAATCCTTTGTATGGGCAAAATCATTGGGTGGAACTAAAAGTGAATTCCCCGGATCAATAGCTACTGACCCCTCAGGATGTGTGTTCACAATAGGAACTTTTGAAGGGACCGCTGATTTTGACCCAGGTGTTGGAGTGTCAAATCTCACTGCAGCTTCAAGAAGTGATGCTTTTGTTTCAAAACTGGATCCCTCCGGCAACTTCGTTTGGGCAAAACGCATCGGAGGCAATAATTGGGATGATGGAACATCCATTGCAATTGATGCTGCCGGCAATGTATATCTTGGTGGACATTTTAACGGCACAGCTGATTTTGACCCGGTCCCGGGACCTTTAATTTATCTTCCAATGGTGATTACGATGTTTATCTATGCAAATTAGATGGTGCCGGGAATTTCATCTGGGCGAAAAATTTCGGAAACAATAATGGTGATTATTGCTGGGATATTGTTGTGGATGGGATGAGTAATGTATATTATACCGGTCAATTTTTTGGAACTGTAGATTTTAATCCAGGACCAGGCACGTCCAACATGACTTCTGCCGGAGGTTACGATTTCTACATTGGAAAACTAGATGCCTCAGGTAATTTTTTATGGGCAAAAAGTTTAGGGGGGTTAAATCCGGATGTCTCCTATTCCATTGATGTTGACGCCCTTGGAAATGTATTTGCTTCAGGAGGATTTAACGGAACTGTAGATTTCAACCCGGGTCCAGGAACCAATAACTTAACCAGTAACGGAAGTGAAGATGTATTTGTACTAAAACTAGACCCTTCAGGGAATTTTAGTTGGGCAAGATCATTTGGAGGGAATAATTTTGATTCAGCAAATTCCATTAAGGTCGACAACCTGGGTAATATTATTACATTGGGCACTTTTGAAGGAACAGCTGATTTCGATCCGGGGGCTGGAATAAACAACAACATCTAGCGGTTTTGATGATGTATTTATTTCGAAAATAGATAACACAGGAAATTTCGTTTGGGCTAAAAATATAAGCGGAGTTGATTATGAAGATGCATATGCAATTAATACAGATATTAATGGTTCTGTAGTTTTTTCAGGTTGTTTAAGCTCAACAGTTGACTTTAATCCCGGAGCCGGCATATTCAACCTGACTCCATCAGGGACTCAGGATATCTTCATAAGCATGTTGGATCAATCAGGCAATTTCCTTTGGGCAAGTTTATTAGAAGGCAATAATAATTTTGGATGCGGGAGCTCAATTGCTATTGATGGTTCAAATAACATATATACAACAGGCTTCTACTCTTCAACAGTTGACTTCAATCCAATGGCACCAGTTATAAATATTTCAGCTGCCGGACAAACAGATATTTTCGTTCATAAAATGAACTATTTAGGAACTCCATTGCCAATTGAACTTGTTTCTTTCAATGGTGAAAATCTAGGAAATACAAATATTTTAAAATGGTCCACAAGAAGTGAAGTAAACAATGATTATTTTTCATTACTTAAAAGCTCAGATGGAATAAATTTTGAAAAAATCGGTATAGTATCTGGAGCCGGTAATAGCTCACAGGTATTGAATTACTCATTCATTGACAATACTCCGTTCGATGCAATAACTTACTATCGATTACAACAAACTGACTATGATGGTCAATCAAGTTTTTCACCAATCATAGCATTAAAGCAAATCTTTGCAGAAGTTAATCCAATTAGTATTTCACCAATACCTTCAAGCGACTTTATACACCTTGAATTCTCAGGACAAGAATTTGACTTTAGTCTGGAATTGTACGATGTTACAGGATTATGCATCTATAAAAGCAGAAATGAGCGTGTTATTAATCTTACTACAATATCAAGTGGCGCTTATTTTTTGAAAATATTTAACGAAGAAAATAGCTGGACAAAAAAAATAATTAAGAACTAGATTTGATATTAACAACTTTTACTATTCAAAAATCGAGAACAAGTTAATTACAGACTTCCTTACATACACAGGATATAAATCCAACCTATTTTCGCCCTATTCAACAAATTTCAAAAAGCAATTCTTTTAGAATCCACGGGCTGAACAGACAAGGGAAATCTCGTGCCATTCCCTGTTGAAACCTCCAATTATGAAGATTTTTGAAACCAATAAAAACATGCTTAGAATTTCACTAATTTAGTCTTCGAAGACTCTAAAATGCCTCACAAAAAGGCAAATCATGTTCAAGTAACCAACCTGGTTTCCATCTGTTTAAAATTGACATATCAAAACCGAAATGAAGAAACTAATTTTCTTATTTACACCACTCGTGTTGATGTTTTTAAATATTCAGGAATTTTTAAAATTCATCATGTGTTACCACCTTATCCAGGTAAATCACACAATGACACAAACCATACAGATTTAAAATTAAAATACGACACCCTGATCCCTATTTTTGATGGCTTATTCATTACTTTCCACGCCTTGGATAGCAATCAATATTTTAAACTCCACTCACAGTCGGAGGCAAATCCTGCAATAAGAATTTTTAGTGGTGAATCCCTAGATCCCGACACTAAAAAATGGGGAGTCATTGACAGTACCGGAAAAGTGATTGTTCCGTTTATCTGCGATGGCATAACAGCTCTCTCTGAAGACAGCGGAATTGTAACAGTATTTTCCACAAGCTATTCCCTTAACACCGGAATTCCGAGATATCAGTATTTTGGTCATTCTTATTCCTTCAGAAAATCTGGCATCGCAAAGGAGACACGCAAAGAATTCAGTATAAAAGTTGAATACTTAGCAGACTGGCATCATCCAAACTTTGTCATTCTAAAAGGACCAATGTTCTATCTCCCTGCAGCATACAGGCAGATTAAATTTTAAGAATAAACCGATCACCCAACATACAACCCACCTCAAACAAATGAAACAATGAAACAAACCAATACCATTTGTAAGAAAACAGTATTTGCATGGACCTTGTTGTTACTTCTCTCAACAAACAACAGATTATTCTCCCAAGTCATTTACACTGACATTCCGGACGCTACACCAAGCGTTACTTATCCCCTGGATTTAAACAACGACAATAATGCAGATTTCCTAATACAATTTGATCCGGGCATTCAGCTAATGTGCAAACCGCAAGGCAGTAATGCTTATTCCGGAAACTTGTCCGGTGGCATATATTTACCATGGGCATTAAATTCCGGAGTTGACATCTGCGACTCAAGTATTACATGGTATGACTCTATAAATCCTGGAACAATGGCCTGGGGGACAAGTATTGGCAATTGGGTAGGTGCAACAGATAAATATCTGGCATTAAAATTAATCGCAGGCTCCAACACCTACTATGGCTGGGTTCGACTAGATGTTTGGGCTACCTCAACATCATTCACAGTTAAAGATTATGCGTACGAAAGCACTCCCAACAACTGCATAGTAACCGGACAAACCACTACAGTAATTTATGAAAACCCAATAATTCAAAAGCCAGGCATTTACCCTAACCCCATCAACTCTACAGCAACAATCACGCATAACGAAGGATTTAAAAAAAACGCCACCTACACTATCTACGATTCTTTCCAACGAAGAATTTATCAGCAAAACAAACGTAACGGGAAAGTCCATTTTACTTGATGCATCTACCTTTAGCAGTGGATTTACTTCCTTGTAATCACAGAGGAAAACAGAATTGTTGCAGCTGAAAGAGTCGCCATTATTCATTCGAAATAACAAACCGGTAATTTTGAAAACGGAAGGTTCGTAATTTAGGCTGTAAATAATCATACAACTAAAACCCATTCTACTTATGTAACGATTTCTAAAACTTGATCGTAAAAATGGCAAGTTTACGCATAAGACCTCATTACAATCAAAATCCATGAAAGCAAAGGCCTTCTCTCCCATGAAAACCTCCGCTAATTACAGAAACACTCCTACTCTTTTCAACTTCATCGTACTTTTCTTCGGACTTTTAATTACACACCATGCACGATCACAAAATATTGTCACCTATGCCGGAGGAGCAGGGAAAGAATCATTTAATGATGTCATTCAAATCTCGAATGGTCATATCCTGATCATTGGTGTTGCAGATGATCTGACATGGATTCCTCAAAATGTTTCCATTACACAATGGCCGAACCCGGGATAAACAATAACCAGGGCACCAACCGTATTCCTATTCTGATTGAATTTGACAGCACCTTACAATACATGCTGGCGGTGTACCATTTACCAGTTAATTCAGCAGAAGACTTCCGGTTCATCAAATCTACCAACCCGCCGGGACAAGCCACCGGAGACCTTTACATTAGCGGGACCACCGAAGACAATACTACAGGAGGATATTTTATCGGAAGACTTAACAATAATTTTATAAACGGCAATCCAACAGGATTTCTCTGGGTAGAAAATATCAAGGCTAAAGCAGGCCAAAATGTAAAAATCTATCAGCCATGGGATGTAGGAAGTGATGGAAAGGTAGTCTACGCCTATGGTGATGCACATGATTACAACTGGTCCGCCATTTATCGTTTAAAAGCAGACGGCACTGACGATATCGTCAATAACTGGCGAGTACACTGGACTACTAACAATAGTGAATATTACGGTACAGCTGCAAACTATCCCGGAGGTATCACAGGTCTAAGTTATAGTGGTATTGTTTTTAAGAGAGATGCCACACGTTGCGAATTACGATCGACGAACCAACAGGATTACGACACCTGGGAACCGGATGGAAACGGAGGAATGAAAAAAGGGAAATGGCCTTTGGATGTCTTGTACGATAGCCCCTGCAATCCCGGACAATCAGGAAACACTACGAACGGTCCTGCCACCGGCTATTCTCCCGCACAACATTTACTTACGGTCCCTCCTCTATTTGCATTGACAAACGAAATAACTACATGTACATAGGCTTCAATGCGAAAGTATTCTACCGGAGGACTTCCGGATTTCGAGCCAGCCGTAATGGCCATGAATAATGATGGATTGCTTTTATGGTGGACCCGACTCTATCATGAAGTCTCACCGGCGGGCGACACCTCCAACTCCACACCTGACCAATACATTGATGCCATTGCCATAGATTATTCGCAACCGGTCAATACAGGACAACTTGTTATCAGTGCACGTTGTCATGGAAACAACACAGAAAACTTATGGGAAGGCAACAATATAGCAACCAACGCCAGCGCCAACGGCTTCCAGAATCGTTTTACCGGCACAAATGGTAATATACATATCTCCTGGCTGGGGAAATTAAAAACTCTCGACGCAACGCTCCTACACAGCACCTATGTTGCAGAATACAGCAACAATGCCACAAGTTTAGGTACAGCACATTCCGATCCCAACCTCGACAACTGGCCTGATCCGAATTCAGGATGGCCCAATGTAAACACCACCTATCTCGCCAAGAACATGCTGAAAGTAACTGCAGATGGATCAGTAGTTGTATTGGGAAAAGGGCGACGCACTATCACCACTGCCAATGCTTATCAAAAGATGGTGAAAGAAGCGAACGGAGGACAATCTTGCTGGAACGATTTTATCCGACAGTACACATCTACTCTGGACAAGCCGCTCTACAGTTCACTGGTAGTAGGTCAATGGGACACCATTACACAAACAGGAGGAGATAATGTGCGTTTAAACGGTATGTTCAAAACATCAGCCGGAATCATTGCAGTTGGAAAACATACAGGAGTACCCAATGAGATGGGGGGCAGTGCTGGGCGGTCCTGGGGAACCAATACCGTTAAGAACGAAGGTGCCGTGGTTGCCTATGTAAAAGCACCAAACATCGCTAACCCCAACGACTCACCCACCTTGCTCACCACTGCATTAATTGAGCAGAGTAATACTCCCTACTTTCATTTCTTCCCCAACCCAAGTGACGGCGCTATAACGATCCTATCAGAAAACTACGAAGGAAATTTAGAAATCACACTTAACAATTTACTTGGACAAAATATCTACACACAAACAGTAAAGGCTACCAAGGAGATAAACTTGAATTTTAATACGATCCCATCTGGAATTTATATCATCAAGTTAATTTCTGAAAAAGGAATTAAGTCCGGTAAGCTTATTGTAAAATAATTCACCAATATCAAACCAGATAATCTTAAGCACAAACTATTTTCCCGTCAAACTGTTTACTTCGAAAATAAGCGATTAAACACTGACGGTTAAATATAATTGTGCTATGAAAAGTAGTTTCCTCGGATTCCTAACGGGAGTTAGTCTTACTACCCTTGTCGCCTTTAAAGCAGTTACCTTTCAACCCAATTCTGCCACAGCAGAAGTAGTTAATATTGACGGGCTCTACATCTTCACCGACAGCAGACCTATTATGAACTATGACAGCCTTGGAGTTGTTGAGTTAGGATTTGTTAGCGGAACACAATATGAGTCTATCCGATCAAACCTGATTAAAAGAGCACGAAAAGACTATCCAAATGCCAATGGTTTAATTCTTGATCTAAACAAAAAAGGAATAGATAAAGGAATTGCAATAAAATTCAATTGAAAAAGAGTATTAAAACAATCTATTCAAGCGAACTTTAGTAGTTCTGCCTGCAAAAACAGTTGTTATTTTCATTGAACACTACATATCTTTACCTCTATTGATACCATAAAAAGAGTATTACATTCGAATAACTTGAACTTTTTTAGTTATCATTCACCATTTTCCCTGCAATTCGTTTTATCTTTACAAGACACTTTGCAATCAACAACGTCGGATGCACAATAAAAACGCACTACATTTACCATTGACCCTGGCAATTTCTTTAATCCTGATCCCATTTGCAGCAATGGCAAACGCCGGATCACCCATGATGTGGTTTGGGATGCTCCATGCATTGGTGCTAAACGCAATCATCGGCTATTCAGAACATCGCATTCTACATCGGCGCGGCTTCCCACATAAAGCAGGATTGGTCATTCTAGCCAACTATGCTTCAATGATTGCCGGTTATTATTACATCGCCCCTTACTTCGCCTACCAATTAGGAAATCACGATTTCTGGGCCATTCACTCTCACGAAGGCGTTTATAAAATGCATACATTTTATTGGTTTTGCCCTATCATTTATAGCTTCACTTATCATTGAATACCCCTTTGTACGCTATGCGTTGAAAGACAAATCTCAGCGAGAACACTTCCAACGCTCCTTTATCAGGGCAAATTTCATCACAAATGTTATTTTACTATTGATCTATGTTTTCCTCCTGAAATTAGGAGGACACTGGTAAAATCAATGATCCCGGGCCATAAACAATGCGCTTAAGGAGAAGTGCATGCTCTGCCTAAAGGTCGAAAAACACCAAAAACCCGGCCGAGGCAGCCACGAAAACTATCCCGTCGAAAGCATCCCGCTCCATTTTTATAAATCAAAATGAGGCTTCCGCTTAAAACCTCAAACCTGACCAGTATTTCCAATGTAAATTTTAAAGTTAAATCTCAGTTGTCACCCTGAAGAGTCCATTTATACGCAAAAGCAAATAACCGGCCAGAGCAGTAGAATAAAACCCCAGCGAAGACCAACCACCATCAACCCAAAAAACTCTCTAAAGGGCTCTAAACGTCAATACTGGCCTAAAAACAGGTAAGTTAAGATGAAACTTAATGATAAGCCCTGAAATTTATCCATCAAACCAGTCTACACGCTGCCGTTAATCATCCACCTTTTTCCAAAACTTAATAAACCTTTCGTATACTTCGGTGTTACGTTAAGATTGACATTTTCCAATTAAATGAGCCAACTTCTACAATCCCGGTTAGCATTACTACTGCTAGCGATAATTCCTTTGTTTTGTCCAGCACAGAACTTGCAAAACAATAAATGGTATTTTAATACCGCTGCCGTAGATTTCAATTCCGGAAGCCCCTTCGCAATTACAGGAAGTTCCATGAGTACCAGTGAAGGTTCTGCCTCTGTTGCCGACAAAAACACCGGCAGCCTGCTCTTTTACACCAATGGTATCACCATCTGGAATCGCTTTAACAACCCGATGCCCAACGGAACCGGATTATTAGGCGGCTCTCCTGCCCTTACCTCTTCTACAACGGCAGCCATCATCATGCCCCGTCCCGGTAACCCTAATCAATATTATGTCTTTACCGTAGACGAACAAAGCGGCAACAATGGTCTTCGGTTAAACCTTGTAGACATGACATTAAACGGTGGTCTTGGCGACATTGTAACCGGACAGAAGAACATCCTCATCAGCAATAACAACATCGCCGAAAAACTCGCCTATGCGCCTAACGCGGCATTAACCGGATACTGGTTAGTAGCACGCGAGATTATCGGAAACCAATATCTGGCGTGGGAAGTAACAGCGGCAGGCATCAGCGCTTCCCCTGTAACATCCACCGCGGGAACACCCGCATCTAACGGTGCCGGCTATATGAAATTCAGCCTTGACTATACAAAACTGGCGAATGCATTCGTATTTGGAACAGTAGATGTAATGACCTTCAATCGAAGTAATGGAATCATTTCATCCAACCTAAGTCTGCCCGTACCGATTGGATCATCTGTTTATGGAGTTGAGTTTTCACCTTCGGGACAATACCTCTACGTCAGCAACCTCCTCGACGGAATATTTCAATTCGATTTAAACGCACCCAATGTTCCGGCCAGTCAGCAAACAGTCGCCAACGCTTTTGGTGCCGCCTTACAACTTGGGCCAGACTGCAAAATTTACATAGCTGATGGAGGTCTCAGTGAAATATCAAACCCTGATTTCCCTGTACCACTTTGCGGTTATGCAGCCAACACGGTAGGACTCGCAGGCGGAGGCAGTAGTTATGGGCTACCTATGAAAGTCATCTACCTGGATGTATTTTCTCCCGAGATAACCGCCAGCACCAACACACCTTGCACGGGAAACAGTGTGCAATTCAATCTCACCGGATTAAACATCACACAAATCATCAGATGGAATTTCGGTGATCCATCTGCAGGCAATCTCAACGTCATCAATGCCACTCCGAATACACCGGTATCCTTTACCTACAATCAACCGGGGCAGTACATTGTTCAAGCTATATACAACTTTGATTGCATCACCGACACTGTATTCGACACTATCAATGTAGCAAATTGCAATCCGATTCCCGGCAATTGTATTGGCTTTACATATACCGGCGCTACACAACAATGGACAGTACCTTCTGGTGTCGACACACTGCGGGTTAAAATGTGGGGTGCTGCAGGCGGAGGCGGTCCTGATCAAACCAACAATGCAGGCGGTGGTGGCGGATTCACCGAACTTGCGGTTGCAGTAATACCGGGACAAGTTCTCGACATTATTGTTGGCGGAGGAGGCATCTCTGCAGGAGGAAGTTTCGGCGGAAATGGTGGATGGCCCAATGGAGGAAACGGCGGTTCAGGCGATCGGATAGAAAACGGAGTAAATGTAGGAGGAGCTGGCGGAGGTGGTGGCCGTTCAGAAATAAAAATTGCAGGTGTCACCATCGGAATTGCAGGTGGTGGCGGAGGTAGTGCCTACAATCGTTCAGGTGGTGGCGGGGGAGGATCAGATGCCGAATTCACACCCGTGAGTAATAGTTTTAACTTAAACGGATTTGGAGGTACTCAAACCGGAGGTGGCGCAGCATCTTCTAACACCATATGCGGACACCCGGTAAATGGCACAGCAGGTAGTTCACTACAAGGAGGATCGGGCGCTACTGATTTGGGAGGCGGAATCATGATCGTACCGGTGGCGGAGGTGGTGGAGACGGTTTCTTCGGCGGAGGTGGCGGAGGAAGTCACGACGGATGCTTTCGGTGTTGGTAGTACCGGAGGAGGCGGAAGCGGATATATCTGCACTAGTTGTACAGGAGTAACCGGCACCATGACTACTGCAGGATTTTTTGGCACACCGGCGAATGCAAGTGATCCGGTATTAACAAGCTACCCGGGAACAGCAACAGGAATCGACAATCAAAACGGAGGAAATGGCTTAGTCTACATATGTTACGATAATTGTACGGCCAGCTCAGCAACTATCAATGTTACCAGTTGCGGAAACTACACCTCACCAAGCGGGAATTCGTTTACTATCAGTGGTACTTATACAGACACTATTCCTAACACAGCAAATTGCGACAGTGTCATAACAATCAATCTGACTGTAAATTCAGTATTCAACAACCCACCTCAGACTGTAAGTAGCTGCAGTACATTCACTGCGCCTTGGGGAACAGTCTACAATCAAAGTGGAACATACAGTAACACCTACACGGCGACGAATGGATGTGATAGTATTGTTACGATCAATCTCACTATCAACAGCAGCTTCAATACTCCACCGCAGACAGTAAGCGCATGCAGTACCTACACTGCACCGTGGGGAACGGTCTACAATCAAAGTGGTACTTACAGCAATACATACACGGCCACGAACGGATGCGATAGTATTGTTACGATCAATCTCACTATCAACAACAGCATCAACACTCCTCCGCAGACAGTAAGCGCCTGCAGCACCTACACTGCACAATGGGGAACAGTTTATACACAAAGCGGAACTTACAGCAACACCTTACACGGCCACGAACGGATGCGATAGTATTGTTACGATCAATCTCACTATCAACAACAGCATCAACACTCCGCCTCAGACTGTCAGCGCCTGCAGCACCTTCTACACTGCACCGTGGGGTACAGTCTATAATCAAAGCGGAACATACAGCAACACCTACACGGCGACCAACGGATGTGATAGTATTGTCAACATCAATCTCACCATCAACACCAGCATTAACACACCACCACAAACAATCAGTGCCTGCAGCACCTACACTGCACCCCGGGCACAGCCTATACTCAAAGCGGCACATACAGCAACACCTACACCGCCACGAACGGCTGCGACAGTATAGTCACCGTCAATCTAACTATTAACAACAGCATCAATACACCACCGCAGACAGTAAGCGCCTGCAGTACCTACACGGCGAACTGGGGAACGGTCTATACACAAAGCGGAAATTACTTCCAACACTTACACTGCAGTGAATGGTTGTGATAGTATTGTCACCATTAATCTCACCATCAACAACAGCATTACAACTCCACCGCAAACAGTCAGCGCATGCAGCACCTACACGGCGAACTGGGGAACGATCTATACACAAAGTGGAAATTACTCCAACACGTATACAGCTGTCAACGGATGTGATAGTATTGTCACTGTTAATTTAACGATCAACACTGCTCCCGGCGTAAACGCTAGTACCATCCCCGACACCTGTTCGAAAGGAAAAGGAAGTGTTCAACTTACCCCGACCGGAAGTGCAACTCCTTACACCTACACATGGTCGACAGGAAGTAACGGAAACCCGATTAACAACCTGCTCAGCGGTACTTATACGGTAACCATCACAGACAACAACGGGTGCACCAGCACGAGTCAGGTATTGATCACAGAGGTACCCCCACCGATAATCACCACTACCCCATCACCTCAAACAATCAGCCAGGGACAGAGTGTACAACTCAGTGCAAGTGGAGCTATCAGTTATAATTGGACGCCGGCGACCGGATTAAGTTGTACCAATTGCCCCACAAACACTGCTTCTCCTCTGGTAAACACCACCTATACAGTAACGGGCACTGACGAAAACGGATGCACTGCCACCGAAAGCATACGTGTGATCATAGACTATGAATGCAACGAAGTCTTTATACCCACAATATTCTCCCCTAACGGCAATGGACCTGAGAAAAACGAAACCGTTTGCATCTACAGTAACTGCATAGCAGAAATGGAATTTGCTGTCTACAGCAGATGGGGACAAAAGATTTTCAGCACGAACAATCCACAACAATGCTGGGACGGAACATTTGAAGGAAAAGAACTTACTACCGGCGCATACACTTACCGGCTATTTGTAAAACAACTCGATGGCAATACAGTACGGAAATCAGGAACCATCACACTCGTAAAATAAATTAAATGAAAACACTTTCCACTACACTGATATTGCTACTATCCTGCCTACCATGTGTTAGCCAGGACATCCATTTTTCGTTTGCAGAAAGAAATCCGCTTGTATTAAATCCAGCTTTTGCAGGTGCTAATTATAAAAAGAAGCCACATTAAACTATCGCAACCAATGGAGCAGTTTAGAGACCCCATCACGACTACAAGTCTGGGATTCCATTCACGCATCACCGCTGAACGCAGAAATACCGGAAACAGTTTAGCAATAGGCATACAGTTTACTAACGATAGAGCAGGAAATCCACGAATAACAGGCAATAATCTTTCCGTCATCATTGCAGATCATATACAGCTGAGTCGTGAAAGCAAGATCGGTGCAGCGCTCAGTATTGGATATGGACAGCGGGCCATTCGGGCACAAGAAGGACAATGGGCCACGCAGTTTAACGGAACAACGTATGATCCATCAATAGGAAATGGAGAAGCATTTGAAACAGCAGAGTTTCGCTACCTCGATGTAGGCGCAGGACTCCTTTACACTTATAAACGAAAAGGCCGCATTTTTTCACAAAGTGATACAAGGATTATAAATGCTGGGATCTCAGGATATCATCTTAACCGACCCAACAATTCCTTCTTTACCGAAAACACCGACAAGCTACCGGTGCGCTGGAGTGCATTTGCCTCTGCAGAAATCGGCATCACCGGCACCAATGGAATAATACTCCCTGGGGAACCAACTAAATGATGCTAGACTGGGACCAGTATTCACTGGGTTATGCCTTTGATTTTAATGCTTCCGGACTCAGCGAATACAGCAACGGTTTTGAGCGCATGAAATCTTCCTGAGGTTCTGTCTTCCCGAAGCAGGTCCGTCAAGATTCTCCAGATAGATAATTGCTATTGCTAATGCAAACATATTTTCAAGGTATTGGAAATAATGCCTATATTCATCTTCGTTAATAACGTGGATTTTACTTAGTATTTAAATTGACCAAACCAAAAGAAAATATGGGAACTGAAAACATACAAATACTGGAGAGTATTATCGTAATAGTCGCATTTGTAATATCTCATTTCTCCATAAAAATCATTATCAACAACTCACTAAAAAACACACCAATTCAGAGGCCAAGAAGGAAGTTTATCATAAAAGGACTCCACATATTCACGACCATTATATCGGGAATCTTTTTAGCCGGAATCTGGGGGTTCAAACAAAGTGAAATCCTCGCTTTCGTCAGTACAATCCTTACCGCATTAGGGATTGCCTTTTTCGCACAATGGTCCTTACTATCCAATATCACCTCCAGCATCATACTGTTTTTTAACCACCCCTTAAAACCCGGAGACACCATCAAAATACTAGACAAAGACTACCCCTTTGAAGGTGAAATAACCGAACTCACCTACTTCTTTGTCCATTTAAAAACATCAACAGGAGAAACAGTAACTATCCCCAACACGTTAATTCTTCAAAATCGGTATCAGTCATCTTAAGAAACGGATAATAATGGAAATCACTTTTAACCACGATAACGATAGTCCTACTCTCATCCGGCATTGGTTATACACAAAAAACAGACATAGGAAGCTGGAATATTATAAATGCCAAGTATACAGTAAGTAAAAAATGGAGTCTATTTGGAGAAGCGCAACTCCGCTCACTGAAATTTTACAATGACTTTCATTATTACGAATACAAAGGAGGGATTAACTACAAGGCCACCAAAGATT
>JADJMA010000017.1 GCA_016709845.1 Flammeovirgaceae bacterium | reverse complement strand
AGGTCTTGCGGTTACTGGTTGTGAAAGATGGAAAGGTTATTCCCTAGTCAAAGGATATGGAGTTCGCCAACCAGGAACGAATCAGGCAGTGGATTCAGTGACGCTGTTTGCTTGCGCCTCTACGACAGGGCCAAGACAGCCACCTGTTTGTGGTATGCTGGTGGATGGTGGGTAAGTAAAGTGGATGACCCCGTTATCAATTTTACCCGGCTTTCAATTGTATGATCCTTACGTTAAACGCGAACTTAGAATACGGGATTTGCTTACCCACAACTCAGGCGTTGGCAACGCCGATTTTCTGTGGAGCATTATGAATAGTTCCTTCTGATGAAGTTCTGGCTAAAAAGAAAATGGAGAGCCGAGTTACTCATTGCGTTCCAGTTTTATCTATCAAACTATTTTTATCTCGCTGCCGGCTACTGAAAAGTGAGTGGCATGCCATGGGAAGATTTCATTCAAAACCGATTTTCAATCCTTTGAACATGACGCGCACGTTTCCTTTACTTAGTCGGGTGAAAGATGAGTAACCAATCGCAACCCCATTATTTCGTTGATAATAAAATTACTGTTGTCTGAACACCAAGCGGATGAAATGGACCGCTTTGAGGTGTATGGTCATGTGCCGATGATGGCAAAATGGGCCATGTGTCATGTTGGATAGAGTAAATATGCGGGCGGCCGTTTGGTACAAGCTGCAACCTGGAACGAAATTTTAAACCGCAGGTAATGGTAACAGCCAGTCAGTTCTATCCTATTGCTCAACTAACTAAACCAAATTGGACAACCTATGGATTTGGCTGGTTCCAACAAGATTATAAGGGCAGAAAGATAAATTTTCATACTGGAAGTCTATCTGGTGAAACGGCTATTCACGCACAATTGCCCAGCGAGAAGTTAGCTATCTATGTTTTCGGAAATCTTGATCATGCTGAAGTAAGGCATGCCCTGATGTTTAAAGCCTTTGATCTTTTTGCCTTGGGCGGAACCCAAGATTGGAGTGCTGATTTCAAATCATTGTACAAAAAAATATCAGCAGCCGGAGATGCCGCTGAGAAAAAAGTAGAAGCAACTCGAGTAACCGGAACTTCACCCTCGCATCCTTTAGCACACTATGAAGGCACCTACACCGATACACTTTATGGAGAACTTGTTGTCACGCTAAAGGATAATGCTTTATTCTTCAACTTAAATAATACAGCTAAGGCAACCCTAGCTCATTGGAATTACGATATGTTTCGGGGTTACTATGAAAAAGGCAGGTGGGGCCAAACCAGCTACGTTTGCAACAAGTCCTTCTGGCAAGATTCAATCGGTGATGATTGAAGGGATGGAGTTTGCGTAAAGCATAAAGCAAGATACTGGTTTCTGAACACGGGAAACCAGCGAACAGTATCCAGAAACCAATTTAACCAATCTCAATCACCACATCATCCGGTCATAGATGACCCACGCAGGGTAAGTACAGTCTTCGGCTTTTTCAGATTGCGATAAGCCTCTTCTTCATCAAGTTTCACTCTAGCCAGATAATGCTTTACCCCGACATGCTGTGCACAAACCACTTTGGGTGGAATAAGGTAAATCAATTTGATCAAGAGCAGTTTCTAATATAGGTATGATCCGGGCAACCATTATTTTGTATTCTTGCCCATCATCAACGAATTGTCACTTCACGATCTTTCTTCTCGCCTGCAGGTACCGCCACTTCCTTCTTGCTATCTTTATCGATAGTGCCCTGCACAAAAACTCTCTTAAAGATTTTTTCCTTTGGGATCTTAAAGCACCCAAAAAGAGACTCCACATTCTTCATCATCCCTTCAGGGCCACACATCAAATACGTTGTCTTATCAAGACCCCAATCCGAATACGCTCAAAAAGTTTAGTAAGCATATCATGATTCAGCAATCCTGAATAACCTGCCAGTTCATGGGTGCATTTGTCGAGCATATGAATTACATGCAGCCGGCCTGCATGCGTGGTTTGAAGTTTTTTCAAACTGATCTTTAAAGATGATACTGTCAATATCGCGATTGCAATAAATAAGTGAGCAAATACTTTCCGGCTCTTGGGTAAGTGTACTCTTAATTAATGACATCATGGGCGTGATGCCCGAGCCACCCGCAAACATTATAAGATGACGTTTGTTTTCCTTTATATTCGGTTGTGAAATGGCCGGTAGGTGCCATTACTTTACCGTACTCCCACCTTCAGATTTTCAGGAAGCCAATTTGACATTAACCCGTTGTCCACGCGTTTAACCGTAACGGATAAATGCTCATCCGTAAAGGGTGAAGAATTTAATGAATAGGCTCTCCGTACTTCCTTTCCCGATACAGAAATAATGAGTGTTAAGAATTGCCCGGGTTTATAGGTGATTTTATTTTCGGGCTGCTCAAATACAAGGCTAATTGCATCTTTTGTTTCCTGAATAATTTCCAAAATATTTAAATCAAAATAATGCGGACCTCCTCCCTGGGTGGGTGCAGCCGCCTTTTTATCGCTCTTTTTAAAAAATCCAAATGCCATTTTATCTAATAGATGTGTAGCTACAAAGATAGAACAAAGTATTGAGTACATAGTAATGAGTATTGAGTCAGTTTGACCATCTATATAGACGATCACAACTATTTACTAAACGACTCATGACTATATACTCAACTTTAAAGATTCAGCCAATAAGTAAATTTAAGAACTAAAGCTCTGTTTTTGCTAGTAAATACTTCAGCAAAGTAATTTTCAGTGTAAACAATAAAGAAATCGGAGGCGGGTTTGTAACGCCATTGAAATCTTGCATTTAAATTAACATTGTCGTACCGGTCGTTATATTGAACAAACGTGGTAAGAAACAATTTATCTGTAAACGTTAGATCCAATCGGGGCTCAATAATAAAAAGGTAGCGTTCCGTATTCTGGGGTAGTACAATATGATGTGTAATCAGCTGCCAGCGATATACTGCCAAAGGGTTGAAACCGATAGGATAGCAAGCCCGCTACACTAATCCGATTACCATTGTAAAATTCACCTCCGCTTGTTGAAAGTGCGTAGGTAAATAAACTGGGTATTGGATGTAAACTCTACTCTAAACTCATTCCAATTATACTCCTCCCCTTTAAGAGCGTTGAATCTCCCTCTGGGTCAATACATCAAAATCCTGAGGAAGCTTCTGAAAAAATTCTTACCTGTAGCTATTAGCATAGCTGTGTTTCTAAACTTTATAGAATACTTCAACGAAACATTTCTATCGGTGAGTGTACCATCTGGCAGGTAGTTGACATCATATGAAACCCCGGAGACATAACAACAATGGGTCCGGATTTTTGATAAATTTTATATTCACAATTCAATACAGCTCCTACGGATCCTGGATACACGGCTGTGTTCGGCACGAACCCGGATTCGGCATTAAAATTTTTTCCTAACGCAATAAAGCCCGTCTCTAAAAATATTGTTCGGGTACTATACGAAGCATACCCTCCGGCTGAATAAGCATCCTTATCAGAAAAATTATCAAATGAATAATGATAATAGGCTTTGCCTCCCATTTGTTATTCACAGTAATAAAATTAAAATCGGTACCCACAACCCGATTATAGGTATTGAGCTGCGGTACAGTATCAGAACCATTCCAAACTTCCTTTACAGAGTTTCGTGATAAAATTTTGTAGGATCATACTCAGATAAATCCATGACTGCTTGTTTACGACAAAGACATCAAAAAATTCGATCGAGCTAAAACCTGCTTTTGTAAAACACCCACCGAATAATTTTGCCAGGTAACCCCAGCGACATAGTTTCCTTGGTTTGCAAATTCATAAGACCAACACGCCATTTAGGTCCAAGCTTTCCACTGATTCTTGCGCCATATAGAATGGGAACTTGTTTAAGGTTTCCCACCGTATCGGAAGCCAATCCAATCCTGCGCGAAAAAGGCTGCGTGATAGAACCAAACCCGGGAGCAGAAAAAAGATCACTGTTCTCTAAAAAAATTGTCTGCGTTCCGGAAACTGAAATTCAAATCGGGTAAGGTTAATGATTTGCTTATCACCTCCACGGTGGAGAAATCCGGAGTTCAGTCAGGTCGAGATTTAAAGACGGTGTAATGCCCACCTTCTATCAAAACCTCCGTTGAGTTTATTCTCACTTGTTCCACTTTCATTATCTTTTGATGTGGATGCAATAGCATAAGGAATGATTGAAATATTTGTTCCGGCATGGGGTGCTGTACTTTGCCAATTCATTTTACCCGTCCAAGCCAGCGAAGAGGAAAAATTGAATAGGCGTTGCAATCAACTCGATACTTCATTACGCTTTAAATCCTGGCGAATGAAATTAACATTCCATACTAACTCCTTTTGGTTGTAGCGAACTGATTTAAATGGTATAGCGATCTCGGCAATCCATCTATCTTCTAATCGCTTTACGGCCGAGTACCACTTGTTATCCCAGTTAATATTATAACCATCATCGCCTTTGCCGCCCCCTGATATCAAGCCCTCGCGCTGTACCCCATAGGGGCTAATTCCAAAAAAAAATCCGTTGGTAAAATCATTATAAGGATCGAGGCAAATACCCATTATCATTCAGCGACCATTCAAAATCTCTGCGAAGCGATTGAACCACTGTGGGTCGGCTGTCATCAAAACAAACAAAAGAGACGTAAAAAAAATCATCATCAAAGGTAAGCCGGGCTTCAGTTTGAAAAGAAGGTGCTAGTGAATCTACCGGGTAGTTGAGAAAAAAATTGCCGGCCACTCGGCTGTAGCCCAGCTTCTTCATCCAATACGCCATCAATGGTAATAACTGAATTAGCGCGGCTAATAGATAGCCCGGTACCCTGCTTTGTTTTGTGCAAAACAAAATGAGCCGTTTAGTAAAAGGGCGACTGCTAAAATTTTAAGAAACCGTAAGTGCATAAGCGGTCGCAAAAATAAATAAATTGGGGTGCTAAACCAGTTGCTAAACGGATTCCTTTTTACGATGGTTACGCGTGTAGGACGGGTGGTAAAACTACCGTTTGACTTTAGACCGAACTCCCTATTTACCAATTGATTTTAGTAATTTTAGGCTCAAACAAAAGATAAAAACGTGCAATTAAATCCCCTAACGGCCATTTCTCCTATCGATGGTCGCTATCATAAAGCTACCGAATCGCTCAGTCCCTATTTCTCTGAATTTGGGTTGATCCAGTATCGGGTTCGGGTTGAGGTTGAGTATTTCATCGCCCTTACCTATGCACTTCCCCAACTCTCGGCATTCTCGAAAGACCTGGAAACAAAACTGCGAGGACTTTATAAAATTTTAGCGAAGCGGATGCCGAATCAATTAAAGAAATTGAAAGACAACCAACCACGATGTAAAAGCGGTTGAATATTTCCTCAAGAAAAAAATTTGATGAATTAAATCTTTCTCAATACAAAGAGTTTATTCATTTCGGACTTACGTCACAAGATATTAACAACACAGCCATTCCGCTTTCGCTGAAAGAGTTTATGAATGCGGGGCTTGTTCCTGCCATTGATAAGTTAGTGAACGAGCTTACGTTACTATCGGTGCAATGGAAAGATATTGCCTTGCTGGCAAGAACGCATGGACAACCGGCTTCCCCTACCCGGCTTGGAAAAGAAATTTATGTTTTTGTAGAGCGGATTCAAAAGCAATTGGAATTATTAAAGACCATTCCTTACTCTGCAAAGTTCGGTGGTGCTACAGGTAATTTCAATGCGCACCATGTGGCCTATCCGGAAATTAACTGGGGCATTTTGCTAACGATTTTGTAAGCAATCAACTTGGTTTGCTACGCAGCAACCCAACCACGCAAATTGAACATTACGATAATCTCGCAGCGCTGTTTGATAACCTGAAAAGGATTAACACAATCTTACTAGACTTTAGTCGGGATGTGTGGCAGTATGTGGCCATGAATTATTTCAAACAAAAAATAAAAGAAGGTGAGATTGGCAGCAGTGCTATGCCGCATAAAGTAAACCCGATTGATTTTGAAAATGCAGAAGGTAATTTAGGATTGGCCAACGCCCTATTCGAACATCTTTCCGCCAAACTCCCCATCTCACGATTGCAGCGTGACCTTACCGACTCAACCGTGCTTCGTAACATTGGGGTTCCGTTGGCCCATACGTTTCTCGCTTTGAAATCTTTAGAGAAAGGAATTTCAAAACTTGAGTTAAATCAATCGGCTATCGACAAAGACCTCGAAGACAATTGGGTTGTGGTAGCCGAAGCCATTCAAACTGTGTTGCGAAGAGAGGGTTACCCAAATCCTTATGAAGCATTGAAAGCGCTTACCCGCAAGAATGAAAAGATAACACAAGCCACTATGCACACGTTTATTGATAGCCTTGAAATAAAAGCCGATCTAAAAACTGAATTGAAAAAAATTAGTCCGTTTAATTATACGGGTATTTAGGATTGAGGAAATTATTTGCCTTTCGCATAGTCTCGTTTTCAAACTCCGCTACTAAATGAATTAAATATTTCTCAAAAGCTTTCTACTGCTAATTTACGAAAGCCAAGAAACTTCGCTGAGAATAAGGTTGTTTACTTATGAAAACACGAGAATGGGCACGAGCGGAGTGCGCTCAACACCACAGCAATTGACTTATTCCTTTTTTAGAGTGGGCCAGTTTTTATTCGCCTTCTCAATATATTCCTTCTGTTTCTTTTTCCACCCTTTCTGCGTGTCCATGTCGAAGTTGAAATAGAGCTTGTCATTTACGATGGTCCAGGTTTCGGGCTGGGTTGGAGATTTATGACCAGCAGAGATACCAAGCACACCAACCCCCTATATTGGGGAGCGAAGTGAGAGGGATTCAACTTTGAAGTCTTCCAAGTTTCTGCAGTGGAGAAATGCCAGGTTGACCCACTCCAGTCATAGCTAAATTCTTTCTTACCCATCACCGGTTTTTGTTCTTTGAAAAATGCCACGGGATCGTAACCTTGTATGGCACCAGCATCGGTTGTAAAGATCTCCGGCTTTTGGGTGCACGAGAGAAGAATCAGTACCGCAATAAATATGCTTTTTTTCATTTCAGTATTTTTAATTGAAGTAAAGAATTTCAGCAATTGCACAGTGTCGCCTCCGCGACAAAACTCACTTTTAGATTCCTCTTGCTTCCATACAAATCCGATTTTTTGACTGGTAAACTATGCCTTTTATGCATTAAAGAATAGAAGTCCCAGAAAGTGTGATCAAGACAAGCGTTCATGTTCTGAACAGCATGCATTAATTGATTTGTGTCTTCCTATAATTTCCATTTAGCCAAAAAATGCTTCTGAGTATATTACCGTTCCTCCTGTAATCTCAAGGTAATTATTTTTTATTAGGAATACTATTAAGGCATTCGCGGCAGAGATTTTAATCGGTAATGACACATTGAATTTGCTAATAAATTGATATTCGAATTTGGGATAATAGTTTGGTATTCCTAAAACAATAACATAATTATAGCCAAGTTCTTTTGCAACTCTATGGCCTTCCAAAACAAGTTTTTTGCCGATCCCTTTTTTTTGATATCTGGGATCTACAGAAAGTGGTGCCAAGGCAAGTGCTTGATACGACTGACCTTGATTTCGAATTTGGATTTTTGTAAATAAGATATGACCTACCAAATCTTGATTATCATTTTCAGCAACAATAGACAGAGCTGGAATAAACGCATCTGAGTTCCTTAATCGTTCCACCATAATCTGTTCTTTATGGTTGCTATATGAAATGTCCCGGTATGCTCCTAAAATTAATGCTGCTATCGCAGAATGGTCAGATAATCTTTCCTGTCTCAATTTAAGTTTCATAACTATCTTATTTCTTTGAACGTATAGGATTGTGGCACAACATCTTTAAAAATAATACTTTCACTTTACACTAAATCCTGCAATGATTTATAGCCGTTGTTTAGCCGTTTGTTGTATTTTCTATTTAAAATCGTCCTCTAAAATGTTGCAGTCTGTCATTAATGCGTTTGTAATTCCGATGTTTCCTAACTCGTCCTGAAAAAGTTTACACATTTTGGTTAAAAGCCCTGATTCAAATTTACACTTTTTAGTTAGTCCTGAAATCGCTTTACATTTGCTTATCGTGTGAAATAAAAGACTCCGCTGAGAATAAGAATTGTTAATCTTGTTAGGCCACCTCCACGCGCACCTTCTCCTAGCGAAGTCTCACTTCGTACTCCACCATTTCCAAAAGTCTCTAATGCTAATTTTGGGTCGAGAATACTATTCAGGATTAAATAGATGTTTTATATTACAAAATTTATGGCAGAAATGATACTCGAACTACTTCAGAGACCTTTTGTTCAGATGTTAGGATTTGTACTCCTAACCATCCCTACTATTTTTATTATCGGACCCAAAAATGCCGATCATGTCTGGACTATAGCAGGCTTTATTTACATCGGATTTATTCTTGTAAACTCAATATTAATTTTTTTCGCCTCCCCTGGTTGGAGCTATTTTTTTTACTCGCTTGGATTCTCCGTCCTGTACTTAGTGAGTATTTTTATAGTAATAACTGCCCTTATAAAACTTTTAAAAATTGAAGGATCGGGTGAAAGTGCCATGACTTTCCTCTTTATCATCTATCACCCAGTATTTTTACTTTTTGTGTTATTCTTAAAGTGGGCTTATTATAAACTTTTTTAATATCATCGCTTTTATGATCCGTAGTCTGAATTGGACTGTTCGCAAAACCATTGCTCAATCTCTGCCTGGGTTATCCAGTAGGTGTTGCTTATAATTCATTTCGACCGATCAACCCATTTGATGTACCCTGATTACGAATAATTCCATAGATTATCGGCTTATTGTGAAATGCTTAATCTAATGTTATGATAAAATTTATTCTTCAAAAAATGCAATGGCCTGGACTGCTCATGCTATTGGCATTAGGTGCACAAGCACAAAAAATTGACCCTGCGGTATTTAGTAAAATGGAATACCGCTTCATTGGCCCTGAGGGTAATCGTGCCATAGCCATTGCCGGTGAGCCCGGCAATCCAATGGTGAATTACATTGGGGCTGCTTCCGGTGGTTTGTTTAAAACAGATGATGGCGGTGTAACATGGAAGCCAATTTTTGATAATCAAGAGGTATCATCAATTGGTTCTGTGGCTTTAGCACCTACAGATCCCTTCCCATGTTTGGGTAGGTACCGGAGAAACATTTATTATCAGACCCGCGCATTCTATAGGTAACGGTATTTATCTTTCTAAAGATGCCGGTAAAACCTGGAAGAATATGGGGCTTGAAAAAACAGGACGCATAGGACGTGTTGTTGTCCATCCAAAAAATGAAAACATTGTTTATGCTGCTGCCTTAGGCCATACGTATGGCCCGCAGCAAGACCGCGGTGTCTATCGCACCAAAGATGGAGGCAAAACCTGGCAGCGCGTACTTTTTGTAGATGAAAATACAGGAGCAGCTGATCTTGCCATAGACCCTCAAAATCCAAATATTTTATTTGCAGCCATGTGGTCTATCCACATCAACACCTGGGGGCTAACCAGTGGTGGCGAAGGTGGAGGTATCTATCGCTCTACTGACGGTGGTGATACCTGGGAGCCAATGAATACAAAGGGGCTACCTGGAGGTAAAACAACCCGTAGGAAAGACTAACGTAGTGGTTGCTCAAAGTAACTCTAAAGGGTATATGCGCTGTTTGAAGAAAAGAGTCCTCTTCTTTATAGATCGGATGATAGTGGAGAAACATGGCAGCTCATGAGCAACAACCACGATATGGCAGAGCGTGCACCTTATTATACACGCATGGCGGTTTCTACAGATAATCCGGATGAACTTTATTTTATGAGTGTGCGCTTTAGCCAATCATTGGATGGAGGTAAAACTTTGGAGAAAAGACCTCCACGCGGAGGTGGCGATAATCACGATATGTGGATCGATCCATTGAATGCGAATAGGATGATGGTAGCCCACGATGGTTGTGCCAGTATCTCCCTCAACCGAGGAAAAACTTTTATGCGTGTAGTACTTCCCATTGCACAGATGTACCATGTAGAAGTGGACAACAAGATACCGTATTTTGTCTATGGCAACCGTCAGGATGGTTGGTCGTACCGTGGACCAAGCAACAGCATGCAGGGATATATTCCCTTAGGATTGTGGAAAGGAGTAGGAGGTTGTGAGAGTGGCTTTGCCGCCCTGATCCTTTTGATGACAATATTATTTGGTCAGGTTGCTATGATGGAGGTTTACAACGAAATGATTTAAGAACCGGGCACTCGCGTGAAGTAAGGGTGTGGCCTGAGAGTGGATATGGATGGACTCCTGCAGATTTAAAATACCGTTGGCATTGGAATTTCCCTTTGTCTCATTCACCTCATACGCAGCACAGGGTATATGTGGGTAGTCAATATGTTCACAAAACGGATGATGAAGGCCAAAGCTGGCAAACCATTAGTCCGGATTTAACATCCAATGATAAATCGCATCAACAGAACTCTGGCGGAATTGCTATCGATAACCTGATGACTTTCGATTTGCTACACTTTTGCCATTGAAGAATCAAAGATTAAAAAAGATTTGATTTGGACAGGCTCTAATGATGGACAAGTAAATCTGACACAAGATGGAGGAAAAGACATGGACGAATGTTTCTAAAAACATTAACATGCCTCCTGAGGGAACGATAGCCAACATCGAACCTTCTCGCTATGATGCAGGCACAGCCTATATCTCCTTGGATATGCACCAAATGGGAGACTTCGATCCTTATATTTTTAAAACATCGGACTTTGGAAAAACATGGACCAGAATTAGTAATGGCATTCCGAAATCAATCTTAAGCTTTGTTCATGTGGTGCGTGAAGACCCCAAGCAAAAGGGATTGCTCTATGCAGGAACAGACAATGGATTGTATGTGTCATTCAACGATGGGAAGGACTGGATGTTGCTTAGAAATAATTTGCCCCCCGCTCCAATTTATTGGCTTACCATTCAGGAAAATTTTGATGACCTGGTAGTAGCCACTTATGGTCGCGGCTACTATATCATGGACGATATTTCTTTCTTGAGAGAATATGCAGCAGCAGCGCAACAACCCAGTTATGTTTTTAACATTCGTAAAGCCTATCGTTTTCAGGAAGTAGAGGCAATTAAAACGGATGCCCCCAGTCTTAACTCCGGAAGCAATCCCCCTTATGGAACTCCTATGAATTATTACCTCAAGGATTCAGTGGGTGGAGTTCAAATTGAAATTTACAACGACAAGAACGAGTTAGTGCGTTCCTTAAAAGGAAAACAAAGCGGGCATCAACAGGGTATGGTGGATTTGCGTTATGAACCTACCTTCAAGCCAAAACTGAGAACGAAACCTCCCGGCAGACCGTGTGTAGAAATGAATGGTGAGGGATGGAGACCCTTGGTAACCTGGGATATTGATTTGTGGAAAGGACAGTTGGGGCCGCGTGCAGCGCCAGGAAAATACACGGCCAAAATCAAAATAGACAATAAGGAATTTTCAGAATCTTTTGATGTGTTGAAAGATCCGAACACCACCGGAACGGAGCAAGAGATTCAAGAACGTACAGTTCTCGCTGCAATTGAGAGATGCTATGAATACGGTTGTTGAAATGATTGACAGAATGGAATGGATTCGTAAAGAGCTTGGGGATTTAATTCCAACAACCAAAAATGCGAAACTGCAGAAAGAACTGATTGCCATGCAGACGCAAGCAGAAGGCATCTCTGCAAAACTATATGACATTCATCTGACAGGCGCGCGCGAAGATGCTTTCCGCTCGCCCATGCAGTTGTATGGAAGGCTAAGCGCTTTGGCCAGTGACATTACGGCCAACGGTGTTGATTTTAAACCTACCAACCAACAAGGAGAAGTGTATGGGGTATTGAAAGACAGGATGGTAAAGGTGCAGCAAGAGTACACTACGCTTTTAGAGAAGCAACTGCCGCAAATCAACAATAAACTTCCTGATCAGAAAATCAATTTGGAAAAGAAGAACTGAAATAGTGTTAAATAATTATTGCAAAGGCATCAGAAATTAGTTCTGATGCTTTTGTGTTTTAAAATACATTTTAGTTGTATTTGATCTCTCTCTCTCTCTGCGAAGTCTCGCTATGAACTCCACCATTAAAATTAGGTCCCTCGTCCTAAAATAAGTTTACAGTACCGTTCAATTACATTATCCAGTAATTCAAACTTGACCGACTCCGATATAATTTTGATTCAACCCCAAATTGAATTCAGTCCGTTTGTAAAAAAATTTTTATTGATTAGGTGAGTAAAATTTATACATGAAATAGATGATAGGTTAAAATGGCTCGCAAGCGGTAATAATTTGAAAAGCATCATTGTTTTTTTAGTTGCTTCTGTATTTTATAAATCATTTGAGTGGTCCAAATCTAATTTCTTTCTAATTCCGTAATGCCGAAGTATTGCTTAAACTTAATGAGTAATTATTATTCAATTTTCACCTAACCTAACTACAATCTATGATGAAGTTTTTACTAGTATGCTTCTCATTCGCTTTTGTGTCCAATGTATGGGCACAAGAACGAATAGTTTCCGGGAAAGTGACGGCCCAGGAAGATGGCTCGGCACTCCCGGGAGTTAACGTGGTTCTGAAAGGAACTACGAATGGAGTGGTTACCAATACTGAGGGTAACTATCAACTAAGTGTCCCTGAAACAGGAGGCACTTTAGTATTTTCCTTTATTGGTTTTACCACACAGGAGATCAACATGGCACAGCGTGCTGTTATTGATGCACAAATGACCATGGACGTGCAGCAACTCACAGAAGTAGTAGTGACAGCCCAGGGTATTGAGCGTGATCGTAAGGCACTGGGTTATGCTTCTACAACTGTTTCTGGTTCTGATCTTGCCAACAAGCCGGAGCCAGATTTGGGTCGTGCACTTCAAGGCCGTTCCCCCAGGGTTCAGATTTTAAATTCTTCCGGAATAGCCGGATCAGGATCTAAGATCAATATCCGTGGTATCAGTTCTGTGTCTGGAAATACACAACCGCTATGGATAGTAGATGGTGTACCGATTAACACAGGTAACAATGACTCAAACAAAGACTATGTAGATGGCCAGATTGGACCGAATCGTTTTTTTGATTTGGATCCCAACAACGTGGAAAGCATTAACATTTTGCGCGGATTGAGTGCCACCACCTTGTATGGCTCCTTGGGCCGCAATGGTGTGATTTTGGTAACTACCAAGACCGGATCGCATAATAAAACGCAAGAAAATTTGACGCATCACTAAGCCAGTCTT
Organism: Flammeovirgaceae bacterium; assembly: GCA_016709845.1. Taxonomy (GTDB): domain Bacteria; phylum Bacteroidota; class Bacteroidia; order Cytophagales; family Cyclobacteriaceae; genus ELB16-189. The sequence continues at coordinate 15,796 of JADJMA010000017.1, read as the reverse complement.
TTTTTGTTACTGAGGCTATCTTACCCGAATTCCAAAACAAATGGGGAAATGGATTTGATGGAGATTACGGAGAGTTTTTTAGTAACTGGGGAAATGTATTTGATGGAACATCTCCAATAACATCTGGTGGTAAAACACCTCCTCATCCTTTTGGAGTGGCGTGCAAAGTTTCCCGAATTTCCTGAGTTTGCTCAGGCTAGTGGATACATTCCTAAAGCCTATCCAAACAACGTAAAGGATATGTTTCGGAAAGGAACCTCATCAAATACTTCGCTCAGCTTAGGTGGAAGCTCAGAATTTGGGAACCTTAATTTTGCATACAGTCACCTTGATGAAAAGGGGTATATAGAACATAATAATGTGCAACGCGATAATTTTTCGTTGGGTGGCAATGCCAACCTTACCCGTAAACTTAAAATGAGTAGCACATTTAACTATGTACGATCTTACTTCGAATCCTCCATCCGCTCCGGGTAAGGGTAACAATTCCCTGGGTGGTCCTTCGATATTTTCTAATCTGTTCTTTACCCCAAGGAATCTTGATATCACCAACTGGCCTTATCAAGATCCTGTTACCGGAGGTAACGTGTATTACAGAAATACAAACGGTATCGTCAATCCACGGTGGATTCTAAACAATACAATTCAAACGTCACTTACTAATCGTTTCTTCTCCAATATTAGTTTCAATTATGAAGTGGCCGATTGGTTGAAAGTAAGTTACCGATTGGGTTTAGATACGTATGGCGAGAGACAAACGTATGAGATACAAAAGGGCTCTGTAGGAAATGACTTATCCATCATTGGTACTGGAATATACAGAACAGTGAACGTGAACAACACCATACTTGATCACTCCTTCATTGCCAATGTTCAGAAAGATCTAACTCCAGACCTGGAATTGAATGGTATCCTTGGATATAATGCACGGACAGATGAGTTCGTGCAATCAGGTCTTGAGAGCAGCCAACAAATCGTATTTGGCTTGATGGAACACCGCAATTTCGCCAGCACTACTTCGCGGGATTTCAGGGGCAATAATTTGAACTCCACAAACAGAAGAAGCTGGTACGGTGCTTATTTTGATGCTGGTCTGGGATACAAAAACTTTCTGGACCTGAACGTGACTGGAAGAAATGACTGGTCTACTACGCTGGAAAAGGGAAACAATAGCTTATTCTACCCTGGTGCCAGTGCTTCATTTATTCCTACAGCTGCCTTCCCTAATTTTGGCGCAGGCGTGCTAGACTTTCTGAAGATACGGGCAGGATACGGAACTTCAGCAAATTTCCCTGATCCGTATAACACAAGGGCTATACTGCCAATTGTAGCCTCTTATCAAAGTGATGCGTGGTAATGTACCCGTACAGGGACAAAATTACCGTTTGGCTAATAGCAACCTTAAGCCTGAATTACAAGGGGCTTGAGTTTGGATTGGAAGCCCAGCTTTTGGAGAATCTTGTCAAACTGGATCTGTCTTACTATAACAGAAGTGCAAAAGATCAGATTTTAGCACGACAGTTAGATCCGTCTACTGGTTACACGCAAACTTTGATCAACGCAGGGGAGATAACCAACAAAGGGTAGAATTGGGACTGACCGTTACGCCTATTCGCAGGGCCGTAGTTTGGAATCTGAGAGGAAATTTCACAAAGAATGTAAGTAAAGTAGTGAGTTTACCAGAAGGCTCTAAGGAAATTTTAATATCAGGCAGTTCTGACTTAGGAAATTTTGCCATAGAGGGCAACCTTTCAACGTGATCAAAGGACAAAAGGTACAGCGCAATGATGCCGATCAGCGCTTAACCGATGGGGACAATAATTATGTTCTTACTCCAGATCTATATATCGTGGGAGATCCTAATCCGGATTGGTTAGGGTCACTTTTTTTCTGACGTAACTTGGAAAGGAATCACTTTTGCTTTTCAGGTGAATTATGTACATGGAGGAGATATGTTTTCTTCGGCTGTAGCTGCACTCATAGGGCGTGGTGTGACAAAGGATCTTGAGGATTTTGATCCAGGCTTGCCATTGATTCTTCCTGGTGTAAAGAGTCGGATGGGTCAGTCAATGATGGAATATTAACTACCGCAGGAGTTTTCTATACCCAGTCAGTATTGGAAAAAAACCCACAGGACAGGGCAATATATGATGCCACCCGAATCAGACTTCAGGAGGTTTCTTTAAGTTATAATATTCCTCAAAGTCTTATTTCAAAACTGTCGATCCGCAGTGCTAACATTTCATTGGTAGGAAACAATTTGTGGTTCCGTTCCTTGAATACACCAAAGTATACCCATGTCGATTTTGACCGCACACCATTTGGAACCGGTAACGGTGCAGGATTTGAATTCCTTGGTGGTCCTTCGGCAAGGAGATATGGAGTAAACCTGAGATTAACATTCTAAACTAGAAGTTGACTATGAAAATGAGATATAAAATATTAAGTGTTATTGCAGTCATGGCGATAGTCATGTCTTGCGATATGACCCGGGATTTGGATAACCCCAATGAGGTGGGTATTGATGATGCCAATCCCGATTTGCTAATGAATAAGATTCAAACCGACTTTGGTTTATTTTTCGCCAAAGTAGCAGCTGTGAATGTGCGGAGTGTGTCTGAGCTGGTAAGGATGAGGGCAATGACGGGAGCGAATACCTATAAAAGAGCCTATTCACCCCCAGAGCAGAATGGCATTTGGCAGGATGCCTATCAAAAGATATTGGTTAATGTTGAGACCCTGATTCCTTTGGTAGACGCGAGCGAGCAAAATGTTCACCTGGGTGTGGCAAAGATTTTGAAAGCGTACGTGTACCTGACTTTAGTAGATGTGTATGGCGATGTTCCCTTTACCCAGGCCCTAAAGGGTAATGAGGTAATTTTTAATCCCGAAACGGAAAGTGGCGCTACCATTTACGCAGCTTGTATTGCTTTGCTAGCAGAAGCAAGAACCGACCTCGCCAATACAGCAGGCACAGGTTTGTCCCGCGATATTTACTTTAATGGAGATCGTAAAAATGGACTACACTGGCTAATTCATTGGAATTAAAAGCACAGCTTAACTTATCATCAATGACTTCGAATGCAACGGCCGTAGCTGCAATAGATGCTTTAATTGCTGCCAATGACCTAATCGACACCGATGCTGAGGAGTTTACCTACAAGTATGGAACTGCATCAGTTCCTTCCATTTCAAGGAACTCGAGCTATCAGAGTTCTTATAGCATAAATGGAGGTACTGGAATATACATAGGAAATTATTTTATGTTCCAGGTGTATCGTGATCCAAACCTTGGAGTTCAGGACCCACGTTGGAGATATTATTTTTATCGTCAGGCAGGCTCCAAAGCACGGATGCTGGCAGATGATAACGAATCTGTTCCTTGTGCGTTGACAGCGGCACCCCCTCATTATGTAGCTGAAGGACAACCCTTCTGTACCTTTGAGCCCGGATTTTATGGTCGCGACCATGGAAATGCAGATGGTAGCCCTGCAGATGGTAATGCACTTACTGCGATGGGCGCTACCCTGCCGGTGGTCGTATCGATTTAAATGATGGAGATCCAAATTATGGTAGCACAACAAAACTAGGTCAAGGTGGAAATGGTGCGGGTATAGAACCTATTTATATGAGCTGGTTTACCGACTTCATGAAAGCGGAGGTAGCAATACGTTTGAAATCAAACCCGGCTGCTGCCAAGGATCTAATGCTAAGTGGAGTAAAGAAGTCAATTACGCGAGTGCGTAGTTTCTCTAACGCATTAGGGCAATCACTCCCTGCAGGGCTTGAGCCTTCTGAGGTAACGTATACAGCCACGTTAGGAGCTTTCATGATATAACCGCTGATAAGCAGGATATCATTTTGAAAGAATATTACAAATCGCTTTGGGGTAATGGCCTTGAAGCGTACAATTTGTATCGCAGAACAGGCTCACCTAAATTGATGCAGCCTACACGTGCGGTAGAAGGTTCAGAAGGTGGGTTTGTATACTCAATGGTCTATCCGGCAAATTTTGTGAACCTAAATGGTTCAGTAGAGCAGAAGCCAGACAACACCACCAGGGTATTCTGGAATGTGAACGGTCCTGAATTGCGTTAACCAACTAAAGAAAGATCAATGAAAAAATATATAAATAAATTGACCATCTTACTATTACTGGGGTTTACTCTAGCCTGTGTGGACGAGTCAAAAGATCCGCTGGATTCTAATGAGGTAAAGAAGGGAATTCTACTCGCATTGCGGGGAGATGCCGTGAATAATCTGAATGCAACAGGGTGCACCAATAGTTTTTATAAGAATAATATAATTGGTGATGAGGTGTTCAGTTATGATGCAGACTTTCTTGCAGAAGACCAGGAAGTGCTACAAGAAGTACAAGTATATGCAGCCACACCCAGTATAGCACGGGTACTGGTAGCTACTGTGCCAGCAAGTGCATTTGCAATTCCGAGTGGAGCAAGGTATAAACGAGGAAAAGTTTCTGTACCCCTGGCAACCATTTTAGCTGCATTGAACCTGGATGCTACAGCTACTGAGAATTTGTTAACTTCAGATATCAAGATTACCAGCGATATCCTGTTGAAGGACGGATCAAAGGTACTTGCTTCTGCAGCCACCAACACCAGTTTGTTCGAGAGCGTTATCTTCCAACCCGCCATGAACCTGACCTATTGTGCCAACGATGTGGCAGACTTTGTGCCCATAGCTACAACAAAAATGCTCGGGGTGAAAGGAATAGTAGTTCCATTGAAGGGTGGCGTAAGTGATACGCTGCATATCAAATACAATCAGGCAGAAATGAAAACTGCACCAAGTGTTTCCTTTGTACCGGCAACCGCAGGAACTGCAGGCCCTGTAACGGCTCTTTCCTACAAAGGGAAGAAGAATGAGTTTTACGTAATTTATACAGCGGCCGCAAGTTCCTATACGGGAGCAGTAACCGCTACTGTAAGTGGAGCAACGGCTATCGTGGCGGAAGTAGAATTGACTCAGGATGATAAAACGCAGACTATCAATGTGGATAACACGACACCTCTTATTACAAAAGATGTGGGAAGTTATTTTATCGGTAAAAACCAATTCGTTACACTGACTGTCAATTACAACGAGAGGATGAGTACCAAAGCGGCTGATGCTGTGAAAGCAACCATCAGCGGTCATGGACTTGAGACCATTACAAATGCACCTTTACAGTTTCAGCAGATGGCTTATCGGCTAGCCTCATCTACATTTTCAAATTGGCTGATCCGTTAGTGCCGGCTACGCAGGGTCCACTTGCCGTTACCTTTAGTGGAGGCGCAGACGCAGCAGGAAATCCTGCACCGGTGCCTACTGGAAGCATCTCTGTGGATGTAAATACTCCTCCTGCACCTACTTTTACTTTAGGTGGTGGTTATAACCTGGGTACTCAAATTAAATGGAGTGCCAATGAAACCAACGCGGGTGGAGATCAGACTGGTAAAGTTTACTTTGTGGCAATAGATACTGGTGAAGCAGCGCCTATAAGTATTTCAATAGATCAAGATGGAATAGCCACGTGGACTATGGCTAACGGTGTTGAGAATAAGCAGAGTGGAAGAATTAGTATCACCAATACAAACGGTAATTCTGCAAATCCTACTTTTTCTCCATTTACGGCAAAGGGTACACTTGATATCTATGGAGTATTTGTAAGCAACACCGGTAATCAAAGTAATATCACGGCAAGTCCGCAACTGGCAGCTGTGGTGATGAACTAAATATTAAAATGTTCTTTTCGAGAAAGGCTGCCCTTAAAAGGGCAGCCTTTTAAATGGAATTGTAAGAAATAGCCGGGATAAACCATTGCGCAACATTTTGTTAGCGGCTGGCGGCCTTTACTCGTTCCACTAACAAGTTTATATTCTTTGTATTTCGTCCGTTGGAAAATACGGAACTCTTTTTGTCAGGGTCACAAATACTGTTCATCAAGATTCTCCCATTGTCGAACATTATTGTTATTTGCTCTCCCCAGCTACCGGACCAAAATCCAGGGAATGTCTTTGCGATAATAATTTGGTCGTCAACGTAGAATGGCATCCACTTTAATTCTTCCCCCGTGAGTTCAATTATTCTATTCAACTGGTCTCGGTCGAGTTTAGTGTCAACTCTCACAAATCTTAGTCTTTTTTTTTGAAGTCTGTATACTAGAAAACCTAGTCCGCAAGCAATTATCCCGATAATTAATAATTCAGGTTTAATTTTGTCAGAGTCATTTGTGATTAGGTTTTTTATTAAAAAGAAAAGAAAAACTGTCGGGATGATTAACAATGCAATCACAATTGCATAGTGTCCCTCTTTTTGTGAAGGAGTCAATTGAAGTTCTCCTGTCTCAAGTGATTTTCTTATCAGTTCCTTTTTCATGGTCCACTCTGTCCGATGCTGCTAACGCTTAGCTATAATGCGTATGCGTTTAAATACCTACATCTTTGTCACACGTTGTTGACGAAATTCAAGAACACACACTTTAAAACCTACAATACAGCATATGTTTTATAGCTGCACCGTTTGCGTCCCGATCTAAATTAATTTGTCTGTTAATCGGTTGCAGATCGTTTATATCCGCTGGCCATTCTGTCTCCCATTGCATCCTGTCCAATAGCCCGCAAGCAAATTAGGAAAAGAATGTTTTATTTCAACAGTTCAACTCAGCATGGAATAAACATTTTGTGCATGTTGCACAACTACGTTAAAGATAGCGAAATGATAACTAATTTTGTTCATGCAAGGACGCAAAGCATTTGAAGAGCGACTCTTCACCAACTTTTTGTTATCAGACCGGGTTCCGGCAGACAATTTTTACAGAAGATTAAAAGATACCCTTGATCTTCGATTTATTTATAAAGCCACAGCCAAGTACTATGGCACGGAAGGGCAGGAAAGTATCGACCCCGCAGTTTTCTTTAAACTTATCCTGGTAGGTTATCTTGAAAATCTGGGGAGTGACAGAAGAATCATCAACACAGCATCCATGCGGTTAGATATTCTGTATTTCATAGGGTATACCTTAGAGGAGCCACTTCCCTGGCATAGTACGTTAAGTCGCACCCGTCAACTTTATAGTGATGATGTTTTTAAAGAATTGTTTAAGCGCGTATTGAAAGAGTGTATAAACAAAGGGATGGTTTCTGGTCGCAGACAAGCGGTTGATAGTGCACTTATAAAAGCGAATGCATCCATGGATAGTATTGTTGAGAAAGAGATCATGACTGATGCCGATGCGTTTGCTGATGAACTGAGGCTTAATGAAGAGGACAAACCACATAAAGTAAATGCGTACAAGAAGAAAAAGTAGAAGAACATCATCGGTGGAAAACAAAAGCCTACCACGGTATGCCCGGCACCCGGTCGGACAAATTCAAGGAAGAACATGCCAGCGATGATTATCAGCCAAAGTTCTTGAGCAATCACACACACTACAGTACTACAGACAAGATGCCCGTATTGCTGTAAAGCCAGGTAAGCCAAGACAATTAAACTACTTTAGCACAAACCAGTGTAGACACATCTCACCATGTTATCACGCACATCGAAGCGTATCATGCTGATAAGAAAGATGCTCAATGCTTACCCAAGATAATCAAAGGCCTAAAAGAAAATCTCGATGATCAAGGCCTCCTTGTTGAACAAATTATTGCCGACACAGGCTATAGCAGCGGTGCAGCCCTCAAAGCATTGGAAGAGAATAACATCACTGGCTACATCCCTAACTTCGGAAAATACAAACACGAGCGAAGGATTCATCTATGATAAAGAAGGTGATTATTACACTTGTCCACAGAACAAGAAGGTTGAGTTCAAGAAGATAAAAAGCAACAATGGGCACTTGGCCAAAGAATACCGGACGAGCCGCACGGACTGTGGGCCTTGTCCTTTTCGAACAAGCTGTATCGGAAAAAGTCCAGAGAAGAGAATTGTAGACACCTTGGATAAACCGTATTATGATAAAATGCATGAACGTTTGAAAGGTTCTTATGCACGCAAGATGAAAAAGTTGCGGCAGAGTACGGTTGAACCTGTGTTAGGAACCTTGATTAATTTCTTAGCCATGAAACGCGTGAACACGCGTGGGATTAAATTGGCCAACAAGTGTATGCTGATGGCCGCCATAGCTACAACTTAAAGAAGATGCTCAAGTTCAAAAGCAAAACAGTAATGGCAGCAGCGATGACCCTCACAACAGAGGGACATGATTTTTTGTCAGCATGAAATTTACTTTTCGAGATCACAAACTTGAATTAATAAAAATTTGAAAGTAAAATTTCGAAGAGTTGATCAAGTTATCAACAGAGTTATGCACAAAAGTGGAGTAAAAATAAATTTGAATGATTTTTCCCGCAAGCGAGTAGTTGTGCAACAGCTACTTGTGTTGTACTGAGCCATTTGTAGGAAAAGACTGGCCACAAGGTTGATCTGCATTTCAACGTACCTTAATTTTTCTCTAACACTCCATCATATCCCTGCATCACTTCCTCAGGTGTAAAGTAGATATGCCTGAATCCAGATGTTGGCAGCATGGAGAGATACCGATCGACCGAAAACGTTTTGCGGTTGGTACCCATCAATTGTTATGTTTGATTTGAGGGAAACAAAGTCATAGAACTGACTTGGACGAAATCCACCAGAATTCGAATAACCTCGAATAAATTTTATGCCTATTTTATTGCCTCTGATTTTTTCCCACAGCTGATTCCTCGCTTGCAGCAGTTCGGTTTCATTAACTGACACCCGGGGAACCTCTTCCCTAGTCTCATCCAGAATAGTCTGGCAAAGTTCATCCAAGCATAACACAAGCAAATCACTGATACGGAAGAGGTGCATGGTTAGGTTTTTCTCCTTGTCTAGCAAAGGGGGTTTCGCGTGAATATCGCTATTGAAATGAAAGTCAATAGTATTTTGTGCAATGGCAACTGTTTTACCCATGAGCGATCTTACGTGTCCAGAGTACATCCCATTTTTCATAATTTCAAGTTTGATGGAAACATCCCGGTTTTGTTCGATTCCGTCATTATCCAACCACGCCAGATTTATAGCAACCGGCTGAAGCATCTTTGACAGAGAAACGTCTCCTGCTGCACCCGTATTACCGGCTCCGACAATCATGACAAAGCCAGACAGGTAGCGACCATGTGCTACTGCCCTTTTAAATTCAACGCGTACATGATTGAATCCGTTGTTCTCTAAGTCAGAGGCAAAAGACTCAAGACGTTTGTCCACATAGGCGCCCCATCGTTCGTCCAACACATCCTGCCCAAGAAATACTTCATAACTCGAATAAAAATGGTTGTAAAAAGAGTAGGGGTAAAATAGAAACGCCTGTTCGTTCAATCTCAGAACGCTCAGGCAAGGCAAAATTGTTGACTATTGTTACTTCCGAATTTGAAACGAAATCGGGTATGGCTAATTCCAACTGGCTTAAGGGAAAAGTCTGACGATGACTATCTACTATTTCTCGAATTTTTTTGACTGGTACAATTCACCAAGCTAGCTGCTAATAGTATTAAAAGATAGAAGCGCATCATAGTAAATTTATTAAAATTGAATTCTGCTATAGGTCAACACCAATTTCAATATCCTAATCGCTTACAAAGGCATGATGTAAGTTTTCTACTCATTGTCGTGTCGTTTTAAAATTGTGCATAAGCAGTGGCGGTTTTGAAAACGTTTCTGTCCACCGCAACCAAACGCAATAGCATAACACTTTCGCCCGCCATTGGATGTAGCTATTGTTGACGGCAGTTTTATCTCATCAATTTCTCGTTCTTTTATTTTTCAATAGACACTGTTACTTTATAATCTTCGGGTTTGTATTTCTTGCTTAAATTGGGATATGGAGTAATGTCCAAAAGCGTATATCTTAGTCCATTTATTAATGTGTCCTTTTTAAGTTCAGGTGATATATAAACTGTAGCTAAGCCAAACATGTGTTCAGTATTCCCGTCCACAATTAAATTAAATTGTGCAGAAGCATATCCTGCCCAAATACATTGTGCACCAATCGGACATCTTGACTCTCCGATGGGGCGAGCTTGTAATCTATATCCATTTTCAAAGTCAAAATAGGTATCATTTACACCAAGAGAAATTTCATTGTCTTCTATTTCAGTTATTATGCTTTTTCTTGCATAAATTTTTGTCGGGTTTTCTGGAATAACGGTAAGTCCTGATATTTCAATTTTATCTTTTCCGTCAAACGATATTTCATGTATTGTTTCTCCTGCGTCATCTCCTTCAAAGTCGATTGCTATTTTATTATCAAATAGTCTATAGTTGAAATTTTCATATCGTTCGGTGTCTTTGCTGAAAAGACCAAATCTTCCTTGTTTATCTGAATAAAATTCTATGAACTGAAATCCTAAACTTTCGCTGTCAATCCATGTGCCTTTTAAAGAAAAGTCGACTGATTCTTCTGAACAACTTTGTCCAAGTAATATAAGTAGTACAATTGCGATAACTTTAGATTTCATAATTTCCTCTTTTATTTCATAAGACACACATTCTCCCCATTTAGTTGGAATTGTGAACCACTTCTTAATCAATCTATAATTCTTCGCTGTAATAGCCGCCAACATTCGAATATATTCAATTGTTGATATTTCTCTTATGTCATTATGAGCTAAAAAGGGCTAAATCGCTCAGATCCTTTAGAAAATAGCTGATATATTTTTTGTGACATTTGTGTAGCACGGCACTCACCCTCGCAGAGTCTCGAGTCGCACTCCGAGTTTAAACTCACCTCACTCGCTCCGTAAAGAAGTCACTGGGTTCATCAAGGCCGATTTTATAGACTGGAAACTTATGGTGAATAAGGCAATTGAAAGTGCTACCAATCCCGCCAAGGCAAAAATCCAAAGTTGAATTTCTACCCGGTACGCAAAACCTTCCAACCATTTATTCATCGCATACCAAGCTACCGGTGTGGCAATAAGCATGGCAATAACTACCAATACAATAAAGTCTTTCGATAGCAGCGCTACAATGTTGTTCACATTGGCACCCAATACTTTGCGAATCCCTATCTCTTTCGTGCGTTGTTCGGCTGTGTACGTGGCTAATCCTAAAAGCCCGAGGCAGGCAATCAAAATTGCGAGGCACGAAAACGTGGTGAACAATTTTCTAAAAACAAAATCTGTTTTATACTGCCGATTGAAATCATCATCCAGAAAACTATACAAAAACGGTCTGTGTGGAGCCAACTGACTCCATACTTCGCCAACCTGTTTAATCGTTTCGTTTATGTTCTCCGATTTTACTTTAATGATAAGTATCTACAAGCATAAGGTTCAAGCGGTAACGTGAGGGGTTCAATGTTCCGATGCAACGAAATAAAATTGAAGTCTTTAACCACACCAATTACTTCTCCTTCCCGGCCCCACTGGCTATACTTTTTACCAACAATGTCGGCCGGGTTTGTGTACCCATATTGCTTTGCAGCCGCTTCATTTATTACAATACCACCAAGAGTATCGGAAGGATGATCTCGGGAATAAGATCTTCCGGCCACGAGTTCCAAATTATAATGCGGAATAAAATCCATCCCCACCTGAAAAATGGGTTGTACCTCCATTTTCATTTCACCATCCGCAGTTTGTATCTCCGTACCCGCATTCGGAAAATAACTTCCGGGAACACTTCTCGAAAATGCTGCCGATAGAATTGCCGGGTTCGCTTCCATCTCAGTTTTCAACACTTCGCGTTTATCATTAACCGCCTCATCATAGTTGTAATCCAGAATCAGCATGCGCTCTTTATCAAAACCTAAATCTTTATCCAGGATATGATTCATCTGGAAATAAACAATGATGGTTCCTGCTAGCAAGGCAATGGTAAGACTGAACTGAAGAACTACCAAGACCTGCCTGAGGTACGTGCCTCCTTTGCTTGACTTCGCCGTTCCTTTTAAAACCATAATCGGCATAAATGAAGATAACACAAAGGAAGGATAGGAACCCGCTACCAGACCAATCAAAAGCATAATTCCTATAATCAGCAGGATAGTCTGTCCCGTAATAAAGTTTTGAATCACAAAACTTTTCCGGTGAAATCACTCATGCTTGGTAAGGCAAAAAACATAAGGAGCACAGCAACAATCATGGAGAGCGATACAACGATTAGCGATTCGCCCAAAAATTGAGAGATTAAACTACCGCGCGCGGCACCAATCGATTTTCTGATTCCCACTTCTTTGCTGCGTTCCAACGATCGGGCCGTAGACAAATTCATAAAGTTGATCATGGCGATCACCAGAATAAACAAACCAATTATAGAAAACACATAAATATTAGAGAGACTGCCTGTTTCCCCAGGTTGTCTTTGGGCTTCTGTTCTTAAGTAAACATCTTTAAGAGGTTCAATGGCGATGGAATATTTTGAATTTGGATCGTCTGTTTGTTTGGCCAAAAAGGCAGGTATCTTCTCTTCGAATTTTTGTTGATCGAATTTTTCATTAACTAGGAAGTACGTATAGAAATCCACATAACCCCAGGCATCAAAAATTTGTGGTCGGGATTTTTTGAATGTGCTCATCGAAAGCAATGCGTTGAATCGAAAGTGTGAATTGAGAGGAACATCTTCCATTACGCCTGTTACTAAATAGTCCCCCGCATCGCCCCGGCCCGAAGCTTCACTACCCTTCAATGATTTTCCAAGCGGGTCTTCATCACCAAAATATTTTCGTGCCGTAGTTTCTGTGAGAACTATACTAAACGGAGCAGTTAACGCAGTCTTTGGGTTTCCCTTTAGTAACTTCCAACTAAATACATCAAAGACAGTTGAGTCCATAAAGAAAACTCCATCCTCCTGATACATGTTATCTCCATGAGTAAGTAAAATATCAGATCTTCCAGAAAACTGACACACTTTATCGATCTCAGGAAAATAATTGCTGAGTGCCGGACCAATAGGCGCGTTGCCCCAAACCCAAAAGGTTTCGGTCGATTGTTTGCCTTCCGAATTATCAGCATTACGGCCATGTATTACGCGATAGATTCTATCTCCTTTTTCATGGTAGGTGTCATATGAGAGTTCGTCCTTAACGAACATGAAAATTAAAAGGCAGCAGGCAATGCCAAGTCCTAAACCAAAAATATTTATGGCCGAGTAAGCTTTCTTTTTGATCAGGTTTCTCCAGGCAATCTTGATATAGTTTTTGTACATAGCGTGCTGATTAAACGTGGATGGTGTCTTAAAATTTCTTATCAAAGCAGGTCGAAGCAACTTCAGTATCTCAACCGTGTATTTGAGTTTTGCCTTGCGAGGAGAAAATTCCTCCAGATTATTAAAGAATATTTCCTCCATGTCGCCTTCAATCTCTTCCACATATTCTTTTTCAAAAAGAATCGGAGAAACTTAAGTGGCCATTTGGGGAGGTCGTATTTCTTTGCGTTGCTTCATATTGTTTTCATCTCGTAGGTCAGGCTGGGAATAGAATTCCAAAGCCCGGCCCGAATGTCCTTCATCTCACCAAGTACTTTATGAGCATAGGAAGTGGTGGCATAAATGCGCTTGCGCTTCCCCCCTCTTTTCTGTGTGGCATCGCCAAACTCGGAAGTGAGAAATCCTTTTTCTTCCATCCGTTTCAACGCGGATTGAATCGAACCAACACTTAACTTATGTTTTAACCGCCCTTCCAATTCGCGTTTAATCTCTACGCCATAGGCTTCTTGCTGTAAGGCAGCTACGCTATATGGATAGAGCTCTCTCAAACTCACCGGAGCTTTGTTTTCTTCATAAGATATTATTCGTAATTGCAGTTAATATAAGGAAGTGAAGTTTAAAGTTTTATGGATTGAGAACTTTAATTCTAAATCCTTTGAATCTGCTAAAATTTGACTGATTTTTTACAAATCAGAATGTGGGGGCCACTCCCTCACGGAGTCATGCCATACGTCCCAAAAAAAAATTTCTTCTCTTTTCGAAGTATTAAACGGGCCCTATCATTTCTATCTTTTCCCTAGCCCTTATTCGGCTTATCGCCCAGTATTAATTCTAATTCTCCGCCCTTGAAAATTCGTTATGGTTAAAAACATTTCTCCCAATTTTCACCATTTAATTTAGCTGACTGGATATAGACATTTTCAGGAAAGTTGTTCTTCGTAGAGATGATAAATTTTTTACCTGGATAATAATCTGAATTCAAAGCGATCTCAATCTTATCAAAAATCGGTGACGTAATTTCGTATGGTGAGTTTAACGAAACACCACCGTCCATTTGAAAAAGACCAATTGCCATAAGTACACCCAATGCACCCATTTGTCCCTGATCTTCATCACCATTATATTTCGCTCTTTCAAATGAACTTGACAAAAAGGAAGTATACTTTTCTTTACCACCAAACAAACTGATTAGTCCATTCATATCGTGGGGCACATAGTTAGAATAGATAGCCGAATTACTTTCGCAAAAACCGATGGTGTTGAACTGCTCTGCAATTGGTGTGAAATTACTAATCCAACCGCCATCGATATTTCGGGATGAATAAGGTTGGTTTCAGGGTTCCATAGGTTGCGATAATTTTGAGAGCGCTTCATGAAGTACTTCATAATCTTTGTCCTTATTCATAGTCTTAGCCATTTGTGCACACACCAATCCTGATAAGAATATTCAAGCGTCATAGATGCACCATCTTTTGTGCTCCACTTTACCTACCAATCCTTCCGGCACATATCCTCTTTCCACGTAATATGTCATTCCTCCGCCAGTTGGGTTGTTGCTATATATCATATCCGGCTCTGTCGCGGATGCCACCTGCAAGCATTCTTCAACAGACCTTGTGTTAAGAGAGGAACATCACAATTTCTAATTCCTTTATTATAGGCTGTGGCAAAAATGAAGCGGCAGGATCTCCTATCATTACGTAAGTATAATTTCTCCCGAAGGACCTCTGGGAATTAAGTCCCATTCTTGTACATGTCTACCATCGTATTACAAAAAGCCATCCATACTTCCGGGTATGCCATCGACCACAGTACATTGAGTGTCCAATGACTTCCCCATAATGCGTCGAAATTATAACGTGGAAAACTGCTTCCTGATCATTCAATGCTACTTGCTTTATGGAGGGTTTCCCGCCGGGTCAGTCGCAGTATTTCCATCAACATTACTAATTACTTTCCTACCCAAAAGACTATCCAAAGTCCGTGTTGCAAAACTTTACTTTCTTTGTTTTTCCGTACTACCTGTTACCTAATGCGACAGCATCTTGTTCCATTTGTCTTAGAACTCGCAAAAGTTTTTTTAAAATCTCAGTTCGGAAGTTCTGTCCCTACTTTTGCGTGCGTTTTCAATGCTCGTATAAGATATAGCCACTTTCATTAAAACAGGTTTGTCAGAAATTTTAATCCGCAAGTAAGCACCATTGTTTTTTCCATTTACTTCTGTTGTAGGAGGAAGAAGTTTAGTATTTTCCCAGCCACCAAACTCTTTAATTTCATGATCAATCTTTGCAACAAAATAAACATAGGTAGGTTTTGGTCTGCGCGATGTTGCACCTAATAAAGAGAAACCCTCTATCTCATGGCTATTGACTTTTCTTACATAGGAAGAATCAATTTTTCCATGAGCCAAAAATGCACCCGTATGAAAATTGATATAGGCACTATCGGTTTTTGGAAAAGTGTATTTATGAAACCCCACTCGGGCAGTTGAAGTTAATTCAGCAGTGATCTTATAATCTTCGAGTACGATTTTATGATAGCCGGGCCGAACTATTTCTTTATCATGTGAGAATGATGATTTTGTTGCCTCGATGCCTAAATGACTCTTGATCTTACCCGTTGT
>JADJMA010000016.1 GCA_016709845.1 Flammeovirgaceae bacterium | reverse complement strand
GCTGAAATTTCTTGCGGAGTATAAAGCCGATCACCAATGCGCACGCGCACGGTATCGTTGTTGCCACTTTCCACTTCGGCGAAACCATTTTCTTTTCTGCCAGTTATTTCACCAAACTTTTTTGCCCATAAAGCGCTTTGATAGAAGATACCGTGTTCTTTGGTTGGTTGCGGCTTGGCGTTTGTCAGGAACCGCCCACCTTGCGTTCCACCCCTTTCCATTATCCAAAAATCCTACTCATAGAAGGCGGTTCTAACCCTCGCTAGTGGCAATCACCACAGGTTCATTGCCTTCCATTACAGCAACGCACGAAGTTGAGTAGGTTCCTAAGTCTATTCCAATAATTTTTCTCCCATGATATGTTCCAGTTTTTTTGATTTTAGAGGTTCTTATGCAAGACTTCTTGAACAAAGGGTTATGCCAAAGGGGATTTAAAGGGAAAAGTGACGAAGTGGCAGAATTTACTTACGGGACCATTTGCTAGGTGTCCGATCCCATCGGTGGCCTTTCAATTCATCTTGCAGCGCTGAAGCCAATTGCTTGCCATCACTTACTGGTTGGCTACATGCCTTGTTTGCGCATGCCCGGTATTATGGTATGGACGTCATTATTACATAAGATAAAGCGTAAGGCCATTCCGGCCAGGTCATTCGGATGGGGATTAGGTGCCCAAAAGCCCGGCACGAACACCACTTGCCCGTTCAAATTTTCTGAACATAAGTAGGCGCCGCTCCATTCCGGAATACCGTATCTTTTATTGGAAACGCCTGTAAGCGTTCCTTCATCAAAAGGTACCTCGCGCAATCACGCCAATATTCAGTTCGCGGCAAGCGGAAATAAATTGTCTTCCGGATTTTACCGAAGATGTTCTAGATTACCTTGAAAACGAATCAGTTAATCCTGTTCTAAGGAGTGTTGAGTACATTGTCGGGTTCCCACCGGTTTACGCTTACCTCCAGTGTTTTATTTTTCCTTCAGCCTTCAGTTTTTCAGTGGCTTTTTCCATTCATCATTTTGAGCCCAGCTGTCCTCCCACACCAAGAAATTGCTGCAGATCGATGCAATCTACATTTAGATTTTTTAAACTTTTTTTTCTAGTACTCAACAATAAGGAGAAGGAGAAAACATTCCTCTAACGTATAAGTTGCTTGGTGGCCATACGAATTTTAGGTGGAATTTGGTAGCGAAAATGCAATCGTTTAGAAGCGTGATGGCGCAGCAGTCTTCCTAAAATTTACTCACTTACTCCAGTCCCATAACCCCAGGCGGTATCAAAAAATTGTTACCCAGTTCTACAGCCCGGTCAGTGCATTACTACTCAGCATCATCTGTTTCTTTCCATCCTGGCAATTTCTTAGCTGCATCCAATTTCCACTTACTGCCAATTCGTTCTTCCAAATTTTCTTGTATTCCATTTTGGGTATTTAGAGGCGATTTTAATTTTTGAATGCTGAAAAGTAGCTGCTCCTAAGGGAAACAAGATACTCAAATTAGTTATTTTTTTACCTCATTTTATCATGACACAGGAACAGGAAATAAGCAAACGAAGGACTTTTGGTATCATCAGTCACCTTGATGCAGGAAAAACTATTACTGAAGAGATGCTTCTCTATGGTGGAGCTATTCAAAAGCTGGGGCTTAAAATCATCGAAGATCAAAGACCATGCGCGCAGCGATTGATGGAAATAGAAAAGCAACGCGGAATTTCTGTGCTACGTCTGTTATGGGGTTTAACTATAACGGCATAAAATAAATCTACTCGATACACCCGGTCACCAGGATTTGCCGAAGATATTTATCTAGTCGCCCACCGCGGTAGATAGCGTAATTCTGGTGATTGATTGCGTAAAAGGTGTTTGAGTCGCAACTGAAAAACTGATGGAGGTTTGCCGCACGCAACACTCCGGTTATATGCTTTATTAATAAGCTGGATCGGGAAGGGCGCGATCCGTTTGATTTGTGACGAAATTGAAGAAAAACTTGCCATTAAAGTAAGACCCTTAAGCTGGCCCATTAGTATGGGAAAAACCTTTAAGGGTGTTTACAATTTGTATGAAAAGAATCTGAGCTTATTCACGCCCAGCAAAGTTACTATACAAGAAAGGGTTCAAAATAGCTGATATTCACAATCAGGATGTAGACAAGCTGGTTGGAGAAAATTATGCAAGCAATTGCGCACAGATGTTGAGTTGATAGAGGGGTTTTTATCCGGAATTTAATACGAACGATTATTTGAGTGACGATGTAGCCCGTTTTTTGGCAGTGCGTAAATAATTTTGGAGTGCAGGGTTGCTCAACACGTTTATCACGATTGCCCCAGCGCCTATTCTCGGGCAACCCTACGACCCGCGTAGTTGATCCAACAGAAGAAAAAATTTACAGGTTTTGTTTTTAAAATTCATGCCAACATGATCCAAGGCATCGAAACCGATAGCCTTTTTGCGAGTTTGCTCAGGTAAGTTTGAACGAGCCACCAATTACTATCACGTGCGACAGGATAAAGGAATTCGGTTTTCAAACGCAACAGCCTTTATGGCGCAGGATCGTGAAACAGTAGATGAGGCTTGGCCCGGTGATATTGTTGGATTGTATGACACGGGTAATTTAAAAATCGGAGATACACTTACGGAGGGGGAAAAGATGTTGTATACAGGTATTCCAAGTTTCTCGCCTGAGATTTTCAAAGAAGTGCTGAACAAGGATGCGATGAAAACCAAGCAACTTGAAAAGGGGCTACTTCAATTGATGGAGGAAGGGGTAGCGCAGTTATTTACCTATGAACTGGGCAATCGAAAAGTAGTAGGCGTGGTTGGCCACTGCAATTTGAAGTTATTCAGTTTCGATTGAAGAATGAATATTCGGCTTCTGCTGATTTTGCCGGCCAAAATATTTACAAGGCCTGCTGGATTAGTAGTAAAGATGGCAAGAAGCTTCAGGAATTTCTTGATTCGAAGCAACGTCATATTGCCCGCGATAAGGATGGTAAATTAGTATTTATGGCAGAGTCACGTGCCTGGTTGCAAATGGTTCAGGATAATTTCCTGACATAAATTTTCATTTTACCTCAGAGTTTAAGGATTGATTAACGTTTTGCTTAGCGTAATCGTAAATCATTTTGGAGATGCCAGCCATTACCGCAACCCCGGCATCGGCATCGGGCAGGTTTTTTGAGAGCAGAACCAGCACGTACTTTTTACCATTCGGTAAGTAAACAATACCTGAGTCGTGTTGCACACCGGTAATAGATCCGGTTTTGTGTGCCACTTTTACATTGGCAGGTAGTTTAGCTGGAATAATTTCATTAAACCGCTGATCCAGTAAAATATCGATCATGCTCATGCTGGCTTCATTGTTTACAATTTCCTCGGCATCAATTTTCTCAAACAGCAACATCAAATCATACGCAGTTACTTGATTATTGAGTCCTGCGTCAAACGCTTTTGCATCTTCTACACCCGTAATACCTGAATATCGTTGGCGCCAATATCGCGCAGGGTTTGTTACATTTTTTGCACCGACTAAGTCAATCATTAGATTGGTGGCCAGGTTGCTGCTCACAATTATCATGTCATACATCAACGAGTAGATTGTTCTTTTTCACCAATATGCTTATAGATTGGTGCGTAGCTGTCACTATCGGCAGTTAACAAATACGGGCTACCGTCTGCAATACTGATAAATTCATTTTTAATAATAATGGAATCCTTAAGTGAAAACTTTCCGGCTGCGGCTTGTTTATAAACTTCAACCATCACGGGGGTTTTCATGGTACTGGCGGCATGAAAAAGCTCATGGGCATTAATAAGTAATTGTTCGTTCGAAGAAAGATCAGTGAATGCCACCGCAAAATTGCCCGGTTGTTCAGCCAATTTTGCTTCTATGGATTTTTGTAAATCGCTAATTGATTGTTTCTGGGTACAGGCTGTGAGAGCCGTTAGAAACAGCAAGAAGAGTCCAAGTTTTATCATCGTGTTTTTGTTTGTTCTATATCCGGTTCTAACTTACAAAGTTTTATGGTTAATCCCTTACAGGTTTTATATGAAGACAATCACCTGCTTATTATTAATAAGCCAGCAGGCATGTTGGTGCAGGGAGATGTCACCGGAGACAAGCCTTTGGTTGAAATAGGGAAGGAGTACATCAAAGAAAAATATCAGAAACCCGGGGCAGTTTTTCTGGGTGTCGTTCATCGTTTGGACAGGCCCGTAAGCGGAGTGGTTGTTTTTGCCCGACCTCGAAAGCATTGGAGAGAATGAATGCACTTTTTCGTGATAGAGAAACTGAAAACCTATTGGGCAATTGTTGAAAACAGGCCACTGAAACAGCAGGAGGACTCTTTGGTACACTGGTTGGTGAAAGATGAAAAGAAGAACAAAACAACGGCCTATGCCCGCGAAAATGCAAAAGGTCAGCGATCAGAACTGAGTTATAAATTGATTCAGGAGCGATCAGGTTTTATTTACTTGAGGTAAAACCGATTACGGGCAGGCCTCACCAAATCCGGGTGCAACTTGCATCCATGGGTTGCCCTATCGTTGGCGATTTAAAATATGGATATCAAACCCGCCTCCGATGCAAGCATTGGCTCATGCCCGTCAAATTGAGTTCATTCATCCTGTAAAAAAGGAACCATTGTTGGTTTTAGCAGAAGTACCAAAAAATGATTTATGGAAATCCTTTTCTTGATTCATTGCTTAGTATCTTGAGGCGTAATATTTGTTCGTGAGTTGGTTAAATAAATTACAGGCGCGGTGGAAAGTAAACACTTTAGGGCAAGTTGTTTTGATTCTGATTGTTTTCGCATGCACTGGATTTACCGTACTATTTATTAAACAACCTCTCTTTGAATATTGGTTTCCTACGGGCATCAAGCCTTTGTGGGCGAGTGTAGCCTACTGGATCTTAATTTTTCCCGTATACAATCTTTTTTATTGTTTTATGGATTTATTTTGGTCAGTTCCGTTTTTTTGGGACTTTGAAAAGCGTTTCTTTAATCGAATTATGTCTAATTTTAAAAAATAAAACCCCTTAAAATGAAAAAATAATTTACCTATTTGCTGTAGTACTTTTTTAGCTTCGTGTTCGGGACCTAAATACACCGCTAGTTTTAATTCCTATGATTCACCAAGAGGTTATCATAAGGAAGCAATTGTTGAAGCACCTGTTGCTGTAATCGATCCCGCAACGTTGGTGGCGAGTACTTCGGTAGCACCTATAGAAATCAAGGAGACAATAGCACCGGCTACAGAAGTTCGAAAAACCTATATTCAAATGACGAAGACGGAACGAAAGGCCCTTCGTAGTCATATCCGCACAGAAATTAAATCTCAGGTAAATCAGCAAAAAGCTAAGCTGTCTCCCTCCTCAACAGATGCTACGAATGCTATGGACAAGGATTTGATGCTTGCAACTATTTTTGGCGCTGTGGGTATTGTTGCCCTCATCATTGGTGGTGATGTTTTCTATATTATCGGAGGGATAGCGATGATTATTGGTGTTGTATTTTTGTTAAGTGGATCGTCCGGCAATAACCAAGATATAATCCATAAAAAACCCGATTTATAAAATCGGGTTTTTATGACTGACTAAGTTTGTTCTCTAGTTCTTCACACCCGTCGCAAGCAGAATAACTTTATTTTTTAAGACTTCCACCACACCCCCGGTGATATGAAGTTTTCCGCAGGCCCATTTGATTTGTATTCAACCACTCCATCTTTCAATAAGCTAACGAGCGGAGCGTGATTATTCAAAATCTGAAACGATCCGTCTTCTCCTGGAAAGGTAGCCGATGTAACCTCGCCTTCAAAAAGCTTTTTTTCAGGTGTCAGTATTTCTAAATGCATAGTTCTCGAATTAATAATCCAATCGCCTGATTTCTAAAATTATCCGGCAACGTCTGCCATCATTTTCTCCCCTTTAGCAATGGCATCTTCAATGCTTCCCACCAGGTTAAATGCCATCTCAGGTAAATGATCTACTTCGCCATCCATAATCATATTAAATCCTTTGATAGTGTCTTTGATATCAACCAAGGCGCCTTTCAAACCGGTAAAGGCTTCGGCCACGTGGAAGGGTTGCGATAAGACGTTGTACTCGTCTGGCGCGTGATACAGTGAAGCTTATCTTCATCAGACAATTCATCCATACCCAGGATGGCAATAATATCTTGTAATTCTTTATACCGCTGAAGAGTTAATTTAACGCGCTGAGCACAGTTGTAATGTTCCTCACCTACAATATCAGCACGTAAAATTCTTGACGTGGAGTCCAAAGGATCCACGGCCGGATAAATACCTAATTCTGCGATTTTACGAGACAATACCGTAGTAGCATCCAAGTGTGCAAGGTTGTTGCCGGAGCCGGATCGGTCAAGTCATCGGCAGGTACATAAACGGCCTGCACAGGATGTAATAGAACCATTTTTTGTAGAGGGTAATACGCTCTTGCATCGCACCCATTTCGGAAGCTAGCGTAGGCTGGTATCCCACCGCAGAAGGCATACGACCTAACAAGGCTGATACTTCTGAACCAGCTTGTGTAAAGCGGAAGATATTATCAATAAAGAATAGAATGTCCTTTCCTTTCCCCTGACCGTCACCATCGCGAAAATATTCAGCAACGGTTAAACCCGAAAGGGCAACCCGAGCACGGGCACCTGGAGGTTCGTTCATCTGACCGAAAACAAAGGTTGCTTTGGAATCTTTTAGTTTATCCATGTCCACTTTGGAAAGATCCCATCCACCTGCATGGAGCGATTTCATAAATTCAGGACCATAATCTGCAATTCCTGCTTCAATCATTTCGCGCAACAAATCATTTCCTTCGCGTGTACGTTCGCCCACACCGGCAAATACGGATAAACCTGCATAAGCCTTGGCAATGTTATTGATCAATTCCTGAATCAATACGGTTTTTCCAACTCCCGCACCGCCAAATAAACCAATCTTACCACCCTTTGAATAGGGTTCAATCAGGTCAATACTTTGATACTAGTAAACAGAACCTCTGTGGAGGTTGATAGACTTTCATAACTCGGTGCCGAGCGGTGGATGGGCAATGAATCTTTTCCTTTAGGTTGAGGAATACCATCAATAGCCTGACCTACTACGTTGAACAGACGACCTTAATATCTTCACCAATAGGCATTACGAATAGGTGAGCCGGTATCAACCACTTGCATACCGCGAACCAATCCTTCGTTCCATCCATAGCGATTGGGCGTACCCGGTCTTCACCGAGGTGTTGCTGACATTCAAGCACTACTAAAGTTCCGTCCCCTTTTGTTACTTCTAGGAATCAAGAATGTTAGGCAGTTTTGTTCCGGGCTCGTCAAATGCAACGTCTACTACCGGACCGATTACTTGGGTGATTCTACCGCTATTGGCCATTGATTTATAGATTTTTTTAAAGATTCTTGATTATTGGATTTGGCCCAATCAGGTTAAAATCCGGGCCACAAAAGTAATTTTTTGTAGGGGTTAATACAAACTAGCACGTAGGTTTTGTTGAAGCTGGCATTATTCTAAATTTTTCAACCTAAACTCTGATAGTCAATTAGTTGTACTACTTAAACAGATTGTTTTACTTTTTAAGCACTTTTTAGTTCCACACGGAAAGTAGTGCCTTGGTTTCATCAGAGGATTTCACATAAATTTTCCCTCATGGTACATTTCAATTATCCGCTTTGCCAGGGCCAATCCTAAGCCCCACCCTCTCTTTTTGGTGGTAAATCCAGGTCTAAAAACATTGGCAATAAGGGCTTTTGGAATTCCTTTTCCCGTATCGGAAATGTCAATAAATACTTTATGATCACTACCGCGTAGAATTTTAATAGCTATGGTACCTGCGCTGCCCATAGCATCAACGGCATTTTTACAAAGATTTTCGATTACCCATTCAAAAGTGGGGCATGCACACGAGCTTGTATGGTTTCTGAAAGTGTGTAGACTTCAAAATTAATTTTAGATGATACCCGTGGGAGTAAATAAGCCAACCATTATTAATCAATAGATACACGTTTTCATCTTTGAGCATAGGTTGACCCAGTACTTGAAAATCCTCCGTTACCACCGTTAACTTTTTTTATGTCTTTATCAAGCTCATCAACAATACCTTTATTTTAATGTCAGGGTCATCGCGCAGTACTTCACCCCAAGCCATGAGGAGGAGAGTGGGTGCTAATTGATGAGCCGTTTCTTTAGCTAACCCCACCCACCTTGGTTTGTTCTGCGGTGCGCGAGTAGTTGGCGCGAGGTAAGAGATAAAGCCAAAAATGGCGAGCACAGAAAGTTGGATGTAAGGAAACGCAATAAGCTAGGTTAATAAGAATGAGTTTTGTAATAGACATATTGCTTTCCAAAAATCTCGCCTGTGCTATCATCGCGTAAAACAATTTCAATGGGATCAAACGAATCTTTCATTTCCTCCACCTGTATATACGTAAGAAAGCATTCTTTCTTTCTGCAGACCAGGCTTTCGTTAATATCAATATTCACATATTGATATTCATTATCTTAAGTAATGCCAGATAACGGGTATTGATTTGTTTTAAACAAGATTTCATCGGTGATAAATACAATGTTGCCATCATCGTTCATTAAAGTATATTCAAGGCTTTGGCAAACAAAACTACCTGCTGCTTTCGCGACCTTTCAATGTTCAACCAATACATGGGTGTAAGTAAATAGATCCGAAACTTATCAAGACAGAAACAACCAGGATGACCCACTTTAGTTTCGTGTTATCCTGATAAAATTCCATGGAAGCAGGTAACTTAATTTTTTTAGCCATATCCGCATGGAAATTAAATAAAAAAACCGGATCGCGTGAGCAATCCGGTTTTATCAAAGTGCGAGCGGTTGGCTATCCTTTCATCATAAACCACTTAGCCAATACTTTGTAGCTTACCTTGGTGCCTGTCATTAGAATGCCCACGCGATAAATTCTTCCCGCAATCCAGGTAGTTAATAAAAAGCCACCAATTAGTAATGCGATTGAAAGTGCTAGCTGCCAAGCGGGTACACCAAAAGCAATGCGACCTACCATAGCTACGGGTGAAGTAAATGGAATTATAGAGAGCCAAAAGCTAACCGAACCATGTGGGTCGCGCAGAATAAACAAAAAGAGACCCAGATAGCCGATAAGCAGGGGGATGGTTACCGGAAATTGAAACTGTTGGGCTTCTTGTTGCGAATCAACCGCTGAACCTACGGCTGCGAATAAGGCTCCGTAAAGGAGGTATCCGCCTAGAAAATAGAAAACAAATACAACAGTGATTTTGAGTAACGGCAATTCACTCCAGTTGCCTAATAATTCAGCCACTTTAGAGTTTTGCTGATCAACTGCTGCCTTCATATCAGGATCATTTTGCATTTGTTTTGTTACCTGCTCCATCACTTGTTTCTGTGGCATCTTTAAACCAAAGTATGCCAGTGTGCCCGAAGACAATACTGTGATGAGCACAATCCATATTGTAAATTGAACTAATCCTACGGAGGCAATGCTAATTATTTTTCCCAACATGAGTTGAAAGGGTTTTACAGAAGAAACGATTACTTCAACCACTTTAGATGTCTTTTCTTCAATAACACCCTGCATGATCTGGATGCCGTAAATTAAAACAAACATGTAGATCAAAATGCCAAGGCCAAACCCCAAACCATATAAAATACCTGCGTTGCTGGATTTTTCTTCGCCCGTATCGGATAGATTAAACTGTTTAAGATTCACTTTCGGCCGCAAACTTTTCAACGTTGCCTCATCAATGTTGTACTCCTTTAGTTTCAAGTCATGAATTTGATTTTCAATAGATGATTCGAGATCACCCACTTTTTCTGCTGGGCTTTTCCTTGGTATAAATCGCAATGCCTTCGGGTTTGTTAATATCTATTTGAGGAATGTACAATAAAGCAAAGTCTTTGGTTTCGTTGTAAACTTTCTTAGCCTGATCTAACGGCATATCTAAAGGAACGAATGTAAATCGCTTGCCGCTTTGAAATGTAAACAACTTACTCTCATCTACCACCCGCACGGTATCTGCCTTGGCTGATTCCGATTCTTTAATCATGATAAAGATCAATCCTCCAATGATGGCTGGAAAAATAAGCGGTACCAGAATGGTGGCTATCAAAAAAGATTTTTCTGAACCCGATTTAAAAACTCACGCTGGATGATTAACCAAATTTTGTTCATACTAACAGGGTCTTTTGGGTTATGCTTGTTCTTGTAGATGTTTCTTCAACACTTCATCACCTTTCACCAGGCCTATAAAAATATCTGACATGGTAGGTAATTTCTCCTGAAAGCTATGCACTTCGGTAATATCAATCAGATCGCGAATAACCTGGTTTCCATTAATGCCGTTTTTGCTTTTAGGGTTGTAGAGAATAAACCATCCTCCATAGGCTTCTGATTGATTAATTCATACCGATCAACCGGAAAAGTAAATTGGTTGCACGATGTTCAACGATGAATGTATTGGACTTATACTGATCCTTTACTTGCTTCTTAGGGCCTTCCAATATTTTCTTTGATTTATCGATCTGGGCGATATGATCGCAGAGTGATTCAACGGTTTCCATTCGGTGCGTGGAAAAAATAATGGTGCTTCCCATTTCTTTAAGTTCCAGAATTTTTTCGGTGATTAACTGTGCGTTTACCGGATCAAATCCTGAAAAAGGTTCATCCAGAATTATAAGTTTTGGTTGATGCAACACGGTGCTTATAAACTGTACTTTTTGTGCCATACCTTAGAAAGGTCTTCCACCTTTTGCCCCACCAATCTTTTATTTCAAATTTTCGAGCCAAACTTTTATCCGCTCCAAGGCTTGTTTACGACTAAGTCCTTTTAACTGCGCCAGGTAAAGAAGTTGCTCACCTACTTTCATCTTTTTGTAAAGGCCACGTTCTTCCGGAAGATATCCGATCATGCCAATATGTTTTTCCTGCAAAGGCTCACCAAAGATTTCAATTTGGCCTTCCTCCATATTGATTATCTGATTGATGATTCGGATAAGCGTTGTTTTACCAGCACCATTGGGGCCTAATAATCCATAAATAGTTTTTCTGGAATGGTAATGCTTACATGATCTAGGGCTGTGTGATTAGCATAGCGCTTGGTAACATCGCGAGTTATAAGGGCATTCACGTTCGTTGAGATTGGTTGGTACGGTTATAACAAAATAACGATAGAATAAAAGGAACCTACTAATGGGTTCAAATTCAAGAGTAAACTAAACAGGTTTGTTACCGGCTTTTTTTCGCGAAAGACGATTTTACCCATCGAAACATCAAGATTAAAAACAAGTGCGGCTTTGCTGTCCGCGGAATAGGCCGCGTTGGCAAAGCGGTTTGGCCCAATCTTTTAAGTGTTGGAGAAATACTGAGGCTACACAACCACGAATCGTTTATGGTCACCAGAACGGGAACATCTTCGGTTGGCAATTGAATAATAAGATTACCTGCACCCACGCTGCCAATTATATGGTTGCTGATGCTGGGTTTGTTGCTGAAATCGAGAAACATATTACCGAAGCCTACATCGGCTACTACCACTTTGGAGCGAGCCAGGTTCAGTTGGCGGGCATTTAACGAACCCATATCCACCTTTACATAGAAGGTGTCCATTTCAATTTTATTTTCAATACCCGTACTATAATTAATGTTTACATCAGCGCTGCCGGTATGAATTTTAAGTTTGCTAATTGACATGCCCGAGAGATCTATATTGGCATTGCCCAAACCATAATCGAGGTCAAGCGCATAGGGTGTGGTCTCTGACAAATAAACCTTCCAGAATTTATCGCTGGGGCGCTCTTCCGATCCAAATACCTGATAGGAGATTTTTTGACTTACACCCCGCTGACTTTCTTGTTCAAGAGAAAGATTAATGGAGCAAGTGTTGTCCTTCACTTCATTGCTGAATGAGTGAGCGTATTCTTCCAAGTCCTGGTTACTGTAAATATTCAGAACATCATCGTTATTGCTTGCACGAATAAAGCAATTACCCGTTTTAGCGCGCAACTTTAAGTCAACACGCTCGCAAGGTTGCGTTTTCTCAACGGTGAATTGTTTTTAATCTGACCGTATACCGTTAAGACCGTACCGTTACTCATCAAAGCCAAGACAATCAATCGCCACATATCCCTTATTACGTGTTAGATCAGGTTCAAGTTTCTGAATGTAAGAAAGGTTGAATTTTTGTCATTT
Source organism: Flammeovirgaceae bacterium (assembly GCA_016709845.1). Lineage (GTDB taxonomy): Bacteria > Bacteroidota > Bacteroidia > Cytophagales > Cyclobacteriaceae > ELB16-189. The sequence goes on along the minus strand of JADJMA010000016.1, from coordinate 11,247 downwards.
AGCGAAATAAGCAGCCGGCATAACAAAAAAATAACCCGTAATAAGATTTATACGGGTTAATAAGGCCAAGGTTATAAAAAACCTAAAATTTTTCTATTTAGCCAAAATACTCTTTCATGCGCTCAAAGAATCCTTTTTCTCCGGCATCCGGATGAGGTTGAAAATTGGGCGAGGCTCGAAGGCTTTCCAGTTTAGCTTTCTCATCACGGGTTAATTTTTTCGGGGTCCAGACATTAATATAAATAAGTTGATCTCCCGAGCCATAACCATTAATGTCTTTCAACCCTTTGCCGCGAAGCCGCAATATTTTTCCACTTTGGGTACCGGGTTCAATTTTTATCCGCACTTTACCGCCAACGGAAGGAACCTCTCACTGGTGCCCAGCGCTGCATCTATAAAAGTGATATGAAGATCAAAAACAAGGTTATTGCCATCTCGTTTCAATTCCTTATCCTCTACTTCTTCAATCAGTATCAGCAAATCTCCGGGTACACCGCCTCCGGGCGCTTCATTTCCTTTGCCCGACATGGAGAGTTGCATTCCCTCGCCTAACACCTGCTGGTATTTTTACGGTTATCATGTCTTCCTTAGAGACTAAACCCGAGTTGTCTACCCCGGGAGGACGCTTATCAAGTAATTGACCGGCACCATTACAAGTAGAACAGGTAGTTGTGCTTACCATTTGCCCGAGCATGGTGTTGACCACTTTACGCAATTGACCTGTGCTGCCACAGGTTGTACAATTTTTGAAGGTCACCATCGGCCCGGATGAGCCGATTTACTTTTATTTTTCTTCTCAGCGCCATTAGCAATTCCTCTAGAGATAGTTTGAGTTTTATGCGCAGGTTTGATCCTTTTCTCTGACGGGTTCTTCCACCACCACCGCCACCAAAAAAACTATCGAAGGGACTTCCACCCCACCACCAAAGATATCTCCAAATTGACTGAAGATATCTTCCATGTTCATATCGTGGCCTCTGAAGCCACCATTGCCCGGCCGTGAGTGACTGAAGGATCGTATTGAGCCCGCTTTTCATCACTGCTCAATACTTCATAGGCCTCAGCGGCTTCTTTAAATTTTTCTTCGGCTGCTTTATCGCCCTGATTTTTATCGGGGTGAAATTGAATGGCTACTTTGCGATAGGCCTTCTTTATTTCTTCAGCGGTTGCATTCTTACTGACACCCAGAATTTCGTAATAATCTTTTTTGTGGACATGGGACTTACTAAGAATGTTAATTAAAGACAACAACTTTGGCGAATCGAATCACTTTATCATTGAGAAGATATCCCTTTTCAACAACGTCTATAATTTTTCCTTTAATGATTCCTTCTGGAGCGGGCGCTTGTGTAATGGCTTCATGAAAGTCGGCATTGAAATCACTGCCCGATTTTATTTCCATGGGTTTTACGCTATACAGGTCCAGTGTTTTTCTAAACTTATTCTGAATTAAAAAGAACCCCTCTACTTCTTTATCATTTTTCTCTTTAAAAGATTTTTCGGCCCGCTCAAAATCATCTAACACCGGAAGTAAGGCTGTTAGTAATTGTTCATTGGCCGTCTGAATCATCTCCAGCTTTTCTTTTGAGGACCTGCGTCTGAAATTATCAAACTCTGCATAAAGGCGTAAATACTTATCCTTCGCTTCTGCCAATTCGTCTTGTATTTTCTTAATTGGATCGATTGACTCTTCTTTCTTTATTTCCTCAACAGGCTCTTCGGTTTGGCCTTCGGGGGTTTCGGCAGTCAAATCACCGGATTTCTCTAATTCGTGGTCGGGGTGTACGTTATTTTCCATGATATCTTAAAATGCGATGCAGAAATGACAAGAATTTTGCCAATAGTAGAATATGTGTCAGAATGACGCTGTTTGATTAATTCAATTCTTTCCAAATCAAATCTTTCAATTCAGAAATTCCCTGATTTGTAAGAGAAGAAATAAACACCGATGGAATATCGCCCGGTACCTCTTTGGCTAATTCAGTTTTTAATTCATCATCCAGCATATCACTTTTTGTAATTGCCAGAACTCTCTTTTATCAAGCAACTCAGGATTATACTTGCGTAATTCGTTCAGGAGAATGTCGTATTCCGCCTGTATATTTTTGGCATCGGCAGGAATGAGAAATAAAAGCAAAGAGTTTCTTTCAATATGTTTAAGAAATCGAATGCCCAACCCTTTGCCTTCTTGCAGCGCCTTCTATTATTCCCGGAATATCGGCCATAACAAAGATCGATCGTCACGATATTTTTCAACACCAGGTTTGGTGTTAGGTTGTAAAAGCGAGTCGGCAATTTTAGGTTTAGCGGCTGACACCACCGAAAGTAAAGTTGATTTGCCTGCATTAGGAAATCCAACCAACCCCACGTCTGCCAGCAGTTTGGCTCAAGTACAACCCATTGATCAAGGCCGGGCTCTCCAGGCTGTGCATGCTGTGGTGCCTGATTGGTAGCGGTAGCAAAAATGAATTTCCTTTTCCACCACGACCTCCGGGAAGTAAGATAACTCTTTGCCGTCTTCATTAATTTCGCACATTAATTCCTTCGTCTCAAAATCTCGGGCAACAGTTCCTAAAGGCACTTCAAGGATGATATCCTTTCCAAAGGCACCGTACAATTTTGAGATTCACCTGGCTTGCCAACTTCGGCAAAAACATGCTTTCTAAATTTGAGATGAAGCAACGTCCACAACTGAGCATTGCCCTGAGAATAATGTGACCTCCGCGGCCACCATCTCCACCATCGGGGCCACCCTTTTCTATAAATTTCTCACGATGAAAATGACGGCAACCAGCTCCACCATGCCCCGAGCGCCCGTTGAATTTTACATAGTCGATGAAGTTCGGTGAAGACAAGGGAATTACGATTTATGATTTTTGAATTACGATTTACTGATGGGTTGCTTACTTACCAATGACTCAGCACGGAAGCTTATACCTTAATTATCTTACAAAGATTTTTGAAGATTTCGTCAACGGCTCCAATGCCATTTACCGTATTTAAACGATTCTGATTTCCATAAAACGGAAGAACATGAATAGTTTTGGTAAAATATTCATTGATGCGTTTGTTTAACTTGTCTTCTTCATCATCGGCCCGATTATCGATTGTTCTTCGTTTAGCAATACGACAACGAACTTCTTCTTCGGTAACATCCAGAGCAATCACATAATGAATGGCTGTGCCATTATCTTTCATAAATTTATCCAACGCTTCGGCTTGTGGTACGGTGCGGGGAAAGCCATCAAAAAGAAATCCTTTTGCTTCAGGATTTTTGTTAAGTTCTTCTTTAAGCATGGCGATGGTGATTTCATCGGGCACCAGTAAGCCGCTGTTCATTATTTCTTTTACTTGCTTGCCCAAAGAGGTGTCATTTTGGTATGCCACCGAAAAGATCACCGGTGCTAATATGAACAAAGCCATATTTGCGAATGAGCTTTCGCTTTGTGTGCCTTTGCCAGCTCGGGCGGGCCAAAGAGAACAAGATTGATCATACTAACGGTCTATGTTTAGGTAAAGTTGGGCAAGATAAGGATCAATTAGGGCATTAGCCAACTACTGAATTTGCTACTTGTTGCTGGTTTCTGGATAACTTTTCAAGTGTCCAGTATCCGTCACAGGGCTTTATAAATGTCCTTGTAATTACGACCCAGCCCATCATAGTCGAGGCCATAGCCCAACACAAATTCATCTTCGAGATCAAAGCCCACGTATTTTACTTCGATTTTTTTTTCGCGTGCCGACTTTTTGCGAAGCAACGAAACGGCCTCTACAGATTTAGCTCCGCGATCCCGAAGTTCAGTCAAAATCTTATCCAGCGTAAGGCCAGAGTCTACAATGTCTTCTACAATAATAATGTGTTGTTGAAGAGGCTTTCATCATGACCAATTAATGTCTTAAGTTGGCCCGTACTGGAAGTGCCTTGCATACGATGATGTTTTCACAAAGGATACTCTGCAGTCAATCTTTATCTCCTTTAGTAAATCAGCAGCAAACATAAACGAGCCGTTGAGGATTGGAAGAAACACTGGAGTTTTTCCCTCATAGTCTTCGTTAATCTTACCGGCCAATTCGACAATTTTCGCTTCTAATTTTGCTGCAGGAATAAGCTTTTTAAATTCCAGATTATTAATTTTTAGATTCGCCATAGAGGGACAAAGATAATTCAATTACCAAAACCAGCATCTTAAAATTATTGCAATTGGAACAGGCGGGAAGCATGGAATTTCCTTTTAGGCAATGAATGATCAACAATAAGGTTAATTTAAAATTGTAGCAGGAATTTCATTGATAGGCACAATCAAAATGTTTCGATAGAAAATCTCTGTGGTCAGATTGGATTGAAGTTTTCCTTTTGTTACTGGAAGCAGTTCTTAAATAAATTCACCCATGGGGAGCACACACTCTTCGTTTTGCTTCCGGATGGCAATTTCAAAGGAACCTCTGGCTACGTCCATTCCATTTTTGGGAAACTGAATCCTGTTTGATAAAGCTTTTAATCCACTCTGATAAGACCAAAGCGATTAAAGTGCCTTTTCACTAAAAAAAAGAGGCTTTTTTTGAATTTTAACCCTTCGGTGATCAAAGCTGTTTGATTTTTGCAATAGGAAGGGAGAGATACTCGATTAAGCGTAGTGTCTTGAAATTATGGAAACAGAAGTGATGGTGTCAATTGTTCTCATTTAATAGTTGCCGGAGGGTTGATTCTCTTCCTGATTAGGGAGCAATTTTTCAGGTGTGGATTTTCAACACAGTATTGTTGGGTGTGGTTTAACGAACATCTCAATATTGGAATTCTGATGTATGATGTGGACTCGGTTTTTCAGGGTTCGGTGGTATGGGCTGATAATTTGAACAACTCAATTTTGGGAACCCGGGTTGGAAAATCTAAAGGTAGGATTCTTCAATATTTGTAAAGGAACTTATGTGGATCCATCAACGTCAGAAAAATATGATCTGCGATTATCCTTGAAGGGAAAAGTATAATGAAGCTAAAAGCTTTTCCAAAAAGGAACCCAGGAGGTAGCGTTCGATCAGGAGTGGACGTTGCCTAAATCGTAAACACAATCAGGCCTTCGGCCTGATTTGCTTAATACCTGTTTTAATTTCTATCTTCGTAGAATCATTTTTTAAACTATGCTCAAAAGATTACCACCCGCCTTTAGAAATTTTTATTTTGTTACTGGGCTTTGTTTTTTTGTTTGGCTGTTATTTCTTGATTCTAACGACCTGATCTCATATTTATACTACTTACGCTTCTCGGATATAAGCGCACAAGCGCAATGGGGCGATGAGCCTATGGATGAAAAGCCAGATTTCAAAGATCGTGTTTTTACGGGTGGAGGATTTGGAATGGGGTTTAGTGCGCAGTACGATTACATTTCAGTTTCGCCCATTATTGGTTACAAACTTTCTCCGCGTTTAGCGAGTGGAGTAAGTTTAATTTACCGGTATACGAAGTATAAATATGTAACGCCCAACATTTCAGCAAATGATTTTGGAATAAGCCCTTTTTTGCGTTTTCAGGTTTATGGTCCCTTATTTTTACATGCCGAGTATGAGTATCTTAATAATGAGTACGTGACTTACGGAGGTCAATCCGTTCGGCAGAACTTCTCAAGTTTTATGGGTGGAGGTGGATTCTTTCAGCCGATAGGCAGACATGCAGGATTTTTTGCTGTTGCCCTTTTAATTCTCCTATCGCAACCCAACTTCACCAAACGATTACTATCCATACAGTAGTCCGCTGGTACTGCGTGTTGGCGTTACTGCTGGATTTTAGAATTCAATGTTAAATTTTGTTCCGAGTTCTTTAAGGTCTTGAGCTACCTTTGGGTTCAACGGAATTCCGGAAATCATTCGCGCTTTTTCGCTTTCGCGTTCCGGATCACCAGGTATAATTAATCGATCCTGTCCTTCCACCGTTTTGCGGATCGAAATCGGGTTATCCAATTATCCATGTGTTTTTTGAAATCATCAGCAGGCCGAAAGGCATCTACGCATGGCACCAAAAATGACCAATGCCATCGCCTACAGGATCAGACGAGGCGCCAAAACTTACGAAGGGAGGAAACCCAAGGTCCATAGTTAGCTCCACTCAAAACTGCCGAAAAATATCTACCCATGCTCCTAAGCAAAATCCCTTGTGACTTCCATGTTCAGGATCGCTTCCTAACGGAACCAATGCGCCACCATCTTTAACCTCATTTGGATTAATTGATACGCTGCCATCTTTTTCTGTATCCACCCTTCAGGTGCTTCCTGGTTTTGCGTTGCAAGATTTCAAGCTACCATTAGCGGCAGTTGTGGTTGCAAATCAGCAACAAGGGAGAGGTTGTTCACCCGCGGGAATCGCAACAAATTGGATTCGTACCCAGTAATCGTTCTACTGAAAAGGTCGGGGCAACTAATGGACTTGCGTTCGTCATGGCCATGCCTATCATATCGTGTTCGAGAGCCATCATGGCATGATAACCGGCAATACCAAAATGATTTGAGTTTTTGACAGCTACCCAGCCTGTGCCTACTTGCATCGCCTTTTCGATTGCAATTTTCATGGCCCGGGGTGCTACCACCAATCCCAAACCCTGATCGCCATCTACAACGGCAGTGCTTGGAGTTTCATGCACACAGAGATCGTTGGCTACTATTAATTCGTTTGGCCTCCACAGTCGTACGTAGCCCGACAAACGAGCCAAGCCGTGTGAATCAATACCGCGAAGGTCTGCGTTTAACAATACATCGGCAGCCAGATTTGCCTCTTCTTTAGGGCAATTCATTTTCACGAAAATATCAATGGCAAATTGCCTTAATTGATGATAGGGAAGAACAAGATCATTCATAGTGCAAAAGTGTTCGATTAAAGGCAATATTGAGGATTTACTAAAATTTATACTGTTCAATATGGAAATTTACCCGCACGCGCATCTTAGAGTCAAAAAACTGAAAATCATGAAAAATCAAATTCTATCATCAGCCTTAGTACTTAGTTCAATAGTTGCCATCGGTCAGCCTGATAAACCTGTGGATTCAAAAAACATCGGATGTCACAGTCTTTCTTAATAAAGCGCAGGTTACCCGTGATGCAAAACAAAACTGAGGCTGGAAGGACTAATATAATTATTGCCGGATTAACTGCGCAACTGGATCCCAAAGTATTCAGGTTAAAGGCAAGGGAAATTTTGTTATTCTCGGAATCAGCCATCAGCAAAACTTTTTAAACGAGTTTAATATGCCAAAAGGTCTGAAGGCATTGAAAGACTCATTGTCGACCATGCAAAGACAAGTGCTGCTTGAGCAAAGCCAGAAAGAAATTTTAAATAAGGAGGAGCAAATGCTATTAAGCAACCAGAAAATTGGCGGGACAAATCAAAACCTAACGGTGGCCGAACTAAAAGCGATGGCCGATTTTTATCGTAGTCCGTTGGGTGATATATCGTTTCGTTACGTATGAAGCAAGATGAGAAAATCAAAAAATTGAATGAGACTATCGCACGCCTGAATGCACAAATTAATAGTCAAAATGAATTATATAATCGCAACACCAGCGAGATTGTAGTGAGTGTGTCTACCGAAGCGCGACTTCGGCTGAGTTTGGAGATTAATTATTGTAGGCCAATGCGGGATGGCACCTATCTATGATTTACGCGCGGCGAACACAAAGAATCCAGTTGCTTAGTTACAAGCGAATGTTTCAAAGCACGGGCGAAGAATGGAAAATGTAAAATTAAAATTGTCAACGGCTAATCCGAATCAAAGCGGGCTGAAGCCTGAACAAAGACTTTACATCGTAGGTTTTTAGATTTCTATCAACCCATTGCCTATTCGTTATCAGCAAAGGCAGCCGGCACGGTATCCCGATCGGGCACCTGCTAAGCGGAAACGAAAGATTATAAAGAAGAGGTTGACGCACAATCGGCATCCGGGATTATGCCTACGATTCAAACCACCTTGAACACGGAGTTGGATTTCCATTTCCTTACTCGGTATCGTCTTCGTCAAAACCTTACTCTGGCTTGATATTCCGCAGCTATGAGATGAAATCGGATTACTGTTTATTCGGTGGCCCCTAAATTGGATGCGGATGCATTTTTATGTGAAGGCTACGAAAGGGGGATTTTAATTATTGCCAGGTGAAGCTAATATTTTCTTTGAGGGCACCTTGTGGGTAAGTCGTACATCGATCCAAATAATATGAAAAGACACACTTTTTCTGTATCGTGGGGCTGATAAAGAATTGTGGTGAAGCGTGATAAGTTGAAAGATCTTACTTCACGTAGTTTTATGGCTCTACGAAAAGGAGAGTTATGCCTGGGAGATTTCGGCCGGAACACAAAAACAGAATCGATCACATACTACTGAGATCAGGGTAATTCGTCGCAAAACACACAACCAGTTTCGCTTTGGAAACAGGTGGAGCCAAACACAACAGCAACCGCAAACTTGAATGGAACTCGAAATCAAACCTACGAAACAAAGAAGATGATCTGTAAGTATGAAGTGAAGTATCCAGTTGATAAGCAGATTTAGGCTTTGTAATCTTTGATTGATGAGTCATAAAGAAGGCTATCAAAGAGATGGCCTTCTTTTTATTTTGGCATGGGATGCGAGTACGCCTTCTTTAATGAATAAGAGGAAACCCGGATTTGATTGAAGCTATGAGTATTCAAGAGATATTTGATGAGACAGCAAGCTACTACATCATATCTATAGCGCATCTTAATCATGCCTCGAATTTCTTAGCGAGTCGCCCGATCTTTACCAATAGCCCTCAAGGATCATTCAGTTACCTTTATATTGAAAGGTGTTTCGGGTATTTTGCATCGGGCAAACCTGCTTCTCGCATAAAATAAATATCACTTAAGGTATCGAGACGTACCGGATGATCCTAACCAATACTTTTGGCTGCTGAATTTTAAGAGCGGGCTATCAGAAGCTGTAATTCTTCTTCAAAAAGAGAAACAACTAATCACTTCCTGTGATTTTATGGGGTCGTTTTTCGATGAAATTTTTTCCAGCAGACGTTGCCCGCCTATTTCTAAAACCATGACTCCAGAAACTTGTTCCTCTGCCACGACAAATTCTACACTCCCACCGCCAATATCCATAATCAAACACTTTTGATCCCATGTTAATGGTAAACCTGATTCTGGATAAATGTATTCTGCCCCAAGCTCCCGAAACAGATTTTGTGTCTGATTAAAAATTGCTCGTGTTCTAGTATTTTTTAAATCTTTGCCTGTTGCTGGCATTACGCATATAGTTTGTTCCGTGGGCCACCCGATCGATGCCCGCTTCATTGAGCGTGGGATTAAACGATCGCATGGTGTTAAGCGCTCTTCAATACCCTTGTTATGTAACCCTGATTGATTCCGCCAACGCCAAGGGTCAGGTACTTTTTTTCTATGGGTAATCGTTAATCTTCTTCCCAACACAGCAACAAGTGGTTATTGGTTCTATATCAATGATGGCTACACGTTTCATTACGTTTATTTCGATCGGTACAAGTTACCATTTCTACCTATAACTATCCCTATATTTAGACAGCAGTATCAATGAGAAAGGGGGGACACAACGAAAATTAATTCAAAAACAAAAATCCTAAAGTTTCATTAACTGCGGAAAACAAGGAATTCTTTTGGGTGAAAGGAAAAGAATCGCCCAACAACATGCTAAAATAGAAAACTTACCGCTCGCGAACGAGTGATGTTACTTTTGGATGAAGACTCCTTTGAGGGAGTCAAATTAGGGATGCACCGCAAAAAAGGATTCGACTACAAGAATATCATATCTGGGTGATGGTGTTGTAACAGGTTACGGTGTACCATTCAGGTTGGTTGATTCCATGTTTTCCCAGGACTTACACAGTTTGGTGGTCGTTGTCGGAAACCCATGTCGAAAAAATAGTTAAGATTATGGAGTATGGGGATGAAGAATGGCGGTCCCGTAATCGGTCTTTAATGATTCGGGGGTACCGCATCTAGGAAGGTGAAGTTTGCTGGGCGGATATGCAGATATTTTTATCAACGTAATGGCGTTTCGGGCGGTACCTCAGATTTCTTGCAGGGATGGGGCCCATGCGTCGGAGGTGCAGTTTACTCACCGGCCGCGATCACCGATTTTATTTTTATGGTAGTAGAGCAACACTTCGTTCATGTTTGTTACCGGACCGAACGTAGTGAAAACAGTTACCCACGAAAACGTAACAGCAGAAGAATCTAGGGGTGCCTCTACGCATAGTGGCGAAAGGCCATTTGCCTGCGCCAATGAAGGACAACATCACGATCAACACCTCCCAGCCACATCCCCAAAAATTGTGAAGAGGTTATATTCGCGTTGTCTTACATACACCGGGCACCAACTCGCGCCCTTCGCTTAATGAAATTATTCCTTCAAACCCAAATCAGCTCTCATGATATTCGCGATGCTATCTATGGCGTGGTGGACGATCAGTCTTTTTTGAAGTGCATAAAAATTTTATGTTTACCATTATTTTAGGCTTTGCCTGGTTAGCTTCAGCATATTGGCATTGTTAGTAATCAACCCGCATCGATGGCGGTGTTGGATATTGATGCCAGCGGTAAAGGCTGCGCGAAGCCTGTTCGGTTTCAGATTGCTTTAATATTCCGTTGCTGGTGTTTGAAGACGTCCAGGCTTTTGCCGGGCACTGATCAGGAATGGAATGCGATTATCACCGAATGGGGCTAAGCCATTGTTTGCTTTCTCAGAAGCAACGGTACCGCGGGGCATGTTATCACCTATAACCTATGGGGATTATGATGTATCGAACTCCGCTCATCAGTGCGGACCTTAACTATGCCTGGCCAACTGCTGAGATTGCGGTAATGGGTGCGAAAGGTAGCGGAAATTATTTTAAAGGAGATTTCCCATGATGCCAACCCGGAGGGCGAAACCTAATGAGAAGGTAGATGAGTACACCCAATTAGTTAACCCATTCCGTGCTGCCCACCGGGATATACTGATGAGGAACGTCTATCCGATTGTGACTCATGAAAACGGGACTGCATTTAAAATGCTTGGTAATGAGCAGTCAAACTTCCGAAGAAGAAACATGGAAATATTCCACTCTAACAAGTTTAACATCTTTTATCAAGCCCAATAAAAAGTTGACGAATGGATAAAATTACATGGTGTCTGGGTTATTTTCAATGATGAATTTCAACATGGCCATACTTCAACAGAAGAAGTGGGTGAGGTTGCTCGCATTATGGCGAGACGTTATGGAGA